>NZ_JBVJOE010000002.1:412454-429272 GCF_055583325.1 Amycolatopsis sp. NPDC104775
GCAGTGCCGCCGTTGCTCCGGTGTTCTTTCTCCGGGGTGCACGGGTCGTGATCCGATCGGCCTCGGTCGGCCGTCGCGGTCGCGTTCTTCAAGCTCTGCCCGGGCGGTTGGCGTCGTTGCTCGGCGGTGCGGTGGCCGAGAACCCGCCGGTCTCGCCCCGCAGCAGTGCCGCCGTTGCTCCGGTGTTCTTTCTCCGGGGTGCACGGGTCGTGATCCGATCGGCCTCGGTCGGCCGTCGCGGTCGCGTTCTTCAAGCTCCGCCCCGGCAGTTGGCGTCGCTGCCCGGAGGTGTGGTGGCCGAGCACCCACCGGTCTCGCTCGACAGTAGTGCCGCCGTCGTTCGCGCTCCGGTGTCCTTTCCCAGCGGAACACCGGTCGAGAACCCACCCGCCTCACTCCGCCGTCGCGGTCCCGTTCTTCAAACTCCGCCCCGGCAGCAAACGGCTGATCGCGTCCTCCATATGCGCGTCCAGCAGCTGCAGCGCCGTCTCCTCGTCGCCCGAACGCAGCGCCTCGATGATCCGCGTGTGCTCCTCCAGCCGATCCTCCACGCCCTGATACGTGCTCTGCAGCAACGTCAGGCACATCCGCGTTTCGATCAGCAGCGTCCGGGCCATGCGGACCAGCCGTTTGCTGCCGGACGCGTTGATCAGGGCCTCGTGGAACCGCAGATCCGCTTCCGACAACGCGGCCGGATCGTCCGCGGCCGCCGCCATGTCGGCCACGTTCTGTTCCAGCGTCGCGGCTACCGCCTCGCGGTCGCCGTGGAAGGCGCACAGCAGGGCGGCCCTTTCCACGGCCGAGCGGGCGAGGTAGATGTCGAAGACGTCCGCCGGTTCGAGGTCGATCACGAACAGGCCGCGGTGCCGTTCGCTGCGCAGCAGTCCCTCGGACACGAGATGCTGCATCGCCTCGCGCAGCGGGCCGCGCGAGACCTGGAAGCGGGCGGCCAGGTCGGTTTCGCCGAGCTGGGTGCCCGGCGGGAGCGCGCCGGTCATGATCGCGTCGCGCAGCTGGCGCGCGATCACCGCGGCGGTCGATTCCCGGCTCACCGGTTCTATGTCCGGCAGTGCGACCACGGCTCAGCCCCTCGTCCGGAACAACGCGCCCAGCGAACGCACCAGCCTGCTCGTGCCGGTCAGCCGCAGGCCTTCCCACACGGTCACCTGGTTGGCGGTCAGCACCGGCTTGCCGAGTTTTTCCTCGATGGCGCTGATCTCGCCGAGCGTGCGCATCGCGGTGTCGGGCACCAGGACCGCGTCGGCGTCCGGGTGGTCGTGGCTCACCGCCAGGTCCAGCACGGCCTCGGGCGCGAGCTGTCCCACTTCGGCGGCGGTGTCGATGTCGGCGCTCGACATCGACAGCACCTCGACGCCTCCCGCGGCAAGGAAGTCCACGAACAGCCGCGCGACGTCGTCGGGGTAGCTCGCGGCCACCGCGACTCGTTGCACGCCAAGGGCTTTCGCCGCGTGCACGAACGCGAAGGACGTGCTGGAAGCGGGCACTCCGGCGGCCTTGGCGAGCTGGTCGGCCTGGTCGTGCGCGCCGTCCCAGCCGTACACGAAGCTGCCGGACGTGCAAGCCCACACGACAGCTTCCGGCTGGTGCTCCGCGAGCAGCCGGGCGCCTTCGGCGAGCCGGGCTTCGCTGCCGAGGTCGAGCAGTTCCGGCACGGCGTGCAGGTCGGTGCCGTAAATGTGCGCGACCGGCAGGCGGATGCCGCCTTCCGCGGCGTCCGAGCCGCCGAGAAGCTGTTCCGCGAGCGGGTAGTCGTCCTCGGCCGCGTGGTCGGGGTAGATGAAGCCGATCGTGGTCACGAAACCTCCGGGATGCGCAGATTGTCGACAATATTAGCGGGAGGGGTCAAGACACTTCCCGCAGCCATTGGCCGGGACCCACGATGGGCAGCCGCATCCGGCGCAGGCAGGCCCACATGGTCAGCTGGTTGGCGGTCAGCACGGGTTTGCCGAGCGCCTTCTCCAGCGGCTCGATCAGATCGAACGTGGGGAGGTTGGTGCAGCTGACGAAGATCGCCTCGGCCTCGCGGTGGTCCGCGGCCAGGATCCGCTCGGCAATGGTGCGGTAGCTGACTTTCCAGATGCCGCCGCCCAGTCCGAGATGGTCACTGGACACGGTGTCCACGCCGACCTCGGCGAGGAAATCGTGGAGTTTGCCGGTGAGATCGGCGTCGTAGGGCGTGAGCACCGAGACCCGGCGCAGGTCGAGCTGGTGCAGCACCTCGACCAGTGCTCCGGAGGTGGTGACCGCGTCCGGCGCGCCCGCGTCGCAGATCGCTTTGGTGAGGGAGCGTTCGTAGTCGATGCCGTTCACGAAGCTGCCCGAGGTGCACAGGTACGCGACCACCTCGGGCTCCACGTGCAGCACGTCGCGCGTGGCCGTGGCGAGGTGCCGGCTGTCGCTCACCAGCTGCGCCATTTCCATGCTCACCGGGACTGGTTCGTAGGGGGTGCGGGCGAGATGCAGGGACACCTCCATCGGCACCCACCGCCACAGTTCGCGCTCGAGCGCGAGGTCGAACGGCGCGATCACGCCGATGCCGCGCTGGGCTAGCGGGCCCTCGAACGCGAGAGAGTCCAGATCCAAGGTTCAGCCTCCGGAATAACGCCTGTGCCCGATGCCCGTCCGGTGCTCCGGGGGTAGTCCTCGGATTGTTGACAATCATACGAGCCACTTTTACCGTGTCAATCGTGAACGCCCCGGAAACACCCGTCCTGGCAGTGCTCTGCGGGGCGGCCCAACCACCGGACATGGCCGCTATCGAAGACGCGGCGGTAGTTCGTTACACCGACGAGCGCGGGCTGGCCGCTGCGCTGGCCGGAGCCGACGCGCTTTTCGTCTACGATTTCCTCTCCGATGCCGTCCCCGGCGCGTGGCATGCCGCGGACCGGCTGCAGTGGCTGCACATCGCGAGCGCCGGCGTCGACCCGGTGCTGTTCCCGGGGCTGCGCGAGAGCGACGTCGTGCTCACGAACTCGCGCGGGGTGTTCGACGACGCCATCGCCGAGTACGTGCTCGGCGTCGTCCTGGCGTTCGCCAAGGACTTCGCGCGTTCGCTCGACCTGCAGCGCGCCGGTACGTGGCAGCACCGCGAAACCGAGCGGATCGCCGGGCGGGAGGTGCTGGTGGTCGGCACCGGGCCGATCGGAAGGGCCATCGCGCGGATGCTGCGCGCGGCCGGGATGCGCGTGTCCGGTGCGGGCCGCCGGGCTCGCGTCGGGGATCCGGATTTCGGCGTCGTGCGCGAATCCGCCGAGCTGACCCGGTATCTGCCGGAATTCGACTACGTCGTCGCGGTCGCGCCGCTGACGGATCAGACCAAGGGCATGTTCGACGCCGCCGCGTTCGCCGCGATGAAACCGTCCGCCCGGTTCGTGAACGTGGGCCGAGGCGAACTGGTGGTCACGTCTGATCTGATCGCGGCGCTGCGGGCGGGGGAGATCGCCGGAGCCGCGCTCGACGTCTTCGAGACCGAGCCGCTGCCCGCCGAAAGTCCACTGTGGACCATGCCGGACGTCCTGCTGTCCCCGCACATGTCGGGCGACTTCCTCGGCTGGCGGCGGACCCTGGTAGAGGTGTTCGCGGGCAACTTCCGGCGCTGGCTCGCCGGGGAGCCGTTGTGGAACGTCGTGGACAAACGGCTCGGCTACGTGCCGTCCGAATCGCAGGGAGGCGCCGGATGGGCGACCGGGAACTGACCGCCAGCGAACTCGTCGCCGCCTACGCCACCGGCGAACTTTCTCCGGTCGAGGCGACGAAGAGCGCTCTGCAGAACATCGAAGACCGCGACGGCGAGATCAACGCTTACTGCCTCGTCGACGCGGAGCGCGCTCTGGACCAGGCGAAAGCGGCCGAGTCTCGCTGGCGGGACGGGAATCCGATCGGCGCTCTCGACGGGGTTCCGGCGTCGATCAAAGACATCTTCCTCACCCAGGGCTGGCCGACGCTGCGCGGCTCCACGAGCATCCCGGTCGACCAGCCGTGGGACGTCGACAGCCCGGTGATGGCGCGGATGCGCGAGGCGGGCATGGTGGTGCTGGGCAAGACGACCACGCCGGAGATCGCCTGGAAGGGCGTCACGGACAGCGCGCTCGCGGGCATCACCCGCAATCCGGTGAACCCGCGGCTGACGGCGGGCGGATCCAGCGGTGGCAGCGCGGCGGCGGTCGCGGCGGCGATGGGCGAGCTGTCCGTCGGCACCGACGGCGGCGGCTCGATCCGGATTCCCGCGTCGTTCTGCGGAATCGTCGGCATGAAGCCGACCCACGGCCGGGTTCCGCTGTTCCCGGCGAGCCCGTTCGGTCCGCTCGCGCACGCCGGGCCGATGGCGCGCAGCGTGGACGACACGGCACTGCTGCTCGACGTCCTCGCGCTGCCGGACCACCGCGACCCGACCGGGCTCGCGCCGCCGGTCAGCGCGTACCGCGAGGCGGTGCGGCGCGACGTGCGCGGGTTGATCGCGGCGTTCTCGCCCGCGCTCGGTTTTGCCACGGTAGACCCGGAAGTCGCGGCGATCGTTCAGTCGGCAGTGCAGTCGCTCGCCGACGCTGGGTTGCAGGTGGAGCAGGCCGACCCCGGTTTCGCCGACCCGAAGGACGCCTTCGACGTGCTGTGGTCCACGGGCGCGGCGAAGTCGCTCGAAGCGTTCCCGCCGGGCAGCGAGTCGCGGATCGACCCGGGCCTGCGCCGCGTATGGGAAAAGGGCCGCACCTACTCCGCGGGCGATTACCTCGACGCCACCGCGGAACGTGCCGCGCTCGGCATTCTGATGGGCGAGTTCCACACCCGCTACGACGTCCTGCTCACGCCGACCGTCCCGATCCCGCCGTTCGAAGCGGGCCACGACGTGCCGCCGGGCAGCGGGATGACCGAATGGCCGGAGTGGACGCCGTTCACGTACCCGTTCAACATGACGCAGCAGCCGGCGATCAGCGTCCCGGCCGGACGCACCGAAGCGGGCCTCCCGGTGGGCCTGCAGATCGTCGGCCCGCGGCATTCGGACGATCTCGTGCTGGCGGTGGCGAAACTGCTGGAAGAGGTCCGGCCCTGGGCCGCCCCGTGACGCCCGCCAGGGAAATGACAGGCTGGCGCGCATGACCGAGTTCACCGCGCCCATCGACGACCGCTGGTTCGAGGACTATCCCGAGGGATCGGTGTACGAGTTCGGCGACACGACTGTCACCGAAGCGGAGATCATCGAGTTCGCCGAGAAGTACGATCCGCAGAGCTTCCACGTCGACCCGGTGGCGGCGAAGGAGGGTCCGTTCGGCGGGCTGATCGCGAGCGGCTGGCACACGTCGAGCCTGATGATGCGGATGTTCGCCGACCACTACCTGTCGTCGGTCGCGAGCCTCGGCAGCCCCGGTGTCGACGAGCTGCGCTGGCCGCGTCCGGTGCGGCCGGGGGACCGGCTGCGGATGCGGGCGACGGTCACCGAAGCGCGGCTGTCGAAGTCGAAGCCCGACCGCGGCCTCGTGCGCACCCGGATGGAACTTTTCAACGGCGACGACGAGCTGGTGTTCAGCGCCAGCGCGGTCAACTTCCTGTCGGTACGGCCGGCCGGTTCGTGAGCTGCCGGATCTCGCGGCTGCACAACGCGAGCCCGGTGGAAACGAGGACCAGCACCCCGCACGCGACCAGCACCGGCTCGCGGCCGAAATGCTGTACGGCCGGACCCGCGGCGATCTGCCCGAGCGGCATCGCGGCGAGCGACCCCAGCATGTCGTAGGAGTACACGCGGGCGAGCCGGTCGGGCGGGATGTGTTCCTGCAGCGAGACGTCCCACGCGACGGAGAACTGCTCCATCGCCAGCCCGGCCAGCAGCATCGTGACCAGCAGCGGGACGAGCGACGGCCACCAGCCGAGCGTCAGCACCGGCAGCGCTTCCACGGTCACCAGCAGGACTCCGGCGAACAGCGCGCGCCGAGGTTGCCAATGCGCGGCGACGATCCCGCCGAGCAGCGCGCCCGCCGTCTGCATCGCCAGCGCCAGCCCCCACGCGGATCGCCCGAACGTCTCGTCCGCGACGACCGGCCCGATGACCACGAGGGTGCCGAGCCCGGCGGCATTGACGAACGCGAACTGCGCCACCACCACCCACACCCAGGTGCGGGACCGGAACTCGTGCCATCCGGCGATCAGGTCGGCGATCGGCCGCGCGCCGGAGGTCCGCTCGGCCCGCGGAAGCCGGACCCCGCGATAGGCGAGCGCGGCGGCGAAGAACAGCAGCGCGTTCACCGCCAGCGCCCAGCCGGATCCGGCCGTCGCGACCGCGACCCCGGCGACTCCGGCTCCGGCGATGCGGCCGCCGTTGACCAGCAGCCGCAACAACGCGTTCGACGAGGCCAGCAGGGTGCGCGGCACCGTCTGCGGAGTGATCGCCGCCGCGGCGGGCAGCGACATCGCCGAGACCGCGCCGTTGACGACGCTCAGCGAGAGGAGGAACGGAAGCGTGGAGAATCCACAAAGGACACTCACGGCGATGAGCGCCTGGCTGAGCCCGGCCGCGACCTCGGTGCCCTGCAGGATCACCGCGCGCGGCAGCCGGTCCGCGAGCACGCCGCCGAAAAGCAGCAACAGCACGTTCGCCAGCGACCGGGCCCCGACGACCAGCCCGAGATCGACCGCCGACCCGGTGCGGTCGAGCACCGCGAACGCGAGCGCGACCGGAGCGACCGCATTGCCGAAGGTGCCGAGCGTCCGCCCGGCGGCGAGGGCGCGGAAACTGCGGTGCCGCAACGGCTCCAGGAGGCTCACCGGCCGAGCTTCCCGTAGCTGTCAACCGAATAATCAGCAGGTGAGAGCTCTGGCCGTGAACCGGCGGCGATGCTGTGCTCGGCCCATGCGGACGACCACCCTTGGCCGCAGCGGCCTCGAAGTGTCCCGGATCGCCTTCGGCACCGGCGGGTTCGGCGGTCAGTGGGGAAGCTTCGACGAGGACACCGCGATCGCGGCGATCCGGCGCGCGTACGAGCTGGGCATCACGCTCTTCGACACCGCACGTGCTTACGGCGCCGCCGAGTCGCTGCTGGGCAAAGCCTTGCGCAGCGAACTCGACCACCGCCGCGACAGCGTCGTGATCGCGACGAAAGGCGGGACGCACCCCGGCTCCGACCGCATCCGCGATTCACGCCGAGCGTGGCTCGTCCAGGGAGTGGACGACAGCCTGCGCGCGCTCGGCGTCGATCACCTCGACCTCTACCAAATCCATTGGCCCGATCCGCGGACGCCAGCGGACGAGGTCGCCGGAACGCTGCGGGAACTCGTGGCCACGGGCAAGATCCGCCACGTCGGGGTGTCGAATTACGACACCGCGCAGCTCAGCGCATTGAACGAGACGGTGGAAACCGTCCAGGTGCCCTACCATCTCTTCCGCCGTGACGCGGAAACCGACCCGCTCCCGTATGCCCGCGCGCGGAACATCGGCGTGCTCGCCTACAGCGCGCTCGGCAGCGGTTTGCTCACCGGCTCGCTCACCGCTGGGACAGTCTTCGACCCCTCGGACTGGCGGTCGCGCTCGTCCGCCTTCCGCGGAGAGTCGTTGCGACACAATCTGAAGATCGTCGACCAGCTCGCCGCGTTCGCTGCGGAGCGAGGAGCGGCGGTGAGTCAGCTGGCCATCGCGTGGACGCTGGCGAAGGTCGACGTCGCCATCATCGGTGCCCGCCGCCCGGCCAGCATCGAGAAGAGCGCGACCGGCTTCCAGCTCACCCCGGCGGACCTCGCCGAGATCGACCGGATCGTCGCGGAGGCCGTGCCGGTCGGCGGGGCCAGCCCGGAAGGCATTGACTGACCGGCTACCCCCGGGTGGCGAATTCCAGCTCGGCCAGCGCCGTGTCCAGATGCGTCAGGATCCGCTGCAGATGCGGGACACTGCGCCGGCACCCGGTGACGCCGAAGTCGAGGTTGTCCCCGTTGCTGGTCAGAGTGATGTTCAGGGCTTGTCCGTCGAGCAGCACTGACGCCGGGTAGATGCCGTCGAGCGCCGCGCCGTTCCAGTACATCTGCTTGCGCGGGCCGGGGACGTTCGAGATCACCAGGTTGAACGGCGGCCGCGTGTTGCCGACGACACCAGGGATCGGCGACGCGCCAAGCTGGGCCACGTTGATCCCGGACAGCAGCAGCGTCTGCAGTGGCGACAGCTGCGAGAACAGCTTCTTTCCGTTCGACATCGACTCCGAGATCGCGGCCAGCCGCTGTGCCGGGTCGGTCAGGTCGGTGGCCAGGTTGCACAGCAGCGCGCCGATATTGTTGCCGGTCGCGTCGCCGGAGTCGCGCCGGCGCAGCGACACCGGCACCATCGCGACCAGCGGCGCGTCCGGCAGCGCGCTTTGTTCGATCAGGTAATCGCGCAGCGCGCCGGAGCACATCGCGAGCACGACGTCGTTGCGGGACACCCCCGCCGCGGTCGCGACCTCGCGCACCCGGTCGAGCGGCCAGGACTGCGCGGCGAACCGGCGCGCGCCGCCGATCGGCACGTTCAGCATCGTCTTCGGCGCTTGCATCGGCAGCGTGAGCCGGTGTTCGCGGAACGCCTCGCGCGCCACCTTCGCCGCGGCCGGCGCGATTCCCGCGACCTGCTCGAACGCCTTGCCCACCAGGGCGAACGGCGACGCGGGCGCGCGGCCGTTGTGGTTCGAGGCGGGCTTTTCCCGCGAACCCCACGGCGGCGGGCAGTCCAGATCGGCCGGATCGTCCGACAGCGTGCCCTGCAGATGCCGCAGCGCCGAAACACCGTCCATCAGCGCGTGATGGATCTTCGAGTACACGGCGAACCGGCCGTCGCGCAGTCCCTCGATGAGATGCGTTTCCCACAGCGGCCGGTGCCGGTCGAGCAGCGTGCTGTGCCAGCGCGAGGTGAGTTCGAGCAGTTCGCGGACGCGGCCCGGCTGCGGCAGCGCGGAATGCCGGAAGTGGTAGTCGAGTTCCAGGTCGGCGTCGCGCGACCAGCGCACGTGCCCGACGGTGTTCACCGGACGGCTCGGCCGCATCCGGAACACACTGCGCATGTTGTCCGATTCCAGCAGGGAGCGGCGCAGATCGCGCAGATAGTCCTCGCCGGCGCCCTCGGGTTTGCGAAACAGCTGGAGCCCGCCGACGTGCATCGGATGCTCGCGGGTCTCGACCATCAGGAACATCGAGTCGGTCACCGGCATCAACGGCATTGCGCCACCCCTTTCCGCCGCGCCGGGGGCCTCGGCGTCCCCGGCCCCCGGAGTGTACGCACGAAAAAGCCGGTGTTTCAGATCACGCGGCCAGGTGGGGGACAACTGGGCCGCGCGATCATGACAAACCCTGTCCGGTGACGTGTCTGCGGCTGCTCACGCGAGGCGGATACCATCGCTGGCGTGGCAGGACGGACTGGAGCTCAGCAGCTGGGGGACGCGCTCACGGCTCTCGGGACCGAGGTGGTGTTCGGCCTGCCGGGAGTCCACAACCTGCCGCTGTGGGAGGCGTTGGCGGACACCGGGATCCGGCTCGTCAACGTCCGGCACGAACAGACCGCGGGGTACGCCGCCGACGGTTATGCGCGCAGGACGGGAAAACTCGGCGTCGCGCTCGTGACGACGGGGCCTGGCGCGGCGAACACGCTCGGCGCGGTCGGCGAAGCGATGGCGTCCGCGGCTCCGGTGCTCGTGATCGCCACGGACATTCCGTCGACGTTGCGCCGTCCGGGTGTCGTGCGCGGCGTATTGCACGAAACTTCCGACCAGCAGGCGATGTTCGCTCCGGTGACCAAGGCCGGCTTCACGGTGCATCGCGCGGACCAGATCGCCGCGACGCTGCACCGGGCCGCCCGGCTCGCGCTGATGCCGCAAAGCGGCCCGGTGTATCTGGGCATTCCGACCGATTTTCTCCGCGAGCCCACCCCGCCGCGCGAACCTCCCGCGCCGCCCGCCGAGCGCGTGCTCGACCTGCCGGATCTGCCGCGCGCGGCGGAACTGCTGGCGTCCGCGCGCCGTCCGCTGATCTGGGCGGGCGGCGGCGCGTTGCGCTCGGAGGCCGGGGAAGCGATCGGGCATCTCGCCCAGCGGCTGGCCGCGCCGGTGCTCACCACGTTCGGCGCGCGCGGCCTGCTTCCGCTCGATCATCCTTGCCTGGCCCCGAATCCGGTGCACGCGCCGGAGGTCGGGCAGCTGTGGGACGAGGCCGACGTGGTGCTCGCGATCGGCACCGACTTCGACGGCCTGATGACGCAGAACTGGCAGATGCCCGCCCCGCCGAAGCTGATCGCGATCAACGTCGACGCGGGCGACGCGGCGAAGAACTACCGGCCGGACGTCACCCTGGTCGGCGACGCCCGCCGCGTCGTCGAATCCCTGCACCCGGAACCTCGCGCCGGCCTGGACGAGCTGTCCGCGCGGCTGGCCGGCATCGGCCGCCGGGTGCGCAGGCGCATCCGCGACGAGGAACCGCAGGCCGCCGACTTTCTGTCCACTTTGGAGGAAGTGCTCCCGGCGGACGGGACGATCGTCACGGACATGTGCGTCGCCGGGTACTGGATCGGCGGCTTCCACCGGGTGCGCGCGCCGCGGCGGCTGGCGTATCCGATGGGCTGGGGCACGCTCGGTTACGGCTTCCCGGCGTCGCTCGGCGCGGGCGCGGCCGCCGAGGCGGCTGGCGGCGGCCGTGTTCTGTGCGTCACCGGCGACGGCGGTTTCCTTTACGCGGTAGGGGATTTGGCGACGCTGGCGGAGGAACAGCTGCCGGTGACGGTCGTGATCGTGGACGACGGCGGCTACGGCATGCTGCGCTTCGACCAGGACCAGGAAGGCCTGCCGCGCCGCGGAGTCGACTGGGACAGCCCGGATTTCGTCGGACTGGCCCGTTCGTTCGGCGTGCACGCGGACCGGGTGTCCGGCTTCGGCCGCGCGTTTCGCCGGCTGCTGAGCGAATTCGTGGAATCGGACGAGCCGAACGTGCTGGTGGTGCGGGCGAAGCTCAAGCCGCCGCTGAACACTTCGCCGCGGTGGTACCGGAAACCGCGCGGCTGACCTGAAGTCCACCCTCCGTGAGGGGAACCCTGAGGGAATCTGATTCCTTCGGGGTTCCCCGCACGGTCTTCTGCGGGTCTCCAAGCTGGTACCGCCATGGGGTTGCTCTTGTCAGGTTCCTGACATACAGTGGGTCGTGTCAGGAACCTGACACGACCAGAAGGAGCAGTGCCTTGCCCGCCATCGGCCCCGATTTCCTCTCGCTCCAGGTGCGTGACCTGGACGCATCGCAGGCGTTCTACGAGCAGTACCTCGGCCTCGTCCGCTCGCCCGCCGGACCGCCGCACGCCGTGGTCTTCGAAACGAAGCCCATCGCGTTCGCCCTTCGCGACGTCGTTCCCGGCACCGATCTCGCCTCCGCCGCGCGGCCTGGCATCGGGGCCGCGGTCTGGCTGCTCGCCACCGACGTGCAGGCCATTCACGACGCGCTCGTCGCTGGCGGGCACTCCATCGTCTCCGAGCCGGTCGACGGTCCCTTCGGCCGCACGTTCACCTTCGCCGACCCCGACGGCTACCACGTCACCCTGCACGACCGTGGCTGAGCCGAGCACCCTGGTTTTCGGGGCTACCGGAGCGCTCGGCCAGCACGTCCTGGACGCGCTGGCCGCCAGGGAAATCAATCCCGCGACAATGACCGCGGCCGGTCGGAATCAGTCGCGCCTGGCGGAAATTGCTTCTGCCGGATTCGGCGCCGCGGCGGTCGACCTGTCGGATTCCGCCGCCGTCGCGGAATTGGTCGCCCGGCACTCGGACATCGTGCTGATCTCGGGACGCGACGAGAATCGCCTTGCCCAGCACGAGTCGGTCATCGAGGCCGCGAAGTCCGCGAATGTCCGGCACGTTTACTACACCAGCGGAGTCCGGGCCGACGATGCCCGGTTCGAGCTCAACGCGGACCATCGGGCGACTGAGCAGGCCCTGATCGATTCCGGTGTGCCGTACACGATTCTGCGGAACACCTGGTACATCGAGAACTATGTCCAGTCGCTGGCCGGCCCCCGTTTCACCGGCGTTTTCGCCGCGGCGGCCGGTGCGGCAGTGGTCGCGGCAGCCCGCCGGAAGGACCTGGCTGAGGCGCTGGCCGTCGTGGTCGCCACCGAGGGGCACGACAATGTCACCTACAGCCTTTCCGGCGACACGGACTTCACCTACGCCGATATCGCCGAAGCGATGTCTGTTGTGCTGGAGCGGGAAGTCGCGTATCGGCCGGTCGCCCCCGAAGAATTGCGCGAAATGCTGGTGAAGACGGGAATGGACGGCGGACTGGCCAGCTTCTTGGTCAGCCTCGACGAAACCATTGCCGCCGGGGTTTTCGCCCGGGTCGGCGACGATCTATCCCGGCTCATCGGCAGGCCGACGACCGGCCTTGTCGAAGGGCTGACGGCGAAGTGACCGCCTCTCCCGGCCAGCAGTTCTGGATCAACACCGTCAGCCTGGACCATGTGGAAGCCGCCATCGAGGGCGGCTTCACCCAGGCGGACCACGGCGCGGGCAAGCGTCTTCGCCAGCCGCGTCCTGGCGATGAGATGATTTTCTATTCGCCGCGCACGAGCTTGCAGGGCGGCGCTCCCGTGCGGCAGTTCACCGCGTGGGCCACCATCACCGGCGAAAAGCCTTACCAGGCCTACGTGAGTGACGAGTTCCGGCCTTGGCGGCTCGCGGCTTCCTTTCACGCTTGCCAGCGCGTGGACGCGAAGCCGTTGGTCGAGCAGTTGTCGTTCGTCACCGATTCCACGCATTGGGGTTTGCCGTTCCGCCGTGGCCTGTTCACCATTCCGCCGGAGGATTTCGCGACGATCCGCGCGCGTATGACTGGGTGAAGTCTCAGCCCTGGTGCGCGTCCGCTTCCCAGCGGAGGAACGCGTCCAGCGTCGCCGACCGGTGCGCCCGCGCGCAGTGTTCGATCCATTCGGGGCCGGAACCGGCCCGGATCAGGTCCAGCAGCTGGTCGTGTTCGGCGACGGACGCGAGCGCTCGGGCGGGCACGAACGAGAACGTCGAATCGCGGATCGTGGCCAGCCGCGCCCAGCCCTTGGTGACCAGGTCGACCAGGCTCGGGTTGGGGCAGCGGGTGTAGAGCACCTCGTGGAACTCGTGGTTGAGCCGGGTGAACTCGACGGGTTCGAGCTGGTCGAGACCGGCGCGCATGCGGTCGTTGAGCTCGGTGGCTTCGGCGAGGTCGTCGGCCGTCAGATGCGGGGCGGCCAGCGCGGTGGCCGCGCTTTCCACGATCGCGAGCATCTGCATCGTGTGCTCGTAGCCGACCGGGTCGATCGCCGCGACGGTCGCGCCGACGTTGCGTTCGAAGTGCACCAGCCCCTCGGCCTGCAGCAGCCGCACCGCTTCCCGCACCGGGACCGTGCTCACGTCGAATTCCTTGGCCAGCGAGCCGAGCACCAGCCGGTGCCCGGCCGGGTACGCGCCGGCGGTGATCCGCGATTTCAGCACCTGATACGTGTGCTGGCTCTTGCTGAGCCCGCCGGCTTGCTCATGCGTTGTGGACATCCCTGTCGCCTCCCCTTCGCAACCCGCCAGGGCGGGGTGTCCAGGCCACGGTAACCGGTCCGTTTGGTGCGCTAAATAATATACTATCTGCCGATCGCGGCCGCTGCGTGGAAACCACGCGCACGCTCGCGATTCCGACCAATGTAGACAAAAAGCCTGCTCAGTTACCGCATTGAGTCTTGTCGGGATGGCGACTGATTATATACGATCTGCCACGGCCTGGGAGCACCGTCAGCAGCAGGGAGGCGCGATGCCGCGCACGACCGGGATCAGCCGAGAGCACCGCCGCGTCGTGCTGGCGGCGATGGCCGGCACGACCATCGAATGGTTCGACTTCTTCATCTACGCGATCTGCGCCGGGCTGGTCTTCGCCACGCAGTATTTCGCGGTGCTCGGCAAGGACGCGCTGATCCTGTCCTTCGCGACGGTCGGCATCAGCTTCTTCTTCCGCCCGATCGGCGCGGTGATCGCCGGGCATCTCGGCGACCGGCTCGGCAGGCGCGCGATGCTGATCCTCACCCTGCTGCTGATGGGGATCTCGACGGTGCTGATCGGCCTGGTGCCGAACACCGCGTCGATTGGCGTGTGGGCTCCGATCATCCTGGTGTTGCTGCGGATCGTGCAGGGGCTTTCCGCGGGCGGCGAATGGGGCGGTGCGGCATTGCTCGCGGTCGAGCACGCGCCCGCGCAGCGGCGCGGGCTGTACGGCGCGTTCCCGCAGATCGGCGTGCCGATCGGGCTGCTGCTGGCCAACGGCGTTCTCGCGCTGGTCACCGCGCTGACGACGCCGGAGCAGTTCCTGGCGTGGGGCTGGCGGATCCCGTTCCTGCTGAGCGTCGTGCTGATCGTGGCTGGCCTGATGATCCGGTCGAGGGTCGCGGAAAGCCCGGTGTTCGAGGAGGTCCGCGAGAAGAAGGCGCGGTCGAGCCTGCCGCTGGTGCAGCTGTTCCGGCACCACTGGAAGCTGGTCGTCGCGGGCGCGCTGCTGTTCGCGGCCAACAACGCCGTCGGGTACATGACCACCGGCGGATATGTGCAGTCGTATGCGACCAAATCACTGCACCTGGACCGTTCGACGGTGCTGATCGCGGTGATGATCTCCGCCGTCGCCTGGCTGCTGAGCACGCTCGCCGGCGGCTGGCTCGCCGACCGGATCGGACGCCTGCGCACCTACCAGATCGGGTTCGTGGTGCAGCTGGTCTGGATGTTCCCGTTCTTCGCGCTGGTCAACACGGGAAGCGTCGGGCTGCTCGTTCTCGCGCTGGTGCTGTTCTCGGTCGGGCTCGGGCTCACCTACGGTCCGCAGTCGGCGCTGTACGCGGAGATGTACCCGACCACGGTCCGCTACAGCGGCGCGGCGATCTCCTACGCGATCGGCGCGGTGCTCGGCGGGGCGTTCGCGCCGACCATCGCCGAGGCACTGCAGACCAGCACCGGAACGGTCTACGCGGTCGGCGGCTACCTCGCCGTGATGACCGTGGTCGGCCTGGTCACGAGCTTCCTCGTGAAGGACCGGAAGGGCGCGCCGCTCGGTTCCGCGCCCGCGAACGCACCGGTGACCACCGTCGAAAACGTCTGAGCAGGGAGCGTGCGATGCGGACTCGCACCAGGAACGACTATTGCGCGTGGCTCGACGCGGCCGCCCGGGACGCGCACGACGCGATCAACCGGATCCACGTCGAGGCCTACGCCGATCTGGTCCGCGCCGCCGAGCTGTACAAGGGCGAGCTCGCGTGCCGCCGCCCGTCGCGGCGGCCCGCGCCCAGTCTGCCCGGCCGGGGACAGCGCCATCGGAGCCATCGGGACCCCGGACTGCGGAGTTCCGCGATGGCGCGCGTCGAGGGGTCGCGGTTAGCCGATCCCCGGCCGGGCGGGTAGAAAGGGCGGCGGCGGCCGGTCGCCGCTCCCCGCGGCGCCGGCCGGTTGAGCCGACCCCGAGGAGGAGCAATGCCGGACCAGCAGCCGAACCCGCTGTGGCACCCGTTCGCGGACATGGGCGCGGTCGACGGGAACCGGTTCGTGGTGACCCGCGGCGAGGGGTCTTATGTCTGGGACGACGCGGGCCGCCGCTACTTCGACGCCTCCGCGTCGCTGTGGTACTCGAACCTCGGCCACGGCCGTCCCGAGATCACCCGCGCGGTCACCGAGCAGCTGGAGAAGCTCGACGCGTACAACTTGTTCGGCGGGGTCGCGAACGAACCGGCTTTGAAGCTGGCGTCGCGGCTGTCCGAGCTGGCTCCGGTGCCCGGGTCGAAGGTGTTCCTCGGTTCGGGCGGCGGCGACATGGTGGACACCGCGGTGAAGATCGCCCGGTCCTACTTCGTCCACACTGGACGCCCGGACAAGACCCACGTCATCAGCCGGACCCAGGGTTACCACGGCACCCACGGATTCGGCACCGCCGCGGCCGGGATCCCGGCGAACGCGGAGGGCTGGGGGCCGCCAGCCGCCGATTTCTCGCAGGTGCCCTACGACAACGCGGCGGCGCTGGAAGAGGAAATCCTCCGCGTCGGCCCGGAGCGGGTGGCCGCGTTCTTCTGCGAACCAGTGATCGGCGCGGGCGGCGTGCTGCTGCCGCCGGACGGCTATATCGAGGAAGTGGCGGCGATCTGCCGCAAGCACGAGGTGCTGTTCGTCGCGGACTGCGTGATCTGCGCGTGGGGGCGGCTCGGCACCTGGTACGGCATCGACCGCTGGCCGGTGCAGCCGGACCTGGTGACCACCGCGAAGGGCGTGACGAGCGGAACGATCCCGCTTGGCGTGCTGCTGGTGGCGCCACACGTGGCGGAGCCGTTCTTCACCGGCCGCCCGGGCGCCCCGATCCTGCGCCACGGCGCGACGTACGCCGGTCACCCAGTGGCCTGTGCCGCGGCGAACGCGACGTTGGACATCTACGAGCGCGACGACATCATCCCGCGCGGTAAAGCGCTGGAGAAACCGCTCGCGGACGCGCTTTCCGGCGCGGTCGGACATCCCGCGGTGGCGGAAGTCCGGGCCGGGCTGGGATTCCTGGCCGCGGTGGAACTGGCGCCGGACCTGCTGGCCGCGGACCCGGGCGCCCCCGGACGGCTGCACAAGTTCCTGCTTGAGGAGGGCGTGATCGTGCGCTCGCTCGGCAAGGGAATGGCCGTGTCGCCGCCGCTGGTCGCCGAGGAAGCCGAACTGGACCTGCTGGCCGCGGCCGTTCCGCAGGCGTTGGACCGGTTGCTGAAGAACTGACGTTCTTACGACACCGGGGGGGGGGGGGGGGGGGTGGGGGGGGGGTTTTTTTTTCTAAAAGGGGGTACCCGGAGAGAATTCC
>NZ_JBVJOE010000002.1:429282-451876 GCF_055583325.1 Amycolatopsis sp. NPDC104775
CTTTTCCTCCCCCCCCCCCCCCCCTCCCCCCCCCCCCCCCCCTCCCCACCCCCCCCCCCCCCCCCCCCCCCCCCCCCCCCCCCCCCCCCCCCCCCCCCCCGGTTCTGTCTACAAAGGACTACTTACAGGAGAGCGTCCCGGTGCGCAGAGCGTGGTTGTCGTCGTTGTCGTCGTCGGACCACACGACCTGCTTGCTTCCGTTCGCGCACGTCGGCGAGATCGCGAAGCCCTCGTTGTTGTAGTTCGGCATCCCGGATGGGCGGTCGTACTGCGCGGTGACCGCGAACGCGCCCTTGGAGTTGACGTCGAGCGTGCTCGTGCGGCCCTTGCACGTGTTGTCGCATTCGGCCCACAGGTGGCCGGTCGACGGTTCGTACTCGAGATCCATGATCGCCGGGAACCCGCTGTCGATGGTGGCGACGCGGGTGTACTTGCCGCCGGACTGGTCGAGCGCGTACGCGTAGACCTTCCCGTTCTCCTCCAGCCCGACGAAGTACAGGCCGGTCCCGTGATTCGGATAGCTCGCCGGGTTGTAGGCGGCTTTCGTGTGCTCGTCCCGGAATTTGTGCGC
Source organism: Amycolatopsis sp. NPDC104775 (assembly GCF_055583325.1). NCBI lineage: Bacteria > Bacillati > Actinomycetota > Actinomycetes > Pseudonocardiales > Pseudonocardiaceae > Amycolatopsis > Amycolatopsis sp. NPDC104775. The sequence goes on from NZ_JBVJOE010000002.1 coordinate 429,854, forward strand.
GGTGAGCGCCGAATCGGGCACCCACGCGATGGCCTCGAGACCCTTGTTGGGGTCAACCGAGGGCAGGTCGTCGGTGAGGTCCCACTCCCCGGTCGCGTTCAGCGATTTGGCCGAACCGGAGACCGCGTACCGCAGCACGGCGGGCTTGCTCGTGTCACCGTCGTCGTTGTCGCGCTCGGTCGAGGCGAAGACGCCGTCCGGGGTGAAGACAACGCCTTCGGCGTCCGGGTCGCCGCTGCCATTGGAGTAGTGCAGGGCCTTGCCCTTGCCCCAGCCGTTGGCGGTGTCGGGCCGCCACTTGTTCCCGTCCTGGACCAGCCGGTACAGGGTGCTCGGGCCGTTCTTCACCGCCCACAGCACAGTGGGCGATTCGTACGACACGCCGCTGAGGTTGCTGCCGAAAACCCCCGCGTCGTCGGCGACGGCCACCTTCGACCCGCCAGGCCAAGCCGTGGCTTTCGGGGTGGCCGCGTGGGCCGCACTGGCCCCGACCGTGAGCGCGAGGACTGACAACGCGACGGTGACCCGGATCTTTCCCCGCCGATGGTTTCCCCGCCGACTGGTGCCATGCGGATGTGTTCCACGCTGGTGCGCAAGCAAAGGAGCCGCTCCTTCTGTCCGTCGGGCACGGATGCAGGGCCGTGCCGAGGTGGTCGCTGCTGACAAGCGGCGGTCCCGCGTCCGCGGGACTTACAGCAGTGGGTGATCGACAGTGGAGCACAAGGCGTGGGCGGTAAGCAACAAACAACAGGTGACGTTGTTCCGGTGATTGGCACGGGGGTTTCGCGGTGGGCCGATTGCGGTGGGGTCAGCGGGTGATCGCGCTGGGGTGGCAGGGATTGGCGACAGGGCCGGGTGCGGAACGCTGGGCGCAGTCGGTGGGTGGCGGTGATCGGGTCCCGGTTGTCGGGCAAGGGTCGCCGGTCGGCGGTTGTGTGGCGGTTGCCAGGCAACGGTGGCCGGCCGCCGGAGTCGGTGGGCGGCAGCATCGGGTTCCGGTCGCTGGGCGACGTTCGCTGTTTGGCGGTTGTCTGGGGGTCGCCGGGCAACGGTCGCCGGTCTGCGGTTAGTTCGCGGCAGCCGGTGGGCGGTGCTCGCCGAGCACCACCCACCGGTTGGCGGACACTTGATGGCAGTCATCGGGCGGTGGTCGCCGGGCAGCCGTCGCCGGTCGGTTGTTGCCCGGCAAGCCTGTCATGCGGTGCTCGCCGGGGGAACCGTCACAGGTTCGCGGCTACTGACGGCGTCCGTCGTGTGGCCCGTGGACGACAGGCCGGTCGGCCAACACCCGGCAACAGCCGTCGAGTGGCGCTTGCCGGTTACCTAACAACAACCATCGGGTCCCGACTGCCGGGCAAGAGCCGCCCGGCAGCAGCCGCCGTGTGGCAATCGCCGAGCGACAGTTGCCGGGCCGTGGTCATTCGGCGGCAGTCATCGAGCAGTGCCCGGCGAGCAACGGCAGCCCACTGGTGCTCATTAGGCGGCACTCGTCGAGCGGCGGGCACCCCGCCCCGGACACCGCCGCCCGACGCAACCAGTCACTGGCCGCCCCGCTCCCGGCCGACCCGCACAACCCTCACCGAGCGACAGTCCGCCACACCGGCACATTGACGACCGCCGCGGGCATCCCGGGCGCTCCGCTGTCCCCGGGGACGATCGTGAAGCGCCATTTGTCCACCCCGCCGCCCATGATTTCGGCATAGCGGCGGGCGCCGTCCGCGTTCGCGAAGCGGACCTGCTGACCACTGGCGAGGTGGGTGATCTTGACCGCCACACTGCCTCCTGAGGATCGATCGACGGACGGGTTTTGCCTGGGTGCCGGCCCGCGGAGCTTCCCCCTCCGGGGCCGGCTCGACCAGTAGAACACGTGTTCGAATCGCGGGGCAATCCAGGTCCCCCTCCTGAGCGACCCGCGCGTGTGACGACTGGTGCTAGTTGGCATATCCCAGTGCTAGTTGGCACGGTGCTCAATGCTGAGTCGGCAGGACGGACCTGCCGTGCCCCGCGGGCCGCCGGGCGCGCAGGTCAGTCTTCGCTCGGAGTCTCAAAGCGTGTTTCCTGACGCTCGCGAGCGTTGAGGATGTCGAGGGCGCGGCTGGCGTGACCATAGCCAGAGCTTGGGGTGGGCGGCTGTGCCGCTTGTCCGCCAGGCGTTGCAGGCACTTGGTAGAGGTAGCCCCTGCCCCGCGCGGAGACGATCGGGCTCTCGCCCAGGTCGGTCGATTGCAACTTCCGGCGCAGCCGATGGGCCACAACGTCCAGCATGGTCGGCGCTGACGGTTCTTTGCCCCAAAGCGCTCGGGTGATCTTCTCCCTCGACTGGATCGCTCCGGCGTTGCGCACCAGCACTTCGAGGAAGCGGAATTCCTGCCGGGTCAGCGGCACCGCGATGCCGCTGACCCGGAGTTCGCCTGCCTGGAAGTCCAGTTGGACGAAGCTGTCGGCGTAGGTTTGCTTGGGCGGGCTTTCGGGACGGGACCGGCGCAGCACCCTGCCCACCCGGGTGAGGAGGTCTTCGAAGGCGAACGGTTTGACGATGTAGTCGTCGACGTGGCGGTCGAAGCCGTCGAGTCGGTCGGCAAGCGAATCACGCGCGGTCAGGAACACCACCGGGATCCCGTTGCCCTGGGCGCGTATGTGCTGCACCCAGTCAAGAGCGTCTCCGTGGGGGACCATGCGGTCGAGGAGCAGCAGGTCCGGTGGGTCGGTGCGCACCTGCTCGTCCACGGCGGGCAGGTCCGATTCTTCGGTCACCTTGTATCCTCGCGCTCGCAGCCCGTGCGCGAGCGCGAGGCGCAGATTGTCGTCGTCTTCCAGCAGCAGGATCCGGCCCCGGGGTTGACTCTCGCGTGCGACGGGAACACTCGCGCGTTCCGCGGGTTCCTTGTTGAGCGGTTTGACGTCCACGGTCGTGACGGTCGAGCCTTGCCTGCCCAGGAACGCCATCGCCAGTTCGCGGCAGATACCGCAGGTGCGCATCTCCCGGCCGTCCACGGTCAGTAGGAACTCCGCCGGCCGTTGGCAGGCGTGTCCGGCGACGCTGTTCGCGCACCGGCGCGCTTCGCGGGCCTCGGCCATTCCGCGCGCGCGCTCGCGGGCGCGATGGCCCGCCGTTCGGCACGCGGCCGAGCAGTACTGCCGGGGACGTCCTCTCCCGGAGTTCGAGGGAAGCGGGTCCCCGCATGACGGACAGACGCCGACAACGTCCCCCATCAGATCGCCCCCCTCCCAGCTACGCAAGAATTCGACGTAACGAAACCATGTTTCGTTACGGTTCGGAGCCTGATCCTGCAGTCTGCCATTGGCATGCCGACGCGAGTGCGGTTTCCTGGGAGCGGTGGTAGCCCGGCCGCCATGCGGCGGCCGGACCTGGTGTTATGACCGCTTGTGCCGACCAGCGTTGACGATCATGTCACCAACCGCGATGAGTGCCCTTGCCGCGGCGGCAAGGGCCTCGTTGTCCTCTATGGCAGCCACGGCGACAGCCAGCAGGCACAGCATCGGACGCAGCCCCTTCCAGACATCGGATTCCCTCACGCGGGCCACCTCGCAACCGGCTCGGCCGGTTCGGCTGGATGACGCAGTTCCCAGCTTCCTCGGCCGAATCGATCGACTCCGGGCTTGACGCATTAGCGACCTCCTCTCGACAGCGAACGCGACCGTCGCGAACTGTCGCGACAAGCACGCGAAGGCCGTTCAACGGCGAAGGCAGTCGCGGAGCAGACAATCCCCGGCACCAGACGAAATGGCTCCTCACGATCGCGCGGTGCCATGCCGATCGACAAGGGCATGCAAGAAACCTGGCCTCCCTCGCCACCACTGCCAGCGCGAACCGAAGTCGCCCACATGAAGAGAGAACGGGGGCGGCCCCGCGTTTATCAAAGCTGACTGTGCACGGGGATCGTGCACTGTGGCTACGAGCGATGCGCGACTACGGCATCTCTCGTAGTGGACCGAAGGTTCGATGTCGATCGCGCCGCCTGCCATGCCAACCATCGCCTGTGCCTCATGCCATCTACTGCCTGTACTCGGCCACGAATCGCCACCTCAGGCGACACGGTGACGCCAACTAGCACCTGTCGTCACAGCGCGGGAGAAAAGCGTTCGCCGACGAGCCGTGGTGCTGAAAGACTGCCTGCTCATGAAGGAAAACCCGCGAGACGTCGCCGAACTCGCCGACTGGATGAGCGACGGGCCGCGAGTCAAGTTCCTGTTCTTCTGGGGTCACCGGCCAGAGCGTGACGGAAGCGTCGGCCAGGGCTGCCTGAGCCAGTGGTGGCCCGCGCCCTTCGCCGCGGACGGTGAGACGTTCGCCACCGCCGAGCACTACATGATGTGGCGCAAGGCGCTGCTGTTCGGCGACGAAACGAGTGCGGCCAAGATTCTCGATGCCCGGCATCCGCGGCAGGCCAAGGATTTGGGACGCGGCGTCGCGGGGTTCGATCAGGACGAGTGGGAGGCGTACCGCGACGAGATCGTGTTCGCTGGCAGTGTCGCCAAGTTCGGGCAGCACCCGGAGCTGCGGCGGTTTCTCCTGAACACGGGGCAGCGGGTGCTGGTGGAGGCGAGCCCGGTGGACCGGGTGTGGGGGATCGGGCTGACTGCGGACCACCCGGACGCGCAGAACCCGGCGCGGTGGCAAGGGCTGAACCTGCTGGGCTTCGCGTTGATGCGAGCGCGGGCGACCTTGGCAGCCGCAGCCTGAACAGCGGCGAAACCGCTTACCCCGCAACAGAAACGCGGACAGGCCGCACCATGGCCACCCGTGGCCACCGATCCAGCCCCCGCGCGATCTCCGCTCGCCGGATCTCCCGCAGTCCTGGCCCCTGCTCATCATCAGCCAGCACCCGGAACCCGAGCCGCTCGTAATAGGGCGCGTTCCACGGCACCTCGGCGAACGTCGTCAGCGTCAGCCCGGACAGCCCTCGCTCCGCCGCCCACTCGCCGACCGTTTCGATCAGCGCCCGCCCTAACCCTCGGCGCGCGTGGCTGGGCAGCAGCGAAACCTGTTCCACATGCCCGAAACCGTCGACTTCCTCCGCGAGCACGTAGGCCGCGATCGTCCCGTCGTCGTCCCAGACCCAGCATCGGCCCGCGGACTGGAACACCGCGAGTTCCTCGACCGACGGCGGTGCGTCGTCGGCGATCGCGGCCATGCCGACAGACCGGAACGGTTCTCCGGCGGCACGTTCGAGATCAGGCAGCACAGGAAGATCGGCAGGGGCGGCGAGACGGATCACCGGCCCGACTTTACGGCTACACGGAGTACTCGGAAATCGCTTTTCCGATCTGCTCCGCGTAAGCGCGCAACGCCGTGAGGGCGCGTTCGCGCTCCGCGTCGCCGATGCGGTTGGCCGGGCCGACGAAGGTCAGCACGCTCGGCCGGTGCCGGTCGGCGTCGACTGGCACCGAGCAGCACCACACCCCGTCCTCGATCTCGCCCCAGCTCTGCGCGTAGCGGTTGGCCAGCGCGAGCTTGAGGTCGTCGCGCACTTCGGCTCCGCGTTCCCGGGCGATCCGGGCGACCTGGCGTTCGCGTTCGCCGTCGGGAAGAAGGGCGAGCAGCATCTTCCCGGTCGCGCCGACGCCGAGCGGGATCGAATGCCCTGGCTGGAACGTGAACCGCATCGGGCGGTCGCATTCCACCCGGTCGCTGCACACCGCGGCGTCGCCGAAGTGCTGGAAGAGCAGGACGGTCTCGCCGAGTTCGCGCACCGCTTCCTCCAGCATCGGCCGCGCGACCCTGGCCAGGTCGTTGGCGAGCCGGGCGGCCCGCGCGAGCGGCATGACGCGGCTGGTGACGTGGTAGCGCCCGGACCGGGACTCTTCGAGCAGCTGCAATTCCTTCAGCAGTTGCACGTAGCGGTAGGTGGTGGCGACCGGGCTGCCGATCGCTTCGGCGAGCTCCGCCACGCTGGCCTCCCAGCGCTGTTCGGTGAACGACAACAGCAACTGGAGCACTTTCCGGGAACTGTTGGCTCCGGCTGTGCGACGAAGTCCGGGCTCAGACATCCTGAAACCTCTCCGCCGAAGCACCGAATTCAATCACGAACGCGACGGTAAATTACCACAGATCACCCTTTTTCCGGGACGGCCAGAAACGGTGTCAGCAGCCCCGGAACGGCGGTGTCGGCGAGCGCGAATCCGGCGCCCTGCTCGATGTCCAGCACGCGGTAGTGCCCGCGGCCCGCGGCGACCGGCGCGATGACGGTCGCCAGCCCGGCCCGCCGCTGGAACAGCGACTGCTGCACGACGATCCCGGTGAGCCGATCCCGCCGGATCGCGACCGTCGCCCGGGCCAGCGACCCGGAACGGGTCACCAGATACCGGCCGGTGATCGTGTGGCCGAGCGAGCGGTAGCGGTCGAGACCGACCAGGACGGCGAACGGCAGCAGCACGAGCGCGGCCTGCCACGGCCATTCCGGCAGCACGTCCAGCCAGGCCAGCGCGAACAGCGCGGCCGACAGCGCCAGCACGGCGAAGACGGCGCGAGTGATCCGGCGGGTCAGCGCGCGCCGGGAGTGCCGCACGAGGGGGACTTTCGCGAAGTCCTCGGCGAGCACCTCGCTCGCGATCTGCATGGCCTTCCCCGCCGGAGCGGGCGGCAGCAGCAGGCCGCCGCCGCGGTCCGCGCCCTTGCCCTCCCGCAGTCCGGCCGCGACCGCGACGCACTTCGCGCCGCCGACCATCCGCAGCGGCAACGGTTCCTTGATCTCGACGCCGCGCAACCGGTCTTCCTCGATCGACACCGACCGCGTCGTGATCAGCCCGCGCCGGATGTGCAGTGTGCCGCCCGGTTCGCGGGTGAGCCGGAAGTTCCAGAAGGACAACACGTATCCGCCGACCGACAGCACCGACACCAGCACGAGCAGCCCGGCCGCCGCCAGCACCACGGTGAGCCACACCGGTTGTTCGAGCGCGCGGGCGGTGAGGTCGCGGACCGGCCCGAAACTCGTCGGGTCGAAGTGCAGTTCGTGCGCGAAGTGGTAGACGGTGCCGAGGATCGCGGCGACCACGGCGAGTCCGGACAGCGTGAACGGCGCGTACCGCACCCAGCGCTTGTCGACTTCGGCGACGAGCGACTCCGGCGGTGGGGGCGCTTGCGTTTCCGCCGGCGTCCGGTGCAGCAACAAGATCCGCAACCGCTGGGCCTCGGCGCCGGTGACCGCGTCGAGCACCAGCTGGTCCTTGCCCGGCCCTTTTCCGTGATCATGCCGTCCAGTACCGATTCGTACTGCCGAAAGCGAGAAAAGCCGATGTTTCGGTTCCGAAACCACATCTACGGTACGAATTCGATCGAGCGGAATCGCGCGTTGCTTGCGCAGCAGCAACCCGGTGTGCCATTCGAGCTGGGTCGCGGTGACGCGGTAGCGCGAGGTGAGGCAGTGCGAAATGCCGACGCCGATCGTCACCGCGGTGGCCGCGAGACCAATCCACTGCCAGTGGTTTCCGTGGCCGAGCACGAGCGCGCCGACGAGCACCGGCAGCGACTTCACCAAGTCGAGAACCGGACGGATCAACAACATCCGACGATCGAGCCGGTGCCAGGGCGCGTCGGCGGCGCCCTCGGCGGCGACCGGAGCGGAGGGGGCGGCGGCGTTCACGTCGCGTCCCCGCGCACGGCCTGGGTGGTGCGGGTCAGTTCGTCGGCCAGTGCGACCGCGACGTCGCGGTCGAGCCCGGAGATGCGCAGCGGTCCGGCGGCGGACGCAGTGGTGACAGTGAGCCGGGCCAACCCGAACAGCTGCTCCAGCGGGCCGCGTTCGACGTCCACCGTCTGGATCCGCGAGACCGGCGCGATCCGCCATTCCTGCTTCAGCCAGCCGGACTGGGTGTAGACGGCCTCCCCGGTGACTTCCCAGCGATGCACCCGGTAGCGCCACTGCGGCATGACCAGCAGGTGCAGCGGGGCCAGCACGCAGGAGAGCTGCAACGTCACCGTGAGCCACGGCGGCGGATCGTCCGCGGTCGCGACCACCACCGCCTGCACCGCGATCACGAGCAGCCAGCCGGCCCCCGCCGACGCCGCCCAGTGGCCGATCGCCCGGCGGCTCACCCGGTGTTCCGGCGGGCGCAGCCGCAGTTCAAGCGTAGTGGATTCCTCGATGTTCACGTGCTCAGAGTGCCCGATCGGACGTCGCGATGCCCACGACAAGTGTCACGATGCCCCGATCCGGGGCGCCGGGCGAGTGCGGGGCGTTACTATTTTCGCCGCGCGCGGGATGGATTCGCAGCCGGGCCGCGTTGTACCGCGTACGTCCGTGCAAGCGAGCAGCAGGAGGATCCGGTGGGACTCGATCCCGAGGAACTGTACGAGGTGGACTCGGACGTCCCCGACCTGGACGGAGCGGTGCTTCTGCACTTCTTCGAGGGCTTCATGGACGCGGGCTCGGCCGGGCGGCTGGTCACCGACCACCTCACCGGGGAGGTCGAGAACCGGGTCGTCGCGCGGTTCGACGTCGACCGGCTCATCGACTACCGGTCGCGCCGCCCGGCGATGATCTACGCGGTCGACCACTGGGAGGAATACGAGGCCCCCGAACTGGTCGTGCGCCTGCTGCACGACGAGGACGGCATCCCGTTCCTGCTGCTGTCCGGCCCCGAACCGGACCGCGAATGGGAGCTGTTCGCGGCCGCCGTGCGACAGCTGGTGGAGCGCTGGGGCGTGCGGCTCACCGTGGGCTACCACGGGATTCCGATGGGAGCCCCGCACACGCGCCCGCTCGGCGTCACCGCGCACGCGACCCGCGAGCACCTGGTCGGCGAGCACCAGCCGCTGCCGAACCGGATGCAGGTCCCGGGCAGCGCCGCCGCGATGCTGGAGTACCGCTTCGGCGAATGGGGCCACGACGCGATGGGCTTCGCCGCGCACGTGCCGCACTACCTGGCGCAATCGACCTACCCGGCCGCCGCGCTGACGATCCTCGACTCGATCGGCAAGGCGACCGGCCTGCGCCTGCCCGACGGCGAACTCCGCACCGCGGCCGAGGTGGCCAAGGCGGAAATCGACCGTCAGATCGCGGAATCCGAGGAATCCGCCGACGTGGTGCGCGCGCTGGAACGTCAGTACGACACGTTCGCCGAAGCGTCCGGGCACAGCCTGCTCGCCGAATCGCAGGAGCACATGCCGACCGCGGAGGAACTGGGCTCGCAGTTCGAACGGTTTCTCGCCGAACAGGGCGGGGAAGGCTCCGAGCGCTGAGCCGAGAGGTAAGCGACGCCCGCGGACCGGACCGTCTGCCAGGCCCACCAGAGCCGGGCCGTCATGATCGCCACGGTGGCCATGGTGCGCCCCGCACGTTGCCGGAAGGCGGCGGGGGCGAGTGTGGTGGGTGACATCTCTGTTGAAGCTAGCCGGTCCGCGGCTACCCGGGCACCCCGGGCCGTCCGGATAACCCCCTAACGCCTGCGCCCCCCCGGCTGGCCACTTCGGGGCGTTCTCGGTCCGGTGAACTGGGTGCGGCGTCAGCCCGGCCACCCCGCCAGAGACCGCAGTGCCTCGCTGGTCGGCCCGAAGGCGTCCCCGAGCAGCGCGCGCAGTTCGCGGTTGAACGATTCGATCACCGGCCGCAACCGGGCGATCGTGGCGTTCCCCTCCGGCGTCAGGTCCAGTACCAGCGCCCGGTGCTGTTCGGGATGCTGCTGCCGGACGACCAGCCCCGCTTCGACCAGCCGTCCGGTCATCGCGGTGATCGCCGATTCGCGCTGGCCCAGCTCCGCGGCCAGTTCCCGCTGGGTGAGCCCCGGCTGGTCGTGCACCGCGAACAGCGCGCCGAGCTGCGCGGTCGTCACGCCGCCCGCGGCGAGGCAGCGCCGGTCGCCCTCGACGCGCAGCCGGTGTGCCGCGCTCTGCAGCAGGAAGAAAAGACGTTCGTCGGCGGCCATGCGTGGATCTTGACAGCCTTCCCCGCTCGCCGCCATCCTCACTTCACTACTGAAGTACTTCACTACTGAAGTGAGGACCGAAGATGCATGTGGACCTCGCGCGCGCCGCGCTGGCCGCGCAACCGTTCAGCGTCCTGCTCGGCGCGCGAGTCGAGGAGTTCGGCGACGGGCGCGCGGTACTCGAACTGGACGTCCGCGACGACCTCCGGCAGCAGAACGGCTACCTGCACGGCGGCGTCCTCGCCTACGCCGCGGACAACGCGCTCACCTTCGCCGCCGGAACCGTGCTCGGCCCGCAGTTGCTGACGAGCGGCTTCTCCATCGACTACCTCGTGCCCGCCGACGGCGTGCTGCTGCGCGCGGAAGCGACGGTCGTGCAGGCGAGCCGTTCGCGGGCCACCTGCCGATGCGATCTGTACACAGTGGACGGTCAGGGAAACTCGACCTTGTGCGCGGCCGCGCAGGGGTCTGCGGTCGTCCGGCGGTCGGCTACTCCCGGGTAAACCGGGCAGTGCGAGACGGTGTCCGGTTGTCGGTTATCGTCCCGGAATGAACCAGGAAAGCCAAGATCGGCTGACGACAAGGACTTTGGGCCCTGCGCTGCGCCGGAAGGCCGGCCTGGTGCTGCGCCGGGCCGGTGCCAGGCTGCACGATCCGCATCCCGCACAGCTCGCCGAACTGCGCGCGGAACTGGAGCGGACGCGGGAGGAACTGCGGTCCGAGATCGTCCGGCAGGGGGATCGCCTGCTGGACCGCGTGGTCGAGTTCGAGATCCGCAGCCGCCGCGACATCGTGTACGCCGGCGACCAGGACGCGGCGCTGGAGAGCAACGTCTTCGCGCGCGAAAACCTGATCGGGGCACAGCATTTCGGCAGCCCGAAGGAAACGCTGGAGTACGCGCTTTCCCTCGCGCCGGCCGGCGGGATGGCGCTGGAGTTCGGCGTCGCGTCCGGCAACACCTTGCGCACCATCACGGCCGCGCGCGAGGCGAAGGAGGTGTACGGCTTCGATTCGTTCGACGGCCTGCCCGAAGCCTGGCTCAACGGCATGCCCGCCGGTGCCTTCGCTCGCGACGACCTGCCCGACGTGCCGGGGGCCGAACTGGTCGTCGGCCTGTTCTCCGACACCCTGCCCGGGTTCCTGGAGAAGCATCCCGGGCCGGTCGATTTCGTGCACGTCGACGGGGATCTCTACAGCTCCGCGAAGACCGTGCTGGACAACGTCGGGCCGCGGCTGCGGGTCGGCAGCATCGTGCACTTCGACGAGTTTTTCAACTTCCCGGGCTGGAAACGGCACGAGTACCGGGCGTGGACCGAGCACGTCGAGAAGACCGGCGTCGAGTTCGCTTACGAGGCTTACACGTACAACGACAACCAGGTCACCGTGCGGATCACCGGCGGCCCGGGGCTCATGGAGTGAAGCAGCCGTGCTCGTTGAGCGGCCCGATCGCGGGGAAGATCAGACCACACAGATAACCGTCGATCCACCGGCCGTTGCCGGTGAGATTCGCGGCGAAGCGGACGAGCGGGGCCAGTTTCCGGATTCCTTCCCCGAGCGACGCACGGTTTCGTTCGAGCAATGCGGTGAGCCGGTCGAGTTGGGCGAGCACCGGGCCGAGTTCGCGATCGTTGTCGGCGACGAGCCCGGACACCTCGCGGCCTAGCTGCTGTGCTCCGGTGAGCAGCGACTGTATGGCCGACTCGCGTTTCTGCACCTCGGCCAGCAGCTGGTTCCCATCGGTGAGAAGCCGGGTCAGCTGCGCGTCGCGGTCGGCGAGCGTGCCGGAAACCGTGCGTGCTTGAGCTAGAAGGTGAGCCAGTTTCGCGTCGCGGGCGGAAAGGGAGTCGGACAGCCGCGACAGTCCGGTCAACGTGGTGCGGACGTCAGCCGGAGTGCGCGCGAAGGTGTCGGAAATGGCGCGGAAGCTCTGCGCCAGCTGAGTCGTGTCGATGGCGTCGACGGTCGTGGCCAGCTGCCGGAACGCGGGCAGCACGTCATACGGAACAGTGGTCCGCTCGCGCGGGATCGGCGTGTCCGGATCGAGCGACCCCGCGCCGACCGGGTCGAGCGCGAGATACTTCTGGCCGAGCAACGTTTTGATCCGGATCGCCGCCGATGTCCGGTCCCCGAGCCACGCCCCCGACACCCGGAAGGCCACCCGGACGGACGCGCCGTCGAGCGAAACCTCCGACACCCGGCCGATTTTCACCCCCGCGATCCGGACGTCGTTGCCGGGCTCGAGCCCCGCGGCTTCGCTGAACTCCGCGGCATACGCGGTCCCGTCGCCGAGAATCGGCAGATTCGGCGCCTGGAGCGCGGTGAGGACGCCGAGGACGAGCACAGTCATCCCGACGAGAGCGGTGCGCACGGGGCGCCGGGCGGAACGCACAGCGTGGATAGTGGCTCGCCCAGCCGGGTGAGGCTACCTATGCCACCCGAATGGGCGCTTTCGTCTTGTGTCCACTTAGGACGATGAGTAGTTGTCGCCCTGAGCACGCCAGGTTTCCCGCCTCCGCACCACGGGTACTCGCGGTGTGCCATTCTGGCCTGGCTGGCCGACGTGATCGGAGTCATCGGAACATCCGGTGCGGCCCGGCCGTTGAAGGGGTGTGCAGCGAGCGCGGAAAACCCGCGCCCACGCCGATCGGGGAGGAGCCACCATGCGAGACCTGACCACCGGATTGCACCCGGCGCCAGACCTCGTGGACGACACGGACGCGGCCCGGCAGGTGGAACGCCGCCGCAAGGCAGCGCTGGCCGTCGCCTCGGGGCCAAGGACGCGCAGGAATGCGCCCTGCTGCTGGACATGCTGGGGCTGCATGCTCCCGGTGGCAGCCGGACCGAGGTCGCCTGAGGCGCTCCGGCTCCGGCCGGGGGCGTGTCGTGACTGGTGTGCGGGCCGGTCGCGGGGTTTGTTGGCTTGCGCGTCAGCTTGGCCCTGGGGAGGGCTGGGTTGGTCGCGGCTGAGTGATTGAGGGCTGGACGGCTCGGTCGCGGGGGCGGCCGGGCTGTTTGGGCTGTCGCTGGGCGGGTCGCGTGGGTTTCGGCGCTGGTGGGGCAGGAAATCCTGCCGGGACCTTGGCTTGAGGTGGGCCGCTTTGTCGCGGACGGCGTCCTGCTTCTTCTGCGAGTCGCGCGGGATCATCGTGAGAAGCTGCGCGGCCTGGCAGTCGGCGGGCGAGACTGTGGCCAGGGCTTGGCGTGTGGGCCGGGTTCGGCGGGCGGACGGCAGTGGGCTGAACGGGCGCTGGAGTGCTGCTTGGGCGCGGCAGTCGAACTAGCTCGTGCTGGTGGGGTTCAGCGATCGGTCGTGAGTGCTCGGGGCTCGGCTTGTGCTGACCGCTCGACGGTCCGCTGCGGTCACGGGGAATTGGCTCGTGCTGTTGGTGCGTCTGCTGCTGTCCGCTCGTGATTGCCGGGGAGTTGGTGGGTGCTGCTCGTGCCCGGCAGTCTGTTGGGGTCGCTTGTGCCGTGGTGTCTCTGTCCTCCTCCTCGGCAGTGCGTCGGTCGCGATTTGCTTGAGAATCCGTTTCAGGCTTGGTGGCGGTCGCTGGGAGCTGGCTTGTGCCGTTTGTGCCCGGCGGTCCGTTGCGATCGCTCGGCGACTGGTCCGTTCTGCCCGTGTCCGCCGCGACCCTGGCGATCGGCTCGTGCTGCTCGTGCCTGTCGTCAGCGGAGGACGTCGTCGAGTTCTATGGCGGCAGCGGAAGACGCGGCCACGGCGGATTCGGCAACAGCTTCCCGTCGGCACCATCGGCCTGCCCAACGACGCGTCAGGCCGAACCCTGGCCCGCGCCGCCACCTTCTTCGCGCCGCCCGAGATGCCGCTTTCAATACAGAATCCACCGACTGTCCCGTGTCAGACTCAGCCGCTTCGATTGGTCCGAACGGGTGAAATCGCGAACAGAAACCATCCCGGGAAACCACGCCGTCCGTGGAATCCGAAGCGTCACCGCCCGAAGGCTCACTCTGCTTGCCTGGAATAAGCCCTTGGTATGAAAGCGATTCGCAACCGCCGACCCTAGCTCGCCGTCGAGTGTCCACTTGGGTCAGTCGTCACGGAACGCGGATTCCGCAGCCATCCATCCACTCGACTCCGACAACCTCAATCCAATACCCGAGAGCAAGGCGAAAAACGCCTTCCAACATGAGTGTCCGCCAGCCGCGCCGAGCACTGAGATTCCTGAGGCACGACAAGGATTCCCGGGCTTGCGCGGTCGGGTACTGTCCTTGCCCTGGGTGATATTTTGCTCCGAACGGCTGAGTGTCGCCGACGTATCTGTCACCCTCGTGGAGCATCCTGTACCGGGAAGCGGCCTGGGTCGGAACCGGGCGCAGGGGAGGAAACGCTGTGCAGTACCTGCGGGAAGACGAATATCTCACTCGTCAGCAGCGAGCGCTGGCGGAAATGGTGCGCCGCGGACGGCGGAAGCGCAGTTTTCAGCTGGCGGAACATCTGGCGGCGGAGGGCGGGGTGTATCGGTCGGACATCCTCGCCGTCACGACGCTTTTCCTTGCCTGCCAGGCGGTTCAGCGAGGTGATGCCGCGGCCGTGCAACGCTTTTCAAGCGCGTTTCGCAATTGTGAGCGAAGCAGCGTGGATCTCGCTCGGCAGCTCATGCGATTGGAAGCGGGTCGGGAGCAGGGATGGCTGCCGCGCGCGCATTATGACGAGCTTTTTTCCTACGCTTGGCGAGAAAACCGGCCGGACATTCTGGTGAAAGCCTCGATGATTCAGCCTCGGGATGTTCCGGCGGCCGGATGGTGGGCCGAGATGGAGCGGAATCTCAGCCTGTTATCCGTCTGAACCCCGCTCACGACCAGTCGATCCGAGCGAACAGGCCGCGCAGTTTCGCGCCGCGGGTTTCGTTCGTGGCGCTGACCCACGCGATCCGGCCCAGCAGGTGCGCGCGGAAGTCCGGGTGCCCGACACGGTTCTGCGCCGCCGGGCCGGTGCGCGCGCAGTTGTGCAGGACGGCCCGCAACTGGTCGTACTCGGTGCGGGCGACGGCTGGCGCGGCGTTCACCACCAAGCCAGCGACGCGTTGCTGCCGGTAGGCCGGTTTCACTGACGTCTTGTCGTCGCGCAGGCGGAAGCCCTCGTCGGTCACGATGCGCCGCACGCCCGGCAGCAGGCGGTGCAGCGGCAGGCTCGCGTTCCCGGAGAAGGCGAGGTCGTCGGCGTAACGGGTGTAGTTCGCGCCCAGCACGGCGGCGAGGCCGGTGAGCCTTCGATCGAGATGGTGGGTGACGGCGTTCGCCACCGAGGGTGACGACGGTGCGCCTTGCGGGAGGTGCGTGCCGGCGAGGTGGCTCAGCGCCGACGTTCGCGCGGGGGCGGAGCGCAGGACGTCGACCGGGGTGCGGGTGGTGAGGATTCCGGCGAGCGCGGCGGCGACCGCCGGTGGGTAACCGGCCAGGTCGAGCAGCGAGCGCACGCGCGACGCGGAGACTGTCGGGAAGAAGCCGGCAAGATCAAGCCGTACCACCACGTCCTGCCCGGCGTGCGGACGGGCGCAGGTGTGAATCGAGCGGCCGCGCCGGAAACCGTGCGCGGCCTCGTGTACCGGCAGCGCGTCGAGCACGTGCCCGCGGACCCGGCGTTGCAACTCGGCCAGCCGGGGTTTCGGCCGCTCGATCAGCCGCGCGCCGCCGGTGGACGTCGGGATCCAGCGGTAGCTGTAATGCCGCAGCACCGGCCGGGACCGCCGGTGCCAGGCGCGTTCGTCGGTGAACCAGGCCAGTTCGCCGGGCGTGAGGTCGAGGGCGGCGGCGCATTCGTCGAACGTCGTCCACCGAGCGACCGGCCAGCGCCACACCGGCATCGGTTCGAGCAGCGACGCGGAGGCGACTCGTTCTCCGTTCATCCGCGCTGTCTCGCACGCGGAGCGTGCCGCCGCTGCGCGGGGCGCCGTGGGTACGTGTCGTGCTGCTCCCCGGGGTTGCCCCGGAGTGGGTGGTGCTCCACCGGCTCACCTCCGCGTCGCTGACCCCACCTTAGCCAAGATCACCGACAAAACCGGCAGCCGGGAAGAAGCTCCCGTGACCGAGCCCACTCAATGACCCAGAGCAACTTTTGCGCTACGCAAGTTTTCCAGATGACGTGGCCGAGCTTGAGCGGCTGACTCGCGTGCTCGTGGTCGTGGCCTGGGACAGCGCGCATGCGCCCCGCCTTCCCGCAGGTGCGATTGCTGGTGGTGCTCGACAGCCTTGGCCGCGTGCAGTGTTCGCGGCTCGCCGAGACGATGGGCGTGAACGCCTCTTCGGTCACGGGCTGGGGGACAAGATCGAGGCGCACGGGTACGTCGTGCGCGGCGAGGACGAGCATCGCTGCACGGTCGTGACGAGTGAGGTCACCGCCGCCGGGCGCGCGTCGCCACTGAGCTCGCCGCACCGGGCGCGCAGCACCATCCGTGCTGATCGTGGGAATCCTGGTCGTGAAGACGCTGCTCTGGGCGCTGTCCCTGGGCTCCGGGACCTCCGGCGGCGTGCTGGCGCCGGTGTTCATGATCGGTGCCGCGGAGGGCTGCCGCACGTCGCGCCGGAGTGCTGAGCGACCTGCGGGTTGGCCGCGGTGGTCGGTAGTGTGATGCGGTCACCGTTCACCTCGCCCGCGAGTAGACCACTGATCCATCTGAGACGTTCTTAGCTGGCGCAACTGCTGCACGCCCGGCGGCGGAATCTGCACGAGGCGCATCACCGGGAACGGTTGCTGGGCAAGTGGGTCAGCGCTTGAGTCGGCGTTTGTCCACTTTGCCCACCGGGGTGAGCGGCAATTCCCTCCGAAACTCCACAGTGGATGGTACGAAATGCTCGCCGCCGAGTTCTTCGCGGACTTGGTCGCGCAGCTCGTCCGCCGTGGTCTCGTCGGCGACCACCACTGCGTGCAAGAGGGTTCCGTCCGGTCCCGGTGCGGGCACGACCGCCGCGGCCTTTACCTTGGGGTGACTGAGAAGCGCGTGCTCCACGGTGGTCGAGGAGACCTTCGTGCCGTGCTCGCCGGTGACGATGACGTCGTCGATCCGATCCTCCAGGTAGAGGTAGCCGTCTTCGTCGAACCGGCCGAGATCGCCGGTGCGCAGCCAGCCGTCGCCGATGGGCGGTTGTCCGCGGTAACCGTCCATCATGGACAGCCCACGCACGAGTATTTCACCGTTCTCGATCCGGGCCTCCATGCCCGGCACGATGCGGCCGACGGAACCGAGAAGTTCCGGCCGGGCAAGGACTTCGTTGGCGGAAATACTGGCGATCATCGGCGCTTCGGTGAGCCCATAACCCTGCCCGACTACTGGACCGAACACTTTCAGCGCCTCGTCCAGCCGGCGGGGCGGCAGTGGCGCGGCACCGAGGGAGAGCTGTTGCACGCTGGATAGGTCTGTAGTGGACAGTTGCGGATGGTCGAGTACTGCGGCAAGCCGAGGTGGGGTAAGGGAAAACGTCGTGATGCGATAACGTTCCACATCGGAGAGAAGCTTTCCGGCGTCGAACTGCCGGTGCAGTACCACGGTGTTGCCGCAGCAGAGCGCACCCAGAACGGCGGCGTTGCCGGTCATGTGGGTGAGCGGCGCGGTCACAAGGGCGGTTTTGGTTCCGTCCGGCTGGAAGATGTGCGCGACGCCGTCGTAAATTCCGCTGTGCCGGATCAGTTTCGGTATGCCGGTCGTACCGCCGCTGGGGAAAATCGCCGTTGCTTTCTCCGGCAACTTGTCTGGAGTGGACGGACGCGCGGTGGCGAGGATGTCGAGTTCGGCGTCGGTGAGCAGCGTCGCCCCGGTCGCCGCCAGCGTTGCCGCCCGTGCCGGACGGCTCGCGGACGCGGCGATCAGCACGACTTCCAGCCCGCGCAACTGCGCGGCAAGCTGCGCCAGAATCACTTCCGGCCGGTTGGCGGCGTCGATCGCCACCATGCCGCGTACCTCGGCGAGTCCACTGTACAGCCGCGACAGCAGCTCTGATGCCGCTCGGTACGTCATGGTGGTGTCGTCGTGGTGGAACAGCACGGTGTCGCCGCCGTCGCGGAGCGCGGAAAGGACGCGGGACAGGAAAAAGCTCACGCGGCACACCGTAGTCGTGTGTTGGCCGCGAACCGCGATCGCGGCTAAGTTCGCTGTCATGACCGCTCCGCCCGCGATCGACGCGGACCCGAGAAGCTGGCGTCGAGCCTTCGCCGACTTGCAGGCCGGGCTGCGTGCCCGGGAACTGTGGGCGTTGCTCGCGTGGCAGGACATCAAGCAGCGTTACCGGCGTTCGTCGCTGGGACCGTTGTGGATCACCGTCGGGATGGCGGTCACCGCGCTCGCACTGGGCGTGGTGAACTCCGCGCTGTTCGGCACTTCCATCTCGACCTTGCTGCCGAGCATCACCACCGGGCTCATCCTGTGGAACTTCATGAACGGCTGCATCGTTGAGGGTTCGGAAACGTTCATCGCGAACGAAGGGATGATCAAACAGCTTCCGGCTCCGGTGTCGGTGTATGCGCTGCGCACGGTGTGGCGGCAGGCGTTGTATCTGGCGCACAACCTCGTCGTGTACGTACTGGTGCTGGCGATCTTTTTCGGCAAGCTGTCGCAGCCGTACCACTTGGTGGACAAGGCTGGTGCATTGCTGCATCCCGGGCTGGGCTGGGGAATGCTGCTCGCGGTGCCCGCGCTGATGCTGGTCCTGCTGAACGGCGCGTGGGTGGTGCTGCTTTTCGGCGTGGTGTCGACGCGGTTCCGCGATATCCCGCCGGTGATTCAGAGCTTCATCACCATGCTTTTCTATGCGACGCCGATCATGTGGTCGATGGACCAGGTGCGGGCGATGAATCAGGGTTCGCACGAGGGATTCGGCTCGCTCGCGGTGAATTTGCTGCAGCTCAATCCGGTGTACCACTTCGTCGAGATCGTGCGCGCGCCGCTGGTCGGGCAGCAGCAAAGCTGGACGCACTGGCTCGTCGCGGGCGTGGTGACGGTGGTCGGCTGGTCGCTGGCATTGCTGGTGCTGCGGAACTACCGCGCTCGGGTCGCCTACTGGGTCTGATGTCCTTTTAGGACTGGTTGCCTTTTGGCCGTTCAGCCGCGCACGCACGCCCGCGGAGGGCTAGCGTTGTCTCACGGCTCGTGAACGGAGGTCAGATGAAGCGTCGAAAGGCATTGCTGGCTCTTGCCGTGACGGTGCTCGCGATGGGCACGGTCGCCGCCACCCCAGCCGGGCTCACTCCGCGGCAACTGGCCGGACAGCGGGTGATCTACTCCTATCCCGGTCTGACCCCACCTGCCTCGTTGCTGCAACGAATCCGGGCCGGGGAAGCGGCAGGCGTGATCTTCTTCGGAGAGAACATCTCGAGCTCCCCGCAGGTCGCCGACGTGATACGGCAATTGCGGGACGCGAACGCGCAAAGCCCGGTGCACCGCCCGTTGCTGTTGATGACCGATCAGGAAGGCGGCAAGGTCCGCCGCCTGCCCGGTGAGCCGGTTTTGTCGGAGAAGCAGGTCGCCCAGTCCGCGGACCCGGCCGCCGCCGCCAAAGCCGCCGGAACCGGCGCTGGCCGGAACCTCGCCGGGGTCGGCATGAACGTGAACCTCGCGCCGGTTCTGGACGTCTACCGCCAACCGGGCAATTTCATTGACCAATACGGCCGCTCGTACAGTCAGGATCCCCAGGTGGCCGGTGCGCTGGGGCGGGATTTCGTCACTGCTCAGCAGTCAACCGGCGTCGCCGCGACGGCCAAGCACTTCCCCGGCCTCGGCGCGGTCCCCGCCGGAAGCAACACGGACGTCGGCCCAGTGACTCTGAACGTTCCTCTGCCTGAACTTCGCACGAAGGACGAGGCTCCTTATGGCCCCGTGGTTGATGCGGGCGTGAAGCTCGTGATGCTCTCGTGGGCCGTTTACCCTGCGCTGGACGCTTCGCGCCCCGCTGGGCTTTCGCCGACGGCTGTCCAGGAACTCCGAAACGGTACGAAGTTCACTGGGGTGACCGTGACGGATGCTTTGGAGGCGGGCGCGTTGAAGTCCTATGGCGGGACGGGAAACCGCGCGGTGCTGGCGGCGAAGGCGGGGATGGATCTGATCTTGGCCTCCGCTCGCGACGTGAGTCAGGGGGATGACGCCGCTTCGGCGCTGGCGGCTGGGTTGTCGGGCGGTTCGCTGCCGAGCGGGGAGTTCACTTCGGCGGTGGACCGGGTGTCGGCGTTGCGGGATGGGGTGAAGTGACGTTTGAGGCTTCGGTGACGTAGGGCTGGTCTGCGGCTCTACGCGTTGTGCGCCGGGGTGGCCGGAGTTATGCGGGCGTTTCCGGGGGACTAGGTGCGCTTGGCGTTGCTAGTGCGTTGATGGGGCGAAGCTGTCGGCATTGCTGCGTCCTAGCCAAGCGATGGGCTCTTGTTGCTGCTTCGCTGTGCGGCAAGGTTCTTCGGCGTTGCCTTTAAGTTCTGAGCATCTCGCCGCGGCCGGGCCCCGCTGTTCTACGGTCAGCTGCGGACCGATCCCTCGTTTGCGGCCCTGCCTGGTCAGCTGCGGGCCGTCCCCTCGTTCCCGGCCCTGCCTGGTCAGCTGCGGACCGACCCTCGTTCCCGGCCTTGCCGTCTTTCCTCGCCCGCAGTGAAACCCCAGCACCGTGCGGCCCCTGCTAGCGTCAGGGGAGTTGGACCTGCTCGGCCTTCCCGACCGGTTTTCCGCGATTATCCAGCAAACAACCCCCGTTCCGGTGACACCCGGCGGTGTGGACATCGCGCCGCCGACGGGCCGAACGGGCACCCTTGCGTGCGACCCACCCACGACGGGAGGACGAATGCAAGCTTGGTGGCTCCTGGTCGCCGTCGCCTCGGTTTTCGTGGTGCTGGCCGTGGTGTTCCTGCGCCGCGCCGCCCGGCGTCGCTCAGCCGTTCCGCCTCCTTCTCGACCCGCTCCGCCGGACGACTCGACGCGCCGCTGGGTCTCCCCGTCGGACGACCTCCCCCGCCGCGCCCGCCACCGGCTGGACGAGGCGCACCCCCTGGCGCGCTACCCAGTCGCCCGGCAACGCCCGATGCGGCATCCGCGACCGTCAGCGCAGGAGAATTCCGCCCCGGATCGGCGAGAGCAGTAGCCCGGGGTCGACGAACTGCCGACAGTCGCGAGCTTCCTCGCCGATGACTCGCTCGTGCGAGCTCTACGCCAAGCCACTTCGCCGCGGCTCCACCGGATGATCCGGCGTTGCCGAAGAGCCACCCAACGACCGCCGCAAGATTCCTCAAGGCACCGCTGGAGATCCATCCAGCGTTCATCCCTGTGAGGGAATGCCGGGCGCCGTTTTTTGTCGGTGCCCGCTGAGATGCTTCCGGCATGATCCCCGTGCTGCTCCTCATCGACGTCCAGAACAACATGCTTCTTCCGCCCACTCCGGTACCCGATGCCGACCGAGTAGCCGCCGCCATCTCGCGCGTCCTGGAGCAAGCACGGGCCGCGGGCGCCCAGGTGGTGCACATCCGAAACAACGGCACCAACGACGACCCCGATGTGCCCCGAACCCCCGGCTGGGAACTAGTGCACGAGGTCCGCCCGGGCGAACACGTAGTCGACAAACAGACACCCGACTCTTTCGCTGGCACCCCGCTAGGTTCGCTGCTCGTGGATTCAGCACCGCTTGTCGTAGCCGGAATGCAAAGCGACTTCTGCGTTCGAGCCACCGCTTTGGCCGCCCTCGACCGCGGCCACGAGGTCACGCTGGTCCAAGACGCCCACGCCACTTACGACGACGAACTCTCCGCCGCGGAGAAGAGCGCCCGAGTGGAGGCGGAGCTGTCCACGGCAGGCGTGAAGCTGGTCGGGAGTGAGGACGTGGTCTTTGCCTGAACCCACAGCCGCCGAGTCGGCGGTGACTGCCACGCCGATGGGCGTCCGGGAGGGCGGTCGATCGGGCGAGCGACGGCTGCGAAGTCGATGAGCCTCCGCAAGGGCGATCGATTTTATCGCTGAATCGCAGCGAAAACAGGTGTTGGACTGGATGGTCGACGCGAGCCAGTACTCAGCCCATGACGTCTGTTCCTGGCGATTCCACCGAGAAATCCGGCCGAGTTGACGTCCGGCGTCTCGACGGTGGCGTGGTGGGGGGGGGGGGGGGGGGGGCCGGGGAAGGACTCGTTGTTTGGGGGGGGGGAGGGGGAGGGAGGGCGCT
>NZ_JBVJOE010000002.1:451886-625195 GCF_055583325.1 Amycolatopsis sp. NPDC104775
TGGTCGACGTGCGCCAGTACGCAGTCTATGGCGTTTTTTCTTGGCGATTCCACCGAAGACTCCGGCTGGTTTCCCTTCCCCCCCCCCCCCCCCCCCTTCCCCCCCCCCCCCCCCCCCGATACCGGGACCGGCCTCGGTGCCGAGGGAGTCGTTGGCGATCGCCGGATCGCGCCGGACGGCGTCGTCGTCGGTGCGGCGGGGGATCGTGGGAGCGCGCTCGATGGCGTTGCCTTCGGCGCGGTGGGAGACCGGGGGAGCGTGTCCGGTGGCGTTGCTCTCGGCGCGGCAGGAGATCGGGAGGGCACCCTCGATGGCGTTGCCCTCGGCGCGATGGGCGCGAGCGCGGCGGACGGCGTCGACGAGGTGGCGAGTGTCGGTCCGGTGCCGGGCCTCGGCTCGGCGGTGAGTGCTGGCTCGGCGGCTGGCGTTGATCCGGTGCCGAGCCTCGGCGCGGTGGTGAGTGCTGGCTCGGCTGGTGCCGACTCGGTGCCGAGCGTCGGCGCGGCGGTCGACGCTGGCTCGGTGGCTGGCGTCCATCCGGTGTCGAGCGTCGGCTCAGCGGTCGACGTTGGCTCAGCGGCGGGTGCGGTCTCGGCAGTGAGCGCTGAGCCAGCGGCCAACGTCGGCCCGGCATCGCGCACTGTGCCGGTGGTGAGCACCGACCAGGCAGCCAGCGCCAGTTCGTTCGGCAGTGGCGAGTCGCTGACCAGCCTTGGTCCGGCGGCTGGGATCGAGTCGATCGGCGGTGTCGAGTCGCCACCCAGCCTCGGCCTGGCAGCCGATGTCGAGACGGTCGATGGAGCGACTCGCGACGTTGTCCGGCTTTTGCGGCGGTTCGGTGCCAGGGCATTCGCGCTGGCGTTTGTCGCGGGGATTACCGGTTTGACGACCGTCGCGTTGGTGCTGGGGTTGGTCGGGTTCGCTCTGGTGCTCGCGCCGGTGCGCGGGGTCAGGCGAGGAGGTGGGCCAGCAGCGCCCGGGCCGCCGGGTTGGTGAGGTTTGCCGAGCGGCCGGTCAGGTAGATGGTGCGGGCCAGCGTCGGCTGGGTGAGGTGGGCGAACGGCAGTCCGGAGCGGGCGGCGACTTGCTCGGGGACCACGGTGACGCCTAGCCCGGCCGCGACCAGATCTATCAGCAGGGGGACGTTGGTCGCCTCGCACACTGGGTCCCGGCGGGCTCCGGCCTCGGTGAAGGCGCGGTCGACCAAAGCTTGCAGGCCGCTGCCGGTGAAGTCGACGAAAGGCTCGCCGTCCAGTTCCGCCAGGCGGACTCGGCGGCGGGAGGACAGGCGGTGTCCGGGGTGGGTGAGCAGGACCAGGGTTTGCTGCCAGCTGGCGAATTCGGCCAGGTCCTCCGGCAGCGGACCGCCCACATAGGACAGATCCAGTTCCCCGTCGGACACCGCGGCGGTCAGTCCGGGGATGGTGCTTTCCCGGACGCGCAGGCGGATTCCCGGATAACGGGCGCGGAATTCGCCGAGTTTGGCGGGCAGGTCGATGACGGTCAGGGTCTGGATGGTCCCGATCGACACCCGGCCGCGCGCGAGACCCGTCACCGCGGCTACCTCGCCTCGGGCGGAGTCGACATTCGCGGCGATTTGGCGGGCCAGGGGGAGCAGGGCCTCGCCTGCGGGAGTGAGCGTGACTCGGCGGGTGGTGCGGTCGAACAGGTCCGCGCCGAGGTCGGCTTCCAGCTTGCGGACGGACGCGCTGAGAGCGGACTGCACGACGTGCACGTCTTGGGCGGCGCGGGTGAAGTTGCCGTGCCGGACTACGGCGAGGAAGTGTTCGACCTGCCTCAGTTCCATCGGCTTCGCCTCCGTCTCGCCAACCGGGGAGTGCTCCGGTGAACGTACCGCGTGGACGGGTGGGAGACGGCCGATCGAGGCGGAGGCGGGGATCACGGGACCGGGGTTTGGCTGTGCGTGGAAGGGCTTGGCCGTCGGAGCTGGAAGCCAAATCGAGTGGGCGGTCGGCGCACGTGGGGCTCCCGCTCAGGGGAGCCCCGAAACGCCTACTGGGCGGTGTAACCCCCGTCCACCGGGATCTCCACTCCGGTCACGTACGAGGATTCCGCGGAAGCCAGGAACAGAATCACGTCAGCGACCTCCTGCACCTCGCCAGTCCGCCCCATCGGCACGCCCTCGACCTGCTTCGCTCGCCACACCGGATCGGTGGAGCCACGGGACGTACGCATCGGCGGCAGCAAGCCGGGGGCCACCGCGTTGACCCGGATTCCCTCGCCCGCGTAGTGGACGGACGCGGTGGTCGTCATCGCCTTGATCGCGCCCTTCGAGGCGGCGTACCCCAGGTGCACGCCGACCTGGCCGATCGACGCGGAGATCGACGTCAGGTTCACGATCGAACCTCCGCCCCGGCCGGACATCGCCGCCGCGCCGTGTTTGATGCCCAGGAACACTCCGCGGGCGTTGACCTGCAGCAGGCGGTCGTAGAACGCCGTACTGGTCAGGTCCGGGTCGAAGGTGCCGCTGATGCCAGCGTTGTTGACCAGCACGTCGAGCTTTCCGTGCCGGTCCAGGACGCCGGCGAGTGCGGCCGTCCAGGAGTCTTCGTCGGTGACGTCCAGGCGGCGGTATTCCGCCTGGCCGCCGTCGGCGCGGATCTCTTCGGCCACGGCGGCGCCGTCCGCGTCTTCGACGTCGGTGACGATGACCGTCGCGCCTTCGCGGGCGAAGGTGAGCGCGGCCGCCCGGCCCATTCCGCTCGAAGCGCCGGTGATCAGGGCGATCTTGTCGGCCAATCGCATGTGGGGTGCCTTTCGCTGGTGGGACCCCAGTTTGCGCGATGGCCCTACCGCCTTGCCGGGTCACCCGGGCGGGTGACCTCGGCGAGGTCAGGCGAGCTCAGCGGAGACGACGGACGGCAGGCCGCGCAGCGCGTCCAGTAGCCCTTCGAGTGCCTCGGGGCTGACCAGGACCGTGCTGACCATGCTGCTTTCCCGGACCCCCTCGCGGACGTCGACGGACAGCTCGTGGATCAGCTTCCCGTGCTGGCTCAGCGTGGCGACCAGGCCGGGGATCTGGTCGATGCCGCCGACGAAATACGTCGCGATCCGGCGGCGGACCAGCATGGCCGGGGCGGAGGTGTACGGGGCGGACGAGAAGGTGCTCAAGGACATGGCGTTCTCCGGGAGGAAGGTCTGGCGGGAAACGGGGGCCAGGTCCCGAAGAGAAAAACCGTACGCCGGCATCGCGCGCCGGCAGCCTGGTTCAGCCGGCGCGCCGGGTTACGAGTCGCTCGGACGTCATGAGGCGCAGCACGGCGACAGGCTAACACGGCTTCGCGAGAAGGCAAACCAATCCACAGTGGACAGACAGCTCAGCACCGGCCTGTTCCGGGGTAGCTGCTTGGCCGGGAAAGTGGCCGTACGCAGGGTGGCTTCTACTTCCGGCCGATGTTGGGCGAGCGGCCGTCGGCGCAGTTCCTCGGCCTTCGGCCGCGATAGTGGACGGTGTTCTTGTGCAGGTGTGGCTGGGCGGTGGCATGCGTGTCCGAGTCGCGCAATCGCCGGATCTCGCCGAGCCGGTACGCGCGCAGAACCAGCGCGCCTACTCGGTGGCGGCGGGCGGAATGGCGATCCGTTCGAGCGGGAGGGAATGCGACAGCAGGTCGAGGATCTGGATCAGATTTGCCGACTCGCGGTCTCCGCGGCGGTGACGGGTTAGCGGAGCAGCACCCCTGGGTTCAGGACTCCTGCTGGGTCAAGAGCGTTCTTCGCCGCGGACAGGGCGGCGGCGAACGGGTCTGGGCGTTGCCGGTCGTACCACGGACGGTGGTCGCGGCCGACGGCGTGATGGTGGGTGATCGTCCCGCCATTGGCCAGGATCGCTTCGGACACCGCGGTTTTCAGCTCGTCCCACTGCGCGACGGTGCTGCCCCAGCGGCCGGTCGCGTAGATGCCGTAGTACGGCGCGGGACCGTCCGGGTAGACGTGGGTGAATCGGCAGGTCACCACGCCTGCGCCACAGATTTCGGCGATCGCCGTGGTCGCGGCTGTCGTGACTGCTTCGTGGAGGGGCTCGAACGCGTCCCACGTGCAGGCGGTTTCGAAGGTTTCCACCACCATCGAGCGGCGGGCGAGGGCGTCGCGCTGGTAGGGCATCCGCAGGAAGGCCGACCGCCACGTCGAGCCGGAATCGCCGCGGCGGGCGGTGGTCGTGCCGCCGTGGTCGGCGGTGAGTTCCAGGGCGCGGTCTAGCCAGGCGTCTACTGGATGGTCGGCGGACTCGAAGGCGAGCAGGAGCAGGCCGTCGGTCTGGACGCCGGTGTTGAGGAATGCTTCCGCGGCATCGAGGAGGCGGCAGTTCGCTGGATAGAGGCCGGCCTGGGCGATGGCGCGAGTCGCACGTACTGCGTCGGTGTATCGGGTGAAGGTTACCGACGCTTTTGCTTGCCAGCGTGGGCGTTCCCGCAGTCGCATCCAGGCTTCGGTGATCACGCCCAGCGTGCCTTCCGAGCCGAGGAACAACCGATCCGGCGATGGTCCGGCTCCTGATCCGGGCAGGCGTCGCGACTCGCTGACGCCAGCTGGGGTCACGACGCGGAGGGATTCGGTGAGGTCGTCGATGTGCGTGGCCAGGGTGGCGAAGTGGCCGCCGGCGCGGGTGGCCAGCCAGCCGCCCAGCGTGGAGTGGGTGAAAGACTGCGGGTAGTGCCGCAGGGTCAGGTTGTGCGGGCGGAGCTGGTCCTCCAGGGCAGGGCCGTAGATCCCGGCTTGGATTCGTGCGGCGCGGCTTGTCCGGTCGATTTCCACGACCTGATCGAGGCGGCTGAGGTCCAGCGACATCGCGGGGGCGGGGAAGCGCGGTTCGATGCCGCCGACGACGGAACTGCCGCCGCCGTAAGGGATTACCGGGGTGCCGTGGGTGGAGCACCAGTCCAGGAGGTCGAGTACGTCCTGCTCGGATTCTGGCCGGGCGACGACGTCCGGCACGGCTTCGACGCGGCCTTCCAGGTTGCGTACGACGTCGCGGAACGCTTTGCCGCGCGCGTGCGACAGCCGGTCGACCTGGTCGGTTGAGCACAGGCGGGCGAGTGCGGCGGGCAGGCGGAGGCGGGACGGCGGGACCGGCAGGTCGTTCGGCGAGGGCGGGGCGTGGTCGGTGAAATCGTGGGCGGGGAGGAGCGCGGACGTGCGGGCGACCAGCGCGGCTGACTCTTCGGCGGTGAGCGCTTTCTCGGCATCGCCCCAGCCCCACCAGGAACGTGTCATCCGTTTGCTCCCTTCCGAATTGACTCGAGGGTAACTTACTCTAGAGTAAGAAGCGTTGAGGAGGAAAGATGAGCGTGCTGACCGCTGCCGCGCCATTCGTCGTGAACCGGGTGCTTCCTCGCTTCGACCAGCGGATTGAGGCGTCCGTGAAGCCGTTCGACCGGCCTGGGCTGCTGCGGCCGCAGGCGGATTCGCGGACTTGGGCGTGGACGCATTACGGCATTTTCGTGCCGGAGTTGCCGGGGCCGCATCGCTATCTCAACACCATGACTCTGATCGGCAGCACTGGCGCGGTTTGTTTCGACAACGACTACCTCGCGACCTCGGATGCGCGCCGGACGACGACCGTGCTGTCGTCTACTGCCGCGCCTGGGCATCACCATTATCAGGCTTACGATTCGCACACTGAATGTTGTTTCGCCGAGGATGGTTCGCGGTTGGAGTGGGATTCCGACCTGGCTATTGAAGCGGCGCATCCGTCGTATCAGATGCACGCGCGGTATGACGGGTTCTCGGCGGACTTGGCGATCACTGCGACGCCGCAGGTCTCGTGGTTTGTGCGGAATCCGGCGTACGACCATTTGAGTCTGCTTGCCACTTTTGCTGGGATGATCACTGATGACACCGGTGAGACGGAGATCGGCGGTCTCTGCACGGTTGAGTATGCGCGATCGCTTTCGCCGCAGGCGCTTCGGCGTTCGCCGCTGCCGTTGCGGTTCAAGTTGCCGATCGACTTTTTCACGTATCAGATTGTCAATCTTGATGAGCGGACGCAGTTGTTGCTGACCGATGTTCGTGCGGCGGGGGCGACGGCTTGCCGGCTCGCGCATCTGCGCACGCTTGACGGTGCGGCGGCGGTGTTTCGGGATGTCCGGGTGAAGGTGGAGCATCGGGCTGAGCCGGAGGTGGATCCGCGGGGGCGGGAGATGCGGGTGCCGGAGCGGTTTCGGTGGACGGTGCTGGACGGTGCCGAGGAAGTTGTGGCGCTGGAGGCTGTTGTGGACAGTCCATTGCGGTATGGGCACGGGCGCGGTTATGTCGGTGCTTACACGTATTCCGGGGCGTTCCGAGGGCGGGCGGTGTCGGGGAGCGGGTATTTCGAGTGGGTGGATTGCGAGGTCAGCCGCGCAGGGAGGTGAGGATGCGGGCGCAGCGCTGGGTAGTGGTTTCGGCGGGTTCTTCGGGGTGTTCCAGCCACCAGTCGACGGTGGCGGTTACCGCGCCGTACCAGATTCGTGCGAACAGTGCGGCGTCGGCGGGGTCGGCGAAACCGGCAGAGGACAGGGCGTCTTGGGTGCCTTCCGCGCCTAGGGCGGAGAGTTTGCGGCGGTAGGCGAGGGCTGCTTCATCCACTGCGGAGCCTGGGGGGAGGGTGGGGTCCCAGAGGACTGCCCAGTCCAGGCGGCGGGGTTCCAGGGTGCGGAAGATCGCTTCCAGGGTGTTCAGGGCTCGGGTTGGGCCGGTGCCGGTTTGAGCGTTGGTTACGGCGTCGACGAGGGGGGCGGCGCCTCGGTGCAGGCAGGCTAGGTAGAGGCCGTCTTTGGAGTCGAAGTAGCCGTAGATCAGGGGTTTGGAGATTTCCGCTCGGCGGGCGATGGTGGCTACTGAGGCGTGGGCGTAGCCGTGGGTGCCGAATTCTTGGACGGCGGCGTTGAGGATGAGGTGTTCTCGTTTGGGGCGTGGCATTCCTTTGGTGCCTGCCGGGGTTGCCATGGGGTTAGTGTAGCTGAGGTTTTCGGTGGGGGTCTATTGTGGACGGTGGGGGTTCGGCTCGTCGCCTGGGGGCGACATTGCCGTGGGGTCGGGCGTGGGGCACCCCGAAGCCCGAGTGTGCTGACGGTTCGGGGGTGGTTGTCAAGGCGGGAAAGCGTGCCTTGACAACCACCCCCGAACCGCAGAGAGGGCTTCGTATCGGGGTGCAGGGGCGGGTGTGGCTGCCTGGGTTGCGGGGGTGGGGTGGTGGCGGTTTTAGGGAGGGGGCTAGCGCCCCCAATGCGCGGATTGGCAAGACTTCTGCTGGCGGGGACAAGGGCGATCGGCGTTGGGGCAAGCACACTGGGACGCTGCGAGGGCGGGGCGCCCTGGAGCGGATAGGGAGGCCTGATGGGACAGCGGTCGGCATCGGAGGCTGTTGGCGGGCAGCTTCGCGCTAATGCGCTTGGTACTGGCGGGATCGCGTTTCTCGTTCTTGCTGCGGTTGCGCCGCTGACGGGGATGGTGGTGATCGCGGGGCTCGGGATCGCGCTGGGCAATGGCGGTGGGATGCCTGCGTCGTTTCTGATCGCTGGGGTGGTGTTGCTGCTGTTCGGCATCGGGTATGCGCGGATGAGCCAGTATGTTTCCAACGCTGGCGGGTTCTACGCCTATCTTACTGCTGCGTTAGGGCGTCCGGCTGGGCTGTCGGGGGCGTTTGTCGCGTTGGCTGGGTATAACTGTTTCGTCGCGGGGGCGGTGGGGACGTCAGGTGCGTTGACGGGGGGTGTCGTCGACCGGGTCTTTCATGTGGATTTGCCGTGGGAGTTCTGGGCGGGGTTGTCGGTGGTCGCGGTGTTTTTGCTGAGCCGTCGTGGGGTTGACGTTTCGGCGAAGGTGCTGGCGGTGTCGTTGATTCTTGAGGTCAGCATTCTGGTCGTGTTCGACGTCGCGGTGCTGGTGAAGTCTGGGTACTCGCTCAGTGCGTTGTCGCCTGCGGTGGTGACGTCTGGGTCGCTCGGGCTTGGGTTGTTGTTTGCTGCCACGTGTTTCATTGGGTTCGAGGCGACTGCGTTGTTCAGTGAGGAGGCGCGTGATCCGAACAGGTCGGTGCCGCGTGCTACTTACATTGCGGTGATCTCGATTGGGGTTTTCGCGGCGGTGACGTCGCTCGCGTTGGTCAGTGCGATCGGGGTGGCGAGCGCGAAATCTGTTGCGCAGGAACATCTTGCGGCTGGTGACTTGTTGCTCGCTACCTCGCAGGACGTGCTGGGGACCGCGCTTACCGACGTCATGCAGCTGCTGCTTGTGGTGAGTTTGTTTGCTGCGCTGCTGGCGTTGCACAACTCCGCTAGTCGCTACATCTACGCGCTCGCTCGGGACGGGGTGTTGCCGAAGACGTTGGGGCGTACGGTTTCTGGTACGCCGCGCAATGCCAGTGCGGCGCAGATCGGGTTCGCTACGGTCGTGGCCGCTATTTTCGCGGTGCTGGGGCTTGACCCGGTGGCGTTTCTGACGTCGTCGATGACGGGGTTTGGGACGTTGGCGATTCTCGTGCTGCAGGCGATGGCGTCGATCGCGGTGGTGGTGTTTTTCCGGCAGCGGCGTGATCCGCATTGGTGGAGCACGTTTGTCGCGCCGGGGCTCGGCGGGGCCGGGCTTATCGGGGTGATTGTGCTTGCGGTGCTGAACTTTCCGACGATGGCTGGGTCGGACGCGGCGTGGATTGGGCTGTTGCCGTGGTTGTTGCCAATCTTGATCGTCGCTGGGTTGTTGTCGGCGGCTTATCTGCGACGAAGGCGTCCGGAGACGTATGCGGCGTTGGGGCCGGAGGTGCGTTGACCGGAGGGGTTCCTGTGGGGCGGGCTATGGATGCCCGGACAAGGGTCCGTCCATAGCCCGCCCCGCGGACCCCCGGCTCAGTTGGCTTCGTCTTTTTCCTTCGCTCGGTCGTGTGCCCATCCGGCCAGCACCAGCCCGACGGCGATGAGGACCAGCAGCGAGATCAGCTGTCCGGTCCAGCCGCCGGGGACCCAGGTGAACGCGCCCCACAGTTGGTGGGTTTCGTGGTCGAAAAAGCTGCGGATGGTGGCTTGTGCGCACACGATCGTGATCACCATGCCAACCGCCTGCACGGCTCCGTAGCCGCCCTTGCTCATGTGTTCTCCCCGGTTCGTTGGTGGGTCCAGTTTGAGGACGGCGGCCGCGTCGCGCATCGGGCCTGGGGCTCGGTTCGCACCTAGACCAAAGTCGGGTAAGACTTTGGTCTAGGTGTGGGCTGTGCCTGGGGCTGCTGCACGGCGGGAGCGGATCGGCGAGGATGGCTGGGTGATCGTCGAGCAGACCCGGCTCCGGCCGTGGCAACAGGGGTGGCGGCTGGTGCTGGCCGCGCTGGTCGGGGTGCTCGCCTGGACCACGATCGCCGCCAAGCTGCCGGAGGGGTCGCAGGATCCGCGGATCGGGTGGCTGATTTTCGGCGACCCGCTGATCGGCCTCGGTTGCCTGGTCGCGAGCTTGTGGAGGCGGCGGTATCCGCTTTCGGTCGCTACCGGCGTGGTGATCATTTCGGCCGTTTCCGCTTCCGCGGGCGGGGCCGCGCTGCTCGTGCTCGGGTCGCTCGCCACCCGGCGCAGGCCGGTCGAGACCACGGTGATCGGGATCGGCTGCGTCGTGACCGGGGCGGTCACGGAGGGGCTTTACCCGCGCGGTGCCGACCCCGACCCGTGGTGGCTGTCCATTGCGCTCACGACGCTCATCACCGGCATCGTCGTGGCGATCGGGGCGGCGGTCGGGGCGCGCCGGGAGGAACTGCGGTCGCTGCGGGAACGGGCGGAAAGCGCGGAACGCGAGCAGGTCGCGCGGGCGGCGGAGGCGAGGATCGTCGAGCGGCATCGGATCGCGCGCGAGATGCACGACGTCCTCGCGCACCGGGTTTCGCTGGTCGCCATGCAGGCCGGGGTGCTCGGCCATCGCTCCGATCTGCCGCCGGAGCAAGTGTCCTTGCTGGCTAAGGGGATCGCCGACGGCGCGCATCAGGCGCTGGAGGAACTGCGGGAGGTGCTCGGGGTGCTGCGGGCCAGCCCGGGCGGGCTGGAGCCGCCGCAGCCGTCGCTCGCGAATCTGCCCGCGCTCATCGCCGACGCCCGCGCACTCGGCGTCGATGTCAGCTACACCCCGGAATCGGTCGGGACGCCGCCGGATCTGCTTGCCCGCACGGTGTACCGGATTGTCCAAGAAGGACTGACCAACGCCGGGAAACACGCGCCTGGCGCGAAAGTGTGCGTCACCGTCGCGGGCGGGGAAGGCGAGGGGCTGCGCGTGACGGTGCGCGATTCCGGCGCGACGAGGGGCGAGAAGCCGCCGCCGTCGGCCGGATTCGGGTTGCTGGGGCTGTCCGAGCGGGTCGAGCTGGCCGGTGGTGAACTTGACTGGCACGCGGATCCGGACGGCGGGTTCGTGCTGAGTGCGTGGCTGCCGTGGCCTGCCCGCGGCGAAGGGAGCGAGTGAGTGGACCGGGTGCGGGTCGTGCTGGTCGATGACGATCAGCTGGTGCGGATGTCGTTGCGGCTCATGCTCGACGGCGAAGCCGACCTGGAGGTCGCCGGCGAGGCAGCGGACGGCGACGCCGCGATCGCCGAGGTCCGCCGGCTCCGGCCGGACGTCGTGTTGATGGACGTGCGGATGCCCGGCCGGGACGGCCTCAGCGCGACCGAGGAGATCCTCAGCTGGCCGGACCCGCCCCGCGTCCTGGTGCTGACCACGTTCGATTCCGACGAGATGGTCCTCGGCGCGCTGCGGGCCGGTGCGCTCGGATTCGTCCTCAAGGACACCCCGCCGCCGGACATCCTGGCCGCGGTGCGCGCGGTCGCCGGCGGGAATCCCGCGCTCTCCCCGGCGGCCACCAGCCGGTTGATCACCGCGGCGATGGGGCCGCGCTCGTCGGAGACCCGGCGTGCCGCGCGGGAGGCGGCGCGGGCGCGGCTGGCCGTGCTGACCGAGCGCGAACTGGACACCGCGCGGGCGATCGCGGAAGGGCTGTCGAACGCCGAGGTGGGGGCGCGGCTGCACATCAGCGTCGCGACGGTGAAGGCGCATACGAGCAGCCTGTTCGCGAAGCTGGGCGTGGTGAACCGGGTGCAGATCGCCTTGGTGATACGGGACGCCGAGGAATAACCCTCACTGCGGTTGCTGGTGCTCCGGGCAGTCGGTCCGCAATTCGGTCAGTGCCAAGGGTTTTCCCATCAAATGGCAGTGATGCGGAGCCTTCGGGTCGGGATGTTCGTGGGGGCCGAAGAACCGGCACGTCGTGCACACCCGGGCCACGCTGATCGCGCCGCTGCGCTGGAGGTCCGCGATCACTCGCAGCAGCGTGTGCAGCGTCGTGGCCCGGTCCTGCTCGGCCATCGCGGCCAGCGAGCGCACCAGCTGCTCGTCCCACGCCGACAACTCGGCGGCGACTTCGCAGCCGCGGCTGGTCAGGGTGAGCAGGCGGCGGCGCGCGTCCGAGCCAGGCGAGCGGGTGAGAAGTCCTTTGCGTTCCAAGGCGCTGACCGCGTCGGACATCGTCGGCGTGGTCACATCGAACTCCGCGGCCAGTGCGTTGACCTCGCGGCGCGGCGCGGGATGCCGGGACAGCGAAAGCACCGCCTGCTGTTGCAGCGGGGAAAGACCCTGGGTGCGGGCGCTGCGCTGGGAAAGCGCGCGCAGGCCGTTCCCGAGCCGCTCGATCGCGTCGGCCAGCCGCCGGTCGAGGCCGGGTTCGTGCTCGGGCATGCGCGCCGCCTCGCGGTGAGGGCTCCTTGGCGCCCATGATAGGCGACGGCCCGGAAGAAGGCCGGGACCAGCTGGTCCCGGCCTCCTCCCTCGCCAGCTGGCTCAGACGAGTTTCTGCGCCTCCAGCAGCGCGTCCCGCACGATCTGCTCGATCTCGTCGAACTCCGCCCGCCCCGCGATCAGCGGCGGAGCGAACTGGACGACCACGTCGCCCCGGTCGTCCGGACGGCAGTACAGCCCGCGGTCGAACAGCGCGCCGGGCAGGAAGCCGCGGACGAGACGTTCCCGCTCGTCGGCGTTGAACGTCTCGCGGGTCGCCTTGTCCTTGACCAGTTCAACGGCCCAGAAGTAGCCGTCGCCGCGCACGTCGCCGACGATCGGCAGGTCCAGCAGCTTGCCCAGCGTCGCCCCGAACGCGTCCTGATTGTCCAGTACGCGCTGGTTGAGGCCTTCGCGTTCCATCAGGTCGAGGTTCGCGAGCGCGACCGCGGCCGACACCGGGTGTCCGCCGAAGGTGTAGCCGTGCGGGAAGCCGACGCCTTTTCCGAGGAACGGCTCCATCACCCGGTCCGACGCGATCAGCGCGGCGATCGGGCTGTAGCCGGAGCTCAGTCCCTTGGCGCAGGTCAGCAGGTCCGGCTGGAGGCCGAACTTCTCGCTCGCGAACGTCGCGCCGTGCCTGCCGAACGCGCAGATCACCTCGTCCGCGACCAGCAGCACGTCGTGCCGGTCGCAGATCTCCCGCACCCGTTCGAAGTACCCCGGCGGCGGGGTGAGGCAGCCGCCGGAGTTCTGCACCGGTTCGAGCACGACCGCGGCGACCGTGTCCGCGCCCTCGAACAGGATCGCCTCCTCGATCCGGTCCGCGGCCCAGCGGCCGAACGCTTCGAGGTCGTCGGCGAACTCCGGATGCCGGTACAGGTTGGTGTTCGGCACGCGATGCCCGCCCGGCGTGAGCGGTTCGAAGTCCTTCTTCATCGCGGGCAGCCCGGTGATCGCGAGCGCGCCGTGCGGGGTGCCGTGGTAGGCCACCGCGCGGCTGATCACCTTGTGCTTGCTGGGTTTCCCGGTCAGCTTGAAGTACTGCTTCGCGACCTTCCAGGCGGATTCGACCGCCTCGCCGCCGCCGGTGGTGAAGAAGATGCGGTTGAGGTCGCCCGGCGCGAGCTGGGCGAGTCGTTCGGCCAGTTCCGCCGCGGGTTTCGTGGCATAGCCCCAAATCGGGAAGTACGCCAGCTCGTTTCCTTGCCGTGCGGCGGCTTCCACGAGCTCGCGGCGGCCGTGCCCGGCCTGCACGACGAAAAGCCCGGCCAGTCCGTCGAGAATCCGGCGGCCGCGGTCGTCCCAGATGTGCACGCCCTCGCCCCGGGTGATCACCGGGACCGGCGAGTCCGGGTAATTTCCCATGCGGGAGAAGTGCATCCACAGGTGCCGGGCTGCTGCCGACTGAGTGTCCATTGCAGACTCCTTCTCAAACGTTCTGCGGGAAGCCGAGGTCGAGCCCGCCCTGTCCGGCTCCCGGCCAGCGGGTGGTGACGACCTTGGCGCGGGTGAAGAAGTGCACGCCCTCACCGCCGTGCGCGTGGGTGTCGCCGAACAGCGAGTTCTTCCGGCCGCCGAACGAGTGGTACGCCACCGGGACCGGCACCGGGACGTTCACGCCGACCATGCCCGCCTCGACGTC
Organism: Amycolatopsis sp. NPDC104775; assembly: GCF_055583325.1. NCBI lineage: Bacteria > Bacillati > Actinomycetota > Actinomycetes > Pseudonocardiales > Pseudonocardiaceae > Amycolatopsis > Amycolatopsis sp. NPDC104775. Next base: position 465,268 of record NZ_JBVJOE010000002.1, read on the forward strand.
GGCGGAGAACCGGCGGGCCGCGCCGCCGTCGTTGGTGAAGACCGCCGCGCCGTTGCCGTACGGACCGGCGTTGATCAGCTCGATCGCGTCGGCGAACGTTTCCACCCGCACCACCGAAAGCACCGGGCCGAAGATTTCGTCGGTGTAGATCGGCATGTCCGGGCGGACGTGGTCGAACACCGTGGGGCCGACGAAGAATCCCTCGCCGTCCGCGTCGAACTCGCCTTCCCGGCCGTCCAGCACCAGCGTCGCACCGGCTTCGGCGCCGGCGGCGATGTAGCCGGTCACCCGGTCCTTCGCGGCGGCGGTGACGAGCGGACCCATGTCGCAGCCGCGGGTGCCGTCGCCGGTGACCAGCGTCTTCGCGCGGTCGGCGATCCGCGGCACCAGCGCGTCGGCGACGTCGCCCACCGCGACCACGACCGATACCGCCATGCAGCGTTCGCCCGCGGACCCGAAACCGGCGCTGACCGCCTGGTCGGCGACCAGGTCGAGGTCGGCGTCGGGCAGCACCACCATGTGGTTTTTCGCACCGCCGAGCGCCTGGACGCGCTTGCCGTTCGCGGTGCCCGTCTCGTAGACGTACTTCGCGATCGGCGTCGAGCCGACGAACGACACCGCCTCGATGTCCGGGCTGTGCAGGAGCGCGTCGACCGCGGTTTTGTTGCCGTGCAACACGTTGAACACGCCTTCGGGCAGACCCGCTTCACGCCACAGTTCGGCCAGCCAGTTCGCCGCGGACGGCACTTTCTCCGACGGCTTCAGCACGACGGTGTTCCCGGCCGCGATCGCGATCGGGAAGAACCACATCGGGACCATGGCGGGGAAGTTGAACGGCGAGATGATCGCGACCGGGCCGAGCGGTTCGCGCAGCGAGGTGACGTCGATGTCGGTAGAGGCGTTGGCCGTCGCCGCGCCTTTGAGCAGTTGCGGGATTCCGCAGGCGAACTCGACGACCTCCAGGCCGCGCGCGACCTCGCCCGCCGCGTCGGACAGCACCTTGCCGTGCTCGGCGGTGATGATCTTCGCGAGTTCCTCCGACCGCGCGTCGAGCAGTTCGCGGAACCGGAACAGCACCCGGCTGCGCTTGGCCAGCGAGGTCTTGCGCCAGGCGGGGAACGCGGCCTTCGCGGCGGCGATCGCGGCCTCGGCGTCCGCGGCCGAGCCGAGCGGCACGCGCGCGGTGACCTTCCCGGTCGCCGGGTTCGTGACGTCCCCGTAGCCGTCCGGCGTGCCTGCCGCTTCGCCGCCGGCGATCCACTGGGACAGCGTCGGCACGGAATCGCTCATCGAGCCACCTTTCTTCCTGGTATTCGCCCTCTGAGGGTCCCTCTCGCGCGGGTCGCGGGTAACCGACGAACCGTCGGTTCGCGTGGGTCTTGCTTTACAGTTCGTCGGGTTATCCTGAGGTCGTGCCGCTGACCCTGCGAGACGTGCTCGAGCTGCCGGTGATGGCCGCCGGGGCACCGGTCGTGCGCTCGGCGGCGGACGCGGTCGACGTGCCGGTGCGGTCGGTGCACGTGAGCGAGCTGAGCGACGTCGCCGGGACGCTGACCAGCGACGTTCTGGTGCTTTCCATCGGAAGGGCGTGCACCGAGCCGGGCTTCGACGCGGTGGCCTACGTGCGGTCGCTGCGGGACGCCGGGGCGATCGGGCTCGTCGTGGAGCCGGGACAGCATTTGAAGGCGTTGCCCGACGCTTTGGTGCAGGCCGCGCGCGCCGCCCGGTTTCCGCTGGTGGAGCTGCGCAGCACGGTGCGCTTCATCGAGGTGACCGAGATCGTGCACGCCCGGATCGTCAACGCGCATTACGAGCGGTTGCGGCTGGCCGAGCGCGCGCACGAGGCGTTCAGCACGGTCGGTTCGGCTTCGCAGGCGCCGGACGCGGTCCTCGCGCACGCGGCGGACTTGATCGGGCTGCCGGTCGTGCTGGAGGACCGGACGCATCGGGCGCTCGCGTTCGCTGGCGCCGGTTCGGCCGAATCGCTGCTGCGCGATTGGCCCGCCCGGTCCCGGCGAGTGCCGTTTCGCGTCGTGACCGAGGTCGGCGGCCCGGAAGGCTGGCTGTGCACGCCGGTCGGGCCGCCGCGCGAACGCTGGGGCCGGCTGGTGGTGCCCGTGCGGTCGGTGGAGCAGCCGTCGGCCTGGATGGTGCTCGAACGCGCGGCCGAGGCGTTAACGGTCGGGAAGTTGCTGGAACGCTCGCCGTTGTCGGTGGAAATCGAAGCGCAGGGCGATTTGCTGCGGGATCTGCTGCACGGCGCGGACGAGGGTTCGGTTCGCGCGCGGGCGCGGGCATTGGGACTGGCCTCGGCGGCGTACTACGCGGTGCTGGTGTGCCGTCCGGCTCGGGCTGGGCAGGAGCGCGAACTGCTGGACGCGGTGCTGACCGGCGACGGGATCGGCGGCGTGCTGGCCGAAGGCCGGGTGGCGGCGGTGTTCCCGTGTTCCTCGGCGGCCGCGGAAAAAGCGTTGCTGGAACGGGTGGTCGCCGGTGTTCCGGCGGGGCTGGCGGCGGCGTTCGGGGCGGCCGCACCGGTGCGCCGGCTCGGCGAGCTACCGGCGGCGCTGCAGGAGGCGGTGCAGGTCGCGGACGTCGAATCGCCTGGTGCGCCTGGACTTCGGCGCGCTGGCGATCTGGGGGTGCGCGGGTTGTTGTGGTGGTTGCGGGATCATCCGCGGCTGCACGAGTTCACCGAGGCGCAGTTGCGGCCGTTGCTGACGTTGCCGGAACCGCGCGCCAGCCGGGCGTTCGCGACGTTGCGAGCGTTTGTCGAGTCGGGTTATTCGATGACGGAGTTCGCGAAGGCGCTGAACCTCAGCCGTCCGGCGGCGTACTCGCGGCTGGCGACGATCGAACGGCTGCTCGGCGTTGAACTGTCCAATCCGGACACTCGGCTTTCGTTGCATCTGGCCGTTTTGGCGCACGGCCATCGCGATTCAGCTTCCGGCACCCCAGCGCAGTGACAACCGGTCGGCGGCGCGTTCGGTGCTGATGTGCATCATGCTGCCGAGAATGGTCGCGCGGTCGATGACGACGATCGTGCCGTCCGGGGTGCTGGTGGTGCGCTCGCTGACCAGGACCGGGGTGTGGACGGGTTCGTCGAGCAGACGGGCGAGCTTGTCGTCGAGAGCGTCCGGCCGGATGGTTTCGGCCGCCCGGTCCACCACGACGTCCAGTTCGGACAGTGCGGAGTAGAGCGATATTTCGGCGAAATCGGTATCTCGCAGGCGTTCCCCGTGCGGGGGAGCGACCCAGGACACCTGGTGGATCGCCCGGCGGCCGCCGAACTCGCGCACCCGTTCCAGCCGCAGACCGGAATCGGCGGCCCGGGCTTGCAGCCGTGCCGCGACGCGAGCGGGCAGCCGCCGTACCGCTTGGCTGACGACCTCGGTGCGCACGACGTAGCCCTGATCGCGCAGGTCCTCGGTGAAGCTGCGCAAGGAGCCCAGCTGGTAGGAGGCCGGGGTCGGCGCCACGAAGGTGCCGCGACCGGGCTTTTGCACGATCAGGGCTTCGTCGCTGAGTTCGCGCAGCGCTTGGCGGAGCGTCATGAGCGTGACGCCGTAGGAGGCGCTGAGTTCCCGCTGAGACGGCAGGGCCTCGCCGGGCGCGTACTGTCCGGCGCGGATCTTCGCGGCGAGATCCGCGGCGATCGCTCGGTATCGGGCCATGCGCGTCCGTTCTGGTCCAGGTCTGGCTTGACCAGCGGATTCTAGTCCAGCGCGGCCCGCAGGCTCGCGACGTACTCGCCGATCTGCTCCGGACCCGCGCCGTCGAGCACGCGCCGCATGATCGCCGCGCCCACGATCACCCCGTCGGCCGCCCGCGCGGCCTCGGCGGCGTGCGCTGGCTTCGAGATGCCGAAGCCGAGCAAGACCGGCAGGTCAGTGGCGTTCTTTACCCGGGTAGCCAGGTCGGTCGCGGACGCGGGCAGGTGGTCGCGTTCGCCGGTGGTGCTCATCGACGAGACGGCGTAGACGAAACCTCGGCTGCGTGCGGCGATCTCGCGGGCGCGGTCAGCTGGTGTCGCAGGGGAGACCAGCAGGGCCAACTCGATTCCGTCCTCGATCGCGGACACCTCTTCCAGCGGAAGATCCGGCACGATCAGGCCGTCCACTCCGGCCTCTTTCAGCTGGGCGCAGAAACCCTTTCGGACGGCCAAATTGGCGTAAGTGCTCACGATGATCGGAACGTCCACTGTGGTCTCAGACAGTGCCTTGAGGACACTCTGCGGAGTTGTTCCCTTGGCGAGTGCGACGTTGGACGCCTCCTGGATGGTCACGCCGTCCAGCGTCGGATCGGAGAACGGGATGCCGACCTCGATCGCGTCCGCACCCGCCGCGGCGAATGCCGGGAGGTAATCCGTCCACTGTGGAGTAATCCCGCCGGTGAGGTACGGCATCAGGATTTTGCGGTCGGTTTTCATGCGCGGGACTCCTCGGAGCGGGCGATCAGCGTGGCGATGTCCTTGTCGCCGCGGCCGGACAGGGTGAGCAGAACCGTGGAACCCGCCGGAAGATCCGGGGTGCCAGCGGCTTCGGCCACCCAGGCGAGCGCGTGCGCGGACTCCAGCGCCGGGATGATTCCTTCGGTACGAGCCAACTGCGCCGCGGCGGCGAGCGCTGCTTCGTCGTTGACCGCGACGTACCGGGCCCGGCCGAGATCGCGCAGGTACGCGTGTTCCGGGCCGACTCCGGGATAGTCCAGGCCCGCCGCGATCGAATGGGCTTCGCGGATCTGCCCGTGCTCGTCCTGCAGGAACAGCGACCGTGAACCGTGCAGCACCCCGGCCTGGCCGGATGCCGCGCCCGAGCCGCCGATCGCCTCCACCCCGACCAGCCGCGCGCTGGTGTCGGCGAATCCGGCGAAAGTCCCGGCCGCGTTGGATCCGCCGCCGACGCACGCGACGACGAAATCCGGCACGGTTTCGTGCTGCTCTCTGGCTTCCTCGCCGATCACGCGTTGGAATTCCCGGACCAGCCACGGATACGGATGCGGCCCGACAACTGAGCCGAGGCAGTAATGCGCTTCCTCGGTCGAGCTGACCCAGTGCCGCATCGCCTCGCTGGTCGCGTCCTTGAGCGTGCGGCTGCCGGAGCGGACCGGAACGACTTCCGCGCCGAGGTAGCGCATGCGGAACACGTTGTGCGACTGGCGTTCGACGTCCTGTTCGCCCATGAACACCGTCACCGGCAGGTCGAGCAGCGCGCCCGCGGTGGCCGTCGCGACACCGTGCATCCCGGCCCCGGTTTCCGCGATCAGCCGTCGCTTGCCCATCCGCCGCGCGAGCAGCGCCTGGCCGACCGCATTGTTGATCTTGTGCGATCCGGTGTGCGTGAGGTCTTCCCGTTTCAGCGCGACGGTCACGCCGAGTTCGGCGGACAACCGCTCGGCGGGCGTCACCGGCGTGGGCCGGCCGACGTGCCGGGCCAGCATCGTCTGGAGCTGCTCGCGGAAGCCGGGGTCGACCCAGGCCTTCTCGAACGCGTCGGCGACTTCGAGGCAGGCGGGCACCAGTGATTCCGGCACCCAGCGCCCGCCGTACTCCCCGAAGCGTCCTTCCTGGGGTGGGGTGCGCATGAGCGGCTCCTTAGAGTTCTATAACTGTCTCCACTGTTATAGAACTCTCGGGCGCGGAGTGCAAGCCCGTCACCGCTGCCGCAGCGCCTCGACCCCGTCGCCGTCAAGCTCGTCGAGGAACGCGGAACGGCCGGTCATCGCCATGATCAACGCGAGCGTCGGACCGGATACGAGGGGTCCCGAGCCGCCGGAAAAGTCACTGTCGGTCGCCGCGAGGCGGAGCCCGCGGACCCGCCCTTTCGCGAGCACGACGAGATCGGAGCTGAGGTAATAGCGGGCTACGGTGGTGAGCGTGTCGAGCGGATACTCGTAGCGGATGCCGAGCGGACGGCGGATGTCCTCGCCGTGCACGACCGTCTCGCCGAGCATCGCCACGACGGGCAACGGCGGTTTGGTCGTGCTCGTGATGACCCGGCGGAAGCGGGCCAGCGTGTCGGCCGGGCTGTCGCCGAGGTGCTCGGCCAATCGCATCGCGACCTGCCGATCGAAGTCGAAACGGCAGCGGAGCACGCCCGCCATCCAGCGCGCCGGCGTCAGCGACGCGCCCGCGGTGAGATGGGCCAGCACCTCGCGGACGGAGAACCCGTCGCAGAGGGATGGCGTGTCCCATCGGATCTCGGTGAGGTCGGCGGCCAGCGCGGCGCGTTCGGCGTGGATCTGTTGCCAGGTGGCGGTCATTCCAGGTCTCCTTGGTCGTGGTTGCCCGGTGAGACCGGCTGGATGCGGCAGAATCGTCGGTCGTGGGGGAATTTTCTTCAGAAGCCGCGTTCACCCGTGCGGTGGCCCCGTTGCGTGCGGAACTGCGTGCGCACTGTTACCGGATGATCGGCTCGATCCACGATGCCGACGACGCCGTCCAGGAGGCACTGCTGCGAGCGTGGCGCGGGTTGCCCGGGTTCGAGGGCCGCAGCGCGCTGCGCACCTGGCTGTATACGGTCGCTACGCGCACCTGTCTCGACCTGATCGAGCAGCGCGGCCGCCGCGCGTTGCCGGTCGACCTGGGGCCGTCGAGCGAGCAGGTCCTACTCGATTCGGCCCCGCGCACCGACGTGGCCTGGCTGGGCCCGTACCCCGGTTTCCCGGAGGCCAGCTACGAGCAACGCGAGGCGGTCGAGCTCGCCTTCGTTGCCGCGTGCCGTCATCTTCCGGGCAACCAACGCGCGGCGCTGCTGCTGTTCGACGTCCTCGGTTTCTCCGCCGCCGAGATCGCCATGATGATGGAAACGTCCGTGACCTCGGTGAACTCGGCCTTGGCGCGCGCCCGCCGGACCATCGCGGCGCAGGTCCCCGCTCGCACTCAACAGCAGACGTTGCGCGCACTCGGCGACGCCCGCCTCCAGGAACTCGTCACCGGCTTCGCGACCGCCCTTGCCGACGGCGACGTCGACGGCCTGGTCAGCCTGCTCACCGAGGACGTCACGTGGTCGATGCCGCCGCTGCCGCACTGGTACCGCGGCCGTGACGCGGTGGTCGAGTTCGCGCTCCAGGTCCCGATGACGCGCTGTCCGAGCTGGCGGTTCCGGAGGATCAGCGCGAACGCCCAGCCCGCGGTGGCGTTCTATCTCGGCGGTTCGGCGGAGGTTCCGCACGAGGCGTGGTCGATCACCGTCCTGACCCTGCGCGAGGACCGGATCTGCGACCTCACTTCGTTCCTCGGCGCAGACCATTTCCCGGCTTTCGGATTGCCCACCACCATCATGCCTTAGGTGCGGCCCGAACATGCGCGCGCTGCCCCTGCCGCCCGATCAAGCACAGGTACTCGACCGGTTCCGCCGATGCCGCGCCGAACCAGTGCGGTAACCGGGTGTCGAATTCCGCTGCCTCGCCAGGGGAAAGCGTCAGGTCGTTTTCGCCGAGCACCAACCGTAACTGTCCATTGAGGACATACGTCCACTCGTAGCCCTCGTGCGTTTTGGGCTCGGGTTCCTGCTGTTTCCGCTGTCCGGGCAGGATGAATTTGTACGCCTGGATCCCGCCCGGGCGGCGCGTCAACGGCAGGATCGTCACGCCGTCGGCGCAGCTGATCGGGCGGAGGTGGATGCGCGGATCGCCGGTCTGCGGGGCGTCGACCAGTTCGTCGAGGGTCACGCCGTGCGCGCGGGCCAGCGGCAGCAGTTGTTCGAGGGTGGGCCGCCGGTTGCCGGACTCCAGCCGGGACAGGGTGCTCGCCGCGATGCCGGTCCGCGCGGCCAGTTCCGCGAGCGTGACTTCCCGCTTCCGGCGCAGCTCGCGCAACCGGGGGCCGACTGCGTCCAGGGCACGATCGTCGTCCATCGGCCGAGTTTGACAGATTGGCAAGATTGCTTGCCAGTCGTGCTGGTGGGTTCGCAAGGTGGAAGGGGAACCAGGAAAGGAACCGTTGTGCCGCATGCATTCGATCAGTCCTATTGGGACGAACACTGGGCCGGTGCCGCCGGGCATTCGCAGCTCGAACCGCATCCGCAGCTGGTCGAGGAAGCGGGGAAGCTCCCGCCGGGGCGAGCGCTGGACGCTGGCTGCGGCGAGGGCGCCGAGGCGGTCTGGCTCGCGGAAAACGGATGGCGGGTGACCGCGGTCGACCTGTCCGAAGCGGCGCTCCGGCAGGCTCGAGAACGGTCGAGCGAGGTCGAGTGGGTATGCGCTGACCTGCTGATATGGACGCCGAAGGGCCAGTTCGACCTGGTCGCCACGCATTACGTGCACGCCGCTGGCCCGCTGTTCGAGCGGCTCGCGGAGTGGGTCGCGCCGGGCGGGACGTTGCTGGTGGTCGGGCATCACCACGGGGAGATGCATCCGCCGGAGTCGACGATCACGGTTGACGACGTCGGACTGGACGCCGAGCAGTGGGTGATCACTGTCGCCGAGAACCGGACTCGGAAGGTTCCTGGCGGCGAATTGCACGACACGATTCTTTGCGCCCGAAGGACTTCTTCGCCTTCGGCGTAATCGGTGGCGACTCGCCGTGACGCGGCGGTCCAATGGCGTGATGGCGGCCTATGACGAAATCGCGGACTGGTACGAGCAGGAGTTCCTCCGCGCCCAGCCGGTGAACCCCGGCGCGGAGGCGCTGCGGGAGCTTCTCGGCACCGGCAGCGGCGTGTGCCTGGAGATCGGCTGCGGCACCGGTGTGCACGCGGACCTGGTGCGGGAGCTGGGCTGGACCCCGCTCGGCGTCGACCTATCCGGCGGGATGCTGTGGCACGCTCGTGCCCGGCTACCGATCGCGCAGACCGACGCCGCGCGGTTGCCCATTCGGGATCACAGCGTCGACGCGGTGGTCTCGGTGCTGGTGCACACCGACATGCCTGAATACTTCGCCGTGCTGCGCGAAGTGGCGCGGGTGCTGCGGCCGGGTGGAGTGTTCGTGCACGTCGGGGTTCATCCGTGCTTTTGCGGAGGGTTCGCCGACCGCAGCGACCCGGCCGCGGTGGTGGTCCGGCCGGGCTATCTCGACGGGCACTGGACCAAGGAGTCGTGGACCGACCAGGGCATTCGGGACAAGGTCGGCGCGACGCATTGGCCGTTGCCGGAATTGCTGAACGCATTCCTCAATACCGGGCTGACTTTCGACCGGTTCGCCGAGGCTGGGACTCCGGTCCCGATCGTGCTGGCCGTTCGCGCGGCAGCAGGCGAAGAACCGCTAGCGCACCAACGGTGAGAACCAGGATCCCGCCGCAGGCCAGCGCGAGCGCGTGCAGCGGTGAACCCGGCAGCGCGGAGTAGTAGACCGCGCCGATCAATGCGACTCCCAGTGCTCCGCCGACTTGCTGGCCGGTCGCGAGGACACCGGAGGCCATCCCGGCGTCCTCGCGGGGAACGGCGGCGAGGACATGGTTCAGCAGCGGCGGCACGAGTAGACCTTGACCTGCGCCGATAAGCGCTAGAGCGGGGACGAAGGACCAGAAATGGGCCGACAGCGCGATCAGGACGGCGTAGCCGAGCCCGGCGGTCGCCGCGCCGGTGAGCGGTGCGCGAGGCACTCGGCTGCCGAACAGGCTCATCGCGAGGAACGCGGCGGCGAACGGCAGATAGGTCAGCGCGGCGCCGAGTGGGCTGAGGCCGAAACCGTCCTGCAGGGCAAGGGAAAGCACGAGGAAGAACGAGTTGATCCCGGCGTAGGTCAGCACAACGAGACCCATGCCCAGGCGGAATCCGCGTTGCCGCAGCAGTCCCGGGCGCACCAACGGGGCGGCGACCCGGCGTTCGACCGCGGCGAAGATTCCGAGCGCGACGGTGCCGCAGGCCAGGCTGCACCAGGACCACAGCGGCCAGCCCGCTTCCCGTCCGGTGATGAGCGGCAGGACGAGCAGGGCGAGGGCGACGGTCAGCACGGCGGTGCCGCGAAGATCGAGTCGCGCGGCGCCGTTCGGCCGGGTTCGCGGCAGGAAGCGGGCGGCGAGAACGAGGGTGAGCAGTCCGATCGGGACGTTGACCCAGAAAATCGCCCGCCACGGGCTGCCGAAGAGGTTCGCGGTCACGAGTACGCCGCCCAGGAGTTGTCCGGTGACGCCGGACAGCCCGATGACCGCGCCCAGCACGGCGAACGCCCTCGGCCGTTGCGGCCCAGGCACGACGTCGTGGATCATCGCGAGTACCTGCGGGAACATCGCCGCGGCTCCGAGGCCCTGGACGAAGCGAGCGGCGACCAGCCATCCCGCGCCCGGGGCGGCGGCGCACGCGGCCGACGCCCCGGTGAACAGCACCAGCCCGGCCAGGAACACCGGTTTCCGGCCGCGGAGGTCGCCGAGCCGGGCGAACGTGATGAGTGCCACGGCGTACGCGAGCTGGTAACCGGCGAGCAGCAGTTGGAGTTCGGCCGGGGAGGCGCCGAGGTCGCTCCGGATGGCGGGGGCGGCGACGAACACGATGAACGTGTCCAGCACCGCCATGAAAACGCCGATGAGCAGGATCGCGAGCGAACGCCAGGAAACGGGGGACATGGCTTGATCGTCGGCAGCGGGCCGGACGCGGAGGTAGCGGGCGAATATGCTGGTATCCCCACTACCCGGACCGGAGAGGAACGCATGGCGTCTGTGTCGCGCCGACGCGCTCTCGCGGACTTCCTGCGTTCGCGGCGCGACCGGCTCACCCCGGCCGAGGTCGGTCTTCCGGCGGGGCCGCGCCGTCGCGCGCCGGGTTTGCGCCGGGAGGAACTCGCGCAGCTGGCCGGGGTCAGCGTCACCTGGTACACGTGGCTCGAACAGGCGCGGGACATCACCGTCAGCAGGCAGGTGCTGGCGAGTCTGGCCCGGGAACTGCGGCTTTCCGAGACGGAACGGCAGCATTTGTTCGCACTGGCCGAGGAACCGCCGGACCGCCCGCCGGAGTCCTCTCCGCAGCTGTTGCGAGGCATGGTCGACGCGCTGGACCCCAACCCGGCATACGTGCTGGACGCGCACTGGGACTTCGTGGCGTGGAACCGGGCCGAGGCCGCGCTGATCGGCGATCCGGCGCTGCTGCCCGACGCTGAACGGAACCTGCTGTGGCTGGTGTTCGCCGTGCCGCGGATTCGCACGCTGCTGGTCGATTGGCCTGGGCAGGCCCGGAATCTTCTCGCGCAGTACCGTGCCGACGCCGCGAACCGGGCCGAAGACGCGCGTGCGGCCGCGTTGGTGCGGGCGTTGCGCGAGGCCAGCCCGGAGTTCGGGGAATGGTGGGCCGCCCACGACGTCGCGCCGTTCACCGGGAACCGGCGGGTGTTCGACCATCCGCGGGCGGGCGTCCTCACCTTCGATTACGTGAAACTGTCCACTATGGACGACAGCGGCCGGAAGCTGTTCACCTGCTTGCCCGCGCCCGGCACCGCCTCGAAGCTCCCGTCGCTGCTGGCGTGAAATTCGGATGCGCGGCTTCTCGCGGCCGCCTACCCTGGCGATCGTGATACAGCACCAGTTCTACCTCTGAGGGATCACCGCCTCCACCGGTACCGCGCGCGTTCGCGGCACCGGCCCTTGTCCTTTGCTGCTATCACGTTTCATCGGAGGCATTTCCCTCATGACATCTTCGCTTTCGCCTGCGCGGGTTCGCGCGGCGCACGTCCGGCTGTCCGACGTTCACGTCTCCTTCGGCGGCCGTCCAGTGCTCGCCGGGGTCGATCTGGTCGCGGCGGCCGGCGACCGGGTCGCTGTCGTCGGCGAGAACGGGCGGGGCAAGACCACCCTGTTGCGCGTGCTCGCCGGGACTCAGCCCGCTGACCGCGGCGAGGTTCGCCGGGCGGGCACGATCGGCGTGGCCGACCAGCAGATTCCGTTGGGAGAAGAGAAAACCGTCGGCGATCTGATCGATCTCGAACTAGCCGCCGTACGCACCGCGCTGGCCAATTTGGACGCCGCGACCACCGCGCTAGCCGAAGGGCGACCCGGCGCGGACGATGCCTTCGCCGCCGCGCTCGCGGACGCCGAAGCCCTCGACGCCTGGGACGCGGACCGGCGCGTCGAGGTTTCGCTGGCCGCGCTGAACGCGGTCGACGATCGAACCCGTCCGCTGGGGACGTTGTCGGTGGGGCAGCGGCATCGGGTCCGGCTGGCGTGCCTGCTCGGCGCGGGACATTCCGTGCTGCTGCTGGACGAGCCGACCAACCACCTCGACGCGTCCGGTCTCGCGCACCTCACTGAGCGGCTGCGCGCGTACCCGGGCGTGGTCGTGCTGGTGAGCCACGACCGCGCGTTGCTCGCCGACGTCGCCACGTTTGTGCTGGACCTCGACCCGTCGAGCGACGGCCGTCCGCGCGGCTACGGCGGTGGCTACTCGGCGTATGTCGAGGCCCGGCAAGCCGAACGCGCCCGCTGGGAGGCATTGCACGCCGAGCAGCTCGCCGAACGCCAGCGGTTGGCGGACGACCTTTCCGCCGCGCAGAACCGATTGCGCGACAACTGGCGTCCGGAAAAGGGCCACGGCAAGCACACCCGCGCGACGCGTGCGCCCGGGTTGGTCCGCGCGGTGCACCGGCGGCAGGAGGAGCTGAGCGCACACGTGGTGGCTGTTCCGCCGCCACCGGCGAGGTTCGTCATGCCGGAATTGCCGCAGCACCAAGGAACTGTCGCGCTCCGGGCCGCTGGGGTGAGGGTCGCAGGACGGCTGGACCAGCCAGTCGACCTGACCCTCGGCGGCGCGGACCGGCTCGTCGTCACCGGACGGAACGGGGCTGGGAAATCGACCTTGCTGTCGGTGCTGGCCGGGGCGCTGGAGCCGACCTCGGGCTCCGTCACGCGTGCCCGATCGGTGCGGATCGGGTGGCTGGGCCAGGAATCCGACCTGCCCGCCCGGCGCACCGCGGCCGAACTGCTCGAGCAACGGTTCCCGGGCTCGGCTGACCTCGGCTTGCTCAGCGGCTACGACCGGCACCGCCCGATCGCCGAGCTGTCGACCGGCGCTCGGCGGCGGCTGGATCTGGCACTGGTTCTGGCCGCGCGTCCGCAGGTGCTCCTGCTGGACGAGCCGACCAACCACCTGTCCGCGACGCTGGTCGACGAGCTGACCGCTGCCCTGCAGTCGACTCCCGCCGCAGTGGTGGTGGCCACGCACGACCGGCAGTTGTTGCGCGACACGGCTTCTTGGCCGAGGTTGTCGCTGTAGGCCGCTCCGATGTGGCGTTGCGTGCGCGCAACGCCACATCGGGCGCTAACAACCGCGAAACATCCGCACGGCAGCCTGGGGACATGCCGCTGCTGATCGATCGCGCCGACTTCGCGAACCCGCGACTCCGGGCATTCCTGCAAGCTCACCTGGACGACCTGGCCCCGACCGCCCCGCCCGAGAGCCGCCACGCCCTCGACCTGGCCGCGCTCCAGCGTCCGGACGTCCGCCTCTGGACCGTCCAGGACGGCGAGCACATCGTCGGCACCGCAGCCCTGGCAGCGTTGGAACCTCGGCACGAGGAACTGAAAAGCATGCGCACCGACCCCGCCCGCCGTGGGGAAGGCATCGCCCGCACGCTCCTGGACCACCTGCTCCAGGACGCCAAAAACCGCGGCGTCGAACGCATCTCCCTGGAGACCGGCAGCATGGACTTCTTCGCCCCGGCCCGCGCGCTGTACCGCCGAGCGGGCTTCCTGCCGTGCGAGCCGTTCGGAAGCTACCTGGACGACCCGAACAGCACCTACCTGTCTCGCCGGATCTGAGCTGTCACAGATTTCGAGCGACCGGTGTCCATCCGCTGAAAGACCCCCGAGCGGAGGAGGACAGCATGACGACGACAGTGCTCGGCGGTGGATACGCCGGGGTCATGGCAGCGAACCGGCTCGCTGGGCGCGGCGAGGAAGTGGTGCTGGTCACGCCGAACCCGTGGTTCGTCGAGCGGATCCGGCTCCACCGGGTGGCATCCGGACTCCGCGAAGACGCCCGGCTCGCTCTCGAAACCGTGCTGAATCCCGCCGTCGAGGTCGTCCTCGGCACCGCGACGAAGATCGGCGACGACAAGGTTCAGCTCGTCTCGGGCGAAAACCTGCCCTACGACACCCTGCTCTACGCGGTCGGCTCCGGGGCCAGCACCGAAAACGGCGCCTACCGGATCGTTTCCGAGCAGGAGACCGAACGGCTCCGCGCGGCCCTCGCCGAGGCGCCGGACGCTCCGGTCACCATCGTCGGCGCGGGCCTGACCGGGGTCGAACTGGCCGGGGCTCTCCGCGAGGCCGGGCGTGCGGTCAAGCTGGTCAGCACCGCCCCTGACCGCCGCGCGATCGAGGCGCACCTGCGGTTTCTCGCCAGACAGGGCGTCGAGATCGAGATCGGCCGCCGCGTCGATCCGGCCGCGATCGAGGGGCTTGTCGTGGACACCACCGGGTTCACCGTGCCGAGTCTCGCGGCCGATTCGGGGCTGCCGGTCGACGAAATCGGCCGGTTGCTGGTGGACGAGCAGTTGACGGTTCCGGGGCGGCCGAACATTCTCGGCGCGGGCGACGCCGTCCACAGCTCTTTTCGAGCCGCGTGCGCGACGGCGTTGCCGATGGGCGCGCACGCCGCCGACGTCATCACCGAGCGCCGCCAAGGGCGTCCCGGAAGGCGTTCCGGATGGGCTACGTGCTCCAGTGCACGGATCTCGGCGGCGGGCGTGGGCGCGTCCAGTTCCTGCACCCGGACGACACCGAGCGTGCGCTCGCGATCGACGGCAGGCCAGGCGGGCTCGTCAAGGAGACAATCTGCCGGATGACCGTGCGATGGCTGACGCAGGAACGGGATCGCGCGGGCCGCTACTCGTGGCCGGCCGGTGCTTAGGCTTGACCGTCATGGATCACGGCGACGTCTTCACCGAGCATCGGTCGACGATGCTCGCCGCCGCCTTCCACATCATCGGTTCGCGGCACGACGCGGAGGACGTCGTGCAGGACGCGTGGGAGACCTGGTCCCGGGTGGATCTCGACACCGTCCGCGCTCCGCATGCGTTCCTGTCGGTGATGGTGTCGCGGCTGGCGCTCAACGCGGTCCGCGCGCAGCGGCGCCGGCGCGAGGACTACCCCGGCCCCTGGCTGCCGGATCCGGTGGTGGAAGGGGATTCTCCGGAGTGGGAGGTGCTGCATCGCGACGGTTTGGGCCAGGCGCTCGACTTCGTGCTGAGCACGCTGACCCCGGAGCAGGCGGCGGCCTATGTCCTGCGCAAGGTGCTCGACGTCGACTACCCCTCCGTCGCCGAGGTGCTGGAGACGACACCCGCGGCGGCCCGTCAGCTCGTCTCGCGGGCGCAACGCGCGGTGACGTCGGCGATCGGCGATTCCTTGTCGGATCAGGGAAATCGCGACGCCGAGGCGCTGGCGAAGCTCGCCGACGCGGTGCTGTCCGGCGAAATCGGCAAGGTCGCCGCGCTGATCGCGCCGGACGCGGTCCTGTACTCCGACGGCGGCGGCAAGGTGCTGGCCGCCCGCAAACCGTTGTCCGGCCCGGACCGGATCGCGCGGTTCCTCGTGGGAATCTCCACGATGGAAGAGGTGACCATCGTGCCCGCGATCATCAACGGCAGCGCTGGCGCGGTTTTCCTGCGGGACGGCAAGCCGACTATGACGGCCACCGTGCGAGCCGGCGCGGAAGGCGTGTCGACGCTGTGCTTCGTGCGCAACCCCGACAAGCTGACCGGCATCAGTCTCGCCTAGCGATCCCGTCGTACATCATCCGCCGCACGGCCTCGCTCAGCCGGCGTTGTTCGTCGGGATCCGGGTTGCGCAGCGAGGCGATCGCCGAAGCCAGGATCATGCCGTTGATCGCCCGCGCGCTGTTCTCGATGTCGAGATCCGCGCGCAGGTACCCGAGTTCCACGCCGTGTGACAGGTACGCGGCGGTCAGCTCAGTGGCCAGTTCGAAGAAGTCCAGCACCCGGGCCGCCATCGCTTTGTCGATACCGGCGGCCTCGAACAGCAACAGCCGGGGGACGCGGGGGTCCTCGCCGAAGATCTGCGCCAGTGCGTCGCCGATCCGGGCGGTCTGTTCGCGGTAGGCGGCCAGAGTAGACACCGCGTCCGGCGCGTTCTCCGCGGTGAGCGCGGTGACGATGCGGGCGACCAGGTCGTCGATGACGTGGTCGACGATGTCGCGCTTGTTCTGGAAGTAGCGGTAGAAGGTGCCGTGCCCGATGCCGAGCTTCGCGGCGATGTCGGAGATGCCGGTGGCGTGGTAGCCGAGGTCGGCGAAGCAGTCGAAGGCGGCGTCGATGATCTCGCGGCGCAGTTCCTGCTTCTTGCGCTCGGCGCGGGTGAGGCGGGCGCTCTCCTGGGACTCGGCTGTCACGCACTGCAGTGTATTGCCAAGCCCGGCGGAGTGACATACCGTTCCGTTACTGACAAGTAGTTCCGGACGGAGGGGTCGGACATGGACGCCCACTACGACGCAGTCATCGTCGGCGCCGGCTTCGGCGGCATGGGAGCGGCCATCCAGCTCTGCCGCCTCGGCTATCGCGACCTGCTGATTCTCGACCGCGAGGACGACCTCGGCGGGACCTGGCACGTCAACCGGTACCCGGGGCTGGCCGTCGACATCCCGTCGTCCACCTACTCCTACTCGTTCGAACCCAATCCGTACTGGTCGCGGCTGTTCGCGCCGGGTGCGGAACTGAAAAAGTACGCCGAGCACGTCGCGGACAAGTACGGCCTGCGCGCCTCGATGCGCTTCGGCACGGTGGTGACCGGTGCGACCTGGGAGGGCTCCGGCTGGCGGGTCAGCATCGAAGGCGGCGAGACGGTCACCGCGAAATACCTGCTCACCGCCACTGGCTTCCTCTCGCAGCCGAAGATGCCGGACATCGAAGGCATCGACCGGTTCGCTGGCAAGGTCATCCACACCACCGCGTGGGACGACAGCTACGACCTGACTGGCAAACGCGCCGCGGTGATCGGTACCGGTGCGACGGCCGTCCAGCTCATCCCGGAGATCGCCAAGGTCGCCGCGGAACTGACCGTCTACCAGCGCACGCCGATCTGGGTCAGCCCGAAACCGGACTACGCGGTGCCCAAGGCACTGCAGCAGGCGTTCGCCCGGCTGCCGCTGGTGCAGCGCGCGGTGCGGCTGGCGGGCAGTTCGGTGCTGGAGCTGATGATGATCTCCGGCGTCGTGCAGTACAAGCAGTTCCGCGGAGCCAACCGGATCGCCGAACGCTGGTGCCGCGCGCATCTGCACCGCCAGGTCCGCGACCCGGAACTGCGCCGCAAGCTCACCCCGGACTACTCCTTCGGCTGCAAGCGGCCGACGTTCTCCAACGACTACTTCCCGGCCTTCACCCGGCCGCACGTGCACCTCGAAACCACCAGCATCGAGCGGATCGACGAGACCGGGATCGTGACCGCCGACGGCAAGCGCACCGAAATCGACACGCTCGTGCTGGCCACCGGCTTCAATTTGTGGGACACGAATTTCCCGGCGTTCGAGATCATCGGCCGCGACGGCAAGAACCTCGGGAAGTGGTGGCGCGACAACCGGTTCCAGGCGTACGAGGGCGTGACCGTGCCCGGCTTCCCGAACCTGATTTCGCTCAACAGCCCGTATTCTTACAGCGGCCTGTCGTACTTCACGACCATCGAATGCCAGATGAAGCACCTCGACCGGCTGTTCAGGGGGATGCGCGCCCGCGGGGCGGACGTGTTCGAGGTGACCCAGCGGGCGAACGACGAGTTCCTCGGCCGGATGAAACACAAGGTCGGCCACTCGGTGTTCGCGCTCGGTCAGTGCGCGACCGCCAACAGCTACTACTTCAACCAGCACGGCGAGGCCACGCTGCTGCGGCCGACGTCCACGATCAGCGCGCACCGGGAGGCGGCGCGGTTCCCGCTGGAGGATTACAGCTTCGCCTGAGCTGTGGGTGAGATGCGCCCGCCAGGGAACCTATGGCCCGCGCGCGGCGTCGAGAGTGGCGTGAAGACTGAGCAAGACGCCATGGCCCGCCTCCGTGCGCAGGCGGAGCCCGTCCTCGGCAAGGACGCGGCGACGCGGATCCGTGCGTTCGAGAACGGCGAGCTGTACGTCGAGGCGCGCACCGCTTCGACGCTCTGGGCCTGGTTGGTCGACTTCCTCCTGGTCACCGGGCTGTCGGCGGCCGCGGCGATGGCGTACTACTTCAAGTCGGGCGCCTTCGACGCCGCGGTCGGGGCGAGCGTGATCGGGGTGGCGGGGCTGATCGTGGTGCCGCTGCTGTACGGCTGGTTCTACGGCAACGGCCGTGGTCTCGGCGCGTTGTGCAACGGGATCCGCTTGGTCCGGCTCCGCGACGGCGGCCGGATCGGGCTCGGCAAGGCGGGCTGGGCGATGCTGATCCGCACGCTCGGCTTCGTGGTCCTCGCGCTCGGCGTGCTCAACGGAGACACCACCGTGGTGAACGGGGTGCGCACGAGCATCGACATCCGCGAAACCGACCAGCTCCGCGCGGCCGGTTTCCTCCGGAAGCCATGAGCGGGTTCCAGGTTCGCGCGGTCGCGGACACTCCCGAGCAACGGCTGCGCGACTACACCGCGCGGCTCCAGGCGATCGTGACCACGCGGCGGGTGTACCGGGTGATGACGGTCAGCCTCGCCGGGCTCTTCGGTGTCAGCGGGCTTCTGGTCGGCGTGCTGGCCCATTCCGCCGCGGGCGGGTACAGCCTGGCGGGCGGTGGCGTCTTCTTCGCGGTGCTGTGGCTTGGCGGAACCTTGATGTGGCGGGGCAAGCCCGCGACTGAGCGCGCGTTGCACCCGAATTCGCGGCCGCTTCCTGGGCGTACGCCGGGCAACGTGCGTGGGGCTTTCTTTGCCGCGGCGGGAATGGGTGCCTTGGCCGCTGTCTTATGTGGACTGTCCTTTATGTCTTCACCAGTGTCGGGCGCAGAGCTGAAACTGGCGATCATTGGGCTCGGCACCTTCGTGGTCTTCGCCGTTTTGTTCGTCCCGCCGGGATATGTCTACGCCCAGTCCGACCAGTACTTCGCGAAATGGCTCAACCGCAATCGCGCGGCCTACGAGGCAGCAGCGAGGCGGCTTTAAGGCGTACGACGGCGCAGTGTCGCCGCACCGAGACCCAGCGCCAGCACCGCGCAACCCAGCACGATGAGAATGTTGCGGACCAACGACGTTGTCCACTCCGCACTGTGGGTCACCTGGGTGAGCGCTTCGACGGCGTAGGACAGCGGCATCACGTCCGAGAGCCAGTGCAGCACCCAGCCCATCTGGTCGCGCGGCTGGAAGAGCCCGCACAGCAACGTTTGCGGCAGCACGAACAGCGGCATGAACTGCACAGCCTGGAACTCGCTGGTCGCGAACGCGCTCACGAACAGGCCCAGAGCCATGCCGAGCAACGCGTCGAGCACGGTGATCAGCAGCAGCGACCACACCGAACCGGCCACCGTCAGCCCGAGCCACCACAGGCTGACCGCCGTCGCCACCGCCACCTGCAGCACCGCGACCAGCCCGAACGCCAGCGCGTACCCGGCGAGCAGATCGAACTTCCCGAGCGGCATCGTCATCAGCCGTTCCAGGGTGCCCGCGGTGCGCTCGCGCAGGGTGGTGATCGAGGCGATCAGGAACATGATCACGAACGGGAACACGCCGAGCAGCGCGGGCGCGATCCGGCTGAACACCTCGGCCGAGTTGAACACGAAGCGCAGCAACAGCATCAGCAGGGTCGGCACGAGGATCAGCATCACGACGGTGCGCGGATCGTGCCGCAGCTGGGCGAGGATGCGGCGAGTAGTGGCGAGAGTGATCATCGCTGGGCCTTCACCAGGTGGAGGAACGCGCGTTCGAGGTCTTGTTCGCCGGTGGCCGCGCGCAGGGCGTCCGGCGAATCGTCGGCGAGCAGCACGCCGTCGCGCATCAGCAGCAGCCGGGTGCAGCGGGCGGCCTCGTCCATGACGTGGCTGGACACCAGAAGCGTGGTGCCGTCCGCGGCGAGCTGATGGAAAACGTTCCACAAATGCTCGCGCAGCAACGGATCCAGGCCGACGGTCGGCTCGTCGAGCACGAGCAGTTCGGGGTGGCCGAGCAGCGCGACGGCGAGGCTGGCCCGGCTCCGCTGGCCGCCGGAGAGCCTGCCGACCAGCGCGTCGGCGTGCGAACCGAGGCCGACCTGCTCGATCGCGTCCTTGATCGACCGGGACGGTGCGCCCAGCACGGAAGCGAAATACCGCAGGGCTTCGGTGACCGTGAGGTCGGCGTAGACCGCAGGCGCCTGCGTGGCGTACCCGATCCGTTTGCGCAGGCGACGGCTTCCGGCCGGTTCTCCGAGCACTGTGACCGAACCGCCGTGGGTCACCTGCACCCCGACGACGGCGCGCATCAGCGTGGTTTTCCCGCAGCCGCTCGGCCCGAGCAGCCCGGTGACCGAACCCGGCTCGACGCGAAAGCTCACGTCGCGCAGCACTTCCCGGCCACCGCGGACGACCCGCAGGCCGTCGATGACCACCGCGGAATTAGTCATGTGTTTAATTCTGCGCGCGCGGAATTTCCCTGTCAAGCAGAAGTGCAGGTCAGGCCCGGTCGACGTAGTGCTGCACGGCCGGAGCGATCAATGCGACGACGTCCTCGTGCCGCGCGCTGGCGAGGGGTTCCACCTGGACGACGTAGCGGACCATGGCGAGCCCGACGAGCTGGGCGGCGATGCCGGTGACGCGCAGCGGCGGGAGGTCGAGGGCATCGGCGATCTTGTTCAGCAGCGCGCCCTCGATGAAGCCGCGCAGCATGTCCGCGGCCTGTTCGGTGGTGGACACCGAACGCAGCACGCCGAAGAACGCGTCGCGCGAGCCCGGGTTTTCCCAGAGCGTCAGGAACAGCCGCACGAGCCGTTCGCCGACCTCCGCGTGCGGGCCGTCGAGGACCGCGGAAACGACGACGCCGGGGTCGGCCGGAAGGTGCAGCGCGGTCGCGAAAACCTGGTCCTTGCTGCCGAAGAAATGGTGCACGAGCGCGGGATTCACGCCCGCCTCGGCGGCGATCGCGCGGATCGTCGCGCCCTCGTACCCGTTCCGGCCGAACAGGTCCCGCGCGGCGGCCAGAATGGCCTCCCGTGTTTCGGTCTGCCCGGGGCGGCGTCCCGTCCGTGCCATCGGAGTCCTTTCGTCCGTTCCAGTATCGCGGGAGCACGGGCGAAATCGGGGAGGACCGGCGGTCGGCCGAGCCGAGCTGCTGTGGGTGTCGGCGCGGCGCGATTCGAGGCAGGCACCGCGCGAGAGCGGCGGGCGCGGCCGTTCAGATGATGCCGGTCCGCAGCGCGTAGGCGACGGCGTGCGAGCGGTTCCGCAGATCGAACCGCACCAGCAGGGTGCTGATGATGTTCTTGATCGTGCGCTCCGAATACGCCATCCGATCGGCGATTTCGATCGTGCCGAAGCCGTCCGCGAGCAGCCCGAGGATTTCCACCTCGCGGCTCTGCAGCCGGTGCCGGTCGAGCAGGCCCCGGGGATAGCCTGCCTCGCCCTCGCTGGCGTGGAACTCGTCCGCCAGCCTTGCCGCGCGGACCTTCTCCGGTTCGCCGGCGGGCACCCGGGCGGCCAGCGCGTCCAGGATCTTCGCGCGCGTCGCGGAACCGCGGTACAGCACCGCGGACAGGCCGAAACCGCCGAGCCTGCTCAGTTCGGCCTTCTCGATCCGCTCCGCGACCAGCACCGCGCGGACGTCCGGATCGAGCGCGCCCCGGCGGATCCGCGCCAGGTCGAGCAGGGTTTTCTCGCCGACCTCCGGCACGATCACGAGCAGGACGTCCGCGCGCGGCGCCTCGGCGGGAGCCAGCACGGCGTAGCGATGCGCGCCGCGCAGGTAGGTGGCGGCTCCCTCGCCGCTGATCGGGTCGTTGGCGATGATCGCCACTCGTTGGGGCAATGCGCTCATGTCAGCTCACAGACCAGTCGTTCCCGGCGGCCGCGCCGCATCCTCCGCCGCCGAGGATCCGTGGTTCGGCGCGCGGGTGCTGCCGGGCGCGGCAGCTCAGCGCCAGTTAAGAACCTAATCGAACGTTAGTACATGTAACCCTAGTTGAACCATAGCACTAGACGGCAGTCCAGTGGTGGTTATTGCCCGCACGACCGGGTGGCGTTCACGGAGCCGGTCGTGCGGGGCAGACATTCCGGGACCGGTCCCGCGAACGCGGCGCTAGCTTGGCCGCCTTCCAGCGAAGGAGGCGGGGGCCGGTGGCGGAGCGAACGGTCGTGCGGGGCAGGCGGATGCCAGCGGGTGTGGCGCTCGCGATCGGGTTCGCGCTGCTGGTGGCCGTACGCGAAACGGTGTTCCTGCTCTGGCCGCCCACCGTCCAGCTAGGCCGCTGGGACCAGGCTGACGTGCTGTCGTTGATCGCCGGGTACGTGCCCGCGGACGACGGCACCTTGTCCGCGAGCATGCTCGGCGGTCTGGTCAGCCAGGTCCTCTGCGGAGTGTGCTGTCTCGCCGGTGCGATGCTGCTGGCGCTGCGCAACCCGCTCGGCCGGACGCTGGTGCTCGCCGGCGCGGGCAGCAGGCTGCTGGTCGTCGCGATCGCCGCCGTTGTCGCGTTCGTTCCAGTCGACGGGGTCCGGGTGTTTGATCTGGAAGGCGTCGACGGAGCGGCATTCGTGTCGTTCTTCTTGCTCGACGCCGATTGGGTGTTTCCATTGCTGGTGTGCGTTTTCGGCACCGGCCGGCGCGCGAAAACCTGGGTGCGGACTGGGTAGGTCCGGAGCTTTTCCAGGCGGGTCGGGAACTCTATGCTGAACGGCACGTCGCCGTCAGGAAACCGTCGCCATGCGTAACGGAGAAACCAGGGCTGTACTGGAACGACTGCTGCCCCGGGTGCTGACCGGAGTGCGCACCGAACTGAACGCCACGATGGCAGTGCACGGGCCGGGTGCGCTCGCGCTGATTCCGCGCTCGGTCGAACTCATCCGGTTCGGCGCGGATCTCGCCTTCGACTGCGCGCGGGCGGAGCGGATCATCGAGTCGGAAATCCTTTCCCCGTACGAAAAATTCGGGCAGGCCGTGGCCGACGGCGGGTTTTCCGCGGAATCGCTGCGGCTGGGTGTCACGACGAGCTACACCGCCGCGATGCGGATCGCCCTCGCCGAAGCGTCGGTGAGCGACCGGGCGACCTTGATGCCGCTGGTCCGGTGGTCGGCTCTGCTGGGTCCGCTGGTCGAGGACACCGAGCTGGGCGCGTTCTTCGACTGGCATCGGCAACGGGCGGAAACCGGCCGCTACCGCGAGCAGGTGATCCGCAGCCTGCTGAGCGGTTCGGCCGCCGGGGTGGGCACGCGGGCTCCGGCTCACCTGATCGCCTTGGTGTCGCCCGTGGGATCGCGCGGCGACCGCAAGACCCAGCTTCTCCGGCTTGAACAGGATTTGCTCGAAAGCGGCGCGTTGGCGGTGGCGCGCAAGCAGTTTGTCCTCCTGCTGCATCCGCTTCCCGCGTTCGACGGGCCAAGCGTGCGGGTGCCGGAACATTCGCTGGTCCCGGCCCTCGGCGCGCTGGGGCCAGGCGTCCAGGTGGCACTGGCCAAAGGACGCACTCCGGAGCTTCCCGGCGCCTTCCGGGAAGCGGTGACGGTTTGGCGGCTGGTGCGCAGCCGCGGTTATCCGGCCGGGTTTTACGACCTGTCGCATGTGCTGGCCGACCGGCTGGTGTCGGGTGATCCAGACACCGCGACGCGGTTGCGAGGTCTTCTCGCGCCGCTGGCCGATTCGCCGGTGCTGCTGGACACCTTGCGCGGCTGGCTGCTCGGAAACGCTGACCGGCGGCGGGTGGCTGCCGAGCTCCACGTCCATCCGAACACTCTCGACCGCAGGCTCCGGCAGATCGAGCAGCGCACGGGGTTGTCGGTGAGCGGTTACCACGATCTGCATGTGCTGCACCTGGCTCTCGCCGCGCTTTCCGTGCGCCAGTGACGTCGAGTGCCGCGGCCGTCGGCACTCGACGTCCCGGTCTTCCGGTCAGGGCCGGAAGAAACCGCTGGCGTAATTGCAGGTCACCTGCACGGAATTGTTTCGGGTGCAGTTCCCTCCCGCCGAACCGCCGATGGTCACGACACCGCCGGTGCGGTTGGCGATCGTGGCGGTGGCCAGCACTTCCACCGCGATGCCCTTGGGCACTGACACCGATTTATTGCCGGGTGAGGTGGTGAACAGCAATTGGGTGAACGAACTGGGATTGGTGCCGAAAGCCAACGTGCCGAACCCGGTCGTCAACCGGGAGGACAGGGAGATCTGCGCCGGAGCGGAACAAAAGACGCCGAGCGACCAGAACACGTTCGGCGGGGAACCGGGGAATTCGGAGAAATGCACCTGCAGCGGACCGGAATTGCACGTCACCGAAGTGGCCGCCGGTCTGGGCGAGGCTGTCGCGGCGGTCTGGCCGGTCAGGGCCAGTGCCGCGGACAAACCTAGTGCCGCGCCTGCCAGCCGGCCGGGGGAATTCGCCATTGCCGCACCTCCAGAACATAGAGGAAACCGTTGCGGCCAGCGTAGAAAGGCGCTCGCGTGGGGTCACGGTGACGGAAACACCCAGCCGCCGGGGATCGCGGTGACCGCGCCACCTCGCGACCGGCCGCCCCGCTCCGCGGTTACAGGTCGCGGTTCCTGAGCGTCCGCAGCAGGGTGTACATCGCATCGTCTAACTGCCGCTGCTGTCGTTCGGACAGCCCGGACAGCAGCGCAGCCTCGTTCGCGGCGTGGTCGCTGATGGCCGCGTCGACGGTCTCCATGCCCTTTTCGGTGAGCGTGACCAGGAAGCTGCGCCGGTCTTCCGGGTCCAGCTGCCGGGTGATCAGCCCGGCCCGGTCGAGCCGGTCGAGGCGGTTGGTCATTCCCGCCCGCGACAGCATCAGCTGTTCGGACAGCGCCGAGGGAGTCACCACGTAGGGAGGCCCGGACCGGCGGATGGCGGCCAGCACGTCGAATTCCCCGTTGCGCAGGCCGTGGCGGGCGAAAACCTCGTCGAAGGAACGGTGCATGATCGCGGCGAACCGCGTCACCCGCCCCAGGACCTCGACCGGCCACAGGTCCAGGTCGGACCGCTCCCGCCGCCATTGCTCGATCACCGTGTCGACCTCATCGCTCTCCCGCATGCCACCAGCATACTATTTGACACATGATAGTTCGACACCTTACTATTTTGCCACCGAACTACATTGGACCTTCGAGCACCGGGAGTACTTCATGCGCAAGATCATCGCGAGCCTGTTCGTGTCCCTCGACGGCGTGGCCGAGGCGCCGGAGACCTGGCATTTCCCCTACTTTGACGACGAAATGGGCAACGCCGTCGGCGCGGCCATGGCCGGCTCTGGCGCGATGCTGCTCGGCCGCGTCCAGTACGAGCAGTTCGCCGCCTTCTGGCCGACCAGCGACGACGAGGTGGCCGACGTCATGAACAACCAGAAGAAGTACGTAGTCACCAACACTCTGACCGAGGCCGAGTGGAACAACACCGAGATCATCAGCGGCGACGTGCTGGGCCGGATCAGAGAACTCAAATCCGCCGAAGGCAAGGACATCGGCGTGACCGGCAGCCTCACCCTCGTGCGGTCGCTGCTCACGGCCGGACTGCTGGACCAGCTGCAGCTCTTCGTGCATCCGATCGTGCTCGGCAAGGGCGCCCGGTGGTTCGACGACCTCGGCACCGTCGAACTGCGGCTGGCCTCGGCCGAAACCTTCTCCAGCGGAGTGATCCACCAGATCTACACGCCGGCAGGCTGAGCCCTCAGACGGTCTTGAACGTGGCCATCATCCCCATGTCCTCGTGCTCGGCGTTGTGGCAATGGAACATGTATCGCCCGCGATATCCGTCAAACCGGGCGATCACCTCGACCGCCTCGCCCGGCTGAAGGTCCACAGTGTCCTTGCGGCCCCCGTCGTGCGGGGCGGGTGCCTTGCCGCCGCGGGAAAGCACCTGGAAGTGCACCAGGTGCAGATGGATCGGATGGTGCAGGTCGGCGACGAACCGCCAGATCTCGACGTCGCCGAGTTTCGGCTGGGCCGCGATCCGGGTCGGGGTGAAGGCCTCGCCGCCGATGGTCCAGCCGTGCCTGCCGTTGAACTGTCCGCTTCGGAACGCGAATTCGCGGGTCACGGTCGCTTGTGCTCGGTCGAGACGCTCCACTTCGGACAGTTTCGCCGGAACGCGGCTGTCGTCCTTCGCTCGCCGGACGACGCGAAAGCGCATGACCTGTGCGGTGGTGCCCGTGCCGAGGCGGTTGACCAGCGTCACTTCGGTGCCGACCGGATAGGCGCCGAAGTCGACCACCGTGTCGTACCGTTCGGCGGGTGCGATCGGCAGGTGCTCGTGGCCACGCGGGGCGTCGAGCAAACCCTGGTCCGAGCCGATCTGCGTGAACGCTCGCCCGCTCGGCGGCGGCGGGTCCAGCGCGAGGTCGTAGCGGCGGGCGTTGGAACCGTTGAGGAACCGCAGCCGGTACCGGACCGCCGACACCTCCGCGACCGGCCACGGTGCGCCGTTCACCAGCAGTACGTCACCGAGAACCCCTGCCGCGTAAGCGTCTTCGACCCCCGGCACGGTCCGCAAAGAAGGGTCGAGCGACGGATACCGCATCGATCCGTCTTCCGCGAACGCGCGGTCGGTGATCATCAGCGGCAGTTCCCGCTCGCCTCGCGGCAGTGGCAGGGCGTCCTCCTCGGCGTCGCGGACGAGGTGCAATCCGGCGAGCCCGCGATACACGGCCGGACCGGTGAAATCCATCCGGTGGTCGTGATACCAGAGCATCGCGGCCTTCTGCCGCAACGGATATGTGTACTCGCGGGTGCCGGTGGTGACGACGGCGTCCGGATCGGCCATCCCGGAATGCCCGTGCCCGGCGCCGGCGAGATACCGGCCGTCGGCGGGCAGGACGAGGTCGGTGGCGTATCCGTCGGACTCCGGCGGCGTACGTCCGCCGTGCAGATGGACGACCGTCGGCACCGGAAGTTCGTTGCGGTGCCGGACGATCGTGGTCCGGCCGCTGCGCGATTCGATCGTCGGCCCCGGGAAAATGCCCTGATAGCCCCAGATCGGCGTGCGCAGTCCGGGAAGGATTTCCGCGGTGCTCGCGCGCTGCACGATCTCGTACCGGTCGACACCGCCGTCACGGGATACCGGGGTCAGCACCGGCGGGAGCGGCAACGGAACCTGAAACGGTTGCGGCAGCGGCACTTCACTGGTCAACAGCTCGCCGGTGGCGGCAGCGGGCCGGAACAACCGCGGGGTGACGAACCCGGCGGTCAGCACCACTCCGGCACCGCCGGCCAGCCCGAGAAACCGGCGGCGCGACATCCCGCTCATCGCCGCGCCCCGGTGCGCCAGATGCCGAACAGCGTCCCGAGTGCGATCGCGACCAGCGCGACGCCGAGCGGAATGTGCAGGTCAAGAGCACCGGCTTGGCCCGCGAAATACTGCGCGGTCTCGCCGCAGGCCAGCAGCAGGCTCGCCCAGAACGGCCACTGGACGCCGCCGCGCCACCAGTACAGCGCGGCGGGCACGAGCTGCGCCAGCGCGACCGTCGACACGATGTTCGCGCCGAGTTCGTGCATCGCCAGCATGCCGTAATCGCCGATCAGATATCGTCCGGCGAACACCGGCTGGCCCAGGATCGCGACGGCGTGCACCGTCACGAAAACCCGCAGCACCACCAGCGACGTCCGCCCGCGTGTCAGGGCCGCTTCGGCCACCGTTCCCCCTTGTGCGCGTAAGTCTTCCCCCGAACAGACGCTAGGCTGGACTTCTCATGCCGTCCAAGACCAAATTCGCCATGTACTCATGACCTCGGAGCTATGAGATGGACCTGCTGCAACTGCGCTACTTCCAGGCGGTCGCCTACCGCGGCCACCTCAGCCAGGCGGCGGCCGAACTGCGCATCGCCCAGCCGTCGCTGAGCCGGGCGATCGCGCGGCTGGAGGCGGATCTCGGCGTGCCGCTGTTCGAACGAGCCGGGCGCGGGCTGCGGCTCAACCACTTCGGCGCCACTTTCCTGCGCCGCGTCGACCGGGCTTTGCGCGAACTCGACGACGCCCGCCAGGAACTCGTCGATCTGGCTGGTCTGGACCACGGCCGGGTCGCCGTAGCGTCGGAAACCCTGCTCACGCTCACCGGCCTGATGAGCGCCTTCCGCGCGGAGTACCCCGGCGTCGAACTGCGGCTGTACCAATCGTCGGCGGAAACCATGGCGCAGCAGCTGTGCGCGGGCGAGGTCGACCTGTGCTTCGCCTCGCAGCCGCTGCTGCAGCCCGGGTTGCGGGCGCGGGAATTGCTGCGTGAGGAAGTGCTGCTCGCGGTGCCCAGCACGCACCGGCTGGCGCGGCGCAAACGCGTGCGGATGGCGGACCTCGCGAACGAGCCGATGGTGACCACCCGGCCCGGCTACTGGCCGCGCACCCTCGCCGACCGCCTCTTCGCCGAGGCCGGGCTGGAACCGAACTACTCCTGCGAGAGCGACGAACCCGGCGCGACCGGCCAGCTGATCGCGAGCGGACTGGGGATCGGGCTGGTTCCGGAGGTCGCCCGGCAGGCAGCCAAGGGCGAGTCAGCTGTCGGGCTCCGGCTGGATGTTCCGGACTGCTTTCGGACGTTGACGGTGGTGCAGCGCGCGGACACCTACCTTTCCGCAGCGGCGCAACGGTTGACGGAATTCGCGACGGCTTACTTCGCCGCTTGAGCCGCGGTCGCCGAGCGGAGTACCGCGCGCTGGCCCGGTTGGCCGAGGCGAGCGAGGGGATTTGCCCGATTCTCGACGATGGACGGTTGTTGCCCGGTCACGAACTGCTCATGCTGAACAGCTATTCGGCACGAGCAGGGGAAGCCAGATGCAGCAGCAGAGCTTGGCGGTCCGGTGGTCGGCGCGAACAGTCCGGTCCGGCCCGTTTCACCGCGCGTTGTCCGAGGCCGTCGACCGGCGCGGACTGTCCCTTTCGCGGCTTCGCGCGCATCTCGCCGCGCACGGGGTTTCCGTCGCCGAGTCCACGCTGAGTTACTGGCAGCGCGGCCTGCGCAGTCCGTCCGCACCTCGGTCGCTCGACGTCGTGCGCGCTCTGGAGTCGGTGCTGAACCTGCCGCCGGACAGCCTGGTCGTGCTGATCGGGCCGCACCGGACCGCGGACGCCGACCGCCGCCCGTCGCTGCCGGAACTCCAGCAGAGCTGGGCGGAAACGTTCGCGCTGCGTGACGAACTGAGCGGAACGCCCGGCGTCGAGGAGAACGCGGACCTCGACGTCGCGACGGTGGTCGACGTGCTGACGCTCGGCGCGCAGGGCCGGACCGAGGAAATCTCGTCGACCATGGTGGTGCGGGCGCGAAGATCCGGCCCGGACAGCTTCCTCGTGACGCACCAGGACGAGGACGGCAGCGACGTCACGGCGACCGAGATCAGCGCGGTCGACGGCTGCCGGGTCGGGCGGGTCCGCCGCAGCGCGCGGTCGGCGGGAATGGTGTTCGAGCTGCTTTTCGACCGCGGCCTCGCCGAGGGGGAGACGCATACGTTCGGGTTCACGCTGCGCCCCGCCGCCTCGGTCCGGCCGGGGAATTTCCACCGGGTCGTGCGCTCCCGCATGTCGGCGTACCTGCTGCGGCTGCGTTTCCACCCGAACGCGCTGCCCGCGCGCTGCCTGCGGACCGTCCGGCCCCGGGAGGACCTGGAACTGCTGGTTCGCGAGCCGCTGTTCTGCGGGCCGGGGAACACGGTCAGCGCCTACTTCGAGGAACTCGGCGTAGGCATCGCCGGGGTCGATCTCATTTGGGATTGATCCTGCGTTTCGTCCAGCGCCACACCAGGAACGCGCCGCCGAGCACCACCGCGGAGCCGAACACGATCAGCCCGACGATCAGCGAACCGGCCGGTCCGGTGTCGCGCTGGAGGGTCTGCTTGAACCCGATCCCGCCGCCGCGCTGGTAAGCCGAACCGGGCAGCTTGTCGGCGTACCGGGAATGCACCTGCTGCTGGTACTCCGAGATCGGCGTGAACTGGCCGACCGGCGACTGCGGAAGGCTGGCCTGCAACAGCACGACGCCGTCGCGGCCGAGGTCGTACCAGCCGTTGATCTGCGGTTCGTTCAGCAGCACCGAACCCGGGCGCAGCCGGGCGCTGAGCGTCTCCTCGTCGTTGCCGGACAACACGTTTCCGACCGCCCAGCCGCTCGGCGCGGAGCGGTCGGGCGCGGCGCGGAGGGTGGCTTTCGCGCCGGTGGCGGCGGTGGCCGTCACCGCGATCGCCCGCAGGACCCCGGCCGGAGCTCCCGGTTTCGCCGCGACGAAATCGGGATTGAGCGTGTAGACCGGGATTCCCTTGTGCCCGAGCGTGATCCGGCCCGGATCGGCGTGGCCGACCTGCCGGAAGTTCGACGTGGCGAAACTGATCGCGCGCGTCGTTTCCGCGGCTTTGACCGCGGCCGCGACGTCCTGCTCCGACGGCGGCGCGACCCACGAGGCCCCGGCGGCCTCGGCGGGACCGGCGGACAGGAGCGCCGCGACCGCGATCGCCGCGCCGGCGGCGAACTTCCGGCAGATCTCACCCATGGCGCCCGGTCAGCCCTTCTTGATGTTGACGATGGTGTCGTTCCAGGTGAACTGGGCGTTGCTCTGGTACTGGGTGTAGTCCCAGGTCTGGTAGCGCTCGTAGCTCGGCCACGGGTCGCCGACCATGATCGAGTTGTTGGAGCTGTCGTATCCGTAGATCACTTCGGCGTGCCCGCCGCCCGAGGTCCAGTAGATCCCGGTCAGGTTCAGGATTCCGGAGTTGACCTGGTTCTGGACCGAGGAGTAGCTGATCGGCCCGTTCGCGCTCTCCGCGGAGAACCCGGTGCCGATGAAGCCCTGCACGATCTCCGAGATCTGCCCGCCTTCGTTCGGGCAGTACCCGGACTGGGTGCCCTTGCCCGCCGCGCAGAAATCGGCCTGAGTGGCGGTGCCGCCCTGCGACTGCTCGATGCTGGAGCCGTCCGCGGCCCAGCACCACTGGTCGTTTTCCTGCACCTGCTGGTTGTATTCGAGCTGCTTCGACGCGGGCAGCGCGTGCGCGACGCGCCCGCCGACCGGCTGGATTTCGCGCACCTGGGTGTGCGTGGCGGTCTTGATGAGGCCGTTCGGCTGGCTCGCGTCGCCGTTCGACTGGGCCAGCGCGGTGCCCGGCAGCAGTGCCACGGCAAGCGCGGCTGCCCCGGTCGCCACCGTTATCCGGACCGTCCGCCGGGTAAGTCGGTAATCCATCGAATCTCCTTGTGCCAGACGGGGAGGGGAGCTTGCCGGGGTGGCCCCGGCCGAGCATCACTGTGTGCTCGCCCACTCCCGCAGAGCAACGGCTCCGACACGCGGTGTGAGTGTTCACAGCCGGATTCGCGGAAAAATGACTGGCACCGCCGCGGTTTCGCTCACCGCGGCGACAGGTAATTCGCAATATTCACAGCGCGTTCACAAGCGATGAATCGCGCCCGGGGCGGTCGGTCCACATGCGACAGAGGTCAGGGGAGGCTTTTCCGCAGCGCGTCGCGGAGCAGTTCCGGCGGTGTCGATTCCGGGTGCAGCACCGCTTGCATGGTGAGTCCGTCGAGCAGTGCGGACAGCCGGATCGACTCGACGGTCAGGTCCAGTTCGCTCGGGAGCTTGCCGAGTGCGACGGCCTCGCGCAGGATCCGCGTGATCAGGTCGCGCACGTACTGGTGCTGGGCGTCGGCGCTCGCCCGGAACGCCGGACGGGTGCGGGCGGCGACGGTGAACGCCAGCCACGCCATCGCCTCGTCCCGGCGGTCGTCGTCGAGCGGGAGGAATTCGGCGAGCAGGTCTTCGACCAGCGTCCGCCGCTCGGTTTCCGCCGCGAGCAGCCGGTCCGCGCGCACCGCGACGCGCTCGCCGATCCGGCGGCCGAGCTGGTCCATGGTGAAGATCATCATCGCCTCGTGGTCGGCGAAGTAATGCCGGATCGACCCGATCGCGAGACCTGCTTCCTTGGCCACGGCGCCCAGCGTCGCGCCTTCGACGCCGGAGCGGCGGACCACCCGGACCACGGCCTCGCTCACGGCCTTCCGCCGGTCTTCCGGCACCACGATCTTCGGCATGGTTGCGTTTATAGCACGGCGATGCCACGATGGATTTAGCATGGACGTGTCAAAAAAAGGGGGGCCGCGATGAGCGGATGGGTGCTCGTGAGCTTGATCGTCGGCGTCGTGGTGATGCTGGTGTTCCGGATGCTCGGGGAGCCATTGAACTGGCGGGACACCGTCGCGCCGCCAGTGGTGCTGATCGGCATCGGAGTCGCCGGGACGGTCGGTTTCCCGGGGCTGACCAGTACCGACGTGTGGTGGATCGCCGGCAGTTGCGCCCTCGGTCTCGCCTTCGGCGCGGCACGCGGCACGACGATCCGGCTGTACGAGAAAAAGGGCGAATTATGGCAGCGCTACCGGAAATCGAGCCTCGCGCTGTTCGTGCTCGGCGTCGGCGTGTCGGCCGGGTTCACTGCGCTGGCAGTGAAATTCGGTATGCACGAACAGGCGAGGCCTTACCAGTTGGCGATCGGTGTCAGCTTTGCCGGGGAAGCAGTGGTTCTCATTCCGCGCGGGCTGCGCTCGGATGTGCCGTTCGCGAAGGACAAGGAATGGCCTTGGGACAAGTGGCTGCGGTCCCGGGTTCGGTGAACCCGGCTCAGGACAACTCGGCCTGCCGCCGGCGCAACTCGTCGATGACCTGGTCGAACACCGCGCGGTGGGCTTCGAGCCGGGTGAGCGTCAGGCTGATCGACTCCCGCACCTGTCCGACGTCCTCGGCGGCGATCTCGAAATGGTCCGCCCGGTCGGCGGTGGTCGTCCCGACCGCCAGCGGACGGTCGACGCGGGGGACGCGCAATTCCTGCGATTCCCGGTCGAGCCAGGACGCCATGGCGCGCATTTCGTCGTCCAGCCGCACCGTCCAGGACTGCCGTCGCCGGTTGTCGCGTCCCGGATCCCGCCGTTCCCAGCCCGCGACGACCATGTCCTCGATCGCCTTCGCCGCGGTGCGGCACGCGACTTCCAAGCGGGGCAACGGATCCAGTCCAATCTCCGAGATCTCTTCCAAGACTGGTTCGCCCGCGGTCCACACCCCGTCGACGGTGTGGGTTTCGGCGACGTCGTGCGCGGTGGCGAGCAACGCGCTGATCGCCTCGCGCACCTTCTCCACGTCGGCCGGGGCGACGTGTTCGTCGGTCAGCCGGTGCGGCGAATCAGTGCGCGGCGGGCGTTCCTTGGCTGGCCAGGAACGTGTCCCGCCGCGCCGCCGGTAGTGCTGCTGCATCGCCTGTTTGGACCGGCCGCCGTACTCCGCCCCCAGCTGCTCCCAGGTCCAGCCGCGGTCGAGAACCGATTCGATCAGCGTGACCTCGGCCCGGTCCAGATCGCTTCGGACGTCCGGGACCAGGTGCAGTGCCCCCGCCGCGTCCTCGGCGCTGAGGTCGTCGCCGGGCGGACGGCCCGATCTCGCCGCGCGCACCAGTTCGCTGAGCAAGGGGTTCTCGCGCTGCCGGAAGTAGCGGGCGGCCATCGCTTGCACGGAGTCGGTCATGGGCGTCAACGTATCCGTTGACGCTGGTGGACGTCAACCGATCCGTTGACGGGTCCGGTTTACCAGGTCACGGGCAGCTCGTGGACGCCGTAGATGTTCATGCCGGTCCGCAGCGGCACCTCGCTCGGCGGGACCGCGAGCGCGAGCGCCGGGAACCGGTGCAGCAACCCGGCGAATCCGGCGCGCATTTCGATGCGGGCGAGCTGCTGACCGAGGCATTGGTGCACGCCGTGTCCGAATGACAAGTGCGTCCGCGCATTCCGTTCGACCTCGAGGTCTTCGCTTTCCGGGAAATGCGAAGAATCGCGGTTGGCGGCGAGCACTGAAATGAGAACGGTCGATCCCTGGGGAATCTTTTCGCCGCCAAGTTCGAGGTCTTCGGACGCGTACCGGAACAGGACGTCGACCACGGAGAGATAGCGCAGCAGTTCCTCGACCGCGCCGGGAATCAGTTCTGGGTCAGCGCGCAGCGCGGCCATCTGCTCAGGGTTCTCCAGCAGCGCGAAAGTACCCAGTGCCAGCATGTTCGCCGTCGTTTCGTGCCCGGCGAGCAGCAGCAGGAACCCGATCCCGACGAGTTCCTCGAGGCTCAGATCGTCGTCGCGGGCCAGGTCGGACAGGATGTCCGAGCCGGGGTTCGCGCGCTTGTCGGCAGCCAGTTTCCCGAGATACGACGAAAGCTCCGTCCAGGCGGCCATCTTGTCCTCGATGCTCTGGTCCCGGAGCATCATCTGCGCGGAATTCTTCTGGAACGTCTCCCGGTCGGAATACGGAACGCCGAGCATTTCGCAGATCACCAGCGACGGCACCGGAAGCGCGAATTCGGTGACCAGATCGACCGGCGGGGTGAGGCTCGCCAGGTGGTCGAGCTGCCGCCGCGCGAGTTCGGAGATGTGCTCCTCGAGCCGTTTCATCCGGTTGACGGTGAACGCGCCGGTGAGCTTCCGGCGCAGCCGGGTGTGGTCCGGCGGGTCCATCGTGAGGAACAGGCCCGGCGTTTGCGGCGTCGGTTCGGTCATTTCCTGCGCCTCGGGCATGCTCGGCGTCTCGTAGGGCACGTGCAGCACGCCGAGGTCCTGGCGGGAGCTGAACCGCGGGTCGGCCAGCGCCTGGCGGACCGCGTCGTAGCCGGTGACCAGCCAGCCGTCGTGCCCGTCCGGGAACTTCAGCGGGCTCACCGGCCGGGTTTCCCGCAATCGGGTGAGGGCGGACGGCGGGTCGAACGGGCCTGCGTCACGGTCGAGCGGCAGGCCGGGCGGGCGTGTCATCGATGATCCCTTCGCTGGTGGTGGTGCGACCAGCGTCACCGCGGCCGCTGATATCCGGCTGACACGGAGCTGTCTGGATTACGATCCGAGCATGCCGGATACGCAGTACGAAGACCTGCTTCAGCACGTGCTCGACACCGGAGCCCGGAAAGGGGACCGCACCGGTACGGGCACGCGGTCGATCTTCGGGCACCAGCTGCGCTACCGGCTGTCCGACGGCTTCCCGCTGATCACCACGAAAAAGGTGCATTTCCGCTCGATCGCGTACGAACTGCTGTGGTTCCTGCGCGGCGACTCGAACGTCAACTGGCTGCGTGAGCACGGCGTCACGATCTGGGACGAATGGGCCGCCCCGGACGGCGACCTCGGCCCGGTGTACGGCGTCCAGTGGCGGTCCTGGCCGACCCCGGACGGCGGGCACATCGACCAGATCAGCGAGGTCCTGCGCACCCTGCGCGAGAACCCGGATTCGCGGCGGATCATCGTCTCGGCCTGGAACGTCTCGGACATCCCGCGGATGGCGCTGCCGCCGTGCCACGCGTTCTTCCAGTTCTACGTCGCCGACGGCGAACTGTCCTGCCAGCTGTACCAGCGCAGCGCGGACCTGTTCCTCGGCGTTCCGTTCAACATCGCGAGCTACGCCCTGCTCACGCACATGATCGCCGACCAGGTCGGCCTGCGCGTCGGCGATTTCATCTGGACCGGAGGGGACTGCCACATCTACGACAACCACGTCGAGCAGGTGCGCAAGCAGCTTTCCCGGGAGGCGCGGCCGTTCCCGTCGCTGAGCCTGAAACCGGCGGAAAGCCTGTTCGACTACCAGTACGAGGACATCTCGCTGGAGGGCTACGACCCGCACCCCGGCATCAAGGCTCCGGTGGCCGTCTGATGATCGGAGTGATCTGGGCCCAGGCGGCGAACGGTGTCATCGGCCGCGACAACGCCTTGCCGTGGCACATCCCGGAGGACATGAAGCACTTCCGCACGGTGACCGCGGGCGCGGCCGTGCTCATGGGCCGGCGCACGTGGGAGTCGCTGCCGGAACGCTTCCGGCCGTTGCCCGGGCGGCGGAACCTGGTGGTGTCCCGCACGCCGCAGGACGGCGCGGAGACGTTCCCCAGCCTGGAGCAAGCGTTCGCGGCTGCGGACGGCGACGTGTGGGTGATGGGCGGCGCGCGGATCTATGAGGAGTCGCTGCCGTTCGCCGACCGGATCGAAGTGACCGAACTGCGCGAATCCTTCGAGGGTGACGTCTACGCGCCGGAGATCGGCCGCGAACCGGACGCTGTCGGCGAATGGCAGGAGTCGAAGAACGGGCTGCACTTCCGGCACCTGAGCTGGGGACCTAGCTGACCGCGGGCCCGACGGTGAGCGTGTCGCCGTCGAGCTTCGCGACCGGTCCGAGCGGGACCGAAAGCGGTCCGGTGCCATGGCCCACGTCGAGGCCGCCGAGCACCGGGACGTCCAGCGCGCCGAGCCGGTCGCGCAGCACGTCCAGCACGGTCCAGCCGCGGTCGGTGTAATCCTCGAACCCGGGGAACCGGCCGAGCGCGACCCCGCGCAGACCGCGCAGTGAACCGGACCGCATGAGGTGCGTCAGCTGCCGGTCGACCTGCCCCAGCCCGATCGCGCGCGGGGCTTCGAGGAACAGGATCGCGCCGTCGAGGCTGGGCAGCCCGGCTCCGATGAACCCGATGACGGTGCCGAGGTGGCCGCCGACCAGGTTGCCGGTCGCCGTGCCGGGAAAGGAAACGGCGGCCGTGAGCACGTCCGGGTCCCGGTGCAGCGTGGTGGGTTCGGGCTCGAACAGCAGCCGCCGGGTTGATTCGGCGGAGCGCGCGCCAGCGAGGAAGCCGTGGATCCCGGCGATCCGGCAGTGCCGCCACAACGCGAGGTGCAGGTTGGTGATGTCGCTGAACCCCATGAGCGGCTTGGGATCCGCGCGCACGGCCGCGAAATCGATCCCGTCGGCGATCCGGTACGCCCCGGCCCCGCCGCGAGTGGCGATGACCGCGCGCACGCCCGGATCGCGGTAGGCGTCGTTGAGATCGGCGAGCCGATCCTCGTCGAGCCCGGCGAGATACCCGTGCCGGTCGAGGGCGTGCTCGCCGACCTCGACGATCAAGCCCCAGCTTTCCAGCGTCCGCACGGATTCCGCGAGCAGTTCGGCGGTGGGCCAGCTCGCGGGGGAGACGAGCCGGACCCGATCTCCCGGCCGGAGGCGCGGCGGCAGGAGGACGTTGGTCATGCGGATCCCCGGCTGACCCGGCCGCGGACGATGGGCGGCACGTAACCCGTAGCGATCACTTCGCCATCGAACCAGTCGCTCAGCTTCTCCGCCTCCTCTTTCAACGCCGCCACCGCGGCGAGCGGCAATGGCTCCACCGGCACGACCTCCACGGTCCCGTCCGGCCGCTGCGTCCAAGTCCCCACGATCCGCCCGTTCCACCACGCGGTCGGACCGGCGTTGCCCGCGCCGTCGAAGAGGCTCGGCCCGTGGTCGCCGAGGTAGAAGTCGCGGCGGCGCCAGCCCATCGTCGTCGGGTCGAGGGTCGGGAGCAGCGCCGCCCAGTCCTGGTCGAGGCGGACCGAGTCCTCGTCCGCGGGGTGCAGCCACGCCGGGGTTCCGTCCTCCAGCAGGGCGGGCGTCGCGCCGACGTCGTCCAGCGCCCGCCTGACCGCGGTTTTCGTCGCACCGAGCCACCACACCAGGTCGTCCTCGGTCCCCGGCCCGAACGACCACAGCCACCGCCGCACCAGTTCCCGGTAGCCCTCCCGTTCGTCCAGGACGCCAGGGTCCTCGCCGAGCCACTGCTCGACCGCTGTCCACACTGGACGCGACACCGGCCAGCGACCGGCGTTGTGCCCGCGAACCACCTGACCGCTCGCGGCCAGCACGGAAAGCACGCGGGATCCCACCGGGGCGAGCACCGCGGGCCGTCCTTCGGCGGCGACCCGCGTGTTCAGTTCGGGAACGCGTTCGCGCAGCTGCACAGTGGTTCCGGGCTCTTCACGGATCGCCGCCAGCGTTTCGGCGCAGCGATCCTCGATCCACAGTGGACTGTCGTCGATTCCGGCGAGTTCGACATCTTTCGCCAACCGCGCCGTCAGCTGCTTCACGACCCGTGCTGACGCGCTTCCCCTTGCTGCGGCGAACAAATCGATCGGGAACGCGAAGACGGTCCGGCGCATCGCCAGCTGTCGAACCACCGTCCGTCGGCCGAACAGGGCGTCCGAAATGGACTGCCGATCGGCACGGGACCGGGCGTACGCGGACAGGTAGATGCTGCTGGCCTCGGTGGCATGCAAACACGTGACCGCGCGGACGGCGGCCTCCACCCCGGGCGCGGTGGTCGCCAAAGCGTGCCGCAGCCCGATCCGGTTCCGTCGTTCGTCGTCGGTCACCTTGCGCATGATTTTGATCATGCCGGAGG
Source organism: Amycolatopsis sp. NPDC104775 (assembly GCF_055583325.1). Lineage (NCBI taxonomy): Bacteria > Bacillati > Actinomycetota > Actinomycetes > Pseudonocardiales > Pseudonocardiaceae > Amycolatopsis > Amycolatopsis sp. NPDC104775. Next base: position 503,441 of record NZ_JBVJOE010000002.1, read on the forward strand.
TAGCGGCCACTGGCTGACCGCTACTGCTGCGAGTCTCGGCTCCAGCGCGGGAACGAGTCCGGCGCGGGAATCGAGGAGTCGAAATCATGGCAGTGCACGCCGTCGCCCACTTGAATTTCCGGGGCGAGGCCAGGGAGGCGCTCGAGTTTTACCGGTCGGTGTTCGGCGGGGATCTCCGGATCGCCACCTACGGCGACTTCGGCATGCCCCAGGACGCGCCCGGCGCGGACCGGGTCGTATTCGGTCAGGTCGTCGGCGAGAACGGGTTCCAGGTGATGGCCTACGACGTCCCGGGCACCACCTCGCCCACGCCGGTCGGCGAGACCACCCGCGAGAACGGGACGACCGTCACCACGGAGAAGTTCTTCCTGTCCGTCAGCGGGGATTCGGTCGACGAGGTCGGCGAGTGCTGGAAGAAGCTGTCCGAGGACGCGACGGTCATCGAGCCGTTCGGCCCGGCGCAATGGGCCCCGGCGTTCGGCATGCTCCGGGACCGCTTCGGCGTCACCTGGATTCTGCAGGTCGCGGCCTAGCCCGCCGGTCTGCGGCCGGAGTCCTGCGCCGGCCGCAGACCGGCTTTCACACCGGGCGCGGCGAGAGACCCTGCTCGAACGCGAGCACCCCTCTCGGGTCGTACTTCGCCGCTACCGCCCGGAGCGCCGGAAGATTCACCCCGTAGTACGCCGTGGCCCAGTCCTTCTGGTCGTCGTTGATGTAGTTGACGTACGCGCCGCCGGTGGCGAATTCCGCCAGCCGCGCCTGGACGTCGTTCACCTCGCGCTTCGCCGTCTCCCGGTCGACACCCGGGTCGGCGCTCAGATAGACCTGTACGTCGCCGAAGACGCCGCGGTGGGCGAACGCGGTGTCGGTGGGGCGGAGGTCGGAGACCGCGGCGTCGAGCGGGTTCACTTCGAGCGCGATCGTGGTCTCTCCGGTGACGAGCGCACTTAGCCGCGCCGGATCCGCTTTCCGCGCCAGCACCCGGGATGCGGCCATGAATCGGCGACGAGCCAGGCTTCCGGACCAGAAATCCATCGCACCCAGATAATCGGTCTCGTGGAGATCGCTGACGGTGCCCTTGACCCCGGCCCGGCGTTCCAGATCGGCGATCAACTCGCGTGCCTGGCTTTCACCGCCGAGAAGACAACCGGGCACGCCCGCCGCCGGGTTCGGGCCGCCGAGCACCGAGATGTTCGACCAGAATTCCCTTGGCGCCTCGGTGATCCAGTCCTGCCAGGCACCGTAGACGTCGGTGCCCGAGCCCTCCGGGAAGTGCGCCACGAACACCGTGACCCGCGGCGGCGCGGGCACGGTGCGGAAGGTGAATTCCGTGGTGATCCCGAAGTTCCCGCCGCCTCCGCCGGTGAGCGCCCAGCCGAGATCCGAACCGGGGTCGACCGAGTGCACCCGGAAATCGCGCGGGGTCACGACTTTCGCCCCGGCCAGGTGATCGCAGGTCAGTCCGTATTTCCGCATCAGAACGCCGATTCCGCCGCCGAGCGCGAGCCCGGCGATGCCGACCGAACCGCACGTGCCGCCCGGCAGCGCGCGGCCTTCGGCGGCCAGCGCGTGGTAGACGTCGATCAACCGCGCGCCGGCGCCGACGACCGCGGTGCTGTTCCGGCGGACTTCCACGCGGTTCATCAGTTTGAGGTCCGCGACCAATCCGTCGCCGGGAGTGGAATATGCGACATAACTGTGCCCGCCGCTGCGCGCCGCGAACTTGATTGTGTTCTCTGCCGCGAACTCCAGGCACTTCCGCACGTCGTCGGCATCGACGCACCGCGCGATCGCCGGTGGGTACCGATCATCGTAAAGCAGATTGAACGGCGGACGGATTTCCGCGTAACCAGCGTCATTTCGCCGCAGCAGCGCGCCGTGCAGCCGCCTGCGCAACGCGGCCCAGTCCGGTTCCTTTTCCGCGGCCTCCGCGACAGTTCCGGCCCCGGCCACGGCCGCACCCGCGACGGCCGCGGACCACTGCAAAAGACGACGACGGCTCAACGTCATGGACAACCCCTCCACGCCTCGGCGGCCGGTACGCACGAGAGGAAACCTGTCGGCCCGCCCCGAGATTCCCCTTGTCCGACGCCGCCAGCATAGACTAATCTTTCCGAAATAGAAGACGTATCTTCGATATCTCGAAAATGCGTGATTCGGGGGCACCGGGGTCGAGGTCGACCGGCCTTGATCCACCATCGGATCAGGAGGTGCGGGCGTCATGCACTCAGACCGCTCGGTCCCGGCCGGCCCCGGCCCAGACGATTCCGCACCGGTGCGATCGGCCCGCCGGTCCGCGGTGCTTGCCTCCAGTATCGGCACCCTGCTCGAGTATTACGACTATTACCTGTTCGGCCTGGCCGCCGCGGTGGTGTTCCCGGCCGTGTTCTTCCCAGCCGCGGACCCGCTCACCGGACAGCTGTCCTCGTTCGCCACCTTCGCCGTCGGGTTCGTGCTGCGCCCGGTCGGCGGCATCGTCATCGGGCACCTCGCGGACCGGTTCGGCCGGAAGAAAGCCTTGATCTTCACCATCGTCATGATGGGGATCGCCACGATTCTCATCGGCGTGCTGCCCGGATACCGCCAGATCGGTGTCGCGGCCCCCATTCTTCTGGTGATCCTGCGGTTGCTGCAGGGCTTTTCGACCGGCGGCGAAATGGGCGGCGCGATTTCGCTCGCCGTCGAGCACGCGCCGCCGCGCAAACGCGGTCTCTATGGAGCCCTGCTCCTTTCCGGGGCAGGCGTCGCGCTGCTCGTTTCGTCCGGTCTGATGGCGTTGTTCGCGACGCTTCCCGACCGGGATTTCCTGGCCTGGGGCTGGCGGATCCCGTTCCTGCTCAGCGTTGTGCTGCTGGTCGCGGGATTGGTCATCCGGATGCGGGTGAGCGAAACCCCGGACTTCGAACGTGCCCGCGAGAAGGACGCCGGTGCGCGCATTCCGCTGGTCGCCGTGCTGCGCCGGCCGCGCAATGTGATCTACGGCGTCCTGTTCGGTTTCGCCAACAGCATCGGCGGCTACGTCATCACCACCTACGGTGCCTCGTACGTCAAAAAAGATCTCGGCATGCCCGCTTCGGTGGCGCTCACCGCCACTATGGTCGCCGCCGGTGCGCAGATCGTTCTGGCGCCGACCTGGGGTGCGCTGTCGGACCGGATCGGCCGGAAACCAGTGTTCCTCGGCGGCTGTATCGGGCTGGCCGCGGTGATCTTCCCGGTGTTCTGGTTGTTCGAGACGAAAAATCCAGTGCTGGTGGCGGTCGCGATGGTGCTGGGGTTCTCGGTGTTCGTGATGGCGATGTCCGCGCTGTCCCAGACGATTCTGTCCGAATTGTTCGACACCCGCTCGCGTGTCACCGGCGTCAACCTGGGATATCAGCTCACCGCGGTGCTCGGCGGCGGATTCGCGCCGTACCTCAGCGCGTGGCTGGTCGGCGCGACCGGGGCGGTGTGGGGCGTCGGGATTTACGTGATCGCCGGCTGCGTCCTCAGCGCGATCGCGATGCTGCTGTTGCCCGAACGCGCCGGGAAGCCGTTGCCGGAACCGACTGCTGAACCGAAAGCCGCGACAGTATGACCTTGCTGGGATACGTCAGCGACGAACGCTATCTCGCCCTGCCCGAGGTCGCCGTCGAAATCAGCGACGGCCGAGCGCACTGGACCGCCCGTTCCACCGCGACCGGTGCGATCCACGCCGAAGTCCCGCCCGGCGGCTACCGCGTCACCCTCGCCAGGGACGGCTACGGCGCCAAACACGTCGACGTCGCTCTCGGCTCCGGAGAACCACACCAGTTCCGGCTGCTGTCCGACCAGATTTTCGGCTACGTCTGGCCGAAGTGGGCGCACAGCGGCGACGAGGGCGAGTTCCGGATCCACAGCCCCGAGCCGTACCGGCTGAGCCTGTGGCGACACGGCGCGGTGGCCGAGGCGTGGGCCCTGATCGGCTGGTTCGACGAACACGCCCCGCGCGCCACCGTGCAGGTGACTCCAGATGGCGACTACACGCAGACCGGCGTGCGATTCAACGAAAAAGGCTACGTTGACCCGTCTCACCGCCAGTTCGTCACGGCTCCAGACCGCAGCGGCCTGTACTACTTCCACGTCGAAGGCGAATCCGGAGCACGATTCTCGTTCCCCTGGGTGGTCGCGCCGCGCCAGCCGTCCGCGCCGATCGCCGTAGTCGCTTCGACGAACACCTGGAACGCTTACAACAATTTCGGCGGACGCAGCAACTACATCAACGCCGCGGGTATTCCGTCCGCGCCGGTTTTGGTTCCCCGCCTGGAAATGCCCCGCTACGTGGAATCCAGCTTTAGCGAACACGCACTGCCGGACGACGCGTACCCGCCGCTGTCCTTCGAACGCCCGGAGCCGCTGAACCAGCTCAGCGCCGACGCCCAGCCGGAAGACCCGATCCGCGGCAGGCAGCCGTGCCACCTGGCAGCCGCGGAATGGCGGCTGCTCAGCTGGCTGGAACGCAATGACTACGAATACGACCTCTACTCCGACGCACACCTGCACGACGGCACCCTGTCGCTCGACAGCTACCGCGTGCTCGTCCTGAGCACGCATCCGGAATATTGGTCCCGCGAGATGTACTCCGCGGTCTATTCCTGGGTGCACGACCGCGGCGGAAAGCTGGCCAATTTCGGCGGCAATGTCGCCGACTGCGAAGTGGTTTTTTCCGCGGACGCCCTGCGCTTCCGCACCCAGGCCGCCGACCCGGCCGGACCGTACGAGAGCCGGATGCACCGCACCTTCCGGCCGACCTCGGAGCTGTTCGGCGTGGTGTTCACCAGCGCGGGAGCGATGACCGGTGCGCCGTACGAGGTCCTCGACCCCGGCCACTGGGCCTTTCGTGGCACCGGACTGGACAAAGGGGACCGATTCGGAGTCCGCAGCCTGCACGAACGCTGCCCCGGCGGCGCTTCCGGCCACGAAACCGACAAGACCGGTCCACACAGTCCACCCGGGACCCACGTAGTGGCGCGCGGCTTGAACCCAGGCGACGGTGGCGGTGAGCTCGCTTGCTATCGCACGGTCAGCGGCGGCGAGGTGTTCTCCGTCGGGTCAATCGCCTGGACGTCCGCCGTACTGGTGGACGACGGCGTCTCCGCGGTGACGGCGAACGTCCTCGACCGGTTCATCGGACACTCCTGAACCCGGCGGCGATGTCGTCGGCCACCTCGACGCCGAGGCCAGGTGCGGCACTGAGCCGAACCTTCTGGCCGTCACTGTCCAATGGCGTCTGGAGAACGTCGCGCTCGTAGTAATGCGCACCGATGATGTCCGACGGAATCCTGGCCGACAGTCCCGGTGCGGCACACGCCGCGTGCAACTGTGCCGCCGCGCCGACGCCGAGCTCCCCATTGGACCCGAGCACGACGTCCAGCCCGAACGCGTTCGCGAGGTGCGCCATCGACACCACCCGGCCAGGCCCGCCCGCTTTGCCGATATACAAACTCACCGCATCCGCCGCTTCGGCCCTGATCGCCGACACGAGATCGTCAGTACCGAACACACTTTCATCGGCCACAATGGACACTCCACGTCCGCGCAACGCCCGCATCCCGGCCAGATCTCCGGATGCCACCGGCTGCTCGAGAAACGCCGGGTCGTGGTCTCGCATTAACTCGATCGCCCTGGCCGCGTCCGCAGCCCGATAACCGCCGTTCGCGTCCAGGCCGAGGAACGTATCCGCCCCCACGAGTTTCCTTGCCTCCGCGAGACGATGCGCGTCATCCTCAGGATCAAAGCCAATTTTCAGCTTAAAACTGCGAAAACCCGCCTCGAAAGCAGCCTGGTAGACGTCCCGGAGACGCTGCCCGCTGCCGCTGAGCGAACATTTCACCGGCACTTCGGTCCTTAATGGACCACCGAGCGCCACCGCGAGCGGGACACCGAGCGTGCGCGCATACGCGTCCCACAACGCCGTCGAGATCCCCGCCTTGGTAAACGGCGCACCAACCGCCGCCGCATCCATCCGCCGCTCAAGACCGGCGACCGGAACGAGCGGCTGACCGAGGATCGCTGGGGCAAGGGCCCGTTTGATCAGATACTCCGCCGTACCAGCGTCTTCGCCGCTCCACTGCAGCGTCGCGCTAACCTCGCCCAGCCCCGTCGTTCCGTCCGAAGTCCGCACCCGAACCAGGAGGAAGTCGGAACGGTCGTGCGTCCCTCGTGCTCCAGCCACGACCAGCTCGGGCCGGACGACCGGACTGACCGCGGCGATCTCGACGTCCTCGACGGTAGTCACAGCAGCTCGCGGAACTCGGTGAGAAATTGGTCGATCATCCGGATCTCCTCGGTGTCCAGCCGATGCGCGGGCTCCCGGCAATACGGGCTGGCGATGAGCCCCCGGCGCACCGAAATCAGCTTTTCCACCGCGATGATCCGCTCGGTGTCCAGCATCCAATACGAGATGTACGGGAGCAGCCTGCGGTGCAGCTCGTCCCCACCCGCGTCGTCGCCGTCCTCGAACCGCCGCCAGATCTCCACGTAGATCTCGGTGAACGAACACCCCGGCTGCGTCCCGACCGCGCCGCGCCGGATCGCGTCCGGCAGCTGAACCCCCGCGTACCCCTCGACCGCCGGGATCGGCGGATCCCCGGCGGCCAGCTCGGCGATCAGCGGCCCCGGCGGACTGGACTCGACCTTGACCAGCCGCAGATTGGCGTGTTTGGCCGCGATCTCGCGCAGCACGTCCGCGTCGAGGCTGGTTCCGGTCTCCGCCGGCGCGTACTGCACAACCACCGGCGTCGGCGCGACCGCGTCCAGCACCTGCCGGATATGCCTGACCAACGCTTTCCGGGGCGGCCGCAGATAATGCGGCGGCAGAAGGTTGATCAAATCCGCTCCCGAGGCCACCGCCTCGTTAGCGCGCTTGACCGCGAGCCGAGTCGCGTGGTCCTGCACCGCGATAATGGCCAGCACCTCCGGCCGCGGCGCGGTCTCCGCCAGCAACACCTCGGTAAGCGTCTGCCTTTCCTCTTCCGCCAGCTTGTAGAACTCCGACGCGAACCCAGGGAACATCACGCTCCCGACCCCAGTGCCGAGCACATGCCGCACTACTCGCCGAAAGCCGGTAACATCGATTTCGCCGTCCTCGGTAAAGGGCACTTCAAGAACGGGCGACACTCCGCGAATAGGTGTCATCGAATCCCTTTCCGAAGGCCGAGTGCGGCAATCGCGTCCGCGTGGATGACTCCTTCGATCAGTTCTGCCGAGATCTTCGGCAACGCGATGCCCGCGACGATGTCGTTGACCCGCCGGATCCCCGCGATCGCCTCCGCGGTCGTCGCGATCGGAAAATCCGAACCCAGCAACAGTTTGTGCGGCACGCCCCACTCCTGTGCCGCGAGCAGCGATTCGTAACACACCCAAGACCGGAGATAGATCGAAGAGACGTCGGCGTACACGTGCGGATGCTTGCGAATGGTTACTACGGTTTCGCGCCCCCAGGGATGCCCCATGTGCGCCATGACGATCCGCAGCTCCGGGAACTGGAGGGCGACCTCGTCGGTGACCAGCGGATACGTGTACCGCAGCGGTGCCTGCCGGATCGGCGACGCACCCTGGTGGAACAAGATCGGCAACCCATGCCGCTCGCAGTAACGGTAAAAGTCCAACGCCGGTTGGCTCAACGGGTCGAAGTTCTGGTAATTCGGCCCGAGTTTCACTCCGGCCAGCCCCAGTTCCCGGCACCGCTCAGCCTCTTCGAACACGTCAGGCGCAGTCGGATTCACCGACATAAACCCGATCCGCCGCTCCGGGTCAGCGGTAACGAACGCCGCAGTCGCGGTATTGGTGTCCTCCGCCCGATACGGCAACCCCGTGGCTTCTTCGGGATTGTCCACCGCGATGTTGAACACGATGGACAGATCGGCAGCCTCAGTGGCTTTGTCGTAGTCAGCCCAAGAATTCGTCGTGACCACAGCCCGGTCGGTCCGCCACCCGTCGTAAACGCGCCGCTCGTCCTCCGGCACCGCGGCCTGGTGCGTCGGAGTGTGAGTGTGCACGTCCACGATCATGGCTTCACAACACTTCCGCCAGCGTGACGAACCGGTCCGCCAGCCCGCTGGCTATCTTCTCGAACCACTGGGAACCTCGGCTTTCGGTAGCCAACTCGGGCCGATCGGTATACCCGTCGATGTCGCGCCAGACCTGTGCGGAATGAATGTCCACATCAGACACCCGAATTCCCTTGGGCTGCTCTCGCGCCGCCGGTTGCCGAACGAGTTCCCCGCGGTGCGCCAGCATCATCGAAGTCTCGAACTCGCCAGCATGCCCAGGCACGATGTCCTCCGGTTCGAGGACCCGCCAGTAGTCGGTATGCGCCACCGCAAGCCCGTGCCGAGTCGACGCCGCACCGGCGAACGCGTGACAGACGCCAACGTTGCCGCCGTGCCCGTTGACGACGATCAGCCGCCGCCCGCCCTGAACCGCGATCGACCGGGCCAGATCGTCCAGTACGTGCAACAAGGTCTGCGGCGAAAGAGAAAGCGTCCCGTTGAACGGCAGATGGTGATCAGAAGCCCCGTACGGAATCGGCGGCGCGAGCAATAAGGCCCGCTCGGCTCGCGGTGCCGCCATCTCAGCCGCACGCTCACACACCGAGGCCGCCAGAAACGCGTCAGTGCCAGTAGGCAAATGCGGCCCATGCTGTTCGGTCGCGCCGATGGGCACCAGGACAAGCGCTTCGGCTAGCACCTCCCGCACTGCGGCACGGTCGGCTTCCGCCCAGCGCAGCAGTGCGCCCACGACGTCTCCCCGATACTCCGGTTGGCCTATTTTCCGGTATTTCGTAGAAGTCTTCCTGATTCAGGAAGATAGTCGATCGAGGAACAGGAAGCAATGCCGTCGACCAGACAGCAAGAAACGGCCCGACCGCAGATGCGGCCGGGCCGTGGTGGTGCGGGTTTACCGATCAGCCGGGTCCCGCAAAACCCGCAACGCGGGCTCCGTCCCGTTAGCGGGCCGGGTGACGGCGAACAGTCGCTCGCTGTCGGCAGTCCACGCCAGGCCCCGGGGTGCGAGAACGCCGTCGCTTGTCACGTCCAACGTTGCCAACGGCGCGCTGCCACCGACCTTGTACACGTAGACGTCGTCACGCGGGTTGCGAACACCGCCCGCGAGGTATTTGCCATCTGGCGAAGCGGCGACCGCGTTTGGGTACTGCCCAGTGTGGTACGCGCCAGCGCGAGTGAGATCCTTGCTGTTGAAGGCTTCGACCGCGTCGCGGGATCCCGAGGCGGTGTAGATGGTCTTCCCGTCGGGAGACAGCGTCAGATCAGCCAAGTCGCTGCCGACGACCGCGCCAGACGCGCGGGATTCGAGTTTGCCCGTGGCGACGGCATAGACGTATACCGACGATTGGCTCAGTTCCGCTTGCCCCGCGACGAGCGGACCGGCGTCCCCGGTCTGGGACGCGACCAGCGGCGCGTGGTTGAACCGGACGTTCGCGCCCTGCTGATCGGGGGTGACGGCGGGTGGAACCGCGGCGGTGTCGAGTTTGCCGATGCCGCCGTTCCAGGATTCCTCGCACCCGTAGCCGAACCACACGACACTGCCGGTGCGGGCGAGATGGGCTGGGCAGGTCTGGGCCCCAGTGGGGTAGCGAGCGGTTTCGGCGAGCGTCGCGGTATCGATCGCGGAGATCGCGTCGCCGGACGCGAGCGCGACGTACAGCGTGCGGCCGTCGGCCGAGAGAACCAGCCCGGACGCCCCGAACTGGCTGTCGACGGTCTTGCGCACCCAGCCGTTGAAATCGGTGACGATGACGCCGTTGCTTGTCTTTCCGCCGCTCACGAACACGTGGTGGTTCGCCTCGTCGACGACTAGGTCGGAGTAGGCGGGCAGACCCAGCGAACTCGTCCGCGGGCTCGCGTCCGCACCCGGCGCGACGGCCGTCGCGACCGCGGCCGCGACGGCGGTGAGAAAAATCGTTTTCGCGCGCGGAATAGTACTCATCCAGGCCTCCCCATCCATGGATCATGCGATTGCATGACTGAGTGACTTGAATGTAGCGAATACCGCGCGATCGGTCTATCCCGCCGGGATTGTCCAAGCTGGACCATCCGGCCTATTGAGACTGTGATCATCCGGTTGTACCGTCGAATTTGGTGTTCGCCGCCCAGAGGGGATGGCTGGCATTGTCGCCGGTCAGTCGCATATCCAGCGGACTCGGGCGCGATTGTGCAGGGGGAAGCCAGAGATGCCGACCAAACGCGCTTTTTTGTGCTGCGCTCTTACGATTATCGTAGCCGCTGGCACCGTTTTCGGCACCGCCCCGGTGGCGGTCGCGCTGTCGCATCGGCCGGCCGCGGGCCCGCCAGCGCATTCCCATCGCAGTGTTCCGCCATCACCGCCAGGGCCGGTGGATGCGTTGCCCCGCCACGAATCGGCACCCGTCGGGCAGGTGGCGCCCGAGGCGAAACGGCTGGCAGAAAAGGCTGAACAGCGGACGCTCACGACCAAGGCGTTTTCCCTGTCAGACGGCCGGACTCAACTGCAGGTCTCGCAGACCCCGCTGCACTATCGCGACACCGCTGGGCACTGGCAGGACATCGACACCAGGATCGCGAAAGCGACCGACGGGCAGGGCTTCGCTTATCGCAACGAGCGCAACACTTTTCAGAGTTCTTTCGGGACTAGAACAGAGAATCTCGTCGGTTTCCGGCAGGGCGAACGGGAAATTCGACTCGGTATCGCCGGGGTGTCGCGTTCGCTGGAGCCGCGCGTCGAGGGCAGCGCGATCACCTATCCGGGCGCGTTTCCCGGCACCGATGTGGTCTACCAGGTGACCCCTGAGGCGTTGAAAGAAAAGCTCGTGCTGGCCAAGCCGCCCGCGCAGGCGCCGAGTTACCGCTTCACGATGGATCTGGCCGGCGTCGAGGCCCAGCAGCAGCCGGACGGCTCGATCGCCTTCTTCCGCGCAGGCGGTGACCGCGACGGCGGGCCGCTGTTCGTCATGGCCAAGCCGTTCATGCTGGACGGCCGCGACGACCCGGCCTCGCCGTACGGCAAATCGTGGAGCGGCAAGGTCGCCCAGACCGTCCGTGCCGAAGGCAGCCGGTTCACGATCACGGTGACCGCGGACCAGGAATGGTTGCGCGCCAAGGAGCGCGTGTACCCGGTAGTGCTCGATCCGACCATCAAAATCCAGCCGACCGCCACCCAGGCGCAAGACACGATGGTGACGTCCGACGAGCCGGACGCCAACCACGACGGCAGCTGGCGGTTGTCGGTCGGCGGGACAAACGGCGGTGCTGCCCGCAGTCTGCTGAAGTTCGACCTCGCGAACATCCCGGCAGGCACCCGGCTGGATTCGGCGCAGCTGCAGCTGTACTACGACCAGGACCACACGACCGGCGCCAACGACGTCACCGTGGAAGCGCACCGGGCGACCCAGCCGTGGACAGCGAGCACCGCTACGTGGAACTCGTCCGCGGCGGCGTTCGCCGAGGTGGGCCAGAACCAGGACAACGTCGACGACGGCGAACCCGGTCGTACCGCGGCGAACGGCGAGTGGCGCCCGGTCGACACCGGAGACGCTGAACAGGCAGTGGGCCACAGTTACCGGGTCGGCGCCCGCGGCGGCGACTACACCTGGGTTCCCCGCCTCACCGAGGACGGCGACTATCAAGTCGAGGTGCACTACGTGTCCGGGGCGGGCCGGGCGTCGAACGCTCCCTACACCGTGTTCTACAACGGCGGACAGCAGACCGTGCCGGTGGATCAGACCGTCTCGGCCCCTGGCGGCTGGACATCGCTGGGCAGGTGGCCGTTCAAGGCAGGCACCGCGCACAAGGTCGTGCTCGGCGGGGTGCCGGGCAAGGAGGTCGTGGCCGACGCGGTACGCCTGACCAAGCCCGGCACGCAGGTCAAGAAGGCCGACAAGGCCAACATCTGGCACAGCTTCAGCGTGCGCTCGACCGTCCAAAGCTGGCTGGACGGCAGCCAGCCCAACCACGGCTTCCTGCTCAAGGCCGCTGACGAAACCCAAGGCAAGGGCGGACCGCGCTATGAGGCCGCCGAGTACGCCTACAACGGCGCCACCGAGCAGACCCCGCGGTTGCTGCTGACCTACGGCAAACCTGGCCCCGCCCTTGACGCGCCAACGACGATCCGGGCTACCGGCGCGAACCTGACCTGGCAGGCATATCCCGGGAGCGACCTGGTCGAATACCAGGTCCACCGTTCGGTATTCCAGCAGTTCACCCCGACCGCGGCGACCCTGGTCGCTCCGTTGCGCCCCGGCACCGCCAGCTACGCCGACACCACCGCGCAGCCGACCAAGGCCGACGACCCGCAGCCGTTCGGCAATGCCTATTACTACGTCGTCGCGGCCAAAACCCGCGATGGCCAGCTGATCCCGTCCGCGACCCAGCTGGTGCGGCTGCCCAAGGCCGGGCAGGTCGTGAAGGTCGTCCAAGGCAACGCCGCCGACACCACCCTGGCCAGCAAACAGCCCGATCAGCCGCACGATAAGCTGACCGGCGAGCCGTGGCTGTCGGTCGGCAACAACTCCGGTGCCTTGGGCGCGACCCGCGGCCTGGTGAAGTTCCCGGAACTGGGTGGAATTCCCGCGGGTGCGCGGGTGCAGAACGCCGAGATCAGCCTCTGGGGTTTCACCTACGTCGGCGGCACGCCAGTGGGCACCGGCACTTATGAAGCACGCGGTCTCACCAAGGATTTCGACCAGGGCAGCGCCACCTGGAACAAGGCCAGCGCCGGTCGTGCCTGGTCGAGTCCCGGCGGCGACTTCGACCCGGTGGTCGCCGGAACCACCACGGGAGTCACCAACGACCCGGCGTTGCGGGTCCTCGGCGTGACCGGACTGGCGCAGCGTTGGGTCAACGACCCGGCGAGCAACCACGGTGCACTGGTCAAGCTCGCTGACGAGGCCAATCCGCCGGAACGCACCATTTTCCTCAGCAGCGAGGCCGCCGAGCCGCGCCTGCGGCCGAAACTGACCGTGGTCTACACCGAACAGACCGCGGAGAGCACCTACTACGCACCGACCACCCCGGACCGAATGATTCCGGGCGACGACTACACCGTCCCGGTCACCCTCACCAACACCACCGGCGCGGCTTGGCCCGCCGCCGACTACGCGTTGTCCTATCACTGGGAACTGCCTGACGGCACCGATGTGACCGGCCCTGGCAACCGGGTCGAGACGCCCTTGCCCAAGGACATCGCGCCCGACGGCGTGGTCGCGGTCGACGCGAAGGTGAAGACAGCCACTCCATTCGACCTCGGCAACAAGCGCGAAGCGTTCGTGCTCAAGTGGGATCTGCGGAACCGGACGACCGGGAAGTGGCTGTCGGAAACGACGAAGATCCCGCCGCTGGCGCAGAACATCACGATCGACGATCCGAAGTCGGATCAACTGGGGCTGGAGAAGTTCTACTCCTATTCCGGCGGCAATACCGGAGCCGGGTCGACGCTGATGGTCAACCAGTTCGCGGGCAACGCGGTGTGGTCCTACAACGCGTTGAGCAATCCGAGCCGCGGCCTAGCGACGTTCCTGCGGATGACCTACAACGCTCAGGACACGTCCAATTCCTACATCGGCTCCGGCTGGTCCCTGTCGGCCTCTACCCTGGCCCGGCTGGGCACCCCGCTGGAGTTCGACGGCTGGGGCGGACCGGGATACCCGGCGAAGATCGTGCTGACCGACGGGGACGGCACCAGCCACCAGTTCGCGCTGAACAAGCACGACAGCCCGGACCCGAAGCTGTGGGATTACGACAAACCCGCCGGCGTCCACCTCTACCTGCAGCGCACCGGGAGCACCGACCCAACCCGCGCGTGGGTGATGACGCGGCCGGACCGTACCCAGCTCGTGTTCGACAGCGACGGCTACCAAAGCGCGACCGTCGACAAGAACGGTAACGAGCTCCAGTTCACCTACGAACGCTCGTGCGTCAACAACCACAACACCGGTGTCCTGAAATACATCACTGACGCCACCGGCCGCCGCACCCTGAACCTCGAGTACTTCCAGAACGGCGACCCGGATTACGACTACTTCACCGGCGACCACAAGCACCATGGCGTCAACCTGGCCAACGGGAAGATCGCCAACCAGCTCAAGGCGATCACCGACATCTCCGGCCGCCGGATCGAGTTCGTCTACAGCGACCGCGGCCTGCTGCAGGAGATCACCGACGGCGCGGGCTCCGATCAGCACAAGACTTTCACCTTCTTCTACAACAACGCGCTGCTGAACAAAAACGCCAAGCTGATCTCCGTCACCGATCCGCGCGGCAATTCCACCGGACTGTCGTATTACGAAGATCCTGCCCGGAAATGGAAGACGCGGACGCTGACCAACCGGGCCGGGAAGGACACCGGCTTCGACTACCGCTATCCGGATCCGGACCACAGCTCGGCGGTCGACTCGATCGTGACCGACGCCAACGGCCACGCGTCCGAGACGTTCGTCGACGGCTACGGCCGCCCGACGAAACTGACCAACGCCAAGAACCAGACCACCGAACTGACCTGGGATGCCGACAACAACGTCCGGCGCCTGGCCGAGGACGGCGGAAAGGCCATCACCACCTGGGATTACGACCCGGTCACCGGTTATCCGAAGACCATCGCCGACGCCGAGGCCAACGCGAACAAGACCTCGCCTACCGCGCTGAACTACCGGACCGGCTTGGGCGGACACGTCGCCGACCTGACCGAGAAGGTCACCCCCGAAGGCCGCAAGTGGCTGTTCACCTACGACGACCGCGGAAACCTGGTCGCCGTCACCGACCCGAAGGGCAGCGGTGATCCCGCCGCGGGCCACTACACCACGCTGAGCAGTTACGACAGCTACGGCCAGCTGCTGACCGTCACCGACGCCAACAACAACATTACGACCTTCGGCGACTACGACCCCATCGGCTCGCCACGCCGGATCACCGATGCCTACGGCCACGACACGCTGACCAAATTCGACGCGACCGGCAACGTGCTGTCCACAATGGATGCGCGCAAAAAGGTCAGCGAGTACACCTATGACCTCTTCGGAAGGCCGTTGTCGTCCAAGGTGCCCAAGGACGCCGACAAGGGCGACTTCCTCTTCACCCCCGGCGCACAATACGACCCGAACGACAATGTCATCAAAGCGACGGCCGCCAACGGCGCGATCACCACAGCCGCTTACCGGCCCACTGACGAGATCGCCGCGGTCAGCACACCCAAGGACGACGCAGGAGATCCTGACCGGACCACTACCTATGACTACGACAACGTCGGGAACCTGCTGCGGCAAACCGACCCGAAGGGCACTCTGACGCCCGACCCGGCCGACTTCACCACCACCCGCGAATACGATCAGCTCAACCGCGTCATCAGCACTGTTGACGCCGGCGGCAACCGGGCCACGTACGACTATGACAACGTCGGCAACCTCACCGTTGTAGTCGACCCGCGCAAGACCGCGACGCATGATCCCAAGGCGTACACGACGAAGTACGCCTACGACCTGAACCACCGCGTCAAGACCGTTACCGACGCCGCGGGTTTCACCACCGGCAAGAAGTACGACCGAGACGGCAATATCGTCGAGGCTACCGACGCCGAGCAGAACACCACGGTGGTCAAGCTCGACGCCCGCGCCATGGTCGAGGAGCAGTGGGTGCCGCGCGCCAAGGACGCGTCGGGCAATCCCGTCTACCGCAAAACTCGCTTCGAGTACGACGAAGTCGGCAACAAGACCAAGGTTGTTTCGCCTCGTGGCACCGAAATTCCGGGCAACACCGACAACTTCGCCGCCGTCACCGTTTACGACAAGCTGAACCGCCCGATAGAGCAGCAGACCCCGTTCGACGTCAACGACGAACGCGTCAAGGCTCCGGACAAGACGACCTACACCTATGACGAGGTCGGACGGCTCACCGAGGTCAGCGCTCCGCCGTCCAACGGCCAGAATGTCCGCAACGTGACCCGCACCAGCTACTTCGACACCGGCTGGCTGCGTTCCAGCATCGACCCGTGGAACATCACCACCACCTACGACTACGACCAGCTCGGCAAGCAGACCGCGCGCACCCTCACCGCGGCAGGCGGGTCCATGAGCCGCACCATGACCTGGTCGTTCTATCCCGACGGAAAGCTCAAGTCCCGCTCCGACGACGGCGTCCCGTTGGGCCGGGAGGTGCGGGTGATCGACAACACCGACCCCGCCACTATCGTCACCGGCAACTGGGGCACCGCTGGCACGGAGACCAGCCCCGACTACGAAGGCTTCGACTACCGACGGCACAACCCAGGCACCGGCACCGACACCGTCGCCTGGAACCTCGACGCGCCGCGCACCGGGACGTACGAAATCTCCGTCCGCTACCCCAAAACCGCCACCGCCACCAACGCGACCTACACCATCGACCACGACGGCGGCAGCACTGCGAAGACTCTTGACCAGACGCAGCAACCCGGCCAGTGGGTCAGCCTCGGTTCGTACGGGCTCACCGAGGGTCAGGCGCGCAAGGTAACGCTGTCGGACAAGGCGAACGGCGTCGTGGCCGCGGACGCGGTGAAGATCGTCCGCGACGGCAGCGGCGAACCCGGCCCCGCCCAGCAGAAGACGTTCGGCTACCGCTACGACCCGAACAACAACCTGGTCGGCATCACCGACTCGAGCCCGAACGCGAAGATCGACAACTATGCGGTCGCCTACAACGGGCTGAACCAGATCCAGCAGGTCCAGGAAAAGCTCAAGGGCGCCGTAGCCAAGACCACCACCTACAGCTACGACCCGAACGGGAACCCGAAGACCCGAGACCACGACGACCAGCACTCGGTGTACGAGTACGACATCCGCGACTTGGTCGAAAAGGTCACCAACACCGACACCGGCGCCGCGCCCCAGACCACGACCTACACCTACACGCCGCGGGCCCAGAAACAACTCGAAACCAAGGCCAACGGCAACCTCCTCCAGGCCGAATACTTCCCCGACGGCGCGCTGCGCCACGAAGTAGAGCGCAAGCCCGACGGCACGATCGTCAACGAACACACCCGTGACTACGACGCCAACGGCAACCCCGCGCACGACACGCAACACACGATGAACGCGGACAACCACGGCGCCTACCTGGACAACACCCGCACATTCGGCTACGACCCCCGAGACCGGCTCCGCTCGGTAACCAAGACCGAGCCGACCGGTGCCACCCTCGGCGTCGAGAAGTACGCGCACGACGCGAACAACAACGTCGTCGAGCAAACGATCGACGGGAAGACCACCAAGTACGCCTACGACCGCAACAGGCTGGTCACCTCGTCGATCGACAAGAACACCAGCACGCACACCTACGACCCGTTCGGCCGGCTGGACAACGTGACAGTCGACGGGACGCTGCTGGAGAAGTACCGGTACGACGGCTTCGACCGGATCGCGGAGTACCAGAAACTCAAGGAAGGCAGCACGACCGAGCGGGTTGCCACGACGTATGCGTACGACCCGCTGGACCGGACGCTCGCCAAGACCGAGGCCGGAAAGACCACAGATTTCGCTTACTTGGGTCTGTCGAGCAACGTCTTGAACGAGAAACTCGACGGGAAGCTGGACAAGTCTTATCAGTACAGCCCTGATGGACGGCGACTGTCGCAAACCAAGCAAAACGGTGACGGCGGCAAAGAGACGACCCAGTACGGGTACAACCCGCACACGGATGTCGAGACTCTTACTACGGATAAGGGCGACACTAAGGCGACTTACGGCTACACGGCTTACGGGAGCGATGACAAGCAGTCGTTCACCGGGATAGACAAGCCTAAGCCGCAGGATCCTTCGGCGCAGGCTTACAACCTGTATCGGTTCAATGGAAAGCGCTACGACACTGCCAGCGGCAATTACGACATGGGGTTTCGTCACTACAGCCCGCCTCGAAACACCTTTCTCACTCGAGACTCCTACAACGGTGCCCTCAGTGACCTGGGTCTGACGACTGACGCATTCACCGGAAGTCGCTATGCCTTCACCGGCGGAAACCCGGTCGGTCGAGTCGAACTCGACGGCCATATCGACACGGACACCTATCGATGCGGCGAGATCCACAGTTGCGCCCAGGCTGATCTGGCCTATCGCGAGCAGCACAACGTCCAGGTCCCGGAGGGGCTTCGCGAGAAAGCCAGCGCCGAGGCTGCGATGAACACGCCGGCGACCGGTGGAGATTTGCCCAAGGAAAAGCTCGATGTGCTCCACGCATTCGGCTACCAAGGCTCATCGGGATTTACCTGGCGCGAAGCGATGGAGTTCGCCAATCGTGGGCCCGCGACGGAAGCTCTCGTCTGCGACACTCTCGGCGGATCTATGGACGAGTGTCGGATGGGTCAACCGTTGCACGGGCTAGCAGGATTCATCTACGACGTATTTCTCTCCAATATCCCGGCGTGCTCCACAATGGACGCGCTAGCCTGCGGGGGAGTCGCACTTGAAGTTGGCGGTGGAGCTGCCGGCAAGTTCATCGGCAAAATTTTCGGCGATTCGGCGAAGGTCAAGGGCGGGATTGCGGCTAACAAGATCAACGGTGACGCCGCAGCTGACGCGATCGCAGCTGGTTTTCCCGGTGCTCAGCGTGAGGTCACGCTGCAGGCGGCGTCGGGAGCTCGGAGGATCGATGTTCTGACGACCAATGGTGTTGCCATTGAGTCGAAGCTCGGTCGTACGTCGCTGACTAGCGACATCAAAATGCAGATACAAAAGGATGTGGAGCTGATGCAGAGATCTGTCGGTGGTGTCAAGTCGGTCGAGTGGCATTTCACGAAGAGTCCGGTGACGGGTCTTGGCGGTCCCACCGGCCCGCTGCTTCAAGCGTTGCAAGCCGCCAACATTCGTGTGGTAATAAGGTAGTATGAACTGGGATGGCTACGAGCCGTACGTGCCACCATACGCCCGGCCGCACGCAGAGTTGACGAAGGGGCAGGCGCGCGAGTCGTACGAGCGCCTTATGGAGGCCGCTCCTGAGCGAGTCGCGCAACTGCGAAAGTTGCTCCTTTGCAACGGGATCGAGCTTGGCGACGACGACGAGTCGGTGCAGAAGCTCAACGACTGGTTCCGGGCAAACGTTGAACCGAACCCGGATAATCCGGATCGCCTTCGCAACCTTTGGTATGCCGTTGTAAGCGATGTGGCTGTGTTCCTCGGATGCCTTATTGTCGCGAGGAATCAGAACTTGCACTGGGCCCTTTTTACGGGTGGCAAGCGTGATGTTGCGTTCCATAAACATGTCGTGATGGGTTTCAGCAAGGTGGCAAATCCGAAATACAACTTAGATATCGACCGCATCGTCGCGACTTATGCTTACCAGATCATTGAGGGGCAAGGCGTGGATACTGAATTCTTCCGGAGAATCATGGATATGGCCGCTGCTGATTCCTAGGGACAACGAGTTGTGCTCAGCGCGGATTGAGGTGTTGCTCGTGGCGGAGAACTTGACCGTCGATGTTTACCCCGCAAACCCCAACCGCCGCGAAACCTCCTGCCCCACCTGCACCACACCCCGCACCGCGGCCTTCCGTTTCTCCCCCACCAACTGCCGCGCAAACCCCGTCACCCCGACCGCCCCGGCGACGGCTCCCTCGGCATCGAAGAACGGCGCGGCAAGGCACGCGATCTCAGCCTGCTCCTCCTCGCTCTCAAACGCATACCCATCCGCCCGCACCTTCGCCAGCAACGCCAGAAACTGCCCCGCCTCAGGAGCAACAGCCTTGGGACCCACCCCGCGTGAAAGCCGCGAAAGCAACGGCTTCAACTCCGCTTCCGGCAAATGCGCGGCAATCGCCCGGCCAAGCGCAGTCAAATCGAACGGCGCGACTTTCCCGCGATAAGTATCGAACTGGACAAACCCAGGCGTAGAAGCCTTGGCGACATAAACAACCGAAGCATCCTCCAGAATCCCCACATGAGCAGGCATCCCCAAGCTCTCCGCGAGCCGTCGCAGGTCGGCCTGGACCAGGGACGGCAGGTCGACTTTCCGGACCAGTTCGATAGCCAACCCGTAGAGGCGCAAGGTCGGCCGCCAGAAGTGACTCCGCCCGACAACCCGGCGCACGGCGTACCCCCGCTGCTCCAGCGTGTACGCGATAGACGCACAGGTCGCGAGCGGC
Source organism: Amycolatopsis sp. NPDC104775 (assembly GCF_055583325.1). Lineage (NCBI taxonomy): Bacteria > Bacillati > Actinomycetota > Actinomycetes > Pseudonocardiales > Pseudonocardiaceae > Amycolatopsis > Amycolatopsis sp. NPDC104775. The sequence continues at coordinate 523,553 of NZ_JBVJOE010000002.1, forward strand.
ACCCCGGCGGCCTTCGCGAGCGCGGTCAGCGTCAGTGGTTCCTCGGCCCGTACCAGCGCTTCCAGAACAGTCAACGTCCGGTCCGCGGCTGGCGACGCTGCTTTGCCGTCGCTCATCCGGCATCAACCTTTCGGATACCTGTAGTCATCTTCGGAACACGGTAGCGTCCGGTCAGCGGCCAGGCTCGATCCGTTCGATCGTCTGAACCGCCCAGGACCGGATGGCCTCGGCCTGCGAGGGGGTCAGCGTGTCCAGGAAATGGCGGCGGATGTTGTTCCCGTGGACCACCAGCGCCTCCTGAATGACCGAACGACCGTGTGCGGTGAGGCTGATCCCGGTGCGCCGCCCGCTGGGGCCGCTGCGGGTCGGGGCGACCAGGTCGCGCGCCTCCATCCTGGTCAGCTGGTGCGATAGTCGGCTCTTCTCCCAGCCGAGAGCTTCCACCAGGTCGGCGACGCGCGCTTCGTGCCCTGGGGTGCGCCACAGGGTCACGAGGACGCTGAACTCGGCCTTCGAGATGCCGCATTCCCGCTGCAGCCCGCGATCCAGCTCGCGGGTGAGCAGGCGTTGCGCGCGCACCCAGGCGTTCCACAGCTCCCAGTCGTCGGGGGTCATAAGCAGGAAGGATACGGGGGAGTTGACTCATCAACTCCGGTCGCCCTAGAGTTGACGCATCAACTTCTGGGAGGGGTCATGCGGACATTGCTCCGGAACGGGATCGTGGTCAGCCTCGACCCGGCGGTGGGAGATCTCCCGAGCGGGGACGTGCTGATCGAGGACGGCCGGATCGCGGCGGTCGGTCCCGCGCTCCGAGCCGACGCCGAGATCGTGGACGCGACGGGCAAGATAGTCCTGCCCGGCTTCGTGGACACTCACCGGCACACCTGGCAGACGGCGTTTCGCGGGCTCGGGGCGGACTGGACGTTCACCGAATATCGCGAAGCCATGCACGGCAAGTTCCGGCCGCACTACCGGCCGGAGGACGTGTATCTCGGCAACCTGCTGGGGCGGCTCGAAGCGCTGAACTCGGGCGTGACGACGATGCTCGACTGGTTCCACTGCTCCGACCGCCCGGAGAACGCCGACGCGGCGATCGACGCACTCCAAGATGCTCCGGGAAGATCGATCTTCTGTTACTGCGCAATGGATCCAGGCGACGTCACCAGGGTGCGCAACCGGCTGCCCGGCGACGAAATGTCGTTCGGGTTGCGCGGACCGATGCTGACCACAATGGACACGACAGCCGAAGACGTCGCATTGGCGAGGGAACTCGGACTGCGGGTGAGCGTGCACGTCCACGGCGCGGTGTGCGATTCGATTCCCGAGATGCACGAACGAAAACTGCTTGACGACCGGACGACGATAGTGCACGGCAACGGTCTCGCCGACGACCACCTCGCGATCCTCGCGGAGGCGGGTTGTTCGGTGACGATCAGCCCGGACGTCGAGCTGAAAATGGGGTTCGGGTGGCCGGAAACCGGACGTATGCTGGCGGCTGGAATCCGGCCGTCGTTGTCGATCGACGACTGTCCGTCAGCTGGGGGTGACATGTTTTCGGCTATGCGCACGGCGTTTGCCGCACAGCGCGGTCTGGACGGCGGCCTGGTCGCGCGTGACCTGCTCGAGTTCGCCACTGTGGACGGTGCCCGGGCCTGCGGGCGAGCCGGCCGGGCCGGGAGCATCAGCGTCGGAAAGGACGCGGATCTGGTGCTCCTTGACGCCGAGGATCTGTCGGTGTTCCCGATCAACGATCCAGTGTCCACAGTGGTCACCGCGGCACATCCGGGGTTGGTGGACAGCGTTTTCGTTGGGGGACAGGCAGTCAAGCGGGACGGCCGGCTGCTCGGGGTGGATTTGCCGAAGCTCCGGGCCCGGTTGCTGGAATCGCGCGACCGGATCGCGGCGGCGGCCAGACTGGCGGTGGAGTGAAAGTCCTGGAAACGGATCGGTTGCTGCTGCGCCGGTTCACCGAAGCCGACGTCGAGAACCTGGTCCAGCTCGACAGCGACCCGCGCGTAATGCGGTTCCTCACCGGCCAGCCGACGCCTCGCGCCGAGATCGAGCACAAGGTGCTGCCCGAGATCCTCCGCGACTACGAGCGCGGCCCAGCCGGGCGCTGGGCGGCGATCGAGCGGACCACCGGAGAGTTCATCGGCTGGATTTCCCTGCAACCGCCGGAAGACAGCAGCACGACGGAGCTGGAACTCGGCTACCGGCTGCTGGCGAAAGCCTGGGGCCGGGGCTATGCGACGGAGGGTGCGCGGGCGGCTATCCACAAAGGATTCACCGAGCTGGGCACGCGGCGCGTGTGGGCACAGACGATGGCGGTGAACACCCCGTCGCGGCGAGTGATGGAGCGGTCCGGGCTGACCTACGTCCGCACGTTCCACCTCCACTTCGACGATCCGCTGCCGGGCACGGAACACGGTGAGGTCGAGTACGAGCTGACCCGGAACGACTGGGCGGCCAAGGCGGGGCCGGGCGAGCGGTCCGCCTGACCTCGGAGGGAGCTGATTTAAACTCCCGGTATGTCATCGGGTGCCGCGGAAACCGGCCGGGGAGGGGCGGAGCGCGAGCCCGGGTCCCGGCTGGAGTTCGCCGTGCTCGGACCGGTCCGCGGCTGGTACGGCGGGCAGCCGCTGGAACTCGGGCCGGTGCTGCGGACGACGATGCTGGTCGCGCTGCTGCTGCGGCCGGACGTGACGGTCAGCCGGGCCGAGCTGGTCGACCGGGTGTGGGGCGAGCGTCCGCCGGAGAGCGACGGCGTGCCCGGCTACATCTACCAGCTGCGGAGATCTTTGGCCGCGGTGGGTGCGGACGCGAAATCCGTGCTGCGCACCGATCCTGGCGGGTACCGGTTCGCCGGAGCGGGCGTCGGGGTGGATGCGGTGCGGGTCGAGGAGATCGCGGCTCGCGCCAAGAAAGCCGCTGCGTCCGGGGCACTCGCCGCCGCGGCCGAGGGATACGGCAAGGCGCTGGCTTTCTACGAGGGCGTTCCGCTGGCCGGACTGCCCGGTCCGTTCGCCGAACGGGAGCGGCGGCGGTTCGTCGAACGCCGCGTCGGGCTGGTCGAAGGCCGGACGGACGCGTTGATCCGGCTGGGTGACTACGCCGCGGCGATCAGCGAGGTGTCGGCGCTGCTCGCCGAGCATTCGCACCGCGAATCGCTCACCGGGCTGCTCATGCGAGCCCTCTACGGCGCCGGTCGGCAAAGTGACGCACTCGACACCTGGCGCGAGTTCCGCGTCCGGATGCTCGACGAGCTGGGGCTCGAACCCAGCGAAGACCTGCGTCGCGTGCACGAGGCGGTGCTGCGGGGCGACGACGGAGTGCTGGGACTCGCGGCCCGGTCCGCCCCGGTGCCCAAGATCCGGGACGAGCTGCCGCACGACGTCGGGGAGCTGGCCGGCCGCGACGCCGAACTGGCCCGGCTCGCCGCGCCGGGGAGCGCGGTGTCGGCGGTGGACGGGGTGCCCGGGGCGGGGAAGACGGCACTCGCGGTGCGCGCGGCCCAGCTGCTGCGCGAGGAACATCCCGACGGCTGCCTGTTCGTCGGCCTGCACGGACACAGCACCAGCCGGGCTCCGCTCGCCCCGGTGCGGGTGGTGCGCCGGCTGCTGCGTTCGGCGGGCGTCAACGACCAGAACATTCCCGACGACCTGGACGAACTCTCCGCGAACTGGCGTGCCGCCACCGCTCCGCTGCGCCTGGTGCTGGTGCTGGACGACGCCGTCAGCGCCGAGCAGGTCCGCCCGTTGCTGCCCGGCGGGACCGGAAACCGCGTGCTGATCACCAGCAGGCGCCGACTGCCCGGATTGGACGTCGAACGCAGGATTTCCTTGGGGCCGTTGACTTCCGACGCGGCAGCTGGCCTGCTGAGCCGGATCGTCGGCCCGGCGCGTGCGAACCAGGAACGCGAGGCCGTACGCGAACTGGCCAGTCTGTGCGGACGGCTTCCGCTCGCCCTGCGCATCGCCGGCGCGCGGCTGCAGAACCGTCCGATGTGGACGTTTCGCGACCTGGCGGACCGGCTCGCCGACGACACCGGCCGGCTCGGCGAACTGACCGCTGAGGAACGCAGCGTCGAGGCCGCGTTCCGGCTTTCCTACGACCAGCTTCCCGCCGAAACTCAACGCGCTTTCCGCACTCTGGGCCGCGCGCCCGCGCCTGAATTCGACGAGTTGGTCCTCGCCGCGATGCTCGGCTGTTCCCGCCGCGCCGCGGAACGCCTGCTCGAAGACCTCGTCGACGCGAACCTGGTGCAGGCTCCCGCCGCGGGCCGGTACCGGATGCACGACCTGGTCGCGGTCTATGCGCGCCGGCTCGCCGCGGACGAGCCCGATGTCGCCAGCGGGCTCGGGGTGTACCTGCATGCTTGTCGCGCCGCGAGCGAATGGGGCGAACCCGGCTTCCCCAGTGGCCCGGGCCCCGCCGAATCGCCCTTCGCCGGATTGGTGGACGCGTCGGCGTGGCTGGACCAAGCGGGCGACCTGGTGGAAGTGGTCACCTCCGCGATCGCCGCGGGCCATCCGGACTATGCGTGCTGGATCGCCGAGGCGGCTGTCGATTACCTCATCCGGCGCATCCGTTACCGCGAATGCCTGGCCCTGCTGGAAGTCGCTCTGTCCGAAGTGGACAAGCTGACCGACCGGCGCATGGCGACGGCATTGCGGTTCGGGCTGGGCTGGACCCACCTCGCTTTGGCGGATTCCGCCCAAGCCCGGAAGTGGTGCGAGGAAGGACTGCGCATCAGCCGGGAAACCGGCGACCGGCGGGAAACCGCGCGCGGCCTGTGCGGCTTGGGAATGGTCACCATGCTCGCCGGACCGCTCGACGAAGCGGAACGGGTGCTGAGCGAGGCCCGGACGATGGCAAGGGAAGTGGCGGACGATTGGCTTGTCGAGCGTGCGGTGTCCGGGCTCGGCTACGTGCATTTCAAACAAGGCGACCACGAACGCTCGCTCGCCCGTTTCGCCGAATCACGGGAAGTGGCGGTGTCGACGGGAAACCCGGCGATGCTGGGCCGGGTTTCCAGTCACATCGGCAGTGTCCAACTGCATTTAGGCCGGTCCGCGGAAGCGGTGGAACCCTTGCGCGAGTCGGTCGAATTGGCCGAGCGGGTCGACGACCGACTGTTGCTGGTGAGTTCGCTGTCGCGGCTGGGCACCGCGGAACAGGAATTGGGGAGCTTGGATCTCGCGCTCTCGTATCACCTGCGCGCGCTGGGCGCGTTGACCGACCAGATGTCGCCGTGGGCGGAGATCGAGGTCCGGAACCGGCTCGGCGCCTGTCGCCAGGCCCGCGGCGAAGAGGCGGAGGCGCAGGAGCAGTTCGAGCTTGCCAACGCGGTGCTGGCCAAGGCGAACTGACCGATCCTCTCGACCGAGCTGACGATCCTCAGTCCGTGACCGCCTGCTGGGGCAGCGGAAACCACCGTACGGTTCGCGCTGCCCCGATCCGGCTGTGTGCGGTCAGGCGGAACGAATCGCTTCGACTTCGAGGACGAGTTCGATCTCCTTGGAGACGAGCAGGCCGCCCGACTCCAGCACCATGTTCCAGACCAGTCCCCAATCCTCGCGATTGATCTTGCCGCGAGCGGAGAACACCGCGCGGTCGTTCCCCCACGGATCCCTTGCGTGGCCGAGATACTCCACGTCGAGGGTGACCGGACGTGAGACGCCCTTGATCGTCAAATTCCCGGTCATGGTCGCCTCATTGCCGTTCGCGGTGACCGAAACCGATTCGAAGGTGGCTCGAGGATGATTGTCCACGTCGAAGAAATCGCCGGACCGAAGGTGGTCGTCCCGGGTTTGGTCGCCACTGTCCACAGTGGCCATCTCGATGACCGCGCGCACCGTGGTGTCTTCGATCCGCTCGCCGATTTCCAGCGTGGCGTCCACGCCGGTGAACCGGCCGCGGACCTTGGTGAGCAGGAAATGCCTGCCCACGAAACCGACCTCGGCGTGCCCGGGGTCGACCTTCCAAGTCCCCGCGGCGGGAAGTTCGGTTCCGTCGACTACCCGGGTAGCCGCTGTGGTGTCTGTCATTTCTGGTTTCCGTTCTGTCCTCAATGGCCGGACTCGGTCGGCAACCCGGCGGCGATCCAGTCGGCTTTGCCCTCGTCGTAGTCGAAGACCTGGCTGTACCCGAGCTCCGCCAGGTGCTTCGCGACGGTGCCCGAGTTCTGGCACGGCGAGTCGGCGCAGTAGACAATCACCGCGGCGTCCTTGTCCGGCAGCAGCGCGGGCGCGAGTTTCTCGACGTCGTCGACCGGCAGATTGAGCGCGCCGGGCAGGTGCGCCTTCGCGTAGTAGTCGGCGGGCAGCGCCTCGACGACGATCGCCGAACCGGCGTCGATCCGCTGTTTGACCTCGTCCCGCGTGATGGGCTTGACCATCGGGCCTCCTTGAAGGATTTAAGTGCGTACGCACGCACTCTAATCATTGAGTGCGCCCGCACGCAATGACCTATCCTGGAGGGGTGAGCGATCCGAAGATCGGCCTGGAGGCCTGGCGGGCGATGCTGCTGGCGCACAGCGCCGCGGTGCGAGCCATCGAAACCGACGTGCACCGAGGCGGGACGGTGCCCCTGGCCTGGTACGACGTCCTGCTGGAACTGAACGCGGCCGGAAAGAAGGGGCTGCGGATGGCGGAGGTCGCCGACCGCGTGGTGCTCAGCCGGACGCGGGTGAGCCGTCTGGTCGACGAGATGGTGCGCGCCGGTCTGGTGACGAAGCGCCCGGAGCCGGACGACCGCCGGGTCAGCTGGGCGGTGATCACCGACGAGGGCGTGCGCGCGCTGCGCAAGACCGCGCCGGTTTACCTGCAGAGCATCGAACGGCATTTCTCGGCGCATGTCAGCGATGAAGAGGCCGCGGTGATCGGGAAGGCGCTGCTGCGAGTCGCCGAAAGCGGGAAGGCCGGGCGCTCGGTCTAGGGCAACCTCCACCGGTGGTCTGCGGTCCTGTGGTCGCCAAGTTCGCCAGCGCGTCCGGGCTTGTCCAAGGCTGAGATCGCCGCTGGTGGAGGCGGTGATCTAAAAGCCGTCTCATCTCTCCGACGTGATCTGGCTTTCGCGGCTGCGCAAGGGAAACGGGCGCTCAAAGAGAAACGGCACTCGGGTGACCGCAGTCCCGGATTTTCAGAACAGGCAGAGCTGGTGTTCGTCGCGTCGCGCTCGGTCGGCCAGGGTGCCGCAACGCCCGCAGGTGCCGAGAGAGGTCTACGCGAGTCTTCCCGCATGATCGCCGGGCAGGAAACGCCAAACGGCCCCTGCCGTGGTTACGTTGGCAGGGGCCGATTGTGTGCGGTGAAGAAGATGTGCCCTCGGCAGGATTCGAACCTGCGACACCTGCCTCCGGAGGGCAGTGCTCTATCCCCTGAGCTACGAGGGCTCGCTTGCGCGACTGAACAGAGCCTAGCGCATGCCCCTTTCCGGCCGCGCACAGAGGGTGCTTAGCGCGGTAGCGTCGAGGCATCGACGCGGAGGGAGGCGGCGGTGAGCGCCGAGCCGTTCCAGGTCAGGGTGGCGGAAGCGGACATCGAGGACGTGCGGGCGCGGTTGCGGCGCACCCGGTGGCCGGAGGCGGAGACCGTCGGCGACTGGTCGCAAGGGGTGCCTCTTGCCTACGCCCGGGAGCTGTGCCGCAGTTGGGCTGAGGACTACGACTTCGGGTTCGCCGAGCGGCTCAACGTCTTCCCGCAGTTCCGGCAGGAGATCGACGGCCTCGGAATCCACTTCGTGCACCTCCGTTCGCCGGAGCCGGACGCGTTTCCGCTGGTGATCACGCACGGCTGGCCGGGCTCGGTGCTCGAATTCCTCGACATCCTCGGCCCGCTGGCCGACCCGCGGGCGCATGGTGGCGACCCGGCGGACGCGTTTCACGTCGTCGCGCCTTCGTTGCCGGGGTACGGATGGAGTGACAAGCCGCAGGAGACTGGCTGGGGTGTTCAGAAGATCGCGAAGGCCTGGGATCGGTTGATGGTCTCGCTCGGCTATGACCGGTACGGCGCGCAGGGTGGCGACTGGGGTTCGGCGGTGTCGGGGGCGCTTGGCGAGGTGGCGCGGGAGCGGGTCGCGGGGGTGCACGTCAACCTGGCGGCGGCTCCTCGTGGTGAGTTCGAGGACGAGACCGACGAGGAACGTGAAGGCGCGCAAGCGGCGGCGGAGTTCCAGCGCACCGGTCAGGGATATTCGAGGCAGCAGGGCACGCGTCCGCAAACGCTTGGCTACGGCCTGACTGACTCCCCGGCGGGACAGGCGGCGTGGATCGCCGAGAAGTTCTGGGCCTGGACGGACAACAACGGTCACCCGGAGGACGCGATCACCCGGCAGCAGTTGCTCGACGCGATCTCGGCGTATTGGTTTACCGCGTCGGCGACGTCGTCCGCGCGGCTGTACTGGGAGAGTTACCGCAGCTTCGGCGATCTCGTCACGGCTCCGTCCGGCATCTCCGTCTATCCGCGGGACATCCTCCGCCCGTCGCGGCGGCAGGCGGAGTTGAAGTACACCGATCTGCGCTGGTTCGAGCGGCTGCCGCGGGGCGGGCACTTCGCGGCGATGGAGCAGCCCGCGTCGCTCGTCGAGCAGATTCGCGGGTTCTTCCGGCTCGTGCGCTGATCTTTTCCCACCTTCCGGAACGGGGCTGGGGGAACGCTTCACCAGCCATTAGAGTGAAGTTAGGCTACCCTGTATTGCACATATGCGCATGTCACTATATATTCCCTCTCGACACCGAGACCGCGGAGGCGAGCGATGGGACACGGGCACGGCCACGGGCACACCGCCGCTCCGGCGAGCGCGTCCGGCCGCTACGTCCGCGCGCTGCTGATCGCTCTCGCGGTCGGTGCCGGGTTCATGGTGCTGGAGTTCGCGGTGGGCTTCGCCACCGGCTCGCTCGCGCTGATCTCCGACGCCGCGCACATGTTCACCGACGTTCTCGGCGTTGGAATGGCGCTCGCCGCGATCGTGCTCGCGCGCCGCAGCGGGCCGACGCCCAGCCGTACGTTCGGCATGTACCGGGCGGAAGTCCTTGCCGCGCTTGCCAATGCGGTGCTGCTGTTCGGGGTCGCGGGTTACGTCGCGGTCGAGGCGATCGGGCGGATCACCGACCCGCCGGAGGTGCCTGGCCTGCCGGTGCTGCTCGCTGCGGCCGCGGGGCTGGCCGCGAACATCGTGTCGTTCCTCGTACTGCGGGCCGGGGCGAAGGAAAGCCTGAACGTCCGCGGCGCGTATCTCGAAGTGCTGGCCGACCTCGTCGGCTCGGTCGGCGTGCTGCTCAGCGGCGCGATCACGCTCACCACCGGCTGGCGCTACGCCGACCCGATCATCGGTGTCGCGATCGGCCTGTTCGTGCTGCCGCGCACCTGGACGCTCGCCCGCCGCGCGCTGCGGATCCTCTTCCAACACGCGCCCGCCGGCGTGGACGTCGGCGAGATCAGCACTGAACTCGCCGCGCTTCCGGGGGTCGCGGACGTGCACGACCTGCACGTCTGGACGCTGACCTCGGGCATGGAGGTCGCCTCCGCGCATTTGACGGTGAACGCCGAGGCCGAACAGTCCGCGGTGCTCACCAAGGCGCAAGACCTGCTGTCGGGCCGCTACGAGATCAAACACGCGACGCTGCAAGTCGAAGGACCGCAATGCGCCCGCCGGTGCTCGGAGCTGTCCTGGTAGACCGGGGACCATGCGCAAGGACTTCGACCCCGCCCAGCTGGCCCCGAACGCGTTCTACCACCTGCTGACCGCCACCGTCGTGCCGCGGCCGATCGCCTGGGTGTCGAGCATTTCGCGGGACGGAGTGGACAATCTCGCGCCGCATTCGTTCTTCACCGTCGCCTCGGCCGCGCCCGCGGTGCTGCAGTTCACCTCGGTCGGGCGGAAAGACACCCTCCGCAACGTCGAGGCGACCCGGCAGTTCGTCGTGAACCTCGCGCCCGAGCCGCTGTTCGAACAGATCAACGCCACCGGCGCGGATTTCCCGCCGGAACTGAGCGAATTCGACGAGGCCGGGCTGACCCGCGAGCCGAGCGTGAAAGTCCGCCCGCCGCGGGTCGCGGAATCGCCGGTGGCATTCGAATGCGAACTGCACAGCACGGTCGGTTTCGGGCGTTCGACGGTGGTGTTCGGCCGGGTCGTGCACCTCGCGGTCGACCAGGACGTCCTCGACGGCGACCACCCGATGATCGAGCGGCTGCGCCCGCTGTCCCGGCTGGGACGCGACGAATGGGGAACGCTGGGCGACATCAAGGACCTGGCGCGGCCCACCTACAAAAGCTCGTGAGTGTCAGAGCCGGTTAGAACCGGCTTTGACACTCACGAACCGGGCAGTGGCTGTGCGCTCCGTGCCTTGAGCATGACCTTCATCTGGTCCATTTCCGCGCCCTGCGACACGAGCATGCTGCGGCACAACGCTTTCACCGCGTCGACGGACGTGTGGTCCTGCGCGTACTCGGCCATCGCGACGCCGCCCTGATGGTGGCGCAGCATCAACTGCAGGAAGTCGACGTCCAGCTCGCGGCCGGACAGTGTGCGCAGCTTCGCGAGTTCCGCCTCGGTGGCCATGCCCGGCATCGGCGCGCCGCCCGCCGGGGAGCTGGTCGGCATCTGCATGCCGGCGTGGCCCATCGGCTCGGTCATCCACGTCATGTACGCGCCGGTCGCCTGCTCCGGCTGGTCCCACAGCATGAGCCAGCCCTTCATCCGCCCGACCTGCTCGGTCTGCGTGCGCTCGATGTCGAACGCGAGCTGGCGGATCTCCGGGTCGGCGGAGTGGTCGCGCGCCCAGCCGGCCATGGTGACCGCCTGCAGGTGGTGCACCGACATGTCCTGGGCGAACCCGACCTCGACCGAACCCCGGCCCGGCGTCGACGGCACCGCGTCGCCGCCGTCGGTGAGCCGCGTCGCGAAGACCCCGATCGCGGCCCCGACCAGCAGCACCGCGATCAGCGTTCCGCCGATGACCACCCACCGGGACCAGCCGGTCCGCTCCGCCGGAGCGGATTCGTCGGCGGGAGGGGCGGTTTCGGCGCCCCTCCCGGCCTCGTCCAGGTGGTTTCCGGAGCCGTCCACGGTCACTGCCCGGCGGGCGGGGTCCCCGGCATGCCGCCCTGCTCGCCCTGCGCGCCGGTGGTGCCCTTGTAGTCCATCGGCTTCGCGTCCTTGCCCGGCTTGCTCGGGTCGAACTTCGGCGGGTTGCTCGGGTCGAACATGCCCTTGCCGAGCGCGTCGCACGAGGCGCCGATCTCCGGGTACACGCCGTTCGGGTTGGTCCGCAGCGCGGCGATGAACTGGTCGATGCGCGGGTCGTCGGCGCTGTCCAGCTTGAGCTGGTGGCCCCACGACTGCAGCGAGATCGGCTTGTCCAGGCCCGGGTAGGGCGACATCATCGTGTAAGGCTTGCCCTTGACCCGCGCCTCGAGCAGCGGGATCTCGTCGCCCTTGACCTTGTCCGGGTTGTAGGCGATCCAGACCGTGCCGTGCTCGAGCGAGTGCACCATGTTCTCGTTGCGCACCGCGGTCGGGTACACGATGCCGGTGCACGCGGCCCAGTAGCCGTCGTGCGGGCCGCCGAACGGCGGGCTCTGGTCGTAGGCCACCCGTTCGGTGGGCAGGATGTGCACCGATCCGGTGTACTGCTTGGTGATCACGCCGGGGATCTTCTTCGACGGGTCCGGGTTGCTCGCGGTCGGCGCGAACGCCGCGGCGGCCTCGTCCCTCGACTTCTGGTCGCGCTTGGGCGCGGAGGCCTGCAGGTAGTAGACGATGACGCCGGCGAGCAGGGCGACCACCACGACGACTCCGATGATGGTGCCCCAGGGCGTGCGCTTGCCCGCGACGACCGAGCGGTTTTTCGCCGCCTTCACCGCGGACGCGGACGAGCCCTTCTTCTTGGTGGTCCCGTTGGCCATGATTGCCGAGATCTCCTCGTGAGAGCGGGGGAGGGAGCCGGACGGAGCCCTGCCGGTAGACCAGTGTAGAGACCGGGCGTGCGATCACCGTGAACACCCGCGAGGCGCCCCGGCGAGCGGAACATCCGCCTCCGGTGTGCCCGCCGTCTCGCCAGCCTGTACCGCCGGAGGCGCGCGGCGCGAGCGCACCTAGAATTCGGCGAGTGACTCCCGCCGCTCTCGCCGATCTGGTCCGCAGCTCCGCCGAGCAGGTCCTCGCCGCCCGCGGCGTCGACGCCGCCGTGCTGCCGGAGACCGTGACCATCGAACGCCCGCGCAACCCGGACCACGGAGACTACGCGACCAACCTCGCGCTGCAGGTGGCCAAGAAAGCCGGGCTGAAGCCGCGCGAGTTCGCCGAGGCGCTCGCCGAGGTCGTCGCGGGCGCCGACGGGGTGGCCGCGGCCGAGGTCGCCGGGCCCGGGTTCCTCAACTTCCGGCTCGCCGCCGACGCGCAGGGCGAGCTCGTGCGCCAGGTGCTGGCCGCGGGGGAGGAGTACGGCCGCGGCGACGCGCTGGCCGGGCGCCGGATCAACCTGGAGTTCGTCTCGGCGAACCCGACCGGTCCGATCCACCTCGGCGGCACGCGCTGGGCCGCGGTCGGCGACGCGCTCGGCCGCGTGCTGGCGGCGCAGGGCGCGGACGTCACCCGGGAGTACTACTTCAACGACGCCGGCGCGCAGATCGACCGCTTCGTGCGCTCGCTGATCGCCGCCGCGAAGGGCGAGCCCGCGCCGGAGGACGGCTACGCGGGCGGCTACATCAGCGACATCGCGGCCGAGGTGCTCAAGGCCGAGCCGAGTGCGCTGAGCCTGCCCGAGGACGAGCGGCACGAGACCTTCCGGCGCATCGGCATCGAGCTGATGTTCAGCCAGATCAAGCAGAGCCTGCACGAGTTCGGCACCGATTTCGACGTCTACTTCCACGAGAACTCGCTGCACGAGTCCGGCGCGGTCGGCGCGGCGGTGCAGCAGCTCAAGGACTCCGGCAACCTCTACTTCGCCGACGGCGCCTGGTGGCTCCGCTCCAGCGAGTACGGCGACGACAAGGACCGGGTCGTCCTCAAGAAGGACGGCAACCCGGCCTACATCGCGGGCGACCTGGCCTACTTCAAGGACAAGCGCAACCGCGGGTTCGACCTGTGCATCTACATGCTCGGCGCGGACCACCACGGCTACATCGCCCGGCTCAAGGCCGCCGCCGCGGCGTTCGGCGACGACCCGGGCACGGTCGAGGTGCTGATCGGCCAGATGGTGAACCTGGTCAGCGACGGCAAGCCGGTGCGGATGTCCAAGCGCGCGGGCACCGTGATCACGCTCGAGGACCTCGTGGAGGCGGTCGGCGTCGACCCGGCCCGCTACGAGCTGATCCGCTATTCCGTCGATTCCTCTTTGGACATCGACTTGGACTTGCTGCGCAAGCATTCCAACGACAACCCAGTCTACTACGTGCAGTACGCGCACGCCCGGCTGTCGTCGCTGCGGCGCGGCGCGGCGGACCTCGGGCTCAAGGCCGATTCGGACGTCGATTTCGGACTGCTCACCCTGCCTGCTGAAGGCGACCTGATCCGCACCATCGGCGAATTCCCGGCGGTGGTGCGGCGGGCGGCGGAGATGCGCGAACCGCATCGCGTGGCCCGCTACCTCGAGGAACTGGCCGGCGCGTACCACAAGTTCTACACCGTGGGCCGGGTCCTCCCGCAGGGCGACGAGGAGGCCACTCCCCTCACGTACGCCCGCCTCGCTCTGTGTGAAGCCGCGCGCCAGGTACTGGCGAACGGCCTGTCGCTGCTCGGTGTCTCCGCTCCGGAACGGATGTAAACAATGGCGCACCCCGCGGGCCCCCGCCACGCCGACGTCTACCCCCATGCCGACGCCTCCGGGTTCCCGCCCGCGAGCGCCGGCGAACTCGACCAGCTGCCCGCGAAAGTGTGGCCGCGCAACGTTTATCGCACCGCGGACGGCGTCGTGCGCATCGCCGGCGTCGACGTGCGCGACCTCGCGCAGACGTACGGCACGCCGCTGTTCGTGGTCGACGAGGCGGACTTCAAGTCCCGCTGCGCCGACTACGCCGAGGCGTTCGACGACCCGGCGCTCGTGCACTACGCGTCGAAGGCGTTCCTGTCCGTCGAGGTCGCCCGCTGGGTGGCCGAACAGGGGCTGAGCCTCGACGTCTGCAGCGGCGGCGAGCTGGCCGTCGCGCAGCGCGCGAACTTCCCGGTGGAGCGGATCACGTTCCACGGCAACAACAAATCGGTCGCCGAACTGGACGCGGCCGTCGCGGCGGGCGTCGGCACCGTGGTGGTCGACTCGTACTACGAGATCGCCCGGCTCGCCGAAATCGCCGCCGCGCACGAGGTCGAGCAGAAGGTGCTCGTCCGGGTGACGGTCGGCGTCGAGGCGCACACCCACGAATTCATCGCGACCGCGCACGAGGACCAGAAATTCGGTTTCTCGCTGGCTTCCGGCGACGCCGCCGAAGCTGTCCGCCGCGTGCTGAACGCGCCGTCGCTCAAACTGGTCGGGCTGCACAGCCACATCGGTTCGCAGATCTTCGACGCCGACGGTTTCGAGGTCGCCGCGCGCCGGGTCGTCGGCCTGCTCGCGGACCTGGCCAAGGAACACGGCCGGGACCTGCTGGAGCAGATGAACGTCGTCGACCTCGGCGGCGGTTTCGGCATCGCCTACACCGAAAAGGACAACCCGCCGCCGCCGTCGCAGATGATCACGCAAATCCGCGAGATCGTCCGCAAGGAATGCGCGTACGCCGAACTGCCGGTGCCGCGCATCGCGGGCGAACCCGGCCGGGCGATCGCCGGTCCGGGCACTTTCACCCTGTACGAAGTGGGCACGATCAAGGACGTCGCGCTCGGCGACGAGACCGCCCGCCGCTACGTCAGCGTCGACGGCGGCATGAGCGACAACATCCGCACGGCGCTCTACGACGCGGTGTACGACTGCCGCGTGGTTTCCCGGTCCGCGGCAGACGGAGAAGAGCCGGTGACCCCGGTTTTGTCTCGCGTGGTGGGAAAACACTGTGAGTCCGGCGACATCGTCGTCCGAGACTGCTGGCTGCCAGACACGCTGGCTCCCGGCGACCTGCTGGCCGTCGCGGCGACCGGCGCTTACTGCTACGCGATGGCCAGCGGTTACAACCGGCTGCCGCGGCCCGCGGTGGTCGCCGTGCGCAACGGCGCCGCCCGGCTGCTGCTGCGCAGGGAGACGACGGACGACATGCTGCGCCTGGAGGTTTAAGAAGTGTCCACTGTGTCTCCTGAAAGCCCGTCTCCGCACAGCCTGTCTCCCGCGGACCGAGCGCCGATCCGGGTCGCCATGCTCGGCTGCGGCACGGTCGGCAGCGAGGTCGCCCGGCTGCTCACCGAAGAGGCCGGCGAACTGGCGGCCCGCGCGGGCGCGCCGGTGGAACTGGTCGGCATCGCGGTGCGGCGTCCGGACAAGCACCCGGAACTGCCCGCCGAACTGCTCACCGACGACGCCGCGGCGCTCGTGGCCCGCGACGACGTCGACGTCGTGGTCGAGCTGGTCGGGGGCATCGACCCGGTGCGCAGCTGGCTGCTCACCGCGCTCAACGCGGGCAAATCAGTGGTCACCGCCAACAAGGCGCTGCTCGCCGAACATTCGGCCGAACTGTTCGAGGCGGCCGACGCGGCAGGCGTCGACCTGTACTTCGAGGCCGCCGTCGCCGGGGCGATCCCGCTGCTGCGCCCGTTGCGCGAATCGCTGGCGGGCGACCGGATCACCCGCGTGATGGGGATCGTCAACGGCACCACCAACTACATCCTCTCCGCGATGGACGCCACCGGCGCGGGCTACGCCGAAACGCTCGACGAGGCGAGCCGGCTCGGCTACGCGGAAGCGGACCCGACCGCGGACGTCGACGGCTACGACGCCGCGTCGAAGGCCGCGATCCTCGCCTCGCTGGCGTTCCACTCCCGGGTCACCGCGAAAGACGTGCACCGCGAAGGCATCGCCGACGTCACGGCGTCGGATCTGGCCGCGGCGCGCACGCTCGGCCGCACGGTGAAGCTGCTGGCGATCTGCGAACGCGTGACGGCGGACGACGGCACGGAATCGGTGTCCGCCCGCGTGCATCCGGTGATGATTCCGCGCAGCCACCAGCTGGCCGGCGTCGGCGGCGCGTTCAACGCGGTCTACGTCGAGGCCGACGCGGCTGGCGAGTTGATGTTCTACGGCCAGGGCGCCGGTGGCGCGCCGACGGCCAGCGCGGTGCTCGGCGACCTCGTCGCGGTGGCGCGCAACCAGGTGCTCGGCGGCCGCGGCCCGCGCGAATCGGCGCACGCCGCGCTGCCGGTCCGGCCGATGGGCCAGACGCCGACGCGCTACCACGTGAGCCTGGACGTCGCGGACCGCGCGGGTGTGCTCGCCCAGGTGGCACAGGCGTTCGCGGCGCACGGCGTGAGCATCGCCGCGGTGCGCCAGCGCGACGCGAACGACACGGCGAGCCTCGTCGTCGTCACTCATCTTGCGCCCGACGCGGCTTTGCAGTCCACTGTGGACGAAATCGCGAAACTCGATGTGGTGCACGAGGTTGTCAGCGTGATGCGGGTGGAAGGCGAAGACCAGTGAGCGCAGCTTGGCCGGGGATTATCGAGGCGTACCGCGACCGGATTCCGGTCCCTGACGGAGCGCGCGTGGTGACGCTCGGCGAGGGGAACACCCCGCTGCTGCCCGCCGCGCATCTGTCCGAGCTGACCGGCGCCGAGGTGTACCTGAAAGTCGAGGGCGCGAACCCGACCGGCTCCTTCAAGGACCGCGGGATGACCGTGGCGATCACGCACGCGCTGGCCAGCGGGCTCAAAGCGGTGATCTGCGCGTCCACCGGCAACACCTCGGCCTCGGCCGCCGCCTACGCCGCGCGGGCCGGGCTCACCTGCGCGGTGCTGGTGCCGCAAGGCAAGATCGCGATGGGCAAACTCGCCCAGGCGGTGCTGCACGGCGCGCGGATCCTGCAGGTCGACGGCAACTTCGACGATTGCCTCGAACTCGCTCGCAAGACCGCGGCGGACTACCCGGTCACGCTGGTCAACTCGGTCAACCCGGTGCGCATCGCGGGCCAGAAGACCGCGGCCTTCGAAATCTGCGACGTGCTCGGCGAAGCCCCGGACGTGCACTGCCTCCCGGTCGGCAACGCGGGCAACATCACCGCGTACTGGAAGGGATACTCGGAGTACGCGGCCGACGGTGTGGTCAAGAACACCCCGCGAATGTTCGGTTTCCAGGCCGCCGGCGCCGCGCCGCTGGTGCACGGCGAACCGGTTTCCGACCCGGACACCATCGCGACGGCGATCCGCATCGGCAGCCCCGCTTCGTGGGACGGCGCGGTGCACGCGCGCGCCGAGTCGGACGGTCTCTTCGAAGCGATCACCGACGAGAAGATCCTTGAGGCGTACCGGCTGCTGGCCCGCCGCGAGGGCGTGTTCGTGGAGCCCGCGTCCGCGACGAGCGTGGCGGGCCTGCTGGCCACCGCCGCCGACGGACGGCTGCCGAAGGGCGCGAAGGTGGTCTGCACGGTCACCGGGCACGGCTTGAAGGACCCGGCCACGGCGCTGGAGGGCAACGTCGAGGTGGAACCGCTCGCGGTCGACCCGACGGCCGTCGCGGCGGCGCTGGACCTGCGATGACGGCGCTGCCCGGGTTCCGCGCGACGGTCCCGGCGTCGAGCGCGAACCTGGGCCCGGGATTCGACGCGCTCGGTCTCGCGCTGGCCCGCTACGACGTGGTCGAACTGCAGGTCACCGAGGGCGGCCTGAAAATCGAGGTGCTCGACGCGGGGGCCGGCGGCGTCGAGGACGTGCCGACCGACGAATCCCATCTGGTGGTCCGCGCGCTCCGGCGAGCCTGCGAGCACCTGGACGTCCGGCCGCCCGGTCTGCATCTTCGTTGCCACAACAGCATTCCGCACGCGCGTGGCCTCGGGTCGTCGGCCGCCGCGGCGGTGACCGGCGTGGCGCTGGGCTACGCGCTGGCGGAACGTCCGCTCGACGCCGCCGCGCTCCAGCTCGCCGCCGAGTTCGAAGGACACGCGGACAACGCGGCGGCGAGCCTGTTCGGCGGCCTCGTGGTGGCGTGGTCGGAGGACGGCGAGTTCCGCGCCGAACGGGTGGAACCGAACCCGGCGATCCGGCCGGTGGTCGCGGTGCCCGCGGAGAAGTCGTCCACCAGCACCACGCGCGGCCTGCTTCCGGGCCAGGTGCCGCACGCCGACGCGGCGCACAGCGCGGGACGGGCGGCGCTCGCCGTGCTGGCCGTCACCGAGCGGCCCGACCTGCTGATGGCCGCCACCGAGGATCGGTTGCACCAGGACTACCGCGCCGAGGCGTACCCGGCGAGCACCGAACTCGTGCGCACGCTGCGTGCCCATGGCGTGCCCGCCACCATCTCCGGCGCCGGGCCGACTGTGCTCGCTCTCACTCTGACGGGAATACTCCCGGCAGGCGTGGACGTTGCCGGGTTCGGCGTCGCCGAATTGCCCGTCGACCGCGATGGCGTGCAGGTTGTGGCCAGGTGACGACCTGGTCACAGGCTGGACGGCAGCGTGCGCCACGCGGGGGGTGGTTGTTGCACCCGGACAGGGCGCGGTCTACCCTCGGGGGCGTTCGATCACCGTGCGTTTCCGCACCCGATGCCGGGCCTGTTCGCCCCTAGCGGCGGCTCCGGTCCGCATCCTTCGTCGATCCGCCCATTCCGCTCCGCCTGGCACGCGGGAGGCGGAGGGACGCAGGCGGGTTTCCGGTTCCGGCGGTGCCGAATTCCGCTTTCTCCGTCCGGAGGGGGCAAACACCCTGTGCTGGCGGCGCTTCGCTGTGTCTCGCACGGCTGGGCGCGAGCCGTCCGCATCGGAGGCAGAAGCCGTCTCGCTACCGGCGGCAGTCCGCTGATCCACCTGGAACGTGGATCGGTCAGGAAGGACATGTGTGAGCAACACCGATCTGTTGAGCGGCGACGTGGAGACCCCCGCCGCGGCCGCTGAGACCAATGGGGCCGCGGCCGCTCCGAAGCGCCGCACCGGGGGCCTGTCCGGGATGGTCATCGCCGAGCTCCGCCAATTGGCGGGCGAACTGGGTGTGGGCGAGACCACCGGCATGCGCAAGGGGGACCTGATCGCCGCGATCCGCGAGCGCCAGGGCAAGAGCAAGAAGCGCCCCGCCGCCGAGACGCTGCCGCTCGACGGCGTCGGCGAGCCGGTCAAGGCGGAGAAGCCCACCCGCCGGGCCAAGGCCGACACGCGCAAGGCGGACGCGGCGAAGACCGAGGCGCCTCAGGCTCCCCAGGCCGAGCCGAAGGCCGAGCCGGTCCAGGCGGAGGCACCCAAGGCCGAGGCCCCGAAGGCCGAGACCGTGCAGGACGGCAAGCCCGCCGCGCAGGAGCGCCCGGAGCGGCCCGACCGTTCCGAGGGCCAGTCCGACGGCCAGTCCGAGGAGGGCGGCCGCAACCGGCGCCGCCGCGGCGGCGCGAACCGGGGCGACGGCCAGCGCGACCAGCGCGGCGACCGCCAGGGCGGCAATCGCGACAACAACCGCGACAACCGCGACAACAACCGGGACGGCAACCGCGACAACCGCGACAACGGCGGCCGGGACAACCGGGACGGCAACCGCGACAACCGCGGCGGCCAGGACAACCGGCAGGACAACCGCCAGGACCGGCAGCGGAACCAGCAGGACAACCGCGACAACCGGAACAACGGCCCGCAGGACGACGACGAGGAAGGCGGCCGCCGCGGGCGCCGCTTCCGCGACCGCCGCCGCCGGGGCAGCGGGGGCGGCCGCGCCGAGGGCGGCGCGCCGGACACCGAGATCCGCGAGGACGACGTCCTGCTGCCGGTCGCCGGCATCCTGGACGTGCTCGACAACTACGCGTTCGTGCGCACCTCGGGCTACCTGGCCGGGCCGAACGACGTGTACGTGTCGCTGTCGCTGGTCCGCAAGTTCGGCCTGCGCCGCGGCGACGCGATCACCGGCGTCGTGCGCCAGCCGCGCGAGGGCGAGCAGCAGCGGCAGAAGTTCAACCCGCTGGTACGCGTCGACTCGATCAACGGCCTGGAGCCGGACGAGGCCAAGCGCCGTCCCGACTTCACCAAGCTGACGCCGCTGTACCCGAACGAGCGCCTGCGGCTGGAGACCGAGCCGCACAAGCTCACCACCCGGGTGATCGACCTGATCATGCCGGTCGGCAAGGGCCAGCGCGCGCTGATCGTGTCCCCGCCGAAGGCAGGCAAGACCACGATCATGCAGGACATCGCGAACGCGATCACGACCAACAACCCCGAGGCCCACCTCATGGTCGTGCTGGTCGACGAGCGTCCGGAAGAGGTCACCGACATGCAGCGGTCGGTGAAGGGCGAGGTCATCGCCTCCACCTTCGACCGCCCGCCGTCCGACCACACCTCGGTCGCCGAGCTGTCCATCGAACGGGCCAAGCGCCTGGTCGAAATGGGCCACGACGTGGTCGTCCTGCTCGACTCGATCACCCGTCTGGGCCGGGCCTACAACCTGGCCGCGCCGGCGTCCGGCCGGATCCTGTCCGGTGGTGTCGACTCGACCGCGCTGTACCCGCCGAAGCGTTTCCTCGGCGCCGCGCGCAACATCGAGAACGGCGGCTCGCTCACCATCTTCGCGACCGCGATGGTGGAGACCGGGTCCACGATGGACACGGTGATCTTCGAGGAGTTCAAGGGCACCGGCAACGCGGAGCTCAAGCTGGACCGCAAGATCTCCGAGCGCCGCGTGTTCCCGGCGGTGGACGTCAACCCGTCCGGCACCCGCAAGGAAGAGCTGCTGCTCTCGCCGGACGAGCTGGCCGTCACGCACAAGCTGCACCGCGTGCTGCACGCGCTGGACTCCCAGCAGGCCATCGACCTGCTGATCTCGCGGCTGCGCAAGACGAAGACCAACATCGAGTTCCTGATGCAGGTCTCGAAGACCGCCCTTGGCGGCGGAGACGACGACTGAGTCTCGCCTCGACGCGAAGCGGCCCGCCCCGGATGTTCCGGGGCGGGCCGGTTTCGTTTCCCGCGACGGTGCTTCCGCACCGGAGCGGCCTGCCTCCGGCGGATTCCTCCGCGACGGGCCGTCCGATCACCCAGCTTCCGCGGCTACGCCCCGGTGCGGCTTCCGGTCAACCGGCATCCCGGCCGGTTGAGGTCGATCCGGTTCCCGGGGGCCAGGCATCCGCCGATCGCCGACACCTGCTGCCCGTAACTGCGGCCCTTGACCGCGGTGACCGTCCCGTCCGCCGCGACCTCGCACGGGTTGCCTTCGGTGCACGACTCGCCGTCGCGGTTGTGGGTGTTGTTGATCCCCATCACGGTGGTGCCGTCCGGCGTTAGCAGCGCTGTTCCGGAGTAACCGGGCAGGCTGACGCATTCGTCGCTGTCGGCGTAGCGCACCGATTGGTCCTGCTGCCAGCCGCCTTCCCGCAGATGCGGCACCACCGCCGCGACCTCGCATTTCGGCCGGTGACTCTCGTAAGCCATCCGCAGCCGGTCCCCGGCTCGCATCGGGGAGGACGTCAGCCGGAAAACCTTCGCGTCAGCGGCGGCTAGCTGCGCGTAGGTCCGATCCAGCCGGTACAGGGCGATGTCAGTACCGGTCATCGTCGCGTACAGCAGCCGGGTGGCCCGGGCGGTGGTCTTCGGATACCCCTGCCGGTCGGCGATGGGAATGTCCTTTTCCAGCCCGGCAGGCTGATTCACCAGCGCTTTCCCCGGCTGCGGCCGGTTTCCCGGCACGCAATGCCCGTTGGTCAACGCCAGTGCCGGATCAGAATCCCGGGCGGTGTCCGGCCGGATCACCGAACCCATGCATTCGCCGATCTTGGCGGTGCCTTCCACGTTGGGGATGACCGTGTCCGGCGGAACCGCGGTGCCCGACACGATTCCGTTGATCCATCCGGCATTCCGCGTCACGTCGACATACAGGTCCGGCAGGTCGGCTCCGCGAATGCCTGAGCCGACCACCGTTCCGGCCAGCGCCCATCCGGCGCCGTCCCGGACCAGCGCCGGTCCGCCGGAGTCGGTCACGCCGGGTCCGACACCGTCTCGCAGGCTCCCGATGCACAGCGGCGGCGAGATTCCGTCGTCGTCCCAACATTGCGTCAACGGCTGCACCACGGTGTCCGCTTCGTGCAGCTTCCGCGGGAAACAGACGGGGTCGGCGAAGTTCCCGCACGACAGCGCGGTGGCGCCCCAGCCGAGGATCCGGACCGCGGTGCCGACGGCCGGGGTGGCGGTCGTCATCCGGACCGGCTGCGCCCGGACCGAACGGGCCAGATGCAGCACGGTGAGGTCTTCGCCCGGCGGGTTGTAGCTGGCGTGGCGGCGGTAGAACTTGTCGACCGCGACCAGTTCGCCGCCGGATTTCGTGTCCAGCGACCCGACCCGGACTTTCCAGCCGCGAGGGACGGCCGTGGTAGCCCCGGTAGGCGTGTTGGCGCAGTGCCCGGCGGTCAACGCCCATTGCGAGCCGATGAGCACGCCGGTGCACCGATGGCCGTCGGGCCGGGGCGCGTCGTACTGGAGGGAAACCAGGAATGAGTAAGGCTGCGAAGACTCGGTGCCGCCGACGATGGCGGAGGCCGGTGCGGCTGGGGCCACCGTGGCGGCCAGCACAGTGCCGAGTAGCAGCGCGGAAGATCGAATGCGCATGTCCCGCACGATGTCGGGCGCATGTCCGCGGACGGCTACCGCCGCGTGACAGTTTCACGGTAACTGCGTTGCGGTAAGGGTTTTTCGCGCCGACGGAGCGCTCCCTGCCGACCCCAGGCGCGGCCGGGAACGCTCCGTCGGTTCAGGTGCTCGTGCCGGGGGATGGCGGGCACGAGCACAGCTCAGTGGCGGGGGACGGCGGCCGGGGTCCAGCCGCGGTAGTTGTTGAAGTAGCTCGTGGAGCTGCCGTGGCCGATCTTGCCGCCGACGCTGGTCGCGTAGAACCCGCCGTTGCCGTCCGCGATGCCGACGTGGCCGTAGGCGCTGATGTTCCAGTACACGAACGAGCCGGCGGGCGGCTGGCCGCTGGTGTGCTTCGGGCTGGCGCCGTTCCAATGTGCGTTGGCGGACGCCCAAACCCCCGTGACGCCGTAGGAATTCTCCGCGGCCTTCTCGCAGTAGTGCTCCCATCCGGTGCTGCCGGCGTGCGCCTTGTACCAGGCGACCGCCCCGGCCGGGGTGCCGTCGCCCGCCCCGGTCAGATTCGCCTCGGACAGCTCGGTGAACGTGCCCGCGGCGGGGTTCACGTCCGCTGCGGTGATCCCGTCGGCGGCGTTCGCGGCGGGCGCGAAGACCGCGGCGGAAGCGGCCAGTGCGAGCACCGCGGCCGGCTTCGCGAGCCGGGTGAGCAGGTCGGTCGTGCGCATGTCCGGACCTCCAGTAAGTGAGCGATTCACGAACTCGGCCAGCTTCACGCCAGCGGGTACAAAATCCGTACAATGCGAAAGTCCTTCACTACCCACCGTCGCGGCGGACGGGGGAATACCTGGTCACCGGGGTGTGTTGAAGCCCTTGCCAGCGCGTCTGGCAGAATGACCCGCTGAAGTCCGGCACCGGTTCACCCCGCACTGGGGACCCGGGGCCAACGAGAGAGGACACCATGAAGAGCGGTATTCACCCCGAATACGTGACCACGACCGTCACGTGCAACTGCGGGAACAGCTTCGTCACCCGCAGCACGAAGGAGTCGGGTCAGATCCACGTCGAGATCTGCTCGAACTGCCACCCCTTCTACACCGGCAAGCAGAAGATCATGGACACCGGTGGCCGGGTTGCCCGGTTCGAGAAGCGCTACGGCAAGCGTCAGCAGAAGACCGAC
Organism: Amycolatopsis sp. NPDC104775; assembly: GCF_055583325.1. Classification (NCBI taxonomy): domain Bacteria; kingdom Bacillati; phylum Actinomycetota; class Actinomycetes; order Pseudonocardiales; family Pseudonocardiaceae; genus Amycolatopsis; species Amycolatopsis sp. NPDC104775. Next base: position 547,346 of record NZ_JBVJOE010000002.1, read on the forward strand.
GCCAAGTAGCTTGTCCAACGGCGCCCACCCGCACGCCCGGGTGGGCGCCGTTGTTCTGTCCGGGCCTGTTCGCGAGAGGGAGACGGCGAAGTGGATTCGAGTTCGCTCAAGGGGCTGCTCGACGAGCACGCGCGGCTGGAACAGGAGCTCGCCGACCCGGCGGTGCACGCCGACCAGGCCCGGGCCCGCAAACTGGGCCGCCGTTACGCCGAGCTGAGCCCGGTCGTGCGCGCGGTGCGCGAGCTGGACCAGGCCCGCGACGATCTGTCCGCGGCCAAGGAACTGGCGGCCGAGGACGCGACGTTCGCCGCCGAGGCCGAAGAGCTGACGGCGAAAATCCCGCAGCTCGAAGCGAAACTCACCGAACTGCTGCTGCCGCGCGATCCCTACGACGGTTCCGACGTCGTCATGGAGATCAAATCCGGCGAGGGCGGCGAGGAATCCGCGCTGTTCGCCGGAGACCTGCTGCGGATGTATATGCGCTACGCCGAACGGCACAACTGGAAGGCCGAAGTGCTCGACTCGACGGAGTCGGACCTCGGCGGCTACAAGGACGTCACGCTGTCGCTCAAGAGCAAGAGCGCGGACGTCGAAGGCGTGTGGGCCCGGCTCAAGTTCGAGGGCGGTGTGCACCGGGTGCAGCGCGTGCCCGCCACTGAGTCGCAGGGCCGCATCCACACGTCGGCGTCCGGCGTGCTGATCTATCCGGAACCGGAAGAGGTCGAGGTCGAGATCGACCCGAACGACCTGCGCATCGACGTGTTCCGGTCGTCCGGTCCGGGCGGGCAGAGCGTCAACACCACCGACTCGGCGGTGCGGATCACGCACCTGCCGACCGGGATCGTCGTGTCGTGCCAGAACGAGAAGTCGCAGATCCAGAACCGCGCGCGGGCGCTGCAGGTGCTGCAGGCTCGGCTGCAGGCGATCGCAGAGGAAGAGGCGGCGGCGAAGGCATCGGACGCTCGTCGTTCGCAGGTGCGGACGGTCGACCGTTCGGAGCGGGTGCGGACGTACAACTTCCCGGAGAACCGGATCTCGGACCACCGGGTGAACTACAAGGCGTACAACCTGGACCAGGTTCTCGACGGCGAACTGGACGGCGTTCTGGACGCGCTGGCCGCGGCCGACCGGGAGGAACGGCTCGCCGCGCAGGCGGGCTGATTCTCAGACGGCGGCGGGAATTTCCTCCGTCGCCGGGTCCGCAGTCTCCTCCGCCGCGGTTTCCGCGCGGGGGAGCAGGCTGAGGACTGCGAACACCACGGCCAGCACGGTCGGGAACAGCGTCAGCAATTGGTGTTTCACGCCTTCGATGCCTTCGCCCAGCGCGGACAGCCCTAGCTGTCCCGCCGCGAAGAACACCAGCAGGAACGCGACAATCCCGTACTCGCGCCGGTTCCGGCGGAAGGCGCGCACCCCGGCCCAGCCGACGAACACCCAAATCGGCACCAGTACGAACAATCCGAGCGGTGCGATCAGCGCGGCGATTCCGGAGAACACCGGCACCCGGTATTCCTTCGCCAGCCGCGGCTGTCCGGACAGTTCGCCGAAGCTGCCGAGGTTTTCCGGACGCGCGGTGAGCGCGTCGACCCCGCCCTGCTGGAGGATTTCCGCCGTCCGCCCCGGATGCGTCGCGTAGTAGTGCAGCACGTTGCGGCGGCTGATTTTGTCCTTGTACTGCGGGTAAAGCGGGTCGTGCCAGGCCGCGCGCTCGCCCCACCAGCCGGTGCCGACGTACTGCTCGAACGATTCCGGCAGCCCCAGCGCGGCGAGGTCGGCCTTGGTGTCGTGCTTTCCGTCCACAATAGAATCGAAGATCGCGTGGTACATGTTGGCCTCGCGGTATTCCGCGTTGGCCGGGTCGCCCTGAGACTGGATCGCCAGCGTGCCCGCGCCCACGATCGCGAGCACGGCGAGCGGCAGCACCCAGCGCTTCCGGCCGCGCGCGCCGGTCGGCCGGGTCAGCAGCAGCGCGAGGGCGAAAAGCGGGATGAGCAAAAGGGTTTGCGATTTGGCGTTGATCCCGACGAGCCCGCCGAGGACAGTCACCGCGGCACCGGCCCAGCGCAGTTTTCCGGGGCGGTGCAACAAGAACAAGCCGCCACAGATCAGCAGGATGCCGAGGAACGCCGCGCCTTCGCTGAGCACCGAAGCGAAGTAGCCGAAGAACGCCGAATCGCCCATCACGAGCAGCAGCAACACGGTGGCGATCAGCCGGTTCCGGCGGTTCAGGTCGAGACCGAGCACGGTGACCGTGATCGCGCCGGCGACCAGAACGCAGGTGAGCACGCCGAGCACCAGCAGATTCAGCACCCCGGACGCACCGAACAGCGCACCGATCTTGCCCGCCGCCCAGTCGAGCCAGGTCTGGCTGGAAACGTACGCGGAATCGCACGGCGGCGCGGATCCGTAACTGAACCGGACGAACCCTTCCGACGGCCGGTCCAGCTGCCGTCCGCCGAGCTGGCACAGCAACCGCCAGCCGTCGCCGTTGTCGGCCATGCCGACCGGACGGGGCACCAGGAACCGCAGCAGCAACAGTCCGAGCGAGGCGACGAATACCCCGAGGCCGAAGCGCAGGTCCCTGGATCTCACCGGGCGGAGTCTAGAGGGGACCGACGCGAGGGCGAGGTGGCGGGGCGCGTGGGCCTCGTGAGTGCTTATTCCGGTGAGAACCGGCATAGCCACTCACGAGACCGCAGGCGAGGAGTCGCCACCGGACCAGCCTCTCCCAGGGCGCTGCTCTGGCGTCGTGAGTGTTCGCGCCGGTTAGAACCGGCATGAGCACTCACGAGCTAGCGCCCGCTGCGCCTCACGCGGTCGCCGCGGCGAAGGCTGCCATCCGGTCTTCGTAGCCCTCGTCACTCCCGAAGTGGACGGCCACCGCGTCCGCCCCGGCTTCCCGGTACGCGCGGTAGGTCTCGACGGCCGTCTCCGCGGTGAACTGCTGCCGGGCGATCCGCCGCACGCGCCGCGCGGGGTCGAGCTGGTCCAGCGTCGCGACCCGGTCCGCGAATGCCTCCGGCGAGAGGCCCGCGCTAAGCCACTGGTCCCCGGCCCGGACCGCCCGCCGCAACGCGACCGTCGAATTGCCACCGACCAGGATCGGAATCCGGCCTTCCGGCCGCGGCTCGAAATACCCGCCAGCCCGGCCCCGGCCGGTGGTGAACAGCTGGTCCAGCAGCGAAAGCGTGTCGTCCAGCATCGCCCCGCGGCGGGTGAAATCCGCGCCGATCTCCGCGAACTCCGGTTCGTTCCATCCCGCGCCGACGCCCAGGATCAGCCGGTGCCCGGACAGCCGGTCGATCGTCGCGGCCTGTTTGGCCAGCAGGTGCGGTTCGCGCAGCGGCACGATCACCACGGACGTGCCCAGCCGCACGCGTTCGGTCGCCGCGGCGAGGTAGGCGAGCGTCGCCAGCGGCTCGTATACGCCGCCGAAGACCTCGCCGAACGGCTCCGGCGGCAGAACGTGGTCCGGCAGCCAGACGGATTCGTACCCCAGTTCCTCGGCCAGCCGGGCGAGGTCGGCGAGGCGGCGCGGGGTCAGGCCGGGCGACTCGTTCGGCAGGACGACCTGGCGGCTCATCGCAGCACCTTCCGGATCGCGGTGAGCCAGGCTTCCGGCGCTTCGTCGCCGATGCTGTGCCCGGCCTCGATCTCGACCAGTTCCGCGCCGGGAATGCCTTCGGCCAGTTCCCGCGAGTGCCGCGGCGGCACGAGGGAGTCCAGGGTCGTGGCGATCACCAGGGTCGGGACCGCGATCGACGCCAGTTCCGCCCGGGTGTCGACGGAGCGGACCAGTTCGACCTGCTTGGCTGTGCCCTCGGGCACCGATTCGGCCAGTCCGGAGACCGCCGCGGCGAGCTGGTCCCGGGTGAGCGCGGCGAGGAACGGCTCGCTGGCGGCGACCAGCATCAGGTACTTCGCGAGCAGGGTGCGGTCGCCCTCCAGCAGGTGCGCCCACACGTCCAGCGCCAGCTCGGTCCGCGCGTCCGGCCGGGCGAGACCGGCGGTGAGGATGAGGCCGGTCACGCGATCGGGATGCCGGGTGGCCACGCGGACCGCGACGGCTGTGCCGAGCGAGTAGCCGAGCACGGTGAATTTCTCGACCCCGGCGTCGACGGCGGTCGCGACCAGGCCGTCGGCCAGTTCGTCCAGCGTGCCGCCCGCGGCGGGGTAGTCGGCCCCGACCACGGTGTGCGTGCGGGAGAGGTCGTCCAGCAGCGGGCCGAAGTTGGCTGTCACGCCGCCGCCCGCGCCGTGCGCGAGCAGCAGGCCGGGGCCCTGGCCGCGGACCAGGGGCGCGAAATGTTCTGTCATGGTCGCGACGTTAAGGATTGACACCAGTGTGAAGGCCAGAAGCAGGGGAAGATCGGATGCTGATCGGCGAACTCGCGCAGCGGACCGGAGTCGCGCCGCGGCTGCTGCGCTACTACGGCGAGCAGGGGCTGCTGACCTCGACGCGCAACACGAGCGGGTACCGCGTGTACGACGACGAGGCCGTCGTCCGGGTGCTGCAGATCCGGAAGCTGCTGGCCGCGGGCCTGACCACGGAGATGATCGCCGGGATGCTCGACTGCGCGAGCGGACCCGCCGCGCACCTCGACCTGTGCCCCGATCTGGTGCGCCGGCTGCGCGGGGAACTGGCCGAGGTGGAACGCCGGATCGGGGATCTCGCCCAGCGGCGCGAAGTCCTGTCCGGGTATCTCGGCCAGGCGTGACGCCCGCGCGGCCGGGGGTCGATACGCTGGGCAGCACCCCCGCTGGGGGCAGCTTCGACGAGTGAAGGACGACCAGTGAATCGGCAGCCGCTGCGCCTGGCCATCATGGAGGCCACCCGGATCCTCACCGAGGCGGGCGTGGAATCGCCGCGGTCGGACGCGGACCTCATCGCCGCGCACGTGCTCGGCGTCGAACGCGGCAGGCTGCCGATGGTGCCGCTGGTCGACCCGCCGGTGATCGAGGCGATCGGCCAGCTGGTCGCGCAGCGCGCCAAGCGGATCCCGCTGCAGTATCTGACCGGGTGGGCCGCGCTGGGCAACATCACGGTCAACGTCGGCGCGGGCGTGTTCGTCCCGCGCCCGGAGACCGAACTGCTGCTCGAATGGGGCGTGAAATTCCTGCAGGGCCGCGAGTATCCGGTGGTGGTCGACCTGTGCACCGGCTCCGGCGCGCTGGCGCTGGCGCTCGCGCACGAGCGTCCGGACGCGGTCGTCTACGCGGTCGACGTCGACCCGCAGGCGCTCGCCTGGGCCCGGCACAACGCCGACGTGCACAGCGCGGCCGGGAACACCCCGATCCGGCTCTACTCCGGGGACATCGCCGACCCGACGATGTTCGCCGAACTCGACGGACTCGTGGATCTGGTGCTCTGCAACCCGCCGTATGTGCCGGAGGGCACGCCGGTCCCGCCGGAAGTCGGCGAGCATGACCCGGCGCGCGCGGTCTTCGCCGAAGAGAGCGGGCTGGCGGTGATCCGGCACGCCATCGCGGCCGGAGCGCGGTTGCTGCGGCCGGGCGGCGGGCTGGCCATCGAACACGACGACACGCACGGGTCGGCGGTGCCCGCGCTGGTCCGGGCGCGGCGGGTGCTGACCGCCGTCGAGGACCACCCGGACTACAGCGGGCGCGCGCGGTTCGTCACCGCCCGCCGTCTCGGCTGAGGTTTCGCTCCGCGCCAGAGAAGTCCGTGCGGGAACCCCTGGGGTCCGTGAAGGTGGCCCGCACGGACTTCCCGCGCCGCGATCCAGCGGTCAGCACTGCGCCATTCGCACCTTTGCGCTCGTCCTGCCCGACTTTCGTCGTGCGGCAGCGGGGTGGCTTTCGTTCGCGCGCCTAACGATCACCGTTAGCGTCGGGCCTCGGGACCGCCGGGCGGACCGGCGGACAAGTGAGGAGCGAGGATGAGATCCCCCTTACCCCGCCGGGATCACCGCACCCGGACCACCCGAAGCACCCGAACCCGGACCACCCGCGGCCGCCTCGCCGTCGTCGTGGCGATCGCGGCGCTGGCTCCCGCGCTGCTCGCCGGGACCGCCGCCGCCGAGCCGCTCGCCCAGGGCTGGCCTGCGCCGCTGGACTCCGCGCACTGGGCCGACCAGGCGAGCATGACCTGGCAGGACTACCGCGCCGTCCCCGGCACGAACTGGGCCGACCCGGCCCTGAAACCGACCGTGCGCAAGTTCAAGGGCGCGGTCGTGCTGGCCGATTACCCGGACGCGGATTTCGTCGTCACGAAATCGCCGCATTCGACGGTCTTCGGCAATCCGTCGCCGTCGGCGAGCAATCTGCCGAGGGAGAAAGTCGCGCAGCACTACCAGGATTTCCTCAACAAACCCGAACCGCTCAACCACGGCCACACCATCAACGAGTACTGGATGGAGGACTCCGGCGGCCGGTTCGGCGTCGACCTCACCGCGTTCGGCCCCTACCGGATGCCCGGCAAATCCTTCGAGTACGGCATGGAAATGCAGCCGGAGGACTGCCCGGCGGACGCCGACTGCACCCGGGACCTGCGCAAGGACGCGGGCGACGCGTGGCGGGCCGACGTCGGTCCGGTGGCCGACCAGTTCGATTTCATCTTCTTCCTCTCCGCGGGCCAGGACGAAAGCTCGACGTGGCAGGAATTCGGCGAGATGAAGTTCGGCTCGAAGGAGAACGTGCCCGCCGAATTCGGTCCGCCGGGCAGCAAACCGGGCGACCAGAACTGGGCGCACACGCGCTACGTGCCGTGGACGTCGTGGGCCTCGGCGGCGAGCATCTGGCCCAACGCGGCCAACGGTTCCTCGACCCAGGCGGAAAGCTCCGGCCAGGCCGTGTTCGCCCACGAGTTCAGCCACATCCTCGGCATCGGCGACAACTACAACAACCCGTTCGGCAACCCGCCCCGGCGGTCCTACACCGGCCCGTGGGAAATGTTGTCGCGCGGCAGTTTCAACGGCCCCGGCGGCCCGCACACGCGCTGGCAGATCCCGGCCACCGAAGGCGGTTCGATGGGCGCGCACCACATGCTGCGCAACAAGCTCAAACTCGGCATCGTCGATCCGAAATCCGTCTTGAACCTCGACCGGAACCAGCTCGCCACGACCGGTCCGGTCACCGCGCGCGTGACCGCTCGGGAGGCGACGCCCGCCACCGGCGCGTATGCCGGTGTCACGATCGCGCTCACCGGCGGTGACCGTTCACCCCAGTGCGATCCGTCGAAGGACCCGAAATGCGACGGCGGCGGATACGACCACTACAGCGTCGAGGTCGTCGACCGGATGGGCTCGGACTCGTTCGCCCCGGACTCCGGAGTCCTGCTGGCCAAGACCAAAGCCCGCGACGCCGCGCCGTTCGAGTGGATCGTGGACGCGAACCCGCAGGACATCGGCCTGACCGACTACGTCCGCCCGGACGGTACGCCGGTCAAGATCACCGTCGGCGACTACCGGCAGCTCAACGACGCCACGTTCAAGGCGGGCACCGGCGCTTCCAGCGGCTACGAGTACACCGATGAGGCGAACCGGTTGCGTTTCCTGGTCACTGACCTCGACCGGGACAGCCGCGGTGTCCTGTCGTACACGGTCACCGTCGCGTCACTGGACGGCGCCGGACCGCAGGCGCGCGGCGCGTGGCTGTGGCCCGCACTGCCCGCGTTCGCCAACGGCGGGCTGGCGACCTGCGACTTCCGCCTGTCCAACTCGGGCTCGGCCCGTGGCGCGGCAGCACCGTACGACCAGGACACCTACCGGCTGACCGCGTCCACCGACACCCGAGGGTGGGAGGTCCGGCTCCCGAACGCGCTGGCCACCGCGAAATTCGGCGGCTCGACGCAAATTCAGGCGTACGCGAAACGTTCGGCGGGCGCACCGCACACCGCTCGCGTGCGGCTGACCGCGACGTCGATCGCCGACCCGGCGAAAACCACGACGACCGCCTGTACCGCGATCGGGTTCTGAACCCGGAAGGCGCCATCCGTCCCGAGCGGCGGATGGCGCCTTTCCACGGGGTTGCTCTCCATCGGGCCACCCCCTACCTTGGGGCGGCCGAACGATCAGACTCTGGGGGAGTCATGTTCTTGCGCCATCGCATCACCGCCGGTTGCGCTGTGCTCGTCGCCTGCGCGCTCACCGCGAGCGCGACCAGCGCGTCCGCCGCGGCCGGACCGACCACCCTTCCCGCCAGCGAATACACGCTGACCTCGGATTACCACAAATACGACGCGGCTTATTCCGGGCTTTCCTCGAAGCTGCACACCGTGCCGGTGCACACCGTCATGGACAACGCGAACCACGACCGCCAACCGCTGCCCTCGAGTTTCAACCCGGCTGGCCTCACCGGTGGTTTCCGTTTCGACGACGGCGACAACGACGACTGCACCAACTACCCGCAAGGCATCACCACCAGCCGAGACGCGGTCGGCGGCGACAACGGCGGCAATTACGACGGACACCAGCTCGTCGCGGTCAGCTGGTACACGCGCGACGCCTGCGGCGGCAAACAGGTCCGCAGCCGGATCACGCTCGCCGACTGGGACGCGACGTACCCGAACAAATACCGCAAAATCCTGCTCGTCGAACCGACCGGCACGAGCGCTTCGCCGAACTACAAGGACATCCCGATCCACGCCGGCGGCGTCTCCTGGTACGGCGACTACCTGTACGTCGCCGACACCGGCAGCGGCATGCGGGTCTTCGACATGCGCAAAATCCTCGAGGTCAACTCGGGCGGCACGGCCGACCAGATCGGCCTATCCGGCGGCCAGTACTACGCGCACAACTACCGCTACGTCCTGCCGCAGGTCGGCACCGTGGCCGCGCACACGACGTCCGGCACGAACCTGGCCTGGTCGAGCATCTCGCTGGACCGGGTGAGCAAGTCGATCGTGATGACCGAGTACACCTGCAAGGCCGACTGCACCGACTACCCGAACCGCGCGCCGCGCGCGGTGCGCTTCCCGTTCGCCTCGGGAGCGACGACGTTCGCCGCCTCCACGACGGCGAGCCAGGCGCTGAAACTGCCTTGGTACAACCTCAACGGCGTCGCCTCGCACAACGGCCGCTGGTGGTTCAACTCCTCCGCGGCGAAGCAGCTCTACTACTGGACCCCGGCCGCGGGCCCGGCCACGCACGCCTGGGTCGGCAGCGGGGAGAGCATCTCGTACTGGGAGGACCCGAAGGACGCGGACATGCTGTGGTCCCTGCAGGAGGGCAAGGGGAACCGGAACGTGTTCGCGGTGAAGCAGGCCAGCTACGGCAGCTGATCGCCGATCCGGTCGGCCGCCCGGCCTTTCGATCGGGCTCGATCCCCACGCACCCAATGCCACGAGGTCCGTGAGGGCCACCCTGAGGGAATTAGATTCCCCCAGGGTGGCCCTCACGGACCTTCGCGGGAGCAGAAAGCCACGCCGCCCGGCAGAGCCCAACCGGCGCTCCTCTGCGGAGCGGAGAGCGGCGACCCACCACGGCCCACCCGTCGGCGCGACGGCGCCCCCGGACGGCTTCCGAGAGAACCCCCGTCGGCACAGCGCGGACCCCCGGCGGCGCGAGAATCCCCGCCCCGAGGCGCTCCGCGGACCATCGCCGCCCCGGGAGGATAGGCTTTCCGGCATGAGTGCGGTCTACGACTGCGGCAAGCGCGAGTCCCGAGCCGAAGGCCTGTCCGCGGCGGCTGCCGCGGTGCGGTCGAGCCGGCTGGTCGTCATGCCGACGGACACGGTGTATGGCATCGGAGCCGACGCGTTCGACTCCGGCGCCGTCCAGGCGTTGCTGCGGGCGAAGAACCGCGGCCCGGACATGCCGGTCGGCGTTCTCGTCGGATCTTGGTCCACTGTGGACGGTCTGGTGCTCGGCGTTCCGCCGCAGGCGCGGGCGCTCATCGAGGCGTTCTGGCCGGGCGATCTGTCGATCGTGCTGCCGCACGCGCCGAGTCTGCAGTGGAATCTGGGCAATTCGCGCGGCACGGTCATGCTGCGGATGCCGCTGCACCCGGTCGCTCTGGAGCTGCTCCGCGACGTCGGCCCGATGGCGGTGTCGAGCGCGAACGTCTCCGGCCGGCTGCCCGCCACGACTGCCGAGGACGCCCAGGAGCAGCTCGGCGACGCGGTGTCGGTGTATCTCGACGGCGGGTCGAGCGGCGAATCGGTGGCGTCGTCCATCGTGGACCTGACCGGCGACAAGCCGATCGTGCTGCGCGAGGGCGCGGTCACCAAGGCCGCCATCGCCGAGGTGATCGGCGTCGCCGAGGAGACGCTGGACTGAGCAGGGGAAGTGACTGCCGTTCACCGGTACCGCACGCGGGCGCGGTAGCGTGGCGCGGTGACTCCGACCTCCCGGCGGGCGTGACGCGGTCATGCCTGTAGTCCAAGGACTTCTCCCGATCCGGGAGTACCTGCTCGTCGCGCTGACCGCGACCGCGGTGACCTATCTGCTGACCGGCGTCGTGCGGCGAGTGGCCATCCGGATCGGCGCGATCGCGAACCCCCGCGCGCGCGACGTGCACGTCAAGCCGATCCCGCGGATGGGCGGCGTCGGCATCTACCTCGGGATCGCCGCGGCGATGGGGCTGGCGCACCAGCTTCCCGCGCTCAGCCACGGGTTCGACGTCTCCTACGACGCGGTCGGCGTGCTGCTCGCGGCGGGCGTCATCTCGCTCATCGGCGTGCTGGACGACCGGTTCGAGCTCGACGCCTGGACGAAGCTCGCCGGACAGGTCATGTGCGCCGGGATCCTCGTCATCTTCGGCGTGCAGTGGGTGTCGTTCTGGGTGCCGTGGGGCGGCAACGGCGATTCCATCGGCTCGGTGCTGGTGCTGGACAAGAACCAGGGCGCGCTGCTGACCGTCGTCATGGTCGTGGTGATGGTCAACGCGATGAACTTCGTCGACGGTCTCGACGGGCTGGCCGGCGGGCTCGGCTTCATCGCCGCGACGGCCACCTGCGTGTTCTCGCTCGGGCTGCTCGACAGCGCGGGCGGCGACTTCGGCTCGTACCCGCCCGCGCTCATCGCCGCCGCGCTCGCCGGGGCCTGTCTTGGTTTCCTTCCGTACAACTTCCAGCCGGCCAAAATTTTCATGGGCGACTCCGGATCGATGATGATCGGGTTGATGCTCGCCGGGGCCACCACCTCGGCCAGCGGCCGGGTCAACTACACCCGGTTCTCCGCCTCGGACGCGCTGGCCCTGCTGTCCCCGCTGGTGGTCGTCGTGGCCGTGCTTTTCGTCCCGGTGCTCGACCTCGTGATGGCCGTCGTGCGGCGCACGCGCCGCGGGCAGAGCCCGTTCGCCGCGGACAAAATGCATCTGCACCACCGGCTGCTGGAAATCGGCCATTCGCAACGCCGCGCGGTGTTGCTGATCTATTTGTGGGCCGGAATTCTGTCTTTCGGCGCGGTATCGATCACGATTTTCGACAGCCCGGTCGTGTTCTGGGCGATTGGCGCCGCATTGGTCGTCGCGGTGCTGGTTTCACTGGTGCCGAGGCTGCGTTCGAGGCACCGCCACGGCGTCTGAAACCACGAGCGGTCTATACTGGCGGGTCGAACCGAACGAGGAGCGAATGCAGTGAGCGACACCGAGACGCCCGAGACGTCCCAGGCAACGGCTCAGGCCAAAGCTCCGGAGAACCCGCACGCCGCTCCGGTGCGCCAGCTCGCGCGCTCGATGACGCGCGCCTCGCTGCTGTTCACGCCGCCGTTCATCCTGGTCTGCATTGTGCTTTTCACCGTCCTCAACGGACTCCACGGCTTCCTTGGCGCCCTGGTCGGCGGCGTGCTCGCGATGGTCGCCTCGCTGTCGACGCTGGGCATGATGAAGGTATCCGCCGGACAGGACCCCTCGCTGGTGATGCTCATCGCTCTCGGCGGGTACGCGGCGAAGGTCATTCTGCTGTTCCTCGCGCTCACTCTGCTCAAGGGCGTCACCGTTCTGCACCCGCTTTCGCTCGGCATCACGATGATCGTCGCCATTCTCGTGGCCGCCGCGGTGGAGTTCGCGGCATTCCGCAAAGCGCGTATTCCGACCATCATTCCCGCCTCGAATTGACGGGTTCGGGACAGGGGTCCCGGCTCGATCCGGGACCTAGGTCCTGGACCATTCGGCTGGTAAGGAGTACGCCTGTACGGCAGTGATTGACCTGCTGGTATGGTCCGCGTCATGGGTGGCGGCCTCGGCCGCGCACTCCCGACGACGAACCGCGATCAGCAGTGTGGCGACCGGATGGTTCCGCCTCTCTCAACGGCTGGTCCGAAGTAGACCGCAGGGCAGTGTTCACGCGAGACATCCCTCGTGCACGGACCGGTGATGTGGGTTCCGCGCAGGGTGGGTACCGCCGCCTCCGGCGTCCCGATGCGTATCGGGTACGTTAAGTCCAGATCGTGACGATTCCCCCGGCGGAGTGAACGCCGGCCGGGAGAACCGGGAGGAGCCCAGTGGCCGCGCTGGTACTGACCGAGGGTGCGACCTTCGCGCCCCCTGGCGCCGAAAGCTTTGAGCTGCCGCCGTTGTTCGGCTTCGTCACGAAGCCGATGCTCCTGGTGGTGCTCTCGGTGATCATCATCGCGGGGTACTTCCTGCTGGCGACGCGCAAGCTGAAGATCGTGCCGAGCAAAGGCCAGTTCGTGGCCGAGGGCATCTACGACTTCGCGCGCAACAACATCGCCCGCGAGCAGATCGGCTCGAAAGACTTCAAGCGCTTCGTGCCGGTCATCTTCGCGTTGTTCACCTTCATCCTGCTGAACAACCTGTACGGGGTCATCCCGTTCCTGCAGTTCCCCACCATGGCGCGGTTCGGGTTCCCGGTCGCGTTGTCGGTGCTCGTGGTCTACCCGGTCTACCACTACGTCGGGATCAAGAGGCACGGCCTCGGCGGGTACTTCAAGAAGGAGCTCGCCCCGGCCGGTGTGCCCGGTGCGGTGCTTCCGCTGTACGCGCTGATCGAGTTCGCGGAGAAGTTCTTCCTCAACCCGCTCACGCTCGCCATCCGTGTTTTCGCCGCCATGTTCGCGGGACACCTGATCCTGGCGGTCTTCACCCTCGGCGGCACCTTCCTGCTGACCGAGACCTCGAGCATCGCGCTGAAGCCGGTGTCGCTGGTGGCGTGGATCTTCGCCATCGGCCTGACGTTCCTGGAGGCGTTCATCCAGTGCCTCCAGGCGTACATCTTCGCCCTGCTGTCCGCGGGGTACATCGGCGCCGCGCTGGCGTCGGAGCACTGAGAACACCTAAAGACCCCGATCCGCGTGAGTGCGCGGACCGAAGTGAAGGGAAACGCACGTGAGCAACATCGTTCTGGCCCAGGCCGCCGCCGAGACCATCAACCTCAACAAGGGCCTCGCCGCGATCGGCTACGGCCTGGGCGCGATCGGCCCCGGCATCGGTGTGGGCCTGATCTTCGCCGCGGTGATCAACGGCACCGCGCGTCAGCCGGAGGCCCAGAGCAAGCTCCAGGGCATCGGTTACGCCACCTTCGTGCTCACCGAGGTGCTGGCCCTGATCGGCATCGTCATCTACTTCATCGCCTCCGCCTGAGTCGTCCGCTCTCGCGTAAGGAGACGTTGTGCTGAAGACCCAAGCTGTGCTCGCAGCAGAAGCACACAACCCGATCGTTCCGGATTGGTCGGAACTGATCCTCGGCATCGTCGCCTTCCTGATCCTGCTGTTCATCCTCAAGAAGTACGTCGTCCCTCGTTTCGAGAAGGCGTACGAGGAGCGGGCGCAGAAGATCGAAGGCGGCATCGAGAAGGCCGAGAAGGCTCAGGCAGAGGCCGAGAAGGCGCTGTCGGAGTACAAGGCGCAGCTGGCGGACGCCCGTTCCGAGGCCGCGAAGATCCGCGACGACGCCCGGCTCGAAGCCGAGCAGATCAAGGCGGAGCTGCGGGAGCAGGCCGAGGCCGAATCCCAGCGGATCGTGGCGCAGGGCCACGCCCAGCTGCAGGCGCAGAAGGCGCAGATCGTCGCCGAGCTGCGGGCCGAGATGGGCCGCAACGCGGTGGAGCTGGCCGGCCGCATCGTCGGCGAGTCGCTCGAGGACGAGGCGCGCCGTCGCGGCACCGTCGACCGGTTCCTCGCGGAGCTGGACACCGCCGGGGCCACCAACGGAGCGGGGAAGTAGACCGTCATGACGCTGCATGCTGCGAGCCGTGAAGCGCTCGACCTCGCCGAGCGGTCGCTCGGCGAGGTGCTGGCCGGAGCGGGCGCCGACCCCGCGAAGGTCGGGGACGAGCTGCTCTCGGTCGTCGACCTCCTTGACCGCGAAATCGGCCTGCGCCGCGCGGTCGGCGATTCTTCGGTCGCTCCGGAGAGCCGCCAGGGCCTGGTCCGCCGCCTGTTCGACGGAAAGCTGAGCGAGCAGGCCCTCAAGGTGCTCGACACCGTGGCGGGCAGCCGCTGGTCCAGTCCCCGCGAGCTGGTGGACGGGCTCGAGTCGATCGGCCGTTCGGCGCTGCTGACCGCCGCCGAAAAGGCCGGGAACGTCGAAACCGTCGAGTCTCAGCTGTTCCAGGTCGCGCGGATCGTCGCGGGCGCCCCGGAACTCGAGGCGGCGCTGTCCGACTTGACCGCTCCCGCGGAAGCGAAGCGGACCCTGGTTCGCGGGCTGTTCGCGGACAAGGTCGACGCGGTCGTCGAGACCCTGGTCGAGCAGGCCGTGCAGCGCTCCAAGGGGCGCGGCATCGGCAACGCGCTCGACAAGCTGGTCGCGCTGGCCGCCGAGCGGCGCGAGCGCTCGGTCGCGTACGTGACCTCGGCGAACGCGCTCACCGACGAGCAGCGGGCCCTTCTCGGGACCAAGCTCGACGGCATCTACGGGCGGCCGATCGCGCTGCACGTCGAGATCGACCCGGCACTCGGCGGCGGACTCGTCGTCCGCGTCGGGGACGAGGTCATCGACGGCAGCACCTCCGGGCAGCTGGCGGCGGTGCGCCGCACGCTGAGCCGGGCCTGAGCGGCACAACAGACTTTGCACACTGGACAGAACAGAAGCGAGAGCGGGAACGAAATGGCGGAGCTGACGATCTCCTCGGACGAGATCGCCCACGCGATCGAGAATTACGTCTCGAGTTACGCCCCTTCGGTGGAGCGGGAAGAGGTCGGCGTCGTCGCCGACGCCGGTGACGGCATCGCCCACGTCGAAGGGCTGCCCTCGGCCATGGCCAACGAGCTGCTCGAGTTCCCGGGCGGCGTCCTTGGCGTGGCGCTGAACCTGGACGCGCGCTCCATCGGCGCGGCGATCCTCGGCGACTTCGAGAGCATCGAAGAAGGCCAGCAGGTCAAGCGGACCGGCCAGGTCCTCTCGGTGCCGGTCGGCGACGGCTACCTCGGCCGGGTCGTCAACCCGCTCGGCCAGGCCATCGACGGCCTCGGCGAGATCGAGACCACCGGCCGCCGCGCGCTGGAGCTCAAGGCCGCCTCGGTGGTCGAGCGCCAGCCGGTGTCCGAGCCGCTGCAGACGGGCATCACCGCGATCGACGCGATGACCCCGATCGGCCGCGGCCAGCGCCAGCTGATCATCGGCGACCGCAAGACCGGCAAGACCGCGGTCGCGGTGGACACGATCATCAACCAGAAGGCCAACTGGGAGACCGGCGACCCGAAGAAGCAGGTTCGCTGCATCTACGTCGCGGTCGGCCAGAAGGGCTCCACGATCGCCTCGGTGAAGTCGGCGCTCGAGGACGCGGGCGCGATGGAGTACACCACCATCGTCGCGGCCCCGGCTTCGGACTCGGCCGGCTTCAAGTGGATCGCCCCCTACACCGGCTCGGCCATCGGCCAGCACTGGATGTACGAGGGCAAGCACGTCCTGATCGTGTTCGACGACCTGACCAAGCAGGCCGACGCCTACCGCGCGATCTCGCTGCTGCTGCGCCGCCCGCCGGGCCGCGAGGCGTTCCCCGGCGACGTCTTCTACTTGCACTCCCGTCTCCTCGAGCGCTGCGCGAAGCTCTCGGACGAGCTGGGCGCGGGCTCGCTGACCGGTCTGCCGATCATCGAGACCAAGGCGAACGACGTGTCGGCCTACATCCCGACGAACGTCATCTCGATCACCGACGGCCAGTGCTTCTTCCAGTCGGACCTCTTCAACGCCGGTCAGCGCCCGGCCATCGACGTGGGTATCTCGGTCTCCCGCGTGGGTGGCGCCGCGCAGGTCAAGGCGATGAAGAACGTCGCGGGTTCGCTCCGCATCGACCTGTCCCAGTACCGCGAGCTGGAGGCGTTCGCCGCCTTCGCCTCGGACCTGGACGACGCGTCGAAGGCGCAGCTGGAGCGCGGCGCCCGGCTGTACGAGGTGCTCAAGCAGCCGCAGTACTCCCCGGTTCCGGTCGAGGAGCAGGTCGCCACGGTGTACCTGGGCACGAACGGCTACTTCGACTCGGTCCCGACCGAGGACGTGCGCCGCTTCAACCAGGAGTTCCTCGACTCGGCGCGGCGCAAGCACGCCGAGGTGCTGGGTGCGATCCGCGACACCGGCAAGTTCGAGGACGACACCCGCGACGCGCTGATCGCGGCGGTGAACGAGTTCAAGAAGGAGTTCACCACCTCCGAGGGCAAGCCGCTCGAGTCGAACGCCGACGCGATGGCCGCCGAGAAGGTCGGGCAGGAGACCGTCAAGGTCAACAAGCCCGCCCCGAAGAAGTGAGCTGGTAGCCCATGGCCGCACAACTCCGGGAGCTTCGCTCGCGCATCAAGGCGACGAAGTCGATCGGCAAGATCACCAAGGCGATGGAACTCATCGCCACCGCGCGCATCACCAAGGCGCGCGCGAAGGTCGCCGCTTCCCGGCCGTACGCGGACGAGATCACCAAGGTGCTCTCGGCGCTGGCCGGCGCGGCGGCCAATCTCGACCACCCGCTCCTGGTCGAGCGCCCGAACCCGAAGCGCGCCGCCGTCCTGGTCGTCACCAGTGACAAGGGCCAGTGCGGCGGTTACAACTCCAACGTGCTGAAGGCGACCGAAGAGCTGCTTGCCCTCCTCAAGAGCGAGGGCAAGGACGTCGACGTCTACACCACCGGCAGCAAGGGCCTGAACTACTACCGGTTCCGCAACCGCCCGGTGGCGGGCAGCTGGACGGGCTTCTCCGACCAGCCGGCCTACCCGGACGCGGTCACCGCCGCCGAAACGCTGGTGAAGTCCTTCAACGCCGGGGCGGACGACGCTTCCGGCAACGCGGACGGCATCACGGGCGTGGACGAGATCCACGTCGTCTACACCGAGTTCGTGTCGATGCTGACGCAGCGCCCGGTCGCCAAGCGCGTCGCGCCGCTCGAGGTCGAGTACTCCGAGGGCGAGGACGAGAAGCCGGCGGGTCTGCTGCCGAGCTACGAGTTCGAGCCGAGTGCCGACAAGCTGCTGTCCGCGCTGCTGCCGAAGTACATCAACACCCGGCTGTACGCGGCGCTGCTCGAATCCGCGGCGTCCGAGCTGGCCGCCCGCCGGACGGCGATGAAGGCCGCGTCGGACAACGCGAACGAACTGGTGAACACGCTGACGCGGGAGGCGAACCAGGCCCGGCAGGCGCAGATCACCCAGGAGATCTCCGAAATCGTCGGTGGCGCGAACGCGCTCACCGCAGCAGGAAGTGATGACTGATGACCAGTACTGAAGCCCCGCGCGCCAAGGGGCGCATCGTCTCGGTGACCGGGCCGGTCGTCGACGTCGAGTTCCCGCGCGGTTCCGTTCCCGAGCAGTTCAACGCGCTCAAGGTCGAGATCGAGTTCGAGCAGCTGCGCAAGACGGTCACCCTCGAGGTGGCCGCGCACCTGGGCGACAACCTCGTGCGCACGATTTCGCTGCAGCCGCAGGACGGCCTCGTCCGCGGCGCGGAGGTCACCGACACCGGCGGCCCGATCACGGTCCCGGTGGGCGACAAGGTCAAGGGCCACGTCTACAACGCGCTCGGCGAGTGCCTGGACGAGCCCGGCTACGGCGACGACCTCGAGCGCTGGGGCATCCACCGCAACCCGCCCGCCTTCGACCAGCTCGAGGGCAAGACGGAGATGCTGGAGACCGGCCTCAAGGTCGTCGACCTGCTGACCCCGTACGTGCAGGGCGGCAAGATCGGCCTGTTCGGCGGCGCGGGCGTGGGCAAGACGGTGCTGATCAAGGAAATGATCACCCGTGTGGCCCGGAACTTCGGCGGTACGTCGGTGTTCGCCGGCGTCGGCGAGCGCACCCGTGAGGGCAACGACCTCTTCCTGGAGATGTCCGAGGACGGCGTCATCAACGACACCGCCCTCGTGTTCGGCCAGATGGACGAGCCGCCGGGCACGCGTATGCGCGTCGCGCTGTCCGCGCTGACCATGGCGGAGTACTTCCGCGACGTCCAGAACCAGGACGTGCTGCTGTTCATCGACAACATCTTCCGGTTCACCCAGGCCGGTTCCGAGGTGTCGACCCTGCTGGGCCGCATGCCTTCGGCCGTGGGCTACCAGCCGACGCTGGCGGACGAGATGGGCCAGCTGCAGGAGCGGATCACCTCGACCCGGGGCCGGTCGATCACCTCGATGCAGGCGATCTACGTGCCCGCGGACGACTACACCGACCCGGCGCCGGCGACGACGTTCGCCCACCTGGACGCCACCACCGAGCTTTCCCGGTCGGTGTTCCAGAAGGGCATCTTCCCGGCGGTGGACCCGCTGGCGTCGACCTCGACGATCCTCGACCCGGCGATCGTCGGCGAGGACCACTACCGCGTCGCCTCCGAGGTCATCCGGATCCTGCAGAAGTACAAGGAGCTGCAGGACATCATCGCGATCCTCGGCATGGACGAGCTTTCCGAAGAGGACAAGCTGACCGTGCAGCGGGCGCGCCGGATCGAGCGGTTCCTGTCCCAGAACATGCTGGTGGCCGAGGCCTTCACGCAGATCCCGGGCTCCACGGTGCCGCTGGCCGAGACCATCGAGTCGTTCGACCGCATCACCAAGGGCGACTTCGACCACTACCCGGAGCAGGCGTTCCTGGGCATTGGCGGGCTCGAGGACCTCGAGAAGAAGTACCACGAGATCACCGGCAAGTGAGTGCGTGAGACCGGCGGGGGCACTGTCCACAATGGACATCGGCCCCCGCCGTTCTCGTAACCGAAGCAAGACCTATTACACTCGGTGGTGACACCCCGAGCGAAGGAGTGCTACGTGGCTGAGATGTCCGTGGAGCTGGTTGCCGTCGAGCGCCGGCTCTGGTCGGGTACCGCCACCTTCGTGGTGGCGCAGACCACCGAGGGCGAGATCGGCATCATGCCCGGACACGAGCCGGTGCTGGGCCAGCTCGTCGAGGGTGGCGTGGTGAAGGTGAACACGACGGACGGCGACGTGCTCACCGCCGCGGTGCACGGCGGGTTCCTGTCCGTGACCGCGACCGGGGTGAGCGTGCTCGCGGAGAGCGCCGAGCTGTCCGACGAAATCGACGTGGCCGCCGCGAAGGCGGCCCTCAGCACCGGCGACGACGCCGAGCGGACGAGGGCCACGGCCCAGCTCCGCGCGGCTGGACAGTCGGTCTGAGCGGACTAGACGGGCAGGAGCCGGGCCGTGCAGATCGCTGTCGTGGTGCTAGTGCTCCTGATCGTGCTCGCCGTCGTGATCGGCTGGTACGGCCAGCGATGGATCCGGATGCGCCGCGGCGGCGGCGTCAGCGTGGCGCTGCGGTGGCGTCCGGATAGTCCCCGGTCTAGCTGGCACCTCGGCCTCGGCCGGTACGAGGGCGAGAAGTTCGTTTGGTACCGCGTATGGAGCCTGCGCACCGGCCCGGATCGCGTGTTCCAGCGGGAAAGCATGCAGATCGCGGACCGGCGGGACCCGTCCGGCTCCGAGGCGTACGCGGTGCCGGAGGGCTCGACGGTGCTGCGCTGCGAATCCTCGGACCAGGAAGCGATCGAGATCGCGATGGGACCGGGTGCGCTGACCGGGTTCCTGTCGTGGCTCGAATCGGCTCCGCCGGGGCGAAGGCTGCCGCGGGCTTCGTGAGGTTTTTCCAGCCCGTCACCGCGCGAACGCGGTGACGGGCTTTTTGTTTCTCGTGCGCCGGGTTGACCGGCGCTACCGTGGGGAAATGGACGCACAGGAACGGGAAGACCGCGCCCGCCGGTGGCAGACCTTGCCGGAGCCGGTGCGGCTCGAGGACCTCACTGCCGCTCAGGCTGTCGAGCCGGGGCAGGATTCGACCTGGAACGTCGATTACGAGCGGTACTGGGCCGCGCAGGAAGCCAGCTGGGCCCGGTAGACCCGGTACCAGAGCCCCTGCCCGTGCTCAGCCGCCCGGCTGCCAGAGCACGTCGCCCTCCGGGTTCGCCAGCCGGGCGAGGATGAACAGCAGGTCTGAGAGCCGGTTCAGGTACTTGGCCGCGATCGGGTTCGAGGTCTCCGGTTCGGCCTCCAGCAACGCCCACGCGGAGCGTTCCGCGCGGCGGGAGACCGTGCGCGCCTGATGCAGAAACGCCGCGCCCGGGGTGCCGCCCGGGAGGATGAACGACGTCAGCTTCGGCAGGCGTTCGTTGAACTCGTCGCACCAGCCTTCGAGCCGTTCCAGGTACGCCTCGGTGATGCGCAGCGGCTCGTACGGCGGATCCTCCTGGATCGGCAGGCACAGGTCCGCGCCGACGTCGAACAGGTCGTTCTGGATCCGGCGCAGCACGCCGGCGATCTCGTCGGAGAGCCCGCCGAGCGCGATCGCCAGGCCGAGCACGGAATTGGCCTCGTCGGTGTCGGCGTAGGCGGCCAGCCGGGCGGAAGTCTTGGGCACCCGGGAGCCGTCGCCGAGCGCGGTCGTGCCGTTGTCGCCGACCTTCGTGTAGACCCGGTTGATACGAACCACCATGCGCCCGACTCTACCGGCCCGGGTTCGGGCAAAACTGGGCGAGAGGGCATGATTGGCGGCCATGAGCGAGCACTTCGACGTGCATGGCGGAGCCCGGCTGGTCGGCGAGGTCGACGTGGTCGGCGCCAAGAACAGCGTGCTGAAACTGATGGCCGCGGCACTCCTGGCGGAGGGCACCACGACCATCACGAACTGCCCGCAGATCCTGGACGTCCCGCTGATGGGCGACGTCCTGCGCAGCGTCGGCTGCGAGGTGGAGATCGAGGGCGACACGGCGCGCATCACCACGCCCGCCGAGCTGTCGCACCGCGCGGATTCGGCGGCGATGGGCAAGCTGCGCGCGTCGGTGTGCGTGCTGGGCCCGCTGGTCGGCCGGTTGAAGCAGGCGGTCGTGGCGCTGCCCGGCGGTGACGCGATCGGCCAGCGGCCGCTGGACATGCACCAGAACGGCCTGCGCAAGCTCGGCGCGACGAGCACCATCGAGCACGGCTGCGTCGTCGCGAAGGCCGACACGCTGGTGGGCACCCAGATCTGGCTGGACTTCCCGAGCGTCGGCGCGACCGAGAATATTTTGATGGCGGCCGTGCTGGCCGAGGGCACGACGGTGATCGACAACGCCGCCCGCGAGCCGGAAATCGCCGACATCTGCACGATGCTGACCGAAATGGGCGCGAAGATCGAGGGCGCGGGCACCTCGACGCTCACCGTCCACGGCGTAGACCAGCTGCACCCGACCGAGCACCGCGTGATCGGCGACCGCATCGTAGGAGCGACCTGGGCGTTCGCCGCCGCGATGACCCGCGGCGACCTGACCGTGCGCGGCGTGAACCCGCACCACCTCGACCTGGTCCTGGACAAGCTCCGCCTGGCCGGAGCCGAGGTGACCACCTACGACGACAAGGGTTTCCGCGTCGTCCAGCCGGAACGGCCGAAGGCGGTGGACTGGGTGACGTTGCCGTACCCCGGTTTCGCCACCGACTTGCAGCCGTTCGCGGTCGCGCTGTCGGCGGTGTCCGAGGGCACGTCGATGATCACGGAAAACGTGTACGAGGCGCGGTTCCGGTTCATCGAAGAGATGATCCGGCTGTCCGGCGACGCTCGTACGGACGGGCATCACGCGGTGGTGCGGGGTGTGGAGAAGCTGTCGAGCGCGCCGGTGTGGGCGTCGGACATCCGCGCCGGTGCCGGGCTGGTGCTGGCCGGGCTGTGCGCGGACGGCGTGACTGAGGTGTGGGACGTGTTCCACATCGACCGCGGGTACCCGCATTTCGTGGAGAACCTGAACCGGCTGGGTGCGCGGATCGAGCGGGTGACGGGGGAACCGGAGCGGGCTTGAGCTAGGGCTCGTGAGTGGTTGTTCCAGTGCGCACCGGACCAACCACTCACGAGCTTTTCAACGCGCGTACCACCAAATCCGTCACCTGATCCAAATATCCTTCCTCCACGGGGACTCCGCGCACGATCAATCGCCAGTAGATGATCCCCGCGCCCATGTCCAGGGCCATCTCGATATCGGTGTCCGCCGGGATCTCCCCGCGCTCGATCGCCCTGGTGAACACTGCCCGGTTGATCGCCCGGCGCGGCCCGCCGATCGTGTGGCGGGCGAATTCGGCCATCGCCGGGTTCCGGCGGGCTTCCGCGATCAGCCCGGGGAAAATCCGCGAAAATCGCGGATGCGTGATCCATTCGTAGAGCGCCTGCAGCGTCGCCCGGATGTCGCCGCGCAGGCTGCCGGTGTCCGGGTCCACCGCGCGCGCCACGCTGAATTCCGCGATGACCGCGCCGATCATTTCGTCTTTCGACGGCCAGCGCCGGTATAGCGCGCTTTTCCCGACGCCCGCGCGTTTCGCGACCGCTTCCATCGACAGCCTGCCGAAGCCGTGATCGGCCAGTTCGTCGATCACGGCCTCGGTGATGGCGTAGGTGACGTCGGGCTGCAGCACGGCAGCCCCGGTCGGCGTCCGGCGAGTCGTCATGCCGCTCAGCATAGCGTGTGGACGAGACGGTCCCGTCCCGTGTACATTGACGTCGAGACGATACCGTCTCGTCCGTTCCTGAGGAGGCTTCATGCGGCTCATCGATCACGCGCTCGACCTGCTGGTCCGGCACGACATGGCCGGGTTCGTGCAGTTGTTCGCCGAGGACGCGGTCGCCGAATTCCCGTTCGCCGCGCCCGGGGAGCCCAAGCGGGTCGAAGGCCGCGCCGCGTTGGCCGAGTACCTGCGCAACTACCCGAACCTCTTCGACATCCGCGAGGTCGCCGCCAAGACCGTGCACCAGACGACCGACCCGGAGGTCTCGATCGCGGAATTCGACCTGGCCGGCATCGCGGTCGCCACGCAGAAGCCGTACCGCCTCGGCTACGTCGTGGTCCTGACCGTCCGCGACGGCCTGATCCACCGCTACCGCGACTATTTCAGCCCGCTCGCCGTGATCGACGTCCTCGGAGTGCCCGGTGTCTGACGTCCTCGTGCTCGGCGCGACCGGCACCACCGGAAGCCGGGTCGTGCGCGGTCTCCAAGCCGCTGGCGCACGGCCGCGCGCGGCGACCCGGAATCCGGTGCGGCCAGGCCAGATCCGGTTCGACTGGGACGAACCCGCGACGTACGGCCCGGCGCTGGACGGGGTCTCGGCGGTCTACCTGATCGCCCCGGTCGCGGCCGATCCGCAGCCGCTCGTCGAGGAGTTCCTCAAGCACGCGCCGGACGCTCGCGTGGTCTTGCTCAGCTCGTCCGCGGTGGACGAGCACACCCCGGTGGTCGGCGGGCTGCCTGGGCTGGTCCGGCGTCAGCCGGGCTGGGCGGTGCTGCGGCCGTCGTGGTTCATGCAGAACTTCACCGCCGGGCATCTGGTCGGCGACAGCGCCCGCGCGGGCCGGATCGTGACCGCGACCGGCGACGCCCGGGTGGCGTTCGTGGACGCCGCGGACATCGCCGCGGTGGCCGTTCGAGCGCTGCTCGATCCGGAACCGCACAACACCGACCACCTGATCACCGGCCCGCGCGCGCTCAGCTACGCCGAAGCCGCCGAGATCGTCGGGAAACAGCTCGGCCATCCGGTAGTGCACGCCCCGGTTTCCACCCCGGAGTACCAGCAATTCCTGGTCCGCGACGGTCTTCCCGAGTCGTATGCCGCGATGCTCGCCTCGCTGGACGAGGCGATCCGCGGCGGCTCCGAGGACCGCGTGACCGACACCGTCGAGCGGGTCACCGGACGACCTGCCCGTGATTTCCGCACCTTCGCGAAAGAGGAGATCCGATGAAGCCGCTGCTGTTCGAAGACGACCCGCAATTCTGGTTCGAAACCCTGCTCGCTTTGGGGCACATCGCGTACGGGGGAGCGGATTTCGGCGAGGTCGTCGCGACCGCGTCGAACATCAAGTCCGGCGATTACGACAGCTGGCACGACGCCTGGCTCGCCACCGCCGAGCGGCTTTACGCCGAGGCCGCCACCATGCACCCGGTCAGCGCACGCGACGCGTACCTGCGCGCCTCGACGTACTACCGGCGAGCGGAGTTTTTCTTGCACGGCAACCCTGCCGACCCGCGAATCAACTACGCCTACGAGCGCAATGTCGAGTGTTTCCAGCGCGCCGTGGAGACGATCGACTATGTCGAACCGATCGAAATCCCCTACGACGGCCACGTCTTGCGCGGCTACTTCTACCGCGCTCCCGGGGACGGGCCGAAGCCGCTTCTGGTGGTGCACAACGGTTTCGACGGCAGCGCCGAGGATTTGCACTTCATGGGCGCGACGGCGGGCCAGGAACGCGGCTACCACGTGCTGACCTTCGACGGCCCGGGGCAGCCCAGCGCCGTCCACCGCGACGGGATGCTGTTCCGTCCGGACTGGGAGCACGTCGTCGGCCAGGTGCTGGACTACGCCCTCGCCCGCCCGGACGTGGTGCCGGACAAGGTCGCCCTGATCGGCTGGAGCCTCGGCGGGATGCTCGCGCCGCGCGCCGCCGCGTTCGAGCCGCGGCTGTCGGCTGTCGTCGCGGTGGACGGGCTCTTCGACGCGGGCGCGGCTTTCGTGCAGCAGCTCCCGTGGGATCGCGACGAGATCGTCCGGCGGGCGAACGCATCGGAGGACCCTGAGCTGGATGCCTTTCTAGCCGCCGCGAAGGAGCAGAACCCGACCGTCCGCTGGGCACTGGGCCACGGCCGCTACGTCATGGGCGGCGCGACCGATCGCGAGTTCCTGGCGAAATACCTCGAATACAACCTGTACGACGGCGTGGCCGAGCGCATCACGTGCCCGGCACTGATCTGCGACGCCCCGGAGGACCTGTTCTTCACCGGCCAGCCGCAGCAGCTGTACGACCGGGTCAGCGGCCCGAAGAAGCTGCTGAACTTCCTCGCGGAGGAGGGCGCGGACGCACACTGCCACGTCGGCGCGATGCGGCTCGCGAACGGCCGCATCTACGACTGGCTGGACGACGTGCTCTGAGCGGGGGTCAGGATTCCAGGGCCAGTGCCGCGCCGAATCCGACCAGCGCGGTGCCGGTCACCCCGTCCAGCGCGCGCCGGACCCGGCGGCGGTTGAGCCAAGCGCGGACCCGGTGCACGAAGAACAGCAGGACCAGCAGCCAGATCGTGCCCAGCACGGCGACCGTGTACGCGAGCACCAGCGCGTCCCAGGTCGTTGTGCGCACCGGGTCGAGGAACTGCGGCAGCACCGACAGGTACAGCACCAGCACCTTCGGGTTCGTGATGTTCGACAGAAATCCCTCGCGCCACCGCCGGAAGCCGCTGGCGCGCTTGCGCTGGGTGTCGGCGACGGCGTCGTAGTTTCCGCGCCAAGCGCCGCGCAGTGCCTGGAAGCCGAGGTAAAGGAGGTAGGCCGCGCCGAGCCACTTGAGCGTGAGGAACACCGGCTGCGAGCGGGCGATGACCACGCCGAGCCCGAGCGCCGCGGTCGTGCCCTGCACCGCGTTGCCGGCGAGGATGCCCGCCGTGGCCAGCAAGCCGCCGCGTGCCCCGCCGGACAGCGCGTTCTTCACCATCACCATCGTGTCCGGCCCCGGCGCGAGCACGATGAGGACCACGATCACCAGATAACTGCCGTAACCGCTCCACGTCACGTCTGACCACGGTAGATCCCGGACCGGCCCGCGTCGCGCGGATTTCCGTCACAGTGGTCCCGGTTGGCCCGGCAACCTGGACGAACTGGACGGCGTGCTCTCTTCGGGAGAGGAGTGCGTCATGTACCCACTGGAAGAGGGCGAGCACCTGCTCTGGTCTGGTCGGCCGCAGCGGTTCCCTCGTCGGTACGCGGACTATCACGGCTACGTCGTCGCGGTGGTGGGCTTCCAGGCGGTCGTCGCGCTCGTGGTCTTCGGCATCCCGGATTTCGACCGGGCCCCCGTCGCCTTCGCCCTGTTTCCGGGCTTCTTCGGCCTGATGATCGGGCTGGCCGTCGAGCGGAACCGGCAGCGGAAGGCACTGCTCGGGGCGTTGACCTACCTGGTGACCGACCGCAGGCTCGTCTTCGTCGCCGACCGTCCGGGCGGCATCGAGTTCCGCTGGATCTGGCATCCCGACTTGCGCGAACCACGGGTGCGCGACCACGGCGACGGCACCGGGACCGTCGGCTTCGGCCCGACCCTGCGCGAATGGCTGCGCGACCAGCAGTACCGGGCGCAGTCGTCGCTCTCCACGATGCTGCCCGAACTGATCGCGATCGAGGACGCGGAGCACGTCGCCGAGCTGCTCGCCCGGAACGCCCCACGCGCTCCGGTCGTTGGATGAAACATGCTGCTGACCTTGCTGGGTCTTTCGCTGCCGGTCGCCACCATCGTGCTGCTGATCGTCGGCGGCTGGGAGCTGCGGCGGAAGAAGAAACCGTCCCGGCTCAAGGCGCGGCTGTCCTCGACCTATCTCGACGAGGTCACCGCGTTCCTCTACGGCACCAAGCGCACCGAGCTGGACCACCGCGATGCGGTGGAGATGACTCTCGAGGAAGACGCGCAGGGAGCGCCGCCGCTGGGTACCGTCGACCTCGACCGCGGGGTGGTGGTCGTCCGGCCCGGCGCGTCATCCGGGCGTGGCCGAATCCACTCCGCCGATTAAGTTACCGGCGGGTACACTCGGGCGGTCGTCTCGGCGAAGAGAGGTGCACCGTGCCGTACCCCACCGACCACGAGCGCGACCGGCCCTGGGTGATGCGCACCTACGCGGGTCATTCGTCCGCCGCCGCGTCCAACGAGCTGTACCGGCGGAATCTCGCCAAGGGGCAGACCGGGCTGTCGGTCGCCTTCGACCTTCCGACGCAGACCGGCTACGACCCGGACCACGTGCTGGCGCGCGGCGAGGTCGGCAAGGTCGGCGTCCCGGTGTCGCACATCGGCGACATGCGCCAGTTGTTCGACGGCATCCCGCTCGCCGAGGCGAACACCTCGATGACCATCAACGCGCCCGCGATGTGGCTGCTCGCGCTGTACGTTTCGGTGGCCCGCGAGCAGGCCGAGGCCGAGGGCCGCGACGTCGACGAGGTGCTGGCCAAGCTCACTGGCACCACGCAGAACGACATCATCAAGGAATACCTGTCCCGCGGCACCTACATTTTCCCGCCCGGGCCGAGCCTCCGGCTGATCACCGACATGATCGCGTGGACGGTGCACCACGTGCCGAAGTGGAACCCGATCAACATCTGCAGCTACCACCTGCAGGAAGCGGGCGCGACGCCGACGCAGGAGGTCGCGTACGCGCTGTGCACCGCGATCGCCGTGCTGGACGCGGTGCGCGATTCCGGCCAGGTCGACCAGGCCGACATGGAGAAGGTCGTCGCGCGGATTTCGTTCTTCGTCAACGCGGGTGTCCGGTTCGTCGAAGAGATGTGCAAAATGCGCGCGTTCACGCAGTTGTGGGACGAGCTGACGCGCGAGCGCTATGGCGTCGAGAACCCGAAAGCGCGACGGCTGCGGTACGGCGTGCAGGTGAACTCGCTCGGGCTGACTGAGGCGCAGCCGGAGAACAACGTCCAGCGGATCGTGCTGGAGATGCTGGCGGTCTCGCTGTCGCGTGGTTCGCGGGCGCGGGCGATCCAGTTGCCGGCGTGGAACGAGGCGCTCGGGTTGCCGCGGCCGTGGGACCAGCAGTGGGCCTTGCGGATGCAGCAGGTGCTCGCGTTCGAGACGGATTTGCTGGAATACGAGGACATTTTCGACGGCTCGCGCGTGATCGAGGCCAAGGTCGACGAGATCGTTTCCGGGGCTCGCGAGGAAATCGCGCGGGTGCAGGACCTCGGCGGGGCGGTGGCCGCGGTCGAGAGCGGGTATATGAAGTCGCAGCTCGTTTCCTCCCTTGCGGAATATCGGCGCGGGGTGGAGAGCGGGGAGCGAGTTCTGGTCGGGGTGAACAAGTTCGAGACGACTGAGCCGTCGCCGTTGCAGGCGGAGGGGGCCAAGGCGATCGAGACTATTGATCCGGCGGTGGAGAAGGCTGCCGTTGCTTCGGTGGAGAAGTGGCGGGAGGAGCGGGACAACGCTGCTGTTGCTGCCTCTCTTGCGGCGTTGAAAGCCAAGGCTGCCACTTCGGATAATTTGTTTGAAGCCACTGTGGATTGTGCTCGGGCTGGGGTTACTACTGGGGAGTGGTCTGGGGCGCTCCGTGAGGTGTTTGGCGAATACCGTGCGCCTACCGGGGTTTCTGCTGCTGCGGCTGCTGGGCAGGGGGATCCGGAGTTGGAGCGGGTTCGGGAGCTGGTTCGGCGGACTGAGGCTGAGCTGGGCGAGCGGCTGCGGATTCTTGTGGGGAAGCCTGGATTGGACGGGCATTCCAATGGGGCGGAGCAGGTGGCCGTTCGGGCTCGGGATGTTGGGTTCGAGGTTGTTTATCAGGGGATTCGGCTGACTCCGGAGCAGATTGTCGCGGCTGCTGTGCAGGAGGGGGTGCACGTGGTCGGGCTGTCGGTGTTGTCCGGGTCCCATCTCGAAGTGGTGCCGCTGGTGGTGGACGGCCTCCGTGCGGCGGGGGCGGGGGATATTCCGGTCATTGTTGGCGGAATCATTCCGCCCGATGACGCGGCGTTGCTGACTGAGCGAGGGATTGCTCGGGTTTTTACGCCCAAGGATTATGAATTGACCGACATCATGGCCGGGATTGTGGAGCTGATTCGGGAGCGGCACGGACTGGGCGGCTAGCGGCTCGTCGCGTGGGCGGATTTCGGCGCTAATGCCTCGTCCAGAAAGGTTGATGATGCAATCGCGTCGAGCCTCCGACACTTCCTGTGTTCTGAACTGCTGATGGTGCCTGACCTGACGGTGCAGGATGGTGGCCATGACGGTCATCTTGTCCGTGCCAGCGACCGGGCTGGCACCCGCTTTGCGACTGCGGCCGTGGCGGCTGGGCGATCTTCCGGCGCTGGTCGCGGCGCACCGCGATCCGCTGCTGCGTCGTTGGCTAGCCTCTTCCCTGGCCGGCGAAGCCGAGGCCCGGCAGTGGCTAGACGCGCAGACCGCCGGCTGGGCCGCCGCGACCCGGTTCAGCTTCGCCGTGACCGCCGATGTCGACGACAGCACCCCGTTGGGGCACGTCGTGGTGAAGGTGGGATTCGCCGAGGTGGCCGAGGTAGGTTACTGGACCGCCGCTCATGCTCGGGGGCAAGGAATCGCCGCCCGGGCAATGGACACCGTGTCACATTGGGCGTTGCACATCCAGAACATGGTTGTGCTCACCCGACTGGACCTTGTGCACTCGGTCGACAACCAGCGGTCCTGCCGGGTGGCGGACAAGTGCGGCTACGCTCTGCACGACCTGCTGCCCGCCGCGCCGCCGGCATTTCCTGCTGACGGCCACCGGCACGTGCGCTTCGCCGCCGGTCACCGCTCACAGCCGCAGCAAGCAACGTCGGGCGGGTAGTCCGGGCGGCGGATCTTGGAGTTGACGGCGAAGCGGCGTTTGGGTGACAGCGGCGGTTGCGCCAGCGAAGATATCCGGCGATCGCTGCCTCCTGGGCGGCGTGGCTGGGTAGTCGCTGCTGTCCAGGGTGAAGTAGCGGACTGCGGTGAACTCGCACTCGATCCAGTTCGACCACGACGCGCTGGTGGACGTGTAGACCAGCTCGATGTCGTTGGCCGCGCACCACGTGGTGACCTCGGCCTTGTCGTGCGGCCGTAGTTGTCGCAGACTAGGTAGAGCCTTTTCGCTGGGAAGCGACGGCGGAGCTGCTTGCGGAGGTCGAGGAACTACGGCCAGCGCTTGCGGTTCCGGAACCGGTAGAACATCTGCCCGGTGGCTAGATCAACCGCTGCGAATATGTGCCGGATCCCTTTGGCGCGGGTATAGGTGGCGCTCTGACGGGCCGGACCACCACGGGGGAACCAAACCGCGGCCGGGACAGGGTTGCAGGTTCAGCGGCCCGAACTCATCAGCGCAGATCGCGCGCCCGTCGGCGGGCGGGTGATCGTAAAGGTCGAGAATGCGGGTCTTCTTGGCCACGTAGTCCGGGTCCTTGCTCGCTTTCCAGGTCTTGGTCGCCTGCCAGGACACGCCCTCCGCACGGAGGATCTGCCGAACGGTTTCGGTCTCGCCAGCAGCCGGGCGTGCTCGGCCAGATACTCCACCAGCTTGGTCAGGCGCTGCTCCATTTTGGGGACAACGCCGCGAACCTGGAGTCGTTGAACGCGTGGAGCACCTCCCGCACATACCCTTCGGTCGCGGCGAACATCGCTGCGATCTCACCTGCGGACCGGCCTTGCGACGAGGCAAGCACGATCCCGGACCGCAGCAGCCGCACCCGATCCCTGGGCGACCTGGTGATCTTGACCAGCCGCTGCACTTCTTGTGCTCCAACGGCCGCGCGAACACCCCCGGCTTACGTGCCATGGCTCACCTCCAGCGGCAAGCCTCGCGGGCCAACCTTCCTCGACGAGGCGCTAGGCCAGGATTTGCTGGGTGTTTTTCACCGTGGCGAAGCCGCCGCCGTGGAGGTTGGCCGCGGTGGCTCGGGAGAGTTCGTCCGCGGTCAGGATGGTGCCGTCTGGGCCTTCTTGGTCGAAGGTGAAGGTGGCGTCCAAGGCGAAAGTTACGTCATAGCCTAGGTTTCCGCCCATGCGGGCGGTGGTTTCGCAGCAGAAGTTGGTTTGGATTCCGGCCAGTACGAAGCTGGTGATGCCTTGGGTCTTGAACCAGGCGTCCAGGTCTATGTCGCCTAAGAAGGCCGAGTTCACCTTTTTGCCGAAGACCAGGTCTGGGCGGGCGGTGGCTAGTTCTGGTTTGAAGTCGTTGCCTGGTTGGCCGGGGCGTAGCGGGGAATCCGGCTTGACGGAGTCGTGATGGACTAGCACGACTGGGTCTCGTCGAGCTTGCCAGGTTTGCAGCAGGGCTTTGATGTTCGACTCTGCGTCGGGGTTGTTGCGTGGGCCCCAGAAGGCGGTGTCGTCGAAGCCTTGTTGGACGTCGATCAGCAGCAGTGCGGTGGTCATGGGATGAGTTTGGCGGGGGTGAGTGCGCTTCGGGAGTGGCACAAGATGCGCGATGCGGTACTTTTCTGCCATGCGTGCGATCGGGGTGCTGCTGTTGCCGGGCAGTCGGATGTTCGATCTGGCGGTGATTGCGGAGGTGTGGGCGCAGGATCGCACCGACAGCGGGATCGGTCCGTTCTCGGTGCGCGTTTGTGCGCCTGGGCGTAGGCGGATTCAGGTAGCGCCGTTCGGTGAAGTTGCTGCGACACATGGGCTTTCCGGGTTGGACGGGTGCGATCTGGTTCTTGCTCCGGGGCGCGATGATCCGTTGGCCGAGGTGCCTGCGGCCGCACGTGCCGCGCTTCGGCGGGCTCATCGGGGTGGGGCGACGGTTGCGGGGCTTTGTTCTGGGGCGTTCACGCTTGCGGCTGCTGGGTTGCTCGACGGGCGGCCTGCTACCACGCATTGGCGGGATTTGGACGCGCTCGCGGAGGCCGCGCCAGCCGCGGACCTGCGGCGCGATGTGTTGTACACCGAGCAGGACGGCGTGCTTACGTCGGCGGGGGTCGTGGGGGGTCTTGATCTTTGCCTGCATTTGGTGCGTCGTGATCATGGGGCGGAGGTTGCCGCGCGGCTTGCTCGGCGGTTGGTGATGCCGCCGGTTCGGGAGGGTGGGCAGCGGCAGTATGCGGAGTCTCCGGTGCCTGCCAACGCTTCCCGCGCGGGGATAGCGTCCACAATGGACTGGGCGATGGCTCGGCTGGCCGAGGAGATCGGGGTGCCGGATCTGGTGGAGCACGCGGGGATGAGCCACCGGACGTTTCATCGTGAGTTCGCTGCCGCGACGGGCAGTACGCCTGGGCGGTGGCTGCTCGTTCAGCGGGTGCGGTACGCGCGGCGGTTGCTGGAGACCACAGACCTGCCGGTCGCCCGGGTGGCCGAGCGGGCGGGGCTCGGCAGTGCGGCGAACCTGCGGCGCCGGCTGCGGGCGGAGGTGGGGGTCGGGCCGGATTCGTATCGGCGTACTTTCCGCATCCCGGCGGTCGGGGTTACGGTCGGGGCATGGGCGAGTACGAGCACCTCCTCGTAAAGCGGGACGGGGACACGGTCACCATCACGATGAACCGCGCGGCGCGGCGCAATTCGCTGTCCGGCGAGCATCTCGGCGAGCTGCTCGCCGCGTTCCGGGAGGCGGGCGAGTCGGACGCGACCGGCATCGTGCTGGCGGGAGCGGGGCCGGTGTTTTCCGCCGGGCACGACTTCGGCGACGTCGCGTCCCGCGATCTCATGGGGGTGCGCGAGCTGCTCACCCTGTGCACGACGCTGATGCGGACGATGGAATCGGTGCCGCAAGTGGTGATCGCGCGGGTGCACGGCCTGGCGACGGCCGCGGGATGCCAGCTGGTGGCCTCGTGCGATCTGGCAGTCGCGGCGGAATCGGCGGGGTTCGCGCTGCCGGGCGGCAAGGGCGGCTGGTTCTGTCATACGCCCGCGGTGCCGGTGGCGCGCGCGATCGGCCGGAAACGCCTGATGGAACTGGCTTTGACCGGCGACGTGATCGACGCTTCGACGGCGCTGGACTGGGGATTGGTCAACCGCGTGGTCCCGGACGATTCCCTGGACGAGGCGGTCGCGGAGCTGCTCGGCCGGGCGACTCGCGGCAGCCGGGCCAGCAAGGCGATGGGGAAGCAAACCCTGTACGCCCAGCTGGACCGGCCGGAAGCGGACGCGTACGCGATCGCCGTGGAGGTGATGGCGTCGGCTTCGCAGCTTCCGGGGGCGAAGGAGGGAATGGCGGCGTTCCTGGAGAAGCGCAAGCCCGACTGGACTGATTGACCTCTCCGCCCGGCTTTGGCGAAGGTCCGTGAGGGGAACCCTGAGGAACTCTGAGTCCCTCAGGGTTCCCCTCACGGACGTTGGCGGGAAGCGAAGCCGTGCCGGGGCGGGCTGCCGTGAGTCAGCGGCGTTCGTGCAGCAGCAGCAACGTGTACGCCGCCACCGTCTGCGCGTCCGAGATTTCCCCGGTGGAGATCATTTTCTCCACTTCCGTCCGGCTGAACCACGCCGTCCGCATGTCCTGCTCTTCCAGTTCCCGCTCCGGTTCGCCCTCGGTGAGCCCGGTCGCGAGGTACACGTGGCCGCGCTGGCTGGACAGGCCGGGCGCGACGTCGAGCATGCCCAGTTCCGTGAACGCCGACGCCCGCAGCCCGGTCTCCTCCCGCAGTTCCCGCCGCGCCAGTTCGGCGGGCGGGGTTTCGGCGAGGTCGGGCGCGGTGCCCTGCGGGAATTCCCACCGGCGCATCCCGAGCGGGTACCGGAATTGCTCGACCAGGTGCAGCCGGTCGCCGTCGAGGGGGATGACCAGTGCGTAGGTCGGTTTGTCGACGACGCCGTAGACGCCGTCGCTGCCGTCGGCGCGGCGGATGGCGTCCTCCCGCACCGTCATCCAGTTGTTCCGATACACCTCGCGGGTCGCGACACGCTGAATGGGGTCCACCTCGCCAGTATCGCCGAGCCTGTCCTACCCTCGGCGGGTGCGTCTCGTGCTCCCTTCCCAGCAAGCCAGCCCGCTGCGTGCGGGGCGGGTCCGATGAGGCTCGTCGTGGCCCGGTGCCAGGTCGACTACGTCGGCAGGCTGACCGCGCATCTCCCGATGGCCAACCGCGTCCTGATGGTGAAGGCCGACGGTTCGGTGCTCGTGCACTCCGACGGCGGCTCGTACAAGCCGCTGAACTGGATGTCGCCGCCGTGCTGGCTGATCGAGGACCCGGACATCTGGACGGTCCAGAACAAGGCCGGCGAGAAGCTCGTCATCACCATCGACGAGGTCATGCACGATTCGAAGCACGACCTCGGCGTCGACCCGGGCCTGCAGAAGGACGGCGTGGAAGCGCACCTGCAGGAACTGCTCGCCGAGCACATCAAAACCCTCGGCGACGGCTACACCCTGGTCCGCCGCGAGTACCCGACCGCGATCGGCCCGGTCGACATCATGGCCCGCGACGCCAACGGCGCCTCGGTCGCGGTGGAGATCAAACGCCGCGGCGAGATCGACGGCGTCGAGCAGCTGACCCGGTACCTCGAACTGCTCAACCGGGACCCGCTGCTGGCCCCGGTGCAGGGCGTGTTCGCGGCGCAGGTGATCAAGCCGCAGGCGCGCGTCCTCGCCGAGGACCGCGGGATCCGCTGCGTCGTTCTGGACTACGACGCGTTGCGCGGCACGGATTCCGACGAGTTCCGGCTGTTCTGAGCGGGCCGGGCTAGCGGCCGCCGGTAGCGCAGAGCCTGAGTGGCGACCCGGGCTCCGAGGTGGCGGGCCGTCGTGAGGTCCGCGGCGTGGTGGGGTCCCATTCCGCGCCGTTCTCCCATAGCCGACCGCGCACAGTCCTTGCTCGGGATCGTCACGTCCGCCATGGAACGACTGCGCTAAAACGGGCTCCCGACCCAGGCCGGGAGCCCTCAGTTCAGCACGTCCGTCAGATCGTCGATCCGGGCTGCGGGGCGGCCGGACCCGTCGCGCCCCGGCGCTGCGCGGCCTTCGCCTCGAACCAAGCCTTCACCTGCTCCTGGAACAGCGTCGTCACCACCAGTCCGGCCAGCACCAGCCCGACGAGCGCCTGCGGGCTGCCGGACACCAAGTTGATCAGCCCGCCGATCGCGGACAGCACCTCGCACACCAGCAGCGCCCAGCGGCCCCAGTCGTAGCCGAGCAGGATCGCGATGCCGGACGCCAGCAGGCCGGCGGCGAAGATGTAGGAGAGGAATTCGACCAGGTACAGGACCCCGGCCGGGTCTTGGCCGTGGTCCACCCATCTCGCGATCTCCAACTGGGCGAAGATCCCGAATACGCCGTTCAGGAGGGCTTGCAGGAACACGAACACGAGCGCGGCGCGCAGCCGTCCGGGCATGCGCAGCGGCGCGGTGGGACCGGTCATCGGGGAGAGTCCTTTCCACAGGTCGGTCAAAGGTGCGGGGATCTTATGGGCGGAGCGGGGTCGTCTTCCCGAATCGGGTGAATCTGTGACCTAGGCGAGAAGTTGCCCAGTGATGCGACAGGACTCAACACGGGTGCGCTGGGGCACGTGAAATGCACAGGTCAGCAGCAGGTTGGTGAAAAACCGCGGTGTCGGGGTGCCTGTTCGGAATCCATGCAGTACTGTGCCGGTCTGACAGGAACGATGGTGTTTCCTGTGCGAGAATGTTTGATTCGGAGGTGGCAGGGGTGCCGTTCCTCGCCGACGCGAACTTGCGGCTCGACGCGAGTCCGATCGACTACATCGAGTTGGCGTTCTATTTCGTCCTGGTGCTCGGCATCGGCTATCTCGCGCGAAGGCAGGTGTCGAGCAGTCTCGACTTCCTGCTCTCCGGGCGGTCGCTGCCGGCGTGGGTCACCGGCCTGGCGTTCATTTCCGCGAACCTCGGCGCGGTCGAGGTCATGGGCATGTCCGCCAACGGCGTCCTCTACGGCCTGCCGACGGTGCACTACTTCTGGATCGGTGCCATCCCGGCGATGCTGTTCCTCGGCCTGGTGATGATGCCGTTCTACTACGGCTCGAAGGTCCGCAGCGTGCCCGAGTTCATGCGCCGCCGGTTCGGGCCGACCGCGCATCTGGTCAACGGCATCAGCTTCGCCGCGGCGCAGATCCTCATCGCGGGCGCGAACCTGTTCCTGCTGGCCAGCGTCGTGAATCTGCTGCTGGGCTGGCCGCTGTGGGTGTCGATCGTCGTCGCGGCCGCCATCGTGCTCGCCTACACCGCGCTGGGCGGGCTGTCCGCCGCGATCTACAACGAGGTGCTGCAGTTCTTCGTGATCGTCGTGGCGCTGCTGCCGCTCACCATCGTCGGCCTGGTCAAGGTCGGCGGCTGGCAGGGGCTGGTCGACAAGGTCACGCACAGCCCGGGCGGCACCGCGCAGCTGCACTCCTGGCCCGGCGACAACCTGACCGGGTTCGGCAACAACTTCCTGTCCGTGCTCGGCATCGTGTTCGGTCTCGGCTTCGTGCTGTCCTTCGGGTACTGGACGACGAACTTCGTCGAGGTCCAGCGCGCGATGGCGTCGAAGAGCATGTCGGCCGCGCGGCGGACGCCGATCATCGGCGCGTTCCCGAAGATGCTGGTGCCGTTCATCGTGATCATCCCCGGCATGATCGCCGGCGTCGTGGTGCCGGAGTACCTGCAGGACAAGGGACTTCTGCTGGCCGACAAACCGGCGACGAGCGGGGTCACCGCGAACAATGCGCTCCTGCTGCTGATGCGCGACCTGCTGCCCAACGGCATCCTCGGCATCGCGATCGCCGGTCTGCTCGCGTCGTTCATGGCGGGCATGGCGGCGAACCTCAGCTCGTTCAACACCGTCTTCACGTACGACATCTGGCAGACGTACTTCAAGAAGGACAAGCCGGACGGCTACTACCTGAGTCTCGGCCGCAAGACCACGGTCGTCGCGACCGTGCTGGCGATCGGCACCGCGTTCGTCGCGTCGCAGTCCGCGAACATCCTGACCTACCTGCAGGACCTGTTCTCCTTCTTCAACGCTCCGCTGTTCGCCACGTTCATCCTCGGCATGTTCTGGAAGCGGATGACCGCGGCGGCCGGGTGGATCGGCCTGGTGGCGGGCACCGCGTCGGCGATCACCATCTGGCTGCTGTCGCAGCTGGGCGTGCTTTCGCTCGCCGGGCAGGGCACCAGCTTCGTGGCCGCGGGCACCGCGTTCGTCGTCGACATCGTGGTGAGCATCGGGGTTTCGCTGGCCACGCAGCCGAAGCCGGACGCGCAGCTGGTCGGCCTGGTGTACTCGCTCACCCCGCGCGACGCGCTCAGGCACGACAACACCGGCGAGAACGCGGGCTGGTACCGCAAGCCGGGCCTGCTGGCCGGCATCGTCCTCGTGCTTACCATCGCGCTGAACATCATCTTCTGAGGAGGCCCGCATGACCGAGAAAACCTCGCGGCCGCACAAGGCGGGCGCCTTCGACATCCGGCTGATCATCGCGCTGCTGCTCGGCGTCTACGGCGTGATCCTCACGATCATGGGCGCCGGGTTCACCAGCGACGACGATCTGAACAAGGCCGCTGGCGTGAACATCAACCTCTGGTCGGGCATCGGCCTGCTGGTGGTCACCGCGATGTTCGTGCTGTGGGCGGTGCTGCGGCCGCTGGTCGTGCCGCCGAGCACCGAAACGACGGAAACCTCACCCGCCGAATAACCGGGTTGTGCGCGCGTCCGGCGACCTCGCCCGCTAGGTTGCCGGACGTGGTGCACGATCGCCGGTTCGGCCGGTTCCTGAAGTTGTCCGCACTGGCCGCGGCGGGTGCGGTCGCGCTGTCCGCGTGCGGCGGCCCGAATCTGGGCAAGGAGAACTTCGCGCGCACGACCGTCCCCGCCGCCGGGGACAGCGGCGCGACGTCCGGCCCGATCACCGATCCCGCGGTCGCTCCCGCCGTGCTGCGCGACCTGCTGCCGTGCCAGTTCGTGGACAAGACCGCGATGGGCCCGCTCGGCACGCCGCAGGGCGAGGCGACCGCGTCGAGCACCCAGTTCGACTCCTGCGTCGCGAAGGCGACCGACCCGGGCGGCAAGGAAATCCGGGCGAGCGTCGAGGTCGGCGGCATCGTGACGTTCGCGTCGGACAAGACCACCGGTGCGGTCGGCGGGCTGCCGCAGGTCGAGGTGCCCGACCTCGGCGGCGGGTCCGGCTGCGTGGTCAGCGCGCTCACCGCGCGGAACCCGGACTTCGGCGTGTCGTTCCGGATCGACTACACCGGCGGCGACGCCTGCGCCGCCGGCCGCAAGCTGGTCGCCACGGCCGTCGAGAAGCTGCACAACAACCCGCAGAAGTACGTGCCAGGACCGGGCACGCTGCTCGCCGTCGACCCGTGCACGGTGCTCGACCAGGCCGCGGTGGACGGGGTCGTCAAGGGCGGGAAGCCGCGCGCGTCCGGGCTGCACTCGTGCGACTGGGGCCTCATCCCGAGCGTCCGGGTGACGATGTTCCCCGGCGTCGCGCCGAGCGAGGGCGACGGCTGGCTCAAGGCCGACGTCGGCACGCCGAACCAGGCCTACTCCAAGCAGGGCGGCACCGGGTCGAGCTGCCAGGTGAAATGGCAGCACCGGCAGTGGAAGGAAGAGCGCGTCGAGGTGGTCCAGCTCGAGTACTCGAACTCCGACGCGCAGGCGGACAAGGACGACCCGTGCGGCAAGACCGTCGGGCTGGCCAAGCAGCTGGCCGGGAAACTGCCCAAGGCGTGATCAGTGGGGCGCTTTGCGGCGCGCCCGGCGACCTCATAGGTTGGGGTCGTCCACGACGCCGAGGTGCCGGAGGTCCGCCATGAAGAAGATCATCAACGATCCGGCGGCCGTGGTCGCCGAATCGCTGAGAGGGCTCGCGGTCGCCCACGCGGACCTGCTGCGCGTGCGCGACGATCCGGCGCTGGTCGTGCG
This sequence comes from Amycolatopsis sp. NPDC104775, assembly GCF_055583325.1. NCBI lineage: Bacteria > Bacillati > Actinomycetota > Actinomycetes > Pseudonocardiales > Pseudonocardiaceae > Amycolatopsis > Amycolatopsis sp. NPDC104775. The sequence goes on from NZ_JBVJOE010000002.1 coordinate 585,970, forward strand.
GGCGGACGCGCCGGTGGCGGGCAAGGTCGCGGTGGTGTCCGGCGGCGGGTCCGGGCACGAACCGCTGCACGGCGGGTTCGTCGGCCCCGGGATGCTCGATGCCGCGGTGCCCGGGCCGGTGTTCACCTCGCCGACCCCGGACGCGGTGCAGGGCGCGATCGCGGCCTGCACCGGGCCGGCCGGGGCACTGCTGATCGTGAAGAACTACACCGGCGACGTGCTGAACTTCGAGACCGCCGCCGAACTGGCCGCGGCCGAGGACCTGGACGTGCGCAGCGTGATCATCGACGACGACGTGGCGGTCAAGGATTCCACGTTCACCGCCGGGCGGCGCGGCGTCGGCGGCACCGTGCTGCTGGAGAAGATCGCCGGCGCGGCGGCCGAGCGCGGCGATTCGCTGGACGCGGTGGAAGCGTTGGCGCGCAAGGTGATCGGGCAGGTCCGCTCCATCGGGGTGGCGTTGTCCGCGCCGACGGTGCCGCACGCCGGCGAGCCGAGCTTCGACCTCGGGCCGGACGAGATCGAATTCGGCATCGGCATCCACGGCGAACCCGGCCGCGAGCGGATCCCGGCCGAACCGGCCGACGCGCTGGTCGCCCGGATGGTCGAGGCGGTGGTGTCCGACCTGCCGTTCGAATCCGGCGACAAGGTGCTGCTGTTCACCAACTCGATGGGCGGCACCCCGCAGCTGGAGCTGTACCTCGCGCACGGCATCGCCGAGCGGCTGCTGGCCGAGCGCGGGATCCTGGTCGAGCGCAGGCTGGTCGGCCCGTACATCACGAGCCTGGAAATGCAGGGCATCAGCCTGACCCTGCTGAAACTGGACGACGAGCTTACGCAGCTGTGGGACGCGCCGGTGCGCACGCCCGCGCTGCGGTGGGGGATCTGATGGCCTGCACTGCCGAAGGGGTCGCGGCCGCGTTGCGCGCCGCCGCCGAGGTGATCGCCGAACACCGCACCGAACTGGTGGACCTGGACCGCGCGATCGGCGACGCCGACCACGGCGAGAACATGAGCCGGGGCTTCGCCGCGATCGTTTCCGCGCTGGAGACCGCGGTGCCGGAAACGCCCGCTGGAGTGGTCAAACTCGCTGCCACCACATTGATTTCCAAGGTTGGCGGCGCGGCTGGTCCGCTTTACGGCACGGCTTTCCTGCGCGCGTCGGCGAAGCTCGGCGACGCGGCGGAGATCGACGTGCCGTTGCTGCTGGACGCGCTGCGGGCGGCTTTGGAGGGTGTGCAGGCGCGCGGCAAGGCGGTGGGCGGCGACGCGACGATGGTCGACGCGCTGATCCCGGCCCTCGCCGCGGCCGAAGGCGCCGCGGACGGCACGGTCGCCGAAGTGCTCGCGGCGGCGGCCGACGGGGCCGACCGCGGTGCGGAGTCCACTGTGGACTTGGTCCCGCGCAAGGGCCGCGCCTCCTACCTCGGGGAACGCGCGGTCGGGCATATGGACCCAGGCGCCCGGTCGACGGCGTTGCTGCTGCGAGCGTTCGCGGAGGCGGCCCGGTGACCGTCGGAATCGTTCTTGTGTCGCACAGCGCGAAACTGGCCGAAGGCCTGGCCGAACTGGCCGCCCAGATGGCCCCGGACGTCCGGATCGTCCCGGCGGGCGGGCTGCCCGACGGCGGCGGCATCGGCACCGACTACGACGAGGTCGTGGCCGCCGTCCAGCGCGCGGACTCCGGCGGCGGCGTGGTGCTGCTGTACGACCTCGGCAGCGCGCAGATGACCGCGGAGCTGGCGGTGGAATCGCTGGCCGATCCGTCCGCCGCGGTGGTGGTCGACGCACCGCTGGTGGAAGGCGCGGTGGCCGCGGCCGTCGCGGCGCAGGGCGGCGCGGACGCCAAGGCGGTCGGCGAGGCCGCGGCGAGTGCCGGTGTCGCGCCCGATCTGGCGGCGGTGGAGTCTCCGGCGGGCGAGGAAGGCGTGGTGGAGAAGGAATTCACGCTGACCAACGACGTCGGCCTGCACGCGCGGCCGGCCGCGGTCGTGGTGCGCAGCCTGGCCGAATTCGAGGCCGAGGTGTCGATCCGGCTGGGCGAGCAGGAGGCGGACGCACACAGCGTGCTGGCGCTGATGTCGCTCGGCGCGCGCCAGGGCGACCGGATCGTGGTGCGGGCTCGCGGGCTGCAGGCCGCGGAAGCGGTCGCGAAGGTGGCCGAGCTGGTGGAGGCGAACTTCGGGGAGTGACCCGCCGCATGCCGACCGGGTGACTTCGCCGGGACTGACTCGATTCCGATGTGCTTTCGAGGGTCCCGCGTGGCACAGTGAGCGGAAATTACCAGCGGGTAACCTCTGGAGGCCCTGTGGCACGGGAAATCTCGACGGTCGGTGTGGTCGGTCTGGGCACGATGGGCGCGGGCATCGCCGAGGTGCTCGCCCGCAGCGGGCTCGCCGTGGTCGCGGTGGAGCTGGACGACGCGGGGGTCGAACGCGGACTCGGCCATCTGCGGCATTCGACCGGACGGGCGCTCGCCGGAGGGAAGCTCGACGAGGCGGGCCGGGAGGCGCTGCTGGGCCGGATCCGCACCACCACCTCGCTCGCCGATCTGTCCGAAGTGGACTTGGTGATCGAGGCGATCCCGGAGAACCTGACGGCGAAGGCCGAGGTGTTCTCCCAGCTGGACAAGGTGACGCGGCCGGACGTGGTGTTCGCGTCCAATACGTCGTCGTTGTCCATCACCGAGATCGGCGTGCACACCGCGCGGCCGGGCAAGGTCGTCGGGATGCATTTCTTCAACCCGGCGCCGGTGCTGAAACTGGTCGAGGTCGTGCGCACCGTGGTCACCGAACCGGACGTGGTGTCCGATGTCGTGGAATTCGCGCAGCGGCTGGGCAAATCGCCGGTGGTCATGGGCGACCGGGCGGGCTTCATCGCGAACGCGCTGTTGTTCGGCTATCTCAACCACGCGGTACGGATGTATGAGCAGCGGTACGCCACCCGCGAAGATCTCGACGCGGCAATGCGTTTCGGCTGCGGCTACCCTATGGGACCGCTCGCGCTGCTCGATTTGATCGGGCTGGACACCGCGTACGAGATCCTCGACACGATGTACCACCAGTCCCGGAACCGGCTGCACGCACCCGCCCCGTTGCTGAAGCAGATGATTACCGCCGGGCAGCTGGGGCGTAAGAGCGGGCACGGGTTTTACACCTACGACGCGCCGGATTCGCCGGTGGTCGTGGATTCCGTCGGTTCGTCCGAAGTGGACGCTTCGCAGGCTCGCGAGGTGCGTTCCGTCGGCGTGATCGGGACCGGGACGATGGCCACCGGTATCGCGGAAGTATTCGCCAAGCGCGGGTTCGAGGTCGTGCTGCGGGCCCGCAGCACGGAGAAGGCCGAAGCGTCGGTGGCGAAGGTGAAGAAGTCGCTCGACAAGGCCGTGGTGAAAGGCAAACTGTCCGAAGAGGACGCTGCGGCCGCCCTCGACCGGATCCGTCCGGTGACGGAGTTCGAGGAATTGGCCGACGTCGATCTGGTGGTCGAGGCGGTGGCCGAGGAGCTTTCCGTTAAGCAGGCGGTGTTTTCGGCGCTGGACGAGGTCGCCAAGCCGGGCGCGGTGCTCGCGACCACGACGTCCTCCTTGCCGGTCATCGAATGCGCGGCGGCGACTTCACGTCCCGGCGAGGTGGTCGGTCTGCACTTCTTCAACCCGGCACCGGTGATGAAGCTGGTGGAAGTGGTGTCGACGATCGCGACCGCCCCGGACGTCACCGCGACCGCGACAGCGGTGTGCGCGGCCGTCGGCAAACATCCGGTGCAGTGCGGCGATCGGGCCGGATTCATCGTGAACGCGTTGCTGTTCCCGTATCTCAACGACGCGGTGAAAATGCTGGAGGCGCATTACGCGTCGGCGGACGACATCGACACCGCGATGAAGGTCGGCTGCGGGTTGCCGATGGGTCCGTTCGAATTGCTGGACGTGGTCGGGCTTGACGTTTCGCTGGCGATCGAGCGGACGCTGTTCAACGAGTTCCGGGAAGAAGGTTTTGCTCCCGCACCGCTTTTGGAGCATCTGGTAACGGCGGGGCGGCTGGGGCGCAAGACTGGCAAGGGTTTCAAGGATTACTGACGCCCGCTCAGCTCAGGGGCAGGCTTTCGAGGGTGAACACCGGGCTGGCCGGCGGCTCGCCGCGGAGGTAGGAGTTCATTTGGGAATTGGTCGCCAGCAGCCGGTTCCCGCTCACGGTGACGCCGGTGGTGGTGTCGGCCCCGGGGTAGGTGCGTTCGGCGACGACGGTCGCCCGGGTGTAGTCGCGGGACAGCCGCACAGTGGTGATCTCATTGTTCACGGAGCGAGCGACGTAGAGCGTGTTTCCTCGCAGCACCATGCCGTCCGCGCTGGTCAGGGGTGGCGCGGCGATCTTGCGGACTTCGCCGGTGGCGAGGGTGAGCCGGTAGAGCGCGCCGCTGTACCAGTAGCCGATGATCAGCGATTTTCCGTCGGGGGTGGCGACGATGCCGTTGCCGTTGGACTGGCCGGCCACGTAGTCCGGCAAGCGGTAGGCCGCCCGCAGAGTCCGGTGGACACCCGTGACCGGGCCGTTCACTTCGGCGGCCGGGATTCGGTAGAGCACCGAGCGGAACGAGTCGGTGACGTAGACGTCTCCATTCGGGGCGACGGCTTCGTCGTTCACGAGGGTCTTCTCGCCCGAGTCGGGAACGCTATAGCTGGCAACGAGTTTTCCGGCGCTGGTGTAGATGAACAGGCGTCCGGTGAAAGCGCCGGCGACCACCAGCCGATTGCCGCTGACCTTGATTCCGGCGACCTGGGTGCGGTTGTCGCGACCGCCGGGCAAAAAGGGCTCGAGCGTGGTGGACCCGAGGCGGCCGCGGTAGACGGTGCCATCGGCGATGCTGCCGGTGTAGACGTAGCGGTTGTCGGTCGCGACGCTTTCGGGATAGGCGTTGGTGCCGTTGATGGCGATCGTGGAGAGGCCGCACTCTCGGGCGGCGGCAGTCGCGGGAGACGCGAGCGCGGTCAGTGTGGTGACGACGAGCAGCGCGGTGCGAGGGAACATTGTGGCGAACCTTTCCGGGTTTTCCCGCCGCGGCCTTCCGCGGCGTTACGGCCCACGATGGCCTGATGACTTTCCATGGGGAAGTAGCCACTTTTTGGTAAGGTAGCCACCCGTTGGAAAGCAGTGAGGTGAGCGCTGTGGCAACCGCCAAGGCCGTGACTGGGGCAACATCCTCGTGGGATCCGTATACGCGCGGATGCCCGTCACGGGACTTGCTCGACCGGATCGGCGACAAGTGGTCGATCCTCGTGCTCGGCGAACTTGGCAGAGAGGGGCCGTGCCGGTTCACTCAGCTGCGCAAGCGGTTGTCGGGAGTGAGCGAGAAGATGCTGACCCAGACGCTGCGCGCCCTCGAACGCGACGGCATAGTCCGGCGAACGGTGTACCCGGCCGTGCCGGTGCGCGTGGAGTACGCGCTGACACCGTTGGGCGAGTCGCTCCGGGCACCAGTGAAGGCGCTCACGGAGTGGTCGGTTCTGCACCTGCCCGAGGTCCTCGCCGCCCGCGAGGAGTACGACAACCGCGCTGACCAGTCCGGCTGAGCAGTTCGCGGCGATGCTGGACCGACCGGTCCACTATGGGTAGCATCGGCCTCGTGCCGCGTCCACGACAGTTCGATGAAGAGCGAGTGCTGTCGGCTGTGCAGGCGGCGTTCTGGGACAACGGGTACGCGGGTACCTCTCTCGAAGATCTCCTGGCGGCCAGCGGGCTCGGCAAGGGAAGCCTGTACGGGGCGTTCGGGGACAAGAAGAGCTTGTTCTTGCGCGTGCTGCGCATGTACGACGAGGCCAATGAGCGAATGCTGCGCGGCTGGCTCGAGCAAGCCGAGCGTGGCATCGAGGTGCTCCGGGATTTTTTGACCGGATCCGTGCGCGATCCCCGCGGCGAGCAGGCCCGCCGGGGTTGCTTGCTCGCCAATGCCGCGATGGAGCTGTCGGTGAGCGCCGCCGAGGTGGCCGCGGAGGCGCGGCGCAGCTATGCCTCGACCACTGCCGTGCTGGCCGAGGCGGTGCGGCGCGCGCAGCGCGAGGGGGACGTGGCTGGTCGTCTTGATCCGGACATCACCGCTCGTGCGGTGCTGGCGGGTCAGCTCGGGTTCATCGTGCTCGGCCGGGTAGGTCAGGATCCGGGCGTGTTGCTGGCCACCGCCGAGGCGCTGGCCGACGGTCTGCTGCCTGCGTCCTAACCGATTCTCGCCGTAGTGGCGTGCGGCACAGCGACGTCCTGGTTATTGACCGCCCGGTCCATATCGGCCATGTTATGGACTGAATGGTCAATAACTGGAGAGGAACCGTCATGAAGGTGCTGGAGGGCAAGGTCGCGGTCGTAACCGGGGCGAACTCGGGGATCGGGCTGGCGATCGCGCGGGCTTACCGGGCCGAGGGGGCGCGGGTGTTCGTCGCCGGTCGCCGCCAGGCGCAGCTCGACGAGGTCGAGGCGGAACTCGGGCCCGAGGTCACCGGGATTAGGTGCGACGTAGGCCGGCTCGAAGACCTCGACGGGCTCTACGCCGCCGTCGCCGAACAGGCGGGCCGGATCGACGTGCTGGTGGCCAACGCGGGGATCGGGATCGTCGCCCCGCTGGGCGAGATCACCGAGGAGCAGTTCGACGCCATGTTCACCACCAACGTCAAAGGCTCGCTGTTCACCGTGCAGAAGGCGTTGCCGCTGCTGTCGCCAGGCGCGTCGATCATCCTCACCGGGTCGACGGCGGTCTCGCGCCCCCAGCCCTACCTGCCCGTGTACGGGGCGACCAAGGCCGCGATCCGCAACCTGGTCCGAGGGTTCGCCCACGACGCCGGGAAGCGGCAGTACCGGATCAACCTTCTTTCGCCCGGCGGTACTCGCACGCAGGGTTTGCTAGACCTGATCTCGCCTGATGAGTTCGCCGCCGCCGGTGCGTCGGTTCCGCTCGGCCGCTTGGCCGAACCAGAGGAAATCGCCGCGGCAGCGGTCTTCCTCGCCTCCGACGCGTCCAGCTACGTCAACGGCTCCGAACTCGCGGTGGACGGCGGCTTCGCTCAGGTCTGAGGGCTAACGGCTCAACGGCTTTGCCGCCGGATGCGCGCGCCCTGGGAGGGTTCGCCGTCCGGCGGCAGCAGCGGGCCGCCTTGCCACTGCTGGAATACGAGGTTCGTGTGCACGCGGGCGACCTCGTCGCGGGAGGTGAGTTCGTCCAGCACGAGCCGTTGCAGTTCGGCGGCCGACGTGGTGGCGACGTGCGCGAGGAAGTCGTCCGGTCCGGTGAGGTGGTAGACCGCGCGGATTTCCGGCAGTGCGAGCAAATGCTCCACGAACTGCTCGACCAGCGGCCGGCGATGCGGCCGGACCTGCACGAACAGGAACGCCTCCAGCGGGCGGCCCACCTTCGCCGCGTCGACCTTGGCATGCTGGCCGGTGATCACGCCGGTCTCGCGGAGCCGCGCCACCCGGTCCAGGCAGGTGGACGGCGCGAGCCCGACCGCCGCCGCGAGCTCCTTGTTCGACGTCCGGGCATCGTTCTGCAGCACCCGCAAAATCTCAAGATCAACCGGACTCAGTTCGACGGTTTCGCCCATCAATGAATCTTATCCGAAGATATTGCTTTGCCACCGGTGTTTGTCCGAACGTGACTGCCATGACTTCCGCCTTGCGCACCCGAGCCGTCCACGCCGGTCGCGACGATCTCGCCGACCTCGGCCTGCACGCCGCCCCGCTCGACTTCTCCACGACCTACCCCGCGCGCGACAGCGCGGAGGAGGCCCGCCGGATCGACGAATTCGCCGCGGGCGGAAACGTCACCGGCATCTACGGCCGGATCGGCAACCCGACCGTCGAACGGTTCGAGCAGGCGCTGGCGGAACTCGAGGGCTTCGACCACGCGGTGGCTTTCGCGAGCGGCATGGCGGCGGTTTCGGCCTGCCTGCTTTCCGCGGTGTCGCAAGGAAAACGGCACATCGTCGGCGTCCGCCCGCTGTATGGCTGCACCGACCACCTGCTGACCACCGGCCTCCTGGGCACCGAGGTCACCTGGACCGCGCCGGAGGACGTCGCCGACGCCCTTCGTCCCGACACCGGCCTGGTTTTCGTCGAGACGCCCGCGAACCCGACGTTGAGCGAACTGGACATCGCCGCCCTGACCGCTGCGTGCGGCGACGTCCCGGTATTGGTGGACAACACCTTCGCGACGCCGGTCCTGCAACGCCCCGGCCGCCTCGGTGCCCGCATGGTGCTGCACAGCGCGACGAAGTTCCTGGGCGGTCACGGAGACGTCATGGGCGGCATCGTGGCTTGCGACGCCGAGGAAGCCGCGCGGCTGCGTTCGCTGCGCTTCGCGACCGGTGGCGTGCTGCACCCGCTCGCCGGATACCTGTTGCTGCGCGGTCTTTCGACGCTCCCGCTGCGCGTGAAGGCAGCTTCGGAGACTGCGGCTGTCTTGGCCGAGCGGCTCGCTTCGCATCCGTCAGTGCGCGCGGTGCACTATCCGAAGCTGGGCGGGCCTCTGGTGGCTTTCGAGGTGACCGGCGACCCGCACGCGGTGGTCGGCGCGGTCCGGCTGATCACGCCCGCGGTGAGCCTGGGCAGCGTCGACACGCTGATCCAGCACCCGGCGTCGCTGACGCACCGGATCGTCGCCGAGGACGACCGCACCGGCTCGGGCATCACGCACGGTCTGCTGCGGCTTTCGGCTGGGCTGGAGGACGTCGAGGACTTGTGGCTTGACCTGGATCAGGCGTTGAAGAGCTGCTGACCGGTTTGGCGGCCGCCGCCGGATCGGCGGTGGCCGCCCGGCCGAAGCTCAGCCGCAGCAGCCGCCGCCGCAGCAACCGCCGCCAGCCGGCGCCGGGGCGGAGGCCGAACCGGTGAGCGCGACCGTCGTGAGCAGCTTGACCGTGTCCGTATGCCCCTCCGGGCACGGGGCGGGCGCGCTGGACTCGGCCATCGGGCGCTGGAGTTCGAACGTCTCGGTGCAGTCGCGGCAACGGTAGGCGTAGGTGGGCATGCCTTGATTATCGCTGGCGGCTCGCAGTGGTGGGAAGCTGTCCGGGTGGATATGCCTCAGTACGCGGATGTTCCGCACCTCGGCCAGGTCGTTCCCGCCCTGCTCGGCGCGCTGGGCGTGCCCGGCGAGGACGGCGGCCTGGCGCTGCCCGAAGCCCGCAGCGCTTGCGTGCTCCTCATCGACGGCCTCGGCTGGGAACTGCTCGCCCAGCATGCCGCCGACGCCCCCGTCCTCACCGAACTGGCCGGTCGCCCGTTGCGAGTCGGGTTCCCGTCGACCACCGCCGCCGGTGTCGCCGCGATCGGCACCGGACTGGCCTCGGGCGAGCACGGCATGGTCGGCTACACCTTCGAGATCCCGGGAACCGGCGTCCTGAACGCCCTGCGCTGGCGCTCCCACGACGACGGAAGCGACCTGCGAGGTGCCCTGCCGCCCCGCGAAGTCCAGCCCTTGCCGACCACCTTCGAGCGCGCCGCCGCCGCGGGGATCGAGGCCGCGGTGGTGTCTTCGGCGCAGTTCGCCAACACCGCCTTGACCCAAGCGACGCAAAGCGGTGCTCGCTACGCCGGCGTGCACGCACTGGGCGACCTGGCCGCGCGGACGTTGGAGATCCTTTCCTCGCGCGCGTTTTGCTATGCCTACCACAGTGAATTGGACCAGCTGGGCCATCTTTACGGCCCCGGCTCGACCGCGTGGCGGATGCAGCTGCGCCACGTCGACCGGCTGGTGGAGTCTATTGTGGACGGACTGCCTGCCGGTGCCGTTCTCGCGGTGGTGGCGGACCACGGAATGGTGACCGTCGAGGAGAAACTGAACCTGGAGGACGCTCCGGAGCTGCTGGCGGGAGTGCGGGCGTTCGGCGGCGAGGTCCGCGCGCGGCATGTCTACACCGAACCCGGTGCGACGGCGGATGTGGTGGCGGCGTGGCGGGAAGTCCTGGGCTCTCGGGCGTGGGTGCTGCCGCGGGAGGAAGCGATCGCGGCGGGCTGGTTCGGGGCCGCGGTGAGCGACCGGGTGCGCCCGCGGATCGGCGACGTCGTCGCGGCGGCGACCGGGACGTTCGGCCTGGTGCGCGAACTGGCCGAGGCGGTGGAGTCGAACCTGGTGGGCCAGCACGGTTCTCTGACGTCGGCCGAACAGCTGGTCCCGCTGGTGATCGCGCAAGGCTGAACCGGCACCACTGAACGGAATAACGACATCGGCCAGTGAGTAAGGCTACCCTTCGTTGTCGTGATCCAGACTCACCAGATCTGCGGTCCGACCGGCTCCGCCGCGGACGAGGACAGCCACGCCGCCTACTTGTCCTCGATCGCGCGCGCCGAGCCGGGCCATGACGGGACGATCCGGCATCGGCTGCGGCCGGAGGTCGGCGACGGCGCGATCGAGGTGACGAGCCTGCGCCGCGGGCTGTCGCTCGTCCGCTACGACGTCGAGTTCTCCGGGCCGCACCGGGTCGAATTCCGCTTCCCTGGCGACCATTTCGAGCTGGAGCACTGCCTCGGCGGGCGGATGCGCATCCGCGAGTCCGGCACCGGCACCGGCGAGATGCGGGCCAGCGCGGTGTCGCTGAGCTCCCGCAGCGCTCTTGAGGGAGTGGTCGAATACGAGCCGGGGGAGCGTTATCGCGCGGTGTCGGTGACCGGGACCTGGACCGGGCTGGAGTCCTACCTGCAGGACCTCGGCGCGTACTCGCTGCCCGCGATCGGTCCGGAACCCCTCGCCCGCGAGCGGTATCTGGGCCGTTCGACGGCGTTGCTGCCCGCCGCCGACCCGCTGCGGGACATTTTCGCCTATCGCCGAGGTTCCGCGGGCCGCCTGCTTTTCCTCGAATCGCGGTTGCTGGCCGCGCTGGCCGCGTTGGCCGACGGGTTGGTGGCCGCGCCGGACGAAACCGGTGAACCCGAACTGGAAGACCACGAGGCGAACGCTTTGCGCCGCGTGCCCGATCTGCTGTGGCAGCAGCGCCACGACCCGCCGACACTGGCTCAGCTGGCCCGCGCGTCGGCGATGTCCGTGCGCAGGCTCACCACCGGATTCCGGGCCCTGTACGGGATTTCGGTGATGGAGCACCACCGGCGCCGCTGCCTCGACCGGGCGGCGGTCCTGCTGGTCGAGACAGACTGGCCGATCGCGCGGATCGCGTCCGAGGTCGGGTACGCGTCGGCGAGCAATTTCGGGTACGCGTTCCGCCGGGATCGCGGGAGTTCGCCCGCGCGGTTCCGGCGCGCGCGTACCTGACGCCGCAACGATCTCCACAACACCGGGCATCGCGCTCCACACCACGCCCGCGCCGAGCCGCCGACGATGAGGGCAGCGGCCGCTGTCCGGCCGCGTCCAGGCTCGGACGGAGTGGAGGCTCATGAACGGCGGCATCGACACCGCGACCCCGCGTACCGGAACCGGACGGCTCGTCCTCGTCCTCGGTGGTCTTTCCGCGGTGTCGCCGTTCGCGGTCGACATGTACGCGCCGGGATTCCCGCAGATCGTCTCCTCGTTCGGGACCACCACCGCGGCGGTGCAGTTCTCGCTCACCTCGTGCCTGGTCGGCTTCGCGGCCGGGCAACTCGTGCTCGGTCCGGTCAGCGACACGCTCGGCCGTCGTCGGCTGCTGCTCGCCGGTGCCGCTTTGTTCGCGGTCTTTTCCGTGGTGTGCGCGCTCGCCCCGAACCTCGCGGTGTTCGACCTCGCCCGGCTGTGCCAAGGAGTGGCCGGCGGCGCGGGGATCGTGCTCGGGCGGGCGGTGATCAGCGATCTGTTCACCGGTACGGGTGCGGCGCGCAGGCTGACCGCGCTGAGCGTGATCGGCTCGACCGCGCCGGTGCTGGCCCCGGTGCTCGGCGGGGTGGTCGTCGGGCTGGGTTCCTGGCGGCTGGTCTTCGCGGTGCTCGCCGTGACCGGGATGCTGCTGCTGGCCGGGGTTGGTTCCTGGGTGCCGGAATCGCTGCCCGAACAGCGGCGGCTGCCCGGTGGCGCGCGGCGGTCGGCCGCCGCGATGGGCCGGTTGCTCCGGCGGCGCGCGCTGGTCGGGCATCTTCTGGTGGCCGGCTGCGGGATCGGCGCGTTGTTCGCCTACATCAGCGGCTCGCCGTTCGTCTTCCAGGACGGCTACGGCTTGTCGCCTACCGCCTACAGCCTCGTCTTCGCGACGAACGCCGTCGGCACCGTTTTGGCCGGAGCGCTGTTCGCCCGGCTCGCCGGACGCGTGCGGCTCAACACCCTGCTCACAATCGGCGTGCTCGTGATGGCAGCCGCGACGGGGACTTTGGTGCTCCTGTTGCTCGCTGGCGTCAGCACGGTGCCCACGACCTGGGTCTGCCTGTTCGGCGCGACCTTCGGCTTCGGCATCGTGCTGCCCGCTTCGACGACGATCATCCTCGCGATCGGCCGGGACGCTCCCGGCGCGGCGTCCGGCCTGATCGGCGGCGCGCAGTTCTTGATCGGCGCGGCGGCGGCCCCGCTGCCTGGCGCGGCCGGAACCACCACCGCGCTTTCCACCGCGGTCGCGGTGCTGGGGTTCGCGCTCGTGGCGGCGGTCGCCTTGTTCGTGCTCGCGCGGCCAGGCGAAGGGAACGGCGAGCCCGAAACCGCTTGAGCGAAAGGAGTTTCCCGTGCCGGACGACGAACCTGAGCTGGAGCTTGCCCGAGCCTGTCCCTACCGGCCCAACCCGCAGCACGTGCGAGTGCGGGACGCGGGCCGCCCGGTGCGGATGCGGCTGCCTTCCGGGATGCCGGTGTGGGCGGTGGGCGGGCACCGCGGCATCCGCGCCGTGCTCGCCGACGACCGGTTCAGCGCCGACCGGCAACGGCAGGGTTTCCCCTTTCGCGTGGACGGCCAGCCGGGCGCCTTCCGCCGCACGATGATCTCCATGGACGGCGCCGAGCATCGCGCCGCCCGGGCCGCGGTGGCCGGGGAGTTCACCGTCCGCCGCGTCCGGCAGTGGCGGCCGCGGATCGAGCGCATCGTGCACGAATGCCTGGACGCCATGCTGGCCGGTCCGAAACCCGCGGATCTGGTCCGAGCGCTGGCGTTGCCGGTGCCGTCGCGGGTGATTTGCGAGCAGCTCGGGGTGCCCTACTCCGAGCACGATTTCTTCCAGACCCGCTCCACCACGATGCTGTTGCGCACCGCCACCGCGCCGCAGCGGCTGCGGGCGATCGACGAACTGCTGGCCGCGCTCGAAACGCTGGTCGTGGAGAAGGAAGCGGCCCCGCCCGACGATCTGCTCGGCCGCCAGATCCGGAAAAGCCGCGAGGACGGCGAATACCGGCGCACGGCAGTGGTGCGGATGGCTTTCCTGCTGCTCGTCGCCGGACACGAAACGACGGCGAACATGATTTCGCTCGGCGCGCTGAGCCTGGCCGAGCAGCCGTTGCTCGCGGCGGCGCTGCGCGCGGACCCGGCGCGTGCCCCGCTGCTCGTGGAGGAGTCGTTGCGCCGCTTCACGATCGCGGAGTTCATCCCGACCCGGGTGGCCACCGAAGACGTGCGGCTCGACGGCGAACGGATCGCCGCGGGAGAGGTGGTCGTGCTGTTGTGCAACGCGGCCGACCACGATCCGGCGGTGTTCCCCGGTCCCCGGCGCGGCGCGCGCGACCACCTGGCGTTCGGGCACGGTCCGCACCAATGCCTCGGCCAGCATTTGGCGAGGACGGAGCTGGAAATCGTCTACACCGCGCTGGCGACCCGGCTGCCCGGCCTGCGCGCCGCGGTGCCCGCGCGGGAACTTCGGTTCAAAACCGACGCCGAGATCTACGGCATCCACGAATTCCCGGTGACCTGGTGAACCCGGGGGCAAAGGAGGCGAGAACCCGATGTGCGGCATCGCGGGCTGGGTGGATTTCGAGCGGTCTCCCGACCGGGAACCGCAGGTGCTCCAGGACATGACCGTGGCGATGGCGTGCCGGGGCCCGGACGCGCACGGCTGCTGGTTCGACGAGCACGTGGCCTTCGGCCACCGCCGGCTTTCGGTCATCGACCCCGAGGGCGGCAGCCAGCCGATGACGGTGGACCACATCGGCCGCACGGTGCTGGCCATCACCTACAGCGGCGAGGTGTACAACTACCGCGAACTGCGCGCGGAATTGAGCGCGCTCGGCCACCGGTTCCGGACCGCCAGCGACACCGAAGTGGTGCTGCAAGCCTACTTGCAATGGGGCACGGCGATGGTGCGGCGGCTCAACGGAATGTTCGCGTTCGCGATCTGGGACGCCCGCAGCGAGCAGCTGCTGCTCGTGCGTGACCGGCTCGGGATCAAACCGCTCTACTACTTCCCGACCGGTCGCGGGCTGCTGTTCGGTTCGGAGGCCAAGGCGATCCTCGCGCATCCCGAGGTGGCGCCGGTGGTGGACCGCGACGGGTTGCGCGAGCTGCTGGCCGGGGTCAAAACCCCGGAGCACGCGATCTTCCGCGGCATGCGGGAACTGCGGCCGGGACACCTGCTGGTCTTCGGCCGGGAGGGCAGCCGGGTGCAGCGGTACTGGGCGCTGGAGGCACGTGAGCATCCGGACGATCTGCACACCACGGTCCAGACCGTCCGCACGTTGCTCGAGGACATCGTGGAACGCCAGCTGGTCGCCGACGTCCCGCTGTGCACCCTGCTTTCCGGCGGCCTCGACTCCAGCGTGGTGACGGCGCTGGCGGCGCGTTCGCTCGCCACGCGGGGAGTGGGCCCGGTCCGGTCGTTCTCGGTCGATTTCGCGGGCAACGACCGGGATTTCGCCGCCAGCCGGGTGCACGAATCGCCGGACGCGCCGTTCGCCGCGGAAATGGCGCGGCACGTCGCGGCCGAGCACACGAACCTGGTGCTCGGTCTCGGCGAACTCGCCGCTTCCTCGACCCGGGCCGTGGTGCCGCGAGCCCATGACGTGCCCGCGGCCCTGCTCGGCGACGCGTTCGCCTCGCTGTACCTGCTGTTCCGCGCGGTCCGCGAACGGTCGACGGTGGCCCTGTCCGGAGAAGCCGCGGACGAACTGTTCGGCGGCTACCCGTGGTTCCACGAGCCGGAGCTGCGCGACGCGGACACCTTCCCGTGGGTGGCCGCGGGGTACGACCTGCTCCCGGCGCTGTCCGGCCTGCTGGATTCGGAACTGCTCGCGGACCTGGACGTCGAGGGCTATCGCGCCCAGCGGTACGCCGAGGCGCTGGCGGAGGTGCCGGTGCTGCCCGGCGAGGACGCCGCGGCGCGGCGGATCCGCGAGGTCGGCTACCTCGCGGTGACCCGATTCGTGCCGATGCTGCTGGACCGCAAGGACCGGATGAGCATGGCGGTGGGCCTGGAGGTGCGGGTCCCGTTCTGCGACCACCGGCTCGTCGACTACCTGTTCAACGTCCCGTGGCCGATGAAGTTCTTCGACGGCAGGGAGAAAAGCCTGCTGCGAGCGGCGGCCGGGCACCTGCTGCCCGATCTGGTGGCGAACCGGAAGAAGAGCGCGTACCCGGTTACGCACGACCCGGGCTACGACGCGGCGTTGCGAGCCGAGTTCGAACGGCTCGCGGGTTCTCCTGGCACGCGGGTGCATGGGTTGATCGACGGCGCTGCGGCGGCTCGGCTCGGGTCGGCGAACGGCTGGCCTGCGCGGGCTGGGCTGGAGTTCGTGGTGCAGTTGGATTCGTGGCTTGCTGATCATGAGCTGGTGTTGTGAGCCTCGGGAGGCGGTGCGGGTGATCCGTGTGGCGCTGTGATGGGCGCGGTCTTGTTACGGGTGTATGGGCTGATCGGTGGCTCGGCTTGGTGGAGTTCGTGGTGCAGCTGGATTCCTGCCACACCGACCACGAACTGATGCGGTAACCCCGAGTGCCCGGCGCGGGCGAACCGCGTCCCGTCGCGGTTGAGCGCGGTCTCACCGGGCTGAACCGTCTCGCGGCCGTCGAGTTACCGTGGCTGCGTGCCCAGACGCAATCGACCCGGCCGAGGCCGTTCCGGTCCCGTCGAGCGGCCGGACGCCGGGGCGGTCAGCGGTTGGGCCCGCGGCGAATCCGGCCCGGACGGCGACTGGCTGGTGCGCACCGTTCCCGGTGCGCAGGCCGCCAAGACCTACCGGTGTCCCGGCTGCGACCACGAGATCCGCCCGGGCGTCCCGCATCTGGTCGTCTGGCCCGCGGACGAGACCGGCGGCGTCGCGGACCGTCGGCATTGGCATCGGCCCTGCTGGGAGGCCCGGGCGCGGCGGCGGCCGAACCGGCGGTGGTGAAAGCCCTACTGGGAAAGGGCTTCCTTCCGTCGCGCCCGGTGCCTGCGGACGGCGTCCCGGTTGACGCAGGCGTGGGTGCAATAGCGCTGGGTCCCGCTGCGGGTGAAGTCGACGAACGCGCGGCGGCATTCCGTCGCGGCGCAGCGGCCGAGGCGGTGCAGGCTGGTCGCGGTCAGGTACTGCGCCGCCGCCACTGAGGTGACCGCGCGCAGCACCGCGGGCAGGCGCATCCCGTCGTCCTGGTAGTGCAGATGCCAGCTGTACCCGTCGTGTTCGGTGATCCGCGGGTAGGCGGCGGCCTCGGCCAGCAAAGCGTTCAGCAGCCGGACCCGGTCCGCCTCGCCGGTGGCGTCGATGACCTCGATCCACCGGTCGAGGAAGGCGCACACCTCCGCGAAATCCTCGCCGGCGACCGGCGGGACCGGGCCCATTTCCGGCTCGTCCCAGCGTTCGACCAGGTCAGCGAGGTCCACCGGGCGGTCGTTGGTGAGCCCAGTCACAAACTTGAGGAAACTCCGGTAGTAAGAGTTATGCGGCATAAGCCTATTACACCACGATCTTAGGCATGCCTCACTTGACGAGCCGCGCCGAACCCGCGGTGGCCGCGCCGTCCTGGGTTCCGTTGATCGCCGCGTGTGTCGGAACATTCCTTCTGCTGATCTACACCAGCATCGTCACCGTCGCCCTGCCCGCGATCGGGGCCGAGCTCGGCGCGGGGTACGGCCAGCTGCAATGGATCGTGGACGTCTTCACGGTAGCGCTCGCCGGGCTGCTGCTGGGCTTCGGCTCGCTGAGCGACCTGCTCGGCCGCAAGCGCGTCTACCTCGCCGGGCTGGTCTTGTTCTCCCTCGCGACGCTCGGCTGCGGCCTGGCGGCGACGCCCGGCGAGCTGATCGCCGCGCGGGTCGTGCAGGGCGTCGCGGGCGCGGCGATGTTCGCGACGATCCTGCCGCTGGTCGGGCTGACCTACGAGGGCCGCGACCGGGCCCGGGCTTTCGCGGTCTGGGGGACGGTCGCCGGCGTGGCCAGCGCGGTCGGGACGTTTTCCGGCGGGGTGATCGCGCAACTGCTCGGCTGGCGCTGGATTTTCTTTGTCTCCCTGCCTATTTGCGTGGTCGCGATCGTGATGGCCGCGACGTCGCTGAAGGAAAGCCCGCGAGCGAGCGGCCGCGGCGTCGACTACCCGGGCATCGGCACGTTCTCGCTCGCCGCCACCGGTCTCACCTATTCCGTCATCACCGGCGGCGATCGCGGCTGGACTTCCGCCGGTGCGGTGATCGGCTACCTGGTCACGGTGGTCGCCATCGCGGCGTTCGTGGTGGTGGAACGCCGCAGCAGCGCGCCGATGGTCCCGACGAGTTTGTTCGCGACGCGCCGGTTTCTCGGCGTACTGCTCGTGGCGTTCAGCTATTACTTCGCCGGATTCGGGGCGCTGCCGGTGATTTCGCTGTGGCTGCAGAAGGCCACCGGCCTCAGTTCGGCGGGGACGTCGGCGGTGCTCGCGCTGCAGGTGGTGGTGTTCGTCGCGGTGTCGGCGCTGATCAGCGGACGGTTGCACGCCAGGTCGCCGGGCCGGGTGCTCGGCGGCGCGACGGTGCTGCTCGGCTTCGGCTGCCTGACCGCGGTCGCGGTGCTGCTCAGCCCGACCTGGGTGGCCTTGCTGCCGGCGTTGATCCTGACCGGGATCGGCGCGGGCATCGTGTCCCCGGTCTTCCCCGCGGTGGCGATCGCTTCGGTGCCCGCGGAGTACGGCGGCACGGCGGGCGCGGCCGCGAACAGCTCCCGTCAGCTCGGGCTGGCGCTCGGCATCGCGGTGTCCGGCGCGGTCTACGCGACCCGGGGGGAGGGAAGCGACGGGGCGACGCACGGGGTGTTGCTGGTGTTGCTGCTGTGCGGCGTGCTCGCGGTAGTGAGCGGTCTCACGGGCGGCTGGTTGTTACGGGACAACTCCGGGGGCAACGCTCAGAGATGAGCTGACCGCGGTTCAATCACCTGAAAGGAGGCAGCCCGAAACGGGGGGACGCTTGCTATTGTTCAACCTTGCCTAAAACGTCTGTCCACAATGTACACTTAAGACTGCTTTGGGGTGATAAATTCACCGCCGATAGCAGCCGGAAACCCGCCGCACAAGGATCGTGGGTCGGTAAAGAGTATTGACCCAGTTGACATTCCCGGTCCGGGGAAAACCCTTCCGGCGGGTTCGCGGGCGGTGCTTGAATGAGGCCGATGGCATTCGACCTGAACTGGGGAGATGTGTTCGGCCGTGTCCCGAAATTTCATTGTGCCCTGTCCCCTGCGCGGCAGCGTGCTGGCCGCGCCCGAGGCTGACGCGCTCGTCGAGCTGGTCACGAGCGAGTCCACTTTGTCCATGGGCGAGCACCGCCGGCGGTTCGAACGGCAGTTCGCCGCGATGGTCGGCGCCCGGCACGCGGTCTCGGTCACCAGCGGAACGGTCGCGGTGCAGCTCGCGGTCGAGATGCTGGATCTCGAGCCGGGCGACGAGGTCATCGCGACCCCGCAGACCTACCAGGCCACCGTCCAGCCGCTGCTCGACCACCGGGTGCGGGTGCGGTTCTGCGACGTCGACCCTGGCTCGCTCACCGTCGACCCGGCGTCGTTCGAGGCGCTGATCACCCCGCGCACCAAGGCTTTGCTGCTGGTGCACTACGGCGGATGTCCCGCGGACATGGACGCGATCATGCGGATCGCCCGTGCGCACGGGGTGCTCGTCGTCGAGGACTGCGCGCACGCGCTCGGCGCCAGCTACCGCGGCCGCGTGCCGGGCGGGCTGGCCGATCTCGGCTGTTTCAGCTTCCAGAACTCCAAGAACATCACCACCCTCGGCGAGGGCGGGATGATCACCTGCGACAACGATGTCTGGGCGCACCGGCTGCAGCGGTTGCGCGGCAACGACTACGACGGTCACCTGAGCACGTCGGCATTGCCCGGCGAGGACGAACCGCTGCTGCTGCCGTGGATGAAATACTCCGAAGGCGTTTACCGCGACACCGTGCACCGGGTGCGCCGCAGCGGCACGAACGCGACCATGTCCGAGGCCGCCGCCGCGGTCGGGGTGGTGCAGCTCGCGCGGTTGCCGGAATTGGCCGCGCTGCGCCGGACGATCGCTTCGCGGCTGGACGAGGTGATCGACGGATATTCTTTCGTCACCCCGCAATCCGCCCCGGCGGACAGCACGCACGCCTACCACCTGTACACCTGCTTCGCGGAAACCGCGGAACTGCGCGAGGAAATGGTGCTGGCGCTCGACCGCGGCGGCGTGGAGATCCAGCTTCGCTATTTCCCCCAGCATTTGCTGCCGGAATGGCGGCACCGCGGGCACCGGCCGGGCGAGTGCCCGGTGGCCGAACGGCTGTGGTTCAGCTCGCTGATCAACCTGCCCTGCCATCCGGGGCTGCGCCTGGCGCAGGTCGACTACCTGGTCGACACGCTGGACCGGGTGCTGGCCGACCTCAACGGGCCGGCTCCGGCCATGCTGCTGGCGGCCGGAGCGAGGGCGAGCGGCTCGTGATCGGCGTCGCGACCCCCGGCGCGGTGCTGTCCGGCTCCGAAGTGTCGCTGCCGGTGCGGGATCTGGTGCTCGGCGGTTCTCCCCGGGTGGACGGCCCGGTCGCCGAGCACGTCCGGATGCTGACCGGCCGCGATCCCGAGGTGCTGCCGCCGATCGTGGTGCAGCGGGACACGTTGCGCGTGGTCGACGGCGAACACCGGGTGCGGGCCGCGGTGCTGCGGGAGGACGAGCAGATCCGCGCGGTGCTGTGCGACGGCACCGAATCCGAGTGTTTCCTTTACGCGGTGCGGTCGAACATCGCGCACGGTCTTCCGCTGTCGCTGGAGAGCAGGCGGGCCGCGGCGGTGCGGATCGTGCGGGAGTTCCCGGGCTGGTCGGATCACGTGGTGGCGGAGCTGGCCGGGCTGTCGGACAAGACGGTCGGCGCGCTGCGGCGTTCAACCGCGGAAAATCCGGAGTCGAACACCGCCCGCATCGGCCGCGACGGCCGGGCGCGTCCGTTGTCCGCGGCCGAGGGACGACGTCAGGCCAGCGCGCTGCTGGCCGAAGAGCCCGGCCTGTCCCTGCGCGAGGTCGCCCGGCGCGCCGGGATTTCGCTCGGCACCGCGCACGACGTGCGGCGACGGCTGGAGTCCGGCCAGGATCCGGTGCCGGACCAGCGGCGTTCGCGCACCGAAACCGTTCCGGAAGCCCCGCCGCGGGTGGACGCGGCGACGCTGCTGCGCCAGCTGCGGACGGATCCGGCGCTGCGTTCGAGCGAACCCGGACGAGTGCTGCTGCACCTGCTCAGCCTGACCGGGCAGGCACTCGGCCGCCGCTCGGACATCCTCGGCGCGGTGCCGCCGCACTGCCTGCCCGCGGTGGCCGCGATGGCCGAGGTCTACGCGCGGGATTTGTCCGGGCTCGCCGAACAGATCCGCGCGGCGCTGCCTGACCCGCGCTGAGTTCCCGTTGTGTCCCCGCCGCCGGGAAGAAGCCCGGACGGCCCGTTCCGCACTCCCGCGCGCCCGGACGCGGGAGAAAACCGTGAAAGGTATGGAGAGCTGTGCCATCCTCGCACCCGGCCCCGGCCGTGGAAGAGATCTTCGACCTGCTGACCGAGATCGGTCTCGATGCCGAAACCCTGGCCGAGGCCGACTCCTCGACCCGGCTTCGCGCGGACCTCGCGCTCAGCTCGGTCGAGACGACCGACTTGCAGCTGGAGCTCACCGCCCGGTTCGGGCTCGCGGTGAACCTGTGGGACACCGAGGACTACACCCTCGGCCAGCTCGCCGAACTGGCCGGCGCGGCGGTGGCCCGATGACTGGGGTGACCGGGGAACGCGCCCGGCGGTACCGGGAATCCGGGCTGTGGAACGACGAACTCGTGGTGGAGCCGATCCGGCGGCAGTTCGCCGAAGCGGCGGGCCGGTGTGCCGTGGTCGACGGCGCGCGCCGGATCGGCTACGCGGAACTCGGCGACGCGGTGGGCGTGGCGCGGGACCGGCTCGCCGGGCTGGGCGTGCGTCCTGGCGATCGCATCGCCGTCGCGTTGACCAACCGTGCCGAGTACGTCGTGCTCGTGCTGGCGGCGCTCGAACTCGGCGCCGCGCCGGTGCTGATCCTGCCTGCTTTCCGCGAACACGAACTGGACCACGTCGTCGCGGTGACCGAGCCGGTGCTGCTGGCGGTGGACGCGACCGGCCGGCGCAGGGAAGCGCTGACCGTCGCCCGGCGGCTGCGGGAACGCCATGCTGGGCTGAAAAACTTGCTCGTGCTGGGTGCGGAGACCGCCGGGGACGAGGTGGATCTCGCGCTGTTGTGCGAACCCGGCGAGGAAACGCCGAGCGAGTGGCAGCCCGCTGCGGCACCGTCGGATCCGGCGGTGTTCCTGCTTTCCGGCGGCACGACCGGTTTGCCCAAGGCGATCGCGCGCACGCACGAGGGTTACGGCTGCATGATCCGGCACGCGCTCATCGTGAACGCGATGACCCGCGACTCGGTGAACCTCGTCGTGATGCCCGCCGAACACGGCTTCGTGATGAACTGCCCGGGCATTCTCGGTGCGTTGTCCGTCGGGGCGACGGTGGTGTTGAGTTCGCCCGAATCCCCTTCTGGTGCTTTTGAACTCATCGAACGGGAGCGGGTCACGCACAGCACGCTGGTGCCGTCGGTCGCGCTGCGCTGGAGTGCCGAAGCGAAGCGCACCAGCCGCGACCTGTCGTCTCTGCGCGTGCTGCTGGTCGGCGGCTCCCGGCTCGCGCCCGGGACTGCCGACGAACTGCGCGCCGCACTCGGCGTCACCGTGCAGCAGTGCTACGGCATGAGCGAGGGGCTGCTCTGCTACACCCGCCTGCACGACCCGGACGAGGTCATCCGCGACACCCAGGGCAGGCCGTTGCTGCCCGAGGACGAGATCCGGGTGGTCGCCGCGGACGGTTCGGACGTCGAACCCGGCGAGGAAGGGGAATTGCTCACTCGCGGGCCCTACACCGTGGCCGGGTACTACGCGAATCCCGAGGCGACCGCGGAAGCCTTCACCCCGAACGGTTTCTACCGCACCGGCGACCTCGTGCGCGTCGATCCCGGCGGCAACCTGGAGATCCTCGGCCGGCTGCGCGACGTGATCAACCGTGGCGGCGAGAAGATCTCCGCCGAGGAGCTGGAAGCGATGGTGCTGCGGCATCCCGCGATCGCGCACGCGGCCGGGGTCGCCGTGCCGCACGAGATCCACGGCGAAACGGTCTGCCTCTGCGTGGTTCCCGCCGCCGGAGCCGAATGTCCCGGACTGCGCGAGGTGCGGAAGTTCCTGGACGGACAGGGCCTTGCGCGGTACAAGTTCCCTGAACATCTCGTCGTGCTCGACGCGCTTCCGCTGACCGGTACCGGCAAGGTCAACAAAGCGGCATTGCGCCGGGAAGCGGCCGGGCTGCGGGACGCCACGACGCTGAGCGGGGCGCGGGGATGACCGGCTCCGCGTGGATCAAACGGCTTTCCGGTGAAGGCCCGGTCCGGCAGCAGCTGGTCTGCCTTCCGCACGCCGGGGGCGGCGCGTCGGCGTTCCGGCCGTGGCGGGAACTGCTCCCGCCGGACGTCGAACTGCTGGCCGTGCAGTATCCGGGCCGGGAAGACCGGATCGGCGAGCCCGCGCTCACCGATCTGGTCGAGCTGGCCGAAGGCGTGGCCGACGCGGTGGCCGAGGTGCTCGAAGCGCCGTTCACCGTGTTCGGCCACAGCATGGGCGCGCTGGTCGGATACGAACTGGTGAATGTATTGCGGCAGAACGGTTTTCCCTCGCCGCGGCGATTGATCGTGTCCAGTCAGTTCCCGCCCGGGCTGCTGCCCGACCGCGGCGTCCGCGACTTCGGCGACGAGGCGGTGCTGGACCTCATCGACTGGCTGGCCGGCGGGACCTCCGGCATCCGGGCCGATTCGCGGCTCAGCGCGTTCGTGGCCGCGCTGGTCCGCGCCGACTACGAAGCGGTCGAGACCTACCGGCCGGGAACGGCGGATATCACCGTCCCGGTCAGTGCGTTCTGTGGGGCCGACGATCCGGCGGTGCGGCCGGAAGAGGTCGCGGGCTGGGCCGCGTGGTGCCGCGCCGGATTCGACCGGACGGTCTTCCCCGGCGGCCATTTCTACCTTCGCGAAGCGGCGGCGGAGACCGTCGCCGCGATCACCGGAATTCTTCGACGAGAGGACGTACTGGCATGAGTGCCGAGGAACACTTCGACGTGATCGTGGTCGGCGGCGGCCCGATCGGCCTGTCCGCCGCGTGGCGGTCGGCGGTCGGCGGGGCGCGCGTGCTCGTCACCGACCGGTTCGGGTTCCTGAACGAGAGCTGCGGTTCCAGCGGCGGCGAACGGCATTGGCGAGTGCAGTACACCCAGCCGGACATCTTCCGGCTCACGCTGGCCACCGCGCCGCTGTGGAAGGAACTGGAGGCCGACACCGGGCGCACTCTCGTGCACGAACTGGGCAGCCTGTGGTTCGGCGACACCCACGTGCCGACCAACGAAGGCCACATCGCCGACACCGCGGCCGCGATGGACGAGCTGTCCGTGCCGTACGAATGGTTGTCCGGCAAGGAAATCGAGCGCCGCTACGGCTTCCGCAACCTGCCCGCGCACTTCGAGGGCTTCCTGCAGCCGAGCGGGGGAGCCATCGACGTGCGCGGCACGCTGGCCGCCCTGGTGCAGCAATGCCACCTCAACGGCGTGCGGATGCAGTCTCCGGAACGAATTCTCGCGGTGGAGCCGGGCTCGAACGGCGTCGTGGTGCGCAGCGACCGGGCGACCTACCGCGCGGACAAGGTGGTGCTGGCGGCGAACGCGCACGTCAACGAGCTGATCCGGCCGTGGGGCGCGGGCGAACTGGACCTGCACACCTACGAGATGGCGCTGGTGACCTTGCGCGACAACGGCGACGGCGTGCGCAGGCCGTTCTGGTTCGCCTTCCAGGAACCGACCGCCGAGGACACCAACCTGTTCTATGGCTTCCCGCCCAACCCGTGGGCGAACGACGGCCTCGCCCGGCTCGGCCCGGACTTCGAGGTGGACGCGCTGGCCGACGCCGATCTCGCCACCGGCCGTCCGCGGCCCGCGCACGTCGAACGGGTGTCGGACTGGGTGCGGGCGCACATGCCGTGGCTCGACCCGGAACCGGTGTCCACCGGCACGTGTCTCGCGGTGCTGCCCGGGGACCCGAAGCGGCAGTTCTACCTCGGCACCGCGGAGGGCCTGGTGGACGGCGGCGAGCACGTCGTGGTCGCCGCCGGAGGCTGGGCCTTCAAGCTGGTCCCGCTGTTCGGCCGGATCTGCGCCGAGTTGCTTTCCCAGGGCAAGACCGAACACGACATCGCCCGGCACGCGCTCACCGGCCTCCGGGCCGCCGCACAGTGAGTGCGGACCAGCGGATCGCCGTCGTCGGCATGGCGGGCCGGTTCCCCGGCGCGACCAGCACGGCGGCGTTCTGGCGCAACCTTCGCGACGGGGTCGAATCCATCGCTCCGCTCAGCGAAACTGAACTGCTCGCCGAAGGCGTGCCGGCCGAGGAGATCGCGCACCCGGATTACGTGCCGGTGGCGGCGATGCTGGCGGAGCACGATCTGTTCGACGCCCGCTTCTTCGGCTTCGGCGCGCGGGAGGCGGCGTTGCTGGACCCGCAGCACCGGGTGTTCCTGGAATGTGCCTGGCACGCCATGGAAAACGCGGGCATCCGGCCGGGCGACGCGAGCGGCGGCGGGGTGTTCGCCTCGGCCGGAATGCCCGCGTACCTGATGTCGAACCTGCTGGGCGGGCGTCCGGTGGTGCTCGGCTCGGAGGTTTTCGAGCTGCAGATCCACAACGACAAGGACTACCTCGCCACCCGGGTCGCGCACCGGCTCGGCCTGACCGGTCCGGCGGTGAGCGTGCAGACGGCGTGCTCCGGTTCGCTGGTCGCGGTGCACCAGGCGGTGCGGGCGCTGCGCGCGGGCGAATGCGAGCTCGCGCTCGCCGGCGGGGTGTGCGTGCGGGTTCCGCACCGGGTCGGCTACCGCTGGGAACGCGGCATGGTGTTCTCGCGGGACGGACATTGCCGTCCGTTCGACGCGGCGGCCTCCGGCACGGTGTTCGGCAACGGCGTCGGGGTCGTGGTGCTCAAACGGCTCGGCGACGCGGTCGAGGCCGGGGACCGGGTGCTCGCGGTGATCGCCGGATCGGCGGCGAACAACGACGGCGCGGGCAAGGTCGGCTTCACCGCGCCGAGCGCCGCCGGCCAGGAGGCAGTGGTGCGCGCGGCGTTGCGGGACGCGGACTTCGCCCCGGAAACGATCACCGCGGTGGAAGCGCACGGCACCGCGACTCCGATCGGCGACCCGATCGAAATCACCGCGCTGAGCCGGGCGTTCGGCACCTCGCGCACCGGGTTCTGCACGGTCGGTTCGGTGAAGGGCAACGTCGGGCACCTGGAGTCCGCGGCCGGGATCGCCGGGTTGATCAAGGCGATTCTCCAGCTTCAGAACGGAGTTCTGGCCCCGACGGCACATTTCGCCGAGCCGAATCCGGCGATCGACTTCGCCAGCACGCCGTTCGTGGTGCGGGCTGAGGCGCAGGAGTGGGAGACCGGCGGGCTGCCGCGCCGGATCGGAGTCAGCGCCTTCGGCATCGGCGGGACCAACGCGCACGTGCTGCTCGAAGAAGCGGCCCAGCCGGAGCCGACGCCGCCGGCTCGCCGTCCGCAAGTGCTGGTGCTGTCGGCGAAAACGAAGGAAGCGCTGGAGACGATGGCCGGTGACCTCGCCGCGGTGCTGCGGGAGCCGGACGCGCCAGCTATCGCGGACGTCGCCGCGACATTGCGCCGCGGCCGGGAAACCTGGCGATACCGGCGGGCGGTGGTGGTGTCCGAGTCGTCCACCGTTCTGGCCGCTCCAGGATCGGCGGTGGCCGCGAACAAGCCGCGAGTGGTGTGGATGTTCCCCGGTCAAGGCGCGCAATACCCCGGGATGGGCGCGGAGTTCTACCGCGAACTGCCTGCTTATGCCGAGGTCGTCGACGAATGCGTGCGGGAGTTGACGCCTCGCCTCGGCGTCGACCTGCGGGAGCTGATGTTCTCACCGGACACCGATCCCGCACGGTTGCGGGCGACCGAACTCGCTCAACCAGCGTTGTTCGTGACCTCCTACGCACTCGCGCGCCAGTTGCTCCGCTGGGATTGCCACGCCGACGCCATGGTCGGCCACAGCCTCGGCGAACTGGTCGCAGCCTGCTTGTCCGGGGTGCTGTCGCTGCCGGACGCACTCCGGTTCGTCGCGGAGCGCGGCCGGTTGATGGCGGAACAGCCGCCGGGGGTGATGCTCGCCGTTTCCGCGGGAGAGGAGCGGATCACCGGGTTGCTGCCCGGCGATGTCACGGTCGCCGCGGTCAACGCGCCGGAGCTGTGCGTGCTGAGCGGGCCCGCGGAAGCGATCGCGAAATGCGCGGATGTTCTTGCCGGGCAGGAGATTCCGCACAAGCCGCTGCACACCTCGCACGCCTTCCACTCGGCGATGATGGACGGGGTAGTGCCGAAGCTGGCCGATTTCCTCGGTACCGCACGGCTCAACAAGCCCGAGGTGCCGGTGTTCTCCGCGGTGACCGGGGCGTTGCTCACTGACGAGCAGGCCGTCGATCCCGGGTATTGGGCGGCGCACGCGAGGGAACCGGTTCGCTTCGCCGCGGCGCTCGCCGGCGCGGCCGGTGGGCTGGTGCTGGAAGTCGGTCCCGGGGCCACGCTCGGCACGCTCGCGCGGGCGACGCTCGGCGACCGGGTGGCCGTGGCGCGCACTATGCCGCGGCCGAACGAAAACCGGCCCGAGCTGGAGGTGCTGCTGGGCGCGGCAGGAGCGCTCTGGGAGCGGGGATGCCCGGTGGATCTGGAAGCCGTGCACGACGGGGCCGGACAGCCGGTCGCGTTGCCCGGGTACGCGTTCGCCCGGCAGCGGTACTGGATCGGCCGGCAGCCGGGCACGGCGGAACCAGTCGCGGTCCCGGTGGAGGAAGCGGCGTCCCGGCCGGCCGAACTGAGCGGGAAGTTCGCCGCGCCGGACACCGAACTGCTGCGCCGGATCGTCGCGGTGTGGGAGGACGTCCTGCAGTACCGGCCGATCGGCGTGCACGACGATTTCTTCGAACTGGGCGGCCATTCGCTGCTCGCCGCGAAGCTGCGCGCCGGTCTCGCCGCCGCGCTCGGCCGCGAGATCTCGCTGCCGGACGTGCTGACGCGGCCGACCCCGGCCGCGTTCGCCGAGGCGCTGGAAAAAACCGTGCCCGCTGAGCCGAAGGAGTGAAGAGCGTGGTGTCCACGCGACGGTTCCCGAACGGGACCGCCCTGCCCGAGCCGCACGGTTCGCTGTTCCGGGAAAGCGTTCCGCTGTCCCGGTTTCCCCGGCTGCGCGCCTTCCGGGCCGGGCTCGGCCTGACCCGGCTCGCCGAAGTGCCGGGACCGGCGGGCGGGGCCCGGGTGCTGGCCAAACACGAATACGAGAACCCGACCGGATCCGACGCGGACCGGGTGGCGTACGCACTGGTCTGCCAGGCGATCGGCGCCTCCCGCGGCGAACCGCGGTTCGTCGCCGCGGCCGGGCCGGAGCTGGCTCGCGCGCTGAGCCACCTGCGTTCGCTGATCGGCGTACCGCTGCGGCTGGTGCTCGCCGAGGAAGTTCCGCTCGGCCCGGACGGGGCGGGCGTGCGGATCGAGCGGGCCGATCCGGAAGGCGGGCTGCTCGCCGCGATCGCGCTGGCCGAGCAGATCGCGGAAGCCGAACCGGAGTGGCTTCTCCTTGCCGCGCATCGTGATCCGGTCTGCGTGGCGATCCACGAATTCGTCACCGGGCGCGAGATCATCGGCCAGCTCGACGGTCTCGTCCCGGCGGCGTGGGTGTGCGGCACCGGCCCGGGCGGCTGTCTCGCCGGGGTGACCCGGGCGTTCCGCGCGACGGGCGCGGACCCGGTCGTCACCGGGGTGACCGCCGCGGAACTGCCCTACGGGTCGGCGGCCGCGCCGAGGTCCGGGCTGCCCGGGTGGGCCGGGCTCGGCCACGGCTACCGGCAACCGCTCGTGGAGGGCGAATTGCCGGACCTGGCAACGGAAAGCGTGAGTGCGGCCGAGGCCCGCGCCGGGGTCCGGGAATTCCGGGCCGCGACGGGCCGGGAAATCGGCCCGGCCTCGGCGGCGAACTGGCTCGTCACCCGCGAGGTCGCCGCGAAGCTGAAACCGGAGGACGTCGTCGTGACGGTGTTCCCGGACGGCCCGCACGAGGTCACCGCAGTAGCCGACATCTGGGAAAACACGAAGGGGAAGGGCTGAACGATGGTCACTGTCCGGTCTGTCAGCCCGGCGCCGCCGCGCCGCGCCGCGTCCGGTGCCGCCGCCGCGGAGCCCGATCGCATCGGGGTGCTCGCCCGGATGCGCGAAGACCTCCGCACGATCGTCGAACGAGATCCGTCGATCGACACCCTTGCCGAGGCACTGGCCCATTCCACGCTGCCCGCGGTCTGGATCCACCGCGTCGCGCACCTGCTTTACCGGCGCGGGCACCGGATCGCCGCGCGGCTGCTGACCAATCTCGCCCGGGTGCTCACCGGCGTCGAGATCCACCCCGGCGCGGTGGTCGGCCGCCGGTTGTTCATCGACCACGGCACCGGGGTGATCATCGGCGAGACCGCGGTCGTCGGCGAAGACGTGACGCTGTACCAGCACGTGACGCTCGGCGCGGTCGGCTGGTGGCGCGACAACCGCAGGACCGCGGGCGAACGGCGGCATCCGGCGGTGGGCGACCGGGTCACCTTCGGCGCCGGAGCCACGGTGCTCGGCCCGGTCGAGGTCGGCGACGATTCGTTCGTGGGCGCGACCGCGCTCGTGGTGTCCGACGTGCCCGCGGGGAGCAAAGTGCTCGCCGTTCCGCGGACCGCGTAAGGAAGGGAACTCGAATCGGACAGCGGAAAAAACCGCCGCGAAGGAATTTTCCCGGTATTCGTGAGGCAGCTCACCGACGATGATCAATTGTCGCGGCGCGGCCGGTCCGTTAGCATCGAGGCAAGACGTCGCGATCCGGCGGATGTGGGGGATTTCGTGCAGACACGGTATCCGATTCGGGTAGGTCATGTGCCCGGCCCGGAAGGCAATGCTCTCAATCGCGGACGCGCGGGCCGGACCGGCCCGGTCGCCGCTCCGTCCGGTTCGCCTCGGCCGGGTTCGCGGCCTTCGGTCTCGCCGGCGGCGAAAGGCGTTCTGGGCGCGTGCCTGCGGCGGCTGTCCTGGTCGCCGGACCGGCTCGCCCGCGAGATCAATCGCAGGCTCGGGGCGGGCACGATCAGTGCCAAGGCTCCCTATCATTGGCTGCGCGGGGTCACCCCGCGCGATCCGCTGCCCGCGGTGGTCGCCTCGATCCTTTCCGCCGAGCTGGGCGAGGAAATCCGGCTCGCGGACCTGTGGCCGGCGCTGGCGACCCGCGACGTCTGCCCGCCCGCCCCGGCGTCGGTCGCGGTCGAACCGCTGATGGTCCGCGCGCTGCGGGCGAGGGTCGACCAGCTGCTGGCGCTGGACGGCAGGCTGGACGACCGCGCGCTGCTTTCCTGGGCGGCGCAGGATTTGAGCTGGATTCGCCGGCTCAGCACGGGTCCCGGTGTCGCCGCGCCCGCTGAACGGGAACTGCGCCGGATGGCCGCGGATCTTTCCCGGGTGATCGGAAACGTTTCGCTGCGGGTCGACGATTGCGCCGACGGCTGCGATTTCCTGCTGGCCTCGATCGAAGAGTGCGAAACCATCGTGTGAACGGTTTCGACGCAATTTCTTCACCGCGTTCCCCGGCCGGTGAGCAAGAACAGCAGATACCCGCCGCCGATCATCCCGGTCACCACTCCGACCGGGATTTCCGCGGGTGAACTCAGCGACCGCGCGAGCAGATCGGCCAGCAGCAGCAACGCCGAGCCCAGCCACGCCGAGGCGGTCAGCGACGGCTCCCGGCGGCCGGTCAGCAGCCGGGCTAACGCCGGGGCGGTGAGCGCCACGAACGCGACCGGTCCGACCGCCGCCGTGGCGGCCGAGGCGAGGACCGTGGCCGCGACTGTCAGGAAGAACCGGGTCCGGCCCACCGCGACCCCGAGCGAGCGGGCGAGGTCGTCGCCGTGCCCGAGAAGCGTCAGCGGACGGGCCAAGGGGACGACGACCACCACAGCCGGGATCGTGAACCACAGCAACGGCCCGAGCTCCGGCCAGGACCGGCCGTCGAGTGTCCCGGTGAGCCACACCAGCGCCGCCTGCGCTTCGGTCACCTCGCCGACGGTGAGCAGCCACGACACCCCGCCCGCCAGCAGCGCCGCGGCAGCTACGCCGATGAGGACGAGATTCCGCCCGCGCGCGGTGGCCAGCAGGTGCACCACGCCGGTGGTGACCAGCCCGCCGGCCAACGCCGCTCCCGACACAGCTGGCCCGGTCCAGCCGAGCAGCAGCAACGCGGACACCGCGGCCGCGGCGGCGCCGGAGGTCGTGCCGAGCACGTCCGGACTGGCGAGCGGATTGCGGACCAGGGATTGCACAATCGCGCCCGCCAAGCCGAAAGCAGCGCCGGTCGTCACGGCGAGCAGCAGCCGGGGGAGCCGGACGTCGAGCAGGAAGAAGGCGTCGCGAGGGTCAGCGGTTCCAGCGAGCGCCCGGAGGACGGACATGGGCGACAGCGGAAAGTCGCCGTAGAGAAGCCCCGCGATCACGAGACAGGCGACGAGGCTGGGCAGAGCGAGGCGGATGGTTCGGTTCATGTCAGGGGCTTCTTGCGCCGGGCCAGCACAATCACCATCGGTGTCCCGAGGACCGCGGTCACCACTCCCGCGGGCAGCTCGGCGGTTCCGGCCGCGAACCGGCCGAGAAGATCGGCGAGCAACAGCAGCAGCGGACCCAGCAGCACCGAATACCGCAGCACCCAGCGCTGATCCGGCCCGGTGATCAGCCGCGCCAGGTGCGGCACCAGCAGTCCGAGGAAACCGATCGGCCCGGCGATCGCGGTGGAAACTCCGGACAGCACCACGACCACCGCGCTCGCCAGCAGTTTCGCCGGGACGGCTCGGTGTCCCAGCGCGACTGCGAGATCGTCGCCCAGCGATTGCACGTTGAGCGTCCGGCCCAGCAGCAGGCCGCAGCCAAGCGCGGGCACGAGCAGCGCGGTGCCGAAAAGGAGCACCGAGACCGGGTGTCCGGTCAGGGAACCGACCTGCCAGAACCGGAACTGCGCGAACGTGCCGCCGTCGGTCAGCAGGATGGCGCTGGTCGCGGAGGTGAGAATCGCGGTGAGCGCGGTTCCGGCGAGCAGCAGCGTTACCGGCCCGCGCGACCGGTGCGCGAGCAGGTGCACCACGATCGCGGCGAGCGCGGCACCGCCGAGGGCGAGCCAGGTGGTAGACGATCCGGTCAATGAACCCAGAGCGGTCAGGCCGAGGACTATCGCCAGCGCCGCTCCGGCGTTGATGCCCAGGATTCCCGGGTCCGCCAGCGGATTTCGCACCGAGGATTGCAGGATCGCGCCAGCCAGGCCGAGTCCGGCCCCCGCCGCGAGTCCCACGAGCGTGCGAGGCAGCCGCAGGGTCCGCACCGCGAGCTCGTCCAGCCGGGCGGGGTCGTAGTGCAGCAACGCTTCCAGAACTGTGCCAGGGGAAATGAATTCCGCGCCCGCGCACACGCTGACCAGTGCGACGATCGCCAGTGCCACGAGCACGCCGAACCATCCCGTGCCGAGCCGGACCGCGACCCGGTGTGGAGCGGATATTCGCTGACCCATGTTCATCCCCGGAGAAGGCGAGCGGCTTCTCCGTTCGCAGGAGCCGGATTATGGTTAGGCGACCCTAATTCGGGCAAGTGTCCGACTGGGACGGACGAACACTTTCCCTGTGGCACAGGAGGTTCGATGACGAGGGGTGCGGGCAAGCCGGTCCGGCGCACCGTGCTTTTCGGCGGAGTCGCTGCGGCAGCCGCCGTCGTCGCACCACGGCTGATGTCAGATTCCGCAGATGCCGGTCCAGTCCGGCAGGTGCCGCCCGGCCCGTGGACCGTGGTTGACGACACCGGTCTCCGCCTGGATTTCCCCTCTGTGCCAAGACGAATCATCGCCTACGCCACAGTGGCCCGCACTCTGCACGATTACGGTCTCGACGTCGATGGCGTCTACGGCGGAATTCTGACACAGGGACGCAAACTCGATCACTCCGTACTGGGAAATCTTGACCGTGCAGTCGTTCTCGGCTCCGCGTGGGGGCAGCTGAACGTCGAGCGGGCAGGCGCACTGCGTCCGGACTTGGTGCTGGATTCCTTGCAGTACGGCCTTTCCCAGCTCGACCCGGGGATTGGTGCGCAGGTGCGGAAGTTCTGCCCAGTGGCGTCCTTCGAAAGTTACGCGACCGACCTACCGGACTCCCTGCGCAGATTCGGCGACCTGGCCGCTTCGCTCGGCGCGTCCGGAGTCGAGGCGCAGCGCGCCCAATACCTGCGGGCGCGTGCTGAACTGCGCGCGGTTGCTGCTCGAGCGCCTCGGGTGCAGTTCGTTTCTATTGACCCGGACGGGATCCGGATCGCCCGCCCGGGATGGCCGTTGCTGCGGGAGTACCTCGCGCTCCGAGTGCCGGTGGTGCTGCCGCCCGGCGGCGAGTACATGCTGAAACTGTCCTGGGAAAACTCGTTGCGCTACCCGGCGGACGTGCTGATGGTGGACGCTCGCGCCACGAGCCTGCAGCCCGCGGACGTCGCCGGTCATCCTTTTTGGCAACGCCAGGCCGCCGTCCGGACCGGGCGAGTTCATTCCTGGCAACCCGAACCGCCCTTGAGCTACCGCGCGGCCGCGGCCCAGTTGACTGGCCTGACCCGCGCTCTGACCGGCTGAAGTGTTCAGCCTTGCGCACCGAAAAACGTTGATACGCAAGAGAAAGCGACTACAGTTCGACGCGGTTTCCCAGGCGAGAAAGAGGAGTCATGACGAACGCCTACCAGGACGTGATCGACCTGACGATCGGCGAGCCGCTGGACGAGATGTTCGACGAGCGGCTGACCCTGGAGCAGTTCCCGGCGTTGAAGGAATTCCGGGACCGGCTCGGCCATTCCCGGCTCGTCGAGGTCCCCGGGCCGGAAGGCGGCGCGAAGATCTTCGCCAAGTACGAGTTCGAGAACCCGTTCGGCTCGGTGAAGGACCGCACCGCCTACTCGCTGCTGTGCGGTGCGGTGAACGCCAACGCCGACCGCCTGGAGGATCTGCGCATCGTCGCCGGTTCGGGCGGGAACATGGCGCGAGCGCTGGCTCAGCTGGGGAAACTGGCCGGAATCCCGATCAAGGTCGTGCTGCCGAGCTCGATGGCCGAAAGCGTCGTCGAGGAGATTCGAGGCACCGGAGCGTCGGTGGAATTCTCCCGCGGTTCGGAATTCGTGCTGGGCTTCCTCAAGCTCTCCAAGGAAATCGCCGACGCCGACCCCCGCTGGACGATGGTCGCCCAGCACCGGGACCTGCACAACTTCGCGGTGAACCAGTTCCTCACCGGCCAGGAAATCATCACCCAGCTCGCCGGCCGCCGCCCGTCCGCCTGGGTAGCCGCCGTCGGCAGCGGCGCCACCCTCGGCGGAGTCGCCCGAGCCCTGCGCACGGAATACGGCGACCTGACCGTCGTCGCGGTCACCCCCGCGGAACTTCCCTTCGGCACCATGAGCCCGCCCAACGAAACCTCGAAGTTCCCCGGCGCGGGCGGCCTGGGATACGGGATGCGCCAGCGTTTCGTCAGCGACCTGATCCCCGGAGTCCAGCACCAGACCGTGTCCTACCCCGAGGTCCTCCGCAGCATGCGCGACTTCCACACCGCCACCGGCACCAAAATCGGCGGCTCCGCGGCAGCCAACTGGCTCACCGCCCGCCGCCTGGCCGCGACCCGCACCCCGGACGAGACAGTGGTGACGCTGTTCGCGGACTCCGGGACCGCGGAGGATTGGAAGAACGCCAACCGGCTTTGAGGTGCGCTGATCTCGGCTCGCGTTTGGGTCTTGGGCCCGCGTTCCCGGGGGTTGCCGGTGGGCGTGGGTCTAAGGGCTTGCGGAGAGTTTGGCGGAGGCGGAGTTCGCCCCGGCGGGGTTTCGGGTGGGCGGGGGCCGGTATTGACGTCGCCGGGTGAAGGCTGCGCGGAGATGCTGTTGCCTCGCGCTCATCCGGCCGCCCGGTGAGGGTGATGGGGAAGCGGTGTCGCTGGTCGAAGGCTGCGCGGAGATGATGCCATTCCGCGCTCGCCCGGCCGTTCCGGGTAGCGTGGCCGCGGTTACCGGCGCTGCCTCGTGAAGCCCAGTGCAGGGGGCGCTGCTTTGCACGCACCCGCCCGTCCGCGCCGAGAATCGCCGCCGCGGCAACCGGTGTTGCCCCGCGCCCCTCTGCCAGAAGCGGAAAAAGCGAAGCCTCGCGATGCCACCACCTCGCGCCCGCCCGGCCCGCTCCCAACCGGTCACCGCCGCGCCACGTCAATTCACCGTGCCACAGCGAGCAGCCCCGTTCGAACTAGTCCACCACCGCGTCACCCCTTGGCCCCGCTTTCCTCCACCACACTGCTCTTTCCCAGCCGTTCGCCCGGCCCCAACCTCACCGCCCCCGCTCTTCCTCACCCCTCCGGCCCATCACCATCGCCCCCCTCACCGCCGAAAATGCCGGGAAACCGCCCCGTCGTACTCCTCCTCCACGTACTCCGTGAACCCCAGCTTCTCCACCACCCGCAGCGACGGCGTGTTCGTCTCCGCCACGCTGATCAGCACCGGAATCGCCGGAATCTCCCGTTCCGCCCACTCCACCGCCGCTCGCGCCGCCTCCACCGCATACCCCTTCCCCCACGCCGACGGACGGAAGCGGTACGCCAGGTTCAGCACCTTCTCGCCCCGGAACTCCCGGTTCCGCACCCCGGTCATGCCGATCACGTCCGACCCGTCGGCGGATTCCGGCCTGCCCCGCTCCCGGACCGCCAGGTACCCGTACCCGAACTCCGCCCAGTGCTCGAGCCAGCTGTCGAACATCACCAGCGTGGTCGCGGTGTCCGGCGGGCGCGGGTTGTACCGGTTCGTCTCCGGGTCGTTCTGGATCTCCACGACTGCCTGCCGGTCGGTCTCCACGAAGTGCCGCAGCACCAGCCTTTCCGTTACGATCTCTGTCACGCCCCCGACCCTAACGATGGGGTCCGACAAAAATCGCCGCGAAAAAGCAGCGACAATCTCCGCCATGACCGAACTGCCGTTGGTGCTGCTGCACGCTTTCCCGCTCGACGCCCGCATGTGGGACCCGGTCCGCGCGCCGCTCGCGGAGCGCCTCCGGGTCATCACGCCCGACCAGCGCGGCCTCGGCCGGAGCCCCTTGCCGGAAACTGACGCCGAGCCGGATCTGGCCGACGCCGCGCGGGATGTCGTCGCGCTCCTCGACAAGCTCGAACTCGATCAGGTGGTTCTAGGCGGCTGCTCGATGGGCGGCTACCTCGCGATGGCCGTCCTGCGGCAGGCTCCCGAGCGCGTCGGCGGTCTGATCCTCATCGACACCAAAGCCACCGCGGACACCCCCGAAGCCGCGCAGACCCGCCTCGACGTCGCGAACCGCGCCGAGGCGGAGGGCGTCAAGGGCTGGCTGGCCGACGGGAACCTGCCGAACCTGCTGGCCGACACCGCGTCCGGCGACGTCCTCGCGCGCGTGCGCGAATTGATCGACGCGCAGCCGCCGTCCGGGGTCGCCTGGGCCGCGCGGGCGATGCGCAACCGGCCCGATTCCGTTGACCTGCTGCGCGAAACCGACGTCCCGGCGCTCGTCATCGTGGGGGAGCGCGACGCGATCACGCCGCTCGACGCTGCCAACACCATGGTCGAAGCGCTCCCCGACGCGACCCTCGCCGTCCTCCCGGACGTCGGCCACCTGACGCCGCTAGAGGACCCGGCAGGCGTGGTCGAAGCGATCCTCGGCTGGCTCAGCTGAAGTACTCGGCCGCCGCGGCGCGCGCTTCGGCCAGGCGGTGCGGGAAACGCTGTGCGATCAGGAACCGCCATGCCACCACGAACAGCGCGCGAAGCTGCGTACACGTCGCGAGGACGGCTTCGTCCGCTTCGCCCGGGTACGCGGCAAGGAACTCCGGCCCGCCCTGCTGAGCGAGGATTGCCAGGTCCCACTCGAGTGGTCCGCGCCAGGTGTCCTCGAAGTCGAGCCAGCACGGGCCGTCGGCGGTCTCGATGAGGTTGCCGGGGTGCGCGTCGCCGTGGAGCGCCTGGACTGGATGGGACGGCAACAGCGCGGCGAGACGTTCGGTTTCCGTGCGGATCCGGTCGGCGAAGCCGTCCAGCAGCGAGCCGCTGCGGGCGACGGTGTCCAGGAGTTCGCCGACTGGGCCGCGGGAGGGCAGTTCTCCCGGATAGTCGCGCAACGCGGCGTGGACGCGGGCGAGCGACCGGGCGGTCTCGCCCGGCCCGTGCCGATGATCCGGATCGTGCGGGGTCCAGTGCCAGAGCGTGACCGGCAATTCCTCGGCGAAATGCGGTCCGGCCGGGGGATCCGAAGCCGGTGAGACGACGCGCACACCACGTTCGGTGAGGTAGGCCGAAAGGGCGACGTCCCGCTCGAGCCACGCGGTCGCGTCCGGCCGCAGCAGCCGGGTGGTGGCCGGGACCCTCGCCACGATCGGACCCATTCTCACCAGCACGTTCGAGCGTTCGTGCAGCACCTCGGCAGAGCCGGCGGGGAGGCCGAACCGGCGGCCGACAGCGAGGGCGGCGGAGACCGCCGCGGTGCGGTACGGGTCGGTCATGCGGTGATCTAAGCAGCCGGTGCGAGCGACTGTCGGTACCGAGGGCTACGATCCCCCTATCCGCCCGGATCAGGCCCGCCTGAGCCCGAGCGCCCCGAAGTTGACCACCACAAGGTTGCAGTGTTGGAGGCAGGAGTGACGGCCGTAGCCCCCAAGCCGATCGCAACGCGCCCGTATCCCGCGCGCGAGACGGCAAAGGGTTCGTACCTGCTGCGGTTGTTCCGCACGACGGACCACAAGCAGATCGGGATCATGTATCTGGTCTCGTCGTTCGCCTTCTTCATGATCGGCGGCGCGATGGCCATGCTCATCCGGACGGAGCTCGCCCAGCCGGGCCAGCAGTTCCTGTCGCAGGAGCAGTACAACCAGCTGTTCACCATGCACGGCACGGTGATGCTGCTGCTGTACGCGACGCCGAGCCTGTTCGGGTTCGCGAACTTCATCCTGCCGCTGCAGATCGGCTCGCCCGACGTGGCGTTCCCGCGGCTGAACGCGTTCTCCTACTGGCTGTTCCTGTTCGGCAGCCTGATCGTGCTCTCCGGCTTCCTGACGCCCGGCGGCGCCGCCGACTTCGGCTGGTTCGCCTACACGCCGCTCTCGGACGCCATTCACTCGCCCGGCGTCGGAGCCGACCTGTGGATCGCCGGCCTCGCGGTGTCCGGTCTCGGCACCATCCTGGGCGCGGTCAACATGATCACCACGGTGGTCTGCCTGCGCGCGCCCGGCATGACGATGTACCGGATGCCGATCTTCACCTGGAACATCCTGATCACGAGCATCCTGATCCTGCTCGCGTTCCCGATCCTGACCGCGGCCCTGTTCGGCCTGATGGCGGACCGGCACCTCGGAGCCCACGTGTTCGACCCGGCCAATGGCGGGGTGATCCTGTGGCAGCACCTGTTCTGGTTCTTCGGCCACCCAGAGGTCTACATCGTCGCGCTGCCGTTCTTCGGGATCGTGTCGGAGATCTTCCCGGTGTTCAGCCGCAAGCCGGTGTTCGGCTACAAGGGCCTGGTCTTCGCGACGCTGTCGATCGCGGCGCTGTCGGTGGCGGTGTGGGCGCACCACATGTACGCGACCGGTGCGGTCCTGCTGCCGTTCTTCTCCTTCATGACGTTCCTCATCGCGGTCCCGACCGGCGTGAAGTTCTTCAACTGGATCGGCACGATGTGGAAGGGCCAGCTGTCCTTCGAGACGCCGATGATCTTCTCGATGGGCTTCATCGTCACGTTCCTCTTCGGCGGTCTGACCGGCATCATGCTGGCCGCCCCGGCGATCGACTTCCACGTGTCGGACAGCTACTTCGTGGTGGCGCACTTCCACTACGTCCTCTACGGCACGATCGTGTTCGCGACCTTCGCCGGGATCTACTTCTGGTTCCCGAAGATCACCGGCCGGATGATGGACGAGAAGCTCGGGAAGTGGCACTTCTGGACCACGTTCATCGGCTTCCACACCACGTTCCTGGTGCAGCACTGGCTGGGCGCGGAAGGCATGCCGCGGCGCTACGCGGACTACCTGGCCAGCGACGGGTTCACCACGCTGAACACGATCTCCACGATCGGCGCGTACATCCTCGGGGCGTCCACGCTGCCGTTCATCTGGAACGTGTTCAAGAGCTACCGGTACGGCGAGATCGTCACGGTCGACGACCCGTGGGGCTACGGCAACTCGCTCGAGTGGGCGACGTCCTGCCCGCCGCCGCGGCACAACTTCACCGAACTGCCCCGGATCCGCTCCGAGCGGCCCGCGTTCGAACTGCACTACCCGCACATGGTCGAACGCCTCCACGCGGAAGGCGAGATCGGCTTCTTCGGCAAGGCCAAGCACGTCGGGGCCCCGTCGCAGAAGCTCGTGGACGCCACCATGCCGGGCGACCACAGCAAGGACAACGCGAGCGAGCAGTAACCGGCGCTCGCAGGATTTAACCGGCGCGTGCCCGGTCGAGGACTTTCTCGGCCGGGCACGCGCCGTTTTCGTGCCGAGGCCAGCGCTGCGGGCTGCCGGAGCAGTGAGACCGGAGAGGCTGCCGGGGCCGAGATCTGCCGGGCCGAGGGCGCGCCGGGCGGTGCGAGCGGGACTGTGGCGGTGGGTCGCGCCGACGGACGACGTCGTGGGGGGGGGGGGGGGGGGGGGGGGGGGGGGGGGCAGGACCCCCCCCCCCCCCCCCCCCCTCCCCCCCCCCCCCACCCCCCCCCCCCCCCCCCCCCCCCCGAGGGCGGGAG
>NZ_JBVJOE010000002.1:625205-628421 GCF_055583325.1 Amycolatopsis sp. NPDC104775
CTGCCGGGTGGGGTGGCGACGGGGGGGGGGGGGGGGGTGGTGGGTGTGGGTGGCGGGGGGGGGGTGGTTGGGGGGGTGGGGGTCCGGGTAAACCCCGCCCTCCCCACTCACGAGCCCTTCCAGCCTTGCCGCCCCTCACGCCCAGCCTCTCGTCGCCCGTTAGTGGCACCGGCGGTGTGAAGCACGGCACGGGGGCGTTCTGCCCGCCGCCGCGGGAGGCCAGACTGGGCGTGCCGACTCGCCGTGGCCTAAGCGTCGGTGCCGAGACGAACGAGGGATACCGAACCAGTGAGCCAGACTCCCGTCCTCATCACCACGACCGGTCCGGACAAGCCCGGGGTCTCGTCCGTGCTGTTCGCCGTGCTCACGCGGCACGACGTGGACGTGCTCGACATCGAGCAGGTGGTCATCCGGGGGCAGCTTGTGCTCGGCGTGCTCGCCGGCGTCTACCGCGATCCCGAGGGGTTGCAGGAGTCCGTCGAGCAGGCGATGGCGACGGTCGGCATGGAGGTCGAGGTCCGGATCGGCGACGCGATCGGCGCGGATCCGTTCGCGCTCGGCCGGCGCGATTCGTCGCACGTGCTCGTCCTGCTGGGGCGTCCGGTGACCGCGCGGGCGTTCTCCGAGATCGCGCGGCGGCTGGCGGGCGTCGGGGCGAACATCGACTCGATCCGCAGCGTCGCCGACTACCCGGTGACCGGGCTCGAGCTGTACGTCTCGGTGCGCGAAGACACCGAAGAGACCGACGCCGAACTCCGGTCCATGCTGGCCGACGCGGCGTCTGAGGCCAACGTCGACGTCGCCGTCGAGCGCGCGGGCATCACGCGCCGGGCGAAGCGGCTGGTGGTCTTCGACGTCGATTCCACGCTCGTGCAGGGCGAGGTCATCGAAATGCTCGGCGCGTACGCCGGGGTCGAGGAGCAGGTCCGCGAGATCACCGAGGCGGCGATGCGCGGCGAGCTGAACTTCTCCGAGTCGCTGGAGCGGCGCGTTTCGTTGCTGGAGGGGCTGCCCGCGAGCGTGATGGACGAGGTCGCGGCGAAGCTCGAACTGACTCCCGGGGCGCGCACGACCGTGCGCACGCTCAAGCGCATGGGTTTCCGCTGCGGTGTCGTCTCCGGCGGATTTACCCAGGTCATCGACCATCTCGTGGACGACCTCGGCCTCGACTTCGCGGCGGCCAACGAACTGGAAGTCGTGGACGGCAAGCTCACCGGCCGCGTGGTCGGCGACATCGTGGACCGCGCGGGCAAGGCGACCGCGTTGCGCCGGTTCGCCGGCGAGTACGGGATCCCGCTCGGCGCGTGCGTCGCGGTCGGCGACGGGGCCAACGACATCGACATGCTGGCCGCGGCTGGCATGGGCGTCGCGTTCAACGCCAAGCCCGCGCTGCGGGAGGTCGCCGACACCGCGCTCTCGCACCCGTACCTCGACGCGGTGCTGTTCGTCCTCGGCGTTACGCGTGCCGAGGTCGAGGCGGCGGACGCGGCCGACGGACTCGAATTGGCCCGCCCGTGAACCCTCTGCTCGAACCGCTGCGCAGCCGCTACGCCTCATGGCTCGGCCTGCCTGCCGAGGACACCTCGGACACGTCCGACGAGAACCCGGACGAGGTCCGCGCGATGCCGATCATCCTGCGCATCGAACGCGCCGAACCGCCAGGCCGCACCGCGCTGCTCGAAGCGGCGGCAGCGGCGGCGCTCGCGGTGTGCCTGGACGAACGCGCCGAGCCCGGTGGCGAATGGGCCGAGCCGGTGCACGCGTGGCTCGACAATCGCATCCGGAAGGTCGCGCGCCGGGCTCGCGGTGCGCACTGGCAGGCAGTGCTCGACCAGCCGGGAATCACCATCGAGGTCGACGGCGCACAGGCGCGCGCGCTCGTGCCCGGGCTGGTGAAGGAGGCCCCGAATGAGGTCTCGCGGCTGCAGATCTCCGGCAGCGAACTGCCCGCCGACACTCCTGGCCCCGCCCCGGCCGACGTTCCGCTGCTGATGCTGAACCCGGACGTCCCGATGACCGTCGGCAAGGCGTCCGCGCAGGTCGGACACGCCACGATGATCCTCGCGTCGCTGCTGCCCGACGACGAACTGGCGGCGTGGGCGGCGAAGGACTATCGCGTCGCGGTCCGGACTCCCAGCCCGGCTCGGTGGAAGGAACTGTGCCCGCTCGATGACCCGGAGGCGGGCTGGCGCGACCACCGCGTGATCGCCGTCCGCGACGCGGGTTTCACCGAGGTCGATCCCGGGACGATCACCGTGCTGGCGCAGCAGCCCGGAACATCGGCGTGACCCGCGCGGTTGGGCCAATGCAGTGACCCGACGGGTGGAAAGGCGTCCCGGATGACCTTGGAAGTACAGCGCGAAGGCACGCACAGTTTCGTGGGCCGCAACGAGCGCGGCGCGGAGGTGCGAATCGGCCGGGCCGGCGCGGAAGGCGCGTTCTCCCCGGCGGAACTCCTGCAGATCGCCGCGGCGGGCTGCTCCGCGGTGACGGCGGAGCAGTTGATCACGCGGCGAGTGGGCGAGGACTCGAAGTTCCGGGTCGCGGTGACCGCCGACCGGCGCGAGGGAGCGTCGGAACTGGACGCGGTGCAGGTCGCGTTCGACGTCGATGTTTCAGCCCTGGACGAGGATCAGCGGGAAGCGCTGGCGGGCGCGGTGGACCGGGCGATCGAGCGGCTGTGCACGGTGAGCCGGACGTTGAAGAAGGGCATTCCGGTGACGGAGACCTTCCCGGCTGCTTGAGTCTGGCTGCGGGGTCCCGGCGCGGTGGACTGCTGCGGTGGCGGGAGGCTGTTGCCGCGATGGGGCTCAGGGTTCTGCCGTGGCGGTTGTTTCGTGGCCGGGCTGTGAG
Organism: Amycolatopsis sp. NPDC104775; assembly: GCF_055583325.1. Taxonomy (NCBI): domain Bacteria; kingdom Bacillati; phylum Actinomycetota; class Actinomycetes; order Pseudonocardiales; family Pseudonocardiaceae; genus Amycolatopsis; species Amycolatopsis sp. NPDC104775. The sequence continues at coordinate 628,059 of NZ_JBVJOE010000002.1, forward strand.
GCTGGGTGCAAGCCGCCGATGCGGGTGACGGGCACGGTTTGCTGCGGGGCCGCTGCGCGGTGATGGCGGGCGCGGTGGGCGATGACGCTGCTGCGTGGCGGTGGTGGTCGGAGTTTGCGGCAGGGCTGCTGCTGAACGGTGGCGGCGGGTGGTGGCCGCGGCGGGGCGCGGAGTTGCCGTGGCGGTTGTTGCGTGGCCGGGTTGCCAGACTGCCGTGAGGGGATGCGCAAACCGTCGATCCGGTCGACGGGCGGGGTTTGCGGCGGGGCTGCTGAGCGGGGATGGCCGCGGGTGGTTTAGCGCGCTCCGCGTGCGAAAGCGGCAGGGTTGCCGTTTCGCAAGGGCGGGCGTTTCATCATCGTT
>NZ_JBVJOE010000002.1:628517-870300 GCF_055583325.1 Amycolatopsis sp. NPDC104775
CGTTGCCGGGTTGCCGGGTTGCCGGGTTGCCGGGTTGCCGGGTTGCCGGGTTGCCGGGTTGCCGGGTTGCCGGGTTGCCGGGTTGCCGGGTTGCCGGGTTGCCGGGGATCTCCCGGACGCGGAGCCGAGCGGCGAGCTTGCGAAGCAGCCGATCAGGCCGCAATAAGGCTGCCGACCGAGAACGGACGAGCACTTCCGCCACGCCGCTGCCAAGCCACCGCAGCTGAACCTAGGCAAAGAAACCGTCCGAAAACCCTTGTCCAGCAAGGCTTCCCGGCCGGATCGCGCTCAGCGAAGACAACCCGGCCGTGCCGAACTCAGCTTTGCCACACCACGTAAGCCTGGTCGGCGTCCGTGGTCATGGCCTCGATGAACTTCTCGTTGTCGAAACCGGGCAAGGTCTGCAGGCGTTCGATGAGGGCGTCCGCGGCCGGGTCGCCGCTGGGGACCGCGGTGCCTTTGCCGTCGTTGCCGACCAGCATGAAGAAGACGTCTTCGTTCCAGGGGCCGTCGGGGATGACTCTCACCATCACGGATTGCAGCTCCGACCACGTCACAGCTTCTTCGCTGCCATCGGCGAGCCGGCGCCGCACCCCGGTGTCGTCAACACTGACGGTCCGCGATTGTGCGCTGGACGAATCCTGGGTCAACGGTGCTCCCTGTCGTGTTCGTTCCACTCACCGTACCCGCCTGTCCGGTGCGCCCGGTCAGGCGGGCGCGGCCGCGTCGAGTCGCTTCAACGCGTCTCGGGCGACCTGCGGATCTGTCGTCGGCCAGAACGGCGGCAGCGACGCGCGCAGGAAACCGCCGTAGCGTGCGGTGGCCAGGCGGGAATCCAGGACGGCCACCACGCCTCGGTCGGTGACCGAGCGGTGCAGCCGTCCGGTGCCCTGTGCCAGCAGCAGCGCGGCGTGGGTCGCGGCGACGGTGAGGAATCCGTTGCCGCCCCGGGCTTCTACCGCGCGCTGGCGAGCGGACGACACCGGATCGTCCGGACGGGGGAACGGGATCCGGTCCACCACCACGAGCTGCAGCGACGGCCCCGGCACGTCCACGCCCTGCCACAGCGTCAGCGTGCCGAACAGGCAGGTGCGCGCGTCCTCGGCGAACTGCCGCACCAGCAACGGCGTGGCGTCGTCGCCCTGGCAGAGGATCGGGTGGTCCAGCCGTTCCCGCATGGCTTCCGCGGCCTGTTTCGCCGCGCGCATCGAGGAGAACAGGCCCAGCGTCCGGCCGCCCGCGGCTTCGACCAGTCCGGCCAGTTCGTCCATTGTGGACTCGGCGAGTCCGTCCCGGCCCGGCGGCGGAAGGTGTTTGGCAAGGTAGAGGATGCCGTTGCGGCGGTGGTCGAACGGCGATCCGACGTCCAGGCCGGTCCACTTCGGGCCGGTGTCCTCGTCCGACGGCGCTTCCTTGTCGGTGGCCGTTCCCGGCGACTTCACCACGCGCGCGCCGCTCGGCGGCAGACCCCATTGCCGCGCCATGGTGTCGAATTCGCCGCCGAGGGTCAGTGTCGCCGACGTCAGCACGGTGGTGTGCTGGTTGAACACGCGCTCTCGCAACAATCCCGCGACACCCAGCGGGGCGACCTTCAACGCGGGCGGGCGCGGGTTCGCGGAGTACTTGTCACCGGTCACCCAGACCACGTCGCGCTGGTGCGCCAGATCCTCGTCGTACGCGTCGAGCAGCCGCACCGCGGTGTCGTGCACCTCTTCGAGCAGCGACCGCGCCAGCTTGCGCGCGGTGGCCTCGCCGACGTCTTCCTTGCGATCCGAGCCCAGCGCGGTGAGGCATTCCTTCGCCGCGTCGCGCACCGCCGGGATCGCGCCCTGCAACGGCCGGGGCAGCGCGTCGAGCCTTCCGGCCGGGATGTCGTCGAGGATCAGCGCGAGCCCGTCGGAGGACTCCAGCAGCCGGTCCGCGATTCCGGCGTCGATCAGCTTTCCGCATCGGCGCGCGGCGGCCGACACCATCGCGCTGGTGAGTTCGCCGGTGGCGACCGAGGTGACCCGGTCGACCAGGTCGTGCGCCTCGTCGATGATCACCAGGTCGTGGTCCGGCAGCACCTGATAGCCCTGCAGCGCGTCGATGGCCAGCAGTGCGTGGTTAGTGACCACCACATCGGCGCGGCCAGCCTCGGCTCGCGCGCGTTCGGCGAAACAATCGGTGCCGACTGGGCATTTCGCGGCGCCGAGGCATTCCCTCGCGGTGACGGAAACCTGCCGCCACGCCTGATCCGACACGCCGGGCACCAGCTCGTCGCGGTCACCGGTTTCGGTGTCCGACACCCACTCGTGCAGCCGCGTGACTTCCTTGCCCAGCCGGGACACCGCGAACGGGTCGAACAGCTGCGCGTCGTCGGGCTCGTCGGCGGGGCCGGTGTCGAGCCGGTGCAGGCACAGATAGTTGCGGCGGCCCTTGAGGATCGCGAAGGTCGGTTCGCGCCCGAGCGGCTTCTTGAGCGCCTTCGCCAGGCGCGGGAGATCACGGTCGACCAGCTGGCGCTGCAACGCGATGGTGGCGGTGGAAACGACGACGGTGGTGTCTTTCTCCACCGCGTGCCGGATCGCGGGCACCAGGTACGCCAGCGATTTGCCGGTGCCCGTTCCCGCTTGCACGGCGAGGTGTTCGCCGGTGCGGATGGCGTGGCCGACGGCATCGGCCATCTTCACCTGGCCGGGGCGTTCAGCGCCGCCGACGGACTCCACCGCGTGGGTGAGGAGTTCGAGGACGCCGGGGAAATCGGTTCGGGCGGGCACAGCGAGACACGATAGCCGCCAGGTCCGACAGGATCTTCGATCCGGCGCGAACGGACCCCTCGCGCCGGATCGAAGCTCCCGGAAATCCGGTTCAGTCTTCCTTGCGGAACCGCGAAACCGCGGCCCACGCGAGCGGCAGCACGCCCGCCGCGACAACGGTCTTCAGCACGTCACCGACGAGAAACGGCGTGACGCCCTTGTCGAAAGCGGTGGCGAGATCGAACCCGGTGGCAGCCATCAGCCACGGCACGCCGAAGGCGTAGATCACGACATTGCCGAGCACCATGGTCCCCGCCATGCGCAGCGGAGTGCGGTCGCCGCCGCGACGGGCGAGCGCGCCCACGAGCGCACCGGCGAACACGAAACCGACGATGTAGCCGGCCGAGGCCCCGGACAGCCCGGAGGTGCCGCCCTGGAACCACGGCACGCCGACCGCGCCGACGAGCATGTACAGCAGCAGCGAGGCAGCGCCGCGACGCATGCCGAGCGTCGCGCCGACGAGCAGCGCGGCGAACGTCTGGCCGGTCATCGGCACCGGCGTGCCCGGAAGCGGGATGATCAGCTGCGCGGCCGCGCCGGTGAGCACGGCGCCGCCGGCGACCAGCGCCAGGTCGCGCACCAGGGTGCCGGGCACGAGGTCGGCCAGCACCTGACGGCGGGCCGGGAGAGACAGTGACGACACGGGACCTCCAACCACGGAAAACGGACGTCCGGGCAGGTTATCGTCGAGTGAGGCGACGGAACGAGACAAGTTGCGTTCCTCACCACCCCTGTCTTGCGCCACACGTCCGGGTGAGCTGCGACCGTCGACGTTTGGGACCCCCGCCGCGCTGCCGATGTCGAAGCACGGGCGAAGGGAGACAGGTCGAATGCGCGGACGGATCCTGCTGGTCACCGGGGTTTTCCTGACGGCGGCGCCTGCGCTGGCGCACGCCGATCCGCCGACGTCCACCGGCTGGGGTTCCGCGGGCAGCGCCGACGTGCTGGTGGAGCACGAACACGTGGTCACCGGGGAACTGGCGCGCTGCGACGCCGACGGCCCGGCTTCCGCGCGCTCGAACGGCGGGGAGGCAGGCGAGGTCGCGGTGTTCGGCTTCGGCGGTGCCACCTGCGAGCGGAAGGGCCCGGTCGCGGAGGTGAAAACCGGCGGGCAGCGGTTCGAATCCGACCTGCTCACCCGGTACGGCGGGCCGGAGCTGAAAGTCCGCACGTACTCGGTCGGCTGCGCCACCACGACCGATTCGGGCAGCACCGGCTCGATGTCGATCGGCGAGGTTTCCGGCTTCACCGTGCCGTCGTCGATCCCGGCGAACTACCGGATCACGATCCCCGGCGGCGCGGCGGGCACGGCGCTGGCCACGATCACGCTGAACGAGACCGTGACGCCGCAGCCCGCCGACGGCAGCCTGGTCACGCACGCGGTGCACGTGAAGCTGTTCCCGCAAGGCGGTCCAGCGAGCGGGGACATCTACCTCGGCACCGCGGCGTGCGACCCGTTCGGCAAGGGCGGCGCGCCAGCCTCGTGAGCGGCGCTGCCGGTTCTAACCGGCAACGCCACTCACGACGTTAGGCAGGCGGCAGGGCGGGCGTGCCGGTGTAGCGCACGCCTGCCTCGTCGAAGTCCTTGAGCGTCGCGTCCACCGTCGGCTGCGAACCGCCGACGGTCAGGTCCAGCAGCACATGCACGGTGAACCCGGCGCGAGCCGCGTCGAGAGCCGTGGCGCGCACGCAGAAGTCGGTCGCGATGCCGACGACGTCGACGTCGGTGACGTCATGCGCGCGAAGCCATTCCTCGAGCGTCTTGCCGTCGCCGGACTTGCCCTCGAAACCGGAGTACGCGGCGGAGTACTCGCCCTTCGAGAACACCGCTTCGATCGGCACCACGTCCAGCGCCGAGTGGAACGACGCGCCCGCCGTGCCCGCCACGCAGTGCGGCGGCCAGCTGGTGTTGAAGTCGGGCGTGTCGCTGAAGTGGTCGCCCGGGTCGATGTGGTGGTCGCGAGTGGCGACGATGTGCGCGTAGCCGCCCTCGGCCATCTTCTGCGAGATGGCCGCCGCCGCGACCGCCCCGCCCGGCAGGCCGAGCGAGCCTCCCTCGCAGAAGTCGTTCTGCACATCCACCACGATCAGCGCGGTTGTCATGGTCGGCTCCCTACAGAAAAGTCGTCGGTATCGCGGGCTCGCCGTGCGAGAGCTTGAGGCCCTCCCACGGCAGGCTCACCTGCGCGCGCCGCAGGCGGGCGCGCGCGTCGTCCAGCGTAGGCAGATCATCGACCGGCGCGCCGCCGCGCACCAGGGGGATCTGCAGGTCGACATCGTTTTCGCCGGGTTCCGGACGGCCGCCGGCGGCGGTCCAGACCACTTCCTCGACCGCGGTCCCGGTGCCGCGGTGGCGGCGCAGCGCGTGCTTGCGCCCGCCGCGGGATTCCTTGTGCGCACTGCGTTTCGCGACCGGGCGGCCGTCGACCTCGACCAGCTTGTACACCATCCCGGCGGTCGGCGCGCCGGATCCGGTGACCACCGAGGTGCCCACGCCGTAGGCGTCCACCGGTTCCGCGCGCAGCGCCGCGATCGCGTGTTCGTCGAGGTCGCCGGACACCACGATCCGGGTGTCTTTCGCGCCGAGCGAGTCGAGCTGGTCGCGGGCCTTGCGGGCGAGCGGGCCGACGTCGCCGGAGTCGATCCGGATCGCGCCCAGCTCCGGGCCGGCGACGCGCACGGCCGCCTCGATGCCCGCGGTGATGTCGTAGGTGTCCACCAGCAGAGTGGTGTCCGCACCCATTTTGCTGACCTGGGCGCGGAACGCGGCTTCCTCGCTGTCGTGCAGCAGCATGAAGGCGTGCGCGACGGTGCCGCGGGTCGGGATTCCGTAGCGGCGGCCGGCTTCGAGGTTCGACGTGGTGGCGAATCCGGCCAGGTAGGCGGCGCGCGCGGCGGCGACCGCGGCGTACTCGTGCGTGCGCCGTCCGCCCATCTCGATGATCGGCCGCCCGTGCGCCGCGCCGGACATCCGCGCGGCCGCCGAAGCGATCGCGCTGTCGTGGTTGAGGATCGACAGCACCACCGTCTCCAGCACCACCGCTTCGGCGAAACTGCCGGTCACGGTGAGGATCGGCGAACCGGGGAAGTACAGGTCGCCTTCGCGGTAGCCGTCGATGTCGCCGCGGAACTCGTAGTCCGCCAGCCACGCCAGCGTTTCCGGGTCGACGACCGCGGTCTGCTCCAGCATCGCCAGCTCGGCGTCGGTGAACCGGAAGTCGGCGATCGCGTCGAGCACGCGCGCGGTGCCAGCGACGACGCCGTAGCGGCGGCCGTCGGGAAGCCGCCGCGCGAAGACTTCGAACACGCACGGCCGGTCGGCCGTCCCGTCCGCGAGCGCGCTCGCCAGCATGGTCAGCTCGTAGTGGTCGGTGAGCAGCGCCGTGCTGGCGCTGGGGACCGGCTCGGGGGAACCCATGGGAGCAGCCTATTCACTCACATGGACGGACCTGGCGCGGCGTACCGGGTTGCCCCCGTGACACCATGGTGTGCATGTCCACGCCTGTCGCATCCGAACAGACGCAGGTTGATCCACTCGGGGCCGAACTGGCCGAATCCGACCAGCCCTGGCGGACGATCGTCTGGAACGATCCGGTCAACCTGATGTCGTACGTGACGTACGTCTTCCAGAAGCTGTTCGGCTACAGCCGGGACCACGCCACGAAGCTGATGCTCGACGTGCACAACAAGGGCAGGGCGATCGTGTCGTCCGGTTCGAAGGAGAAGGTGGAGACCGACGTGGCGAAGCTGCACGCGGCGGGCCTGTGGGCGACCATGGAACAGCCCTCGTGAAGGCCTGGCGGCGCAAGGGGGACGCCATCCTCGCCGGGTTCGAACAGCAGGAGGCCGCGGTGCTGCGCGGGCTGGTCGGGCAGCTGGAAGACATGCTGACCGCCCGGGCCGAGGAGGCCCCGCAGGACGAGCTGGCCGAGCTGACCGGGATCCGCACCGGGCCTGCCGAATCGCCGGACGATCCGGTGCTGTCGCGGCTGCTGCCGGACTTCCACAAGCTCGACCCGGACAACCCGAGCCGCGAGGACCTCGATTCGGCGGCGGCGATGCGGTCGCTGCACGAGCCGGAGCTGCTGGAGAAGAAGGTCGGCGTCGCGAAGATCGTCCTCGACACCCTGCCGCGCGACGGCGGTTCGGTGAAGCTGACCTTCGAGCAGGCCGACGCCTGGCTTGGCGCGCTGAACGACGTGCGGCTGGCGCTGGGCACCGCGCTCGACGTCACCGAGGACATGCCGGACGAGCTGCCGGAAGATGATCCCCGCGCACCCCATCTCGGCGTCTACCATTGGCTGACATGGGTGCAGGAGACGCTGATCCAAGCGCTGACCGGCTGACTGGCGGGAAAATCACCGACGTTCCCGGCGTGCTCGTAGGCCATCACGAGAGGCTGGACGACGGCTGGGCCAGCGGAACCACTGTCGTGCTCGTGCCGGACGGCGCGACCGGAGCGGTCGATCAGCGCGGCGGTGCGCCCGGCACGCGGGAAACCAACCTGCTGGAGCCGGAAAACCTGGTACAGCAGGTGAACGCGGTCTGTCTCTCCGGCGGAAGCGCGTACGGGCTCGCGGCGGCGGACGGCGTGATGCGGTGGCTTTCCGAGCGGAACTACGGATTTCCCGTTGGCGCACAGCCGTATGAGGTCGTTCCGATCGTGCCCGCGGCGGTGCTGTTCGATTTGCCGCGCAGCGCGTGGGGCAACCGGCCGGACGCCGATTTCGGTTACGCCGCTTGCGAAGCGGCCGGGGAGACCTTCGCGATGGGCACCGTCGGAGCGGGCTCGGGCGCGGTGGTCGGTTCGCTCAAAGGCGGGATCGGGACGGCGAGCGAGGTCGTCGGCGACGTGACGGTCGGCGCGATCGTCGCGGTGAACGCGGCGGGCCAGGCCGTGGATTTCGCGACCGGACGGGCCTTCGCTGGCGATCATGAGGTGAACGGCGAGTTCGGCGTCCGCTGGCCGGATCGGCCGGGCGAGGTGCCGGGGCAGCGAACCGATCTGAACACCACGATCGGCGTGGTGGCTTGCGACGCGGCGTTGACGAAGGCCGAGGCGCGCCGGTTGACGGTGGCCGCGCAGGACGGGCTGGCGCGCGCGGTGCGTCCGGCGCACTCGATGTTCGACGGCGACACGGTGTTCGCGCTGGCGACCGGCGCGCAGGAGTTGCCAGGGGAGCCCGGGTCATTCGCGGTGGCGGCGCGAGCGGGCGCGCTGGACGCGCTGTGCGCGGCGTCGGCGCGGGTGTTCGCCCGGGCGATGGTGCACGGACTGCTCTCGGCGACTTCCGCGGCCGGCGTCCCGGCTTATCGGGACGTGTGGCCGGAAGCGCTGGGCTGAGGTCAGAACGGGTCCTGCGGGAGGGCGTCCTCGTTCCGTTCGAGGTCGGCGGCGCGCACGGCGGCCACGTACTCGTCCTCGATCTCCAGCACCAGGCCGCCGAACGACACGGTCGCCCCGAGCGAGGGATGCAGGTCCACCGGGCCGAGTTCGGTCGAGCGCGGCAGCTGTGCCCACACCGAAACCGGCCTCCACCGGCGGAAAGTGCTGCAGGCGAGCACCGTGACGTGCCGATCGGTGACCACGACCAGGAAGTTCCGGTGCGCGGCCATCATCGTCACCATGAGCGATGTGGCGGGGAACACGTACTGGACGACGTCTCCGTCGGCTAGCAAATCTCGGCAGCGTTCGCGGATCTTCGAGGACACCGGCATCCGGTAATTGTGCCCTGACCTGCGGATGAGCGGTAGCTCTCACAGTGTGGACTCGTTCGGTCCACGAACTAGGATGTCCGTGTGCTCCGGATCCGCCGTGACCTCGTCGACGAGATCGTCGCCCACGCCCGCCGCGACCACCCCGACGAAGCGTGCGGGGTGGTGGCCGGTCCTGCCGGCTCGGACCGCCCCGAGCGGTTCATCCCGATGCTGAACGCGGCCCGCTCGCCGACGTTCTACGAGTTCGACTCGGGCGACCTGCTCAAGCTCTACCGCGAGATGGACGCGAACGACGAGGTCCCGGTGGTCATCTACCACTCGCACACCGCGACCGAGGCCTATCCGTCGCGCACCGACGCGAACATCGCCGCCGAACCCGACGCGCACTACGTGCTCGTCTCGACCCGAGAGCCCGATTCGCACGAGTTCCGCTCGTACCGGATCGTGGACGCCGAGATCACCGAGGAGCCGGTCGAGATCATCGACTGACTGCCGGAATAAAGCGCGGCGTCCGAGGCGTCAGCGTGTAGGAACCCACCCGGAGGTAGAAAACCATGGCCGTGACCGTGTCCATCCCGACCATCCTGCGCACCCACACCGGCGGCGAGAAGTCCGTCGAGGCGTCGGGCAAGACTGTCCTCGAGATCATCGACGACGTCGAGTCGCGGCACGCCGGGCTCAAGGCGCGCCTGGTCAAGGAGGAGAAGCTGCACCGCTTCATCAACGTCTACGTCAACGACGAGGACGTGCGTTTCTCCGGCGGGCTCGACGCCGAGGTCAAGGACGGCGACACCCTCACCATCCTGCCCGCCGTCGCGGGCGGCGCGCGCTGAGCCGGTGACTCGCTACGAGTCTCTCCTCGACGCGCTCGGCGGCACGCCGCTGGTCGGGCTGCCGCGGCTGTCCCCGACCGACGAGGTGCGGTTGTGGGCGAAGCTCGAGGACCGCAATCCGACCGGCTCGATCAAGGACCGGCCCGCGCTGGCCATGATCGAGGCGGCGGAGCGGGACGGCATCCTGCGGCGCGGGTCCACGATCCTCGAACCGACCTCGGGCAACACCGGGATCTCGCTGGCCATGGCCGCGAAGCTCAAGGGCTACGGCCTGGTGTGCGTGATGCCGGAGAACACTTCGGCCGAACGCAAGCAGCTGCTGCAGGCCTACGGCGCGCGGATCGTGTTCTCGCCCGCCGCGGGCGGCTCGAACGAGGCGGTGCGGCGGGCCAAGGAGCTGGCGAAGCAGAACCCGGACTGGGTGATGCTCTACCAGTACGGCAACCCGGCCAACGCCGACGCGCACTATCGCGGGACCGGGCCGGAGCTGCTGAAAGACCTGCCGACGCTGACGCATTTCGTCGGCGGGCTCGGGACGACCGGGACGCTCGTCGGAGTGGGGCGGTACCTGCACGAGCACAAGCCGGACGTCCAGGTCATCGCCGCCGAGCCGCGGTACGGCGAGCTGGTGTACGGCTTGCGCAATCTCGACGAGGGGTTCGTGCCGGAGCTCTACGACGAGAGCGTGCTCAACGGACGCTATTCAGTGGGCGCGTACGACGCTCTCCGGCGGACGCGGGAACTGCTGGAGCACGAAGGAATTTTCGCCGGGATCTCCACCGGCGCGGTGCTGCACGCCGCGCTGGGGATCGCGGAGAAGGCCGCTGCTCGCGGCGAGAAGGCGGATGTGGCTTTCGTGGTCGCGGACGCTGGCTGGAAGTACCTGTCGACCGGCGCGTATTCCGGGTCGCTGGACGAAGCGGCAGAACGGCTTGACGGCCAGCTCTGGGCTTGATCGAACGTCCGTGAGAGGAACCCTGAGGGACTCTGCTTCCCTCAGGGTTCCCCTCACGGCAGCAATCCCGTGACGAGTGCGCGCACGCCTCGTTCGTAACTGTCTTGTGCGGCAAGGGTTTCCCAGCGCGGCCCGATCTGGGCGAGCGTCGGGAATTCCGCCGCGTCCAGTTCCGCGAAGACTCGCTCGCGGTAGGTGTCGCCGCCCTGCTCCCGGCGTCGGGTGGCCGCCGCGCGTGAGCTGATCTCGCCCAGCGTGTAGTGCCACACCGCTCGGTAGAGATCCACCGCCGCTTCCGTCGGCAGCCTGGCTTTCTCCGCCGCCGCAACGATTTTCTCCGGGTACCACAGCCCGCCGACCGACAGCAGGTCGTCGGAGCGCAGTACCTCCACGATCCACGGGCAGCTCGCCAGCCCGTCCCGCATCGCCTTGGCGACCGCCACGATCCGGTCCGCCGGTTCCTCAGGAAGGTTCTCCGGCCGAGGCATTTCGCGCTGCGCGTAGTCGTCCAGCAGCAGCAAAAGCAGGCCTTCTTTGTCGCGCACGTGGTGGTACAGCGCCATCGCCGTGCTGCCGACCTCCCGGGCGAGCCTGCGCATGGTCAGAGCCTCGACGCCGTCCTCGCCGATGACCCGGTGAGCGGCGGCCACGATGTCGGCCCTGGAGATCTTCGGCGGTCGGCCGGTGCGCGCTGGCATGCCGCCATGCTACGTTTTTATACATGTATAAAAACTACTGGGGGACGGTCGCCGCGCTGGCGTTCGCAGTGGCGGTCGGGACCTTGCAGATGACCGTGGTGGTGCCGTTGCTGCCGCAGTTGCAGCTCAAGCTGGGCGTGCCGCTGAGTTCGGTGTCGTGGGCGCTGACCGCCGGGCTGCTGGCCGGCGCGGTCGCGATTCCGCTGGTCGCGCAGCTGGGCGACCTCTACGGCAGGCGCACGATGTCGCTGGTCGTGCTCGCGTTGCTGGTCGCGGGATCGGTGCTGGCGGCGGTGGCGGAGTCGCTGCCGGTGCTGGTTGTCGGCCGGATCCTGCAGGGGACGGCCGCGCCGTTGCTGCCGCTGGCGATCGGGCAGGTCCGGAACGTGCTGCCGGCGCGCTCGCTGCCGGCCGCGATCGGCGTGCTGAGCGCGACGATCGGCGCGGGCAGCGGCGGCGGGATGATTCTCGCCGGGCTCGCCGGCGGGGATCACCAGCTGGTGTTCTGGGTGCTCGCGGCGCTCGGCGTGGTGGCGTTCGGGCTGGTCGCCGCGGTTCGGGAGGACCGGACAGCCGCGGTCCGGGCCGGTTCGCCGGACCTGCTGGGCGCCGTGCTGGTGTCGGGATGGCTGATCTGCCTGCTGCTGGCGATCAGCAAGGGAGCCGAATGGGGCTGGGCGACCGCCGGGCTGCTGGTCGCGGCCGTCGTGCTGGCGTCGGTGTGGGTGGTGACGGCACGGCGCACGAAGACGCCGTTGATCGAGATTCCGATGCTGCTGCACCGGAAAACAGTCGGTGCGACGGTGGCGTCATTCCTGTTGGGCTTCGCGTTGTTCGCCACGATCATGACGCTTTCGGCGTACGCGCAGGGCGTCCTCGGAGCGTCGGTATTGCAGGTGGGGCTTTATCTTTTGCCGACGACGATTCTGATGCTGGTGGTTTCGGTGCTGGCTGGTGTGTTGATGCGGCGGTTCAGCGCGCCCGCGCTCGTCGCCGGTGGCTCGGCGGTGGTGGTGGCGGCCGCGGTGTGGCTGACGTCGTTGCCGGGGGATGGGCTCGGCCTCTATCTCGTCGCGGCGGTGCTGGGGCTGGGCATCGGGCTCGGTTACGCCGCGTTGGGGACGATGGCGGTCGAGCACGTCGAACCCGCGAAGACGGCCGCCGCGGGCGGGATCAACGCGCTGGTCCGGGTGGTCGGCAGCAGCCTTGCCGGAGCGGTCGGCGCGGTGGTGCTGTCGGCTGGCGGTCCCGGATGGAGCTTCGCGGTGGCGGCGGTGGCCGCACTGCTTTCCGCCTTGTTCGCGGCCGCCTACGGAAACCTGCTCCGCAAGCCCGCAGTGGTTTGACTGCCGGTCCGCGAAGGGCCCACCAAGGGAATCAACTTCCTTCGATGGGCACTTCACGGACCGCGAGCCGGGGCCCAAGTTCAGGGATTTCTCCCGAGGCCGTCCGTCCGCGCCCGACGTAGCCTGAGGTCGTGAGCACACTGCCGCCCTTCCCGCCGACGTCGCCGCAGCCCGCTGCCAGCGGCAGGCCGGTCGACGCCGCCAAGCGCATCCTGCCGCCCAACCCCAAGGCAGCGGCGTTCGTCGCGCTGGGGTTCGTGGCGGTGCTGTACCTCGTCGAACTGCTCGACGTGATCCTGCCGGGCGAGTTCACGCACGGCGGGATCCTGTCGCGCGACGCGTCCAGTCTCGACGGCATCCTCTGGGCGCCGCTGCTGCACGCGGGCTGGTCGCACCTGTTCTCCAACACGGTGCCGGTGCTGGTCTTCTCGTTCCTCGCGATGGCGGCGGGCATCGGCCGGTTCGCCGTGGTCACCGCGATCATCTGGGTGGTTTCCGGGCTGGGGGTGTGGCTGGTCGGACCGGCGAACGCCTACACCGTCGGAGCGTCCGGGCTGGCCTTCGGCTGGCTCGCGTACCTGCTGGTGCGCGGCCTGTTCCACCGGTCGCTCGCGCAGATCGCGGTCGCGGTCGTGCTGCTCGGCATCTGGAGCGGGATGCTCTGGGGCCTGCTGCCGGGCAACCCCGGGATCTCCTGGCAGGGCCACCTCTTCGGCGCGCTGGCCGGCATCCTGGCCGCGTGGCTGACCTCACGCGGCGAACGCGTCAAATCCCCGAAGATCGAGCCGACGACCCCGGGTAACCTCGGGATGTGAGTTCTCCTGGCGCGCCCATCGGTGTTTTCGATTCCGGCGTCGGCGGGCTCACCGTCGCCCGCTCGATTCTCGAACTGCTGCCCGCCGAACAGCTGCGCTATGTCGGCGACACCGCGCGCAACCCGTACGGCCCGCTGCCCATCGCCACCGCACGCGAGTACGCGTTGGCCGCTCTCGACGACATGGTCGAGAGCGGTGTGAAGGCATTGGTGATCGCGTGCAACACAGCGTCCGCCGCCTGCCTTCGCGATGCGCGCGAACGCTACGACGTACCTGTCATCGAAGTGGTCCTTCCGGCCGCGCGCCGGGCCGCCGTTGCCACCCACAGCGGGCGCGTCGGCCTGATCGGCACCGAGGGCACAGTGCGTTCGAGGGCGTACGACGACGCCTTCGCCGCCGCGCCCCATGTACGCCTCACCAGCGTCGCCTGCCCGCGCTTCGTGGACTTCGTGGAGCGCGGCATCACCACCGGCCGGCAGATCCTTGGTCTGGCACAGGGTTATCTGCAGCCGTTGCTCGAAGCCGAAGTCGATACGCTCATCCTCGGCTGCACGCACTATCCGCTGCTGTCCGGCGTGCTGCAGATCGTGATGGGACAGGACGTCACGCTCGTCTCCAGCGCCGACGAAACCGCCAAAGACCTCTACCGCGTGCTGACCGAACTCGACCTGCTCGCCGAACGCGCAGAGCCGCCGAAGCACGAGTTCCTCGCCACCGGTTCGCCGGAACCGTTCGCCCGCTTGGCGCAGCGGTTCATGGGCTTCGCGCCCGGTGCGCTGGACCCGGCCAGCGCGTGACACTGCGGTGGCGCTGAGCGGAGTTAGGGTGACGGGGTGCGACTGACGATCCTCGGGTGTTCGGGCAGCATTCCCGGGCCGAACACCGCCGCGTCCGGGTACCTCTTGGAGGCGGAGGGCTACCGGCTCGGCCTCGAACTGGGCACCGGCACCTTCGCCCAATTGCAGACCGTGCTCGACCCGTTCGACCTGGACGCACTGGTCCTTTCGCACCTGCACGCCGACCACTGCTCCGACGTCAACTCCCTGACCGTGCTTCGCCGCTACCATCCCGCGCCGCCGTATCCTGCGCGTCCGCGACGGTTGCCGCTGTACGCACCAGCAGACGCGCCTTCGCGCCTCGCGCACGCGTACGCAGCCGACGCGGCCGAGCGCGCTGCCGTGGATCTGTCGGACGTGTACGAGTTCCACGAGCTGCGCGAAGAAGCTGTCCAGATCGGGCCCTTCGACGTGACCGCCGTCGCCGTGTACCACCCGACGCCAGCTTTCGGCCTGCGCATCGCGTACGGCGGCACCATCCTCGCGTACACCGGCGACACTGGGCTGTGTCGCGGCCTCGGCGAGCTGGCCGACGGCGTCGATGTCCTGCTGTCCGAAGCGTCCTGGACCGATGCCGCCGACCGTCCGGAAGGCGTGCACCTCTCCGGGAAAGAAGCAGGCGAACTCGCCAAGGAAGCCGGGGTTGGCCGTCTGCTGCTGACCCACGTCGCGCCGTGGACCGACCGGAACGCCGTCCTGGCCGAGGCCAAAGCCGTGTTTCCGGACGCCGAGCTGGTGACCCAGGGCGCGGTCTACGACCTCTGATCGGAAAGTGTCAGGGTGACGTCCTAGAGTGCTCCCCGTGGTGAGAAAAGATGGCAGGAACGACGACCAGCTCCGCGAAGTGAAGCTCACCCGCGGGTTCCAGAAGTGGCCTGCCGGGTCGGTGCTCGTCGAGTTCGGCAACACCAGGGTGCTGTGCGCGGCGAGCGTGACCGAGGGCGTGCCGCGCTGGCGTGCCGGGTCCGGTCTCGGCTGGGTGACCGCGGAGTACGCGATGCTCCCGTCCGCGACCAACACCCGCAGCGACCGCGAAGCGGTCAAGGGCCGCATCGGCGGCCGGACGCACGAGATCTCCCGGCTGATCGGCCGCTCCCTGCGCGCCTGCATCGACCTGGCCGCGCTCGGCGAGAACACGATCGTCATCGACTGCGACGTGATCCAGGCCGACGGCGGCACCCGCACCGCCGCGGTCACCGGCGGCTACGTCGCCTTGGCGGACGCGATCACCTGGCTGGGCGCGGCGAACCGGCTCAACGACCCGCAGCCGCTGTCGTCCTCGGTGGCCGCGGTGAGCGTCGGCGTCGTGGACGGCCGGGTGCGCCTCGACCTGCCGTACGAGGAGGACTCGCGCGCCGAGGTCGACATGAACGTGGTCGCCACCGACGCCGGGACCCTCATCGAGGTGCAGGGCACTGGCGAGGGCGCCACTTTCGCCCGGTCCACTTTGGACACCATGCTGGACCTGGCGCTGGCCGGCTGCGCGGAACTGACGCGGCTGCAGAACGAGGCGCTCGCGCTGCCGTACCCGGGCGAGCTGCCGGAACCGCGTCCGGACAAGAAGAAGGGCCAGAAGTGACCAAGCTGCTGCTGGCCACCCGGAACGCGAAGAAACTGGGCGAACTGCGCCGGATCCTGGAGGCGGAAGGCATCCAGGGCATCGAGGTGCTCGGCCTGAACGACGTCGCGGAGTTCCCGGAAGCCCCGGAAACCGCCCCCGACTTCGAAGGCAACGCCGAGGCCAAGGCCCGGGACGCGGTGGCCGCCACCGGGTTGCCCGCCATCGCGGACGATTCGGGCCTGGCCGTCGACGCCCTCAACGGCATGCCGGGCGTGCTTTCGGCTCGCTGGTCCGGCAAACATGGCGACGACGAAGCGAACCTGAACCTGGTGCTGGCGCAGCTGACGGACACCCCGGACGAGCGCCGGGGCGCGGCGTTCGTCTGCGCGGCCGTGCTGGCGCTGCCGTCCGGTGAGACCACCACGGTCCGCGGCGAATGGCGTGGCACGCTGACGAGGGAAAAGCGCGGAGCCAACGGTTTCGGGTACGACCCGATCTTCGTGCCGGAAAACGAAACGAAAACCAGCGCGGAATTGAGTCCGGCGGAAAAAGACGCCGCGTCGCATCGGGGCAAAGCCCTGCGCGCGCTTCTGCCCGCCTTGCGAAAACTGGCCGACGCGTAACCAGTCAGACCGGTCCGCTCCGGAGCCGCGCTGGTGGCTCCGGGGTGGGCCTGCGGCTAGTCTCGGCAGGCATGTGCGCCAATATCGTCCTTGCCGAAGACGATCCGAAACAAGCGGAACTGGTCCGCCGCTACCTGGAACACGAGCAGCACACCGTCACCGTCGCTCCCACCGGCGAGGCCGCACTGGCGCAGATCCGCGCCGCGGAACCCGATCTCCTGATCCTCGACGTCATGCTCCCCGGCATGAACGGCCTGACCGTCTGCCGGACCATCCGGGCGTCCTCCGACCTGCCCATTCTCATGCTCACGGCCCGTTCGACCGAGGACGATCTGCTCCAGGGCCTCGATCTGGGCGCGGACGACTACGTCACGAAGCCCTACAGCCCGCGAGAACTCATGGCGCGGGTCCGCACCCTGCTCCGGAGAACCAGCGCGGCCAAAGACGGCCCGATCACCGTCGGCACGCTGACCGTCGACAAAGACAAACACGAGGTCGCGGTAAGCGGAAACCCGATCGAAACCACGCCGGGGGAATTCCGGATCCTGGAGGTCATGGCGGCCCGTCCGGACCAGGTTTTCACCCGGGCGCAGCTTTTGGAGCACCTGCACGGTTTCGACCGCTACATCACCCAGCGCGCCATTGACGTGCACATCATGAACCTCCGAAAGAAAATCGAAACCAACCCCCGGAAACCGGCGAAACTCCTGACGGTCTACGGCGTCGGCTACAAACTGACCGCGAAGTCCGATGCCCCGTAGCCTGATCTTCCGCCTCTTCGCGGTCACCGCGGCCATCGCGGTGTGCGCGATCGCGGCCACCGCCTGGCTGGCCTCCCGGACCACTTCCGGTGCCATCGAACGGGAACAGGGCCAGCTGTTCGCCGACGACGGCACCATCTACCAGGCTTTGCTTTCCTACGCGGCGACTCATCCCACGTGGTCCGGCGCGACCAAAACCCTCAACGACTACGCGGAGAAAACCGGCCGCAAAATCGTGCTGACCACCCCGCAGGGCAAGCTGATCGCCAGCTCGGAACAGAATCCGGGCACCCTTCCGCCCCAGCCGTCCGCGGTCATCGACCCGCTGGCGGTCGACACCCGGCTGGGCATCAAGTCCACCCCGGACCGGATCGACCCGGACGCGGTCGGCCCCTACAACCTTCCCGCCGCCGAACGCGAGGAACTCCGGGAAATCGCCGAAAAAGTCCTTTCCTGCACCCAGCGCAGAACCGGCCTGGGCAGCCTGGAAATCTCCCCGAGCGGCCACCCCAGAGTGATCGCACCGGCGGGCACCGCCCAATGCGGCACCGGTCTCCTGGAACGCCCCACCGAGACCGAACGAGCCGCGCTGACCAAGCTGTCCGGCCTGATCGACGCCTGTCTCGGCCGCAACGACAGCACCGTCCCGGTCGCCAAACTGGCCCTTTCCTGGACCTTCGACGGCCCGGTCGTGCAAGCCACCGACCAAACCATCACCAACTGCGTGACCTCGGCCCGCAAAGAGCAGCTGACCCCCTACGTAGCCCCCGCGGCCTGGCTTTACATCACCGAAAAGGGCACCGACCAGCCCCCGACCGGCTTCACTCTCTCCGCGGAAAACCGCACGAAGCTCATCGCGGTGACCGCCGCGATCCTCCTGCTGACGCTGATCGTGACGGGCCTGGCGTCGATCCGCCTGATCCGCCCGCTGCGCGCGCTGACCGGCGCGGCCCAGCGCCTGAAAGCGGGCGAGACGGGCGCCCGGGTCCGCGTCAAAGGCAAGGACGAGATCGCCCGGCTGGCCACCGCGTTCAACGACATGGCGCGGGCGAGGGAAGAGCTGGAGAACGCCCGCAAGGCAATGGTCAGCGATGTCGCGCATGAGCTGCGCACCCCGCTGGCCACCATCCGGGGCTGGCTGGAAGCGGCTCAAGACGGCATCAGCCAGTTCGACGACGAGCTGGTCGCCTCGCTGCTGGAGGAAGCGGTCCACCTGCAACACATCGTGGACGACCTGCAAGACCTGGCCCTCGCCGACGCCGGTGCGCTGCGCGTCCACCCGGAACCCGTCGACGCCAACACCCTGCTGGCCCACCTCGCCGCAGCCCACGCCCCGCGCGCCGAAGCCGCCGACGTCCGTCTTTCCGTTCCCCCGATGGAAAATCCGGCCATCACCGCGGATCCGGTGCGCTTACGCCAAGCCCTGGACAACCTGGTCTCGAACGCCATCCGGCACACCCCACCCGGCGGCTCCGTCACCGTTACCGCGAAGCAAGCCGAAAACGACGCGATTTTCGAAGTAACCGACACCGGAACCGGCATCGCGCCCGAAGACCTGCCGCACGTTTTCGACCGTTTCTGGCGCGCGGATCCCTCCCGAAGCCGAGCGTCCGGCGGCAGCGGTCTAGGCCTGGCAATCGTCCGCAAATTAGCCGAAGCCCACGGCGGCGAAGTCACCGCCGCCAGCATCCCCGGGCGCGGCACCACCTTCACCCTGCGATTCCCCCGCGAGTAGCGCTGGCGCGCGGACCTCGGCAATGCTGGGCGCGTGGAGTACGTGTCCCAGGTGCCGCGACCGCCGCTGGACGGCCTGATCGACGACCTCTACTACCTGGCGGGCACGCCGCCGTACGCCCGGCTGACGTTGCCACCGGCGCCGTCGGCCCTGCTCATCGTCAATCTCGGGGCACCGTTTCGGATCCGCGCCGGCCTCGAGACCGCGGAGTACGCCGACGGCTGCGTGATCACCATGCCCACCCGCGCCTACGAATTCGGCTATCCACCCCGGACCCGCTCCGTCGGCGTGCACTTCAAGTCGTGGGGCCTGGCACCGTTCCTGCCGATGCCCGCGGCCGAGCTGTGCGACCGGCCGGTGACGATAGAGCAGGTCTGGGGCAGGCCCGCCGTCGCCGAGCTGCGCGACCGGCTGGCCACGGCGTACGGACCGCACGAGATGCTGACGCTGCTCGAAGCGGAGCTGCTGCGACGGTTGTCCGAGAGCGCCGGTCTGGGCCTGGTCCGCCACACGAGCAGCATCATCGCGGCGACCCGCGGAGCGGTGGCGATCGGCGACCTGAGCGAGGCCGCTGGGGTCAGCAGCACTCATCTGGCACAGCGGTTCAAGGAACTCGTCGGAGTCACCCCGAAGCGGTTCGCTCGCACCCACCGGTTCACCGCCACCGTGTTCGCGATCGACCCGGCCGGACCGATCGACTGGGGCGGCCTCGCCGGTGCCGCGGGGTATTTCGACCAAGCCCACTTCGGCCACGAGTTCCGGGAGTTCACCGGGCTCACGCCGACCCAGTACGTCGAAGTCCGGCGGCGGTTCCTGCGCGAGCATCCCGGCCACACGCTGGACAGCTGGCCGCTTCCGGCCGATTGATTTCTTACAAGAGCGGGCGCTCGCGAAACGCTAATTTGAGGCCACCCCCGACGTAGAGGAGAGCCCGTGGGCAAGGTGGTCATGTACAGCTCGGTCTCGGTGGACGGCTTCGTCGCCGACGAAAACGACCAGCCCGGCCCGCTTTTCGCATGGTTGACCAGCGGCGACGTCCCCCTGGACGACAGCGGCGCGCTGAAGGTGACGCAGGCGTCGTATGACTACACCCGGCCGTACTGGGACCAGATTGGCGTGACCATCACCGGCCGCCGCGTCTTCGACCTGACCGACGGCTGGGACGGAAAGCCGCCAAGCGGAATCGACCACGTGGTCGTCGTGACGCACCGCCCAGCACCCGAGGGCTGGGACCCTGAGGCGCCCTTCCACTTCGTCGACGGCGTCGAGGCAGCCGTAGCCAAAGCACAAGAGCTGGCGGGAGACCGCATCGTGGAGGTCGCGGCAGGCGACGTCGGCGGCCAAGTACTAGCCGCGGGCCTGGTCGACGAAGTGCGCATGGATGTGGTGCCGGTGGTCTTCGGGTCGGGCAAACGCTACTTCGGCTCAATCGACGCACAGCACCTGCTGGAGAACCCCGATGTGGTCCAGGGCGACCGGGTGCTGCACCTGCGCTATCAGGTGCGTCGCTGACCGATCGCGCGGAGAGGCCAGTCCGGCCGCTCCGCGCGATCGGCGCGAAAGTCAGGCAGCGATCCCCAAATCCCGGATCAGCTTGGCCACGTGCCCGGTGGCGCGCACGTTGTAAGCCGCGTGCGCGATCTTCCCCTCCGCGTCCACGACGAACGTGGACCGGATCACTCCCTGCACCACCCGCCCGTAATTCTTCTTCTCCCCGAACGCTCCCCATTCGGCCAGTACCGTCTTGTCCACATCGGACAGCAACGGGAAGGTCAGCTTCTCCGCCTCCACGAACTTGGCCAGCTTCTCCGGCTTGTCCGGGGAAATCCCGAGCACCTGATACCCCGCGTCGTTCAGTTCCGCGAGGTTGTCCCGGAAATCGCAGGCCTGTTTGGTGCACCCCGGCGTCATTGCGGCGGGGTAGAAGTACACCACCACGGCCTGGCCGCGGAAGTCGCTGAGCGAGACGTTCTTGCCGGTGCTGTCCGGCAGGGTGAATTCGGGCGCTTCGTCGCCCACGGCAAGTCGCTGGTCGGTCATGGGGACGAGAGTAATTCAGGCGTCTCCGCAATAGGTGACGACGGCGGGCTCGCCGGTGCTCGGCCGCACCTGCACGGCCATCCGGGCGCTGTCTTCGGGCACCGCGAAGGCGAGCGTCAGCTGCGTGGACCGGCCCGGCATCAGGTCCTTCCCCGGGTCGGAGACGCCGCCGAGGCCCTGCGTGGCGTCGACGATCTGCTTCGCCGGCTTCCCGGCGACCGTGGCGGTGACCGAGAGCCCGGAAACGCGGTACGGGTCGGTGCCGTTGTTCGTGACCTGGATGTAGAACGCCGCCGCGCGCGCACTGCGCGGGTACGCCGCCGGGCTCGGCTGGAAGGACTGCGGGGCGGACAGCGAGACGGTGATCCCGCTCGCGAAGCGGTGGTTGGCGCCGAACTGCAGGTCGCCGGAGGCCTGCGCGGCCGCGGGCTGCGCCGCCGGGCTGCCGACGCCCATCGCGTTGGAGCCTTCCCGAGCGTTGACGCCGCCGCAGGCCGCCACGGAAAACAGCAGGCAGGCGGTCAACAGCAGTTTCGGGGTGCGCGGGGGCGCCATCGCGGGGGTACTCCAGTCGGGGTGGGGCGGTGTGCCGTTCGGCGTAGTTGCCGGGCGGACCCGCTCCACTCTGGCGGCACTAATGCCGTCACGGTGCGGAAGACGCGGACCTGGTGTACACCCGTGGCCGATCCGTGATCGAAAGAGCACACCGGGTGACAGTCGTCACCATGATGTCAACACCCGCAGGTCGGGATTCAGACCGCGAACGCGAACAACAGGATGAACACGGCGACGCCCGCGCCCCAGGCGACCATGAGCCAGCCGAAGTCGCGCACCGGGTCGACCGCGCGGCTTTCCTCGCCGGGGATGTACACGCCGCGGTTTTCGAACCAGTCCGCGCATTTGCGCAGGATCCGCAGCGGATTGCGTTCCGGCACGGCCCACACCTCCCCGATGTCCGGGCCCAGCCTACGGGTTCGCGGGGGTTTCCCGGTCGCCGAGCCCGGCGATGCGCACGGCGAGTTCGACGAACGAGCGGACCAGCGGCGGCGTCGAGTCTTCGCGCCAGGCGACCACGAGCCGGCTCGGCGGGTAGCCGGCCAGCGGCACCGTCGTGACGCCCTCGGGAAACGAGTGCGCGAGCGGCGCGAGCCCGACAGTTCCGTTCCACAGCACGGCTTGCAGACATTCGTGCACCGTGCGCACGACCAGGCCGTCAGTGCTGCCGCCGCTCCAGAACGCCTGCCACTGCGGGTCAGTGCCGTCCGGGAACCGGAACCACGTTCGATCGGCGAGTTCCTCCCGGCGCACCTCGGCTCGTCCGGCCAGCGGATCGTCCGCGCGCAGGACGACACCCATCGGGTCGGACCGCAGCACGTGCGTGCGAATTCCGGTGGTGTCGAACGGAATCCGGGTGAGCGCGACGTCCGCGAGCCCGGCGCGCAGACCGGTGGTCGGATCGGTGAGATCGGCCTCGCGGACGCTGATCCGCACGCCCGGATGCCGTTCGCGGAACTCGCCGGCGAGCCGGATCCCGACCGGTTCGGAACTGTCGGCGAGGGTGCCGAGCGTGAGCGTTCCGGGCCCGGCCGCCGCGGCGACCCGCGCGCGGGCCTGGTCCGCGCCCGCGAGCAGGGTGCGGGCCTCGTCGTAGAGCGCGTTTCCGGCGGCGGTGAGCGCGACCCCGGACGGCGAGCGGTCCAGCAGAGCCGCGCCGAGGTCGGTTTCGAGCTGTTTGATCGCACGGCTCAGCGGCGGCTGGGTCATGTGCAGCCGCGCCGCAGCCCGGCCGAAGTGGCGTTCCTCGGCGACCGCGACGAAGTACCGGAGCGAACGGAGATCCACAACCAGCGACAATACCCGTGCGGTATCGGCAAAAGCGGATCGGTCTTGGACACCGCGCGGGCGCGGCGCTGGACTGGAACGGTCACTGACCCCGCGCTTTCCGAGGAGCCCCCGGCGATGGCCGACTACCCACATCCCGACCCCGTCGTGCAGACCTCGCAGGCGCGTGAACTCGCCCGCGACCTCGTCGTGCTTCCGAATCAGGGCGTGCAGCTGGTGCCGAACGTCGGCGTCATCGGCGGGACGCATTCCGTGCTCGTCGTCGAGACCGGCATGGGGCCGCGCAACGCGGAAACCGTGCTGAAGTTCGCGACCGAGTACGCGCGTAGCCGCCGGATTTACTTGACCACCACGCATTTTCACCCCGAGCACGCGTTCGGCGCGCAGACCTTCGCCGGTGCCGCGACCTACCTGGTCAACCGCGCGCAGGCGACCGACCTCGCCGAGAAAGGCCCCGGCTACCTGCAGATGTTCACCGGTCTCGGCGAACCGGTCGCGCGTCAGCTGGAGGGCGTCGAGCTTCCCGCCCCGGACGTCGTCTACGACTCGTCGCAGGACCTCGACCTCGGCGGCCGCGTCGTGCAACTGCGCGCCACCGGCCGCGCGCACAGCAAGGGCGACCAGGTCGTCACGGTCCCGGACGCGGGCGTCCTGTTCACCGGCGACCTCGCCGAGACCGGCCAGTTCGCGATCTTCCCGTGGTTCCCGCCGCACGACACCGACGTGTCCGGCATCCGCTGGATCGAGGTCATGCGGAAACTTTCCGCGCAGCGACCGGAAATCGTCGTCCCCGGCCACGGCGACATCAGCGGTCCGGAACTGCTCGACGACCTGCGCGCCTACCTCGAACTGCTGCGCGACGAGACCTGGCGGCGCCGCGATTCCGAGATGGACGAGGCGACCGTGATCGCGGAGGTGCGGGATGAGTTGATCAACCGGCATCCGGAGTGGGAAGGCCGCGAATGGATCGACACCGCCGTGGCCTGCCTGTGCGCGGAGCACGTCAGTCGCGGTTGAGCAGCGGTCCCAGCGTGGTCACGATCGCCTGCCGGGTCGCTTCCGCTCGCTGCTCGGCGGTGAGTTCGCCGTCGCGGTCGAGCATGGCCTGCGACGCACCGCGCACCGCGCCGGCGAACGCGCCGGTCAGCGCGCGGGCACTGACGTCGTCGAGTTCGTCGGGAAAGGCTTCGGCGAGGATCTCGGCGATCCGGCGTTCGGCGTTGAACTGGATCTGCAGCGCCCGGCCCTGGATGGCGGGCACTGTCTGGAGCAACCGCATCCGCAACGGGGTCAGCCTGCCGATGATGTCGTCGCTGACCTCGTCGCCAGCGCAGAGGACGCGCACCAGCAGGTCGATCGGCCGGTCCTCCGGCGTGCGGTTCTCAAGCGCCTCAAGCAACGCCTGCACGCGGCTTTCGGCATCGGGGAACAGCAGTTCTTCTTTGCTGGCGAAGTAACTGAAGAACGTGCGCGTGCCGATTTCGGCGGCTGCGGCGATGTCGGCGATGGTCGTCTCGTCGTAGCCGTTGCGCTCGAAAAGGTTCGTCGCCGCGTCGATCAGGGCTTGGCGCGCAACGGTTTCCGGCCGACCGTCGTCGAACGCGCGGCTGGCCAGCGCAGCAGCGGCAACCCGGTGGACGTCCGGGCGGGCGCGATGGAGGTGGCCGACGCGATGGGTGTCCTGCCGCGGTTGCGAGAGGTCGCGACGCACGCGCAACGGCTGCGGTTGCTCAACGCGCGGGGGCGTTCGGTGACCACGGTGCGGATGGCGGTGAGCAAAGAGATCGAGGTCCCGCGAGCCGATCTCGCTGACGTGCTCTACGAGGCGGCGTGTGACGACGCCGAATTCCTCTTCGACGACACCATCACAGCCTTGGCGCAGGACAAGGGCGGGGTCGATGTCACCTTCGAGCGCGCCGCCCCGCGCCGGTTCGACCTGGTGATCGGCGCGGACGGAGTGCACTCGACAGTCCGGCGGCTCGCGTTCGGTCCGGAGCGGAAATTCGTCCGGCACGCCGGTCTGTACGTCGGGACCGTGACGCTCGGCGAACCGTCTAGCTATCCGCGGGACATCGTCGTGCTCAACGCCCCGGGACGCCTCGCCGCGGTTCATCCGGGGCGAGGAAACGCCAGGGTGGCGTTCATCTTCCGCGCGAAAGAACCCGGTCAGGGCAAGGGAATCCTGGCTGCCGCCTATCGGGGCCTCGGCTGGCGGGTCCCGGAGTTGCTGGCTCGCTTCGAGGCGGCGGACGACGTGTTCTTCGACGCGGTCGCCGTGGTCGATCCGCCGAAGTGGTCCCGCGGCCGGATCGCTCTGGTCGGCGACGCCGCATCATGTGTCTCCCTGCTCGGCGACGGTTCGAGCCTTGCGATCGTCGGAGCACAAACCCTCGCCGCGGCCCTCGCTGGCGGCTCCCATGCCGAGGCGTTCGCGCACTACGAGACGACCCATCGAGCCCGCGTGAAGCCGAAGCAGCGCGGGATCTCGACGGCGGCCGCGGTGCTGGTCCCGCGTACCAAGCCCGGCCTGGCGGTCCGCAACCTCGCCGCCCGGCTGCTGCCCAGCTGAAAAGAATTCCTTGACACGAATATTCGACGTAGTGAATACTTCTGTGTATGGACGGGATCGCCTCAGCACTCGCAGACACCACCCGGTGGCAGCTGGTCGAACTGCTCGCGCAGCGGCCGCGGTCGGTCGGCGAGCTGGCTGAGCTGACCGGGCTGCGGCAGCCGCAGACCACCAAGCACCTGCAGACCCTCGCTCGCGCCGGCCTGGTCACCATGGCCCCGCTCGGGCAGCGGCGGGTCTACGCGGCCGAAGCGGCTCCGCTGCGAGAGTTCGCCGACCAGCTCCAGAAGCTGGCGTCGACAATCGAGGCGCACGCGGGGGAGCGGGATGTGCTCGACCGCTACCGCGCGGCGATCGAAGCCGACACCGCCGCCGCGGACCGGGATCGCTGGGCCGACGGCCGCGCGTTCTCCTTCGAACGCGAGCTGCCGGTGCCGCCGGAAACGGTCTGGCGCTACTGGACCGACCCCGGGCTGCTGGCGTCGTGGTGGGTCCCGCCGTCCCTGACTGTCACCGAGTGTGTCCTCGAACCGGAGCCGGGCGGGCGCGTCGTTCTTGCCTACCGTGACGCCGAAGGCACTTACCGCTCGGAAGGGCAGGTCCGGACCGCTCGCGAAACCGAGCGGCTCGAGTTCGACCTGTCGGTGCTGGACGCGGCCGGAGCCGTCGCGTTCAGCGGCCACTACGACCTCGCCCTCGCCGCGGCGAACGGCGGCACCCGGCTGCGGCTGGGCTTAAAAATCAGCGCCACCACGGTCGAGGCCGTGTCCGCCATCGCCGGAATCGAAACCGGCTGGGGGCAGGTCCTCGACCACCTCACCGAAGTCCTCACCCGGAAGGAAACCCAGTCATGACCGAGCGTCGCGTCACCGCCAACCTCGCCCTGACCCTCGACGGCCGCTACCACGGCCCGGAAGGCCCCGGCGACATGAGCGCGATCATCCCGTACGTCACCACCGAAACCGCCCGCAACCAGCTGACCCGCATCTGGGAAAACGCGACGACCGCCCTGCTCGGCCGCCGCAACGCGGAAGGATTCCTCGGCTTCTGGCCGACCGTCGCCGCCGACGAGAACGCGGACCCGCGCGACCGCGGCTACGCGAAATGGTTGGTGGACACGGAAAAAGTGGTCCTGTCGAGCACCCTCACCGAATCGCCGTGGGAGCGCACACGCATCGTGAACGCGCCCGCCGCCGAGGTGGTGGCTTCGCTCAAGGCCGAGGGCGAGGGCGACATCCTGGTCAACAGCAGCGTCAGCGTGATCAAGGCGCTGCTGGCCGAGGACCTCGTGGACCGGCTGTACCTGACCATCTGCCCGCAAATCGCCGGCGGCGGCCCGCGCCTGTTCGAGGACGGCCTGCCGGGTACCAAGTGGACAGTCGCGCACCAGGAGACCGGCGATCTCGGCGAAGTGGCCCTGGTTTACGACCGCGTGCGCTGAGCGGCTTGACCTTCACGCATACGGCAATGTTTAGCGTCGATTTCATGAGTGAAGGACAGTTTCAAGGCAAGGCCGTGATCGTCACCGGCGGCGGAACGGGCATCGGACAGGTCACCGCACGCGAGTTCGGCCGCCAGGGCGCGAACGTCCTCGTGGTCGGCCGCACCGCCGAGCGGCTCGCCGAAACCGCGGAGGGCTTCCCGGGCATCCGCCCGTTCGCTGCCGACATCACCGAAGCAGGCGCCGCGGAGTCGATTGTCGCCGCGGCGCTTGCCGAATTCGGCCGGATCGACGTGCTGGTGAACAACGCCGGCATCGTCGGCCCGGCCCCGCTCGGAGAAATCAAGCCGGGCGCGTACGACGGAGTGGTCGCGACAAACCTGCTCGCCCCGGTGTATCTCGTGCAGGCGGCGGTGCCGCACCTGAGCGAAACCGAGGGCGCGGTGGTCAACGTGACGACCGCGATCGGCCAACGCGGATGGCCAATGCCCGGCCGGGAGTTCTACGCCGCGACGAAAGCCGCACTGGACTCGCTGACCCGAAGCTGGGCAGTGCAGCTGGCTCCGCGCGGCATCCGCGTCACCGCCGTCGCACCCGGCCCGGTCGCCACCGAGATCTACGCGCGCGAGGGCCTGTCCGCCGAACAAGCCCAGGCACAGCACGCCGCCCTGCAGGAAATGGTCCCCCTGCGACGGCTGGCCGAGCCGGAAGAAGTCGCCCGCTGGATCATCCAACTCGCCAGCCCCGGCGCGGCCTACCTGACCGGCGTAGTGCTCCCCGTCGACGGCGGCGCAGTGATCGCTTAGCGGCGTACGCTCGGGTCGTGCGGATCGGAGAGCTGGCAAAGGCTACCGGCGTCACGACCAGGGCGCTGAGGTTCTACGAGGAGCAGGGCTTGCTGACCGCCGCCCGCTCCCACAACGGATACCGGCACTACGACGAGTCCGCGATCGAGCGGGTAGCGAACATCCGCTACCTGCTCGATT
Organism: Amycolatopsis sp. NPDC104775; assembly: GCF_055583325.1. Classification (NCBI taxonomy): domain Bacteria; kingdom Bacillati; phylum Actinomycetota; class Actinomycetes; order Pseudonocardiales; family Pseudonocardiaceae; genus Amycolatopsis; species Amycolatopsis sp. NPDC104775. The sequence continues at coordinate 656,075 of NZ_JBVJOE010000002.1, forward strand.
CGGGACTGACGATGGAAGACATCCGGCCGCTGGGCTCGTGCCTGCAAGGAGATCTGCCTTCCCGGCGGCTGTCTTCGAGCGCGGTGGCACTGGTGGACCGGCGGTTGGCTGTGCTGGACGAGCGGATCGCGGCGCTGACGCGGGCTCGGGAACAGCTGTCGTCCCGGGCGGCTGCGGCCCGTGGCACCGTCGCGACTTGAGTGCTGCCTCCGGGAGGCAGTTTCGCGGGCCGACGCTGTAGCGGAACGGAACCGCTCAATCACGGCATCCACCAACTAAGTATGATTCAATCTAAGTAAGATTCGATATTACTTAGATGAGGTCAGGCTCATGGTGAGCTTCCAAGGACGAGCGAACGATCTCGCGCTGCTCGAGCGGCAGTTGCGCCTGGTCCGGGAAGCGGTCGCCACCACTCCCGGCCAGGCGGTGATCGTCACCGGTCGCCGACGGGTGGGCAAATCCCGGCTCGTCCAGGAGTTCTGCGATCGCTCCGGGGTGCCGTACCTGATCTTCCAGGCGTCCCGTGGCCGCAATCCGGCCGCGGAGCGCGCCGACTTCGCCGCGACGCTCGCGGAGACCGCCCTGCCCGGCGCGGATCTGGTCGCTGGGGCGGTCGGCTCCGACTGGAACCAGGCCCTGCGTGCACTGGCAGTCGCGGTGCCCGAGCAAACCCCCAGCATCGTCGTCTTGGACGAGGTGCCGTGGCTGGTCGAGCAGGACCCAGAGTTCGAAGGCGCTCTCCAAACTGTCTGGGATCGGTACCTTTCGACCAAGCCTGTGCTGCTGTTGCTGGTAGGAAGCGACCTGTCGACGATGGAGTCGCTCCAGGAGTACGGCCGTCCCTTCCACGGCCGCGCTGCGCGCATGCTCGTGCGCCCCCTCGACCCGGCCGACGTTCAGCGAATGACCGCGCTCGAGCCTGCCGAGGCCATCGACGCGTTTCTGATCACCGGCGGTTTTCCGGAGATCGTCCAACGATGGAAGCCGGGCACCAGCCGTACCGAGTTTTTGCGTGATCAGCTTGCCGACCCGTTGTCTCCGTTGCTGATGGCGGGCGAACTGTCCCTGCTGGGCGAGGTTCCCGAACCGTCGCACAGCCGCTCGGCCCTGGAAGCGATCGGCACGGGCGAACGCACCTTCGGGACGATCGCCCAGCGCATCGGCGTCGGCGCCCCGATCCCGTCTGGCACGCTCGCCCCCATCCTGAACACCCTGACCGCCAAGCGCATCGTCGCCGTCGACACTCCGCTGGCGACCCGCCCGGACACCAAGAACAAGCGCTACCGGATTGAAGACCCGTATTTGCGATTCTGGCTGGCATTTCTGCAGCGCGGCATCGCCGAGGTCGAACGCGGCCGCGGCGACCTGGTCGCAGCGCGCATCGAAAGGTCATGGCCGTCCTGGCGCGGCCGTGCCGTCGAGCCCGTCGTCCGGGAAGGCCTTGAACGGCTCCTTCCCGACGACCGGCTGCCCGGCGCGGACGTCGTAGGCGGCTGGTGGAACCGGCAGAACAATCCGGAGATCGACCTGGTCGGCTCCGACCGCGACCGGCCCGCCGCGACCCGAATCGCGTTCACCGGCTCCATTAAATGGCTGGAGAACGAACTCTTCGGCAAGCGGGAGTGGGAAAGCTTGCTCGCCGGATCCATGTCAGTCCCCGGACGCGACTACACGACGCCCTTGATCGCGGTGTCCCGTAGCGGCGTCGAGGATGGATTGCCCCTGGCTGCGTCCTTCGGCCCGGCAGAGATCGTCGAGGCGTGGCGGCGTTGAGCGCGCGGGTCCGAGCGGCGAAAGTCTGTCGCCTCTGAGGAGCGTTTCTCCTGCCCGTTGGGCGAACAGCGGCTGTCGATGACCTCTCGTCCGGTTCGGCGGTGCAGCGTAACGCGCCACCTGCCGCCCGCGACTTGCCAGAACAGCCCGCTCGAACTGGAGGGCGCGATGACGAATACCCGCCTTATCGCCGGAGTAGGTGCCTTGGTCCTCGCTATCGCGGCCATGGTCACCTACGTCGTCATGGAGCCGGATACGGCGGTGCTGATTTCCCCTGCGTCGGTCCCGCTGCCTGAGAACACCTTCATGATGACCGGTGTCCTCACGATCGAAAGCGGCCCGTCAGGAGTGCGATCTTCCGGCACCGGAGGGACTGACGCCGACTGCCAGGGGACAGGCGGATACTCGGATCTCACCCCCGGAACCGCCGTCAAGGTGTCCGATAGATCCGGCCAGGTGGTCGCAACCGGCTCGATCAACGGCGGACAGGTGCAAACTACCTATTTCGAAGGACAGAACGTCGTAACCGGCTGCCAGCTGGGATTCACCGTGAACGATGTGCCCGACGGCCTGCCGTCCTATGTGCTGACAGTCTCCCATCGCGGAGACCAGTTCCTGACGGCCGATCAGGCGCACGCGCCGATCACTCTCACCATCGGGGGCGGGTGAGTCGGCAGCCTCAGCCCATCCTTCTTGCGGCATTTCCGGTGGCACGCGGTCGATCCGGATCGTCGACCCGAGCTGCCGTGCTGCTGGTCATCGCAGGAGAGTGGGGCCGGAGAGACTCGAACTCTCACTGGCACGGACCTAAACCGTGTGCCTCTGCCAATTGGGCTACGGCCCCCAGGAATCAGGTGTGATCGTAGCGCGCGCCACGTTCGGGTCTGCTCGGCGTGGCCAGTCGCCGTCGCGTGGGGGTTGTCCTCTACCGTGGAGCGCCTACAGTCCGACTGCGGCGAGGAGGGCACGTGGCTCGCGACCCCGAGACCATCGAGCGTGAGATCGAGCAGGCGAGGACCGCTCTGGTGGCGACCCTCGACCAGCTGGGCACGAAGGCCAACCCGCAGAAACTCGCCGAGCAGGCGAAGGACGGCGTGCGCGCGAAGCTCGACAACCCGAAGGTCAAGTACCCGCTGATCGGGGCTGGCGTGCTGGTGGCCGTGCTGCTGGTGCGGAAGCTGTTCCGCTGACCATCCGCGCTGACGGGGACGCCTCGGTTACGCCGGGTGCTTCCCCGGCGCGAGTGCGGGTGCGTGGCTGATTCCTGCCTGGACGGCGGATGGACAGCCATGATCGTCACGCTTGGTGACCTTCGTGAGCAACGCCACTGAACCAGGGGTCACCTGTTTGGCGGTCGCTCACCTGGGTCTGTCGGCGGTGGCATCTTCGCCGAATCGGGCTACCCCTCGTGGGTGACGCGATGCGTTTATCCCGCTGTGCTGGGCATAGCCAGCTGTTTGCGGGCGTGGCCAGGTGGGAACGGCCGGACCCGATCGGGGCGTCGAGACGGCCGAATCAGGGGCGGCATCGGTCAAGCTCGCCAGATCGACCCAAAGGGGCGCGGCCACCGCTCCATGCGAGAACGCGAGCAGTGTAAGGCGCAGGCGGGGCGACCGGCGCGTTAGAGCCCGGAGACGCAGAAGTGCGTGCAGGCAGGCCAGCCCGCGAAAACGCGGGAAGAAACAGTACCGCTCAGGCGCGTGCGACCGGAGGCGTGGCCGACGCGCCCGCCGTCACACCCGGGCGGCTCGTCTCCTCAGGCTTGCGGTCTTCGACCTCTTTCGGGAGCTGCTTGCTCGGCGGCAGCGCGGGCTTCGCGGCCTTGTCGGCAGCCGTACCGGCCGTAGCGGCCCCGGCGGGAGCCTCGCCCTTGCCCGAACCCGAAGAGCCAGACGAGTCGGAAGCAGCAGCCGCAGCGTCCTTGGCCGCCTTGGCTCCGCCCGACGGCGGGATTTCCAGCGGCTCGATCTCCGGCAGCGTCAGCCGGGCGGCCATGTACGCGCTGGTGAACTCCAGTGCGTTGCCGTTCAGCAGGTGCACGACCGTGGGACGCTCGTTCGGGGCGAGCTTCTCCACGAGCTGGTCGGCGCGGTCGCGGGCGGCGATGATGCCCGGCGCTTTGCCGGTCAGCTCCTTGCCGCGGCCGCTGACGGTGATCGTCCAGTCGTCGTTGTCGTGCTTGTACGTCGCCGTGATCGTTTCCACCACTGCCTCACCCCTCTCGTCATCAGCATGCGTCACAGGTCGAGACCCGGCCACCGCAAACTCATGACGCGATTCCTGCTCGCCGGCCGCTGGCGCGACACTCAGTGTGTCTTTCTACCGTGTCATCGATACCGCATGAAAACTCTGTGTCACAAGTAACGGGACGAGATGTGCGCTGAGTGACGACCGAATGGCCTAATGCACGGTCATCTTCACGTGCACATCAAATCGCTCGCTGTGACAACCCGGCCCACAGCAGATCCATCGCGTATTCGGTGGCCTTCTCCGGGGTCACCTCCGGGAAGCGCTCGCACCAGATCGCCAGCCGCTCGCAGGCTCCGACGACGAACTCGGCCGACGCCTCGGCGCGCAGGGTGTCCTCGCTGTCGAAGTAGCCGCTCATCAACGCGGTGATCAGGTCGGTCTGCTGGCGGCGGGTTTCCTCGATCTCGTCCGCGGCGGGGGTGCCGATCAGGGCCATCTCGTGCCGCAGCAGCGACCAGGCCTGGCGGCGCTCGCGGATGAAGACGAAGAACGCCAGCAGCCCGCGCCGCAGTGCGTCCTGGGCGGACTCCGCGCCGACGATCGACTGTTCGGTGGCCTCTTGCAACGCCGAGCGCGACTGCCGGATGCACGCCAGCAGCAGGCCCTCTTTCGAGTTGAAGTACTCGTACAGCATCGGCTTGGACACACCGACCAGCTCGGCGATCTCGTCCATCGACGCCATCGCGTAGCCGCGCTCGCCGAAGACCTGCTCGGCGACCTCGATCATCTGCCGCTCCCGCTCGGCTCGGGGCATGCGCTTGCGCTTGGCGGTGGTCATGCCGCACACTCTACCGCCAGTAACCTACTCCGAGTAAGCTGGACTTCGGGTAACAGTTAACGGGAGGACGCATGGGCAACCGCACCGAGACCGGCGTGATCGTGGTCGGCACCGGGTTCTCCGGGCTCGGCATGGCGATTCAGCTGCGCAAGGACGGCCGCGACGATTTCGTGGTCCTGGAGAAGGCCCAGGACGTCGGCGGGACCTGGCGGGACAACAGCTACCCCGGTTGCGCGTGCGACATCCCGTCGCACATGTACTCCTTCTCCTTCGAGCAGAACCCCGGCTGGTCGCGCGCGTATTCGCCGCAGCCGGAGATCTACGAGTACATGCGCGGGGTCGCCGACAAGTACGACCTGCGCCGCTTCATCCGGTTCGGCCAGGAGATGACCGGCGCACGCTGGGACGCCGAGGAGAACCGCTGGCACGTCAGCACCCGCGGCGGCGACGAGTTCGTGGCTCCGGCGCTGGTCGCGGGCGTCGGCGCGCTGCACCGGCCGATGATTCCGGACCTGCCCGGCATCGAGCGGTTCCAGGGTCGCGCGTTCCACTCCGCCGAGTGGGACCACGAATTCGACTTCTCCGGCAAACGCGTCGCGGTGGTCGGCACCGGGGCCAGCGCGGTCCAGTTCGTGCCGAAGATCGCGCCGGAGGTGGCCGAGCTGACCCTGTTCCAGCGCACGCCGCCGTGGGTGATGCCGAAGGCCGACCGCGACATGCCGGGCTGGCTGCGCGGGCTGTTCCGCGCGGTGCCTCCGGTGCAGCGGCTGTACCGGAATTTCCTTTACTGGACGCTGGAAGCGCGCGCGATCGGCTTCAACGGCCAGCCGTGGATCATGAAGATCGGGCAGCGGCTCGCGAAGAGCAACATCGACCGCGCGGTGAAGGATCCGCAGCTGCGCGCCAAGCTGACCCCGGACTACACCATGGGCTGCAAACGCGTGCTCATCTCGAACGACTACTACCCGGCGCTGGCCCGCGACAACGTCGACGTGGTCATCGACGGCGTCGCCGAGGTGCGCGAGCACAGCATCGTCGACCAGGCAGGCGTCGAGCACGAGGTGGACGCGATCGTCTACGGCACCGGGTTCCACGTGACCGACGCGTTCGACAGCCTGGAGATCGTCGGCCGCGACGGACGCAACCTCGCGAAGGAATGGGCGAGCGAGGGGATGCGGACGCATCTCGGGATCACCGTGAACGGCTTCCCGAACCTCTTCTTCCTCCTCGGCCCGAACACCGGGCTGGGGCACAACTCGGTGGTCTTCATGATCGAGGCGCAGATTTCCTATATCGCGCAGGCGTTGCGGCTCGCCGGCGACCGAGCGCTGGACCCGCGCGAGGACGTGCAGGAGCGGTTCAACGCACAGGTGCAGCGCAAGCTCGAGAAGGGCATCTGGACCCAGGGCGGCTGCAAGAGCTGGTATCTCGACGCGAAGGGCGTGAACCGCACGCTGTGGCCGGGCTTCACCTGGCGGTACTGGCTGGACACCCGGACGGTGCGGCGGGAGGACTACGAACTGCTCGGGTGAACTGGCACGAGGGGGCCTTCGCGGCGGGGGATGACGTCGCGACGGTCCCCCTCGTGGCTTCTGGGGTGGTCCACTGTGGACTAAGCGGTACGAGGGGAGCTTTCGCGGCGGGGGAGGAGTCGCGAAAGCTTCCCTCGTAGTTCATGTGGGCCGCGGAAGCGGACGCTCCACAGTGGACGCCAGCCGGGCATCGGCGGCGTTGTCGTTGGGCGGGAAGAAACCTGCGCGGACGAAGGCGCGAGGAGAACGAGGGGGACGTTCGCGGCAGGGGAGGAGTCGCGAAGGTCCCCCTCGTGGTCTTTGGTCAGGCGGGAGCGAGCTTGCGCAGGTGCGAAACCAGCTCGGCCGTCGGAAGGCCGCACAGTTCGGCCATCCGCTCGAGCGCGGCGAAGTCGAACGACACCTCGTCCGACGACGCGGCGGGCTGGCCCGAAGCCGCCGGGGCGGAAGCGATTTGGCTTGGCGTGCTTGAAGATCCGGGTACGGGAGCGGACGGCCGGGAGACGGCGGACGGGATGACTCCGTTCTGCCGCAACCGTCCTTCTGCCCAGCGCCGCAGCGGAGCCAGCTCCGGACCGGCCTCCTCGACGACCCGGCGCAGGTCCACCCGGACCCGTCCCGGTTCGTCGGTGAAGACCCGGCTGTGCACCTTCGCCAGCAAATCCTGCGGAAGCTCGTCCATCGCCACGCACAGTTCGACCAGCCGCACCACGGAACATTGCCGCGTGCCCAGTTCATACGTCGCCAGTGTCTGCAGCGAGATTTCGCTCTGCAGATGCGCGTTCAGCTCCTTGCGCGTCCATCCCCGGCCACGCCTGAGCTTGCGCAGCTCGTCTCCCAGCACTCGCTGGTAGTGCTCAGCGTCGATCACGGCCCCTGCCCCTCAACCAACTTCGCGGACGCGGGCTTGCGTCCCGATGGTGAAAGTGCCGAAGCGGGCGCTCATTACGCGGGTTTCGCGAGAAATTTCTACTTGCCCCGAATGGAGCAACGCGTCAGTTGACGCAGGGCACGCCGTCCGCGGTGATCGGCTGGTCGTCGCTGCCCGGACCGGTGGGCGTCGACGGGGGCGCGGCCTGCTGCTGCGCCGGAGGAGCTTGCGCGGCACCGGTTCCGCTCGAAGCACCGGAGGAAGGCTGGTAGTCCGAACCGAGGAACACCTTCACGTGGCCCTTGGGCACGCTCTTGTCTTCCTGCACCGTCGCTTTCGTGCCGAGCGCGTCGGCGACCGCCTGCCCGGCCGCTTCGCCGCCGGCTGGGACCCAGATCACAGTCGTCTTGCGCGAGGACGCGTTGTCCGTGTCGCCCGCGGTGAAGCCCTTGTCCACCAGTTGCTTCGACACGGTCGCCGCGAGGCCGGTGCGGTCCGAGGCGTTGCGCACGTCGACCGTCGTGTCCTTATGCGACTCGTCCGGCTTCTGCTGTTGTTGCGCCGGAGCACCGTCGGCCCCGTCCTGCGGACCGGTGAGGCCCTTCACGAACGCCTGTACCTTCGCCGGGTCCACCTTCACCGCGACACCGTCGCTCGGCGTGCGGTACTCGACGTTGTCGACCGGGATTGTGCGGAACTCCAGCTGCCCGCCGGTGAGGCCCTTCATCTGCTGGGCGAAGTTGAAGATGTCCCAGTTCTGGTTCAGCACCACGGACTTCTTGATCGCGTCGACCAGCGCGTTGAGCTTGGACGGGTCGGTCAGCGTTCCCGCCGACAGCACCTTGCGCGCCATGCCCGCCATGAACACCTGCTGGCGCACCACCCGGTCGAGGTCGCCGCGCGGCAGGCCGTGCCGCTGCCGGACGAACTCCAGCGCCTCGACCCCGGAAATAGTGTGCTGGCCCTTGGTGAAGTTCGCGCCGGAGTACTCGTCGTCGACGTTGTCCTTCAGGCAGACGTCCACGCCGCCGATGGCCTTCGTGATGTCGCTGAAGCCGAGCAGGTTGATCGCCGCGTAGTTGTCGATCGTGGACCCGGTCAGGTCCTGGATGGTCGCGATCAGCAGCTTCGCCCCGGCCTGGTTGGCCTTGACGTCGATTTCCTTCGGATCGGTGACGCCCTGGGCCTGCAGGTCCTTGCGCGCCTGCAGCATCGCTCGCGCGTACGCGGAGTTGATCTTGTGCTTGCCGTAGCCGGGGATGTTCACGTAGGAGTCGCGCGGCAGCGACATCGCGACGGCCTTGCTGCCGTCGTTCGGGATGTGCACCAGGATCAGCGTGTCGGTGTTCAGCTCGCCGTCGGATTCGCCCGCGCGCAGCTGGGCGAGCAGGTCCGGCGACAGCGGGTTGCCCTGCATGTCGGTGCGGCTGTCGAGGCCGACCAGGAGGATGTCGCGGGCGCCGTCGGCCGGTTTGTCGCCGCCTCCGCCGTCGCCGATCACGTCGGAGTAGTTCAGCCCGTTGACCAGCCCCTGCAGCGACGCCCACGCGTACCCGGTGAGCCCCATGACCAGCAGCGACACCACCGCGAGAGCGATTTTCGCGCCGCGCAGCCCGCCGCGGCGGGAGCGCTGGTACGGACGGTGCGGGGGCGGTCCGGGACGACGAGGCGGACCCGACGCCCGCGGTTCGCGTCGCGAGCGGGGCGGTGGCCCGGGCCGCCGCGCCGGTCCCCGGCCGGGCTGGTCCTGCCACGAGCGGGCAGGGCGGCGATCGCCTTGCCCGTTCCGAGGCGGGTAGTCCACGGGGCCGGCTCCTTCTCGTCAGTTCTGGTCGTCCGCTTCTGGAGACGCATGGTGCCGGGCGGGGGTTGCGACGGATTCGCACCTCCCCCAGGCGGTGTGGTGTGCACCACCCATGGTCCGTTATCCGAAGCATTTTCGCCCGGTCGGCGGTAGGCGTGTCGCGGGTCAGGGCGCCGCCGGAGCCGTCCGCCGCGCCGGGACCAGGCAGGAACCCGCTCCGACCAGGGCGAATATCGCGGTGACTAGGTGCAGGACGACGATCGCCGAACCGTGCGTTTCGCCGCCCGCGGCGGCCACGAGGGAAGGCACGCAGGTCAGCGCGGCGGCGAGCCACGTCGCGGCCGAGGTCGCCGCCGCGCCGGTGCGGACCGCGTGCAGCAGCAGGACGCCGAGCAGCAGATGGACGAGGCTCTGGACGGGATCCAGCCGCAAGCCGAGCACGTCGGCGTCCGCGGCCTCGGCGCCGAACCGGGCCAGCGCGAGGCCGAACACGCCAAGCGTCGCGTAGCCGATGCCCAGGGTGGCGGCCGCGCGAGCGAGCAGCACCGAACGGCGGCCGGTCGGCGTGCGCGGACGCGGCGGGAGCGGGGCCTCGGCGCTGAGCTTGCCGGGGTGTCGCTCGAACCACCAGAAGACCAGCGCCGCGGGCACGAGCAGCAGCGCCACCGCGGCGAGCATGCGCGGCCGCAGCAGCCAGGTCAGGCCGTCCGCGATCGGCCCGGGCAGGTAGACCACAGCGACGAGCAGCAGCATCGCGGCGAGGAACGCCAGGTACAGGCTCATCGGCGCGCGCAGTATGAGCGCGGCAGTACGGGTGACGCGGTCGCGCGCGGCCCAGCGGCGCAGTGGTGCCGCGAAGAGCCCGACGACGCCGAGTTGCGATATGCCCAGCAGCAGCACGGTCCACGGCCTCGCCGACAACGCGGCGGGCGCGCCCGGGTTGCCGAGCAGTACCGGCGAAGCGTCGAAGGCGAACACCGCGACCGCGAGAGCCGCGACACCGCTTACGGCAGCGACAGCGAGCGCGGGGCGGCGTAGCCGGACGCCATCCGCGTACGCGAACGCCACCTGTTGCGCGAGGAGCGCGAGGGCGAGCGTGGCGGCGTAGCGCGGCCAGGCCACGTCAGTCCAGCTCGCGGCGAGTTCTCCCGCTACGACGATGGCAGTCAGCGCTGCGACCGACCACAACCGCGTACGGCGGTAGAGCGCGAGCAGCAGCGGTGCGCCGACGACAGTCAGCAGGTAGACGCCCAGCAGCCACAGCGGGTGCAGTGCGATCCGCATGACGGTGGCGTTGGTCCCAGCCGGGATGCCGAGCAGCTCCAGCGCCAGCGGCACGATCAGGGCGACCACGGCGAAGATCAACGCCGGGCGCAGCAGCGGGCTGGACCGTTCGGCGAGGTAATGTCGGTAGCCGCGGTCGCGTTCGGCGCGCCAGCCCGCCGCGTTGGCGAGCCCGCCCGCGAAGAAGAGCAACGGGGTGAGCTGCGCGAGCCAGGTCAGCGGCCACCAGCTCGCTTCCGGCGCGTCCGCCCAATCGGCCAGCGCGGTCGCCGATTCGCCGACCATCAGCGCCACCGCCCCGGCGACGCCGAGCACCGCCCGCGGCCGGGGGACGCCGCGCGGCAGGCGCGGACGCGGGGTCGTGCGGCGGGCGGTGTGCCAGCCGCGCAGGCGCATCACGAGCAGGCAGCCGATCACCAGCACGCCGGCGACCATCGGGCCGATCGGGTCGCCGACCGGCGGGCCCCAGCGCTGATGCCACGAGTTGACCACCAGCCCGCCGGTGAACACCGACGCGACCAGCTGGCAGGTGCGCTCGGAGTCCATCGGGTTCAGCTCGCAGGTGCGATGCATGTCCTGCTCGAGCCGGTCGTCGAGCGCCGCCCGGGCGGACTGGGCCAGCGGGTGGCCCTTGTCGTTGGCGTAGCGGAGCAGGTCGTAGCCGAGGTCGTGCGCCTTGCACGGGACGGAGAAGTCCCATTTCGTGTTGTCGTCGCCCCACGGGGCCGAGCAGCCGCCGTCGAGGTGCGCCGCGCGGACGGTGCCGTCGCGGGCGGGCAGCGCGCCGGGCTTCACGCCGGTGACCGCGGTGAAGTCCTTGGGCAGCAGTGCCAGCGCGGTGGCTTCCCCGCTGGGATGGGCGAGCGCGTCGACCGCGTTCTGCGCCGCGAGCACCCCGCCGGTCGGCGGTCCCTGGTCGGGCGGGGAAGCGGGGCGGGAGGCGATCAGGCCGAACCCGAACACCACGAGCAGGACGAGCAGCAGCCACCCGGACGTCGACCAGGGTCGGCGAACACGAACGGCGGCCGGGGCACGGTCGTCGGTGGCTGGCATGCGCACCAGGGTGCCAGCCCGGCGCGCGATCCGGGAGGCGGCTGTCCCCCTCACCCGGGTGGGGGGAACCCCCGGGGCGGGTGCGGGATGCCGTGTGGGGGTTTCTCGGCGGTCGTGGCCGGGGTGCGGACCGCACCGGCGACTGAGAGAACCCCAGCCGCGGCGGTTGCGGCCGGGGAAGGGAGGCAGTGCGGGCGTGGAGGCAGCGGAGTGCGGCCGGTGCGGCTCGGAAGGGTGGTCCGGTTTGGACGGTGCCGCAGCCAGGGCTGGAGGTGCTGCGGTCCTGCCTTCGGAGCAGAGGGCGAGGGGCGCGACAGGCGGAGTTCGGTGGTGCGGTGAACCGGGCGTGCCGCGGTCGAGTCAGGTTCCGCGGTCGGGCGTGGCGGGCGGGGTTTGGTGGTGTGGCGGTCGGGTCGGAGCGGGCGGTGCGGCGAACTGGGCGCGCCGCGGTTGGGTCTTGTGGTGCGGTTGAGTCCGGCGGGGCGGCGATGCGGTCGAATCCGGACCAGCCGCGCGGATTTCCCGCCCTTCCGCCATCCGGGTCCGGCGATCCGGCCGGTTCCGATCCGCTCCGAAAACCGGCCGGGGCGGTTAGCGTCCCTGCCGACAATTAACCCGGCGGCTCAATCCCGGAGCGGAACGGGGCGCCACCCGTCGCGCACGGTTTCTGAATCGGTTTCGCGATTAATCGCGAAACCGTGCCGATGATCGGAATTGTGGATCACTCCGGCGACGGATTCGCGTCCGAGAACCGCACCTGGTTCCGGCCGCCTTCCTTCGCGGTGTAGACGGCCGCGTCAGCGGCTTGCAGCAACTGTTCCAGTGTCGTTCCGTTCACCCCGAGCAATGCGACGCCGATCGATCCGGTGCGGCCGGTGATCAATGCGGAACCGCCGCGTTTGTCGGTCGTCACGATGCGCTGATCGGCGATTGCGGTACGGATGCGTTCCGCGGTCACCTTCGCCGCCGTGCTGTCCGCGTCGGGGAGCAGGATCAGGAACTCCTCGCCGCCGAAGCGGCCGATGATGTCCTTCGGGCGCGTTATCTCGTCGAGGGTTTGCGCCACGGTGCGGAGTACGTCGTCGCCCGCCGGGTGGCCGTAGGTGTCGTTGATCCATTTGAAGTGATCGAGGTCGATCATCAGCAGTGCCAGGGTTTCCCCGCCGCGCGCGGCACGCGCCAGCGCGCGTTCCGCGGACTCCGACCACCCGCGCACGTTGAAGATCCCGGTTTTCGGATCGGTGCGCGCTTCGGACTGCAGTTGGTTGATTTCCGCCAGCCGGTTGCCCAGCACCGTGATGAGCACGAGGATCACGATCGCCGGCGGGATGTTCAGGAGCAGGATCGTCGCGATGGTGCCGAGACTGATCGTCGACAGCTCCAGCAGGTTGTCGTCCTTGGTGCCCAAGACGTTGCGCAGCGTGGGCGCGGACGTGCCGCCGAGGGCGAGCAATCCGCCGATCACGATCGCCTGCAGCGCCGCGTAGCTGAAGCCGACGAGCATCAGGATCCCGAAGACCTGCAACGAGTTCGCGGGCGAGAGCCGGGCCAGTTCGGCGGACGCGAAAGTCTGGTAAAGGTAGTGCGCCAGCAGTGCCGACACCGCATGCGTGAACGAAGTGAACACGAACTTGTGCGGCGGTCGACGGGAGTTGAACCACCGCTGGACGCGCAGGAGCGCGATCAGCAGCAGCGTCAGCGGGATCGGCAGCAGCAGCGCGGCCGGGAACACCCAGATGCCGGTCAGGTCGATGTGGACGGCGGTGACGCGGTTGCGCCGCCGTTCCTCCTGCCTCCGGGTGAGCTGGATGTGCACCGTCGCGCAGCCGGCGAGGATCGCGAATCGGCCCCAGTCCACGAGATCCGGGTTCGGCGACGCGATGACGCCGAAGGTCAGCAGCGCCACCGCGATCGCGTCCCAGGCGAGCAGGAACGCCACCATCCGCCGCGGTTTCGTCCAGAGATCCCACGAGGAAACGGGGTTCGCGGCGATCAGCGCGCGCAGCCGTCCCCCGAAGCCCGTCGCGGCGGGCGGTTCCTCCCCGGGGCCGCGGTTTTCACCGCGCGCCGGTTCGGTTCCGGGCATCGGGCCGTGCCTCCTCCGGTGTCGGATGCGGTTCCCGGACGGTTCCCGGTTCTGCGCCGTTATCAGTTGCCGGTATCATCTCACTCACCGACTCCGAACGCTGTATTCGGCCGTAGTCTCCGAACCCGGAGACGCCATCCGCGACAACTGCTGCGTCCATGAAGTAAATTGCGGAGGAGCGTCCCCGCCGTCCCCCCGAGTGAGGTGTTTTCCCATGCGTGACCGCGAAGCGTGAATCGCCTTTGTCATTTTCCGATGAATTGTCGGCGAGCGGAGGTGAGCAGCTGTGCGTGACCGTGAAGCGTGAGTTCCGTGACCAATCCACCGCGGATTCGTGACAATGCGAACGGAGGTGTGTCCCGTGCGTGACCGTGAAGCGTGAAACGACATCCCGTCCGGCGTATCCGGACTCAATCGGCCGGTGCCTCGACCCCGGCCTCAGTAGCATTCGGCAACCCACGATTCAGGCCCCGGCCGCGACCGCGTGCCGCACCCGGGTCCACGAGAACGCGGTGGGGATCGCCAGAGCCACGCCGGCCAGCCCGGCCAGCGCGATGGCGGTGACCGCGGATCCGGTCGCCTGCGCGACCACCCCGCCGAGAGCCACCCCGATGCCCTGCGCCACGCGCAGCCCGGTGCGGTACAGCCCGCCGGCGCCGCCGCGCAGTTCATTCGGCACCCAGGTGGAGAACGTCGCGGTCACGGTGATGATGTAGGCGCCCATCGCACCGGCGAGCGCGAGCAGCACCAGCGCGACCACCAGATTCGGCTGCAGCCAGAAGAGCGCGAGCAAGGCCAGCGCCGTGATCGCGAGCACTCCGAGCAGGCGCTGCCGGACCTCGGCGGACGCGAACCTCGACAGCAGATAGGCCCCGGCGACGAAGCCGAGCGGATCGGCGGCGAGCAGCCAGCCGACCGCCGCGGACGGCGCGTTCAGCTGCTGGGCCAGCGGCGCGGCCAGTCCTTCGGGCACCACGGCCAGCCCCACGAGCCACGACAACGCGATCAGCACGCGCAGTTTGCGCTGACCGAACACCCAGCGCGTCGCGGAGAACCAGGTGCTGTGCTCGCCCCCGGCGGCGGGCCGGTCGCGCACCCACACCCGCACGATCACCGAGGCCACCGCGAAGCTCACCGCGTCGATCGCCAGCGCCCACGACGTGCCCACGGCCGTCACCAGCACGCCGCCGCCGGCCAAGCCGAGCAGCTGCACCGTGTTGGTGGTGATCCCGCGCAGATCCTGGCTCCGCAAATACAGATGGTCGTCGGTGAACACTTCGCGGGTGATCGCGTTCTGCGCCGCGTTCGCGGGCGACGCGGCCAATTGCACCGCGACGAGAAGCAAGCACAGCACGAGCAGCGGCATCCCGGGCAGGCTCATCAGCCCGACCAGCACCGCCTGCGCCGCGGCGGCCACGCTCAGCACGGCCCGGCGCGGGTAGCGGTCGGCGAGGAAGGACAGCCCGAGCCCGCCGGCGAGCGCGGGCAGGAAGGTCAGCGCGTACACGACCGCGGCCCAGAGCGCGGAACCGGTGCGGTGGTAGACGAGGATGGACAACGCCACCTTCGCCAGCTGGTCGCCCGCGCTCGAGATGGCCTCCGCCGCCCAGAGGACGCGGTATTCGACATTCCGCAGCGGCGCCGTAAGCCGAGAGGTCGCTTCGGTCGTCACGAGATGACCACTGCCCCTCCCCGATCGAGTGAATGCCAGTAGTCCGCATTCTGCCTTCGCCGACAACGCTCCTGGCCAGGAGTCTCGCTGCTCCGGCCAGGGCGTGCACCCTCAGTATGCCGCCGATCACACCAGGGTGAACAGTCGGGAAGAATCCGGTGGCCGGAACGTGGAGCCGTTCGGACTGACCTGCCGCGGGGTACCCGTGCCACTGATCAGCTTTCCTCGTTCGGCGCAGCGCGAGCACCGTTCGTCGCCATCGACCGGTGCGACTGCGCCGAACGGTCCAACACTGGGAGAGACCCGGCGGAGCGTCAGTCCTCACGCCGGGCGCACCAGCGGGGAGTGAGCGTGGACAGACTGTTGCAGGACAAGGCCGTGGTCGTGACCGGGGCCGGGCGCGGACTCGGGGAGGCGTTCGCCGTGCACGTCGCGCGTGCGGGCGGGGCCGTGGTGGTCAACGACGTGGACGCCGAGCTGGCCGAGCGCACCGCGGAGACGATCCGCGGCCACGGCGGGCGCGCGGTGGCGAACGGGCACAGCGTGGCCGATCCGGCGCAGGCGCAGGCGATCGTCGACCAGTGCGTCGCCGAGTTCGGCCGGATCGACGGCCTGGTCAACAACGCGGGGCTCAACTACGAGGCGCTGCCCTGGGAAGACGACGCGGAGCAGGCCCGTCAGCTGGTCGAGGTGAACGTGCTCGGCGTGATGTACACCGGGCTGGCCGCGATCCGGGCGATGGTCGGCGCGGGCGGCGGCGGGTCGATCGTGAACATCTCTTCCGGAGCCTCGCTCGGGCAGCGCAAGCTCGGTGTCTACTCGGCGAGCAAGGGCGCGGTCGCGTCGCTGACCTATTCGTGGGCGCTCGACCTCGAAGACTCCGGGATCCGGGTGAACGCCGTGTGCCCGGTGGCCCACACCCGGATGGTCTGGAAATCCGAGCGCGCGCTGCGGGCCTGCCCGCCGGAGCGCACTCCGGCGAAGATCGCGCCGCTCGTGCTGTTCCTGCTCGGCGAGGGGTCGCACGGCATCACCGGGCAGATGATCCGGTGCAACGGCCCGCAGCTGCACATCATGGGGCAGCCGTATTTGAAACAGCCGATCCTGGAGCGCCCGGACTGGGACACCGAGACCGTGCAGCAGGCGTTCGACGAGGTGTTCTCCGCCCACCTGGAGAACTACGGACTGGAGAAGCGCGTGCCGCCTCGGCTGCGCAAGTGGTCCCGGCAGGCCTCGTGAGCGGCGCTGCCGGTGAGAACCGGTAACGCCACTCACGACATTTACGCGGAGTAAAGCGCGGCGATGTCGGGGCCGTAGCGGTCGTTGATCACCCGGCGCTTGAGCTTGAGCGTCGGGGTCAGCTCGCCGGTCTCGGGCGTCCAGGCGGTCGTGATCACGCGGTACTTCTTGATCTGCTCGGCCCGCGCGAGCCTGCTGTTGGCCGCTTCGACGGCCCGGGCGATCTCGGCTTGGACCGCCTCGTGCGCGGCGAGCGCGTCGATCCCGGCCGCCTCGACGCCGTTCGCCGCCGCCCAGCCGGGCGCGATCTCGTCGTCGAGCACGATCAGCGCGGTCACGTACGGCCGCGCGTCGCCGATCGCGACCGCCTGGCCGATCAGCGGATGCTCCTTCAGCAAGCCCTCGATCCGGGTCGGCGCGATGTTCTTGCCGCTCGAGGTGATGATCAGTTCCTTCTTGCGGTCGGTGATCGTGACGTATCCGTCGTCGTCGATCGTGCCGATGTCGCCGGTGGCGAACCAGCCGTCGGCGTCGGTGGCCGGTTCGATCGAGCCGTCCGGCTGCAGGTAGCCGAGGAACACGATCGGGCCGCGGACGAGCAGTTCGCCGTCCTCGCCGACTTTCACCTCGACCCCGTCGATCGGACGGCCGACGGTGCCCGCGCGGAACGCCTCGGCGCTGTTCGAGGTCGCCGCGCCGGTGGTCTCCGACAGGCCCCAGACCTCGCGGATCTCGACGCCCAGCCCGGCGAGGAAGTACAGCACCTCCACCGGCAACGCGGCCGCGCCGCTGGACGCGACGTGCAGCTGGTCGAGCCCGAGCAGCCCGCGCACCGGGGCGAGCACGGTCTCGTCGGTCTTCGCGATGCGCTCGGCGAGATCCGGCGGCACCTCCTCGCCCGCGCTGCGGAGTTTGTAGCCCTCTTGCAGGAGTTCGTTGGCCGAGATGAGCGCCTCTCGCCGGTCTTCGGGCACACCGGCGAGCATGTTCTTGAGACCGGCCACCATCTTTTCCCACACCCGCGGCACGCCGAAGAAGCTCTGCGGGTGCACCTGGCCGAGCGCCGCGACCACGCCGGACGGATCGCCGACGGTGTGCACGTGGCCCGCGGCGACGATCGGCAGGTAGATCGACAGCTCGCGTTCGGCGATGTGCGCCAGCGGCAGGTACGCGATGTTCGTGGGGTGCATCGGGGCCTTGTGCAGCGTGTGCACGGCGAAGCCCTCGTGGATCGCGTTGCGATGCGACAGCACGACGCCCTTGGGGTCGCCAGTGGTGCCGGAGGTGTAGATCATCGCGAGCGGGTCGTCCGGACGGATCGCCTGCCAGGCCTGGTCGAACGCCTCGGGATCGGCGGCGAGCGCGGCGCGGCCCGCTTCGCGCACCGCGGAGTAGGCGACGAACCGGTCGTCGCCGTCCGGGATCGCGGATTCGTCGAGGACCACCACGCGGCGCAGCGCGGGCAGGTCGTCGAGCACCGGCAGCCAGCGGGACAGCTCGTCGGCGCCGGCGAGGACGACGACCGGCGCGGCGCTGTGCCGGGCGACGTAGCGGATCTGTTCCGGGCTGAGCGTCGCGTACGCCGTGCACGGGATGGCTGCCAGGTGCACCGCGGCGAGGTCTGCGACCAGGTGGTCCGGCGAACTCGGGGCCATGATCAGCATCCGGTCGCCCGCGGCGAGGCCGAGCCCGGCGAGCCCCCGCGACACTTCGGCGACCGCGGTCCGGAACTCGCTCCAGGTGAGCGTCGGACGGCCCTCGAGATCGAGCGAGGTGAGCGCGGGCCGGTCGCCGTATTCGACGGCGTTGCGCCGCAGCAGCAGCGGGATGGTGTGGCCCTCGGCTAGTTCGGCGATCGACTGGGTCAACACTGACCTCCTCCGGTGGTGCCTGGTCAGGTCACTGTAAGTCGTCGGCGCGGCGGCCGATAGAGAATCCCGGCCAGCCTTTGTGCTCGATAAGACGGCCCCGGTCCTGTTATGAATGGGCGAACCAGGACCCGAGGAGCGCCGATGACCGAATCCGCCGTGCGCGGCAAGAGCCTTGCCGATGAGGCGGCCGCGCTCGATGCCGCCGACCCGCTCGCCGCGAAACGCGCGGAGTTCGACCTTGACCCGGAAGTCGCCTACTTCGACGGGAATTCCCTTGGCGCACCGCCGAAACACGTCGCGGAGCGGGTGAGCCAGGTGATCCGGCAGCAGTGGGGGCGGCGGCTGATCCGGTCGTGGACCGAGGGCTGGTGGGAGGCCCCGCGACGGGTCGGGGACCGGATCGCGCCGCTGGTCGGGGCCGCGCCGGGACAGGTCGTGGTCGCGGACTCGACGAGCGTGGACCTCTTCAAGACGCTCGTCGCGGCGGTGCGGGCGAACCCCGGCCGCGACGAGGTGCTGGTCGACGCGGCGACTTTCCCGACCGACGGCTACGTGGCCGACCAGGCGGCCCGGCTCACCGGGCACACCGTGCGGCGCGTCCCGGTGGCGGAGCTGCCCGGCGCGGTGAGCGAGCGGACCGCGGCGGTGCTGGTGAACCACGTCGATTACGTCAGCGGGCGGCTGCACGACATGCCGTCGGTCACCGAGGCCGTCCACGCGGCCGGCGCGCTCGCGGTGTGGGATCTCTGCCACAGCGTCGGCGCGATTCCGGTTCAGCTGGACGCGTGCGACGTCGACTTCGCGGTGGGCTGTACATACAAATTCCTCAACGGCGGACCGGGTTCGCCCGCGTTCATCTATGTGGCACAGCGGCATCAGGCTGACTTCGATCAGCCGCTCGCCGGATGGGCCGGGCACGCGGATCCGTTCGGAATGGAGCCGGGATACCGCGGCAGCGCGGGGATCGCGCGCGCCCGCGCGGGCACGCCGGACATCCTGTCGATGCTGGCGCTCGACGCCGCGCTGGATGTGTGGGACGGCGTGGACCTTTCCGTGCTGCGCGCGAAAGGATTGGCGCTGGGCGATTTCTTTTTCCGGTGTGCGGACGAACTGCTGCCGGGAGCCGACATTCCGACGCCGCGCGAGCACACGCGCGGACACCAGGTTTCGGTGCGCGACGCGGGTGGGCAGCAGACGATGAACGCGCTGCACGAACGCGGGGTGCTCGGCGATTTCCGGCCGCCGGACGTGCTGCGCTTCGGGCTGGCCCCGCTGTACACGACTTACGCCGAGGTGCTGCGGGCGGTGACCGTGCTGCGCGAGGTGCGCCAGGCTCCCTGAAAAGAATTCGCATGATATCCGCGCGGAATCGTGGGTGGTGGGTGAACAATCGGTGTCCGGCTCGCCCCTTCGGGTGATCGACGGGGGCGCCTCGTGCTGCCCGGCGGGTATGCTCGATGCCTGTTTTTTTCGCGGGCGGAAGCTGATCGGGGAGCGGTGCCGCCGGGCGAATCCGGGCGGAAGGGGCGGAAATGATCGACACCCGCGGCCGGGAAGTGCCGCTCTCGTATGTCGTGACCCTGCTCGTCGGCGTGGCGATCGGCTTCGTGCTCGCGCGGTTCGGCGGGTTCGTCGCCCGCTATCCGGTCGAATCGGCGCTGGTCGCGGTGCTGATCGCGTCCGTGGCGGTGCTGGCGTGGGCGTGCCGGGAGATGCTGCACGACCTGCTCCGCCGCGACCGCCCGGCCGGTCCGGAGGAAACCGGGCCCGTCCCCGGGCCGCGGCTTTCCGCGCATCGGCCGCCGAATGGCGTGCGGCGCTGAATTCCGGAAATCGATCTCGGTTTTCCGGTTGATTTCGCCGGGGACGCGGAAATGCGCATAAGTTTCCGGTGAGGTTTTTCGCGCGCGGTCGTGACCGGCCTCACGTGCGGGCCCGCGGGTCGCGGCGGCGCGGCCGATGCGACCAACGTCACGTCCGGCGGTGATCAGTTTTCCAAGCACCACAGCGGGTTACTAGCAGGTAACAAGAGGATGACGGCCACGCGGGTCCGGACTTGACTCGCCCGTGAAGGTTGCTTACCGTCGTCGCGGGCAACGCAGACCACGGTGAACTGTGATCCGGCTGGTCGGACCGGTGCGAGGGAAACACCGCGGACCCGAATACCATGGCAGCGCCGGAAAGAAAAAGGGATCACGGTGAAGCAGAATTCCGGGCGAAACGGCCGCGGGTCGTCCATTCGCTCTCGTGTGCTCGCGATCGCGTTGATTCCGAGTGTGGCGCTGCTCGTGGTCGGTATCGCGCTCGCCGGATACCTGATTTTCGACGCTTCGCAGGCGCGTAGTTACGCGCAGAAGATTCGCGGTTCGGAAGGCCCCGGCATTCCGTTCCTGCTCGCCGCCGAACAGGAGCGGCAGCTGTCGATGAGCGTGCTCGCCGGGCAGGACGCCGCGCGCGCCGCGCTGCTGGCCACCCGGCCGAAGACGGACGCGTCCGCCGCGCAGATCACCTCGGTGCTGCAGGACAACTTCGCGAGCGACTCGAACGTGCCCGCGAGCGTCAAGCAGAACATCGCCACGTTCGCCGCGCTGGAAGCGAAACTGCCGCAGCTGCGTCAGCAGGTCGACGCCGGGCAGGTGCCGCGGCTCGAGGTGTTTTCCTTCTACAACCAGATCATCGACCAGTTCACCCAGGGCGTCGCCGGTCTCGCACAGGCCGCTCGCGGCGCGGACAACGCCTACGCCCGGCTGTCCGCGATCCCGATTTTCAACGCCGCCGAGGAAATGCAGCGCAGCGACGCGCTGGCGTCGGCCGGGCTCGCCTCGGGCGGGCTGTCCGGCGACGAGCAGCGCGCGTACCTCGGCCAGATCGGCGCGTACCACGCCCAGCTCGAACAGTCGGTGCCGCAGATGGTGCCCGAGGTGCGGGCGAACTACGACAAGCTCGTCTCGAGTCCCGCGTGGACGACCGTGACGCAGGTCGAGAACGCCCTGCTGTCCGGCGCGAAACAGCTTCCGGTGCCGCTGGAGCAATGGCGGGGCGACGCCAAACAGGTCGCCACCACGCTGATGACGATGTTCGCCGCGCAGAGCGCGCACGCGACCAACGCGGCGATCACCGACGCGGACGACACCCTGCGGAACTCGATCATCGCGGGCGCGGCGGCGGTGCTCTTCGCGCTCGCCGTGGTGCTGGTCGCGCTGCGGCTGTCGAACCGCTTCATCGCCCGGCTCGCCCGGCTGCGCGAGGACACCCTCGACGCGGCCGAGGTGCGGCTGCCGGAGCTCATGGGCCGCCTGCGGGAAGGCGAACCGGTCGACCTCGACGCGGGCGGGCACCTGCTCGACCACGGCACCGACGAGATCGGCGAGGTGGCCGAGGCGTTCAACCTCGCCCAGCAGTCCGCGATCGCCGCCGCGGTCGAAGAGGCGAAGACCCGGCAGGGCACGAAGGCGGTGTTCCTCAACATCGCGCACCGCAGCCAGGTGATCGTGCACCGGCAGCTGAAGGTGCTCGACGCCGCCGAGCGCAAGCAAGAGGACCCGGATCAGCTCGACACGCTCTTCCGGCTCGACCACCTCTCCACCCGCGCGCGCCGCAACGCGGAGAACCTGATCATCCTCGGCGGCGGCCAGCCAGGACGGCAGTGGCGCAATCCGGTGTCGCTGGTGGACCTCGTCCGCGGCGCGGCGGCCGAAACCGAGCACTTCGCGCGGGTGAAGACGGCGAAGCTGCCGGACGTCGCCGTGCGCGGGCCGGTCGTCGGCGACCTCGTGCACCTGCTCGCCGAGCTGATCGACAACGCGACGTCGTTCTCGCCGCCGGAATCGCGCGTCGAACTGCGCGGCAACGTGGTCGGCAAGGGCGTCGTGATCGAGGTCGAGGACCAGGGGCTGGGCATCGAGCCGGAGCAAGCCGACGAATTCAACGCGATGCTCGCCGACCCGCCGGACTTCGGCATCATGGCGCTGTCCGACGAACCGCGGCTGGGCCTGTTCGTGGTCGCGCGGCTGGCGTCGCGGCACGGGATCTCGGTGCACCTGCGCGATTCCGCGTACGGCGGGACCCGGGCGATCGTGTTGGTGCGCAAGGATTTGCTCGCGCCGATCAGCGAGACTTCGGACGAGGGCGCGGCTTCCGCCGCGGAACCGGACGGGATGCCGGAGCTTTCCCGGCTCGCGGTGGAGCCGTCGCGTCCCGCGCCGGAACCGCAGCGGGCTGAGCCGGCTCGGCCGGAACTGCCGCGGCGGAAGCGTCCGGAACCGCAGCAGGCGGAATTGCCGCAGCCGTCCCGGATGGCCCCGGAACCTCAGGCGGCGCCGGAACCCCGCGTCGCGCCTGAACCTCGCATCGCGCCGGAGCAGCAGCGGCCGGAGCCGCCGACCCGCCGGGCCATGCGTCCGGCCGCCGAAGCGCAGCCGGTCCGCCCGCCGCAGAACCGCGAGCAGCGCCCGCCCGCGGACAGCGGCCGCGCGCCGCGTCCGGCGGTGGAGAACGGCCGGGCCGCGCCGCCGCGTCCGCCCGGGCGTCCGCCGCTGCCGCAGCGGCGCCGGCAGCAGAACCTGGTTCCGCAGTTGCGCGGCGACCGGCCGGGACCGGAAACCGACGAGGTCCGCGAGGATTCGCCGGAGCAGGCCCGCTCCCGGCTCAGCGCGTTCCAGCAGGGCACCCGGCGGGCCCGCGAGGCCGATCCCGGGAACGACAACAGGTACGGAGATCGCGACTGATGGCGAACAACGGCGTCAACGAGCTCGACTGGCTGCTCGACGACCTCGTGCAGCGGGTCGCCGGAGCGGACCGCGCGGTGGTGCTGTCCGCGGACGGGTTGCTGATCGGCCGGTCGGGCAATCTGTCCGAGGCGGACGCGGAGCACCTGTCCGCGGTCGCGTCGGCGTTCCAGAGCCTCGCCCGCGGCACCGGACGGCATTTCGGCGGCGGCAACGTACGGCAGACGATGGTCGAGATGGACCACGCGTTCCTGTTCGTCACCGCGGCCGGGCGGGGCGCCTGCCTCGCGCTGCTGGCCGGGGTCGACGCGGACATGGGGCTCGTCGCCTACGAGATGAACCTGATGGTCAAGCGGGTCGGTGCGGTGCTCACCGCGGCGCCGCGGGCCGGAGCGGTCCAGCGGACCTCGCCATGACCGCGAAGGGCCGCGAGTCCTGGTACGAGGACGAGGCCGGTCCGCTGGTGCGGTCGTATGCCGTCACCGGCGGGCGGACCCGGTCCGACACCCGAGGGCTCGACCTCATCACGCTCGTCGTCGCGCTGCGCGCCGCGAGCGAGACGCCCGGCCTCGAACCGGAGTACTCGCGCATTCTTTCCCTGTGCCAGCGCCCGGTTTCGGTGGCCGAGGTGGCCGCGCGGGTCGATCTGCCGCTGCCGGTGGTCAAGGTGCTGCTGAGCGATTTGATAGAACGCAATCTCGTGCTGTTCCGCACCGCGACGCCGGTGACCGACGCCCCCAGCCCCCACGTACTCCAGGCGGTTCTCGATGGCATCCGGAAACTCTGAGCCCCGCCGGTCGCTCACCGCGCAGGCGGTGAAGGTGCTCGTCGCGGGCGGCTTCGGCGTCGGCAAGACGACCCTGGTCGGCTCGGTCAGCGAGGTGCCGCCGCTGCGCACCGAAGAGGTGATCACCGCCGCGTCCGAGGGCGTGGACGACCTGTCCGGCGTCGAGGGCAAAACCACCACGACGGTCGCGCTCGACTTCGGCAGGATCACCATCAACCCCGAGCTGATCCTGTACCTGTTCGGCACTCCGGGACAGGACCGGTTCTGGTTCATGTGGGACGAACTGGCCGAGGGCGCGCTCGGCGCGGTGGTGCTCGCGGACACGCGGCGGCTCGAATCTTGTTTCCCCGCGGTGGATTTCTTCGAGCAGCGCGGGTTGCCGTTCGTGGTGGGCGTGAACTGTTTTGACGACGCCTACCGGTATGGGACCGAGGAAGTGCGCGGGGCGCTGGATCTCGATCCTCAGGTGCCGTTGCTGCTCTGCGACGCGCGCGAGCGGGACTCGACCAAGCAGGTGCTGACGGTGTTGATGGAGCACGCGCTGGGGCGGGCGATGCTGATGAGCGGCAACCCCGGTTAGGTTTCCCGGGATTGCCGCTCTGTCGCGGGTTTCAGCGACGGCGCAGGTTGTCCAGTGCGGCCGTCCCCGGCCCCACCACGGCGATGACGAGGAAGATCCAGGCGAACAGGGCGGCGGGTTCGCCCATGTTGTGCAAGGGAAGCAGGCCTTCCGGGGCGTGCACGGTGAAGTAGGCGTAGGCCATCACGCCGGAGAGCACCGTCGCGGAGATCCGGGTGAAGAGCCCGGCGAAGACCAGGACCGCGCCGACCACCTCGATCACGCTGGCCCACCAGCCCGGCCACTGGCCCAGCGGGAGTGCGCCGCCCGCGTTGTCGATGCCGCCGAAGAGGCCGAAGCCCATCAGGCCGTGGCAGAGGAAGAGGAACGACACCACGGCTCGGAAGAGGGCCAGGACGGTGGGGCGGGCTTGGTCTGCCAGGGACTTCTTGGCGGTCGTCTGCGCGGCGGTCGGGGCGGTCTTGGGGGTGGTCGTGGTGGTCATCTCGGTGGTCCCTCCGGGTTGGCTGCTGGGTGCCTTCACCGACGCGTCGAACGCCGCCCTCGCGGATCGACACGTGCCCGGAAACTTTTTTCGCGCCCGCTTCCAGCCTGGTCAGCGGTACCGGGCAGACTGGGCGGATGGTTGTCAGGCGCAGCGCGGGTCTGCTGCTCTTCCGCCGGTCCGCCGACCGGCCCGAGGTGCTGCTCGCGCACATGGGCGGGCCGTTCTGGGCGAAGAAGGACGAGGCCGCGTGGTCGCTGCCGAAGGGCGAACTCGAAGACGGCGAGGACCCCGAGACCGCGGCCCGGCGCGAGTTCGCGGAGGAACTGGGGCTTCCCGCGCCGGACGGTGCGCTCCGGCCGCTGGGCGACGTGCGCCAGTCCGGCAAGGTCGTGACCGCGTGGGCCGTGGAGGGGGACCTCGATCCGGCGGCGGTCGTGCCGGGCACCTTCGACCTCGAGTGGCCGCCGCGGTCCGGGCGGACGCAGCAGTTCCCGGAAGTGGACCGCGTCGAATGGTTCGACCTGGACACCGCGCGCGAGAAGCTGGTCAAAGGCCAGCGCGCGTTCCTGGACCGGTTCGCCGAACTGGACCTGGATTAACTGAACTGGCGCAGCAACGCGCTGAGCGAGGTCGTGGTGAAAGACGGCAGGACGAGGTCTGCCTTGGCGAAGTCCAGAGTCGCGGTGATGGGATTCGGCACTGCGATGGTGGTGATTCCGGCGGCTTTCGCTGCGCTGACGCCGTGGGGCGAGTCTTCGAAGGCCAGGGCTTCGTTTGCGGTGACCCCTAGGGTGGCCAGGGCTGCCAGGTAGGTGTCTGGGGCTGGTTTGGGTTGGTGGCGGTCGCCGGTTTCTACTGCGGTGAAGCGGGACGACAGGCCTAGGCGTTCTAGCTGGCCGTGTACCCAGGTGCCGGACGAGCTTGAGGCGACGCCCAAGGCCAGGCCGCGTTGGGCGGCCTCGTCGAGGTAGTCGAGGACGCCTTCTCGCGGGCCGTCTTTGGCTAGGAGTTCGTGTACTCGGGCGCGCATGGTGGGGCGCAGGGTTTCCGGGTCGATGTCTTCGACGTGCTCGGCCAGGAGTGTGAACATCGTGGCGGCGGTGTTCTGGGTGCCGATGACGGTGTGCCAGACGTCCAGGGGCAGTTCGACTCCGTGTCCGGCGAACATTTCTTGCCAGGAGCGCAGTACCGCTGCCTCGGTATCGGCGAGGGTGCCGTCGAAGTCGAAGATCAATGCTCGCGTGGCCACGTCTCGCAGCCTGCCGCACCGAAGGCTGGCGGCGGGTCAGTTCGTGGCGAAGAACTCCGCCAGCACCGGGACCAGCGCGGCCGTTTTCACCAGGTGGGTCTGACCGGGCAGGGTGCGGTAGTCGGCGTGGGGCAGTTGCTTGGCCGCCGCGGCGACGCCGTTGCGCATCCAGGCTGGGCTCTTGCCGCCGTCGAGGATCAGGGCCGGGGTGGTGATTCCGGACCAGCGGTCCGCGGGGAGCGGGCGGCCGGACTGGGTGTCGCCCATGATCTGGGCGTCGTAGGCCAGGGTGTGGGCGATGCGCTTCATGCGCGGCCACGCGGGCATCAGGCGCATCATCGTGACCATCAGAGCGGGCAGTCCGACGCCTTCGACCATGAACGTCTTGATCGCGTCGCCCGGTTTTCCGGCGGCTACGGCGGCTTCGAGCTTCGCCTGGTAGTCGGCCGGGACCCGCTTGCGGGTGCTGTCGACGACGAACGGCGGCTCGTACACCGCGACCTTCTTGACCGGCACGCCTCGGTGGACGGCTTCCAGGACCAGGGCGGCGCCGGACGAGATGCCGTACAGGCCGATCTCTCCGCCGGCTTCCTTGGCCAGTGCGGCGATGTCTTCGATCTCGCGGTCCACGTCATACGGCGTCGTGTCGCCGCTTTCGCCTCTGCCGCGGCGGTCGAACGTGTAGACGGTGAAGCGGTCGGAGAGGGCTTTGGCGAGATCGTCGTTCGGGGTGGAGGTGCGGTAGCAGAGCGCGCCGTCGACGAGGACGAGGGCGGGGCCGGAGCCGATGCGGGAGTAGGCGATCTGGGTGCCGTCGGCGGACGTGACGGTGGGCATGGGGTTCCTCCTCGGGGGTGGGCGTTGAGGAGAACTCTCGCATCCGATGGTTTGAGTTGTCAAGACAAAAAAATTGGTCGGTGAGATCTGCGAGCACGAGAGAGGGGCGAGCTGCGGGTTAGGCGCTGCGCAGGGTCAGCAGGGCGATCTCGTTGGGGGCGAAGACCCGGAACGGCGGGCCCCAGAAGCCGGAGCCGCGGCTGTTGTACAGCTGGGTCGGGCCGTGCTGGCTGAGGCCGGAAAGGGTGGGCTGGTCCAGGCGGACCAGGAGGTGGAAGGGCCAGATCTGGCCGCCGTGGGTGTGGCCGGAGATCTGCAGGTCGACGTTTTCCTCGCGGGCCTGGGCGACCTGTTTCGGCTGGTGGGCGAGCAGGACGACGGGGACGTCCGGGTCGGAGCCGTCCAGTGCCGCGACCAGGTCGGGGCCGTGGCCGGGGAGGCCGGAGGCGGCGCCGGTGGGGTCGTCGATGCCGGCGAAGAGCAGGCGGGCTCCGTCGCGTTCGAGCAGGGTCGAGCGGTTGTGCAGGGTGTCCCAGCCGAGGCTTTCCATGTGGTCCAGCCAGGCCTGGGCCTCGCCGAAATACTCGTGGTTGCCGGTGATGTAGAACCGGCCGAGCGGGGCCTGCACGCCGCCGAGCGGGTCGACCTGCTTGCGCCGCTTGGCGACCGAGCCGTCGGCGAGGTCCCCGGCGTGGCAGACGACGTCCGGCTGCAGCCGGTTCAGCTCCGCGACCAGGCGCTCGGACCAGCGGGTGCGGTCGAGCGGACCGTAGTGCGTGTCGGTGATGACCGCGACGCGCAGCCCGTCGAGCCCGGGACCGAGCTTCGGCAGCACGACGTCGACCGCCTTGACCGGCGGCACCCGCATGGCGATCCGGTTCCCGCTGACGAGCAGCACCGCCGCGACGGCCAGCGTGACCGCGGCTACGATCCGTGGCCGCGCGGGATCGTCCACTCCGGACACCAGCAGGACCAGCCGCAGCAAGTGCGTGAGGACGCTCCAGGTGAACAGCACCCAGACCGTGCCGAGCGTGACGTCCCCGATCCGCGCGGCGGCGTCGTTCTGCTTCGGACCGTGGCCCAGTGCCATGAGCACGGGGAAAGCCAGCGCGGCTATGGCGAAAACGACGGTGCCGGTGATGGTGACCGCGACCGGCCAATCCGGCAGCAGCACGAGCACCGACCACGGCTCGCCGAACAGCAAGAGCACCGCGGCGACCACGAAGGCAGCCCGACGAACTCCGACCACGGTTCTCTTCCCTTCGCCCAGGTACTTACCCAGCGTAGCTGCATCTGGGCGATGGGGTCCGTAAGGAGAAGGGGGATCTGTGCTGGGTGGTGAGGTTGTTGCCCGCTCGTGTGGAGTTTCGTGGTGCGGTGGGATTGCGGGTGGTGCGGTACGGGGAGTCTGTGCTGCGTGGCGAGGCCGCCGCGTGGAGTTTCGCAGGCGGGTGGAATTGCGGTTGGTGCGGTTCGGCGAGACGAGCGCGCCGCTCAGGCCTCTCCACGCCCCGCGCGCCAACTGGCCACCGTTTCCTCCACATCCAGCGGCCGGGCCCGCAACATCGGGCCGTCCTGGGGCATCGCGTGTGCTTTGCGGATGCGGGCGTTCAGGTCTTCCACGATCTCCCGCACCTTGTCCTCGGTGCGGACTTTCGCCAGTTTTCCCGGCAGTTCTTGGATTTCTCGCGGCAAGGCGAGCGACGGCGGCAGGAACGCGGCAACGTCGAGGTCGCCTTCGCGGGCGCGGCGGATCGCCCAGTCGGTCGCGGCGTCGCGGCCGCTCGGGGGCGGCAGCGGTTTACCCGCTCCGGGAAGGTCTTCGAACTCGCCGCGGGCCTCGGCGGCGGCGATTTGCCGGTCGACCCAGGTGCCGTACGACACGCCGGGCGGTTTGCGTTCCGTCACGGGAACCACCTCCCTCGCTGCCCAGCGTAGCGGCCAGTTCGCCGCGGCGGAGGGGACGAAGGTCCTGAAACGGCAGGTAAGATCCCACGCTGACTGTACGAGGCCGGGAGGGGACGCGATGACCGTCGAGCACGAGGGCGACGGTCCCGAGGCCGTGCGCGAGGAAGTCGA
Source organism: Amycolatopsis sp. NPDC104775 (assembly GCF_055583325.1). Classification (NCBI taxonomy): domain Bacteria; kingdom Bacillati; phylum Actinomycetota; class Actinomycetes; order Pseudonocardiales; family Pseudonocardiaceae; genus Amycolatopsis; species Amycolatopsis sp. NPDC104775. The sequence continues at coordinate 685,034 of NZ_JBVJOE010000002.1, forward strand.
GCGCACGCTCGCGCTGTTGTGGCGCAACAGCGCCGGAGCTCCGGAACCCGCGGCTCGGGGCAGGCGGCCGACGCTCACGATCGAACGGATCATCGTGGCGGCCATCGCGGTCGCGGATGCCGAAGGGCTTGTCGCGACGTCCATGCACCGCGTCGCGAAGGAACTCGGCGTGGGCACGATGACGCTCTATACCTACGTTCCCGGCAAAACCGAGCTGATCGATCTCATGGTCGACACCGTTCTGCTCGAACGGAATCTTCCCGGCCCCGGCGAGCCGCGGCCGGAGGACTGGCGTGCGCAGGTGCGCGTTTACGCTGACCGGACGCGCGATAGCTACCGTCGGCATCCGTGGCTGCGGGAGCGGTCCCGGGTCCGGCCCGCGCTGGGGCCGGGGCAGCTGGCCGGGCAGGAATATCTTCTGTCCATTATGGAGAGTCTGGGCCTGCCCGCGCGCGAAGTCGTCGCGGCGGCCAGTTCGGTCGCGGGATATGTGGACGCGAACGCGGCGGCCGAGGCGGAGAGTGTCCACTTGGAACGGACTACCGGACAGTCCAACGACGCGTGGTGGGGACAGCGTTCTTCGTTCTGGTACACGTATTTCGACGTCGAATCCCATCCGGCGATGAACCGGACCTGGCTCGCCGGCGGGTTTGAAAAGCCTTCGGCGGAGCAGGCGTCGGACGCGTCGGAATTCGGATTGGACCGGCTGCTCGACGGGATCGCCGCCCGGATCGGTCAGGTCGGCGAATAAGGTCCGCCGGTCAGGAATCCCCGAGGGAGAACTCGATTCCGGTGGCCTCCTCGGAAAGTGTCCACAATAGACGGCCCCGGGAAGGATCCCGGGAAGCGCCCAGCACCGTCCCCAGCCGGGGTCGGCCCACCACGCCGTAGGCTGGGCCGTAGTAGGAACCGCCGGTCGCCGTGGGATCCACGGCGGCTCGGACCGCGGGCCACGCGCCGTGGTCCTTGCCCTGCGTGCCGGGCGCGAGCAGCCGCATTATCGGCACTGGCTGGGTGATTCCCGGTCGTGCGGGGCTGGTGCGTTCGAGGCTGAACCCCGGGTGCGAGAGGATCGCCCGCACCGGCGAGCCCGCTGCGCGCAGGCGGCGGTCGAGTTCCATCGCGAACGATTGCACGGCGTGCTTCGAAAGCGCGTAGGCGCGGAAGTCCGAATACTTGTGCTCGCTCTGCAAATCGTCGATGTCGTACGGATACATCCGGGTGATCAGGCTGCCCGCCAACACCACGCGCGCGGCCGACGCGGTCAGTACCGGCATCGCCAGCGCGGTGAGTGCGAAGTGGCCGAAGTGGTTGGTGCCGACCGCCAGTTCCAAGCCCTGTTTCGTGGTTCGGCGCACGGGGCCGGGTCCGGTGATGCCCGCGTTTTCGATCAACGCGTCCACGCGGTCCAGCCGCCCTAGCGCCTCGACGGCCGCCGGGACGGAGTCCCGGTCGGCGAGGTCCAGCGGGATTGTGCTCAACGAAGCCGAACCGACATGCGTGCGCACCATCTCGACCGCCGCGCGCAGCCGGGACGGATCGCGGCCCAGCAGTGCGACGTGGGCTCCGGCGGCGGCCAGTTGCTCGGTGATGAAATAGCCGATTCCGGCGTTGCCGCCGGTCACCGCGTAGCACCGGCCAGTGAGGTCAGGCAGGTTCCTCGGATTCCACGCCATGGTCGCTCCCCCGTATAGTCCGGTGTCGGGTCGGACTATACGAACGCGGCGGTCAGTGCGTCGGCGCGGCCTGGGTGGTGGTGCTGGAAGTCGTGGTGCTGGAGGTGGTCGGGTTCGCCGGGGCGGAGCTCGACGACGGTGGCGTGCTCGTTGTCGGGGTGGTGCTGGTGCTCGGCGGCGTGGAAGGCGTGGTGGGCGTCGACGGCGTGGTCGGCGGCGTGCTGGTCGGCTTCGCCGGGGAGCTGCTGCTCGGCGCGGTGCTGCTGCCGGGAAGCTGCGTCGGGGTGCCGGGCTGGCTCGGCGGGGCCGGGGTCACCGGCGGCGGGGCGGGCGGTGCGACGTCGCCTGCCGGGCTGCCCGCGGCGGCCTCGACCGCGCCGGGTCCTGGCGGGGCTCCGATCGGGACCTGGCTGTCCGGCAGCTTCGAGAAGCCGTTGCGGTAGCCGTACGCGTACGCCATCACGGTGTCCACATAGGACTGCGAGTTGTTGTACCGGCGCACCGCGAGGCGCTGGTTGGCGTCGCTGGAGAGGTCCAGACCTCCCGAGCACAGGTAGCGCGCGGTGGCGAGCGTCTCGTCGTAGACGTTGTTCGGGTCGGAGACGCCGTCGCCGTTGCCGTCGGAGGCGTAGGACGCCCAGGTCGACGGGATGAACTGGGTCGGGCCGACCGCGCGGTCCCACACCGGGTCGCCGTCGTAGCGGCCGTGGTCGGTGTCGCGGATCGCGGCGAATCCGCCGGAGCCGTCGAGGACCGGGCCGAGAATGCGTTCGAGGGTGTTGCCGCGGGCGTCGACGTAGCCGCCGCGGGCGTGGTTCGATTCGACCCGCCCGATGGCCGCGATCAGCGCCCAGTCGAGGTGACAGCCGGGCTGTTCGCGGGCCATGATGTCGGCCGCGTTGCGGTAGGCCCGCAGCATGCTGTCCGGGATGCCGAGCGGACCGGCGGTGGTGGCCGAACCGGGGCCGTTCGGGTAGCCCGGCACGCCGAGTGCCTGCGGGACCGGCGGCTGCGGGAGGCTGCCGTCCACGCCGATCGGCGGGAGCGTGATGCCCGGCGGCAGCGACGGGGAGTTCGGCGCGGACTGGGCGGCGGACGGCGGCTCCGCGGCGCGCAACGCCACCGGGATGCCGGACGACGTCACCGTCGGCAGCACCACGAGCGCGCCTCCGGCGAGGGCGGCGAAAGCCCGGCTCCGGGCGTTCCGTCCCTCCAGGCGGCGTCTGGCCATGCGTGTCTCCCCGTTCGGTCTGCCGTTCTGCGGCCAAGTTAGCGGATCTGTGCGCGATCCGGTGAGGGCCCGCCGGAATTCTGTCCGTTCCGGCCAACTTTCGTTCGTCTGGCATAAAACCTTTGGCGGGTTCTGGTCATCGGGGCTTAACCGGAACTTCGCTGAATAGGCCGAATGGAGTAATCCGTTCGTAGGTCCACTGTGGACCGTCGAACGGTTCAGGCGGCCGGGCCGAAGCGTTTCCGGTATTCCGACGGCGACAATCCGGTGTGTTTGCGCAGTTGCAGCCGCAGATTCGCACTGGTGCCCAGCCCGGCGCGGGCGGCGATCCGGTCCAGGCCAAGTTCTCCGCGTTCGATGAGGCGGCGGGCCAGCGTCACGCGCTCGACGGTGAGCCAGGCCAGCGGCGTCGTGCCGAGTTCGGCGCGGAACCGGCGGTGCAGGGTGGCGGCGCTGGTCGCTGCACGCGCGGCGAGATCGGTGACCGCGAGTGGCTGGTCGAGATGCTGGCGGGCCCATTCCAGCACCGGCGCGAGCGAGGCGTCCGGAATCTCCGGCACCGGACGTTCCACGAACTGTCGCTGACCGCCTTCTCGATGTCCGGTGAAAACGAGGCGACGGCTGACCGCGTTGGCGATTTCCGCGCCGTGATCACGTTGAATTACATACAGTGACAGGTCGAGTGCGGCCGCACTTCCGGCGGCGGTGAAAATGGTGCCGTCTTCGACGAACAGGACGTCCGGCTCCAGTTGGACCCGCGGGTAACGCGCGGTGAACTCATCGGCCCATTGCCAGTGCGTGGTGGCGCGGCGGTAGTCCAGCACGCCGGCGGCGGCCAGGGTGAACGCGCCGGTGCAAAAGCTCATCAACCGCGCGCCGCGGGCGTCCGCGCGCTGGATCGCGGCGAGGATTTCGGGGTCCGCGGGCGTGTGCGGATCGGGCCGGTTCGGGACGATCACCGTGTCCGCGGCGTCGACCGCCTCGAGGCCGGAGACGTCGGCGAGGGTGAAGAAATCCAGGTGCATCCGGGCTTGCCCGCCGGGAGCCGCGAGCGCGAAGTCGTACCACGGTCGCCGCAGTTCCGGCCGGCGCAAGCCGAACAGTTCCGTCGCGACCCCCATCTCGAACGGATTCGAGCCGTCGCCGACGATCATCACGACGCGGTGCGAGGATCCTTTCGACATATGCGATTCCTAGCACTCCCGGGTGTGCGTGACCAGGCCCAAGATCGATCCATGCCCACTCAGCCCCTTGACCTGCAGGCCGTGCTCGCCGGATTCGACGCTCCGTGGAGCCCGCGCATTGTCGCCACCGTCAACGACTACGACATCCGCCTCGCCCGGTTCCTCGGCGAACACGTCTGGCACAAGCACGACAACACCGACGAGTTCTTCCTCGTCCTCGACGGCAGCATCGAACTCGGCCTGCGCGAAGCCGACGGCGAACGGACCGTGACGCTGACCCGTGAGCAGGCGTTCGTGGTCCCGCGCGGCACGTTCCACAAGCCGTCGTCGAAGGAGGGCGCGGTGGTGCTTCTCGTCGAGCCGTCCGGGACGCTTTCGGTCGGCGACGAGCACGAAGAAGTGCCCGACACGGTCGACGTGACCGTCGGGCATCGCGTCTGACCTGCTGGGTTGCGTTGTGGGACGGCGTATCCTCGCCGTCATGAAACGCACTTCCTTCGCGCAGTGGCCGTGCTCGATCGCCCGGACCATGGACCTGCTCGGGGACTGGTGGACGCCGCTGGTGCTGCGGGACGCGTTCTACGGCGTCCGCCGCTTCGACGAGTTCCAGCAGGCGCTCGGCATCGCGCGCAACACCCTCGCCGACCGGCTGCGCAGGCTGGTCGACGAGGGTTTGCTGGAAAAGCGCGCCTACCAGGCCGAACCGGTGCGCTATGACTACGTGCTCACCGAGAAGGGCCGCGATTTCTGGGGTGTACTGGCCGCGATGACGGCGTGGGGCGACCGGTGGCTGGCCACCGAGGCGGGCCCGCCGATCGTGCTGCACCACGACGCCTGCGGGCACGACACGACCGCGACCGTCGTGTGCGCGGAATGCGGCGAGCAGATGTCGGCGGACGACACCCGGATGCTGCGCGGGCCGGGCTTCCCGGAACGCCTCTCGCAACGGCCGGACGTCCAGGCGCGGTTCGCGCCGCGGGAGTAGCCCTCCGGGCGTCCAATGGCGATTGACACCGTCAGTCTAGTTACGCAACTATGCTGGTCGAGACGCCAATGGAGGAGGACTCGCGATGGAGTGGACCGGCGCGCGGTACGCGGACGCCCCGACTGTGCAGGTGGACGTGTGGATCGACGGCTCGCCTGAGCAGGTGTGGCGGTTCGCCTCGGACGTCGCCCTGATGCCGGAGCTGTGCGGCGAACTGCAGTCGGTCCGGTGGTGCGACGAGGGCTCGGCGCCGGCGGTCGGGCGGTCGTTCGTCGGGCGCAACCGGCACGAGATGCGCGGGGAGTGGGAGACCACGTCCTACATCGTCGAATGCGAACCACCGCGGGTCTTCGCCTGGGCGGTCGCCGATCCGGCCAATCCGACCGCGGTCTGGCGGTTCACGCTCACCCCGGAGAACGGCGGCACGCGGCTCACGCAGTGGGCGCAGATGGGGCCGGGGCCGTCCGGGGTGTCGGAGGTGATCGCGCGGATGCCGGAGAAGGAACAGAAGATCGTGCACGTCCGGCTGAGCGAGTTCGAGGCCTCGATGACCGCCACGGTCCGCGGGATCAAGGACCGGGTGGAGGCCGCCGGATGATGCGCACGGCCACCACCGTCGAGGCGTCCTCCGGGTGGCCCGAAACCCGGGAATTCGTGCTGGAGGCGGAAAAACTCGGCCTCGGCGAATGCTGGGTGGCCGAGGCGTGGGGTTCGGACGCGCCGTCGGTGCTCGGCTATCTCGCCGCGCGCACGGAGAAGATCCGGCTCGGGTCCGGCATCATGCAGCTCGGCGTGCGCACGCCGGTGGCGCTCGCGCAGGCCGCGCTCACGCTCGCCGAGATGTCCGGCGGGCGGTTCGCGCTCGGGCTCGGGCCGTCCGGTCCGCAGGTGATCGAGGGACTGCACGGGGTGCCGTTCGCCCGGCCGCTGACCCGGATGCGCGAGACGGTGCAGATCATCCGCAGTGCCTTCGCCGGGGAGAAGATCTCCTTCTCCGGCAAGGCTTTCCAGATTCCGCTGCCCGGCGAATCCCGCCCGATGCGGCTGTCCTCGACGCCGAACGAGAACATCCCGATCTACCTGGCCACGCTGTCGCCGCGGATGCTGGAGCTCACCGGCGAACTCGCCGACGGCTGGCTGGGCACGAGCTTCGTTCCCGAAGGCGCCGACGCCTACTTCCGCCACCTCGACGCCGGGCTCGCGAAAGCCGGTCGCACCCGCGCGGATCTCGTGGTGTGCCAAGGCGCGGAGGTCGCGTTCGCGTCCGATGAGGACGAACTGCGCACGATGGTCGCCGGACGGAAGAAGGAATTGGCCTTTTCGCTGGGCGGCATGGGTTCGGCGAGCACGAACTTCTATCACGACGCCTACAGCAGGCAAGGCTGGGCCGAGATCGCCGGACAGGTGCGGGAACGCTGGCAGTCCGGCGATCGCGACGGCGCGGCCGCGCTGGTGACCGACGAGATGGTGCTCGCGACGACCCTGATCGGCACCGAGGACATGGTCCGCGCGCGGTTGAAGGTCTGGCGTGCCGCCGGAGTCGACACGGTCCGGCTGTATCCGGCGGGCGACACCTTGGAAAAACGGCTGGCGACGCTCGGCCGGGCGCTCGAGTTGGTAGCGGAAGTGCCCTGACGGGCCAAGCATGGGGCCAATCGGCTGCGTGGGCGGGTCCGGCTGCGCCATAGTGTCGGCGATCCCGAACCCCAAGGAGCCGCTCGATGCGCAAGATCGTGTCCACTTTGTTCGTCTCGCTCGACGGCGTGGTCGAAGCGCCGGACCAGTGGTCGCTCTCCTACTGGAACGACGAGCTCGAACACGCGGTGGGCGACGGCATGGCGGACGCCGACGCGATGTTGCTGGGCCGCGTGACCTACGAGGGGTTCGCCGAGGCGTGGCCCGGCCGCACGGACGACCCGGGCGCGGAGTTCATGAACAGCGTGCCGAAGTACGTCGCGTCCACCACCTTGACCGCGGCGGACTGGCACAACACGACCCTGCTGCGCGGCGATCTCGGCGAGGCGATCGCCGACCTCAAATCCGGCGCGGGCGGCGACATCATGACCAGCGGGAGCACGACGCTGGTGCGGTGGCTCCTGTCGCACGGGCTGGTGGACGAGCTGACCCTGCTGCAGTACCCGGTGGTGGTGGGCAAGGGACGGCGGCTGTTCCCGGCGGAGGGGCCGCAGCTGGACTTCCGGCTGGCGGACACGACGGCGTTCCGCAATGGCGTGCTGCGGCTGGTTTACCGGCCGTCGGACGACTAGCGCCGAATAGTCCACAAAGGACGGCCCCGGATCCGGTGCACTGCGCGGGATCCGGGGCTGGCACGGTTATTCCGCCAAGCGGGCTCCGCGGCGCCAGATGGCGCGGGTGTTGAGCGTGTCGCTGATGTCGCTGGTCGGGTCGCCGTCGACCAGCAGCAGGTCAGCGCGGAGACCCTCGGCGACGCGGCCCCGATCGCTGAGGCGGAAGCGGCGGGCGGTGGTCGCGGTGGCTGCCCGCAAGGCGCGTTCGGGCGTGAGACCGGCTTTCACGAGGTACTGCAGTTCGTGGTGCAGGCTCGCTCCGTGCGCGAGGCCGCCGAAGAACGTCTCCGGCATGGAGACGTCGGTTCCGGCCAGCACGTCGACCCCGGCGGCGTCCAGCGCGCGCACGGTGTCGTACACGTCGTCGAGTTTGCCCTGCGGGTAGCGGTTGTAGCTGGAGCGCAGGGTTTCGTCCCACTTGCGGTCGAGCCGGGAGGCGACGCGCGGGTCGTCGGCGAGTGCGCTGCCGGTGATGCCCATCAGCGAGGCGTTGAGGCTGATGCACGGCACGACGAACATGCCCGCTTCCTTGACGAGGCTGATGATCTCGGCAGTGTGCGGCTGGTCCATGAACACGTGGGCGAGGCCGTCGATCCCGGCTTCGGCGGCCATCCTGGTCGCTTCCACGGTCAGGGCGTGGGCCACGGTGAGGGCGCCGTACTTCCTGGCTTCCGCGGCTCCGGCGTTCACGGTCGCCTGGTCAAGCATCGGTAGTCCGGGGTGTCCCTCCACGCTGCCGTCGTCGATCATGAACTTGATGAAGTCGGAGCCCCGGGCGAGCAACTGGGGGACGAAAGCGGCCGCTTCTTCGGGGGTGGTGCAGAACGGCATCACCGGCATGACCGGCGGGAGGTCCCATTTCGGCCGGAACCCTTCGGGCATCAGCTCGCTGGGGTGACCGCCAGGCGGGGTGATGCCGAAACCGGCGGAACGCACGTCGGCCACGGTGTCGTCGTCGGTGATGTGCCCCCGGTTCTCCCGGGTGTTCATCCCCTGCATCTCCAGTTCGGTCGTCACTCCGAACCGCAGCGCCAGCGCCAGCGAGCCCGGAGCGGAGTGCACGTGGGCGTCGATCAGTCCCGGCAGCAGGGTGGCGCCAGTGCCGTCGACTACCTCGCAGTCGCCGGGGACCTCGCCGCCGACCTGGGCGATCCTCGCGCCGTCGAGGACCACGGCCTGCACGCCAAGGGACTTTTCCCCGTCGAAGACCCGGGCGTTGGCGATCGCGGTGCGCGTCATGGCGGTTCGTCTCGATTCCTTGCTCAGAGTATTTACATACCTAATGCTATGCACTTGCCCTAAGGTATGCAAGTGAGCCGGTGCGGCCTAGGATCGGGCGCATGAGCAGCTCTCCTGAGCAGACCTCCGGCGACCCGGCGCTGGACCAGATCGGCCCGGCGCTGTCCCGGCTGCGGCGGCGCACTCCGGCGTCGAACAAGGACTTGTCGCGCAATCTCGTGCTCAATGTGATCGCCGACGCGCCGGACGAGACGACAGTCGGCGGGCTCGCCGTCGAGATGGGTGTCGCGCAGCCAGTGGCCAGCCGGACTGTCGCCGCGTGCATTGCCGACGGGCTGCTTCGCCGGGCGGCGTCGCAGGCTGACGGACGCCGGACCGTGCTCGAACTCACCGAGCAGGGCGAGGCTGAGCGCGCCCGCTTCGCTGCCGAACAGCGGACGGCGTTCGAGGAGATCACTGCCGCTTGGGCGGCGGAGGAGCGGATTCAGTTCGCGCGGCTATTGGTCAGGTACGGTGCCGACGCCGCCGCTTGGTCCAGGAAGCAGGCCGCCAACCGCGGCTGACGGTATTTGATGGCGAAAATTCGGTGCGTGCACGGGGAAAAACCGATGTATTTCGCGAGTGCGCGAAGGCCAGGAGCGAGGCTCTCGAGCGGCGGCGGTGCTCCTTCGGACCCGGCCCGAAGGAGCACCGCGGCTCAGTTCACCTGGCGGTCCTGCCCCTCCCAGAACGGCTGCCGCAGCTTGAACTTCTGGATCTTCCCGGTCGCCGTCCGGGGAAGTTCCGCGAGGAATTCCACGCGCTTAGGGCATTTGTACCCGGCTAGATGGCCGCGGCAGTGCGTGATCAACTCGTCCGCCGTCACCTCGGTCCCGTCGGTCACTACCAGCGCGGTGACCAGTTCGCCCCATTTCTCGTCCGGAATGCCGATGACCGCGGCCTCGCGGACGGCCGGATGCGAGTTCAGCGCGTCCTCGACCTCGATCGACGACACGTTCTCGCCGCCGGTGATGATGACGTCCTTCTTGCGGTCGGCGATAGTCAGGTAGCCGTCGGCGAAGGTGCCGCCGTCGCCGGTGTGGAACCAGTTGCCTTCCTGGACTCGCGCGGTCTCTTCCGGGTTTTCCCAGTAGCCGTCGAGGTTGTGGTTGCTTTGGGTGAGGACTTCGCCGTCGGCGTCGATCGTGACGCGGACGCCGAGCGCCGGAGCGCCTGCACGGCCGAGGAGTTTCGCTTGCTCGTGCGGGTCCAGGTCGGCCCATTCGCTGCGGAAGCGGTTCACCGTCACCAGTGGCGAAGTCTCCGTCAGGCCGTAGATCTGGATGAACTCCCAGCCGAGTTCCGCGCGCACGCGTTCGATGGTCCGGGTCGGCGGCGGGGCGCCGGCCACGACGATCCGGACTCGGTCGCGGCCGGGGATTTCGCCGTCCCAGGCGGCGGCGCCGTCGAGGGCTGCGGTGACGACGGCGGGGGCGGCGCACATGATTGTCACGCCGTGTTCCTGTACGCGGCGCAGAATTTCCGTGCCGTCCACTTTGCGCAGCACGATGTGCCGTCCGCCGAGGCCGGTGACCGCGTACGGCATGCCCCAGCCGTTGGCGTGGAACATCGGCAGCGTGTGCAGCAGGACGTCATTGTCGCTGAGAGTGGTGTGCAGGCCGAAAGTGGTGGCGTTGAGCCACAAATTGCGATGGGTGAGCTGGACGCCCTTCGGCCGCGCGGTGGTACCGGAGGTGTAATTGATGGTGGCGGTCGCGGATTCGTCGGCGGTCCACGGCCGCGGTTCACCGTCCCCGCCCCAGATCTTGTCGTCGTCCTCGCCGAGGACGAACACGTGTTTCGCGGTTACGCTGTCCAGCAAGGGTTTCAGCTCGGGATCGATCAGCAAGACCTCGGCCCCGGAATGCTCGACGATGTAGCGCACCTCAGCGGCGGCGAGGCGGAAGTTCACTGGCACCAGGACGCGGCCCCAGCCGGAGACGCCGAAGAACGAGGTCAACAGCCGCGCGGAGTTGTGCGAGACGATGGCGACCCGGCCGCCCGTGGGAACGCCGAGCGCGTCGAGGTTCGCCGCCTGCGCTCGGGCGCGGTGGGCGAGTTCGCGGTAGGTCACCGAGCCCCAGGACTCCGCGGGCTGGGCGGGTTCGTCCACCACGGCGATCCGGTCCGGGTACACCGTTTCGGCGCGGTCGAGGAAGTCGCGGACACTCAGGTCAAAGAACACGTGCCGATCCCTTCGCGTCTGCGGGCCGCACTGCCCGCGCGGGTGATTTTCGCTCGCCGCCGCGGATCCGGCCACCCCACATGGAGGGTGTCCGGATCAGCAGAGGTAGTGCACGACGCAGAATTCGTGCCCCTCGGGATCGGTCATCACCAGCACGGTGCCCTCCCCGGGGTAGTCGTGGCGGATTCCGGTCCACTGCCCGCCCAGCTGTTCGATCCGCGCCCGAGCCTCGTCGACGTCGTCTACTTCGACGTCGAGATGCAGTCGCACCTTGCCGCGCTTCGGTTCGGGGACGCGCTGGAACGTCAGCCGGGGAGCGGCATCGAGCCGAGAGCCGACCGTGGCCCAGTCCGGTCCGTCATGCTCTCCGGAAATCGGCCGGTCGAGGAACGCACTCCAGAAGCCAGCCAGCACCTGCGGTTCGGCGCAATCGATCGTGACGCCGCTCAGCCGTCTCATGGGGACCGCAGCAGCCCGGCGGCGCGAGCCCGGTTCACCGCCTGCACCCGGTTGGACACGGCCAGTTTCCGCATCGCGTGCTTGAGATACGACTTGACCGTGTTGGGCAGCAGGCCGAGCCGATCTGAGATCTCGTCGTTGGTGCAGCCCTCGCTGACCAGCCGCAGCACGTCGATCTCGCGCGGCGTCAGCGTGACGCCGGGCAGATCCAGCTCCGGGCGCAGCCGCTCGCACACCGCCAGCAGCCGTTGCCGGGCGCTTTCGTCGTTGATCGAACCGGCGATGGCGGTGAGTTCGGCGTGCAGGTCACCGCGTTCGGCCGCGGGGACGGTGGTCGGCGCGGCCAGCCGACGCTGTACCTCTTCTTCGACTTCGATGTCGCGTCCCAGCCGCGTGGCCACCGCCATCGCCGCGTGCAGCAGGCGGTCGCCGAACGTGATCGAATCCCGCGACGCCGCGTACAGCACCGCGCGAGTGGTTTCGCCGACGCGCACTGGCAATGCGACCATCGCACGCAACCGTTCGGGTGCCACCGCATGGTCGTATTTGTGCGTGATGCCCTGCGCGCTGAGGTAGTCGACCACCGTCGACGGGCGGGCCAGCGCCACCGCTTTGCCGCCGAGCCCGGCTCCGGTGTCGACCTGCACGTGCTGCATCGACCGGGTCACGGTGCCGCGGAGCTGGTCGATCACGTGCGAGCGGGAAGCCGCCGAGACCGGTCCGCCCATCGCGACGGGCAGCTCGGTCGCGATCTGCAGTGCTTTGAGGGCGCCGGCGACCAGGGGGCTGGCCGTCAGCGCGAGCCGGCCCGGAGGCGTCATGGGGCACCGTCCCGCTTCACTCGACCTTGATGGGTGGTCATCCACGTTACGCGTTACGTCGCGTTCGGACTACTCGTATGGTTCGGTGGCATACGTGGCAACCTCGGATTTCGATACCGTCGCCGACCGGCTCTACGCGGGTGAACCGGCCGACTTCGTCGCGGAGCGCACCGCGGCCGCCCGCGCGGCGAAGGAAGCGGGCGACGTCGAGCTGGCGCGCCGGATCCGCGCGCTGCGCAAGCCGACCGCGGCCGCGGCGTACGTCAACCGCCTGGCGCGCGACGGTTCCGCTCCGCTGTCCGAGCTGGCGGCGCTGGGCGACAAACTGCGCGAAGCGCACGAGCGGCTCGACGGCTCCCAGCTGCGCGAACTGGCGCACCAGCGGGCGGAGCTGGTGCAGCGGATCGTGCGGGACGCGACCAGCTTGAGCGATTCCGTCGAACGCGAGGTCGAGGAAACGCTGGAGGCGATCGTCGCGGACGCCGACATCGCCCGGCTGGCACTGGCCGGACGACTGACGTCGAAGGCCCGCCAGGACGCCGACCGCTGGCTGTCGCTGCCGACGAATCCCGCTCCTGCCAAGAAGTCCCGACAGTCCGAAAAGGACCGGAAGGCCGAGGAAGAGGCCCGGGTCCGGGCGTTGGAACGGCGGCAGGCGGTACGGGCGCGGGCGGAGGCGGAGCGGAATCTGCAGCGCGCGGAACGGACCGCCGAGCAGGCCGAGGACCGAGTGAGCGAACTGCGGGATCGGCTGGCCGAGGCGGAGCAGCGCGCCACCCGGGCGGCCGACGAACTGGCTAAGGCGCAGAAGACTTTCGAGGAAGCCGACGATGCCGTACAGCGGTCTTGAGGACCTGTCCGACGGCGTGGTCAGCCTGTCCCCGCTGCGTCCGGACGACGCTGAGGCGCACTTCGCGGGCGAGGACGCCGAGCTGGTCCGGTGGCTCAGCGGCGGGCCGGGGACTCTTGCCGGGGTCCGCGAGTATTTCCAGCACTGCCAGGAGGAATGGGCTTCTGGCGGGTCGTTGCGGGCGTTCGGCATCCGCGCGAACGGCGTGCTGGCGGGGACGGTCGACCTGCGGTTCTCCGGCGAGCATCTCGCGCCGGGGGAGACGAACGTGGCGTATGGGCTCTACCCGGAGTGGCGCGGGCACGGGTTCGCGACCCGGGCGGTGCTGCTGGCGGTCCGGTACGCGGCTGGCGAGGGCGCGAGGCGGGCGGTGATCAAGGTAGAGCCGGAAAACGTCAGCCCGGGCGCGGTGGCCCGGCGGGCCGGGTTCGAGCTGAGCGGCCGGACGGTCGAGGGCGGAACCGTGCTCGACCGGTACCTCCGCGACCTCGGCTAGCGGCTGATTTCCGTTCCAGCGCACCACACCGTGCGAATGGCCCGCGTCGCTGACAGGTCCGCCACCGGATCGCCCTCGATGAGGACCAGGTCGGCCCGCAAACCGGCTCGGATCACGCCGCGGTCGGTCAACCCGAACGCTTGCGCCGGGGCCACTGTCGCGGCCCGCAGGATCTCCACCGTGCTCAACCCGGCTTCGGCCAGGAGCTCGAATTCGTGGTGCAGGCTCGACCCGTGCGCGACCGCGATCGGGGCGTCGGAACCTCCGTTGGCGTCGGTTCCGGCGAGGATTTCGACCCCGGCGGCGCGCAGAGCAGCCACATTGGCCACGTAATCGCCAGTGGCTCCGGCGAAGAAGGCGAGCGCCCCTTCCATCATGGTGAGCGTCGGGATCGCCGTCTGCCCGGCGGCTTTCATCGCGGCGACGTCCTCGTCGGCGATCCGGCCGACCACCGGCACATGCGTCACGAATCGCGCACCGGTCGCCACGGCCAGGTGGTACGCGCCGGTGGTCGCCGCGTGCAGGACGGTGTCCAGGCCTCGCTTCCGCGCCGTGTCGACCAACGCCTGCAACGCCTCCGCGGGCGGCCCGCCGTCGCCGGGCGCTTCGGCCACGCCTTTGATGTAGTCGACGCCCTCCGCGACCCGCGCTTCGACGAACTCGACGGCGGCTTCGGCGGTCGTGACGATCGCCGATCCGGGCATTTCCGGGATCGTGGAGTGGAGGCCGTGCGGGCCGATCATGGGAAGGCCCGCGGTGCGGAAATCAGCCGGGCCCGCGGCCCGCATCGCGGCCACGCGCTCGACCGGCCAGCACGCCATGTCCAGCCCGGTCGTGACGCCCCACGCGGCGAGGTCGGCCAGTTGCTCCGTCCGCTCCAGGTGGACGTGCGCGTCGATGAACCCGGGCAGCAGCGCCGCCCCGGCGGCGTCGATTTCCCGTGCCCCGGCGGGATCCGTGCCGAGCACTGCCCCGTCGATCACGACGGTGCGCGGTTCGGTGAGCCCTAGCCCGTCGAAGACGCGCACGTTGCGCAGAGCGGTTTTGGCCACGATCCCTCCCCTGGGTCAGTGGACGCGATACCGCAAGAGTAGTGAGTTGTCGTCGACCAGGGCAGTCATTAATTCGAGCTGCTGCGGCTCGATCGCGGCACCCATCGCGACGCGCGGCGCGTCCCCGGCGATCAGCATCGGCGCGACGGTCAGGCGCAGTTCGTCCACGACACCTGCGGCCAGCAGCGACGCGAAGAGGTGCGGTCCGCCTTCGCAGTCGATGCGGCGGAGTCCCCGGCGGGCCAGTTCGTCCACCGCGGCCCGCAGATCGACGTCGCCATGGCGGGGGCGCGGACGCTGGTCGTCCGGGCCGGCGTGCAGAGCCGGGTCGCCGGTGGCCTCGTGCAGCGTTGGGTCGCCTGTCCCGGCGACCAGGACGTCCGCCCCGGCCGCCGCCCACGCCGCGCGCAGTTCCGGGTCCGTCGCCGCGCTCGTGATGACGATCGTGGGCACCAGCGCCTTGGTGATCACCGGGGCGTCCGGCGGCAGCGAACGGCCGGTGCTGACCACGGCGACCGGCGCGATCGGGGCCAGCCCGTGCCTGCGCCGCCGCTCCGCGGTCTTCTCGTCCGGGCGCAGGCCCTCGAACCCCTCGGCCTGTGCGGTGCCCGCGCCGACCAGCAGGACGTCGGCGAGGTCGTTGCCCAGCCGGTAGACGATCCGGTCCGCGGGCGTCGACAGCCCGCCGGAGCGGCCGTCGATGGTAATCCCGCCGTCGGCGCTGGACACGAAGTTCACCGCGAGCCACTTCGGCCCGTCCGGATAGACGTAGAGCTGCTCGACGTCGGACTCGGTGAGGTCGTGGCCGACGGGAAAGAGGTTGCCGGGAAAGATCTCGCGCATCAGACCGACCGTACAACGTTCGCCGGCGGCCGGGTGCCCACGATGCTCGCCACCATCTCCGCGACCTGCCGCGTCTCGCGGACCTGGTGTGCGCGGAACATCGCCGCGCCGTGCAGCGCGGACACCGCGGTGGCGGCGAGCGTGCCGATGACGCGTTCGCCGACCGGGAGGTCCAGCGTTTCGCCGATCACGTCCTTGTTCGACAGCGCCATCAGCACCGGCCAGCCGGTCGCGACCAGTGCATCGACGTGCCGCAGCAGCTCGAGGGACTGGTAGGAGTTTTTCCCGAAGTCGATGCAGGGGTCGATCATGATGCCCTCGCGCGGCACGCCCGCGGCCAGCGCGCGCTCGGCCAACGCGGTGGTGCCTTCGACCACGGCGGCCACCACGTCGTCGTACACCGGCTGGCGGGCTTCGGTGCGCGGCACGAGACCGTTGGTGTGCGAGCAGATGTAGCCCGCGCCGTGTTCGGCGGCGACGTCGAGGATTTCCGGCTCGATCGCGGCCCAGTTGTCGTTGACCAGGTCCGCGCCCGCGCGGCAGACGGCGTCGGCGACCTCGGCGCGGTAGGTGTCCACGCTGATGACCAGGTCGGGGAAGTTCTCGCGGGCCCATGCGACGGTCGGCACCACCCGGCGGATCTCCTCCGCCGCGGTGACCTCGGGACCCTTGCCCGCGGGCACGCCGCCGATGTCGATCAGGTCGGCGCCCTCGGCGTGCGCGCGGCGGATCGCCGCTTGCGCGGGGGCTTCTTCGAAGGTCGCACCGTTGTCGTAGAACGAGTCGGGGGTGCGGTTGACGATGGCCATCACCAGGGCGCGGTCACTGGTGAGGCGACGGCCTCGGAACACGAGGTCGGGCGTGTGCATGCGGTCTCCCGGGCCGGAACGAAGATCTCGCGCGATCATAGGCGAGTTCACGGCGGGAGCACGTCCGGCAGGTGGCGGGCGGAGCGGTCCGGAGGCCACCTGCGTCCGGGCGTTCGGTCGATCTGCGGAGACGGCGGATCAGGAGGCGAGCGCCTCGTTGACGGTGAGGAATTCGTCGGCGGTGCGGGTGGCGGAGAATTCGATCACGCGGTAATGCGCGAGCCGTTGCAGCACGAGCGGATCGGTGGCGAGCACGGCGTCCAGCTTGCCGCGCAGGCACGGGCGGGAGATGATGACCTGGTCGGCGTCCTCGTTTCCTTTTCCGGAAACGAGGAACAATCCATGCGCGAACTGCCTTTGCAGCCACTCCGCGTGTTCGGCCAGTGCGTAGTCGACTTCGTTTCGAGGTGCTGTGTAGGACAGCAATGCGATGTACATGACCTCAGAGTAGGACGCTCGGTCGGATGGTGCATCCTCCTCCCGAGTGCCGTCGTGTGTCATCGAATGGTCAAGTATTCCCAATAATTCTTTACGGATAACGGCATCGCCGGGATTTCCGTTACGGGGTACGGAAAATCCTTGCGCACGGCGTTTCCGCAGGACAATTCGGACGGATGGTCAAGACCACCCCCAGTTCTGCGTGAAGCACCCGGCCAGATAAAGATCCACGCGGTCGGCGAACCGGCTCGGATCGCGTCCGGTGAGTTCGCCGATCCGGGTGATGCGGTATCGCAGGGTGTTCACGTGCAAGTGCAGCGTGGCCGACGTCTGTGTCCAAGATCCCGAATGTTCCAAGAACGCCTTGAGTGTCGTTATCAATTCGGAACCGTGTGCCGCGTCGTACGCGAGTACCGGCCCCAGTACTTTTTCGCCGAATGTCCGGCGCAAGTCCTCCGGCACGGCGGCGAGCAGCAGCAGATGCGACGCCACTTCATCGCCGGACACCACCGTCGCGCGGCCCGGCGTCAGCGCGGCCAGCGTGCGCGCGTGCCGGGCTTCCTGCACGCCCGCGCGGAGCCCGGCGGCGTCCGCGGCCCGGCTCAGCCCGAGCGTCAACCGCGCGGACCCGAGCGCGGGTTCGATGGTGTGCACCGCTTCGCGCAACGCCTCGGTGTCGCGCGAAGAGAAGAGGCCGAATGTCTCGCCGTCGACCGTCGCCACCAGCACTGGCTGGCCGGTGGTGGAAAGCAGTTCCTCCACCAGCACCTGCGCGAGCCCCGGACCGCCGCCGCGGACCTCGGCGGACAGCGTCGCCACCGGTTCCTGCGGCGCGAACCCGGCGGCGGACAGCCGGGACGTCAGCTCGCCCGGCGCGGCGTCGTCGGAGAGCACCAGCCGCAGCAGCGGTTCGGCCGCCCGGTTCTCGATCCGCCGGGCCTCGTCCACCCGGGACCGTTCGAGCCCGACCAGCGCGGCCAGTTCCAGCGCCAGCTCGCGGCGTGCGGATGGCCACTGCGCCGGATCGCCTTCCACGACCAGGAACCAGCTCGCGATCCGATGTCCGGAGCGTCCGGCCGCGCCGAGCAGTGTGACCGGACCGTCCTGGCACGGCAGCCGTTCGGCACGCAGGAACTTCCGCGCCAGTACGGTGCGGCGGGCGGCAGGCAGTTCGGGTCCGCCGGCCAGCTGCTGCCCGGTCGCGCTCAGCACGACACAGCCGGTGCCCAGCTCCTCCGCCCCGGCCTTGACCAGCGCGGACAGCCCGTGCCCGGACGTCACCGCGGCCACCAGCCGCCGGTGCGAATCGCGGGCCGGAGCTGAGCGTTCCGCCGCCAGGCCCAGGATCACCCGCTCGGCCACGGTCGCGAACGAAACCGACACCGGCACCTCGAACAACGGCAGTCCGACGCGTTCGCAGGCGGTGACGAGGTAGTCCGGCACCGGGCCGCCGACCTCGGCGGTGCCCGCCCCGAGCGCGGTCACGCCCGCCGCGGCGAGTTTGCCGACGAACGCGTCCGCGTCCGCGGGCCCGGGCAGCCAGCGCATCCCGCACAGCACGATCTCGCCGCCGTCGAGGTACCGCGTCGGATCCTGCAGGGTCGCCTGGAAGACGCGGCCGAACTCCCGGTCGCGCGCCTTCTCTCCCGCCAGCAGCCGCAACCCCAGCTCCGGGGTGTCGAGCAGTGCACCCAGCCGCATGCGCGCCTCCTTCCGCACATCAGTACCGCACACCAGAGGGGTTTGGCGGAAACTACGAAAAACCGGCCGTTCCCGGTCGCCGCTTTCGGTGGATCCGCCGTGGCCCGGGCCACGCCGCGACGGGTGTACTCACTCGGCGAGCGAAACGGAAGGGATGACGACCAATGGCGATCGTTCTGGGCGACAACCGCTACGGGAAGGCCGAAAACCGGCTGGTCCGCGTCGACCGTGACGGCGACGAGCACCGGATCACCGACCTCACCGTGAGCGTGTCGCTGTCGGGCGACATGAGCGACACCCACCTGACCGGGGCCAACGACAAGGTGCTGGCCACCGACACGCAGAAGAACACCGTCTTCGCCTTCGCCCGCGACGGCATCGGCGAGATCGAGGACTTCGCGCTGCGGCTGGCCCGGCATTTCGTGTCCACGCAGGAGAGCATCCACCTCGCCCGCGTCGGGATCGTGGCCCATCCGTGGGAGCGGCTGCAGGTCGGCGGACAGCCGGCGCACCATTCGTTCGCGCGTTCCGGGGCGGGCACGCGCACCACGCGCGTCACCTACGACGGCGAGCGGGCCTGGGTGCTCGGCGGGGTCGAGGACCTGACCGTGCTCAACTCCACCGGCTCCGAATTCTGGGGTTTCCCGCGCGACCAGTACACCACGCTGGTCGAGGTGAAGGACCGGATTCTCGCCACCGCGGTGTCCGCGACCTGGCGGTTCTCCGTCGAAGAGGCCGACTGGGCGCACGCGCACGAAACCGCGCTCGCCACGCTGCTCGACGCCTTCGGCGGCACGCACAGCCAGTCCCTGCAGCAGACGTTGTACGCGATGGGGCAGGCAGTGCTGGAGGCCGTCCCGGAGATCGCGGAGATCCGGTTCTCGCTGCCGAACAAGCACCACTTCCTCGTCGACCTCGAGCCCTTCGGTCTCGACAACCCCGGCGAGGTGTTCTACGCCGCCGACCGGCCCTACGGCCTGATCGAGGGCACCGTCCTGCGCGACGACGCCCCGCCGGCCGGCCCGGCCTGGTCCTGAGCACACCGAAATCCGAGCTGTTGGGAGCAGTACTGTCATGACCGTGTCCATCGATGCCGACGTCGAACGCGCCTGGCTCGCCGAATGCGTGCGGATCGCCGAGAAGAACGTCGCCGACGGCGGCGGCCCGTTCGGCGCGCTGGTGGTGAAGGACGGCGAGATCGTCGCGACCGGCGTCAACCGCGTCACCCCGTCGCTCGACCCGACGGCGCACGCCGAGGTGGTCGCGATCCGCGCCGCCTGCCAGGAACTCGGCACGTTCAGCCTGGCCGGCTGCGTACTCGTCTCCTCGTGCGAACCGTGCCCGATGTGCCTCGCGTCGTCGCTGTGGGCGCGCGTGGACCGCGTGCTGTACGCGGCCGATCGCGACGACGCCGCCCGTGCCGGTTTCGACGACCGGGCTTTCTACGAGCTTTTCGAGCACCCGCGCGAAACGTGGCAGACCCCGGTTTCGCGAGTGTCCACACCGGAGGCTTTCGCCCCGTTCTCCGCCTGGCTCGGCCGATCCGACCGGATCGAGTACTGAGCCTCGGCGAGTGCTGATGCCGGTCAGAATCGGCTTCAGCGTTCCCCGCCCCACCCCACCGGGCCACCCTCCCGGTGCTGACCGGAGCACCAGAAAAACGCAAACGTCCCGCCGAGCCGCCCTTCGCCTGTGCCAGGGGTGCGGTTCGGCACACCCACCGGCAAGGGGAGGACGCATGACCCAGGTACGCCTCGACGAAGCGGCGACCTCGGCTCCCGGACCTCAGCGCAAGTCCATTGTGGAGCGACTCTTCGAAATACGCGCTCGCGACACCACTGTAGGCCGCGAAGTACGCGGAGGGTTGACCACCTTCGTCGCGATGGCCTACATCGTTTTGCTCAACCCGCTCATCCTCGGCGCTTCCGCCGACATCACCGGCGCGAAACTCAGTGCCGCGCAAGTGACCACCGCGACCGCGCTCGCCGCCGCGGTGATGACTGTCCTCATGGGACTCGTCGGCAACGCGCCGCTCGCGCTCGCCGCCGGTCTCGGCATCAACGGCATCGTCGCGTTCCAGATGGCCCCGGCGATGACGTGGGCGCAAGCCTTCGGGCTCGTCGTGCTGGAAGGCGTCTGCATTGTGCTGATGGCGGTCAGCGGGGTACGGGAACGCATCATGAACGCGATTCCCGGACCGCTGAAAACAGCGATCACCGTCGGCATCGGCCTGTACATCGCGCTCGTCGGCCTGGTGAGCGCCGGGTTCGTCACGCGCACCCCGGACGCGGCGCATTCGACCGTCCCGGTGCGGCTCGGGCTCGACGGCCATCTCGACGGCTGGCCGATCGCGGTGTTCTGCTTCGGACTGCTGCTGATGACTGTGCTGATGGCGCGAAAGGTGCCGGGCGCGGTTCTGATCAGCATCGCCGTCGCGACCGTGCTCGCGGTGGTGCTGCACGACGGATTCGGGGTCGGCGAATGGGGTTTGACGACTCCGACGCTGCCGCATTCCGTGGTGGCGGCCCCGGATTTCGGGCTGCTCGGGCACGTCGACCTGTTCGGCGGATTCGCCAAGGCGGGCGCGCTGACCGCGACGATCTTCCTGTTCACCCTGGTGCTGTCTGGATTCTTCGACGCGATGGGCACCATCACCAGCGTGTCGGCCGAGGCCGGGCTGTCGAAGAACGGCCGGGTGCCGCGGATGGGCCGGATCCTGTTCGTGGACGGGGCCGGGGCGATCGCGGGCGGGATGTCCGGCTCGTCGCCGAACACCGTGTTCCTGGAGTCCGCGGCCGGCGTCGGGGAGGGCGCGCGGACCGGGCTGGCGAGTGTCGTGACCGGACTGTTGTTCGGGGCGACGCTGCTGTTCACGCCGATCGCGGGCATCGTGCCGGCGCAGGCCGCCGCGCCCGCGCTCGTGGTGATCGGCGGGATGATGGTGGCGCAGTGCCGCAACATCCCTTGGCACGACCCGGATTACACGATCCCGGTGTTCCTGACGGTCGCGCTCATTCCGTTCACCTACTCCATCACCAACGGCGTCGGCGCGGGCCTCATCGCGTTCGTGCTGATCAAGACCTTCCGCGGGAAGTGGCGTGAAGCAGGGTGGATCCTCACCGTGCTCGCGCTCGTGTTCACCGTCTATTTCGGAATCGACGTGGTGAAGGCGATCCTCTAGAGAAAGGGACCCACCATGCCTCTGATGTTCCTCAACGGCGGCGCGATGCGCGGCGAACCTCTGCACCATCTGCTCGACGGCGCACCACTGGTGGCCGAAACGACCACGGCCGCGAAGTACCGGTTCTATTCGGTGGGCGGGCAATGCCCGGCGCTGGTCCCGGTAGCGCACGGCGGCGCGGCGATCTCCGGCGAGGTCTACGATCTGACGCTGGACCAGCTGCGCGACCGCGTGCTCCCGTCCGAACCGCCGGAACTGGAGCTGGGCGTGATCGAACTGGCCGACGGCAGTTCGGCGTTCGCGATGCTGCTGCGGCGGCCGCAGACCTCGCACGTGCAGCTGCGGGACATCACGGAAATCGGCGACTGGCGCGCGTTCAAGGCCGCGGCGTGACGGTTCTGGTCGCCCCGGACAAGTTCAAGGGCTCGCTCACCGCGGCGGAGGTCGCGGAGGTGGTGGCCGCGGCGTTCGCCGAGGTCGCGCCGGGCGAGCCGGTGCGGCAGCTGCCGGTGGCCGACGGCGGCGACGGAACGGTCGCCGCCGCGGTCGCCGCCGGGTTCCGGCGAGTGCCGGTGCGGGTGTCCGGGCCGACCGGACGCCGGATCACCGCGTACTACGCGTTGCGCGGGACGGTCGCCGTGGTCGAGCTGGCGGAGGCGTCCGGCCTCCACCGGCTGCCCGGCGGCCGACCGGAACCGCTGACCGCGTCGAGCTACGGCACGGGCGAGCTGATCGCGGCCGCCCGTGCCGCCGGGGCGACTCAGATCGTGCTCGGGGTCGGCGGCAGCGCTTGCACCGACGGCGGTGCCGGATTGCTGACTGCGCTGGGCGCGCGATTGCTCGACGCTTCCGGCGCACCGCTTCCTCCGGGCGGTGCGGCGTTGGCTGACTTGTCCACAGTGGATCTATCGGGACTGTCCGAAGTGGACATTGTCCTGGCGTCCGATGTGGACAATCCGCTGCTCGGTGTGGATGGCGCGGCTGCGGTTTACGGTCCGCAGAAGGGCGCTGGCCCGTCCGAGATCGCCGTGCTGGAACGCGGGCTGACTCGATGGGCCGAAATCATGGGCTCCGCGCACGCCACCACCCCGGGCGCTGGCGCGGCAGGCGGCGTCGGGTTCGGTGTGCTCACCGGACTCGGCGCCCGTATTCAGCCGGGCATCGAGTTGTTGCTGGAGCTGCTGGGTTTCCCGGCCGCGGCCCGCGACGCTCGGCTCGTCATCACCGGCGAGGGATCGCTGGACGCCCAGTCGTTGCACGGAAAAGCGCCGGTGGGCGTGCTCCGGGCAGCGGGCGGCACCCCGGTGGTGGCACTGGCCGGGCGGTGCCTGCTGTCCGCACCCGAGTGGCAGGCGGCGGGCTTCGCCGGCGTGTACGCGCTGACCGACGTGGAACCGGACGAGCATCGGTGCGTGGCCGAGGCCAGGGCGTTGCTGCGGGACCGGGCCGCGCAGCTGGCCCGGGATTTCAGCCGAGCAATACCTGCCTGACGTGGCCGGACAGGGGGAGTCCGGCCGCTTCGGCGGGGGTCAGCCAGCGGTGGTCGTCGTGTTCGGCCGGGTTGAGCTGAAGGTCGCCGAGGAATTCCGGGTGCGCGTCGAAGTAGGCGGCGTGCACGGTGAACGGTTTGCCGGTGCGGTCCGGCCAGGATTGGCGGGCCCGCTGCCCGGCCAGCCGTACGCGCAGGCCGGTTTCCTCGGCGACTTCCCGCACCGCGGTGGCCTCCGGGGTCTCGCCGGGTTCGACGGTGCCGCCGGGGAATTCCCAATGCCCGCCGAGGAAAGTCTCGGGGGCGCGGCGGATGAGCAGGATGGTTTCGCCTCGGGGGAGCAGGACGTAGGCGAGGTGTTTGTCGTTCATGGGGCACCTCCGTGGGAGACGAGGATTTGGCCGTGCCAGCCGTCTTCTGTGAGGCGTTCGGCGATTGCGGCGTCGACTCCGGCCTGCCTCCCGACCCCGGTGACCAGGGCGATTTTCTCATTCCTCAATGGCGCTGTCTTTCGCGCGGAGGTGCTGCCGGAACGTATAGGACGGGTCGGTTTCCCGGTGGGCCAGGAATTCGCTGAATCGGACCTGTTCGCGGAGGGAGACACCGTCGCGGATCTTCGCCGCTTGCCGGTGTTCGGTGTCGCGAATGGATTCGGCGAGCCGGAGTACTTCCTCGGCTTGTGCCGCGGGGATGAAGAGGACGCCGTCGTCGTCGCCGAAGACCAGGTCGTCGGTGGTCACGGTCCATTCGCCGACGGTGGCGGCTTCCAGCGCGTCGGCGGCGCGGTCGCCGAGGTGCAGCGGACCGGTGGAGAGCGAGCCGAGGCTGTACACCGGGAGGCCGATTTCGCGCAGTTCAGCGGTGTCGCGGTGCAGGCCCCAGATGACGATGCCGCTGAGTCCGGCTGTCGCGACTTCGGCGGTGATGAGATCCCCGACACAGCTCTCGTCCAGGCGGCCCCGGTTGTCGACGACGAGGACGTCGCCTGGCTGGGCGGCGGTGATCGCTTCCAGGAAGACGTCGACGCTGCCCGCGTGCCGGGCCGGGAGGACTCGGCCGGACAGCTTCTGGCCTGGGATGACGGAGCTGGTTCCGGCTGGGGCGCAGCGGACGGTAAGGCGGGCGCGGAGGCAGCCGTCGGCCAGGTGGGCGGTGGTCAGGGTGGCGAAGCGGGTGCTGAGTTCGGTGTGGTCCATGGGTTCCGCCCTTCTCGCGTAACTGCTTCACGCTAGCGGGAATCTCCCCTGAGGGGTGCCGGGTTTTCCGCGCTGGCTGATCAACCGAATGCTTGACTCCCGGCCGCGAATTCCTCCTGGCTGGCCGCCCACGAGGCCAGAAGGGCCAGTCCGTCCGCGGTCGCCGTGCCGGCGGGAGCGGTGTAGACGTTCAGGATCAGGCCGGGTTCGGCGGGCAGTTCCATCGACTCGACGTCCAGGTCCAGCTGGCCCACGACGGGATGGCGCAGGCGTTTGCGTCCGGACCGGTGCAGCCGGACGTCCTGGGAGGCCCAGCGCTGCCGGAACAGTTCGCTGCTGGTCGCCAGCTCGCCGACCAGGGCGATCAGCTCCTGGTCGTGCGGGTCGCGGCCAGCTTCCATGCGCAGTTTCGCGGCCACGTCGCGGGCGATGCGGTCGTAGTCGACGAAAAACGTTCTCGCCGCTTCGGGTTCCAGGTACACGAACCGCGCGGTGTTAGCCGGTCGTCGCGGGTCGGCCAGCACCGGGGAATACAAGGCGCGGGCGAGAGGGTTCGTGGCCAGGACGTCGAACCGGCCGTTGCAGATCCACGCCGGGGCGTCGGTGATGGCGGCGAGCACCTGCCGCAGCGCTGGACGCACCGTCGCGGCGGGTCGCTGGCGGCGGGT
This sequence comes from Amycolatopsis sp. NPDC104775, assembly GCF_055583325.1. NCBI lineage: Bacteria > Bacillati > Actinomycetota > Actinomycetes > Pseudonocardiales > Pseudonocardiaceae > Amycolatopsis > Amycolatopsis sp. NPDC104775. The sequence goes on from NZ_JBVJOE010000002.1 coordinate 709,945, forward strand.
GCTGCCCGGTGTCTTGGACTGCCGTGCGAGGTGGAACAGGTGATCGCGCTCGGCCTCGTCGAGGTGCAAGGCGGAGGCCAAGGCGTCGAGCACTCCGTCGGAGGCGCCGGAGAGGCTGCCTCGCTCCATCCGCACGTAGTAGTCGACCGACACCCCGGCCAGCAGGGCGACCTCTTCCCGGCGCAGGCCTTTGACCCGGCGGTTGCCGCCGTAGGCGGGCAGTCCGGCCTGCTCGGGCGTGATCCGCGCGCGCCGCGAACTCAGGAATTCCTTGATCTCAGTGCGCGGATCGATCGTGGCCACCTCCTCACCGTAAGCCCCGCCCGCGGGCGGAGGGAGGCCCTGCCGGTACCCCGATGGCTACGGAGCCGACGCCTAGGTGCCCGAGGCGGTCGTGGCGGTGCCGCCGTCGACCGGGACGATGGCGCCTGTCAGATAAGACCCGGCCCGGCTGGCGAGGAAAACGGCGACACCTGCCATGTCGTCGTCGCGGCCGAGGCGGCGCAGCGGGGTCTTCGCCGCGATCGTGTCGCCGATGGCGTCGATCGTGGCCGCCATCATCTGCGACGGGAACACGCCGGGGGCGACCGAGTTCACCGTGATGTGCTGTGGGCCCAGTTCCCTGGCCAGCACCCTGGTGAGTTGATGGAGTGCCGCTTTGCTGCTGGCGTACGAGTAATTGGGCGACTCGGCGACGTGGATGGCCGCGATGCTGCCGATGTTGATGACCCGCGCGGGATCATCGGCGGTGCCCGCCCGGCGAAGTGCCGGGAGCAGCGCTTGAACCAGCCAGAACGGCGACTTGAGGTTGAGGTCGAGCACGGTGTCCCAGGCCTGCGCCGGGAACGTCTCCAGTGGCTCACGCCACATCGCTCCCGCGTTGTTGACGAGGATGTCCAAGCGTTCCGAATCGGCCGTGACCAGATCCGCGAGGCGCTGACACTCGTCGCGCTCCGACAGGTCGGCGGGGATTGCTTGTACATCGCCGAATTCGGACAGCAGACGTTGTGCCTCGGCGCACGCGTCTGCCTTGCGCGAGCTGACCACGACGCGGGCACCCGCCTGCAGAAGACCGCGCGCGATCATCATCCCGATGCCTCTGGTGCCGCCGGTGACGAGTGCGTGCTTCCCGCTCAGGTCGAAGAGGCCGGAGCGGGTGGGGGACTGGCTGTTCGCCATGGTGCTTCATTCCTTTGGCCGGGGAATCGGGTGCTGGCTCAGGTTGACGGGATCCCCGGGCGTCGGGGAGACCCTGGCGATACCGGCACTGGGAGACCTCCCTTGCCTGGCGCGGGCAGCCGGGCGCTGAGGAAAGTGGCATACACGGCGAATCGGGCAGCCCTTAACCATACGCTTTGGCGGCTATATCCGGTTTCTTCCGCCACCTGGTTGAAGTCCTGGTGAATTCCCGGACAGGCGAAGGTCTCGACCAGGGTTTCTTCACTTTCCGCACGCATAATTCCGTCCCGGTAGTCCAAACGTGTGGCAGGAGGAAATGTGCCGGGGTCTGTGCGTGCCCGCTGGATTGGCGGCGGGGTCGCGATCGCGGTCGTGGCGGCGGGCGTCGCGTTCGCGGTGTGGCCCGACGGGGCTTCGGCGCAGGATCCGGAGATCCAGATCTCGCGGTCGGCCTGCGGGCAGGGCTGGGCGGATCCGCGGCCGGGCGTGCAGACTTTTCACCTGCACAACACCGGATCCGTGACCGCCGAGGTGGATTTGATCGATCCGGCGACCGGTGTCGTTTACGGCGAGGTCGAGGGGGTTGGCAGCGGAACAACGCGGCCGCTGCAGGTGACGCTTGGCAACGGATCCTACGCGTTCCGTTGTCTCCCTGAGGATTCCTCGGCGATCGTCGGGCCGGTGGCCACGGTGAGCGGCGGCGCCGAGCGCGGGCCGGGGGTCGCGCCGGTGACACAAAATGATCTGCTCGGGCCGTTGAAGACCTATCAAGCACATGTGACGCAGGGGCTAGGCCAGCTGGCCGCGGACGTCGGCAAGGTGCGGGACGCCATTCGCGGCAACGATCGTGGCGCGAGTCAGGCCGCGTGGCTCGTCGCGCACCTGGATTACGAACGGCTCGGCGCGGCTTACAACGCCTTCGGCGACTCCGACAAAGCCATCAACGGCACTGCCGACGGCAAGCCGGACGGCGTCAAGAGCCCGGATTTCACGGGATTCCACCGGATCGAATCCGGGCTGTGGCACAACGAAGACCTCGCCGCCCTCGCTCCGGTGGCGGATCAGCTGGACAGCGACGTGCAGAAGCTCCGCAAGTCCTTTGCGGACAGTCAGGTCAATCCGAACGACCTCGGCCTGCGCGCGCACGAGATCGTGGAGAACACCCTGCAATTCGAACTGACCGCCCGCACCGATTACGGCAGCGGCACCAATCTCGCCACCGCCCGCGCGAATCTCGACGGGACTCAAGCGGTCCTCGACGTGCTGCGTCCGGTGCTCGCTCCGCGCTACCCGGCTTTGTCCAAGGTGGACAGCTGGATGCAGCGCACCAAAGCCACTCTCGACCGGGCGAAGAAGCCGGACAACTCGTGGACGCCGGTGAGCCAGTTGTCCGCGGCGCAGCGGCAGAAGCTCAATGCGGACGTCAGCGAGCTGACCGAGCTGCTCGCTCCGATCGCTGCCATCGCGGAGCCGAGGAGGACCTCGTGACGGCGGAATCCTCTCGCCGGTCCTTCCTGCGCCGCACCGTCGTGGGCGCGGGGATCACGGCGGCCGCTGGCATCGGCGTGACAGCCAGTGCGAGCGAAGAGCCGAACACCGTCGCGTTCCACGGCCCGAGACAGGCCGCGATTCTCCGCCAGCCCCCGGCGCAAAGCGTGATCGCGTCGTTCGATGTGGTCGCCGAGAACCGCGCCGAGCTGACCCAGCTGTTCCAGGAAATCACCGACCGCGCGAGGTTCCTCACGAACGGCGGCGCCCCGGCGGCGTTGGGGATTACCGCCCCGCCCGCGGATTCCGGGGTGCTCGGGCCGGTCGTGCCGCACAGTGACCTCGGCGTGATCGTAGGCGTCGGATCGTCCCTTTTCGACGGACGCTACGGGCTGGCCGACCGCAAGCCCAAGAAGCTCAAGCCGATGACCATGTTCCCCAACGACGCGCTCGACGCCTCGCAATGCCACGGCGATCTGTCGCTCACGCTCTCCGCGAGCGATACCGACACCGTGCTGCACGCGTTGCGCGACCTGGCCCGCGCGACCCGCGGCGGAATGCAGCTGCGCTGGAAGATCAACGGGTTCAGCTCGCCGTCCCGGCCGTCGGGCACGCCGCGCAACCTGATGGGGTTCAAGGACGGCACCGCGAACCCGGCGGCGTCCGAAATGGACCGGCTGGTGTGGGTGTCGGGAGCGGGCGAGCCCGCGTGGACGGCCGGTGGCAGCTACCAGGTGATCCGGCTGATCCGGATGCTGGTCGAGTTCTGGGACCGGGTGTCGATCACCGAGCAGGAGAACATGATCGGCCGCCGCCGCGACACCGGCGCGCCGCTCGACGGGGCGTCCGAACAGGACGAACCCCGCTACGCCGACGACCCGATCGGCACCGTCATCCCGCTCACCAGCCACATCCGCAAGGCGAACCCGCGCACGCCGCAGACCGACGACAGCCGGATCCTGCGCCGCGCGGTCAACTACGACCGCGGCGTGGACGCCAACGGCAACCTCGACATGGGCCTCGTCTTCACCTGCTACCAGCAGGACCTCGAGCGGCAGTTCGAGGCGGTGCAGAAGCGGCTGATCGACGAGCCGCTCGTCGACTACATCTCCCCGTTCGGCGGCGGCTACTTCTTCGCGCTGCCCGGAGTCACCGGTCCCAGCGACCACTTCGGCCGGGCGCTCCTCGCCTGAGGCGTGCCCCGATCCCCACCCCGGAAATCAGGAGGAATCCTCAGTGGACACAGCATTCGGCAGGCGGCGCCGTCGCCTGCTCGGCACGGGCGCGCTCGTCTCGGCGGCCGTGCTCGCGATCGTCACCGGCTCCGCGGCGTCGTCCGCGCAGGCCCAGCCGCTGCACCCATTGCCCGCGTCGTGGCTGCCGACGCTCACCCCGATCAAGCACGTCGTGGTGATCTTCGGCGAGAACATCTCGTTCGACCACTACTTCGGCACCTACCCGAAGGCCACCAACGAGAACGGCACCCCGTTCCAGGCGGCGAAGAACACGCCGAAGATCAACGGCCTCGACGACAAGCTGCTCACCCACAACCCGAACGCCTACAACCCGAAGCGGCTCGGGCCGGACAAGGCGCTCACCTGCGACCAGAACCACAACTACGGCGCCGAGCAGGCCGCGTTCAACGGCGGCAAGATGGACAAGTTCGTCGAGAAGACCGAGACCGACAAGTGCACCGGCCAGCCGGTCCTGTTCGGCGAGCCGGGCCTGGTCATGGACTACTACGACGGCAACACCGTCACCGGCATGTGGAACTACGCGCAGCACTACTCGCTGAGCGACAACTCGTTCAACACCGTCTTCGGCCCGTCCACCCCGGGCGCGATCAACCTGATCTCCGGCCAGACGCACGGGATCCAGGCGGTCGACCCGGTCACGCACGAGCCCAAGAGCGACTCCTACGTCGTCGCGTCGCCGGACGAGGACGGCGTCGGCACCGTGATCAACGACCCGGATCCGGCCTGGGACGACTGCTCGGGCAAGAACCACACCTCCAAGGACAACCTCGGCGCGATGCAAGGCCGCAACATCGGCGACCTGCTGAACGACCGGCACGTCACGTGGGGCTGGTTCCAGGGCGGCTTCAAGCCGACCGGCACCCAGAACGGCTACGCGGTCTGCGGGCAGAAGCACGCCAACATCGGCAACCAGTCCTCCGTGGACTACAGCCCGCACCACCAGCCCTTCCAGTACTACAAGTCCACTTCGAACCCGCACCACCTGCCGCCGTCCTCGGTGCAGGCGATCGGGCAGACCGACCAGGCCAACCACCAGTACGACATGAGCGACTTCAACGATGCGCTCAAGGCCGGCTCGATGCCCGCGGTGAGCTTCCTCAAGGCTCCGGAGTACCAGGACGGGCACGCGGGCTATTCCGACCCGCTGGACGAACAGCATTTCGTCGTGGACGAGATCAACAAGATCCAGCAGTCGCCGGAGTGGCGCTCGACCGCGATCGTGCTCGCCTACGACGACTCCGACGGCTGGTACGACCACGAGAACTCGAAGATCGTCAACGGTTCGCAGGACGCTTCGCAGGACCAGGCCGTCTGCACCGGCAAGCCGGCCGGGCTCGGCGGGCACGCCGACCGCTGCGGTTACGGACCCCGGCTGCCGCTGCTGGTCATCTCGCCCTACAGCAAGGTGAACTACGTCGACCACACCCGGACCGACCAGACCTCGGTGCTGAAGTTCATCGAGGACAACTGGTTCTCCGGCCGCGTCGGCAACGGCTCGTTCGACACTCGCGCGGGCGGACTGTGGAACATGTTCAACTTCTGGTGGCCGCAGGCGGGCAAGCTCCCGCTCGACCCGAAGACGGGGGCTCCCGCCGGGAGGAACTAGCTCGCGTTTCGTCTCGCACGCCGAAGGCCATCGGGTTTCGACCCGGTGGCCTTCGGCCGTTTCCGGCCCTTCTCCGCCTCCGCTCAGCGGGAAACCGCGTGCGATTACCGCGCCGCTGGAAATTTTCCAGTGCGCGCAACTGTGCGCGCTGTCGCGGATTGAGTACCGAAGGCGCCCGGGAAAGGACGGGATCCGGGACAGGAATGGAGTCGCGCTGCGCGGTCCGTCACTCGACACGATAGGGTAATCGCAGGCACATCCTGTAGAAGGTGAAGGAACGCGAATCATGGCGCAAAAAGTCCATGTCGAGATGGTGGACGACATCGACGGCAGCATCGCCGAACAGACCGTCCCGTTCAGTCTCGACGGCGTGAGCTACGAGATCGATCTGTCCGAAGAGAACGCTGCCGCACTGCGGGAAGAGCTGGCCCGTTACGTCGCCGCCTCGCGCCGGGTCGGCGGCCGCAAGGTCCGGATGGCCGCCGGGCAGGCCCCGCGGCCGGCTTCGACCGCCGCGGACCGCGAGCGCAACAAGGCGATGCGCGAGTGGGCGGAGGCCAACGGTTTCACCGTGTCCGACCGGGGACGGCTCCCGGCGGAGATCGTGAAGGCCTACGAAGAGCGCGACACCGAGGCTCCGGCCAAGCCGGCTCGCAAGCGCGCGACGCGCAAGAAGGCCAGCGCCTGAGCGTTCTTTTCGGCAGCTGTGCCGCGGGGGCCGCGGCGAGTCATCAGCGGTGAGGGCGGCGCCGGGATTCCCGGCGGCGCCCTTCTGGCTGTCCAGGGGAAATAGCGGTTTCCCGGCCTCGAGACGATGCGGACGTACGTGAGGGAATCAGAGTCCCTCGGGGTTCCCCTCACGTACTCGCGGAAACGGTCGAGAGCCGCGGCAGCCGCTCGGGGAATCGATTTCCCGCCCGTTAAGACTTGCCGAGCCCGAGCAGTGCGTCCAGGTCGATCTTGCCGCCGGCGGCGTCGCGGATCGCGCGCATCGCTTCGGCGGGCGAGAGCTGGTGCCCGTGCTGGTCGGCGTGCGCGCGCAGCAGATTCCCGATGTGCCGTTCCGGGACTGTCCACGTCGGCCAGCGGCGGCGGGCGATCGTGGCGAGTTCGGGGAAGTCCGGCGTCCCCGGACCCGCGGTCGCGTCGAGCAGCCAGTGCAGATAAGTGCGCAGCACCGCCACCGGGAAACTGCCCGGATGGCTGAGCCCGCCGTGCCCGGGCACGAAGGTGCGGACGTCCGGGAACATTTTGTCGAGCCAGTCCAGCGCGGTCAGCCAGCCCGGGATCGAGCCGTGCACGGCGAACGGCGTGGACCCGACCGACAGCAGGTCGCCGGTGAAGAGCGTCCCGGTGCGCGGTTCGAACAGCACGAGGTCGCCGTCGGTGTGCGCGGTCCCGGGAAACGGCACGACCTCCACGACCACGCCGCCCAGGTCCACTTCGACCGGTTCGATCACCGCGTGCACCGCTTCGGGCGGCGGCGCCTCGAGCTTTCCCCAGTTCGCGCAGGCGAAGATCTCCTCGTCGCACTGCGGCCCGGCCCGGACGATCGGCACCGCGGTGGGCGCGGCCAGGATCCGGCCGCCGTTGCGCAGCGCGACCCCGGCCCCGTTGTGGTGGGTGCCGTGCGCGTGGGTCAGCACGAGCGTGAGCGGCATTTCGACGGTCGAGTACTTGCGGACGTCGCCGACCAGGTCGAGCGTGTCGCGTTCGGTGCCGCAGGTGTCGACGAGCAGAACCCCTTCCCGGCCCCGGATCCAGCCGCAGTTGGACACCATCCAGTCGCTCGGGCTGCGCACGTAGGCGACGACGCTCGGGTCGGAATACCGGAGCGGGACGATATTGCGCCTGATGACGGGCATGGGATCCCCTCGTGGGCCACCGGACGGGAAATGATCACCGGAATGGTATAGACCAAGTCACCTGCTGTCAGCGGGGTGGAGACCACGCTCACGCGGATGGTCTCCCGCCGTTCTCGGTTGTCCCGTTCCGTCCAGCTTCGCGCGCATCGTTGCCCCCGGCTCCGTCGGTGCCCGACAGCGTATACCCCGAGGCCACGGTTTTCTCGATGGTCCACAGAGGACTGGTCAGGGGTTGCTCACGTCCGGTAATCGTTGAATACCACCAGTGAGGCTCGCCGCCCCCAGCGCTACGGACTTCGCCCCGTGCCGGGAGAGCCGGACGGACACCGGTTTCCCGGACAGCAGCGGCCGTTCATCCAGCGCTTCCCGCACCGGTTTCTCCAGCAGAGCCCAGGACTTGACCACCGAACCGCCGAGCACGCAGGTCGCGATGCCGAGCAGCCCGGCCGCGTGCGCGATCGCCTGGCCGACGAACCGGCCCGCGTCGGTGAACACCGCTTCCGCCGCCTGATCCCCGGCGAGCGCTTCCGCGGCGACGGCCTCCGCGGCGAGGGTCCGGCCGGTCGCCTCGGCATAACGGCGGGACAAGGACCGTCCGGCCGCGTACGCCTCAAGGTGCCCGATCTGCCCGCAACTGCACCTTTCTTCCCCGTAACGCCCGACGTGCCCGATCTCGCCAGCCCCGGTCGAGCCGCCGTACAGCAGCCGCCCGTCCACGAACAACGCGCCGCCGACCCCGGTGCCGACCGCGACGCCGAGCACGTTCCGCTCGCCCGGGAGCAGCTCGCCGAGCAGGAATCCGTCCACGTCGTTGACGGTGCGCACCGGCACGCCGCCGAGCCGCGCGGACAGCTCGGCGTTGACCGGCGTGCCCGCCCAGCCGGTGAACGAATCGCCGGTGACCAGCACTGTCCCGGTCACCGGGTCGACGACGCCCGCCGCTCCCACGCCGACTCCGGCGAGCGCCGCGTGGTCCGGCACCAGCGAGCTGACCAGCTCGGCCGCGCGGTCGAGGATCGCCGCGCCGCCCCGGTGCGCTTCGGACGGCGCGGACGTTGAGCCCAGTTCCGTGCCGTCCTCGTCGCATACCACCACCAGGGTTTTCGTCCCGCCGATGTCGACTCCGGCCCGCAACCCCGTCACGCCGCGGGGTCCGCGCCGGCCAGCGCCTCGCGCCGGCTTCGCTGCAGCTGCGGGTCCGGTACCGGTGAGGAGAGCAGCAACGCCTGCGTGTACGGGTGTTCCGGAGTGCGCAACACCGTCTCCGCCGGGCCTTCCTCCACCAGTTCGCCCGCGCGCAGCACCGCCACCCGGTCGCACAGGCTGTCGACCACCGCGAGGTCGTGGCTCACGAACAGGCAGCCGAAGCCGAACTCGCGATGCAGCCGCCGGAACACTTCCAGCACCGCTGCCTGCACGGATACGTCCAGCGCGCTCGTCGGTTCGTCGGCGATCAGCAGCTTCGGGCCCAGCACCAGGGCACGGGCGAGGCTCACCCGCTGCCGTTGCCCGCCGGACAGCTCGTGCCCGTACCGGTCGAGCAGGCTTTCCGGCAGCTCCACCGCGTCGAGCAGCTCCCGCACCCGCCGCTGCCGCTCGGCGCGGCCGGCCGAGGTGTGGACCACCAGCGGTTCGGCGACGGTCTGCGCGACCGTCATCCTCGGGTCGAGCGACGACGCCGGGTCCTGGAACACCGCTCCGATCTGCCGCCGGATCGCCCGCGCGGAGCGGCCGGTGCCTTTCGGCAGCGGCCCGCCGAGCACCTCGACGGCGCCGGATTTCGGCGTGACCAATCCCAGCGCGCAGTTCCCGAGCGTGGTTTTCCCCGAACCGGATTCGCCGACCAGCCCGACGATCTCCCCGGGCGAGACGGACAGGGAAACGTCGTTTACCACCCGCCGTCCGCCGTACTCGACTACCACCTTCGACAGGGCGAGCACCGGCTTCCGGCTTTCTTCGCCCGCTGGCTCGTGCGAGAACGTGCCCAGTTGCGGAACCGCGGCCAGCAGTTCCCGGGTGTATTCGGCCTTCGGCGCCGCGAACAGTTCCACCGCCGGAGCTTCTTCCACGAGCTTACCGTTCCGCAGGACCGCGACGCGATCCGCGACATCGGCGACCACACCCATATTGTGCGTGATCAGCAGCGTCGCGGTGCCTTCGTGTTCGCGGATATCGCGGAGCAGGTCGAGAATCTGCTGCTGCACCGTGACGTCGAGCGCGGTGGTCGGCTCGTCCGCGATGATCAGCTTGGGCCCGGCCGCGAGCGCGATCGCGATCATCACGCGCTGCCGCAGACCGCCGGACAGCTCGTGCGGGTACTGCTTCAGCCGCGCGGCCGGTTCCGGGACGCCGACGCGGTCGAGCAGTTCGGCGCACCGGTCGTGGTAGCGGCGGTGCCGCAGCCGCGCCGGGTCGTGGTTGCGGATCGCCTCGGCGAGCTGGAAACCGATGGTCCGCAACGGGTTCAGCGCGGTCATCGGTTCCTGGAACACCATCCCGGCGCCCGGCCCGCGCAGTTTCCGCAGGTCTTCGCCGCGCAGGTCGAGCACGTTCTGCCCGGCCAGTTCGATCGTCCCGGTGACCCGCGCGGAGCCGGGCAGCAGCCCGAGCACCGCGAGCGCGGCCGTGCTCTTGCCGGAGCCGGACTCGCCGACCACCGCCACGATCTCGCCGGGCGCGGTCGACAGGCTCAGCCCGTCGACCGCAGTCGCACCGTCCGCATAGGACACCCGCAGGTCACGGATGTCCAGCACTGCTTCGCTCATCGTCGCCCCTTCACCGCGAACGCGTCGCGCAGCCCGTCGCCGAGGAAGTTGATCGCGCACACCACCAGGACAATCGCGATGCCCGGCGGCAGAATCAGCCACCACGCACCGTCGAAGGTGTAGGTAATTCCTTTAGAGAGCATCGCGCCCCAGTCGGTGTCGGGGGCGGGCACGCCGAGGCCGAGGAAGCTGACGTACGCCACGAGCAGGATCGCGTCGGCGATCTGGAACGTCGCGTTCACCACCACGGTGCCGATCGCGTTCGGGATGATGTGCCGGAACACCACGCGCGTGCGGCTCGCGCCGAGCACGGTGATGGCCCGGATGTAGTCGCGTTCGCGCAGGCTCACCGTTTCCGCGCGCATCAGCCGCGCGGGCACCAGCCACGACACCGCGCCGATCAGCAGCGCCAGCACGCCGACGCTCGGCGTCACCAGCGTCGCGGCCACCAGCAGCAGGAACAGCGCCGGGATCGCGACGCCGGTGTCGACGATCCGCATCAGCACGGTGTCCAGCCAGCCGCCGGTGTACCCGGCGACCGCGCCCCACACCGCGCCGATCGCGGTCGCGATCAGCCCTGCCAGCACGCCGATGATCAGCGACGTCCGGCCGGCGACCATGAGCCTGCCGAGCACGTCGTAGCCGAGGTCGTCGGTGCCGAGCAGGTGCCCGGAACCGGGGCCGAGCCGGGCCGAGGCGAGGTCGGTGTGCGACTGGTCGGTGCCGTAGAACACCGGCCCGAGGAAACAGAACGCCACGACGAGCAGCAGCAGGACCGCGCCCGCCACCGCGGATTTGCGGGCAAACAGCCGCGAAAGGACGGTCACGACCGCGCTCCCTTCACCCGCACCCGCGGGTCGATCGCCAGCTGGATGAGGTCCGCGAGCAGGGAGCCGAGCACGGTCGCCACGGCGATCACGAGCACGACGCCCAGCAGCACCGGGAAATCGGCGGTGCGGGTCGCGGTCCAGAACAGCAGGCCGATGCCGGGGTAGTTGAACATCGATTCGACGACCAGCGAGCCGCCGAACACCACCGGCACGTAGTAGCCGAGCATGGAGACCACCGAGGTCAGCGAGTTCGGCCAGACGTGCCGCCAGATGATCGTGCGTTCCGGCGTTCCCTTGGCCCGCGCGGTGCGCACGAAGTCCTCGGACAGGCTGTCCAGAGTGGACGCTCGCATGTACCGGCTGAACGCGGCGAGCGCGGCACCGGTCCCGGCTAGCACCGGCAGTACCAGCGCGCCCGGTTGAGACAGCAGTTCGCCGATCGTTTCGCCTTGCGCGGCTTGCGCCGGGAACCATGGCAAGACCTGCGCGAACAGGATGATCAGCACCAGCGACAGGAAGAACACCGGCGTCGCGTAGAGCACGAACGTGATGGCTGTGGTGAGCACGTCCGCGGTACGGCCGCGGCGAACCGCCTGCCACACGCCGAGCGGCAGCGCGACGAGAATCGCGAGCGCGGTCGACACCACGGTGAGCAGCAAGGTCTTTGGCATCCGCTCGGCCAGCAGGGTGCTCACCGGCGAGTTCTGCGTGTACGACTCGCCGAGGTCACCCTGCAGCAACCGCAGCAGGTAATCCCAGTACTGCACCGGAAGCGGCTGGTCGAAGCCTTGCGCGTGGTTGAAGGCGGCGATCTGTGCCTCGGTGGCCTTCACCCCGAGCACGCCGCGAGCCGGGCCGCCGGGCAGCAAATGCAGCAGCACGAACGTCACCACGGTGACCAGCAGCACGACCACCACGGCCAGCACGAGCCTGCGGAGGATGTAGCGCGTCATGTCCTCACCTCGTCCAGAACCAGCGTTGCGGAAGCAGACCGGCCATCGGGTCCTGGGTCACGCCGTGCAGCGCGGTGTCGATCGCCGACACCTGATACGGCGGATTCGGCAGCCACAGCACCGGAAGCTGCTCGGCCAGATAGGCGCTGTACTCGAGCATCGCCCGGTCGTCCGACGCCAGGTTCGTGGCCGCGATCAGCTTGTCCGCCTTCGGATCGCTGTAGCCGCCGAAGTTCGTGCCCGCGCCGGTCGCGAACAGGTCCTCGCCGCTCGGGTTCGCCGGGAAGTACCAACTGCCCTGCGTGCCGAAGTAGGACAGCTGCCAGCTGCACGAAGGTTCCTCCGGTTTGCACGTGGTTCCGTTGGCCAGCACCGTGTTCAGCGGCTGGGCGTTGATCTTCATCTCGATGCCGGCCTTCGACAGCTGCGAGCGCAGTTCCTGCATCGTGCCGTCGGTTTCGTCGGAACCGGACTCGGTCAGCATGGTCAGCGACAACCGGGTGCCTTCGGCGATGCCCTCGCCGCATAGTTTGGCGTCCGCGCACAGGAGAACGCCGTCGGAGCCGGGTTTCCAGCCGTGGTCGGCGAGCAACTGCCGCGATTTGTTGAGGTCGAACGGGTACGGATTGGTCTTCTGCTTGGGCGACAGGTACTTCGTGTCGTTGTCCTGCGGGACCGGGCCGTAGCCGACGCGGGCGGCGCCGCGCCAGATCACCGACGTGATGGCGTCCTGGTCGACCGCATGCTGGATCGCCTGCCGCACGTACAGCTGGGAAAACACCTTGCCCAGCTTCGGATTGTTGAAGTTGTACGGCGAATACGTGATGGACCAGCCGTTCCACGGTTCGACCCGGTAGCCCTGCTCCTCCAGCTTCGGGCGCTGGCCGAGGTTCGACGTCGGCAGGTAGCCGTAGTCGACGCCGCCGGCGCGCAGCACGTTGTACTCCGCCGACGAACTGGTGAAGGTCAGGAACCGGACGGTGTCGAGCTTCGCCGGGTCCGGCCCGGTGTACTTCGGGTTCTTCCGCAGCGTCACCTCGCCGGACGTGGTGAAGCCGGCCAGCGTGAACGGGCCGTTCACGACCTTCCACAGTGGATTCGTCGCGTAGCTGCCGAGCTGTTTCGCCTGGCCGACCAGGAAATCGAAGACCTGCTTCGCGCCGTCCGGGGTGCGGTCGTGGTCGCCGACCGGGCCTGCGGCACTGGTCCGGTCCCACGCGTGCGGCATGGGGATGATCAGGCTGAGCTGGTTCGCGGTGAACCAGTCGGGGTTGTACGCCTTGTCCAGCGTCAACGTGAACGTGCGGTCGTCCACGGCGTGGAAGCCGGTGATGCTGTCCGGGATCAGGCCCTTCGAGTACTTGCCCCAGTTGTCCTTGCCCGCGCGGGCGAGGTTGAGCCAGAACTCGACGTCCCGGCTGGTCAGCGGCTCGCCGGTGGCCCAGGTCAGCGGCTTGAGCGTGATTGTCACGGTCTTGCCGTCGGGGGAGTAGCGCGGCACGTTCGCCGCACTCGCGGCGTCGTCGAGCGTGACCGAGCCGGAACTGCCGTCGTAGCTGTACAGCGGCACGTACATGGTGGACCGGATCATGGCGTTGTACGACCCGCCGTAGCCGGGGATCGAAAACGGCATGATCCAGTTCGGCGTCGCCGAGGGCGGCATCGCGAACCGCACGGTGCCGCCGGTTTTCGGGGTGCCGGAACCGCCGCCGTGCGGTTCCCGGCTCGCCGCGCAGCCGGACAACGCCAGCGCGGCGGCGAGCGTGACCCCGAGCGCGGCGCGCCACGGGCGTCGAGCCATTCGCATCACTTCCAACAACTCTGATGAAAGACCACCGCCAGGCACTATGCCGTGTCCTGGCTGTCGGGTAATCTCGCACGAGAGACGGGAAATGCCAAGAGGCTTGTCGAACGGTTTAGTTACATCAGGATTGATGAAAGAGGTGACGCGGTGGATCCGGCCGGACCGCTGCGGCTGTTGTGGCTGGTCGCGCACGGCCACGCGAGGTCGCGCATGGACCTGGCGCGCACGCTCGGGCTGCCGCAATCGACGGTGTCGGTGCGCACGCAGGCGCTGATGTCCGCCGGGGTGCTGAACGAGTCCGGCGAGGGCCGGTCCGCGGGCGGGCGGCGGCCGAAGCTGCTGTCGGTCAACGCGGAGTTCGGCCACGTCTGGGCCGCCGACGTCGGCTCGCGGCACGTGCGGATCGGCGCGCTCGACATCGCGGGCAACCTGCTGCAGGTGCACGAACGACCGCTGGACATCAGCCAGGAACCGCGCGAACTGGTCGCCGGGCTCGCGGCCGCGGTGCGCGATGTGATGGCGGGCGCGCAGTGCCCGGGCCAGGCGCTCGGCCTCGGCGTCGCGTTCCCGGGTCCGGTGGACGTCGGCGCGGGCACCATCACGCTGCCGTCGCGGATGCCCGGCTGGCGCGGTTTCCCGGTGCGGGAGGCGCTGGCGGAGCACTTCGAGCTGCCGGTGGTCGTGGACAACGACGCGAACATGCTGGCCTCGGGCGAATCCGTCTCCGGCGCGCCCGGCCGGACGTTGCTGGTGGTGAAAGCCGGTACCGGCATCGGGTCGGGCATCGTGCTGGGCGGCGAGCTTTACCGCGGCCGGGCCGGGGTCGCGGGCGACATCAGCCATGTCCGCGTGCCCGCCGCCGAGGATCAGCCGTGCACCTGCGGGAATCGCGGCTGTCTGGAAGTGGTGGCCAGCGGTGCCGCGCTCGTCGGACAGTTGCGGGCGCAGGGATTGAAGCTGGAAACCACTGCCCAGGTGATGGCCACGGCCGAGGACGGCCATCCCGAAGCGACCACGGCCGTCCGGCGTGCGGGGCTGCGTCTCGGCGAAGTGCTGGCCACGGTGGTCAACTTCAGCAACCCGGACGAGGTGCTGCTCGGCGGCGCGCTGTCCGGCTCGGAAGCGTTCGTCGCGGCGGTGCGCGGTGCGCTGTACGAACGGTGTCTTCCTTTGGCTACCAGGGAACTGCGGATCGACCGGGTGCGGTTCGGTGCGGACGCGGGACTCTACGGCGCGGGCGCGCTCGCGCTGGACGCGGTGTTCGAACAAGCGATCAAACGGAGTGGACGATGAAGAAGCTGCGGGTCGGGATTACCGGAATCGCCATCGAATCGAGTACCTTCTCGCCGCATCGGTCCACTGTGGACGACTTTCGCGTACTGCGCGGCGACGATCTGCTGGCCCGCTACGACTTTCTCGGCGCGGACTGGGCCGCCGAGGTGGAATGGGTTCCGCTGGTCGACGCCCGGTCGCTTCCCGGCGGCGCGGTCACCGAAGAGGCTTACGCCGAGCTGTCCGGGGAAATCCTGGACCGGCTGCGTTCGGCGGGCGAGCTGGACGGGCTGTTCTTCGACATCCACGGTGCGATGAGCGTCGTCGGCCGGTCCGATGTGGAGGCTGCGCTCGCGCAGGAGATCCGGTCCATTGTCGGCCCGGATGTCCTGGTGTCGGCGTCGATGGACTTGCACGGCAACGTTTCGCGCGAACTCGTCACCGCGCTGGACCTGATCACCTGCTACCGGATGGCTCCGCACGAGGACGCGTGGGAGACCCGCGAGCGGGCCGCGCGGAATCTGGTTTCGCGGCTGCGCTCCGGCGGTCGGCCGAAGAAGGCTTGGGTGCAGGTTCCGGTGCTGCTGCCGGGGGAGAAGACCAGCACCCGGCTCGAACCGGCGAAGAGCATTTACGCGGCGGTGGATACCGTTGAGGCACTGGACGGAGTCCTGGACGCGGCGATCTGGGTCGGCTACGCGTGGGCGGACGAACCACGCTGCCAAGCCGCGGTGGTGGTGATGGGCGACGACGTTTCGGTGATCTCCAAGGAAGCCCAGCGGCTCGCACAGTCCTATTGGGACGCTCGGCACGACTTCGCGTTCGTCGCCCCGACCGGCACCTTGCCGGAATGCCTCGCGCAAGCGGCCGCTTCGGAAGCGCGCCCGTTCTTTATCAGCGATTCCGGCGACAACCCGACCGCGGGCGGGGCCGGGGACACGTCGTGGAGCTTGGATGTCCTGCTGAACACTCCGGCCATTGTGGACTCAGAGCTGACCACTTTGTACGCGGCCATTGTGGACCCGGAAGCCGTCGCGGCGGCGGTCGAAGCCGGTGTCGGCGCGACGATTTCGGTGCAGCTGGGCGGAAAAGTCGACTCCGGTCCGCACGGCCCGGTCGCGCTCACCGCGCAGGTGGCCGCGATCGACACCGACGACCCGGTCGCCGGAACCGCGGTGGCGCTGGCTGTCGGCGGTCTGCGAGTGATCGTGACCGCGCGCCGCAAGCCGTATCACCTCGAATCCGACTTCCACGCGCTCGGCCTGCGCCCGCGCGAGGCGGATGTGGTGATCGTGAAGATCGGCTACCTCGAACCGGAGCTGTACGACATGGCCGCGGACTGGCTGCTGGCCCTCACGCCCGGCGGCGTCGACCAGGACCTGCTCCGGCTGGGCCACTCCGGCATCGTCCGGCCGATGTTCCCCTTCGACGCCGACATGGCGGCACCCTCGCTCGAACCCGAGGTCTTCTGAGCACTATCCGTAGTCAGCGCCGGGGCGATCAGTAACTCGCCTTGGCGCTGACTTATGTTCACCTCGGCATACTTGACAGGCAGGCATTTACCTGCCTTACTGTCAGTGTGCAACCCGACCTGGACAAAGTGTTCAAGGCGCTGGCGGATCCGACCCGCCGGTACCTGCTCGACCAGCTGCGCGAGGACAACGGGCAGACGCTGGGCGAGCTGTGCCGCCGGCTGGAGATGACGCGGCAGTCCGCGACCCAGCACCTGTCCGTGCTGGAGGCGGCGAATCTGGTGACCAGCGTGCGCCGCGGCCGGGAAAAGCTGCACTACCTGAATCCGGTGCCGCTGCACGAGATGCAGGAGCGGTGGGTGGACCGGTTCGAGCAGCCGCGGCTGCGGATGCTCAGTGCCGTCAAACGTCGAGCAGAGGAAGCCATGAAGCCGAGTTTTGTGTACGTGACCTACATTCAGAGCACGCCGGAAAAGGTGTGGCACGCGCTCACCGACCCCGAGTTGACCGGGCAGTATTGGGGACATCGCAACGAATCCGACTGGCAGAAGGGTTCACGGTGGGCGCACGTGCGCAACGACGGGTCCGGCATCGCCGACGTCGAGGGCGAGGTCATCGAAGTGGACCCGCCGAAGCGCCTGGTCACCACCTGGTACGACCCGAACGGTCCGAAGGACCAGGAACCGTCCCGCGCGACCTTCGACATCGAACAGCACGAGGGCATCGTTCGGCTGACCGTGACGCACGAGGACCTGCCAGACGAGAAGGCGCACCAGGACGTGTCCGGCGGCTGGGCGGCGGTGCTGTCGAATTTGAAGTCGCTGCTGGAGACCGGGCACGTGTTGCCACAGGCTCCGTGGGAGATGCCGTGACCGTCGCGAGCCGCCGGGAATAGACCCGCGGCCAGGATTGTTGGGGCCTTGTGAGGGCCGGTTTCCGCCGGGTGAACCCTCATGAGGCCCCTTTCGCGTGCAGTGCCAGTTGTGCGGCCGGATCCGATGCGCTACTCTCACCGCATACCCCAGGAAGTCGGCCCCGCCGCCCCGGGGTTTCCGCCCCCTCCGTCAGCGTGCGTTCACGCGACGAGGTTCGGCGACTTTCCCGAAGTCGGTCACCCGACCCGCTTCGCATCTCTCGCGGTCCGCGTTCTCGCGTCGACTGTCACCGCTCAAGGAGCCACAACCATGACACAGCAAGGAATCCTCGACATCCACGGCAAAACCGCCGCACTGGGGTACGCCCCCGGCGGCCCGTCCGTGCCGCTCTCGCTGATCCGCACGCACGGCCTGCGCCGCGGCGACGAACTCGTCCTCGACAACGGCGAACTCGTCTCCGTCAACGGCCGCCCGCCCGGAGAAAAGCGTCCCGATTTCGACAAACTCACCCCCATTCACCCGAACCAGCGACTGGTCCTCGAAACCAGCAGGCATCAGCTCACCACGCGCGTCCTCGATTTGGTGGCACCGCTCGGCAAGGGCCAGCGCGCCCTGATCGTCGCGCCGCCGCGCACCGGAAAAACCACTGTGCTGCAAGCGATCGCGCAAGCCGTGGCGGTCAACCACCCGGAGGCGCACCTGATGGTGCTGCTCGCCGACGAGCGTCCCGAAGAAGTGACCGACATGACCCGCTCGGTGCACGGCGAGGTCGTCGCGTCCACTTTCGACCGCAAGCCCGCCGAACACACCGCGGTCGCCGAATTGGCTCTGGAACGCGCGAAACGCCTCGTCGAAACCGGCCGCGACGTCGTGCTGCTGCTCGATTCGCTGACCCGCCTCGGCCGCGCGTACAACCTGGCGGCCCGCACCTCCGGCCGCGTCCTGTCCGGCGGCGTCGACGCCAGTGCGCTGCACCCGATGAAGAAAATCCTCGGCGCGGCAAGGAACATCGAAGACGGCGGCTCGCTCACCATCATCGCCACGGCGCTGGTAGGCACCGGTTCGCTGGCGGACACGGTGTTCTTCGAGGAACTGAAAAGCACCGGAAACTCGGAACTCCGCCTGGACCGGATGCTCGCCGACCACCGGGTGTTCCCCGCGGTGGACTTCTTCGGCTCCGGCACCCGCCGCGACGAACTGATCGTCCCGCCGCGAGAACTCGCCGTGATGAACGAGGTCCGCCGCGCACTGTCCACTCAGGACCCGAAGCGGGCCGCGGAACAGTTCCTGGAACAGGTCCGCACGACAAAGTCGAACGCGGAATTCATCGCGCGGGTAAGCGCTTCACTGGCCGTCCCGTCCACAGCGGCCGCCTGAGGTGGAGACTGAACGCCTCCGGCTGTCTCCGATCGGCCCGCATTGTGCCGATGAACTGTACCGGTTGCACCAGGACCCCGGCATCGCCCGCTGGTACGGCGACTGGACCCGCGCTGACGCGGAAGCCCGCGCCGCGGAGATCGGCAGAAGCTGGCATCGCGACGGCGTCGGCAAATGGCTGGCCTACCACCGGAATTCCGGAGAACTTGTCGGCCGCGGTGGACTGTCCTATCAGGACGTTTCTGGCGCGCGACGACTGGAGATCGGCTGGGCGATTCGCGAGGTGTACTGGGGAAACGGCTATGCCACCGAAATCGGCCTCGCTGGCCTGGCCCGCGCCCGAGAACTCGGGGCGACCGAAGTCGTCGCCTTCACCGAGGTGCACAACGTTCGCTCCCGTGCGGTGATGGAACGCCTCGGCTTCACCTACCGCCACGACTTCCCGCATCGCGGCGAACCCTTCACCCTCTACACGATCTCCCTGGGCAATTAACCCCCGCCGTTGCCGAAGCGGAATCGCTCAGCTCTTTCGAAAAATTCCTTATTGTGCTATAATCGCACAATGGTGGGTTAAAGTCCGATCTCATGACCCCCAGCCGCACCGCTCTCCTTTCCGCCGCAGCACGGGCCGCGCATCTGCTCGTTGACGAGCGTCCGCCCATTTTCGCCGACCCGCTCGCGAAAACCCTCCTGGGAGACCGCGCCGAAGAACTGCTCGGCTACCACCTGTCCTACGGCAGCCACCCCGCCCTGGCCGGTGCCCGCACGACAGCCGTCACTCGCAGCCGCTACACCGAGAACCGGTTGGCGGAACTGGGCGTCGACCAATACGTGATCCTCGGCGCGGGCCTGGACTCCTACGCCTACCGCGGAGCCGACCACATCCGCGTGTTCGAAGTGGACACCCCAGGCACGCAGCACTGGAAGCGAAAACTTCTGGCCGACAACGGCATCCCCACACCCAAGACAGTCGAATTCGTCGCCGTGGACTTCGAGAAAGAACAACCACTGACCGATCTCCTCGGGCAAGCCGGATTCGACCCCACCCGCCCCGCGCTGGTCAGCTGGCTAGGCGTCACGATGTACCTCACCGAGGAAGCGATCAGCCACACTCTCCACGCGATCAGCAGTTTCGCTCCAGGAACGGAACTCGTCGTCGAACATCTCCTCCCCGTCGAATTCCGCGACGAGGCCGGGCAGACCTACGCGGAGCTGGTCATGGCCGCAGCGGCCGAAAACGGCGAGCCCTGGCGAACCTTTCTCAGCACAGAGCAGATGGCCGCGCTCCTGCGCGACCACCTGCTCGAGCCGATCGAACACGTCCGGCAACGCGAAACGCTCGCCGAATGGGACCGCGGCGACGCACTGCGCCCGACCGAGCTGTCCGTACTCACCCGGGCCCGGGTGAGGGCACCGTCACCAGCCACCGATCCGGCCGGCACCGCAAATACCCCCACCAGTACCCAGCTGAAACCACCAGCACCCCAGCGGTAATCGCCAGGTCCAGCAAGCTCTGTGACACCAGCACATAACCCAGCACCAGCACCACGACACCCGGCACCACCGGCCACCCCGGCATCCGCCACACGTGCGGACGCCGGTGTGCCGGTCGCCGCGCCCACAGCACGCTCACCGAAATCGCCAAGTACAGCGCCACCACGGCCACCCCGGTCACGCCGCTCAGTGTCTCCACCGGCACGAAACACAACACCGCTTCCGAAACGCCCACCACGAGCGTCGCCACCCACGGCGCACCGAACCGCGGGCTCACCACGCTCAACGCGCGATTCACCGGCTCCGGCCACGCGTGATCCCGGCCCGACGCATACAGCACGCGCGAATTCTGGATCACCATCACGATCACCGCGTTCACGATCGCCGCCGCGATGCACAGGCTCACGATCGTGCCGAAGGTCGAACTGCTCCAGCCCACCACGAGGGCGGTCAGGTCGAGGTTCTGCAGGGTCGCGAGGTCTGGCACGCCGAGCGTGATCGCGATGACCGGCACGAGAATCACGACCGCGCTGATGCCGAGCGTCCACAACACCGTCCGCGAGACCGTTTTGTGCGGCTCCCGCATTTCCTCGGCCAGATACACCGCGGTCGAGAACCCCTGCACCACGAACAACGCCACGGCCAGCCCGGCGATCACCGAGACCAGCGCAATCGGATGCACCCCGTCCATGCTGGGCCGCACGAGCACCGCGGCAGGCCGGTCGCTGTGCGCGAAGCCGAGCACGGACACCACGACGATCGCCACGATCTCGATCACCAGGAAAATCCCGGTCAGCCACGCGTTCGAGCGCAGGTTCACCAGGCCCATCCCGGTGGACGCCAGCATCACCAGCGCACCCGCTACCGACGGGTCGACGTGCACGATGACCGCGAGGTAGTCGGCCACTCCGATCGCGATGATCGGCGGCACCACCAGGATCACGATGAACGACAGCATGAAGGTGATCCATCCGGCGAACCGGCTGACCACGGTCGACACCATGGCGTACTCGCCGCCCGAGCTCGGCACCAGCGTGCCGAGCTCGGAATAGCAGAACGCGATGCCCACGCACAGCAGCACGGCGAGCCCGATGGCCAGCGCGGTGCCGGTGCCGAGCGAGCCGAACAACGGCGGGACGAGCACGAACAACGACGACGCCGGGGTCACGCAGCTCAGCGTCAGCAGGGTTCCGCCGCCGACGCCGATGGATCTGGTCAGCGAGCGTGGCGCGGGCGAACCGGCGGCAGTGTCGGTCTGGACGGGGACCGGATGAGGCGGCATGGGGATCCCTCCGTCGGCGGCGCTGGAATTCGACGGATGGAACAGGACGGGTTTGCCGTTGTCAACGCCGGAAAGACGACGAAATCCGTTGTCGATCACCCCGGCCGACGGGTCATCTGGACACTCAGAGCGATGATCTGCCACGGCCCCGGTTGCCCGGGCGGCCGGTGACCCGAGATGATCCGGGGATGCAGAGCCAGGACCCGAACCGGCCCGCGCCGCCGGTGGTCGACGACATTTCGAAGCAGATCATCTCCCAGTTGCAAGAGGACGGACGACGGCCGTACGCCACGATCGGCAAGGCGGTCGGACTGTCCGAGGCGGCGGTCCGCCAGCGGGTGCAGCGACTGTCCGATTCGGGCGTGATCCAGATCGTCGCGGTGTCGGATCCCTTGCAGGTCGGGCTTTTGCGCCAGGCGATGGTCGCGATCACGGTCGACGGCCCGCTCGATCCGGTCGCCGACGCACTGGCCGAAATGGACGAGATCGACTACGTCGTGCTCTGCGCCGGCCGCTTCGACGTGCTGTGCGAGGTGCTCTGCGCCGACGACGACGCGCTGCTCGACGTGATCTCCAACCGCATCCGGACGCTGCCCGGGGTGCGCACCGCGGAGACGCTCGTGTACCTCAAGCTGCGGAAACAGTCGTACCAGTGGGGCATGCACCGCGGGTGACGACGAAATCCGAAGGTCTGTCTCGATGAGAATGGTGAAATTAGTCGTTGTGGGTGGCAGTGGCGACTGATCCGCTTGCCAACCAGCGTCGGCTCGTGCGATAACCGAGAAGTCCGGCCGGTGCGCCTCGGTGCGTGCCGGCAGCTTCGAGGCCCGTTTCGAGGAGCCATGACCACGACCGCCGAACCCGCCGGGATCACCCCCGGCTCGGGCACCGCCGCACGCGACAACCTCTGGCTGCACTTCACGCGCCACAGCCGCGCCGACACCGCCGACATCCCGGTGATCGTGCGCGGCGAGGGCGCCTACATCTGGGACGACACCGGGAAGCGCTACCTCGACGGGCTCGCCGGGCTGTTCGCGGTGCAGGTCGGCCACGGCCGCGAGGAACTGGCCGAAGCCGCTGCGCGGCAAACGAAACAGCTCGCGTACTTCCCGCTTTGGGGCCACGCCCATCCGCCCGCACTCGAACTCGCTGAACGTCTGGCTGCTGCGTCGCCGGGCGATCTCAACCGCGTGTTCTTCACCGTCAGCGGCGGCGAGTCCGTCGAAACGGCGTGGAAACTCGCCAAGCAGTACTTCAAGCTGACCGGGAAACCCACTAAGCACAAGGTGATCAGCCGCGCGCTGGCGTATCACGGCACGTCGCAGGGCGCGCTGTCGATCACCGGAATTCCCGGGGCGAAGGCCGATTTCGAGCCGCTCGTGCCGAGTACTCTGCGCGTGCCGAACACGAACTTCTACCGCGCGCCCGAGCACGCCGACGATTACGAGGCCTACGGCCGATGGGCCGCTGATCAAATCGAGCAGGCCATCGAATTCGAGGGTGCCGACACGGTCGCCGCGGTATTCCTCGAACCCGTGCAAAACACCGGTGGCTGCTTTGTCCCGCCGCCGGGTTATTTCGAGCGGGTTCGCGAGATTTGCGACAAACACGACGTGCTGCTGGTCTCCGACGAAGTGATCTGCGCCTTCGGCCGGGTCGGCTACGATTTCGCGGCCAAGCGATACGGCTACCAGCCGGACATCATCACCACCGCCAAGGGCCTGACCTCGGGTTACGCGCCGCTCGGCGCGGTGCTCGCGAGCGAGGCGCTGATGGAGCCGTTCGCCGGCGGCGAGGCGACCTTCATGCACGGCTCGACCTACGGCGGACACCCGGTTTCATGCGCGGTCGCGCTGGCTAACCTCGATCTCATCGAGCGCGAGAACCTTTACGGCCATGTGCTGGAAAAGGAAACCGCCTTCCGGGCGACCCTCGACCGGCTGACCGATCTGCCGATCGTCGGCGACGTGCGCGGCACCGGATTCTTCTACGGCATCGAACTCGTCAAGGACAAAGCGACCAAGGAGACCTTCACCGCCGAGGAATCGGAACGCGTTTTGCGCGGTTATCTCTCGAACGCACTGTTCGAGGGAGGTCTCTACTGCCGTGCCGACGACCGCGCCGAGCCGGTGGTCCAGCTGTCGCCGCCGTTGATCTGCGACCAGCCGCAGTTCGACGAGATGGAGCAAATTCTGCGCCAGGCGCTCACCGGAGCGTGGAAGTTGCTCTGACGCCCGCTGTCGCGCGGGTTGTCCCGCTACGCTGATCTTCGTTGCCTACCAACGGGAGGAAAGCGCGTGGCGCAGTGGAATGACCTGGTCGCCTACATCAGGCAGACCTACCGGGTGATCCGGGACGACCCGGGCGAAATCCGGATCCGGGTCCTGTTCGGCGACGACGCGGAGACGACGGGGCGGGCGCAGGTCGTGGTGATCGCCCGGGAGATTTTCGACCAGCGCGAGGACTGGGTGCAGATCGCCACCCCGTTCGCCCGCGTGGACGAGGTGGATCTGCTGACCGTGCTGACCGAGGTAGGCCAGACGCTGGTGGTCGGCGGGCTCGTGGTGATGGGCGAGCACCTCGTGCTGCGGCACTCGCTGCCGCTGCTCAACCTCGACCTCAACGAGTTCACCGATCCGCTCGAACTCGTCGCCGGTTCGGCCGAGCTGCTGGAACAGCAGTTCACCGGGCGTGACGACTACTGAGCCGCGCCACCACCCGAAAAAGCGGGGCACTGAGCCGATCAGTGCCCCGCTTTTCGTTGTCTCAGTACAGTTGCGTACTCGGCGCTCGCACACCGTCCATCCTGGACTGAACCTCCGGCTCGACCGCCGGGCAATGCTTGCCGCGGCCTGGGCTGGTTCCGTCGATCAGGAAGGCGTCCGCGGCGTCGATGACGCACTGGCTTTTCTTGAAGTACGCGCCATGCCCCCAGCCCTCGTAGGTGAGCAGCGGAGCACCGGACTGCTGCGACGCGCGCACCGCCCAGCTGTACGGCGTAGCCGGGTCATACCGGCTGTTCAGCATCAGCATCGGCACTCCAGGCCGGACCGACAGCGGGTGCTGCGGGTTGCGCACCGGGCTCGGCCAGCCCGCGCAGCCGGCCGCCGCACTCCAGCCCAGCGGCGAGAAGTGCAGGTCCGGCGACACCCGGGAGAGCGCGCGGCGGTAGCTGTCGAGCTGGGGGAAGCTGGTGATCGGCAGCCGCCAGTCGGAGCAGAAGACGCTATTGAACGGGTTCGGGATGGGGAGGTCGTCCTTCGCGAACGATGACTCGGCGGGTTTCCCGTCGCGCAGGTCGACCAGGCTCTTCGCGAGCTTGCCCCAGGTGGGGCCGTAGAAGTTCTGCGAGACGAGCCCGACGAACGCCATCGGGTCGAGCCGGTCGTCCGGGGTGCCGAGCTCGCCGCGTTCGGCGCGGGCGTACAGGTCCGCCACCACCGCGCTGACGTCCTGGCCGTGCAGCGCGCACGAGGCCGTCCGGTCGCACCAGTCGGTGAACTGCTCGAACAACTCTTGCGTGGCCTGGGTTTCCGTCTTCAAGAACTCCCAGGTGCTGCGGATCGAGTGGTCCATGTTGCTGTCGAGCACGAGCGCGCGCACCCGGTCCGGGTACGCCTCGGCGTACTGCTGGCCCATCAGCGTGCCGTAGGAAACGCCGTAGTAAGTGAGCTTCTGGTCGCCGAGCGCGGCGCGGATCGCGTCCATGTCGCGCACGACGCTGCGAGTGTCGGAGCGGCTGGCGAGCGGCCCGGTGATCCGGTCGCAGCTGCGCCCGAGCGCGCGGTTGTAGGAGAGCAACTGCTGGAATTCGCCGGAATCCTTCGGCAGCACCGGGTTTTTCGCGGTGAGTTCGTCGAGCCCGCACTTGATCGCGGTGCTTTCCCCGACCCCGCGCGGATCGAACCCGACCGTGTCGAACCGCGCGGCGACCTTCGGCGACAGCGACCAGCCGTTCTGCACCTCGCCCGCTCCCGCGCCGCCCGGCCCGCCGGGATCCATCAGCACCGAACCGATCCGGTGCGCGGGATCGGTGGCCTTGCGCCGCGCGAGCGCGAGCTGAATCGTGCCGTCGCCGGGATGGTCCCAGTCGAGCGGCACGGTGAGCTTGCCGCATTCGGCTCCCTGCCCGGTAGGACAAGGTTTCCAGTCGATCGCCGCGGGTGCGGCGCTCGCCGGTGCCGCGGTGAACAACGCCGTCGCCGCGGTGACCGCGGTGCTGGCGACGGCCAGTTTCCTGCCCAGACCCAATGTCCTGCCCCTTCGGCGTGAACTGGTGACGTCCGAGCCCTCGATCTTGCCAGAAGGTGACCGGTGCCACTAGGGCGGGTTTAGTGTCCTTTGTGGACGGTTTGGGTGCTGGCGAGGTGGACGTGGAAGACCAGCGGGATCAGCCCGTCCGGCCCGGCCAGCGCCGGTGCTTCGGCGAAGAAAGCGGTTTTCAGCGCCTGGCAAGCGGGTTCGCCGAGCGGGAAGAGGTTGTAGACGGCCGAGACGAAATCCCAGACCTGCTCGAGCGAACCGCTGAAGTCGATCTCCTCGGTGCGCCACTGAACGGGAGCGAACCCGGCCGGGACGAGGATTTCGTCCAGCCCCGCCCGAGTTTGAGTGCGCTTGTCGCCGAGCGGGGGCATGCGCTGCTCAGGCGGCACGTCGGCGAGGATTTCCCGCAACAGCTTGCCGAACAGCGCACGCGCCTCGCCGCCGTCCTCCCCGCCGCTGAGGACGAGCGCCAGCTGCCCGCCCGGCCGCAGCACGCGCGCCAGTTCCGAAGCCACCTGGTCGATTTCGGACATCAGCATGAACGCCATGTGCGACACGCAGGAATCGAACGCGCAGTCCGCGAACGGCAGTTGCTCCGCCCGGCCCTCCACCACCGTCGCCGAACGCTGCCGGGCGAGGGCCAGATCCGCGCTCGACACGTCGACCCCGATCGCCTGATGTCCCGCCGCACCAAGGAGGTCGAGCAGGAATCCGTCGCCGCAAGCCAGGTCGAGTACGCGCCCCGCGGCGGCGATCTCGTCCCGGAGAAGCTCGTAACTCGACCGTCCGTCGGCGCACCGTCCGCCGCCGAAAGCGCGCGAGGTAACCGCCGGATGGCTCGCGTGGAAGGCACGAAAGAAGGTTTCTTGCGCGGACCTGGTCACTCTCCCAACTTACGCACCGACGCGAAATCCCGCCCGCTCTTTGTAGAATCGCCGGATGGCGGACGTGGTGCCCGATCGGCGCGAGGCCGAGGTCTGGTGTTCCTACCAGCGCGTGCAGCGGGCGCTCGGCAGCGCGCTCGACCGGCAGCTGGAGCGCGACGCCGGGATCTCCGGCGCCGATTACGCCCTCCTCGTCCCGCTCGTGAACGAACCGGACGGCGTGCTGCGAATGCGAGAACTCGGCGTGGCCGTCGAATGGGACCGCAGCCGGTTGTCGCATCACGTGAGCCGGATGTGCAAGCGCGGCCTGGTGGTGCGGGAGAACTGCACCGAGGACGCGCGCGGGGCGAACGTCCGGCTCACCGACGCCGGGCGGGCGGCGGTCGCGGCGGCGCAGCGCCAGCACGGCGAACTCGTCCGCCGGTATTTCTTCGACCAGGTCAGCGGACCCGAGCTGGAGCTGCTCGGCCGCGTTTTCTCCCGGATGCTGACCCGGCTGGCGCAGGACTGACCGAGTCCGTCAGCGCTCCGTGCGGGCGCGGTAAGCGGTGCGCCGCAGTCTTGCCGCATCGCCTACCGATCCAGGGGAGCAGAGATGACCAGCAAGACCGTTCTCGTGTCCGGCGCCAGCGTGGCGGGCCCGTCCGCCGCCTACTGGCTGCACCGTTATGGCTATTCGGTGACCGTCGTCGAGGCCGCGCCGCACCTCCGCCCGGGAGGGCAGGCCGTCGACTTCCGCGGCGAGCAGGTGAAGCTCGTCGAAGCGATGGGCCTGCTCGACGAGCTGCGGGAACACGAGACCGCGCTGCGCGAGCAGGTGCAGCTCGACCCGGCCGGACAGCCCGCCTTCACCTTGCCGAGCGGGTTCACCAACGGCGAGCTGGAAGTCCTGCGCGGCGACCTCGCCCGGGTCCTGTACGACCGTACGAAGGACTACACCGAGTACGTCTTCGGCGATCGCGTCACCTCGCTGACCGAGACCTCCGACGGAGTCGACGTCACTTTCCGCCACGGCGCCCCGCGCCGGTTCGATCTGGTCGTCGGCGCGGACGGCGTCCACTCCGGCGTGCGCACGGCCGCGTTCGGGCCGGAGGCGAAGTTCCGCACCGAGCTCGGTTACCACGTCGCCGGGTTCACCGCGCCCAACCATCTCCGCCTCGACCACGCCGGTCTGCTCTACAACGAACCCGGTCTCGGCGCGATCGTCACCAGCCACCGTGATCCGGCGACCGTCACCGTCGGCCTCACCTTCCGCGGCGACCCGGACGGCTACGGCCGCCCCGACCTGGCCCGGCAGAAGGACATCATCACCGACGTCTTCGCCGGTGCCGGATGGGAGCTTCCGCAACTGTTGACCGCGGTCGCCGACGCGCCTGACCTGTACTTCGACACCGTCGGCCAGATCAAGCTCGACAGCTGGTCTCGCGGACGGGTCGTGCTGCTCGGCGACGCCGCCTGGTGCGCCGGGCCGGGCGGATCCGGCACCGGCCTCGCGATGATGGGAGCGCAGATCTTGGCCGGGGAACTCGCCGCGGACGGCGGCGACCACGTGACCGCGTTCGCTCGCTACGAGCAACGGCTGCGCAAACCCGCCCGCGTGGGCCAGCGCAACGGTGCCGGTTCGGGCGATTTCCTGGTCCCGGCCACCGCCGAAAAGCTGCGCAAGCGCAACCGGATGTACCGCTCGCTGTCCAGCCCGATCGGCCGCCGCGTCTTCGAGTACATGGGCAGCCGCGCGGCGAACGCGGTCAAATTCCGTGAGTACCCGCAGCCTCGCGCGCACGCCTTGCCTTGACGCTGGCGTCAAGGTTTAGCTTCGCTGTCATGCGGATCGGCGAACTTGCCCAGCGGACCGGGACCACCACGCGGGCCCTGCGCTTCTACGAGGCACAGGGCCTGCTCCCCGCGGCGCGAGCGGCGAACGGTTATCGCGAGTACGACGAGGACCATCTGCGGCTGGTCAAGGAAATCCAAACCCTGCGCACGGTCGGGTTCAGCCTCGACGACACCCGTCCGTTCGTCGACTGCCTCCGCACCGGCCACGAGGCGGGCGACGCGTGCCCGGCCTCGGTCGAGGTGTACCGCCGGAAGCTGGAGGAGGTCGAGGCCTGCATGCGCGACCTCGCCGCGGTCCGTTCCGCCCTGCTCGACAAGCTCGCCGCCGCCACCGCGCGCCCGGCCGAACCGTGCGCCGCCCTTTCCGAACTCGAGGAGTCCCGATGACCACCGACGCCACCTTCGCCGCCGATGTTCTGGAGCACGACCAGCCCGTCCTGGTCGACTTCACCGCCGACTGGTGCCCGCCGTGCCGGATGATCGCGCCGGTGCTCGCCGAGATCTCCGCGGAACGGCCCGGCCTCACCGTGCGCGAACTCAACACCGACGAGAATCCCGAAACCATGCGCACTTACCAGGTGATGGCGCTGCCGACGCTGATGCTGTTCCGCGACGGCGCCCCGGTGGCGTCGTTCGTCGGCGCCCGGCCGAAGGCGAAACTGCTCGCCGAACTGGACAACCTGCTGGGCTGAAACGGTGGCCTTCGCCGTTTGCCCGGTGGGCGGGTGACGGAGCAGGTACAAAGAGTGCACGACTTTTCGGGAAGGCCGTGCCATGACCGCTTTCGTGCGCTCTTACCTGTTCCTTCGCCGCGCCATCGGGGTGCTCGGGATCCTGCTGCCGATCGTCGTGATCGTCGGCAAGGAACTGCTCGAAGGCGGCGGCTTGCTCGGCTCGCTCAGCGGCTATTACTACAGCGATCTCCGGAACGTCTTCGTCGGCACGCTGTGCGCGATCGGCGTCTTCCTGATCGCTTATCGCGGTTACGGCCGAGTCGACGACATCGCGGCCAACGTCGCGGCGGTGGCCGGCATCGGGGTCGCGCTGTTTCCGACTCAGCCGGTCTCGCCGACCCCCACCGAGCACGCGATCGGCGTCGCGCACCTGGTCTTCGCCGCGATTTTCTTCCTCACCCTCGCGTTCTTCTGCCTTTTCCTGTTCACCAAGGACGACGGCGCGCCGACCAAGCGCAAACGTTCGCGCAATGTCGTTTACCGGGTCTGCGGCATCGTGATGCTCGCGTGCCTGGCGCTGATCGTG
The DNA here is from genome assembly GCF_055583325.1 of Amycolatopsis sp. NPDC104775. Taxonomy (NCBI): domain Bacteria; kingdom Bacillati; phylum Actinomycetota; class Actinomycetes; order Pseudonocardiales; family Pseudonocardiaceae; genus Amycolatopsis; species Amycolatopsis sp. NPDC104775. The sequence goes on from NZ_JBVJOE010000002.1 coordinate 739,706, forward strand.
GTCAACGGCCTGTTTTTCAGCGCCGCCACCGCGGCTTTGCATCCGACGCTCTGGCTGGAGTCGCTCGCGGTGTTCGCGTTCGGTTTCGCCTGGCTGACCAAGGGCCAGACATTGCTGGCCGACCAGCCTCAGCCGAGCTTGGCGTAGGCCTCCGAGACCTGGGTGAGCCAGGCGACCTCGGCGGCGAACGTCTTCGCGTCGTGGTCGTCGAACGCGCCGTTGTCCTGGCTTTCCGCCGGGGCGACGCCGGACGTCTTCGCCTCCAGCGCCTGGCGGATCTTGCGGGCCTCGGCCATCGCCTGATCGCCGTCCGGGGCGTCGGCGCGATCCATGTACGGCCGCAGCGCGCGCCAGCCGTCACGGATTTCGATCACCCGCCGGTGCAGCCGGTAGTGCAGATCCGACCAGCGCCGGTCGGTGTCGCCCGCGGCAGGCGGTTCGAGCGCGATGCCCGGCGAGGATTCGTACAGCGAATGCCACAACGGATAAAGCGCGCGATAAGACCGGTAATTGCGCTGCCATCGCGCGACCGACGAGACGTGCTCGCCCCACGACGGCATGGTCAGCCCGAACGACACGATCACGATGCCCAGCGCGCTGAACACCGACGGCGTGATCGCCCACGCGCCGAGATGCCAGCCGAGCGCCGGGCTCACGATGTTCACCGCGCGGGTGGCGCAGTAGCAGAACAGCACCACCGCGCCGACCGCGAGCGTGCGCAGCGTCCGGCGCAGCCACACCCTCGACGTGCTCCGGGCGTACGGCAGGCATTGCAGGTAGATCGTCACGCACGGCACGGCCTGCGAAATGATGAACAGCAGCAGGTACGTGAGGATGACCGGATCGCTGCTGCCCACCGCGAAGGCGGTGCCCGGAGTGCCCGGTTTGTTGCCGATGAAGAACAGCACGGTCAGCACGACGAACAGCACCGCGCCGGAAACGATCCACGCCCGGATCCTGGTGCGGATCTCCGCAGGCGGATTCGCCCACAGCATGAGCAGCAGTTGCGCGCTGATGCAGTAGGCGACCGCGGCCAGGTGCAAGATCAAGATCGCCAGGTTGGGGATCCCGAACAGCGAGCCGATGCTGAGCGAGAGCGCGCCGAGGGTGAAGGTGACGCACTGCAGGATCAGCGTCGTCATCAGCACGATGTAGGCCGGGTCGCGCCACGAGCGGCGCATCGAGAAAAGCTTGTACAGCAGGGCCGCGTACGAAGAGACCGCCGACAGCGAGAATAAGATGATCTTGAGAGTGTTCACTCGCGCCCCCGGAACGCCTTCAGTGCCCGGCGGGCGGAACGGTGTGCGCGGCACTCTTGGCGGAATCGTTCACGATCGGCGACCATACACCACCGCAAGTGCCGGAACTAGGGCCGGAAAACTGGTTCTGGCCTGGGCGAATTCCGGATGGATTCCCGGTGCGGCCGCCGTGGCCGGCCGCCCGTGCGGTGAATGGCGGATGGCCGGGTCGTGAACTGCCGGAACGGGCCGCACTCGTCGCTAGGGTGTCGCCATGGGTTTTCAGGTGGTGATCGGGTACGGACCGGCGGGTGCGGCCACTGCCGCGCTGCTGGCCGGGCAGGGCGAACGGGTCCGGGTGATCGGCCGTTCGTCCCGGGAGAACGAGCCGGGGCTTGAGCACGTCGCGCTCGACGCCGCCGACCAGGCCGCGCTCGTCGAGGCGACCAGGGGCGCGACAGCGATCTACAGCTGCGCGAGTCCGCCTTATCATCGGTGGGCGACCGATTGGCCGCCGCTGCAGGCCTCGATCTGCGCCGCGGCCGAGGCCAATGGCGCGCTGCTGGTGTCGCTGGGGAATTTGTACGGTTATGGACCGGTCGACGGTCCGCTCACCGAGAATCTGCCGCTCGCGGCCACCGGAACCAAGGGCCGGATCCGGGCATTGCTCTCCGAACAACTGCACGCATTGCACGACGAGGGCCGCATTCGCGCGGTCGAGGTGCGCGCTTCTGATTTCTTCGGTCCCGGAGTGACCGAAGGCGGGCATCTCGCCGCCCGGGTCGTGCCGAACGTGCTGCGGGGACGGAAGGTCCAGGTGCTCGGCGATCCGGACGCGCCGCACAGCTGGACCTACATTCCGGATGTCGCGCGCACGCTGGTCGCGGCCGCCCGGGAAGAAAAGGCGTGGGGCAAGACGTGGCACGTGCCGACTGGTCCGCCGAGGTCCGCTCGGGTGATGGTGGCGCTGTTGTGCGAAGCCGCCGGAGTGCCGCCAGTGCCTGTGCAACGCCTTTCCCCGATGTTACTCAGAGCGGCCGGGCTCGTTTCGCCGATGGTGCGCGAGCTGGCGGAGGTCCGCTACCAGTTCGACCGCCCGTACGTGCTCGATTCCCGTGCCGCACAGGAGTTTTTCGGTATCGCGCCGACCGCGGAAAAAGATCAAATCGCCGCCACCGTGGCCTGGTGGCGTGATCGACCGGCTACCGTGGGTTGATATTCTGTGCATTCCTCCGCATGATGCCCAATACTCTTGAAAAACCGGGTAGGAACGGGCAATCTCGGTGTCGACTGGGTGGGAATCGGCACGAGGAAGTCATGCCATGGGGTCTGCGGGATCTGGGTGGGAAGAATCCGAAAATAGCCAGGACATCGCCGTTGTCGGAATGGGATGCCGTTTTCCGGGGGCGCGCAACGTCAACGAGTACTGGGATCTGCTGAGCGAGCCCAAACCGCAGTTTCGGCGAGTGCTGGATTCGCGGTGGCGGCGCGAGGCGTTCTACCGCGACGATTTCCGGGACAGCACCGCGGTCTACTCCGACCGCATGGCGCTGCTGGAGGACGTCGGGGACTTCGACGCCGGGCACTACAAGATCCCGCCGCGGCGGGCCAAATCGCTCGACCCGCAGCACCGGCTGCTGGTCGACCTGACCCGCGAAGCGCTGCAGGACGCGGGATGGGAAGCCGAGGGCTTCGACCGCGACGACACGTCGGTGATCATGTCGCTCAGCGACAGCGGTTACCGCGACATGAGCACGCTGCACCTGCGGCTGAAACAGCTGATCGGCGGCGAGTTCGGCCGGGCGGGGGATCCGGCGATGGCGGAGGCGGCGTCCGCGGTCAGCGGCCTGCACGCCACCGCGATGGCCGGGCTGCTGCTGAACATGGGGCCGAGCTCGATCAGCAACGTCTTCGACCTGCACGGCGAGAGCTACGCGCTCGATTCGGCCTGCTCCGGCGGGCTGACCGCGGTGGCGAACGCGGTCTTCGCGCTGCGGGCGGGCCGCTGCCGGATCGCCGTCGCCGGCGGCGCGCAGCTGGTGCTGACCCCGGACCTGTTCGTGGGGCTGTGCCGGATCGGCGCGATCTCGCGCACCGGCGAATGCCGTCCGTTCGACCGCCGGGCCGACGGATTCGTGCTCGGCGAGGGGGCCGGTGTCCTGGTGCTGCGCCCGCTCGCGGACGCCCGCGCGGCGGGAGACCGGGTGTACGCAGTGATCCGCGGCGTCGGGCTGTCCAACGACGGCACGGTCAAGGGCGGCATGATGCCGCAGGAATCCGGCCAACTGCTGGCGTTGCGGCGGGCTTACCGGGACGCGGGCGTCGATCCGGCCTCGGTCGGTTTCCTGGAAGCGCACGGCACCGCGACCGCGGTCGGCGACGACGTGGAAATCAGCGCGCTGACCGAACTGCGCGGCGGCGCGGAAAACCCGGCGTATCTCGGTGCGGCGAAGTCGGTGGTCGGGCATTCCCTTGGCACGGCGGGAATCGCCGGATTGATCAAGTCCATTTTGTCCGTCCACAAGGGACAAATTCTGCCGCAGCCGGATTTCGAACCCGCGGATCATCTGCCGCTGCGGGACGCCGGGCTCCAGGTAGCCGGTCAGCTCACGCCGTGGGAGAGCGACGGTCCGCGCCGGGCCGGGGTGAGCGCGTTCGGCTTCGGCGGCTCGAACGTGCACGTGGTCCTCGAGGAAGCCGCGCAGGAAACGCCGCCCGCCGAGACGCCGCGGTTGCTGCTGCTGACCGCGCGGGACCGGGCCGGGCTGGCTCGGCATGCCCGCGAGGTGGCCGAGACGCTCTGCCGCGAGAATCCGCCGCTGGCCGCCGTCGCGGGCACACTCGCCCGCCGGACGCTCTTCCCGGAGCGGCTCGCGGTGGCCGCGGCCGACGTCGCCGACGCGATTTCCAAACTCGTCACCGCGTCGGTCGCGCTCGAATCCGGGCAAGGCGGCGAGCTGGTTCCGGGCGTATTCGCCGGTGTCGTGTCACCGGGAGACGAGCCGGTCGAGGACGGCCCGCCCGCCAAGCTGGCCCCGCGTGCGGTGACCGGTGCCGGGCTGCGACCGGTGGCGGACGGCCTGCCGCTCTGCACCCTTCCGCCGAGTCCGCTCAGTCCGCGCCGGCATTGGGTGGTCGACGACGCGAAGCTCGCCAAAGCGCAGACGTTGGAGCCGCTAGGTGCTGCTCCGGCGGTGGTCGAGGAGGTGCAGGAGTCGACGTCCGCGCGGGATGTGCTGGCGGTCGTGCTGGAAGAAGTCGCGCGGACGACGGCGTTTCCGGTCAGCGAGCTGTATGCCGGGCAGTTGCTCGTGGACGATCTCGGGTTCGACTCGCTGATGCTCACCGAGCTGGAGGGCCGGTTGCGCAAGCGGTTCCCGGGCTTGCCGCTGGAGGTCGAGCAGTCGGGTGCGCTGACGGTGGGGGCGGTGGCCGGGATGCTCGCTCCCGCGACGGCTTCGGCGTCTGCCGCTGTTCCCGTTCCGGTCGCTCCGGCTCCGGCCGCTCCGGTCCCGTCGTGGGATCCGGCGAGCGCGGCGATCGAGGAGTTCCCGGAGGCGGCGGCGATCGAGGCGCGGCTGAAAGAGTTCGACGATCTCGGGGTGCCGAATCCGTACTTCCGCAAGCATCAAGGGCGGATGGACGCTACGACTTCGGTGTCCGGGCGGGAGTATTTGTCCTTCTCCAGCTACAACTATCTCGGGCTGGCCGGGCATCCGGCGGTGACCGCGGCGGTGCACGAGGCTGTCGAGCGGTACGGAACTTCGGTGTCCGGCAGCCGATTGCTTGCCGGGGATCGGGATCTGTCGCGCGATTTGGAGACGGAGCTCGCCGCGTTCCTCGGGGTCGAGGACAGTCTGGTGCTGGTGAGCGGGCACGCCACGAATGTCGGAGCGATCGGTCATCTGGTGGGACCAGGTGACCTGATCGTGCACGATTCGCTGGCGCACGACAGCATTCTGCAAGGATGTGCGCTGTCCGGCGCTACGCGGCAGCCGTTTCCACACAACGACACCGCGCGGCTGGAGGATGTGCTGCGCCGGTCTCGGTCCCGGTTTCGGCGGGTGCTGATCGTGGTCGAGGGCGTGTACAGCATGGACGGTGACGTCGCGGATTTGCCAGCGCTGATTGAGCTTAAGCGGCGCTATGGGGCGTTGCTGATGGTTGACGAGGCGCACAGCATCGGGACGATGGGGCCGCGGGGGGCTGGGGTGGGGGACCACTTCGCGGTGGATCGCTCCGGGGTTGATGTGTGGATGGGGACGCTGTCGAAGTCGCTCGCCGGGTGCGGAGGGTATCTGGCCGGGTCGGCTCGGGTGGTGCGGTGGTTGCGGTATTCGCTGCCGGGGTTCGTTTACAGCGTGGGGATTACTCCGGCCAACGCGGCGGCTTCCCTTGCCGCGTTGCGGGTTTTGCGGGAGGAACCGGAGAGATTGGTGCGGTTGCGGGAGAATTCCCGGTTGTTCCTGGAGATGGCTACCGAGGTCGGGGTGCCGACTGGGTCCGCTGGGGATACGCCGATCGTGCCTTGTGTGGTGGGGAGTTCCGCGGTGGCGTTGAGGCTGGCTACGGCGTTGTATGAGCGGGGGGTGGTGGTGGATCCGATTCTGTATCCGGCGGTGGAGGAGGAGCTGGCTCGGTTGAGGTTCTTCATCACCAGCGAGCACCGGGCGGATCAGTTGCGGTACGCGGTGGGGGTTTTGGGGGCGGAGTTGGGGCGGTTGGGGGAGGGGTGATCGGCTCGTCGCCCCTGGGGGGCGACATTGCGGGGTCTTCGTGCGTGGGGCACCCCGAAGCCCGAGTGTGCTGACGGTTCGGGGGTGGTTGCCAAGGCGGGAAAGATGCCTTGACAACCACCCCCGAACCGCAGAGAAGGCTTCGTATCGGGGTGCAGGGCCAGGGCTGGGTGCCTGGGTTTCGCGGGGTGGCTCGGCTGCGGTTTCGCGGGTGGGTGCCCGGGGCTGTGCGGGTTCCCCTAACGGACCGGGGTCTCGCGGGGGCTAGAGCAGCGATCGCTCGATCCGGTCCATCGGTTTCTCCCCTGCTTCGGGAGTTTCGGCGATCGGCTTCGACGGCGTGCCCATGCGTTCGGACAGCAGGAAGGCGATGATCTCGGCTTCCTGTTCCTGTGCGTCGTCGTAGGTGGCGCGCATCAGCATGTCCCGGACGATGTCCGGGTCCAGGTTGGGGAACAGCGAGCGGGCGCTCTCGTCGTCAAGGAGACCCGAGCCGCGATGGCAGCAGATGATGTGACCCAGCTCGTGCAAGATGATGTGCTCCTGGTGCGCCCCGGTGGTGTTGGCGTCGAAGAAGATCAGGTCTTCGCCTCGCGCGGCTACCCACATGCCGCACGGGTGCGACGCGGGCATCGGCAGCGGCACGAGGGTGATCGGCCGTTCGCGGATCTCGCCGAGGCGCGCGCAGAGGGCGGCCAGGTCGTATTTCGGCGGGAGGCCCAGTTCGGCGATCCGCTGGGCGCCTTCGTCGCGCATCCGCCGCAGCTGCTCGCGCCGCTGCGGGGCTTCGGACGGGGTGCCGGTCACCGTGCCGCTTCGTCCGTGACTGGGGGCAGCCCCTGCATTTTGCGGTATTGATCCATGATCGTGGTGATCGCCTGGAGGTTTTCCTCGCGCATGCCCGCCGCGCGCATCGCGACCGCTCGGACGCCTGCCTGGCGCATCGCCTCCACGGCCGCGAGTTCGGACAATACCGACCCGGCGATCTCGTCGTCGAAGAAGTACGCGACGGAGACTCCGAAGAATTTCGCCAGCGCGGCCAGCAGCTCCTGGGACGGGTTGGTCCGTTTGCCGGTGCGCAGCTGAGACAAGTACACCGCGCCGACCTTCAGCTCCGGCGTGGCCCGTTTGAGTTCGGCTGCCACCTCGGCGTTCGTCCAGTGCCTGCCCTGCGGGCGCACGGTGCGGAAGAGGTCGTCGAGTCTGGAGGCCAGGGTGGGCCGGTCATCCGCCGGATGAGTGTCTTCGGACATGCTGCTACGCCCCTCCAGTTGCAGCTGATTGCTCTCAGCTAAGGCGACTATCTCAGATTAGCTCACAGTTGACAATCGCCGGAGGGCTCCACAAGACTGTGCCTCAACGAGATAGCTGGTGGCTAACTCGCCACATTCCGGGCACAGCGGCAGGCGTAGTACCGGCCCGGGGCGACGCTGGGGGTGTCGCCCCGCTCGGTCCGCCGAGACCGGGCCCGGAGGCAGCAGAAGCGTCAGCGAACTGCCTCCGGGCCCGGCGCATTATGCCTGACCTCCGCAGATGCCGGTGCTGGAAGAACGTGCGGAACTTCCGGTCTCCGGGCTGGTGGTTCAGCGCCGGAGGACGTCCAGCGAGCGCCGGAGCAGGTCAGCGAACCGCTTCGGGTCCGGCGAACTGCGCCCATTCGGCGGCCCACCGCGCCGCGCGCTGGTGGTCGAGCACCCGCCGTGCCACCCAGAACGCGCCGCCCAGCACCGCGACCGCGCACAGCCAGCAGAAGGCCGCGACGAGCACGCCGTTGGTGACCGCGTCCGCGTGCGTCAGCGGGGCGGTGGTCTGTTTGCCGGAGTCGTCGAGCCAGATCTCGGTGGTCGAGCCCTCGGTCGCGGAAGCGCTCGGCACCGTGATGATCCCGGTGCGCTGCACGCCGTTCGGCGGCTTCCAGACCGCGTTCACGCGCGCGGTGTTGGCGATCGGCGCGCTGTCGCCGACGGAAGCGGCCGGCTGCGTGGCCGTCGTGAGCACCGTGGCGGTGACCTGGTGCCGCGACTGCAGCTGCGCGTCCGACGCGGCGGTCTCCGCGGCGATGTCCTTGCTGCCGATCATCATCGCGAAGGGAATGGCGATGAGCGCCAGCAGCGTGACGATCCCGGCGAGCACGCCTTCGATCCGGTCCGACCGTCGCACGAGCGGGTTGCGCACGGCGCCGAGCCGGCGGAGCAATCGTTTACCAAGGTGTGGTGGTCTGCCTGCCCGAGTCCTGTTCCGCATGCCGTACATGGTCCTCTTTCGCGCGCGCGAGCGCTGTGTCCCGCACAACGTTTTTCGCGTTTTTCCTGGGGATCCAGTGTGTTTCTGCTTACCTCCGGGCCTCGGGTTTACCCGTGTGGGTGACGACGACCGGCGGTTCGGGTCGCGACGGCGCGGCTCTCGCCCGGTCCTGAGTGCGAGTGGTCCAGGCCAATGTCTCACCGGCCCGGTACGCGTTGGCGGGATTGGTCTTTCGCCGGGTTGCCGCGCGGATGGGTTGCGGTACCCAAGGTTCGGCGACGCGGGCGTTCGGCGGATCGTCTGGTTCGCACGGTTCGCGTTGGCGGGTAAGCGATCTCGTGTCCTTGCGCGCTGGGTGCCTGATGTTCGCGGGCGCGCAACCTCGGGTTTCCGGCGCGGACGCCCGGGCAAGCTCATCTGCCCGGGCTGTCACCGAACACAAACCGTGGAGTTCTCCCAATAGCCGGGAACCGTTCAGTCGACCAATCGAATGGTCTCCGTGGAACTGTACGAACGCCGCCGGGTGATCCCGTGTTCGGCGACGATTCCGAGTTGGATACTGCGATCGGCGGGCGCCCAGTAGCCCGTGCGCACGAAATAGCCGTCCATTGTGCAGAGCCGGTTCGCGCTCTTGCGGGAACTGATCGCTTCCCAGCCCCATTGCCGTCCGGACTCCTCGACGCCGTTGCGCCGCACGTACAGCCGCGGGTTCCCGATCTCCCGGCAGTACGCGCTGCCGTCCGCGATGTAGAGCACGCCGTCGACCTTGTAGAACCGCTTGCCGTCCAGCAGGCTCACCTGCCCGGACAGGGTGAAGTGCACCCTGCCGCCATTGTCCCCGTCCATCGTCCAGTCGAGACAGAATTCCTTCGTCGGAACCTCGAGCGACTGGGTCATGGCCGTTTCTCCTTTGCTCTCCTGGCCGGAGCGTCCAGGAAAATATAAGGAAGAAACAGGATCCGGGAAGGTTTCGGTAACCGTTTTCACCCAAAGAGGCCTGGCGACCACGCATCGTGGTCGAGCCCCGATTAATCGGTGGAATTACCGCCGATGGGGTATCGCGCACACGAACAGTGAATTTCCTCTGCCCGAAACCGGTGGCCGCCAGCGGGCCCGGGACCGGCGGGCGACCCGGGCCATGTCGGCAGCGTGACAACTGCCATGACACTTGTCATAGCCCTCGCCGTGTGCGACCCTCGGGTTATGACGACTGTCATGACCGCCGTGCGACCGGCCACCGCCGGTTCCGTGGCCGATCTCGTCCGTGCCTGCTCGCCGGAATCGCTGAGCCGCCGCTTCACTCTCGGCGGCCTGATCGAACCGGACGCGGTGCTGGCCCGGTACCAGCGCTTCCTGCTTGCCGGCACCGCCCTCGTCGCGGAGTTTTCCGGCGAACCCGCGGGGCTGCTCAACGCGGTCGCCGAGGACGATCACCGCGTCGAGCTGGGGCTTCTCGTCGCCGACCGGTGGCAGCGGCGCGGCATCGGCAGCGGTCTGGTCGGGTTGGCCGCCGAGCAGTGGCGAGGCTGGACGCTGCACGCCACCGTGCAGGAGGGCAATGTCGCTGCGGAAGGATTGCTGCGGGCGTGCGGCTTCCGCTTCGTCCCGGGATACGGCGACGAAAACGAGTACGAGCTGACGGTCACGGAGGAGACGCTCGATGACGGATCGGCCGGCGCGCGACCGGATGGTCTTCAGCGCTGCGCAGTTGCTGCGTACGCAGGGCTTGAGCGGCACCGGCATGCGCGAGGTAGTAGCGCATGCCGGAGCGCCGCGGGGGTCGCTGCAGCACTACTTCCCGGGCGGTAAGGAACAGCTGTTCGGCGAAGCCATCGACTGGGCGGGCCGCTACACCGCGCGCCGCGTGACGCGCGCGATGGACTCCTTGACGGACCCGACGCCGTCCGCGCTCTTCGCCGCGATTGTCGAGTACTGGCGCGCAGAGTTCCTTGAGATCGGTTACGCCGGCGGCTGTCCGTTGGTGGCGACAGTCACCGACACGGCGGCGTCGAGCGAACCGTTGCGCGAGCGCGCGAACGACGCGTTCGTGCAGTGGCGGAAGCCCATCGTGTCCGCGCTGGAGCAGATGGGTGTACCGGCGGCGCGTGCTGTTTCGCTGTCAGTGTTGATGATTAGTGCGCTCGAAGGGGCCGTGGTGTTAGCGCGGGTCGAGCGCTCAGTGACGCCCCTCGACACCATCGTCGACGAGCTAGGTCCAGTTCTCGACGCCGCGGTGGACAAGCGTCGTCGCCGCTAACGCCTGTCAAGCTTCGCGCGCAACGTGGCGACAGTGTCCGGGTCGTGCAGCAGTTCGGCGAAGTGCGCGGACTCCGACTCCATTCGTTCTTCGACGCTCTCGTCGGTGCGGTCGTGCAACAGCGCGCGCGTCGCTGTCAACGCGCGCACTGATCGCGCGGCGAGGGTCGTGACGCGTTCCGAGACTCGCTTGCGGAGCGCTGTCTCGTCAGGGAGCACTTCGTTGACCAACCCGAGTTGCGCCGCCTCGGCCGCGGACAGGCGTTCTCCGAACAGCAGCAGTTCCGTCGCCCGCTGTGGACCGACTCGGCGCGGCAATGCGTAACTGCTGCCGAACTCCGGCACTAGGCCCAACGGTACGAACGGGAACTGCAAGTAGCTGCGTTCCGTGGCGTAGACGAGGTCGCAGTGCAGCAGCAGGGTCGCGCCGATGCCGACAGCCGGACCGTCGACCGATGCGACCACTACTGCCTGCGTCGCGAGTAACGCCTCTTGAAAGACCCGCGCGGGCGTCTTCGTACTGTCACCGGCTTTGTGCGCGAGGAAGTCACCGAGGTCGTTGCCTGCGGTGAACGCACCGCCCGCTCCGCTTAGTACTGCTATCGGCGTGCGGACGGCGTCGAAGGCGTCCGCGAGGGCGACGTACATCGCCTTCGTGAGCGCGTTCCGCTTCTCGGGCCGGTTGATGGTGATGGTGGTGACCTGTCCGTCGACGGTCGTCTCGATGCTCATTCACAGCTCCGCGACAGCAGCGAGCAGCAGGTCCACTTCCGCCGCAGTCGTATATGGCGCGATGCCAGCGCGTACGGCACCAGTGTCGCCAAGACCAAGATGCCTTGCGCACTCGATGGCGTAGAACGTTGAAGCAGGTGCGTTGATCCCGCGCGCACCGAGACCTTCGTACACCTCCTGCGGGGTCAAGCCGGTGACTGAGAACAACACTGTGGGGGTACGGCGACGCGTCGGCGAGCCGTAACGCACGACGCGCGGCAGTGCGGAGAGCCCGTCCTCCAAACGCTGCAGCAGTGCGTCCTCGTGCGCTTCGAGGGCCGTCAGCGACGTACGCAAACGTTCGCGGCGACTGCCTTCGCTTGGCACGAGTCCGGCGAGGAAGTCGATAGCCGCGGTAGTGCCCGCGAGAAGTTCGTACGGCAACGTACCCAGCTCGAAACGCTCTGGAACAGCGTTGCTCGACGGCAGGAGCTTGTCCGGCTGCAGTGTCTCCAGAAGATCCGGCGCGGCCGCGAGAAGACCGAGGTGCGGTCCGAGGAATTTGTACGGCGAGCAGGCGTAGAAGTCTGCACCCAGAGCGGCGATGTCGACTGGCGCGTGCGGCGTCAGATGCACGCCATCCACATAGCTCAGCGCGCCTGCTTCGCGTACCGCGGCGGTAATCGCCGGAATATCCGGGCGCGTGCCCAGGAGATTCGACGCCGCGGTGACCGCGACCAGGCGCGTCCGGTCAGTGAGCAGCGACGTGACCGCTGACGTCGGCAACTCGCCTGTCTCGGAGTCGAAGTCCGCCCAGCGAACAGTCGCGCCGCGGGCTTCCGCGGCCTGCACCCACGGCCGGACGTTGGCGTCGTGGTCCAGGCGAGTCACCACGACCTCGTCGTCCGGGCCCCAGTTCTTCGCGAGCGTGCGGGAGAAGTCGTAGGTCACCTGGGTCATGCTGCGACCGAACACGATCCCCTCCGGGCGCGCGCCGAGCAGGTCAGCGACAGCTTGCCGGGCTTCGCGCACGACGCCGTCCGCGCGACGTTCCGCCGCGGTGACGGTGCCGCGATTCGAGATCGCGGAGCAGAGAGTCGAGGACACTGCGTCGCCGACCACGTCCGGGACCTGGGAGCCGCCGGGTCCGTCGAAGTGGGCAGCGCCGTTCTCGAGCGAGGGGAAGTGTTTGCGGATCGCGTTCACGTCATAGGCCACGGCTGCCAGCTTGCCTGATCCCCGGGCGAGTGTCGTGCTCCGCGCGGGTGCGATCATGCCGCTGTCCCATTGCCCTTGGAGAGGGGTTCGCCAGTGCTCGCCGAACAGGTGGAGAAGCTGCTCGCCCAGCCGTTGCCGTGGCCGATCGTGCAGGCAGGCGACCCCGTGCTGCGCGCCGCCGCGCGCCCGTACGAGGGCGAACTGAGCGAGGACATGCTGTCCGCGCTGATCGAGGGGATGAAGGAGACCATGCGGGCCGCGCCCGGTGTCGGCCTCGCTGCACCGCAGATCGGCCTGTCGGTCCGGATCGCGGTCGTCGAGGATAGTGCCCGCGAACGTCCCGGGGTCGCCGAATCCACCCTCGCCACCCGCGGGATCGTCCCGCTGCCGTTCCGCGTGCTGGTGAACCCTGTCTACACCCGAGTGGGCGACGAAACCGCCGCGTTCTTCGAGGGCTGCCTCAGCGTGCGCGGCTGGCAGGCCGTCGTCGCGCGAGCCCTGCGGATCCGGCTTCGCGGCACCGACGAAACCGGTGCGGCCCTGGACGAGGAATTGTCCGGCTGGCCAGCACGAATCGTGCAACACGAGACGGATCACCTGCACGGCGTCCTGTACCTGGACCGAGCCGAACTGCGCTCGCTGTCCACCCACGAGGCCGTCGCGCGCCGGTGGACCCAGCCGACCCCCGCCGAAGCCGCCCGCGAACTGGGCTTCGACCTCCCCTGACGCCTTCGGCTCCGGTTTTTGTCGGTGCCCGCTGATACGTTCCTCCGCAGTCGCCCCGACCGGGGCCCGCCACTGGGGAGGAACCTCGTGAACTCGTTGCAAGACAAGGCAAAGCTCTTCCGCGACCTGCACTCGGCGGACGTCCTCGTGCTGCCGAACGCCTGGGACGCGGGCAGCGCGGTCGCCATCGAACGCGCCGGCGCACCGGCGATCGCCACCACCAGCGGAGGCGTCTCCTGGGCACTGGCCCGAGGCGACGGCCAGCATCTTTCCCGCGCGGAGATGCTGGCGGTCATCGCTCAGATCGCCGCAGCCGTGGAAGTCCCCGTCACCGCCGACGTAGAAGGCGGGTACGGCCTGGCCCCGTCGGCCGTCGCGGAAACCGTGACCGGCGTAGTCGAGGCCGGAGCGGTAGGCGTGAACCTGGAAGACTCCCGCGCCGGAACCGCCACCCTGTTCACCCCGGACGAACAGGCAGAACGCTTCACCGCGGCCCGAGCCGCCGCTGCCACGGCCGGCCTCTCGGAGCTGTGGCTCAACGCCAGGACGGACGTGTACCTCTTCGGAATCGGTGAGCCCAGCGGCCGTTTCGACGACGTGCTCACCCGAGCCCGCGTCTACGCCGACGCGGGAGCGGACAGCATCTTCGTCCCGGGCTTGGTGGACGTCGAAGTACTGGCGGAACTGGCAAAGTCCTCGCCGATCCCGGTGAGCGCCATGGCAGGCCCAGGCGCACCCCCGGTCGCGGACTTGGCCGCGGCTGGGGTGCGCCGGGTGAGCGTCGGAACGGCGATCGCCCAAGCGGCTTACTCCCTGGCCCACCACGCAGCGGCCGAGGTGCTGAAGCAGGGGACCTACGGGGAGGTGACCGGCGCACTGGACTTCGGAACGGTGAACGGCTGGTTCAGCTGAGCCCGGCTACGGCGGGGAGGGGGAGGCTGGCCTCGGGGTTGACCTGAGTGGGTTCGCTTGGGTGGGTGCCGACTTGAGCCGATGCGCTTGGCTCGGGTCAGGCCCGAGTGGGTGCGCTTGGCTCAGGGCCGACTCGAGCCGGTGCGCTTGAATCGGGACCGTCCGAGCCGGTCGGCTTTGATCGGTGCCGACCCGAGTGGGTGCGCGTGGGTCGGTGCCGAGTTGAGTCGGTGCGCTTGGATTGGGGCCGATTCGAGCCGGTCGGCTTTGATCGGTGCCGACCCGAGTGGACGCGCGTGGGTCGGTGCCGAGTCGAGGCGGTGCGCTTCGATCGGGACCGACCCGAGCCAGTCCGCTTTGATCGGTGCTGAGTCGTTTGGACGCGCGTGGGTTGGTGCTGATCCGAGCGGGTCCGTTTTGATCGGTGCCAACCCGAGCGGGTGCGCGTGGGTCGGTGTCGACCTGAGCCAGTCCGCCTCGATCGGTGCCAACCCGAGCCGGTCCACCCGGATTGGGCCGAGTCGGCTTGCGGAAGTTCGCTCGGCTCGCCTTGAGCTGCCTCAAGGGAGTCCGCTCGGCGTAGCACTAAACCCGAGCGCATTCAGCCCGTGCGGCCCGAGCAGCCCCGAGGGGTCGGCCCGAGCAACCCGAGGGAGCTGGCGTGGCACGATCCGCGCGAACCCGACGACGCCGCTGCGGGTAGCCCAACCGCCCCCGCTCACCCCACAACCACTCGCCCGCTCCGCTCCAACTCCAGCAACCTCCGCTTGCACTCCACCCCAGCCGCGTAGCCGGTCAGTGATCCGTCGCTGCCCAGCACCCGGTGGCACGGCACCACGATGCCGATCGGGTTCCGGCCGTTCGCCAGGCCGACCGCGCGGGATGCCGTCGGGCGGCCGATCGATTCAGCCAGCTCTCGATAGGTCGTCGTCTCGCCGTAGGGGATCCGCAGGAGCGCTCGCCACACCGTCTCTTGGAAAGGAGTGCCGCTGAAAGCTAACGGTAGATCGAACTCCACCCGGTCACCGGCGAAGTACTCGTTCAGCTGACGGGTCGCCTCGGCGAAGGGGCGGTCGTCCCGGTCGCCGAATGCGGCGCGGGGTGGGCGGTATTGCTCGTCGCCGATGTACAGGCCGGCCAGGCCGCCGTCGCGGGCCAGGAGGGTCAGGGGGCCTTCTGGGCTGTCGATGACGGTGTGCACCACGGTCATGCCGACTCCGCGGGAATCCGGTTGATCGGGTGGTCGCCGGTCGCCCAGAGGTGCTGGACCGCGTACGCGCGCCAGGGCTGCCACCGGCTGGCGTGCGCGATCAGGGCGGCTGGACTCGTTGGCAGACCTAGGGTTTCGGCGGCGATCTTGACGCCCAAGTCGGTCGCGACGAAGGCGTCCGGATCGCCGAGGGCGCGCATGGCGATGCTCTCGACCGTCCACGGGCCGAAGCCGGGCAGAGCGGCCAGTTGCGCGCGGGCTTGGACCCAATCGCCGCCTGCGGTCAGGTCGACCTCGCCGGAGACCAGGGCCGACACTAGGCCGAGCAGGGTCGCGCGGCGGGACTTCGGCATCGCCAGCGTTTCCGGGTCCAGGTTTGCCAAGGCCTCGGGCGACGGGAACAGGTGCGTCAGGCCGCCTTCCCGGTCCTCGATCGGGGTGCCGTGTGCCAAGACCAAGCGTGCCGCGTGGGTACGGGCGGCGGCGGTCGAGACCTGCTGGCCGAGGACGGCTCGTACGGCGAACTCGGCGGCGTCGGTCGTGCGCGGGACGCGCCTGCCGGGGGCGGTCGCGACCAAAGGGGCGAGTAGTGGGTCCGCGGCGAGTTGTTCGTCGACGGCTACTGGGTCGGCGTCCAGGTCCAGGAGCCAGCGGCAGCGGCTGATCGCGGCGGCTAGGTCGCGCAGGTCGGTCAGGCTCAGGCGGCACGCGACGTGGTCCGGCTCCGGGCGGAGCGACACCACGCCGTGGCCGTGCGGCAGGCGCAGGGTCCGGCGGTAAGCGCCGTCGCGCCATTCTTCGACGCCTGGGACTGCGGTGGCGATCAGGTGCCCGAACAGGTTGTCCGGACACAGCGGCCGACGGAACGGGAGTCGCAGCGACAGCACGCCCGGCGACTTGGTTCGCTTGCCGCCGCGGACGCGTGAGCGCAACTCGCTCGGCGTCAGGGCGAAAACGGCGCGCACGGTTTCGTTGAACGTCCGGATGCTGGAGAACCCCGCGGCGTGCGCGATATCGCTCATCGGCATCGCGGTGGTTTCGATCAGCAACCGGGCGGTCTCGGCGCGCTGGGCCCGGGCGAGCGCGAGCGGGCCAGCGCCTAGTTCGGCCTGCACTTGGCGTTCCACCTGCCGGACGCTGTACCCGAGCCTCGCGGCCAGTCCTTGCACGCCCTCCCGGTCGACGACCCCGTCGCCGATCAGGCGCATCGCGCGCGCCACCATGTCAGCGCGCTCGTTCCACAGGGGCGAACCGGGCGACGCGTCCGGACGGCAGCGTTTGCAGGCACGGAATCCGGCGGCCTGCGCGGCCGCCGCGCTCGGGTAGAAGCGCATGTTCTCGACCTTGGGCGGCACCACCGGGCAACTCGGCCGGCAGTAGATCCGCGTGGTCAGCACAGCGGTGAAGAACCACCCGTCGAACCGGTCGTCCTTCGACTGCACCGCGCGGACACAGCGTTCGGTCTCCTCGTACACGCCGACCAGTCTGCCCCGCCGCGCGCGCGAAACCTCGCGAAAAAACGACATCACCCTGGCGGGGCAACCGGCTCCCGCGCCACCGCCCGCGTGTCGACGACGGACAACCCGCACACCAGTCCAGTCAAGCCCCGGTGTCCTCGCGTGAAGGCCATGAACACCAGATGCGCCACCAGCCACAGCGACGTCCACCCGGAGTTCAGCCCGACCAGGATGAAGTAACCGCCCGACCCGATCAGGAACCGGACGATCGACTGCAGCACCGACGGCGGCCGCCCGTCCGCGCGTACGACCGTCAGCAGAACCGCACGCTGACCAGGCGTCGCACCGTTTCCCGCGAGCGGTACGAGCAACAGCAGTACCGCCGTGGGCACCCATCGGCCGAGGACGTCGTCGATCAGCGTGTTGTTCTGCAGCGTGCCCTTCGTGACGTACTGCACGCCGAGCGCGATCATGCTCAGCACGACGCCCACCAGCGTGACCGAGATCAGGTCGAGCACCATGCCCAGCAGCCGTCGCCGGGCGAGGACTGGACGCGGTTCGTCGGCCGGACGCAGCCGTCCAGACCGGCGCAGCACGGGCGCGAGCAGTGCGCCGATCCCAGCGCCGACGGTGTTGGCCAGCAGGTCGCCGGTGTCGAAAAGCCGGTACGGGCATTCCATCAGGAACCACACGCCGGTCAGTTGGGTCGTCTCGATGGCAAGCGACGCGAAGAACCCGCTGACGATGGCGAAACCGATGCTCCGCCCGAACAATCGCCGCAGGAACACGCCCCACGGCACGAAGAACGCGACGTTGAACAACACTTGGCGCAGCGCCGGATTATCCAGCAACCCGGTGTTGAACCGCCGCATGTCTTCCAGGAACTGGAGCGGATTCCACACCGGGTGCCGCAGCGCTTCATGCGTCGCGCAGTACGCCGCGTCGACGTCCGGCAGTGGCAGCAGCGTGTAGGTGACCAGCGCGAAGCAGTAGACGAGGAACGCGGGCGCGGCGATCGCGCGCAGCAGGCCGAGTTCGCCGCGTTTGCGGTAGCTGATCGCCACATACGGCACCACCAGAACGAACGCCAGACCGAATCCGGCGAACACGGCGATCAGCGTCGGGCCACTCCACTGAGTCATCGTTCCTCCACCCCGGGTGAGCGCACAGGTTAGCTGGCGGCAGTAGCCTGGGCACGCGGAAAGGAGGAGCAGTGGACGACGACATCGAAGACAACGCCGATACCGGCCTGCTGGATCCCGAGGACACCCTGGAGGACGGAGATCCTTACGACGAGGGCTATTCGCCGCCGGAACGTCCACTCGCGACTCGCGACTGGGGCACCACCGCCGCCGAAGAAGCCGCCGGGGAAAGCTGGGAGGGCAGGCTGGCCCGCGAACTCCCGGACGTCCGCGCGACCGAAGGCGACGGCTTGGCCGACGCCGAAGACACCGACGGCGAACTCGTCGACGACGAGGTCGGCGACTTCCGCGCGGGCCGCTTGGTGGCCTCCAACGCGGGCTTCGGCCCCGACACCGAGGCCGAGCTGTATGCCTCGGACATCGGCATCGACGGCGGCGCGGCGTCGGCGGAGGAAGCCGCGGTGCACGTCGTCAATCCGCAGGAGTGGTGACGCCGCTGCGTTAAGCCAGCCGGGCTGCTCAGTCCGCCGGATCCCCGATCCAGACTGACGCCGGAAGCACGTACGGCCGCAGCAGTTTGACCAGTTCCGCGTCCCCGCCGCCGTGCAGGGTTTCCTCGGTCAGCCGCCGCGCGACTCCGGCCAGGAAATCGGCGACCTGGACCCGCGGTTCGGACTTCGAGTCGACGAACCGCCAGCGCGGTACCGGATCGAGCAGTTGGGCGAGCCGGGCGGGGGTGAGGGACGGCTGCTCGTCGTGGATGACGGATTCCGGACGCCAGAACGCGACCGTGTCGGCGAGGGCGGGCAGCAACGGGTCGAGCGGCGAGGCCAGCGCCGGGTCGGCGAGGAGTTCGTCGCGCAGGGCCGTCAGCTGGGGGCGGGCCGAGACCAGATCGCCGAGGACGTCCGTCTGGGCGAAGAACTCGGCAGGGGTGGTCGCGGGAAGGCGGCGGTTCGAGGTGCGCAGCAGTCCGGTGAACGAGCGCAGGAATTCGGTCCAGCGACGGGTGCCGTGAAGCCGTGGGCCGTCTTGGTGCAAGGCGCGGGCACGGGCGTCCGGACGGTGCCGCAGGCATTGCGGGTAGGGAGTCCGGTCGACCAGCAGGTCGACGATTTTGCCCGCCAGGAATAAGGCTTTGTCGACGAGCAGGACGCTGGCGGCGTCGGCGAGCGGTTCGGTGAGCAGCCACTCCAGGGCGGCGCGGTTCTTGGCGCGCAGCAGGTGGTTGGCTTTGTATTCGAGCGCGGGCGAACCGATGAGTTCCCGCAGCCGCGCGACACATTCCGCAGCGGCCTCCGGCTCCAGCCGGACGGCGGCATGCGCGAAGACCGCGGTGTTCGCGCCGATCAGGTTCACGCCCTCCGCGCCGGACTCGTCGCACGCGATGGTCGGCGGCCGCACAGGGTTCGATCCTGCCAGGTCCGCGGGCCGAGGGCGACCCCATTTCTCCGGGGGACCCCTCAGGCGGATTCCCGGATGTGCTCACGGCCCCGGACGTTTCACCATGAAGGGGACGGAGGGAGCCGGTCATGGTGCTCGTCGAGGAGGACGTACACGCACTGGACGACGTCCGGCGCGGGCTGGTGGTGGTCCACAACGGATTCGCCGGGGAGTGCTACCTGTGGTCGGTCGGCGGACGGGTCCCGCTGTGGGAAACGCAGGCGATGGACCGGCTGCGCCGCCGGGGACTGGTGAGAATCGCCCGCCGCCGGGGGGCCCCGGCGAGCCCGGTGGTGCTGACGGATCTCGGGGCGGCGGCTGCTTGAGTCCTTTGTGGACTCACGCTTTGGCGGCACGGGATTTCTCGCTGCGCACGGGGTGATCGGTCGCGGGGGCTGATCGCGGTCTCTCGAACCGGAGATCCGCAAGCGATATCCGGAAGTCAGCTTTGATTCGCGTGAAGACAGCGCGCAGCCTGCCCGCGCTGCGCGTCGAGTGCCGCGGGCCGGAGTTCCGGACCGCGACTGTTCGGGAAGTCGCGAGGCGGCACTTCGAGCTGGCGCGCGAAAGCCCGGAACCGGATGGAAATGCCCCTGGATGCCCCGGAGCCGCCGGGAGGGCGGTGTGCGCAGCGCTCCCGGCGGCTCCAGGGCGGTCGGGCGGCCGGGGCGGTGATCCCAGTGCACGGCACCGGCGTGCGCCGACCTGGTGAGCAAGCCTTCCGGCTGGATCAGTTGCGAACTTAGCCCAGGTCCGGGGGCTGTGAGCGGTGCGTTCCCCGATCGTGTCGGCGGAACCACGCTGGTGGGCGGGTATCGATCGGGGCATCGTGACCTGCGCCGATGGGACGCCGGGCGGGCCGGGCCGGGACAGGCGGCCGCCCGGGTGGCCGAAGGAGTGCGACTTGGGCCGGGAGCGATCCGGCTCGGCAGGGTGGGGACAGGCGGCCGCCCGGGCGGGCGAAGGAGGGCACCCCGGGGTGGAAGCGATTCGGCCCGGGGGTCGGGACAAGCGGCCACCCAGGTGGCCGAAGGCGCGCGACTCGGGCCGGAACCGATCCGGCCCGGCGGGGTCGGGACGAGCGGCCGAAGGCGCGCGACTCGGACCGGAAGCGATCCGGACCGGCAGGGTCGGGACAGGCGGCCGCCCGGGCGGCCGAAGGTGCCCGACCCGGGCCGGAAGCGATCCGGCCCGGCGGCGGGACAACCGGCCCCGATCGGGAGGATGATGCGGGGCATGGCCGGGTTCAGGGCCCGTCACCGGCGGGCGGTTGCGGACGAGGCGCTGGTCCGCGCGCTTTTCGAGGAACACGGGCGGGCGATGCTCGCCTACGCCACCCGGCTGCTCGGCGACCGGGCGGCGGCGGAGGATGTGGTGCAGGACGCGCTCGTCCGCGCGTGGCGCAGTCCGGACAGCCTGGTCAACGGGCGCGGGTCGGTGCGCGGCTGGCTGCTGACCGTGGTGCGGAACCTGGTGATCGACCGGTTCCGGGCGAAGGAGGCGCGGCCGCGGGAGGTGGCCGAGTCGCCGGCGGGCGACCCGGTCGAGCGGGACCACGCCGATCAGGTCGTCGACTCGATGGTGGTGCTCGCCGCGCTGGACGGGCTTTCCCCGGAGCATCGCGAGGTGCTCGAGCAGATGTATCTGCAGGGGCGCAGCGTCGCGGAGGCGGCCGAGCGGCTCGGGATTCCGCCGGGCACGGTGAAGTCCCGCTCGTATTACGGATTGCGGGCGTTGCGGGAAGAGTTCCGGCGAGCGGAAGGAGTGGCCGGATGAACACTGCCGACGAGCACGTCGACCTGGCGGGGTACCTGACCGGTCAGCTCGCGTCGGGCGAGCAACGCGACGTCGAGGCGCATCTGGACGGCTGCGAGCGGTGCCGGGCCGAGGCCGCGTCCCTGCGGGAGGTGCAGAGTTTCCTCGGCGAGCTGCCGCCGGAGGCGTTGCTGGAGGGGCCGCCGGTGGGCGCGGACCTGCTGCTTCAGCGGACCGTGGGGCAGGTTCGCGCGGAGTCGCGCGCGCGGGCCGGGCGGGGACGGTCGATGGCGATCGCCGCGGCGGTCGTGGTGGCTGCGGCCGCGTTGGGCGTTGGAGTGCTGGTGGGGCGCGGTTCGTCCGGGCCCGCGGTGGCGGTTCCGACTACGCCGCCTCCGACGGCCAGCGCGGTTCCGGGCACGAAGGTCGTTTCCGGCGTGGATGCCAGCGGGCAGACCCGGCTGACCGCGAGCATCGTGCCGCAGGCCGGATGGGTGCGCGTGGACGGTTCGGTGACGGGCATCCCGGCGGGGCAGAAATGCCTGCTCGTGGTTCTCGGGAAGAACGGCGAACGCCAGGTCGCGGGCGGCTGGCTGGTGTCGGAGCGGGCGGCGCGGGACGGCGCGAACCTCTACGGCACGGCGGTCGTCGACCCGGCGCAGGTGGCGGCGGTGGTCATCGAGAACACCGCCGGGCACCGGTTCGTCGAGGCGGACGTCGGCTGAACTCGATTGCGATGGCTGGTCGGGTGGAGTTGGCTGGCGGCAGGGCTCGCAGGTCGGCTGAACCGTGCGCGGGCGGTTGGTCAGGCCGATGCGGCTGACGCATGTCAGCTGAACTCGATTGCGACGGCTGGCGGGGTGGAGTTGGCGGCGGGGCTCGCACGTGGGCTGAACCGTGCGCGGGCGGCTGCCCGGGCGGAGGCGGCTGACGGACGTCAGCTGAACCGCCGGTCCAGCCATTCGCGGACGTGCTGCCACGGCTCGTCCGCGGGGTCGATCAGGCGGAAGTGGTCGACGCCGGTAAGCTCGACGTAGTCCACGTCGTCACCGGCCTTCTTCGCCGCGGCGACGTAATCACGGCTGTGCGCCGCTGGAACTCGGACGTCGGCGTCGCCCTGGACGACGAGTTGCGGGCAGCCGATCGGGAGTTGGCGGATGGGGGACGCCGCGGGGTCATCGCCGGTCAGGAACAACCCGGCCGCTCCTTCGCCCAGTTCTTCGGCCCGGGCGCGCGGGACGTCGGTGATCGGGGCCAGCGCCACGACACCGGAGAGCCCGCCGCCGGCCAGGAGTGCCAGGTGGCCGCCCGCGGAGTGGCCGATCGCGACGGTCGGCAGCGCGGCCGGACGGTCGACGGCGGCGATCGCGGCCAGCACATCGTCCAGGGTTTGCGGCCAGCCGCCGGTGTCGCCGTCGATGCGCCGGTATTCCACGTTCGCCACGGACCAGCCCGCAGCGACGAGGTCGGCTGCCATCGGGTCGAGCTGGTGCAGGTCGTGCCGCGCGCGCCACCAGCCGCCGTGCAGCAGGATCGCGGTGCCTCGCCCGCCCGGGGTCCCGTGGAGTTCGACGAACTGGCTGGGCTCGCTGCCGTAGCGGAGGGTTTCCATGCTGGTCATTAGATCACCATCGCGCCAGCCGTTCGTGCACTCTCGCCAGCCCTTCGTGCGCCGCTCGATACGCCTCGTACAGGCCAGTCAGGTCGGTCTCGGGGGCGAAGGTTCGCTCCACCGCGACGGTCGAGGCGGCGGCGGTTTCGACGTCCGGATGGCGTCCCGCGCCGACTGCGCCAAGCAGCGCGGCGCCAAGTGCGGCGCTGTCGTGCACGCGCAGGCGTTCGACGGGGCGGGACAGTGCGTCGGCGTGGAGTTGGGTCCAGAGGTCGCTGCGGGCGCCGCCGCCGGAGAACGTCACTGACGGGAGGGGCTCGCCGCAGGCTTCTTCGACGGTTTCCAGCACGTGTCGCGCGGAGAACGCGACTCCGGTGAGCACGGCTCGCGACAGGTCCGCGGTGCTGGTGGACGAGGTCAGCCCGAGGAAACTGCCGCGCAGGTCCGGATCCCACAGCGGCGCGCGTTCGCCTTGCAGGTGCGGCAGGAACACCACGCCGGGTGCGCCTTCGGCGGCGGAAGCGAACACCTCCGGCACGGACAGCCCGGACGCCCGGCTCCACCAGCGCACCGCGTCGCCCGCTGCTTGAGTCGGCCCGGCGTGCACAACCAGATCGCCGCGAGGCGGGAAGGTGACCAGGCCGCGGACCGATTCGTGCCGGTGCGAGGCGGCCGCGACGACCAGCGACGTGCCGCAGGTGACCATCGCGCGGCCCGGTTCTGTGGTGCGGGTGCCGAAAACGGCTCCGAACGCGTCCATGGTCCCGACGACGACCGGAGCGTCGCCCAGTACGGCCGCGTGTCCGAGAGGTTTCTCGGGAGCGAGCAGTTCCGGCAGGCGGTCGCCGAGTCCGTCCACGAGCGCGACCGCTTCGGGCAGATAGCCGGACGCGCCCGCGATGCGCACGCCGGACAGCAGGTCGGTCGCGACCCGTCCGGTGAGCCGGGCGCCGATGAAGTCCTTGGGGCTCAGCATCCATCGGGCACGGGACCAGAGCTCCGGTCGCTCGCGCGCGAACCACGCGGCCCGGGCGGCGGCGAAGGACGCGTCGAGCACGATCGGTCCGCCCCAGATGCGTTTTTTGTCGTCGTCGGTGAAGCGCGCGTCGAGTTCCGCGGCGATCTCGGCGCAGCGCTGGTCCTGCCAGATGATCGCCGGGGTGAGCGGCCGCAGGTCTTCGCCGACGAGCAGATGGGTGTTGACCTGGCTGACGATCCCGGCCGCGCGCACCGCGCCGGCGGGGAGTCCGGAAAGGACCGTGCGGAGCGCGGTTTCCGTTGCGCGCCACCAGTCCTCCGGGACCTGCTCGGCCCAGCCGGGCCGCGGCCGCGCGATCGGGTAGGGCGCCGAATGCGCCGCGAGTTCCCGGCCGTCCGGCGCGAACGCCGCGACTTTCACCGCGGTCGTGCCGACGTCGATGCCGAGCAGAGCTTCTTCGTCCATGCCTCAGGGGTACCAGGGTTTCGCTACCGTCGGGGCATGACCTCTGCCGCGGAGAATTACCTGCGCGAGTACCACGATCGCAAACCGGACGCGATGTCCGTGCTGATCGAGTCCGGCCGGGTGACCGGGGACGGGCGGACGAGTTACGAGGTGCTGGCCGATCGGGTCGCGCCCGCTCGCCGGGTTCTTGACCTCGGCTGCGGCGATGGCGCGCTGCTGGCCGTTTCAGCCCGGAACGGGGCGGAAAAGCTGGCTGGCGTCGATCTGTCTTCCGGTCAGTTGTCCCTCGCCCGGCAACGGCCCGAACTGGCCAATGCGGAGCTTCATCACGGGCGGGCGCAGGAGTTGCCGTTCGAGGACGACAGCTTCGACGCGGTCGTGTCGCACATGGCCTTCATGCTCATGGACAACCCTGAGGAAGTCGCCGCCGAGATCGCGCGGGTGCTGGTTCCGCGCGGAACCTTCGCGGTCGTCGTCGGCGGTCCCGAATCGACCGGTGCGACGCCGGTGTTCCTCGAATTGGCCCGGCCGTTGTTCCGGGAGGTGCCGGAGGAACGGCGGGCCACCTACACCGCGGAGCGGCGCACGTCGAACCGCGAGGGGATCGACGAGGTTCTCGCTCCGGCCGGGTTCGCGCCGGTTTCCTGGGAGCCGTACGAGATCGACCTGACCGCCGCGCCGGACGAGGTGTGGACGTTGTGCTGTGAATCGTATTACTCGACCGACACCCTCGACGACGCTCAGCTGTCCCGGCTGCGCTCGGCCTTCCTCGCCGAAACCGAGCAGCTGCGAACCGCGGACGGACGGCTTCCGGCGGGGCTTTGCGTCAACCTGGCCAAAACCGAGCTGCTGACATGACCGTTCGCGCTACCGTCACGGGCATGATGACGCCCGCCGAAGAGTTCCTGCGCGATTTTCACGACCGGAACCCGGCAGCCGCGTCCGAACTGGCCGAGCGGGGCCGGGTCGGCGGACGCTCGGTGTACGAGGCGTTCGCCGACCACGTGGGCCAGCCGGGCAGCGTGCTCGACCTCGGCTGCGGAGACGGCGCGCTGCTGTCCGTGCTCGCCGGCCGCGGTGCCGGAAAGCTCGCCGGCATCGACCTTTCCGCCAAGCAGCTGGAGCTCGCGCGCGGCCGGGCCGGACTCGCCGACGCGGACCTGCGGCCAGGCCGCGCGCAGGAGCTGCTGTTCGAGGACGACAGCTTCGACGCGGTGGTGTCGCACATGGCCCTGATGCTCATGTCCGACGTCGAGAAGGTGATCGCCGAGACCGCGCGCGTGCTGCGGCCCGGCGGCACCTTCGTGATCGGCGTGGGCGGCGGCGGAACCGACGCGCTCGAGGTGTTCCTGAAAGTTGCCCGGCCGCTCTTCGCGGTGGTGGCCGAGGACCGCCAGGTGCCGATCTCCGGCGATCCGCGCAGCCGCACCCGCGAAGGCCTGGACGCGTTGCTCCGCCCGGCCGGGTTCGCGCCGGTCGGCTGGCACCAGCTGCACGTGGACCTGTCCGGTCCGCTGGACGAGGTCTGGCGGACCTGCCAGGACACCTACTACCAGGTGGACGTCCTGGACGAGACCCAGCTGATGGGGCTGCGGACCGCGTTCAAGGTGGCGTCCCGGTCGATGGCGGCCCCGGACGGCACGTTGCCGGCTGGGGTGCGCGTCAACGTGGCGACGACACGGCTGACCTGACCGGTGCGCCGAACCACTGCGTGAGGGCGGTCCGGAGCACCTCGGCGTCCGGTTCGGCGTCAGTGGAGGACCAGGCGACGTAACCGTCTGGGCGGATGAGCAGCGCGGTTGGCGCCTCGCCCGTCGCCGTGGCGGACACGGTGGTCACGCGATCGTGCCACGGCTCCGCCACGTCGGCGAGCAAGGCACCGGGCGTCAAGTCCAGCAGTACCGGGCGCGCGGCCTGGTACGCGGCGTTCAGCGGACCCGCATCGGCGAGCGGCAGATCAGGAGCCCAGTAGCCGCTGCCCGGATCGGTGCCGTAGCGGATGTCCGCGCCGGACATCAGGTCGGCGACGTGCTGGCGCGTACCCGGATAGGCCAGCAGTTCGGCGAAGAATTCGCGCAGCGCGGTGACTTCCGGCCCGGGCGCGACGAGCGCGCTCTGCGCCTGGGTGTGCATCACGACCCGCTCGCTCACCGGGCGGCGTTCGGCCTCATAGCTGTCGAGCAGGCCCGGCGGAGCCCAGCCGCGCAACTGCGCGGCAAGCTTCCAGGCGAGATTCGCCGCGTCCTGCAGGCCGAGGTTGAGCCCGGGCCCGCCGAGCGCGGAATGCACGTGGGCCGCGTCGCCGACCAGCAACACCCGCCCTCGCCGGTAAGTCTCGGCGATCCGGGTGTTGCCGCCGGACAGCCTGCGCAGCAGGAACGGACCGGGGCCGGACGGCGGTTCGAGCGGCAGTTCGACCCCGAGCACCCGCTGCACGCTCGCGCGCAGTTCCGCCATGGTCAGTGGTTCGTCCTCGGCGAAATCGGCGGCACCGCTGTGTTCGGTGACCGACAGCATCGGGTTCGCCGGGTCGAACGGGGTGAAGACGAACAGCCCGGTTTCCGTCCGATGGTGCTGGAACGGCGGAATGACGCCGGTTGCCAGTTTCAGCCCGCCGCTCGCGGGATCGACGAACGACTGCGGAAGCCGCACGTTCGCGCTGCGGGACACGCTTTCGTCCCACGTGACGCCGGGAAAGCCGATCCCGGCGAGCTTGCGCACCGTGCTGCGTCCGCCGTCCGCGCCAACGAGGTAGTCGGCAGTGATTTCGTACGGCCCGTCCGGCCCCCGCACCTGCACGAGCACCGATGACTCGTCCTGCGTGAAGCCGGTGACTTCGTGCCCACGGCGGATCTCGGCCCCGAGCGTGGTGGCCTGCTCGGCGAAGATCGGCTCCATTTCATGCTGTGGCCGGGACAGCAGATACATCGGATTTCTTGGCAGGTCGGCGAATTCGACCGGGAACGCGCCGAAGATGAACCGCGGTGCTGGCGTCGGTTCGGGTGTGCCGGCGAGTTTCTTGAACAGCCCGCGCCGGTGCAGCAGCGGCACGACCTGGC
The DNA here is from genome assembly GCF_055583325.1 of Amycolatopsis sp. NPDC104775. Lineage (NCBI taxonomy): Bacteria > Bacillati > Actinomycetota > Actinomycetes > Pseudonocardiales > Pseudonocardiaceae > Amycolatopsis > Amycolatopsis sp. NPDC104775. Next base: position 766,869 of record NZ_JBVJOE010000002.1, read on the forward strand.
CGACGAGACCGTTGGCGCGGCGCACGCCGTCAGGTTCGGCGAGTCGCTCCAGGACAAGCGGGCGGACCCCGGCGAGGCAAAGTTCGGCGGCGAGCATCAGGCCGTTCGGCCCAGCGCCCGCGATGACGACGGCGGACATGGGGATCTCCTTGCGGGATCAGGGAAGCACCTCGGCGAGAGTGTCGAAGGCCCGGTGCACGATGGTGGCCATTTCCGCGGGTGGATCGGCGCGCAGCCATTCCTGGATGACTGCGCGCAGCACGCCCCCGGCGGTGGTGGCGATGAGCTGGACCCGGAGGTCGTGGACGTCGGAGCCGAGGCGTTCGGCGATCGCTTCGGCCAGTGCTTCTTCCGCGGCGACGCTGGCTTTGAGGAATTCGCCCGCCAGCGCTGGTTCCTTGATCATGACCTGGACCCCGGCCGTCCATTGTGGATCCGTCGAGCTGCCGGGGGAAGTGCCTCGGTCGGCGTCGAGCTGCGCTAGCGACGCTTCCCGCAGCGCGGTCCACAGCGGCTCCGACGCCGGGCGCGCGCGGAGGTGATCAGCGATCCCACGAGCCCGGTCCTGGTGCCGCGCGACGATCGCTTCGGCTTTGCTGGAGAAGTAGTTGTTGACGGTGCGCGGCGAAACTCCCGCCTCGCGGGCGATGTCCTCGATGGTCACGTTCGACAGACCGCGCTCGACTGTGAGCCGGATCGCCGCCCAGGAGATGTCGACCCGGGTCTCTTGGCGGCGGCGGTCTCGCAAGTTCGGTCGCTCGGTCATGAGACCACCATAGCGCAGTACTTGCGTGTCGCGCAAAGTTTGCGTGTCGCGCAAGTTTGGCGGCAAGGAAAAGGCCCGGGGCGAGATGCCCCGGGCCTCCCGACGACGCGCGTCCGGTTAGTCCTTAGCGCCCTTGAAGGCGTCCTTCACCTTCTCGGCAGCCTGCTTGAGGTTGCCCTTGCCCTGTTCCGCCTTGCCTTCGGCCTGCCACTGCTCGTTGTCCGTGGCGTTGCCGACGGCTTCCTTCGCGCGACCCTTAAGTTCTTCGGCCTTGTTTTCGGCTTTGTCGTTCATGGTGGGTCCTCCCTTCTGGTGCCTCGTGCTTCGGCTACCCGCTCTGTCGCGCGGCAAACTCGCGGGCCCCGATGAGGTCTGCCCGACCGGCTAGGGCAGCACCCGGCACAGCGCCGCCAGCGCGCCCGACCACGCGCTGGCCGACGGGGTGCTGTAGCCGATCACCAGCGCGTCCCGGTCCGCGGGCGCGTCGGGATGCCGGAACGCGCCGATTCCGTGCACTGCCAGCCCCTGCCACGCGGACCCTTGCACCACCGCGTTTTCCTCGCCGGACGGGACGTCGACAAGCACTTGCAAGCCAGCGGACAATCCGGTCACCCGCGTGTTCGGCGCGTGCTCGGCCAGCGCCGCGACAAGCTGGTCGCGGCGGCGGCGGTAGTGCAGCCGCATCGCGCGGATGTGCCGGTCGTAACTGCCCGAAGTGATGAATTCGGCCATGGTGAGCTGGTCGAGCACGCCGGAGAACGGATCGCGGTCGCCTTTGGCCTCGGCGGCCGCCCTGGCGATGCGCGGCGGCAGCGCCATCCAGCCCAGCCGCAGGCCCGGCGCGAGCGCTTTGCTTGTGGTGCCAAGGTAAATCACGTGCTCCGGGTCGAGTCCCTGCATCGCGCCGACCGGGCTCCGGTCGTAACGGAACTCGCCGTCGTAGTCGTCCTCCAGCACCAGGCCGCCGGTCCGGCGCGCCCAGTCCACCACCGCGGCGCGGCGGTCGGGGTGGAGCGCGACGCCGGTCGGGAACTGGTGCGACGGCGTCAGCAGCACCGCGCCGACGTCGGGAAGGTCGTTGAGGCGTTCGACCATCGCGCCGTCGGCGTCCACGGGCAGCCGCGGAGTGTCCAGGCCAACCTTGGCGAGATGCGCTCGATGCACCTGCAGGCCGTACGACTCCACGGCGACTGCGCGGGTTTCGCGTTGCTTCAGCACTTCGGCGAGGACGATGAGACTGTGTGACGTACCGGTACAGATCATGATCTGGTCCGGATGCGCGCGTACGCCGCGCGTACGGGCGAGGTACGCGGCTACGGCCTCTCGTAGCTCGGGACGGCCGTACGGGCCGCCGTAGTCGAATGCGTGGGCAGGTGCGTCCGAGAGAGCGCGGCGCGCGGCTTTCAGCCAGTCCGCGCGAGGGAACGCCGAGAGATCCGGATGACCGGGGCGTAGGTCGTGCACGATCTGGTGTCGCGACGCGGGCTTCGGCACGGCGGGCGCAGGCGCGGTTTCGGCGCGCGGGGCAACTCGGGTTGCGGCACCTTGCCGTGCGGTGAGCCAGCCTTCGGCGACGAGTTCCGCATACGCTTGCGCCACGGTGTTTCGGGCGATCCCGAGATCCGCGCCGAGCGTGCGGCTGGACGGCAGTTTCGAGCCGGGGGCGAGCCGTCCGGTGCGAATGGCGTCCCGCAAGGCTTCCATCAAACCGTCGCGCAGGCGTGGCCCGCGCAGGTCGAGGTGCAGGTCTTCACTCAGCGAACTGGCCCACTCCGCGCGCACGGAAATGGACCATAACAGAGTGCCACTCGCTCGTAGGGTCGAAACTATGACCACTACCGAACGACTTCCGGTGCAACCGCCCCGCCTCACGATGGCGGAGCTGGCACCCGAGGCCTATAAGGCGATGATCCGTCTCGACGCCGCGACCCGCCGCGGCCTCGACCCAGCGCTGCGGCAGCTGGTGCTGATCCGGGCGTCGCAGATCAACCACTGCGCCTTCTGCATCGACATGCACTCGAAGGACGCGCTGGCCGCCGGCGAGACGACCGAGCGGATCATCCAGCTCTCCGCGTGGCACGAGTCGAAGCACTTCTACACCGCGAAGGAGGTCGCCGCGCTGGAGCTGACCGAAGCAGTCACCGTGCTCACGGACGGCTTCGTGCCCGACGAGGTCTTCGCGCTCGCCGCCGAACACTTCGAGGAAGCCGAGCTGGCTCAGCTGATCGCGACGATCACGGTGATCAACGCGTGGAACCGGTTCGCGGTCACGACGCGAATGGTGCCCGGCGAATACGTGCCGGGGAAGCACTGATCTAGTGGTCTGGACCACTAGGCGCGCGATCGTGCCGCCGGGTTGACCGGGGACGGGAAAAAGGGCATCCGGGGGTTCTGGGTGCCCTTTTCCGCGATTGGTGACTTAACTGCTCTAGGTTATTTACGGAGAGTGTTCGCGGAGTCTGGTGGAAGCGGGTTCAGTGAAGTAAGCAGCTGCTTAAAAGCGCGGTAGAGGGGCGTTTGGTGTCTTCTTGACGGCTTGTGACGGCGACTACCCACGGTGATTTTTACCCGTGCGGGTGAGGTCGATCCCGGAAGCCGTAGTTAGCGTGGTCGGCACGATCCAGAACTTTTCCCGATCGTGTCCGCTTTCGCCGAAATGGAGTTCCGTGATGACCCGGGGTGCCGCACCGGTGGTCTGGCTGATCGCCGGCACCCGGCCGGAGGCCATCAAAATGGCGCCGGTCGTGCAAGAGATGCGCCGGTCCGGACGGCTGGACCCGGTGCTCGTCGCGACCGGGCAGCATCCGGAGCTGGTCGACCAGGTGCTCGCCGCGTTCTCGCTGACCCCGGACCTGCGGTTGACGCTCGACCGGGTCGACGGCGGGCAGCCCGAGTTGTTCTCGCAGCTCGTCACCGGCCTCGACGCGCTCGCCGCGCAACGTCCGCCCGCGGCGGTACTCGTGCAGGGCGACACCACGTCCACTGTGGCCGGTGCGCTGGTCGCGTTCTGGCGCAAGATTCCCGTGGTGCACCTGGAAGCCGGACTGCGCTCGTTCGATCTGCACTCGCCGTTTCCGGAGGAGCTGAACCGGCGGCTCGTCAGCCAGGCCGCGAGCCTGCACCTCGCTCCGACTCCGCTGGCCGCGGAGAACCTGCGCGCCGAAAACATCGACGACAGCGTTCTGCTCATCACGGGAAACACTGTGGTGGACGCGATTTCCCGGGTGACGGACCGGGCAGTGTCCTTTTCCGACAGTGCGGTCGCCGACGTGGTCGAGTCGGCGACGCGGGGCGAGTGCCGGTTGGTGCTGGTGACGGCGCATCGCCGGGAGTCCTGGGGTGAGCCGCTGACTCGCATTCTGTCCGCTGTGGACACTCTGCTGGCGCGGCATCCGGACGTTCGCGTGGTGCTGCCGATGCACCCGAATCCGGCCGTGCAGGAGGCGGTGCTGGAAGCGCTGGCTGGCCATCCGCGCGTAGTGCTGACGCCGGCATTGCCTTATGAACAGACTGCGGCGGCGATCGCGGCCAGCTCCCTGGTGCTGTCCGATTCCGGTGGTATCCAAGAGGAAGCGCCGACGTTCAAGGTGCCGGTGCTGGTGCTGCGGGACACGACGGAACGGATGGAGGCAGTCAACGCTGGCTGCGCGATGCTCGTCGGCACGGACGCCGACCTCATTGTGGACACCGCGTCGAGGCTGTTGGCCGATCCGGCGCTGCGAGCCGAGATGAACGCGCGCACCAATCCGTTCGGTGACGGCCGGGCCGCGGAGCGCACCGAGCAAGCGGTGGCGTGGCTGCTCGGCCTGGCCGCTGAGGCACCGGAACCATTCGAGCCAGAATTGGCTGAGGTCAGGCAGTGAACTCACGGTTCCCTGCGTGGTTGCGGCTCGGGATCATTGTCGCCGCGGTGGTCAGCTTGGTGGGCGGGATCGTCGTGGTGGTCTCGGACGAGGGCTCCGGTTCCGAAGCGGCCTCTCCGGCCCAACCGGTTCTGCGGCAACCGAAAATCGGCCTGGCCGGTCCCGGCGGGCGTGACGACCGGCGTACTTTGGTGTTGTTCGACGACGGGCGCCGGTTGCGGCCGAGCCCGCCCGCGACGCAGGTCGCCGAGGAGGCGCAGGCCAACGCGATCCAGACGGCGAACCTGGTTTCCCGTTCCACCGCTTGGCGAATGCTGCCCGCCGCCGACTATCGCAGCGGTGAGCTGAACGAATACCAGGCGGTCGTTTACGTCGGCACGGTCTATGACGCGCAGCTTCCGCCCGCGTTGCTGGCCGACGTGAGCCGGACCCGGCTGCCGGTGGTGTGGATCGGCAGCAATATCTGGCAGCTGTTCGACCACACGCCGACGCTTGCCGGGAAGTGGGGGTGGACGTGGGCTCCGTTCCGGGAGGACGAAGTCACGACAGTGTCCTATCGGGACACTGAACTGCGGCGTGATCCTCATGCCGGGGCTGATGTCGTGGGAGTGCGGGTGACCTCGCCGAAGGCGAAGGTGCTGGCGCAGGCGAAGTCCGCGGATGAAGTGGTGTCGCCGTGGGCGGTCCACAGTGGATCTTTCACCTATCTCGCCGAAGTACCGTATTCTTACGTCGGCGCGGGTGACCGTTATCTGGCGGCCGCGGACATTCTGCTCGGCGTGCTCGCGCCGGACGCGCCGGAACGACGACGAGCGCTAGTGCGGATCGAGGACATCGGCCCACGTACGCCGCCTGCGGAAGTCCGGGCGATCACCGACTACCTCAGCGGGCGCGGGGTGCCGTTCTCGTTGGCGGTGTATCCGTATTACGTGGATCCACGCGGTGCGGCGAATGGAGGCAAGCCGACCTTCGCACGGTTGGTGGACAGCCCGGAACTTGTTGCGGCACTGCGGGATGCGGTCGCGCGCGGCGGGACCTTGGTGATGCACGGCTACAGCCACCAGTACGGCGAGACGGCCAACCCGTACTCGGGAACCAGCGCTGCGGACTACGAGTTCTACCGCGCGACCGTCGACCACCAGGACAATGTGCGGCTCAGCGGTCCGGTGCCGGAGGATTCGCCGGAGTGGTTCCGCGGCCGCATCGCGACCGGTCTGGGCGAGTTCGACCGGGTCGGGCTGCCGCGGCCGGACGCGTTCGAGTTCCCGCATTACGGCGGGTCCGCAGTGGACTACCAAGAGGCGGGCCGGATCTTCCCGATGCGGTACGACCGGGGCAGCTATTACGCCGGACAGTGCGACGGCGGCCGATGTGGCCGGACCGATGTGTCCTATCGCGAGGTTTACGGCCAGTTCTTCCCGTATCCGGTCCGCGATGTCTACGGGACTGTCGTGGTGCCGGAGAACGTCGGCAACGTCGCGCCGGCCAAGTTCAATCAGCACGACGCCCGCACCGCCGACGACATCCTGGCCGACGCGAAAACCCACCGCGTGGTGACCGACAGCGTCGTCAGTTTTTACTATCACTCGTTTCTTGGCATTGGCGACCTTCGGCGGATAGTCGAAGGCATTGCGGGGCTCGGCTATCGCTTCGTGTCCCCGGCCGCTGTCGCTGCTTGAGTTTCTTCTGGAAGGAAAAGAAATGTCTGTCACCCGGGTCGCTCCTGCGGTCGTGTCCGCCGCCGCGATCGGTGTCGCGCCGTTCCACGGGGTGTGGTGGTTCGTGTTGTCCCTGGTTGGATTCGTCGCGATGGCGTTGACGGTTCGTTCGGTCCGGTTGCGCGCTAACGGCTCCCGGGGTCGGCACGCGGCATGACGCAGCCGTGGTGGTTCGTACTGCTGCTGTGCTGGTGGCCGGTGCACAACCTGGTGCTGGCGGCCTTCGCCTGGCGTGCGCCGCGGCCCGCAGCGGAACGCTCGGCGCGCCCGTTGCTGTTCTGGATTGTTATTCCGGCGCTGAACGAGGAACGCGTTATCGCCAATACAGTGCGGAACGCGTTACGGCTGGGCAGTCCGGAAACTCCCGTGCGGGTGCTGGTCATCGATGACGGCTCGGACGACGCCACGCCAGAGATTGTCGCGGGAATTGCTGATGACCGGCTGCACGTGCTGCGGCGTGACTTGCCCCAGGCGCGGCAGGGCAAAGGCGAGGCGCTTAACGCTGGCTATCGCTACATCGATGCCATCTCGGTGCGAGAAGGAACCGTGTCGCAGACTGTCGTCGGCATCATCGACGGCGACGGGCGCGGCAGCGCGGGGCTGCTCACTGAGGTCGCGGCGATGCTGCGCAGCCGCGGTGTCGGTGCGGTGCAATGCCGGGTGCGGATCCACAATAGACACCGGTTGCTGGCGTTGTTGCAGGACTTGGAGTTCGGGGCGATCGCGGACGCTTCGCAATCACTGCGGGATGTCCTCGGCAGTGTCGGGATGGGCGGCAATGGGCAGTTCACGCGACTGTCGGTGCTGCGCAAGTTCGGGCCGTCGCCGTGGAGCGACTGTTTGGTCGAGGACCTTGAACTGGGGCTGCGGCTGCACTTGGCTGGGGTGCGGATCCGGTACACGCAGCGGGCTTGGGTGACCCAGCAGGGCTTGGAGGACACGCGCCGCCTCCTGCGGCAGCGGACTCGCTGGGCGCAGGGGAATCTCCAGTGCTCACGGCATTTGCGCAGTCTCGCGACTTCTCGGTTCATCGCGGGGACAGGGTTGTTCGACTTCCTGGTCTACCTCGTCGTGCCGTGGCTGACTGTTCCGCTGTCGCTGTTCGCCGCGGCGCTGCTGGTGATCGTTCCGGTGGCGTTGCTGACCGGAAACACGTTCGGCGGTCTGGTCGCGGAGACCGGGAACCTGTCGCAGGCGGTGGCGCTGTGGCTGGCCGCTTTGCTGCTGCCCGGAATCATGTGGGCGATCGTCTACTTTGTCCGGTTGCGGGATGAACCCTTGCGCCGGGCGTTGCTGGCCGGGTTGTGTTATCCCGCGTTCTTGCTGCTCGGTGTGCTAGCGACGTGGCGGGCCGTGTTCCGGATCTTGTTGAAGCGCAACGTGTGGGCGAAAACGGAAAGGCTGGCGGAGTTGCCAGCCTGACCGTCCTCACAGCGTGCGCAGCAGCCGTACCGGGTTCTCGATGCAGTCGGCGACGAAGCGGAGGAATCCGCCTGCCGTGCCGCCGTCGCAGACCCGGTGGTCGAACGCCAGCGTCAGCTCGGTGATCTTGCGTGCGGTGACCTGACCGTCCACGATCCACGGCCGGTCGATGACCCGGCCAACGCCGAGGATCGCCACCTCCGGGTAGTTGATGATGGCGGCGGAACCGTCTACTCCGAACACGCCGTAGTTGTTCACCGTGAACGTTCCGCCGGTGAGATCGGCCGGACCGAGCCGTCCGGCGCGCGCCTGCTCGGTGCGCTCGGCGAGGGCGGCGGACAGGTCTTCCAGGGTGTGCTGGTGCGCGTTCTGGACGACCGGGACGACCAGGCCTCGGTCGGTCTGCGCGGCGAAACCGAGGTGCACGGCGGACGGGATGACGATCTCGTCGCCTTCTAGATGCGCGTTCAGCTCGGGGAAACGGCGCAGACCCGCGACGGCGAACCGGCCGATGAGCGCGAGCAGGCTGATCTTCGGGGCGTGCGGATCGCTGTTGAGCGCGGTGCGCAGTTGCAGCAGTTCGGTCGCGTCGACATCCACCCAGACGGTTGCCTCGGGGATCTCGCGGCGAGAGCGAGCGAGTTTGTCGGCGACGGTTTTGCGCAGGCCGCGCAAGGGGATTCGTTGCTCGTCCGGGGTTGCCGCCAGGGCTGCCGGGTTCTCGGTGGCGGCGATCGCGCGTTCTACGTCGGCGCGGCTCACGATGCCGTCGGTACCGGTGCCAGTGAGGGCGTGAAGGTCCACTCCGGACTCGCGGGCGAGGCGTCGGACGAGCGGAGACACTACACGGACTCGGTCCGAAGTGGACTTTGGTGTTGGGGCCGGTGCGGTGATAGCGGGTGCCTTGCTGCCGCGTGGCCGCCTGGTGCGCCGGGTGCGTGCTTGGCTGGTGCCGTAACCGATCAGGACATTTCCGCTGCCTTCCGGGGTCACCACGCCGGGTTCGGTGAAGTCCGCGGCACTGTCCACAGTGATCAACGGGCTGCCGACAGTCAGCACTTCGCCTGCCTTGCCGTGCAGCGTCGCGACTCGGCCCGCGAACGGCACCGGAACCTCGACGCTCGCCTTGGCGGTCTCGACCTCCACCACGGTCTGGTCGACGGTGACGGTATCGCCGACCGAGACGTGCCACGCGACGATTTCCGCCTCGGTCAGGCCTTCGCCGAGGTCGGGCAGCTTGAAGACGGCCATCACTTCTCCCCGTCGAGCGGTGCCGCGTCGTCCCACTGGAGGCGTTCGATCGCGTCCAGGATCCGGTCGACGCCCGGCAGGTGGTGCTGTTCCAGATTCGGTGCGGGATAAGGAATGTCGAACCCGGCGACGCGCAGTACCGGGGCTTCCAGGTAATGGAAACAGTTCTCGGACAGCTGCGCGGCGACCTCGGCGCCATAACCGCAGAATCGGCTCGCCTCATGCACCACGACCGCGCGGCCGGTGCGGCGCACGGACGCGGCGACCGTTTCCAGGTCGAACGGCGCGAGGCTCCGCAGATCGATTACCTCGGCGTCGTAGCCTTCTTCGGCGGCGGCTTCGGCAGCTTCGAGCGTGGTGCCGAGAGCGCCGCCGTAGGAAATCAGGGTGACGTCGGTGCCTTCGCGGCGGATCACCGCTTTGTCGAGGCCGGGCGAACGGTGTTGCGGGTCAACGGTTCCCTTTTCCCAATACCGGCGCTTGGGTTCGAGGAAAATGACCGGGTCCGGGCTGTCGATCGCTTCACGCAGCAGGGTGTAGGCGTCGTCCGGCGTGGCCGGGGTGACGACGCGCAGGCCGGCCGTGTGCGTGTAGTAGACCTCGGACGAGTCGCAGTGATGCTCGACGCCGCCGATGCCGCCGCCGTAGGGCACCCGGATCACGACAGGCAGTTCGACCTGGCCCTTGGTGCGGTTGCGGAGTTTGGCGAGGTGACTGGTGATCTGTTCGAACGCGGGGTAGGCGAACGCGTCGAATTGCATCTCGATCACCGGGCGCAGGCCGTTCATCGCCATCCCGATCGCGGTGCCGACGATGCCGGACTCGGCGAGCGGCGAGTCGAAGACACGGGCGTCGCCGAAGCGTGCGGCGAGTCCGTCGGTGACGCGGAAGACGCCGCCGAGGGTGCCGACGTCCTCGCCGAAGATGAGCACGCGCTCGTCCTCGGCGAGTGCGTCGGCGAGGGCGCGGTTGAGCGCCCCGGCGAGGGACAGTGTCGTGGGGAGGGACAGTGTCGTGTCGAGAGTGGCGGTCATGCCTGGTCCTCGGTGTTCTCGTGCGCCAGTTCGGCGGCCTGCTGGCGCAACGCGGCGGTCGGCTCGGCGTAGACGTGCCGGAAGAGATCCGCCGGGTCGAGCTCAGTGTCGACGTTCATCCGTTCACGCAACGCGGCTGCTTCCTCTTCGGCGCGCGCGTCAATTCCTTGCTGCACCGTGTCATCGAGAAGGCCACGGTCGGTGAGGTACTGCTTGAGACGGCTGATCGGGTCGCGAGTGAGCCACTGTTCGACTTCGGCCTTCTCGCGGTAGCGCGTTGCGTCGTCGGCGTTGGTGTGCGATTCCATGCGATAGGTGACCGCTTCGATGAGCGTCGGTCCTTCACCCGCCGCGGCGCGCGCGACAGCCTGCTCGACGACAGCGTGTACGGCGGCAGCGTCGTTGCCGTCAACGAGTACGGACGGCATGCCGTAGCCGACACCCTTGTACGCGAGCGAAGGCGCAGCAGTCTGCTTCTCGAGCGGGACGCTGATGGCGTAGCCGTTGTTCTGTACGAGGAAGACCACCGGTGCCTTCCAGACAGCGGCGAAGTTCAGCGCTTCGTGCGTGTCGCCCTCGCTGGTGGCACCGTCGCCCACGAGAACGAGCGAGACCGTGTCCTCGCCCTTCACACGTGCAGCGTGCGCGAAGCCGACCGCGTGCAGCGTGTTGGTGGCGAGCGGCGTGCACTGCGGAGCGACGTTGGCACGGTACGGGTCGTAACCGCAGTGCCAGTCGCCGCGCAGCAGCGTCAGCACCTCGACCGGGTCGACGCCGCGCGCGACGACAGCCATCGAGTCGCGGTAGGTGGGGAAAAGCCAGTCCTGCGGGCGAAGCGCGAGGATCGAGCCGATCTCGGCGGCCTCCTGCCCGCGTGCCGACGGGTACACCGCCAGCCGGCCCTGTTTGGTGAGCGCGGTGGCCTGGGTGTCGAAGCGGCGTCCGGAAACCATGCCGCGGTAGAGGCGCAGGAGGACGTCGTCCGCGGGCATCGCGAGCGCCGGATCGGACACAGGCGTGCCGTCGGCGCTCACGAGGCCGAGCGGCTCGTCGCTGGGCAGGAAACAGGACGCGGCAGGGCGTTCCGTGGTGGTCACCGACAGCTCCCATCGACAAAGACGAGTAGGCCCTGATATTCGCCGCCGGGTGATCAGGGATCCAGACTTGACAGGGAACTGTGGAATGATGGCCTGGTTGATGGGTCTTGGTTGGACGATTGGCTTGCGAGGTGGCGCGGATGTCCCAGCCCGGTGGACAAATGGCAGCGGCGCTGGACGAGGTCGACCTGAAACTGATCGCCGAGCTGAAGAAAGACGGCCGCGCCTCGATGCGCGCACTCGCCGAACGCGCACACATTTCGCGGGCCGGTTGCTACACGCGGGTGGAGCGGCTGCACCGCGAGGGAGTGATCACGGGGTACGCGGCCGTCACCGATCCGCGCCGGATGGGACAGGGCCTCGCGGCGTACGTGTACTTGAAGGTCACGCAAAACTCGTGGCGCACGGTGAGCGCGGAACTCAAGCACATCCCGGAAATCGAACACGGCGGACTGGTGTCCGGGGACAACGACCTGATCCTGTTCGTGCGGACCCGCGACGCGGACAGCCTGCGGGACTTGGTGTTCGAACGGTTGCAGAACATGCCAGACGTGCTCTCGACGCACACCGTGCTGGTCTTCGACGAGCTGTGAGCCTCGGTCAGGACGCTTTGACCAGGTAGACCGCGAGCCGGAGCACCCCGGCCGGTTCGAACGGCATCGGCGCGCGGCGGTATCCGGCGCGTTCGTAAAGGGCGATATTGCGTTCGCTGGACGCGCCGGTGAAGAGGACGTACTGCTTCGTCTCCGGCGGCGCCTGGCGCTCGGCGTGCTCGAGAAGGACCCGCCCGAGGCCGCGTCCCGCCAGGTCCGGCGCGACCATCAAGCGGCCGATCTCCCAGCAGCCGTCCTCGACGGTGCGGGCGCGGACCGCGCCGACCAGCCGGTGTCCCAGCCGGACGACCCAGCTGTGCCAGGTCGTGATCGCCTCGCGCACCTCGGCGAGGTCCTCCGTCAGCGCGGGATGCTCCAGGGTGTTGTTGAGCAGCGCTTCCTGGACCCAGCAGCACCGCTGGAGCACCATCAGCTCCGCGGCGTCGTCCGGGGTCGCGGGGAGCAGGGTCGCGCCGGGGAGGGTTTCGAGATCCACCGGTCCGTTTCTATCACCGGATTCCTGGCGACGGAGCCGGGTTCAGGAGCCCAGGACGAACTCCGCGCCGAACGGGTCGCGGATGGTCACCATGCGTCCGTACGGGCTGTCCTGCGCTTCGACGATCTCCCCGCCGTGGTCGACTGCTCGTGTCCCTGCCGCGTCGGCGTCAGTGACGAGGAACAGGGTGCCCCACGCCGGTGCCACGGCGGACGGGTCGCCGAGGACGCCGCCGATTTCGTGACCGTCGGGACGGCGGAGGAAGGTGAAGTCGACGCCGGGCAGGTCGGCGTTGCCGTCGAGGGTGAAGGCGAAGACCTCGCGGTAGAAGTCGCGCGCCGGGTCGGGTGTTGGGGTGACGAGGTCATTGCGCAGCAGCGTGCCGGGTTCGTTGACGAGCCGCGCGCCGGGGAGCTCGCGGCCTTGCCAGAGCCCGAACCGCGCTCCGGTCGGGTCTTCCGCGAGGGCGACGCGGGCGTGGTCTTCGCGGTCGTGGGGTGGGTCGAGGACCTTGCCGCCTGCGGAGGTGACGGCTTTGGCAGTGCTGCCGCAGTCGTCGGTCGCGAACCAGACGGTCCAGGCCGGGCGGGAGTTACTCGCTTGGCGAAGGCCAGCGACGGGGAGATCGCGCAGCAGGCAGTGGTCGCCGTCGAAGGTCCAGCCGAGGACGGCACCGTAGAAGCGTCGCGCGCGGTCCAGGTTCGGCACGGCGAGCTCGATCCAGGTCGGGGTGCCGAGCGGCTGGTTGCGATCGATAGTGGTCATCAGGGTCCCTTCGTCGGTGGTGGCGACGCTAGGGCGGATCGCGGACAGGCTCGGTCCTCGGATGCTCAGCATGTGGGAGATAGTGGCCGGATCCGCTCCGGGGCACGCATTCTCGAGGAGATACCCCGGATCGGAATGGCAGGCGAGAATGAGCACGTCCCCGCTCGAAAACCCCGCTTGGGCCGCGTTGAGCGGCCCGCAGGCCGCGTTCGCGGAGCAGAAGGGACAGGTGCTGCGGTACGCGGTGGACGTCTCTCCCTTCATCGCCGTGCCGGATCAGCCGGACGAGCACGTCTGGCACGATCTCGCCGACCTTGTCGGACCGGGTGAAACGGCGCTGGTGGTCGGCAAGGTCGGGACGCCGCCGCCCGCGGGTTGGACGGTGGAGGCCGAGTTGACCGCGGTGCAGATGGACGGTTCGGCCATCCCCGCGGTCGCCGATCCGGAGGCGGTGCGGCTGACCGAGGCGGACGTGCCGGAGATGCTCGACCTGGTGTCCCGGACGAAGCCGGGCCCGTTTCTGCCCAGGACGATCGCGCTGGGCGACTACCTGGGCATCCGCCGCGACGGGGCGCTGGTGGCGATGGCGGGCGAGCGGATGCGTCTTCCCGGGTGGACGGAGATCAGCGCGGTGTGCACGGAACCGGCGTTCCAGGGGCAAGGGCTGGCGGCGCGGCTGGTTTTGGCGGTGGCCGCGGGGATCCGCGAGCGCGGGGAGCGGCCGTTTCTCCACGCCGCGGAGACGAACACCGGCGCGATCCGGTTGTACGAGAAACTGGGGTTCCGGCTCGCCCGGACGATCCGGTTCGGCAGCTACCGGGCTCCTTTGCGGTAATCGGCGGTTCCGGCGAGGATTTCGGCCAGACCGGTCGGCCGGAGCAGCGGGTCGACGTGGCCGACTGGCAGGGAGTGCACGTCGAAGGGGCGGTCCGGGGTTAGGGCATCGGCCTCTTCGATGAAGTGGTCTTGCAGTGCTAGCGGCAGGCTCGCGTCCGCGGTCAGCCGGACGTAGCTGTGCGGGACCCGGCCCCAGGCTGCCGGATTGACCAGGTCGGTGCCGGCGTCTCGGGATTCGTCCGGGTCGAGGGTGGACAGGAACGCGACGTCGGCTCCGTGCCGTCGGCGGTCCAGGCCCGTTTCAGCGCTGCGAGGTGGGCGGGATCGGTAGTGCGCCAGTTCATTCGGACGGCACCCAGGCGGTGCGGGTCGCCGACCGCGATGGAGCCGGTGTCGGCCAGCGCGGGCGCTCTGAACGCTGGGGTAGCGAGGTAATCGGCTGCGGTGCCGGTGACGCAACACCAGGCCGAGACGTAGACGGTGCGAGCGAGCAGGTCTGGCACGGCGTTGGCGACGCTCGTGACAGTGAAGCCGCCCCGGCTGTGGCCAACCAGCGTGACGGGACCGTATTCACGTACGCGGCGGACCAAATCGATGACGTGCGCGACGTTGTCGGCATGCGTGCTGCCCGCCATCGGCGACGGTTCTCCCGCCAAGGCTGCGAGGTCTTGGGCCTGGTAGGCGGCGGAGAAGCCAGCGGTGCCGTGGCCGGGGAGGTCGACGGCCAGGCTGCGGTGGCCGAGCAACGCTAGTTCGCGTTGAAGCGCGGTGAAGCAGCGGCTGGTGGCGTGGGAGCCGGGAATGAGGACGAACGTCGGCTGCATGCGAAGGTCCTTTCGGTCGCGGAGGCACAGTGTCCATTGTGGAGCTGGGGAAAGTTAGGGGTCGTTGCGCCCGGTGGGCGCGGTTACCGTGGGTCGGCGAAGAAAGATCCGTGGCCGGGTCGTCCCGGCGCAGACGTCGGAAAGGCGGTGGGACGACATGACAGGTAGCGAGAATTCCGACGAGGACAGCTGGTTTCGCCGCTTCCACACGTCGCCCGAGGCGAAGGCAAGGCTGGTGTGCCTGCCGCACGCCGGGGGTTCGGCTCCGTTCTACTTCCCGGTTTCGCGGGCGCTGACGCCGGACATCGAGGTGCTGGCGGTGCAGTATCCGGGCCGCCAGGACCGGCGGCACGAACCGTTCCTGACCACCATCGATGCGCTGGCCGACCGGATCGCCGACCTGCTGCGCGGCCGCGACGATCTGCCGCTCGCACTGTTCGGGCACAGCATGGGCGCGATGATCGCCTTCGAGGTGACCCGTCGGCTGGAGGCCGCGGGCACCGCGGTGGACACGCTGTTCGTCTCCGGCCGCCGGGCGCCGTCGCGGCACCGGGACGAGAACGTGCACACCCGCACCGACGAGGGCGTGATCGACGAACTGCGCCGGCTGAGCGGCACCGAAATGGACTTGCTCGGCGACGACGACGTAGTGCGGATGATCCTTCCGGTGGTGCGCAACGACTATCGCGCGGTGGAGACTTACCGGTACCAGCCGGGCTCGCCGCTCGCGGCCCCGGTGGTCGCGTTCACCGGCACCGCCGACCCGGTCGCCTCGGTCGACGAGGTCCGCTCGTGGAGCGACCACACTTCGGCGGGCTTCGAGCTGGTCCCGCTCGCCGGCGGGCATTTCTTCCTGACCCGCCACCAGGACGTGATTCTCCGGTATCTGACCGATCGGCTTGTCGACAAGGGGCGGGCACATGTCTGAGGCACTCGCGGCCGGATTCGACAGCAGACTCGAGGAATTGCGGGAAATCAAGGAGGCCGCGCGCCGCGGTCCCGACGACGCCGCGACCGCCCGGCAGCACGACCGCGGCAAGCTGACCGCGCACGAGCGCATCGAACTGCTTCTCGACCCGGGTTCGTTCACCGAGATCGAGTCCTTGCGCCGGCACCGCGCGACAGCCTTCGGCCTCGAACACCGGAAACCGTACTCGGACGGCGTGGTGTGCGGCTGGGGGACGGTCTACGGGCGCACGGTTTTCGTGTACGCCCACGACTTCCGCATTTTCGGCGGCGCGCTCGGCGAGGCGCACGCGCAGAAAATCCACAAGGTGATGGACCTTGCCGCCGTGGCCGGTGCGCCGCTGGTGTCGCTCAACGACGGAGCCGGGGCCCGGATTCAGGAGGGCGTGACGGCTCTCGCCGGATACGGCGGGATTTTCCAGCGCAACACCCGGTCTTCGGGAGTGATTCCGCAGATCTCGGTGATGCTCGGCCCGTGCGCCGGCGGTGCGGCGTACTCGCCCGCGTTGACAGATTTCGTGTTCATGGTGCGGGGAACCTCGCAGATGTTCATCACCGGCCCGGACGTGGTGCACGCGGTGACCGGCGAGGAGATCACCCAGAACGGCCTTGGCGGCGCGGACGTGCACGCCTCGACGTCGGGCGTCGCCGCGTTTGTTTACGACGACGAACCCAGCTGCCTGGAGGACGTGCGGTACCTGATTTCGCTGCTGCCGTCCAACAACAACGAGGTCCCGCCGGTGGAGCCGACGGCTGATCCGCCGGACCGCCGTACGGACAAGCTGCTCGAGGTGGTGCCGACCGACTCGGCCCGCGCGTACGACATGTGCGCGGTGATCGAGGAAATCGTCGACGACGGCGAATTCCTCCAGGTGCACGCCGGATGGGCGACGAACGTGGTGTGCGCACTGGCCCGGCTCGACGGGCACGTGGTCGGGATCGTGGCGAACCAGCCGGCGACGCTCGCCGGAGTCCTCGACATCGAGGCGAGCGAGAAGGCCGCGCGGTTCGTGCAAACCTGCGACGCGTTCAATATCCCGCTGGTGACGCTGGTCGACGTGCCGGGTTTCCTGCCCGGGGTGGACCAGGAACACGGCGGCATCATCCGGCACGGCGCGAAGCTGCTGTACTCCTACTGCAACGCCACGGTGCCGCGGGTGCAGATGATCCTGCGCAAGGCCTACGGCGGCGCGTACATCGTGATGGACTCGCGATCGATCGGCGCGGACGTTTCGCTCGCGTGGCCGACGAACGAGATCGCGGTGATGGGCGCCGAGGGCGCGGCGAACGTGATCTTCCGGCGCGAGATCAACGCGGCCGACGACCCGGAGGCGGTGCGGCGGCAGAAGATCAAGGAGTACAAGACCGAGCTGATGCACCCGTACTACGCGGCCGAACGCGGGCTTGTCGACGACGTGATCGAGCCCGGCCAGACGCGCGAGATGCTGATCCGGTCGCTGGCCATGCTGCGGGCCAAGCACGCCGACGTTCCGGCGCGCAAGCACGGGAACCCGCCGATGTGATGGGGGTCCGGGTTGCGCGGCGAGGGACGGGGGATGTGATGGGTTCGGCTGGGGTGGCGACGGGTTCGGGGCCGGGGGCTCTGGGCGCGGGTGGCGGGTCGAGTGCGTCGTGCGAGGCGCGGGACGGCTCCGCTGATTCGAAACAGGCCGGGTCACCCGGTGGAGGGCGTGTTCCGGACGGAGCGTCTGCGGCCGCAGCCGCGTCGGGATTGCTTTCCCCGGTTGAGGAGTCTGCTGTGGCGGTTCCGAGTGTGGGGGTTCTGGGCGCGAGCGGCGAGCCGAGTGTGTCGTGCGAGGCGCGAGGTGGCTCTGCTGGTTCGGAGCATGCAGAGACGCCCGGTGGAGGGCGTGTTCCGGACGGAGCGTCTGCAACCGCACTCGCGTCGGGTTTGCTTTCCCCGGTTGAGGGATCTGCTGTGGTGGTGCCGCTTCCGGGTGCGGGGGTTCCGGGCGCGAGCGACGAGCCGAGTGCGTCGTGCGAGGCGCGGGACGGCTCCGCTGGTTCGAAACAGGCCGGAAAGCCCGGTGGAGGGCGTGCTGGAAAAGCGACGTCCGCAGTCGCGGCTGAGTTGCTGTCCGCTGGGGATGACTCGGTTGAGCTCGTGCCGGGTCCGGGGCTGGAGGTTCCGGTCGCGGGTGGCGAGCCGGGTGCGTCGTGCGAGGTGTGGGACGACTCCGCTGGTTCGAAGTCGCCCAGGACGCGCGAGGAAGGGGCTGACGGGGAGAGAACGTCCGCAGTCGTAGTTGGGGCGGGGTTGCTTTCCGTAGAGCAAGAATCGGCTGGGACATCGCTTGGCCCAGATGCGAGAGGGAAGAATCTCTCCGCAACGCAAGGAAATCCGGCTGATCCAGAGTCATCCCAGGAGCGTGCTGCGGAGGTAGCGCCCGCAATACGTGTGGTGCGAGGGAATCCGGACGACGTGGAGCTGGCTGCCCTCCTGGTGGCGTTGGCCGCTCTCGGCCAGGCCTCGGCGGCTGGGCGCGAGGAAATTGCTGTGCCGTCACCTCGGCGACCGTCGACAACCTTCGTTCCGGCGACGAGCTGGCGGGCGCGCTAGAGTCGTCCGGCGAGGGCGATGAGCGGGCTCCACGCAGGGCGATGCGGGCCTTCCGCAGCACGGCGTCCGCGACCGTGCGGAACACCGGTCTTCGAGAACGCCAGCCAGGGCGAAGCGCCGCTCTCCACAAGGTCAGCGGCGATCGGTGGCGAGGGGCAGAGTCCTTGCGCCACAGGAGAAAAACGACTTCGTCCACAACGGACGACACGGGAACGGGTCCAAGATCCATATCCCCAAGCTACCGCCGCCGGTCGAACATCTGCACGGTATCGATCCGGTGAATCAGGCGTGGACCGCGGTGCTGTCCAGGTACGTCAGCACGGCGCGGATCCGGCGGTTCTGGTCCTTGCTGGCTTCCAGGCCGAGCTTCGCGAAGATGTTGCTGATGTGGTTTTCCACCGCTCCCTGGGTCACCACCAAAGCCTTGGCGATGGCGGTGTTCGACAGGCCCTGCGCCATCTGCGCCAGCACCTCGGTCTCCCGGGCGGTCAACGCCTCCAACGGGTCCCGGCTGCGGGAAAGCATCTGTGCGACCACGTCCGGGTCGATGGCCGATCCGCCGCCGGCTACGCGGCGGACTGCTTCCAGGAAGTCCGCTACGTCGGCGACTCGTTCTTTCAGCAGGTAGCCGACGCCGGACGTGCCTTCCGCGATCAGGTCTACCGCATAGCTTCCTTCGACATATTGCGACACCACCAGCACCGGGAGGCCGGGGATTTCCTTGCGGGCGGCCAAAGCCGCGCGGAGGCCCTCGTCGGTGAAGGTCGGGGGCATCCGGACGTCGGCGATCACCAGGTCGGGGCGGTGGTCGCGGATGGCGACCAGCAGGTCGTCGCCGTTGTCGACCGCGGCGGCGGTTTCGATGCCGACGTCCGCGAGCAGGCTTTGCACCCCGGCGCGCAACAGTACCGAGTCTTCCGCGATCACGACGCGCATTTTCTTCGCCTCCACAACAGGATTCACCAGCGGACGGGCAGATCGGCCCGCACGACGGTGGGGCCGCCGGCGGGGCTGACGACGGTGAGCACGCCGTCGATCGTGGCGGCGCGGTCGGCCAGTCCGGCCAGGCCGCCGCCGGGGCGCATCGAAGCGCCGCCGTGGCCGTTGTCGGTGATCTCGACGACCACGGTGTCGGCGTCGCGAGTCACTCGCACGGACGCCCGGTCGGCGCCGGAATGTTTGGTCACGTTGGTGAGCGTTTCGCTCACGATGAAGTACGTCGTCGTTTCGACAGGTGCGGGAGGACGGGGTTCTACGGTAACCTCGACCTCAATAGGGATAGGCATTCTTGCGGTAAGAGAAGACAACGCCGCGTCCAGGCCGCGATCCTGGAGCACCGGCGGGTAGATGCCGCGCGCCAGGTCGCGCAACTCCGAAACGGCGAGTTTGGCGTCGGCGTGCGCGGCTCCGATGAGTTCGCGGACCGCGGTCGGGTCGTCGAGGTCGAGTTTGAGCTGGGCGCGGCCCAGGCTCATCGCGACGGACACCAGCCGCTGCTGCGCGCCGTCGTGCAGGTCTCGTTCGATCCGGCGCCGTTCGGCCTCGACCGCGTCGACTCCGCGTGCTCGCGAGTTCTGCAGCTGCTGCGTGCGCGCTTCCAGTTGCGCGGTGCGGTTCGGGCCGAGGAACGACGTCGCCAGCTCGCCGTGCATCGTCCCGATGCGCGGCGCCACGAAAATCCCGAAAGGAGGTACCGCGATGGACACGACGCCCGCCACGAATTCCACGATGCCCAAAGGAAAAGCGATGAGCACGAACGCGAACTCGCGCCAGGTGGCGGTGTCGAGCAGCCGCGCCTGCCACACGGCGAGCATGCCGGGACCCGCCGGACGGCGGCGGACGGGTTCGGCGATGGCCATGCCGAGCATCTGGTGCGCCCAGCGTCGTTCGAACGCGCAGTACGAAAGCATCAGCGAGGTCGCGACCAGCAGGATCGGAATGCCGATCCACAGCATCGTCGTGGCGACGCCGACCACCATGGTCACCAGGATCAGCACGAACGCGGCGAGCCGGATCGGGAGGCTCAGCACGAGAAACCCGATCGTCCGCATGGTCGGCGGCCGCGTCACGGGCATCGCGCGATCCGTTCCAGCTCCGGTACGAGGTCGTCGAGGGTGGGCGTCGCCAGCATCTCGTCGCGCACCTCGAGCGCGCATTCCCGGAAGGACGGTTCCTCCAGCAACCGGCGCACTCCGGTCCGGACGCTCGCGGGCGTCACGTCCTCGAGGTCCACCAGCAACCCGTTGCCGCGCTTCACCTGAGCCACCGCGGAGCCGCGTTCGCTCCACGTGGTGCCCGGGATGACCAGCTGCGGGACGCCGTTCACGACCGCGTTGCCGATTGTCGCGCCGCCGCCCTGGTGCACGATCGCCGAGCACGAGGCGAGAAGTTCGTTCATCGGCACGAAGTCGACCGCGCGGACGTTGTCCGGGATCGCGCGCACGGAGGCGAGTTGTTCCGCGTTGAGCGTGGCGATCACTTCGATGTCGAGGTCGGCGAGCCCGTCCAGCAGGTCCCCGACGGAGGTCTCCTCGACGCCGAGGGTCTGCCGGTTGGAGATGCCGAGGGTGAGCATCACTCGCGGCCGCTCCGGCCGCTCCAGCACCCACGAAGGGATCGCCATCGGCTTGTTCTGCGGCACGAACCGGGCCGGGAGGTAGTCGACGTCCACGCCGTCGTAACGCAGATACGACGGATGGCAGTCGATGGTCCGCACGCCGTAGCGGAGGGTTTCGTCGTAGTCGGCTCCGAACCGGCCGACCTGGGCGGACATCCACGTCACGAACGAGTCCGGCGAGCTGTCCTCCGGGTGGCTGGCTCTGAGGTCGCGGTACTGCGCGCCGATGCGGGCGGTCTGGTCGGCGGCGTACATCATCCGCAGGTGCGGCACCCCCATGGCGTGCGCGACGATCGGCGCGGCGTAGATCAGCGGGTCCCACACCACGAGGTCCGGCTGCCACTGCCGGGCGAACCGGATGAGTTCGTCGAGCAGCAGCTCCGGCGTGGTCCAGCGGAACACGTCGACCCAATGCTCGTAGACGTTGCGCACGTACTCCTCGGTGTAGCGCTCGGGACGGCTTTCCGAGAGCCGGAATTCGCCGTGCATCGCGTTGTTGCCTTCGACCTGCTGCTGCCGGTGGCGGGCGATGTCGAGTTCGTCGCCGAACCACATGGCGTCCAGCCCGGTTTCGGTGAACGGCGCGACCTCGCGCGGGTTGCGCTGCCCGACGAAGCGGACCTCGTGCCCGGCCGCGGCCAGCGCCCAGCCCACCGGAGCCATGCTGTAAACGTGCGTCCTCGTCGGGAAGACCATCAGCATCACGCGCATCGCGGCAGCTCCGGGTTCGTAGTCACGGGAGAACAAGGGAAACGGTAGGGCCGCCTCCCCGCCGCGCCCACCCGGTAGGGGACCCCTGAATCCGGCACGGCGAAAGAGGATTTGGCTCGGCTTTAGATGCCCCTTAGGGGCTGGTGGCGCGCGGGCCCCGGCGGATAGACAGGTATCCGGATCCGGCCGCGCTGCGCCGGAGAAGGACGAGGGAGGCGAATGAGGTGATGAGCATGGCAGTGGCGCCCACCGCGAAAGGCTGGGTTCCTTTCGGCGAGCACCGCACCTGGTACCGGGTCACCGGGCACCCGGGGGGAGCGGCCCCCGCCGTGGTCGTGGTGCACGGCGGGCCGGGCAGCACGCACGACTACCTGCTGAGCCTGGCCGAACTCGCCGAGGCCGGATTCCCGGTCGTGCACTACGACCAGCTCGGCAGCGGCGGGTCCACCCGGCTGCCGGACGCCGATCCCGGGTTCTGGAACCCGGAGCTGTTCGGCGACGAGCTGGACAACCTGGTGCACCGGCTGGGCATCGAGGACAATTACGTCCTTTATGGACAGTCGTGGGGCGGCCTGGTCGTCGCGCGGCACGCCGCCGAGCGCCCGGACGGCCTGAGTGGGCTGGTGATCGCCAACTCGCCGGCGTCCTATGAGCTGTGGCGCAGCGAGATGGACCGGCTGCGCGCGCTGCTGCCGCCCGGCGTCGACGAAGGACTGCGGGCGCACGAAGCCGCCGGAACGACGGACACGCAGGAGTACTTCGACCTCATGCGCGTCTTCTACGACCGGCACGTCTGCCGCGTGCTGCCCTGGCCGCCCGACTATGTCGCCTCGTTCATGGAGATGGCCGACAACAACACTGTCTACTCGGTGATGAACGGCCCCAGCGAGTTCACCGTCACCGGCACGCTCGCGGACTATTCGGTGATCGACCGCCTCGACGACATCGAGGTGCCGACCCTGCTCATCTCCGGCGCGCACGACGAGGCCACCCCGGCCACCGTGCAGCCGTACTACGACCGCATTCACGACGTGCGCTGGGAGATCCTCCCGGAATCGAGCCACGTCCCGCATCTCGAGGAACCGGAGCGGTTCCGCGAAATCCTGCTGGGATTCCTGCAGGAAGTCCATTCCCCCGCCGAAAGAGAGGTCGCCAGTCATGGATGAGGCCAGCCAGGCCGGATCGGCGGTCGTGTTCCCCGGGATGAGCCCGTGCCGGTTCGTCGACTTCGGCAAGTTCCTGCTCATCAACCCGTTCGCGCGCAGGCTCATCAAGGACGCCGACGACCGGCTGGGCTACTCGCTGGTCGACCGCTTCCGCGAGGCCGAGGGCGACTACTCCGAGTACGCCCAGGTCGGGTTCATGCTCACCTGCGTCGCGCTCGCCGAATGGGCCGAACAGGAGTACGGGATGAGCCCGGACTACTGCACCGGCCCGAGTTTCGGCGAGAAACCGGCCAGCGTCTACGCCGGTTCGCTGACCTTCCCGGACGCGGTGTGGATGACCGCGAAGCTCGCGCAATGCCTCGACGAGTTCTTCGCGACCGAGCACACCGACGTCGTCACGCACTCGTTCGTCCGCACTCCGGAAGAGAAACTGCGCGACGCGCTGACCGAACTCGACGGCCGCGGCGAATGGTCGGACATCTCCTGCTACATCGACCACGACTTCTACATGGTCTCGGTGCGGGAGCGGAACCTCGACTGGCTCAAGCAGACCGTGCGGGGGATAGGCGGGCTGTCGCTGTACACGATGCGTCCTCCGCTGCATTCGCGCGCGTTCGGCGCGTTGCGGCGCAAGGCCGAGGACGAGGTGCTCGGCGGCCTCGACTTCCATGATCCCCTCCTTCCGATCATCGCTGACCAGGACGGTTCGGTGCTGCGGTCCGGCGAGCAGGTCCGCACGATGCTGCTGGACAGCATCGTCGAGCCGCTGCGCTGGCCGGACGTCGTCTCGTCGCTCGAACAGCTCGGCGTGCGCAAGCTGTGGGTGGCCGGGCCGGACACGCTGTTCGGCCGCGTCCGGGCCACCACCAGCCGGTTCGAGGTGACCACGGTGAACCCGCGGCTCGCGCTGCAGCCGCGGCGGCGCGGCGCGGGTCCCTCGCGGGTCAGCTAGCCGGCTGCAGCTGCGACAGCGTCGTCCAGAGGCGTCCGGGGTTCTCGAACGTCTCCAGGTTCAGCGCGTCGTCGGAGAACCGGACGTTGTACTTCTCCTCCAGCACGGCCAGCAGTTCCACCGTGGCGAGCGAGTCGAGGCCGTACTCCCTGAGCGGGGTCTCGGCGGTCAGCGCCTCGTCGGCGGGAAGGAACGGCAGGTACGGGCGGAGGGCTTCGTCGAAAGAGCTGTCCCACATGGCTACTCCGGTGGCTGGGTCGGGCACTTCACCAGGCAGGGAAACCGACCGCCCGGTTCGGTTTTGAACCTTACCCCGCGCCGCCGTTCCCGAGCGACGCGTCGGCACCCCTATTCACGCGGAGGACCAGGATGGACACGACGATCACCTCGGGACTGCACTCGCGGTTTCTGCGCGGGCTGGCCCGTTCGGAGTCCCGGCCGGCGGTCAGCGTCGGCGGGGAGACGCTGACCTATGGCGAGCTGCACGAGCGGGCGTTGCTGTGGGGTGGCGCGCTGGCCGAGTCCGGCGCCCGCACGGTAGGGGTGCTGGCCGGGAAGGGAGTGACCGCCTACGCCGGGATTCTGGCCGGGCTGTACGCGGGGGCGACGGTCGTCCCGCTGCGGCCGGACTTCCCGGCGGCCCGGACCGCGCAGATGGTCGAGGCCGCGGAGGTGGACGCGATCATCGCCGACGAACGCGGTTTGACCATCGCTCCATCGGTGAAGACGCTGCTGGCCCCGGAAGTCACCAAGTTGCGGCCGCACCAGGCACTGACCGCACCGAAGGACGTGCGCCCGGAGGACTCCGCGTACGTGCTCTTCACGTCGGGCTCCACCGGACGGCCGAAGGGCGTCCGGATCGGCCACGGCTCCACCGAGCATTACTTCGGCCTGCTCGACGCGCGGTACGACTTCACGCCGGACGACGTCTTCTCCCAGACGTTCGACCTGAACTTCGACTGCGCGATGTTCGACCTCTTCTGCGCGTGGGGCGCGGGCGCGGAAGCGGTGGTCCTGCCAGGCGCGGCGTACCGGAACGTGCCGGCGTTCGTGGCGGAGCGCGGCCTCACCGTGTGGTTCTCCACGCCGAGCGCGATCGACCTCGTGCGCCGCACCGGACGGCTGACCCCGGGTGCGATGCCCGGCCTGCGGTGGAGCTTCTTCGCCGGGGAAGCGCTGACGGTCCGCGACACCGCGGACTGGCGGGCGGCGGCGGGCAATGCGGTCACCGAGAACCTCTACGGCCCCACCGAGCTGACCATCACCGTCGCCGGGTACCGCTGGAACGACGAGGAAACCCCGCGGATCGCGGTGAACGGCGTGGTCCCGATCGGCGCGGTGCACGAGGGGCATGAATACCTGCTCATCGACGAGAACGAGGCTGGGGAGGGCGAACTCGCCATCGCCGGGCCGCAGCTGACGCCGGGCTACCTCGACCCGGCCGACGAGAAGGGCCGGTTCCTCGATCGCGACGGGCAGCGGTTCTACCGCACCGGCGACCGGGTGCGTCGCCTCGGCGGCGACGACCTGGCGTATCTGGGGCGGCTCGATTCGCAGGTGCAGGTGCTCGGCTGGCGCGTGGAGCTGACCGAGGTGGAGCACGCGCTGCAGGAGTGCGGGGTGCAGGCGGTGGCGCTGGGTGTCGCCGGGGACAGCGGGACCGAGCTGTTCGTCTTCTACACCGGGCCGCGACGGCCGGTGATCGAGCTGGTGCGGGCGTTGCGGGCGGTGCTGCCGGAGGGCGTGATCCCGCGGCGGTACGAGCACGTCGAGGAGTTCCCGTTGAATTCCAACCGCAAGATCGACCGGAAGACGCTCGCCGCGCGGGCTGCCGAGCTGCTGAGCCCGGTCCCCGCCTGAAGCGTTCGTGAAGGGCTCATCGAGGGAATCAGCTTCCCTCGAGGAGCCCTTCACGCTTTCCGGCGGGAGGGGCAGAGTGCCAGCTAGGGGCCGTTAGGGGTGTGGATCACCGCCTGGTCGCGGATAGTTTTCCGGACGTCGGGGGCTATCCCGCGCAGGCACGGTGATTCTACGAATCCTTTCGGGAGTGGCAGTCGTGAACGAATCCGGTTCTCTCGTCCATGCCCTGCTCGACGCGGCGGTGGCCAGTGCGCCGGACGCCGCCGCGGTGCGCGACCGGGCGGGGGTGTGGACGTATGCCGAGCTGGCCGCTTGGAGTCACGCGGTGGAGGCGGTCCTCGCGCGGCGCGGGGTGGGGCGCGGCGATCGCGTGGTGGTGCAGCTGCCGACGGACCGGGCGCTGGTCGCGCTCTTCCACGGTACCTCGCGCCGGGGCGCGGTGTTCGTGCCGATCAACCCGGCGATGAAGCAGTTCCACTTCGACTCCGTCGTCGAGAACGCCGAACCGGTGCTGATCGTTCAGCCGCCCGAATTCGCTCCACTGTGGACGGAAGTCGAGGAAGCCTACCGCGCGCGGACCCGCGTCGAGCCGACGGACGTCGACCTGGACGACGTCGCGGTGCTCGTGTACACCTCCGGCAGCACGGCCGCGCCCAAGGGCGTCATCGGGCCGCACCGGCAGGTCACCTTCGCGGCGAGTGCGATCCAGGCGGTGCTCGGCTACCGCCAGGACGACGTCGTTTTCTGCCGGTTCCCGATGTCCTGGGACTACGGCCTGTACAAAGTCCTCCTTTCGACGCTCGGCCGCAGCGAGATCGTGCTGGCCGACGCCGAGTCCGATCTTCGCCTGCTGCAACGGATGCGCGAGGTCGGCGCGACGGTTGTCCCGATCGTGCCTTCGCTCGCCACGATGATCGCGACGCTGGCCGAGCGAGAGCGGGGCGAATCCGCTCCGGTGCGGCTGTTCACCAACACCGGCGCGGCGCTCCCGGACTCGACGATCGCGAAGCTGCGCGACGCATTCCCCGGCGTGCGCGTCGTCCGGCAGTTCGGCCAGACCGAATGCAAGCGGATCACCATCATGCCGCCGGAGGAAGACGCCGAACGTCCGGGTTCGTCGGGCCTTCCGCTGCCGGGGACGACCGTGCACATTCTCGCCGCCGACGGAACTCCGCTGCCCGCTGGGGAAATCGGCGAGATCGTCGCCGCCGGCCCGCACGTGATGCCCGGCTACTGGCGTGCCCCGGAGCTGTCGGAGCGAGCGTTCCGCCGCGACGAGGCCACCGGTGAACTCCGGTTGCACACCGGCGATTACGGCCGCCTCGACGAGGACGGTTACCTCTACTTCGAGGGTCGCCGCGACGACATGTTCAAGCGCAAGGGAATCCGGATGTCCACTTTGGAGATCGAGGCGGCCGCGATGGACATCCCGGGTGTGCGCGCGGCGGGCGCGATCCCGCCGAGCGACACCCGCGACCTGGCGATCTGCGTGGAAAGCGACCTGCCGCCGACCACGGTGCTCAAGGAACTGGCGCAGCGGCTCGAGCCGCAGAAGGTGCCCGCGCTGTGCCACGTCGTGGACGAGTTCCCGCTCACCGCGCACGGCAAGAACGCGACGAAGGAACTGGCCCTGCTGGTGGAAGGTGCCCGCAAATGAGCAAGTACGACGAGCTGGCCGCACGGTTCGGCACGCCGGCTTACGTGTACGACCTGGACGTGACCGCCCAGTCGCGCGATCAGCTGTTCGGCCTGCTTCCGGAGGGGTTCGCGGTCTACTACGCGCTGAAGGCCAACCCGCATCCGGAGATCGCCCGCGAACTGCGCGAGGGCGGCTGCCGCGCGGAGATCAGCTCGACCGGCGAGCTGGCCAACGCGCTGACCGCCGGGTTCGCGCCGGAGGACATCCTCTACACCGGGCCCGGCAAAACCGACGGCGAGCTGGACGCGGCGATCACCGCGGGCGTTCGGCTGTTCTCCGTCGAATCGTTGACTGATCTGCAGCACGTCGGTGCCGCGGCGGAGCGGCAGGACACCGTCGCGCGGTGCCTGCTGCGGGTGAACACCACGCAGGGCAGCGCGTCGACCGGGATCCGGATGATGGGCCGTCCGTCGCAGTTCGGCGTCGACGCCGAGACGTTGCCCGAGCTGATGCCGCTGTTCAAGGCGGTTACCGGGGCGAAGATCGTCGGCGCGCACTTCTTCACCATGAGCAATGCCCAGGACGAGGACGCGCTGCTCGGCGAGTACGAGTTCGTGCTGCAGTCGGCGGCACAGCTGCGTCAAGAAACTGGTCTCCCGTTGGAGCTGCTGGACATCGGCGGCGGATTCTCGTCGCCGTACGCGGTTCCCGGCGAGCGCACCGACTACCCGAAGCTGCGCAACGGTTTGGAGCAGCTGCTCGACCTCTACCTGCCCGAATGGCGCAGCGGCGAGGTGGAGCTGGCTTGCGAATCCGGCCGGTACCTCTCCGGGACGTGCGGGACGCTGCTGGCCGGTGTCGTGAACGTCAAGGAGAGCCGGGGCCACCGGTTCGTCATTCTCGACGCCGGGATCAACGTGGTCGGCGGGCTTTCCGGGATCGGACGTCTGTTGCCCGCCGCGGTCGGGGTGGATCAGATCGGGGACAACCCGGGGCAGCTCGTCGGTCCACTGTGTACTCCCGGTGACTCGCTTTCCAAAGCCGCGAAGCTGCCTGAGCTGGCGGCCGGAGACCTGCTGACCGTGCCCAACGTGGGCGCGTACGGCGTCACCGCGAGTTTGATCAGCTTCCTCGGCCGTCCGGCACCGACCGAAGTCGTGGTTCGTGGCGACGAGGTCATCTCAGTGTCGCGATTGGACTATCAGCGAGCTTATGAGGTTTCCCCATGAGCGAGGAAGTCCGCGCTTACGGCGGCAGTGTCATCGAGGAGCCCAGCGGGCGCACGGTGATCGTGAGCAGCATGGCGTCGGACTCGCACACCTGGAACCTGGTCTACCTCGAACTTCTCGTCGGGGAACTCGGCTTCGACGTCGTCAACCTGGGCGCCTGCGTGCCGGACGAGCTGCTGGAGTCCGAATGCGTCAGCCGCCGTCCGGCGATGCTGGTCCTGAGCAGCGTCAACGGCCACGGCTACCAGGACGGGCTCCGAGTGGTGCAGCGGTTGCGGGCACTCCCCGAGTTGCGTCGGTTGCCGATCGTCATCGGCGGCAAGCTGGGCACCGGCGGGCCACTGTCCGACGAGCAGACCGCGGAACTGCTGTTCGCCGGGTTCGACGGAGTGTTCGACGAGCAGAACGCCGCCGCCTTCCGGCATTTCGCCGCCTCGCTTCCCGGCGGGGTCAGCCAGCTGGAGGGAGCGTGAGCTTCGAGCGGTTCGTAGCGCAGCGGCACGCGGCCGGGGAACTGGTCGTGCAGCCGCGCATGGGTTTCGACAGTCCGGCCGCGATGCGCGCCGGTCTGGTCGCGACCAAGCACGCGAACGCCGCGACCGTCGGCACGCTCACGCTCGACAGCTACACCCGCGTCCGCGACACCGACTCCGCGGAACACGCACTGCGCAACGGGATTCCGCTCAACGGCTACCCGATCGTCAACCATCCGCCGGAAGTGACCCGGGCGATGCTCGACGGTCTCGAAGGTCCGGAGTTCCCGGTGCAGGTCCGGCACGGTTCGGCGCGGCCGGTGGACATCTTCCGCGCGATGATCGCCGCTGGTCTGCACGCCACCGAGGGCGGGCCGATTTCCTACTGCCTGCCCTACAGCCGGACTCCGCTCGACGAATCCGTGCGGAATTGGGCGTACTGCTGCGATCTGCTGGTCGACGCCGAACATCCGGGGGGCCGTCCGCATCTGGAGACATTCGGCGGCTGCATGCTCGGACAGCTGTGTCCGCCGAGCGAGCTGGTCGCGATCAGTGTGCTGGAGGCGTTGTTCTTCTACCGCAAGGGTGTGCGCAGTATTTCGGTGAGCTACGCGCAGCAGACGAACCTCCATCAGGACCGTGAAGCCGTTGCCGCACTGCGCCGCTTGTGCGCTGAACTGCTGCCGGAAGCGACCTGGCACGTGGTGATCTACGCCTACATGGGCCTGTTCCCACGCACGCCGGACGGCGCGATGTTGTTGCTGGGCAAGGCCGCTGAGCTGGCGATGAGCACTGGCTCGGAGCGGTTGATCGTCAAGACCGCCGCCGAAGCGCATAGGATCCCGACTGTCGCGGAGAACGTGACCGCGCTCGAACACGCGGCAGCGTCGGCAAAAGGCGTCAAGGCCATTGTGGACGAAGACAATCAGGTGTACCGCGAGGCCTGCGCCTTGGTCGACGCGGTCCTCAACAGCCACGCCGATCTCGACCGCGCTCTCGTGGTCGCCTTCAAACGCGGCCTGCTCGACGTGCCGTACTGCCTGCATCCGGACAACGCGGGCCAGGCGCGCAGCACGCTCGACGCGGACGGCCGGCTCGGCTGGTCCGAGCTGGGTTCGCTGCCGTTGCGCGGGATCGCCGAACGCGCGCCGAGCGGCCGGATCACCTCGTCGACGCTGATGTCGGCGCTTTCCTACGTCCAGCACACCCATGACACCCAGGCATTGGAACAGCCGATGACCCCGATCGGAGGGGATTCGAGATGAGCACTCGCCGGACCGTCCGGGCGTATCCGTTCGACATGCACGAGACATCCGTTTCGCAGACCTACCACCAGTTGCAGCGCGACGAGCCGATGAGCCGGGTGCAGCTGCCGTTCGGCGAGCAGGCCTGGCTGGCGACGAAGTACGCCGACGTCAAGCTGGTGACCGCCGACCCGCGGTTCAGCCGCGAGCTGGCCCAGGGCCTCGACCAGCCGAGGATGCGCCGCCAGCAGATGGGCGACGGCATCATGGGCATGGACCCGCCGGACCACACCCGCTTGCGCCGCCTGGTGATGAAGGCCTTCACCGCGCGCCGGCTGGAAGCGATGCGGGAGAGCGTCCGCACGCTGACGCACGAACTGATCGACGCGATGATCGAGAACGGCGCGCCCGGCGACATCGTCGAGGACCTCGCGCGGCCGCTGCCGGTCACGGTGATCTGCAACCTGCTCGGCGTGCCGAAGGAAGATCACACGATCTTCCGCGAGTGGACCCAAGCGCTGGTCAGCGACGCCACGGCGAAGGGCGATGTGCTCGACGTCTACGGCGATCAGCTCGACAACTACGTGGCCCAGCTGGTCGCGCAACGCCGCGAAGACCCGACCGACGACCTCCTGGGCGCGCTGGTCTACGCCCGCGACGCCGGAGACAAGCTCACTGAGAACGAGCTGATCTCGATCGCCGGCGCGGGTCTGCTGACCGGTGGCGTGGAGACGGTTTCCTCGGCGCTGCCGAGCTTCGTCTTCACCCTGCTGACTCAGCCGGAGTTGCTCGCGCAGTTGCGGGCGCAGCCGGAGATCCTGCCGACCGCGGTGGAGGAACTGCTGCGCTGGGTGCCGATCAACACCGCGGCGATGTTCGCCCGGTACGCCCGCGAGGACATCCGGATCGGCGACGTCGTGGTGCGGGCGGGCGATCCGGTGCTGCCCGCGCTGCACGCGGCGAACCGCGATCCGGAGGTGTTCGCGAACCCGGACGTCATCGACCTGACCCGCAGCCCGAACCCGCACGTCGCGTTCGGGCACGGTCCGCACCACTGCATCGGGGCGCAGCTGGCGCGGCTGGAACTGCAGGAGGCGCTGAAAGCGATTCTGGAGCGTTTTCCGGAATTGCGGCTCGCGGACGGCCGCGACGGCGTGAAATGGGAGTACGGGGTGATCGTGCGCGGCCCGTCGCTGCTGCGCGTCGCCTGGTGATTTCCCGCCCCTAACGACGTTTTCTGGGGATCCGGCGCGGCCCGAGCCCGCCTTACGATCCGACCGACGACCCATGAATGCTGCCTGGCTACCGCGGTGGAGTGCGCAATGCGTGAGAGTGAGAAGAATCGGGAATCCGGCTTCGCGGAGCGGCTGACGCTTCTGCCGCCGGCGGACCGCGCGGGGTTCCTCGCCGGCGTGGTCCACGACGCGACGCGGGCCGCGCTGCAGGCCGCGCTGCCCGAGGTGCCAGCCGTGCTCGACCCGGAGAAAGCGTTCTCCGACCACGGTTTCGACTCGCTCGCGGCGGTGGAGCTGCACGCGCAGCTGACCGATGCGACCGGGCTGGAGCTGCCGGTGACGCTGGCATTTGACTATCCGACCCCGGCCGCGGTCGCCCGGTTCCTGCACGCCGAGGTTTTCGGCGCGGAGGAATCAATCGCGGCGCTGGCCAGGGGTGGCTCGGACGACGAGCCGGTCGCGATCGTCGGCATCGGCTGCCGTTACCCGGGCGGCGCGGTGTCGCCGGAAGCGTTGTGGCAGCTGGTCGCCGACGAGGTGCACACCATTTCCGGCTTCCCGGAAGACCGCGGCTGGGATCTCGACAGCCTGTATGACCCGGACCCCGACAAGCCGGGCAGCAGCTACGTCACCGCGGGTGGATTCCTTCCTGGCGCTGGGGAATTCGACGCCGGGTTCTTCGGCATCGCCCCGCGCGAAGCGTCCGCGATGGACCCGCAGCAGCGGCTTGTCCTGGAGACCGCGTGGGAAGCGTTGGAGCGGGCCAAGATCGACCCGTCCACGCTGCGCGGCACACCGGCGGGCGTGTTCATCGGCGCGGAGGCGCAGGAGTACGGTCCGCGGCTGCACGAAGCCCCGGACGGACTCGACGGCTACATGCTCACCGGCAACGCGCCCAGCGTCGTTTCTGGTCGCGTCGCTTACGCGCTCGGCCTGGAAGGGCCGACGCTGACCGTGGACACTGCTTGCTCCGGTTCGCTGGTCGCGCTGCACTTGGCTGTGCAGGCGTTGCGGCGTGGGGAAACGCAGCTCGCGCTTGCCGGTGGCGTCGCGGTGATGGGTGCCCCGGGCACGTTCACCGCGTTCAGCCGTCAGCGGGGTCTCGCGGAAGACGGTCGCTGCAAGGCTTTCGCAGCCGCTGCGGATGGCACTGGGTTCGCCGAGGGTGTCGGTGTCCTGGTGCTGGAACGGCTTTCCGACGCGGTCGCGAATGGACACACCGTGCTGGCGGTCGTTCGTGGTTCGGCGATCAACTCCGATGGCGCGTCGAACGGCCTTACCGCGCCTAACGGTCCGTCGCAGCAGCGTGTGATCAAGCGCGCGCTGGCCGATGCTGGGCTGGAAGCGTCCGATGTGGACGCTGTCGAGGCACACGGCACCGGTACCCGGCTCGGCGACCCGATCGAGGCACAGGCGTTGCTGTCCGCCTACGGGCAGGACCGCGAGACGCCGCTGCTGCTCGGGTCGATCAAGTCGAACATCGGCCACACGCAGGCCGCGGCGGGTGTCGCGGGCGTGATCAAGATGGTCGAGGCCATGCGGCACGGCGTGCTGCCGAAGACGCTGCACGTGGACGAGCCGACGCCGCACGTCGACTGGACCGCGGGTGCCGTCGAGCTGCTGACTGAACAGCGGGAATGGCCGGAGAGCGAACGTCCGCGCCGCGCTGGCGTTTCCTCTTTCGGCGTGAGCGGTACCAACGCGCACGTCATCATCGAGCAGGCTCCGGCTGTCGAGACGGCGGAAATCACGAGTGACGAGCTTCCGGTTGTGCCGCTGGTGGTGTCGGCGCGCAGTGAAGAAGCGTTGAAGGCGCAGGCCGCCGCACTGGTGTCCACTGTGGAAAGCAACAACCTGACTGATCTTGGCTTCTCGCTCGCCACTACCCGCGCCGCGCACGACCAGCGCGCGGTGGTGGTCGCGGAGAACCTCGCGGACGCCGTGCGCGGTCTGCAGGCTCTCGCGGAGGGGGAGCAGGACCCGAACGTCGTGGTCGGCGAGCGCACGCCGGGCAAGCTCGCGATGCTGTTCACCGGCCAGGGTTCGCAGCGCCTCGCGATGGGGCGTGAGCTGTACCTGGCGTACCCGAAGTTCGCTGAGGTCTTCGACGAGGCTGTCGACCACCTCGACGTGCAGATGGAGACCCCGCTGCGCGACGTTCTCTTCGGCGACAACGCTGAGGAACTGAACGAAACGCAGTACACCCAGTGCGCGCTGTTCGCGGTCGAGGTCGCGCTGGCGCGGTTGCTCGAATCGTGGGGCGTGCGGCCGGACATCCTGCTCGGCCACTCGATCGGCGAACTGGCCGCCGCGCACATCGCGGGCGTCTGGTCGCTGGCGGACGCGTGCCTGGTCGTCGCCGCTCGCGGACGGCTCATGCAGGCGTTGCCCGAAGGAGGCGCGATGGTCGCCATCGCGGCGACCGAGGACGAGGTCCAGCCGCTGCTGGGCGACCAGGTCAGCCTGGCCGCGGTGAACGGTCCGGCGTCGGTCGTCGTTTCCGGCGAGCGCGAAGCGGTGGAAGCCGTCGTGTCGGTGTTCCGCATGCAGGGCCGCAAGATCAGCGAGCTGCGGGTGTCGCACGCGTTCCACTCGCCGCTGATGGAGCCGATGCTGGCCGAGTTCCGCGAGATCCTCGAGGTGGTCGACTACGCGGCCCCGGCGATCCCGGTCGTCTCGAACGTCACCGGCCGGATCGCGACCGCCGAGGAACTGTGCTCGCCGGGCTACTGGCTGTGGCACGTCCGCCGCGCGGTGCGGTTCGCCGACGGGGTGCGGGCCTTGGCCGAAGCTGGCGTGACGACCGCGATCGAGGTCGGTCCGGACGCCGTGCTGTCCGCGATGGCCGCCGGCACGAGCGACGCCATCGCTTTCACCCCCGCGCAGCGTCGCGACCGGCCCGAGGTCACCACCCTCGCCGCCGCGCTCGGCCGCCTGCACACCCGTGGCGTGGCGATCGACTGGACGGCGTTCTTCGGCCCCGCGCGGGTTGTCGACTTGCCGACGTATGCCTTCCAGCACAAGCACTACTGGCTCACCGCGCCGACCGGTCACGGCGACGCGGCGGACTTCGGCCAGCTGGCGTCCGGGCACCCGCTGCTCGCCGCCGAGATCGGGCTGGCGGGCGACGACGGCCTGGTCCTCACCGGCCGCGTCGCGCTGCGGACGCACCCTTGGCTGGCTGACCACGCGATCGCCGGTACGCCGGTGCTGCCGGGCACGGCGTTCGTCGAGATGGCTCTGCACGCCGCGGCCCAGGTCGGCTACGGCGTGGTCGACGAGCTGACCCTGCAAGCCCCGCTCGCGCTGCCGGAGAGCGGCGGTGTCGCGCTGCAAACGCTGGTTGGCCCGGATGTCGACGGCCGCCGCACCATCGAGTTCCACTCCCGTCCCGACCACGACGCCGACGCGGCCTGGACTCGGCACGCCGTCGGTGTCCTCGCCGCTGGCCCGGTGGTTGAGCCCGCCCCGCGTGGCGAATGGCCGCCCGCTGGCGCCGAAGTGGTCGCGACGAACGAGCTGTACACCGAACTGGCCGAGCAGGGTTACGGTTACGGCCCGCTGTTCCAGGGCTTGCGCACGGCGTGGAAGCGCGATGACGTCGTGTTCGCCGAGGTCGCGCTGCCCGCGACCGGGCGAGACGCGGCGTTCGGCGTCCACCCGGCGCTGCTCGACGCGGTCCTGCACGCCACCGACTTCGCGCCGGGTGAGGCGCGCGAGCCGGACGAGATCCGGCTGCCGTTCGCGTGGACCGGCGTGCGGTTGCACGCTTCGGGCGCGACTGAGGTCCGGGTGCGGATCACGTCCCCGGCCACCGGCGGCGTCTCGATCGACGTGACGGACGTGGCCGGTACGCCGGTGCTGTCCGTGGAGTCGTTCCGCTCGCGGCCGGTCCGCGAGGCCGACCTCGGCACCCAGGCGCGCGACCTGCTGTACACCGTCGAATGGACGCCGGTCACCGGTGAGTTCGAGCTGCCGACGCTCGCGTCGCTGGGCTCGATCAGCGGTTTCGACGTGCCGGTGGTCGACTCGCTGGTGTCGCTGGTCGATGTGCCGGACGTCGTGCTGCTGCCGGTTTCCGTGCCCGGCAAGAACATCGCCGCCGCCGCGAAGCAGACCGCGCACCGTGTGCGGACTGTGCTGCAGCAATGGCTGGAAGCCGACCGCTATGCGGGAGCACGCCTGGTCGTGCTGACCCGCGGCACGCTGGCCGACTCCGCCGTCCGCGGGCTGGTGCGGTCGGCTCAGGCCGAGCACCCCGGTCGCGTGATCCTGGTCGAGGGCGCTGCCAATGCGGAGACGCTGGCGACCGCGCTCGGCTCGGGCGAGCCGGAGCTGCGGATCGACGGCGACGCGGTGTCAGCCGGTCGGCTGGTCCGGCTGGTGGCAGAAGGCGGCGAGCCGACCTGGCGGGCCGACGGCACCGTGCTGATCACCGGGGGCACCGGCGGTCTTGGTGCGCAGGTCGCGAAGCACCTCGTCACGAAGCACGGCGTCCGCAGCCTGCTGCTGCTCAGCCGCCGGGGCCTTAACGCGCCGGGCGCGGCCGAGCTGGTCGAAGAGCTGGCGGAGCTGGGCGCGACCGCGAAGGTGGTTGCCTCGGACGTCAGCAAGAAGCGTTCGCTGTCGGCGGCGATCAAGAAGGCCGAGCACCCGCTGTCCGCCGTCGTGCACACCGCTGGCGTGCTGGACAACGCGATGATCGGCTCGCTGACCGCTGAGCAGCTCGACGCAGTGCTGGCTCCGAAGCTCGACGCCGCGTGGGCGCTGCACGAGCTGACCGCGGAGCTGGACCTGTCCGCGTTCGTCTTGTTCTCCTCCTCGGCGGGTCTCGCCGATGGTGCCGGACAGGCGAACTACGCCGCTGGCAACACCTTCCTCGACGCACTCGCCGAGCACCGGCACGCTGCCGGTCTACCCGCGACGTCGCTGGCGTGGGGGCTGTGGGCTCCCGACGCCGGTCAGGCGATCGGCATGGGTGCGACCCTGTCCGAAGTAGACCGAAACCGCATCACGCGGCTGGGTCTGGCTCCGCTGACTGTGTCGGAAAGCCTTGCCGCCCTTGACGCTGCTCTCGGCACGGGTGTTCCGACGGTCGTGCCGACCCGCGTTGACCGCGCTGCTCTGCGGTCGCGCGGCGAGGATGTTCCGGCCGTGTTGCGCGGGCTCGTTCCCGCCGGTCGCCGCCGGATCGCGGTCGCCAGCGGCGAAGTTACACCCGAGCAGCAGTTCGCCGAGCGGTTCGCACACCTCGCCGAGGCCGACCGGGACCGCGCGCTGCTCGACCTGGTGCGCACGCACGTCGCGGCCGTTCTCGGCCACGACAGCGCCGACGCGATCAGCCCGGCCCGCCCGTTCGGCGAGATCGGGTTCGATTCGCTCGCCGCGGTCGAGCTGCGCAACATCCTCGATTCGGTCACCGGCATGCGGCTGCCCGCGACGCTGGTGTTCGACTACCCGACGCCGCGCGCGCTCGCCGAGTACCTGGCGTCGCGGCTGGCCGGGCTGGCTCCGGCACGCCCGATCACGCCGGTGACCACTGTGGACCCGGAGGAACCGATCGCCATCGTCGGCATCGCTTGCCGCTACCCGGGTGGCGTCACGACGCCGGAAGACCTGTGGCGGCTCGTTTCCGAGGGCGAGGAAGCGCTCTCGGGCTTCCCGGTCGATCGCGGCTGGAACGTCGACTCGCTGTACGACCCGGAGCCCGGCAAGCCCGGCCGCTCCTATGTCAAGCACGGTGCTTTCCTGCACGACGCGGCCGAGTTCGACGCGGACTTCTTCGAGATCAGCCCGCGCGAGGCGGCGGCGATGGACCCGCAGCAGCGGTTGCTGCTGGAGGTCTCGTGGGAGGCGTTCGAGCGGGCCGGAATCGACCCGGTCGCCTTGCGCGGCAGCGCCACCGGGGTGTTCGCCGGCGTGATGTACCACGACTGGGGCACCCGGCTCGGCACGGTCTCCGACGACATCGCGGGCTACCTCGGCAACGGCAGCCTCGCCAGCGTCGTGTCCGGTCGCGTCTCGTACGCGCTGGGGCTGGAAGGCCCGACGGTCACTGTGGACACCGCGTGCTCGTCTTCGCTGGTCGCGCTGCACTGGGCGGTGCAAGCGCTGCGTCGCGGCGAGTGCACGCTGGCGCTGGCCGGTGGGGTCACCGTGATGTCCACTCCGGACACTTTCATCGATTTCAGCCGTCAGCGCGGGCTTTCCGCAGACGGCCGGTGCAAGGCGTTCGCCGAAGCGGCGGACGGCACCGGCTGGGGCGAGGGCGCGGGCATGCTGCTCGTTGAGCGGCTGTCGGACGCTCGCCGCAACGGTCACCCGGTGCTCGCGGTCCTCCGCGGCTCCGCGGTGAACCACGACGGCGCGTCGAACGGCCTGACCGCACCGAATGGTCCTTCGCAGCAGCGAGTGATCGCCAAGGCGCTGGCCGACGCTGGCCTGCAGCCGTCCGAAGTGGACGCTGTGGAAGGTCACGGCACTGGCACGACGCTGGGCGACCCGATCGAGGCTCAGGCCTTGCTGGCCACCTATGGCCAGGACCGCGAAGAGCCGTTGTGGCTCGGTTCGATCAAGTCCAACATCGGGCACACGCAGGCCGCAGCGGGTGTCGCGGGCATCATCAAGATGGTCATGGCGATGCAGCACGGCCAGTTGCCGCAGACGTTGCACGTCGACCGTCCGTCCACTGTGGTCGATTGGGAGACCGGCGCGGTCCGGCTGCTGACCGAAGCCCGGGAGTGGCAGGCCGACCGGCCCCGCCGCGCCGCGGTGTCGTCGTTCGGCATCAGCGGCACCAACGCGCACGTCATCCTGGAGCAGGCTCCGCCGATTCCGGTCGAGCGGCCTTCCGAGACGCAGACGATCGTTCCGGTCGCGCTGTCCGGCCGGTCCGCCGCCGCGGTGCGCGGACAGGCGGCACGGTTGCGTTCCTGGCTGGCCGACGGCGTTTCCGTCGCGGAGATCGCACGTTCGCTGGCTGCGACGCGGGCCTCGCTGGAACACCGCGCGGTGATTGTCGCCGAGACCGCGGGAGAACTCGCGGACGGCCTCGACGCGCTGTCCGGCGGGGACGCACCGACCGGTCAGGTCGTGGACGGGAAGCTCGCTTTCCTGTTCTCCGGCCAGGGCGCGCAGCGGGTCGGCATGGGGCGCGAGCTTTACGACGCGTACCCGGCCTTCGCGACGGCGTTCGACGCGGTGTGCGCGGCGATCGACCCGCTGGTCGACGTGCCGTTGCGGGACGTCGTGTTCGGCACCACCGAACTCGCCGACCGCGGCCTGCTCGACCAGACGCAGTACACCCAGACCGGGCTTTTCGCGGTCGAGGTCGCGCTGTTCCGGCTCGCCGAATCGTGGGGCTTCCGGCCCGACGCGCTCGCCGGGCACTCGATCGGCGAACTGGCCGCGGCCCACGTCGCGGGCGTGCTTTCCCTTGAGGACGCAGCGAAACTGGTCGCCGCGCGCGGCCGGCTGATGGGCGCGCTGAATGACCGGCGCGGTGCCATGGTCTCGTTCTCCGCGACCGAAGACACGGTCCGCGAACTGCTGCACGGCCACGAAGACGCGGTCAGCATCGCGGCAGTGAACGGCCCGGCCGCCGTGGTCATCTCGGGTGACGCGGACGTGGTCGCCGAGATCGAGCGGGCCGCTGGAGATGTCCAAACGCGACGGTTGCGGGTGAGCCATGCGTTCCACTCGCCGCTGATGACGTCGATGCTCGACGAGTTCCGCGAGATCGCCGCTGGATTGACGTACGAGACGCCGAAGATCCCGATCGTCTCGACGGTCACTGGGAAACTCGCCACTGACGACGAGTTGCGTTCACCGGAATACTGGGTCACCCATGTCCGCGAGACCGTCCGTTTCGGTGCCGCGGTCACGACACTGGCGGAGAGCGGCGTCCAGACGTTCCTGGAGATCGGCCCGGACAGTGTGCTGTCCGCGCTCGGCCCGCAGAGCGTCGACGCGGAGTTCGTCCCGTTCGGCCGGCGCGATCAGGACGAGGTGCGCACCGCGCTCACCGCGGCTGGTCGCCTGCACGTTCGCGGAGCTGTGAAGCTCGGCCCGCTGCTCGGCGACGGTCCGGTTCGGCTCGACCTGCCGACGTATGCCTTCCAGCACAAGCGTTACTGGCTGGACGCGACTCCGTCCGGCGACGTCACTTCGGTCGGTCAGCAACCGCTGGCGCACCCGATGCTGGGCGCGGTGGTGGCACTGTCCGGTTCGGACACCACTGTCCTCACTGGACGGTTGTCCGCGTCGTCGGTGCCGTGGGTCGCTGACCACGTGGTGAAGGGCGCGATCCTGGTGCCCGGCACCGGATTCGTCGAACTGGCTGTCGCTGCCGGTGACCAGGTGGGCCACCCGGTGGTCGAGGAGCTGACGCTGCAAGCGCCGCTCATCCTGGCCCCGGACGGCGCGGTCGCGCTGCAGGTCGTGGTCGGTCCCGCGAACGGCGACCGCCGCCCGGTCACCGTGTTCTCCCGCCCGGTCGAATCGGATGGCGACTGGACCCAGCACGCGCTGGGCACGTTGTCCGCCACCGCGCGGCCGGAACCCGCTGGCCTCACCGAATGGCCGCCGGCGGGCGCGACCCCGATCCCGGTCGAGGGCGCCTACGATCGGCTCAACGAACGCGGCTACGGCTACGGCCCGGCCTTCCAGGGCCTCACGGCCGCGTGGCGCCGGGGCAACGAGGTGTTCGCCGAGGTCGCGCTGCCGGAACCGGCCGCCTCCACGGCGGGCTCCTACGGCCTGCACCCGGCATTGCTCGACACCGCGATGCACGCCGACCTCCTTGGCGACCCGAGCGGTTCGACGCTGCTGCCGTTCGTGTGGAACGGCGTCACGCTGCACGCGGTCGGAGCTTCGGTGCTGCGGGTGCGGATCGTGCGGCTGGACGGGGACGAGCTGTCCTCGATCGAGGTCGCGGACGGCGAAGGCAACCCGGTCGCTTCGGTCGAGTCGCTGGTCTCGCGGCCCGTGCGGACCGAACTGGCCGCGCAGGCGGAGACCACTGACGGATCTCTGCTCAAGATCGGCTGGCAGTCCGTGCCGGTCCCGGCCGCGGAGCCGGGCGATGTCGTCGCGATCGGCCGTGGCCGGGTCGGCGTGGCCGCTACCTACAGCGGGTTCGCGGACCTGCTCGGCGCGGTGGACCGCGGCGAACCGGTACCGGGTCTCGTGACGCTCTCGGTGCCTGTCGCGGAGGGCGCGGTGCCGGAAGCGGCACGGGCCAACGCGACCTGGCTGCTCGCCGAAATCCAGGCGTGGCTGGCCGAATCACGGTTGACCGACACGAAACTCGCCATTGTCACGCAGTCGGCGGTTCCGGCTGGCGGGTCCACTGTGGACGTCACGCAAGGTCTCCTGTGGGGCCTGGCCCGCGCTGCGCAAGCCGAACACCCCGGACGCGTCTTCCTGATCGACGCGGACGCAGAGACGAAGGTCGAGACGATCGCCGCGGTGGTCGCCTCGGGCGAGCCGGAGTCGGCGATCCGCGCCGGTGCGGTGCTCGCTCCGCGCTACACCCGCACCGAATCGACCGGAACCGCCTCGTGGGACGGCACGGTCCTGATCACCGGCGGCACCGGCGGTCTCGGCAGCCTGCTGGCGCGTTACCTGGTCGCCGAACACGACGTGCGGAGCCTCGTACTCACCAGCCGTCGCGGTCTCGACGCACCCGGTGCCGCGCAGCTGGTCGAAGAGCTGACCGACCTGGGTGCGACGGTTCAGGTGGCGGCCTGCGACGTCGCCGACCGTGCGGCGGTCGAGCAGTTGGTCAACGGCCTGCCGGACCTCGGCGCGGTGGTGCACGCCGCCGGTACCGCCGACAGTGGCGTCTTCGACTCGCTCACCGCGGAGCAGCTTGCCGCGGTGCTGCGGCCGAAGGTCGACGCGGCCTGGCACCTGCACGAACTGACCGCAGACCGGCAGCTGTCCGCGTTCGTACTGTTCTCCTCGGCGGGCGGCCAGGTGCTTCCTGCCGGACAGGCGAACTACGCGGCGGCCAACGCGTTCCTCGACGGGCTCGCCGAACACCGGCGCGCGGCCGGACTCCCGGCAACCGCGCTGGCCTGGGGTCTGTGGGCGGAGAACACCGGACTCGGCGGCGACCTCGCCGAAGCCGACCTCGCCCGGATGGCCCGCCTCGGCCTGCCCGCGGTGACCGCCGAGCAGGGATTGGCCCTGTTCGACGCCGCCGTGGCCACCGAAGACGCGGTCATCGCGCCGCTTCGCGTGGACGTCCCGGCGCTTCGGGCGCGTACTGACGAACTGCCCGCACTGCTGCGTGGTTTCGTGCCGCCGAAGGCACGTCGCGTGGCGAAGGCGGCCAAGGCGGCGGACAACGCGCTCGCCGACGAACTGGCCGCGCTGGTCGAAAGCGAACGGGACCGGGTGCTGCTCGACCTCGTCCGCACGCAGGTGGCCACGGTGCTCGGCTACGCGGACAAGTCCGAAGTGGACGGAACCAGGGCGTTCAAGGAACTGGGCTTCGACTCGCTCGCCGCGGTCGAACTCCGCAACCTCCTTGGCACCGCGACCGGACTGACGCTGCCCGCGACGCTGATCTTCGACCACCCGACCGCCAAGGCCGTCGCGGACTTCGTGAAGGGCAAGCTGCTC
Source organism: Amycolatopsis sp. NPDC104775 (assembly GCF_055583325.1). Classification (NCBI taxonomy): domain Bacteria; kingdom Bacillati; phylum Actinomycetota; class Actinomycetes; order Pseudonocardiales; family Pseudonocardiaceae; genus Amycolatopsis; species Amycolatopsis sp. NPDC104775. Next base: position 808,837 of record NZ_JBVJOE010000002.1, read on the forward strand.
GGCGCGGTCGCGAAGACCCCGGCGACGACCGCCCGGACGAATGCGTCGATGCAGGAACCGATCGCGATCGTCGGCATGGCCTGCCGCTATCCCGGCGGCGTCCGGTCGCCGGAGGACCTGTGGCAGCTCTTGGTCGACGAGGTCGACGCGGTCTCCGGCTTCCCGACCAACCGCGGCTGGGACATCGAGGGCATCTACGACCCGGAACGCGGCAAACGCGGCAAGACCTATGCCAACCAGGGCGGCTTCCTGCACGACGCGGCGGAGTTCGACCCGGCGTTCTTCGGCATCGGCCCGCGCGAGGCGATGGCGATGGACCCGCAGCAGCGGCTCCTGCTGGAAACCGCGTGGGAGGCCATCGAGCGCGCCGGAATCGACCCGACCGTGCTGCGCGGCAGCCTGACCGGCGTCTTCACCGGCGCGATGTACGACGACTACGGCAGCCGCGCCCCGGGCGCTCCGGCCGACGTCGCCGCCTACATCCCGAACGGCAGCTCCGGCGCGGTCGTCTCCGGCCGGATCTCCTACCTGCTCGGCCTTGAAGGCCCGAGCATGACGGTGGACACCGCGTGCTCGTCCTCGCTGGTCACGCTGCACCTCGCGGTGCAAGCGCTGCGGGCGGGGGAGTGCGGGCTGGCACTAGCCGGCGGTGTCACGGTGCTGTCGCAGTCGGACCTGTTCGTCGACTCCAGCCGTCAGGGCGTGCTTTCGCCCAACGGCCGGTCGAAGTCGTTCTCCGCGGCTTCCGACGGCGTCGGCTGGGCCGAGGGCGCGGGCCTGCTCCTGCTGGAGCGGCTGTCCGACGCGCAGCGCAACGGGCACGAAGTGCTCGCGGTGGTCCGGTCGAGCGCGGTCAACCAGGACGGTGCGTCGAACGGCCTTACCGCGCCGAACGGCCCGTCGCAGGAACGCGTCATCCACGCGGCCCTCGCGGCCGGTGGGCTGCGACCGTCCGATGTGGACGCTGTCGAGGCGCACGGTTCGGGCACGAAGCTGGGCGACCCGATCGAGGCGCAGGCCTTGCTGGCCACCTACGGCCAGGACCGCGACCGGCCGCTGTACCTGGGTTCGGTGAAGTCGAACATCGGCCACGCGCAGGCGTCCGGTGGCGCGGCAGGCGTGATGAAGGTCGTGCAAGCGTTGCGGCACAACATGCTGCCGAAGACGATGCACGTCGACGCGCCGTCGCCGGTCGTCGACTGGACCACGGGCAACATCGAGCTGCTCACCGAGCCGCGGCCGTGGCTGCCGAACGGACACCCGCGTCGCGCTGGCGTCTCGTCGTTCGGCATCAGCGGCACCAACGCACACATCATCATCGAGGAGGCACCGCCCGCTCCGGCTACCGAAACCCGGCGCACCGCACCGGAACTCCCGACGATTCCGTTGCCGCTGGCTGGTTCGGTCGCGTCGGCGCTCGCCGACCAGGCCGCCCGGCTGGCCGCGCACCTGCGGGCCAACCCGGACGTCAGCCTGACCGACATCGGCTACTCGCTCGCCACCGGCCGCGCGGCGCTCGACCACCGCGCGGTGGTCTTGGCGGCCGACCGCGAAGCGGCTCTGAAGGCGCTCGACGGACTGGCCGACGGCCGGACCCCGGCGGGCACCGTGGCCGGCACGGTCAGCGCGGCCGACCTGACGGCGTTCCTGTTCACCGGCCAGGGCGCGCAGCAACCGGGCATGGGACGCGGGCTGTACGAGGCGTTCCCGGCCTTCGCCGGAGCGTTCGACGAGATCTGCGGACTCTTCGACGCCGAACTGGACACCCCGCTCAAGCAGGTGATCTGGGAAGACTCGCCGCTGCTCAACCAGACCGCGTACACGCAATGCGCGCTGTTCGCGATCGAGGTCGCGCTGTACCGGCTGGTCGAATCCTGGGGTGTCAAGCCGGATTACGTCGCCGGGCACTCGATCGGCGAACTGGCCGCCGCGCATGTCTCCGGAGTGTTCTCGCTGGCCGACGCCTGCTCGCTGGTCGCTGCTCGCGGCCGGCTCATGCAGGCGCTCCCGACCGGCGGCACGATGGCGGCGATCGCCGCGACCGAGGACGAGGTGCGAGCCTCGCTGCCCGCGGGCGTGGACATCGCGGCGGTCAACGGTCCGCGGTCGGTGGTCATCTCCGGTCCGGAAGAGGCGGTGGTCGCGGCCATGGCGACCTTCTCCGACGCTGGTCGCCGGACGAAGCAGCTGGTCGTGTCGCACGCGTTCCACTCGGGGCTGATGGAGCCGATGCTGGCCGAGTTCGCGGTGGTGGCGGAGAAACTGACCTACTCCGCGCCGTCGATCCCGGTGGTGTCGAACGTGACCGGCAAGATCGCGACCGCCGCCGAGCTGTGCTCGCCGCAGTACTGGGTGGGCCACGTGCGGGAGGCCGTCCGGTTCGCCGACGGCGTCAGCACGCTGCTCGGTGCGGGCGTGACCAGGTTCGTCGAGCTGGGTCCGGACGCGGTGCTCACCGGGATGGCTCGCGAATGCGACACCGCGGTGGCCGACCGGCCGGACCGGGTCGTCCAGGTGCCCGCGATGCGCCGGGGCCGGGCCGAGGTGCCGACCGTGTTCACCGCGCTGGCGACGCTGTTCTCCCGGGGCGCGAAGATCGACTGGAAGGCGCTGTTCGCCGGCCAGGGTGCGTCCACTGTGGACTTGCCGACCTACGCGTTCCAGAACAAGTCGTACTGGCTCGACGCGACGAAGCCGACCGGCGACGTGAGTACCTTGGGCGCGCAGTCCGCCGGACACCCGCTGCTGGGTGCGCTGGTCGAACTGCCCGACGGTGGCGCGGTGCTGACCGGACGGCTGTCTGTCGCGACGCAGCCGTGGCTGGCCGACCACGTGGTGATGGGGCGGACGATGCTGCCCGGCACCGCGTACGTCGAGCTGGCGGTGCACGCCGGGGGCCAGGTCGGCTGCGACCTCCTGGAGGAGCTGACCCAGCAGGCGCCGTTGCTGCTGCCGGAAGACGGGGTTGACCTGCGCGTGGTCATCAGCGCGCCGGACGCTAGCGGTCGCCGGGAGCTGTCGGTGCACTCGCGGACCGAGTCTGGCTGGGTCCAGCACGCCGCGGGGACGTTGGCCAACGGCGCGGCCGCGGACTTCTCGCTCAGCGAGTGGCCGCCGTCCGGTGCGGAATCGGTTGACCTGACCGGGTTGTACGACGACCTGGCCGGGCTCGGCTTCGGCTACGGGCCGACGTTCCGCAACCTGCGGGCGGTCTGGCTCCGCGAAGGCGAGGTGTACGCCGAGGTCGCTCTGCCGGAAGGCACCGCGGCGAACGAATTCGGCCTGCACCCGGGCCTGCTCGACTCGGCACTCGGCGCGACGGACTTCCTGATCCCGGGCGGTCCGAAGGCGTTGACCGAGACCACCATCCCGTTCGCGTGGAACTCGGTGTCGCTGCAGGCCAGTGGCGCGACCGCGCTGCGGGTGCGGGTCCGGAAGACCGAAAGCGGTTCGTCGCTCGACCTGGCCGACACCGCGGGTGCTCCGGTGGCCCAGATCGCTTCGCTGGTCACGCGGCCGGTGTCGGAAGGCCAGCTCGGCGCGAAGGTGCCGGACTCGCTGTACCGCATCGAATGGCAGCCCGCCTCGGGTGTCCGCCTGGTGCCCTCGCTGGACGGCTGGGCCGTGCTCGGTACCGACGACCTCGGTCTCGGTGTACCGCTTCGGACTGAGCCGGGCGGCGCGGAGGTCTTGGTGCTGCCGGTTGGTTCTGGCTCCGATTCTGTGCCAGCGCAGGTCCATCAAGTCGTGCAGGAAACGTTGCGGCACTTGCAGAACTGGCTGTCGGCCGGAGACGGAAAGCTGGTCGTGGTCACTCGCGACGAGCTGGCGCAGGCCCCGGTCTGGGGCCTGGTGCGGGCCGCGCAGGCGGAGAACCCGGGCCGGATCCAGGTCGTGGACCTCGACGCTTCTCCCGCGTCGGCCCGAGCGCTGCCCGCGGTCGTCGCGTCCGGCGAACCCGAAGCTCGGGTGCGCGACGGAGAGGTGCGCGTGCCGAGGCTGACGCGGGTCACCGAAGTCGGCGAGACAGTCGAGTGGGACCCGGACGGCACGGTGCTGATCACCGGCGGCGCGGGCTTGCTCGGCGGGCTGCTGGCCCGGCACCTGGTCGCTCGCGGGGCGCGTGACCTAGTCCTGACCAGCCGTCGCGGACTCGACGCAGCCGGGGCGCGGGAGTTGGTCGACGAACTGGCCGGCGAAGGCGCGAAGGTGACGGTGGCCGCGTGCGACGTCACCGACCGGGACGAGCTGGCGAAACTGCTCGACACGCTGCCGCGGCTGACCGCCGTGGTGCACGCGGCCGGGCAGATGGACAGTGCGGTGCTGAGCGCGCTGACGCCAGAGCAGGTCGAGAACGTGTTGCGGCCCAAGGTCGACGCGGCCTGGAACCTGCACGAACTGACAGCTGACCGGGACCTGGCGGCGTTCGTCCTCTACTCCTCGGCGGGCGGTCTGCTGCTCGCGGCGGGGCAGGCGAACTACGCGGCCGGGAACGTGTTCCTGGACGCGCTGGCTGAACACCGCTCTTCTCTCGGCCTCCCGGCGACCTCGCTCGCGTGGGGTCCGTGGGAAGGCACCGACGGCGAAGTGGACCTGGCGCACATCGCCCGGTCCGGGGTCGCGGAGCTGTCCGCGGCTGAGGGGCTGGAGCTGTTCGACGCCGCTCTGGCGGCTTCCTCGGCGACTTTGGTGCCGGTGAAGCTCGACCTCAAGGACGCCGACCGCGCGTCGGCGCTGCTGAAGGGTCTCGTCACCGCGGTGCCACGACGGGCGGCTGTCGCCTCGTCGACAGCTCCGGAGGCCGGGTTCGCCGACAAGCTCGCCACGCTCCCGGCGGACGAGCGGGACTCGGCGGCACTGAACCTGGTGCTGGAGCACACGGCGGCTGTCCTCGGATACGACGACGCTTCGGCGGTCGGGGTCGAAAAGGGCTTCACCGACCTGGGCATCGACTCGCTCGCCGCGCTGGAGCTGCGCAACCGGCTCGGCGCCGCGACCGGGCTGCGGCTGCCCGCGACGCTGATCTTCGACTACCCGAGCCCGCTTCCGCTGGCCCGCCACCTGCTGGCCGAACTGGCTCCCTCTGCTCTGGAAGAAGAAGCGGTGGAAGAACTGAACGGCACCGACGACGCGGCGGCTGCGGTCGCCTCGATGGACCTGGCCGACCTGGTCCGCTCCGCGATGAGCGGCACCGACGAACGGGGTGAATCCCAGTGACCGACAAGTCCGCTCCTTCGACCGAGCAGATCGTCGCCGCGCTGCGGCAGTCCATGACGGACAACGAACGGCTCCGTGCGGACAACCAGCGGCTGGCCGCCCGGCAGTCCGAGCCGATCGCCATCATCGGCATGGGCTGCCGGTACCCCGGCGGGGTCGCCACTCCCGCGCAACTGTGGGAGCTGGTGGCCGGCGGCGTCGACGCGATCGGCGAATTCCCCGCCGACCGCGGCTGGGACACCGCCGCCCTGCACGACCCGACCGGCACCCGGCCCGGCACGACCTACTCGAACGAAGGCGGTTTCCTCTACGACGCCGCCGATTTCGACCCGGAGTTCTTCGGCATCAGCCCGCGCGAGGCGATCACGCTGGACCCGCAGCAGCGGTTGCTGCTCGAAACCGCCTGGGAAGCAGTGGAACGCGCCGGAATCGTGCCGTCGACCTTGCGCGGCAGCGCGACCGGGGTGTTCACCGGCGTCATGTACCACGATTACGGTGCGGGCAGCAGCGACGGCAGCCTTATCTCCGGGCGGGTGTCGTACACACTCGGCTTGGAAGGCCCGTCGGTGTCGGTGGACACCGCCTGCTCTTCCTCGCTGGTCGCGATGCACCTCGCCGCCCAAGCACTTCGCCGCGGCGAATGCTCGCTGGCGCTGGCGGGCGGGGTGACGGTGATGGTCACGCCGGACATGTTCGTATACTTCAGCGAACAACACGGCCTCTCTTCGGACGGCCGCTGCAAGGCTTTCGGCAGCGGCGCGGACGGCGTCGGATGCTCCGAAGGCGCTGGAATGCTGCTGCTGGAACGGCTTTCCGACGCTCGGCGCAACGGCCACCACGTGCTCGCCGTGCTGCGCGGCAGCGCGGTGAACTCGGACGGCGCTTCGAGCGGAATCACCGTGCCCAACGGCCCAGCCCAGCAACGGGTCATCCGAGCGGCCCTGGCCGACGCCTCCCTGGAACTGTCCGATGTGGACGCTGTGGAGGCGCACGGAACCGGCACCAAGCTAGGTGACCCGATCGAGGCCCAAGCCCTGATCTCGACCTACGGCAAGGTCGCTACCCCCTCGCGACCGTTGTATGTCGGTTCTTTCAAGTCGAACGTCGGGCACACCCAGGCCGCGGCCGGGGTCGGCGGGGTCATCAAAATGGTGGAGGCCCTGCGCCGGGGCGTGCTGCCGCCGACGCTGCACGCGGACGAGCCTTCGCCCCACGTGGACTGGACGGATGGCACTGTCGCGCTGCTGAATGAGCCCACGCCGTGGCCCTCGACCGGCCGTCCCCGACGAGCTGGGGTTTCGTCGTTCGGCATCAGCGGGACGAATGCGCATGTGATTGTCGAGCAAGGCGATCCGGTTCCGGTGCCGTCTCCTTCTGATGGGCCAGTTACCTGGCTGCTCTCGGCTTCGTCACCGGAGGCTTTGCGGGCGCAGGCTGGGCAGTTGGCTGGGTTCGCTGCCTCGGGTGCTGTTGCTTCGGGCTCGGTTGCGGCGGGCTCCGTCGTTTCGGGTTCGGCTGCGCCGGGCGCTGTTTCGGGTCCTGGTGCTCCGGGCTCCGTCGTTTCTGGTCTAGTTGGTTCGGGCACCGTCGTTTCGGGTTCGGCTGCGCCGAGTCCTGTCGCTTCGGGTTCGGCTGCGCCGAGGCCCGTCGCGTTGGGTTCTGCTGCGCCGAATGCCGTTGTTTCTGGTTCGGTTGTGCCGGGTGCCGTCGCGGTGGGTTCTGCCGCGCCGGGTCCCGTCGCTTCGGGTTCAGCTGTGCCCGGTACCCCCGCTTCGGGCCCCGCCGCTTCGGATTCGGCAATGCCGGGCTCCACCGCGGATATCGGTCTTTCCCTCGCCACCACGCGAACCCTCGGCGAGCACCGAGCTGGCGTGGTGGCTGCGGACCGGGAAGCCGCCGCGCGCGCTCTCGAAGATTATGCAGCAGGCAGAGCTTCCTCCGCGGTGGTCGAAGGCGTGGCCACCACGCGTCGCACGGCTTTTCTCTTCACCGGCCAAGGCGCCCAGCGTGCTGGCATGGGCCTGGACCTAGCTGCCGCGTCCCCCGTCTTCGCCGCCGCCCTGGACGAGGTCGCCGCCGCTCTGGACCTCGACGTCCCCCTGCACTCCCTGCTCGCCGACGCGGACCGGCTCGACCAAACCGGCTACACCCAGCCCGCCCTGTTCGCGGTCGAAGTCGCCCTGTACCGGCTCCTGGAATCCTGGGGCGTCCGGCCTGCCTACCTGCTGGGCCACTCCGTCGGAGAAATCGCCGCCGCCCACGTCGCCGGGGTGCTTTCCCTTGCCGACGCCGGAAAACTGGTAGTCGCCCGAGCCCGGCTGATGCAAGCTCTGCCCGCCGGCGGCGCGATGGTAGCTGTGCAAGCTACCGAAGACGAGGTCCTTCCGCTACTAACCAATGGTGTAGGAATCGCCGCGGTGAACGGCCCTCGGTCGGTGGTATTGTCGGGTGCAGAAGAAGAAGTACTTGCGGTTGCTGGGAAATTCACTAATACTTCGCGGTTGCGCGTTTCGCACGCGTTCCATTCGCCGCTCATGGACCCGATGCTGGACGAGTTCGCCGCAGTGGCGCGCACGCTGACGTACTCCGAGCCATCGGTGCCCATTGTGTCCACAGTGGAACTTTCGGCGAATGTGGCGACGCCGGACTACTGGGTGCGCCAGGTCCGTTCGGCAGTGCGCTTCGCTGACGGCGTGCGAGCGCTAGCCGAGGCCGGGGTAGACACGTTCGTCGAGGTCGGCCCGAGCGCGGTGCTGACGGCGATGGGCCAGAGCTGCGCCGACGCCGCTGCGGTGGGCGGAGCCGGTGGTGGCACGTTCGACGGTGGCGTGAATGGTGCTGCCGTCGGCGTGAATGACGCAGCTGCTAGCGCGAATGGCGCGGCTAGCGGCGTAAACGGTGCCGCTGGTGGCGCGAATGGCGCAGCCGGTGGCGATCGTGCCCGCGGCGATGCTGCCAGAGTCGGCAGCGCGGGCCCGGTTGGCCACGTCGCTGGAGCCACCGGAATCGGCGGCGCAGGCCGGACTGGCGCTGCCGCTGGTGGCACCGGAGTCGGCAGCGCTGGCCGTGTCGGTAGCACCAGTGGTGCCGACAGCATCGCCGCTGCCACCCTCGCCAACGCCGCCTTCATCCCCGTCCTGCGCAAGGACCGAGCCGAAGCAGAGTCGGCCGCCGCCGCGGTCGCGACCCTGTTCACGCTCGGCGGGACGGTCGACTGGGACGCGTTCTACTCCGGCGCGCACGTGGTCGAACTGCCGACCTATGCCTTCCAGCGTAAGCGTTACTGGCTGGACAACCCGACCGGCGCGCGGGCTCGCGGCGTGGCCGAGGTCGGGCAGCGCGAAGCCGCCCACCCGCTGCTCGGTGCGGTGGTCGGCACGGCGGACTCCGGCGGCGTCGTCCTCACCGGACGGCTGTCGCTGGCCGCGCAGCCGTGGCTGGCCGATCACGTCGTCCAAGGCAACGCGCTGTTCCCCGGCACGGCTTTCGTCGAGCTGGCGGTGCGCGCGGGCGACGAGGTCGGCTGCGGCAGGGTCGACGAACTCACGCTGGCCGCTCCGTTGATCCTGCCGAAGCAGGGCGCGGTGCGACTGCAGGTGACCGTCGGCGCGGAGGAAGACGACGGCACCCGAGCGCTGGGAATCTTCTCCCAGCCCGAGGACGCCGACGAATGGACTCAGCACGGCAGCGGCCGGCTCTCCCCAGCTGGTTCACCGTCCGCAGTGGCCGCCGAATGGCCGCCCGCCGGAGCCACGGAGATCGACGTGACCTCCCGGTACGACGACCTGGCCGCCCAAGGCTTCGACTACGGCCCGGTCTTCGCTGGCCTGCGACGAGCCTGGCAGTCGGGTGACGTGCTGGCCGCCGAGGTCGCCCTGCCCGAGCATGCGGACGGCAGTGCGTTCGGCCTGCACCCCGCGCTGCTGGACGCTGCCCTGCACACGATCGGTCTCGCCGGACCGACCGAGGACAAGCCAGTGCTGCCCTTCGCGTGGTCCGGCGTCTCGCTATACGCCGGCGGCGCGGCGACCCTGCGCGTGCTGATCTCGTCAGACGTCGAGAACACCGTCTCGCTCACTGCGACGGACGCGTCCGGCACACCGGTGCTGCGCGTGGACTCTCTAGCGCTGCGCCCCATCGCGGACGACGCCTTCGCCACCGCCGCGCGTTCGGCAGTGGACGATTCGCTCTTCCGCGTCGACTGGATCCCGTGGCAAGGCGACGACGTCACCGCAGTGACTACCGCGATCCTGGGCGACAACCCCTTCGGTCTCGCCGGTGAGTCCTATGTGGACCTCAATGCCCTGCTGGAAGCAATCCAGAACGGTGCCCGAGTCCCAGACGTTGTGTACGTACCCTTCACCGCCCCGGAAACCGCCACCCCGGAAGGCGCACGCGCAGCCGTCCACGACCTCCTCTCGCTGTCCCAAGCCTGGGTCGCCGAGGATGTCCTGGCCGCTTCGCGCCTGGTCGTCATCGCCTCCGGCGCGATCGCTACTCGCCCAGACGAGGGCGCGCCCGACCTCACCCACGCGGCACTGTGGGGCGTGATCCGCACCGCGCAACTTGAGTACCCAGACCGATTCATGGTCGTGGACCTAGACAACGGCCCGCTCCCGATCGGCTCCGTGCTCGGCGCGATGTACGCCGACGAACCCGGTGTCGCAGTCCGCGACGGCGCGGTTCTGGTGCACCGCCTGGCAAAGTACGTCCCGTCCGGCACCGTCGCCTTCGACCCGGACGGCACCGTCCTGGTCACCGGCGGCACCGGCGTGCTCGGCCAACTGATCGCCCGGCACCTGGTCACTGAACACGGCGTCCGCCACCTGCTCATCACGAGCCGCCGCGGCGGCGCCGCCCCAGGAGCCACTGAATTCGCCGCCTCCCTCACGGACCTCGGTGCCTCAGTCTCGCTGGTGGCCTGTGACCTGTCGTCTCGAGACGCAGTCGCAGCTCTCCTCGCCGACGTTCCGTCCGACCACCCGTTGACCGCGGTAATCCACACCGCCGGCGTCGTCGACGATGGCGTGCTCCTGTCGCTGACCCCGGAACGGATGGACGCCGTCCTCCGCCCGAAGGTCGACGCTGCGTGGCACCTGCACGAACTGACCGCGTCCCTGGACTTGGCCGCCTTCGTGCTGTATTCGTCCGCCGGCGGAACCCTAGGTGCCGCAGGCCAAGCCAACTACTCCGCGGCGAACGTCTTCCTGGACGCGCTCGCACACCACCGCGCCGCGCAGGGCTTGCCAGCCGTGTCGCTCGCCTGGGGCCTATGGTCCGAAGGCGGCATGTCCGGCGATTTGGCCGACACCGACCTGATCCGCATGGCCAGGTCCGGCGTCTTCGGCCTGTCCTTCGCCGACGGCCTGGAACTCTTCGACGCGACGGTCGCCGCCGGCCAACCGTCGCTGGTCCCGGTACGCCTGGACATGTCCGGGCTACGCGCCGACGCCCACAGCGTCCCCGCGATGCTGCGCGGCCTGGTCCGAGGCCGCCGCCGCGTCGAGGTCGTCGACGATTCCTGGAACCAGGTACTCCGCCTGTCCGGTCCTGAACGAGTCCGGGCCGCCGTTGACCTGGTCTGCGGCACCGCCGCCGTAGTCCTAGGCTACGAACGCCGAGACGCGGTAGACCCCCGAAAGGGCTTCATCGAACTCGGCTTCGATTCCCTGACCGCCATCGAACTGCGCAACCGCCTCGACGTCCTCACCGGAATGCGCCTGCCCGCGACGCTGATCTTCGACTATCCGTCTGTGCAGGTCCTAGGAGAACACCTCGTAGCAGACGGTGCCCCGTCCGCAGTCGAGGTCCAGCTGGACGCGCTGGAGAACGTCGTACGGGGCTTGGAACCGGACGAAGTCACCGGAGTCGTGACGCGATTGAAGGCAGTGCTGGCTTCGCTGGTCCCAGACGAGGAAGTGGAAGGAGCCAGCGCGGACGAGCTGTTCGCGCTGCTGGACGAAGAACTGGAAGCCCGATAACGCTTTGGGGCCGCCCCTCACCGGGCGGCCCCGGCGTTATTCGACCCACCTAGCCAAGTCACCGGCGACCTCCTTCGGCGACGGCATCCGCGCGATCTCCTCCGCGATCACTTGGGCCGCGTCGCGATAGCCGCTGTTCCGGGACAGCAGTTTCCGGACACTCTCAGCCACGCCGTCCGCACTCAGTTCTCCGGGAGGAATGCGCAACGCCGCTCCCGCAGCGCTGAGTGCCTCGGCATTCGCGAACTGGTCTGCTCCCTGCGGTAGAACCAGTTGCGGCACCCCGGCCGCAAGCGCGCCGAGCGTCGTGCCGCTACCGCCGTGATGCACGACCACGTCGACGTGGGGCAACAGCTCCGCCTGCGGTACCCAACTGTGAACCGTGACGCTATTCGGCACCGCACCGAGCTGGACGTTCCCCGCGGCGACCACCACGTCTGCGTCAAGCGCGGCCAAGCCCTTGATAGCAGTCGTGAGGACCTTCTCCGTGCCGAACGCCGTACCGAGCGTCAGGTAGATCAGCGGACGCGCAGCCCTCTCGACACGCCACTCTGGCATTGGCTCGGAGTAGGCGACCGGCCGCAGCTGGATACGCTCAGCTGCCGCGAGAAAGTCGTTGTCCTGTAAGGACGGCGGACAGATATCAAGATGCAGCCGATCCCCCGCAGGCCTCTCCAGCCCGATCCCTTCGGGAAACATTCGGCCGAATCCGTGCCAAAAACTCGGAATCCCCGCCCGCCGCGCCGCGATGGCCGCCCCCGGCTGCCCCCATTCGTGGACGACAAGATCGGGCCGCAACCGGGCCAGGTCGGGTTCGAGGTCCTCGGCGTAGATCTCGTAGAACGAATCCGCCGGGCGGAACGGCCGCAGTCCGTTGCGGCGCAAGCACGCGTGGACGTTCTGGCCAGCGGCGAAATGCACCTCATGCCCGACCTCCTGGGTGGCGACTGCGAGCGGAATGAGCGGGTAGGTATGACCGACCGACGCGAGGCTGGTGAAGAGCACACGCATCGCTGACCAGCTCCTTTCGAGCTCGGAGGGCGGAGGTTGATGCACAACGCTCACAGTAAGATGTCGTACACAGATGTTTCTAACATCTGAATGAGAGTAGCCTGTTCGAAGTCGCCTGGCCAACTCGGTTCAGCGAACTGCGGCACCGGGGCGGTGAGGAAGACTGGCCAGCCGATCTCGGTTCGCCACTGGGTGTCGTCGGTGCTGTCTCGTTGGCCGACCAAGTAGTTCTCGCGGATGGGCTCGTCGACAGCGAGGGCATGCCGGGCGACGTGCGTTGCGAGGGCAGCATAGGTGCGGTCGACGTCGGCGGACGGTTCGTGAGGCGTCATGACCGCCAGCTCGACGGCGGGAACGGTTTGAGCCGAGACCCACCCAAGGGGCGGATCGGCCTGGCGCGCGGGACGAAGACGGTCACCTGCCCGCAGTGGCGAGTGAACAGTTCGTCGGAGAAGATCCCGCCGACGGGGACGGTGCGGGGCAGGTGCTGCGCTGCCAGGGGTCGAGTGAAGTTCGCCGAGCGCGCCTCGCAGCCACACGACCGCGTCTTGGGCGGCGACAGTCCCGGCGATCACCGCGGCCGGAACGGCAGGCACTCGACGCAACTCGACCTCGGGAGCATCCGCGGCGGGTTCGGGCGCGAGAAGATTCCGCTTTGCGCGGACGGTCTGCTGGGTGCGACTGAGTTCGTTCTCGAGTTGGTTCAGGTGAGCGGCGATCCGGTGGTTGCAGGCCTGCGGATCGCTGGTGGAGAAAGACCGGGCCATCTGCGACTGGATGGGAGTGTCACTTCAAGCCACGGTGGCCTGCACCGAGGCCAACCTGGCGGCGGATGTCAGGCCGGAAATGCGGAATCCGAATCCCCGCCCTGATCGCGCACGGCGACCAAGATGCGTTCGCCCACTCCGGACCTGCGGGCAGTGCTCGGCCGGCTTGGTGCCCGACAGCACGCTCGTGGTCTATCGGGACGCGTCGCATATGCCATCTCTTGCACCGCCAGAAGCTCAACGATGGCGTGCTGGCCTTCGCCGGAGCGCAGAGCATGCGGCCGGGTCGCTAGCCCTCAAATGTGCCGAGATCCCGCACCACCTGAGCGAGTGCGTGCTGCGGACGCGGGGAAGGCGCGTCCCCGAGGGAGCAGTCGGGGCGCGATGCCTGTTACGACTCGGTGGCCATGCCCAGCGAGCACAGGGAACCGGCCAGGGCGATGAGGTCGTAGCGGGTGTCGTCCTCGTTCGTCTCCCACAGGGTGGAGAGAGTGGTGGCGGCCTGGTCGACGTCGCCGTTGTGCTGCTTCAGGGCGATCCACATCGCGGCGGCGACCGGCTCGCATTCGATGTGGCGGTTGGTGGTGCGGCAGGTCAGCTCCAGGTGGCCGTTGGCGAGCATGCGCTGGGTGACGCCGGGGGCGGTGGTGATCGCCATCATGATGGCCTCCTGGTTGAGGGGATGTTTCCTTGATGTACCTAGTTTCTCGGAATGGGGGTTCCGGGACCATGGGGTGTGCTCCTGAGGCTGCCCTGGGGTTTCCCCACCCTTATCCCCGGTGGATTCCCGGTTGCCATCCGGCCAGGGTTGTGATGATCGTGTCTAGGACGGCGTTGAGCTGGTCGTTCAGGTAGAAATGGCCGCCGGGGAAGATCTTCACCTGGCAGGGGCCGGTGGTGTGGCGGCGCCAGGCGTCAGCCTCGTCCAGGTCGGTTACCGGGTCCGTGTCGCCGACCAGGACTTGGATGGGGCAGCTTGGTTCCAAGCCGGGGTGGTGCCGGTAGGTTTCTACCGCGGTGTAGTCGCCGCGGATCGCGGGCAGGACCATGCGCAGCAGTTCGTCGTCCCCCAGTACGCCGGCGTCGGTGCCGCTGAGTTCCTTGAGTGCGGCGATCAGGCCTTCGTCGTCGCGTTGGTGGATGAACTCGATGCGGTGTGCGGACGGGGCTCGGCAGGCGGAGGCGAAGAGGCCTAGCGGGGGAGTGCCCTGGGCCTCCAGGCGGCGGGCTACCTCGTAGCCGACGGTGGCGCCCATGCTGTGGCCGAACAGGACCACTGGCAGGTCGGACCAGCCGGACAGGTCGGCGGTGATCGCGTCGGCGATGGCGGCGACCGTGTCCAGGCAGGGTTCGGCGCGGCGGTCTTGGCGGCCGGGGTATTGGACGGCGACCACCTCGAAGTCCTGTTCCGCCGCGGCGGCGGAGAGCGGGAAGTAGGCGGTCGCCGAGCCGCCGGCGTGCGGGAGGCACACCAGGCGCACCCGTGCCCTGTCGGTTGGGTGGAAGCGGCGGATCCATCGGCTGGTGCGTGCGTTCGCGGGTGTTTCGTCCACTGCGGTCACAAAACCAGGAGTGTTCGGGGCTTGTCGGCACTGGACAACCCCTAGCTGGCCCGGCGTGGGCGGGATGGGGTGGCGGCCGCGGCTGCGGTTCGCAGTGGGGTGGGCGGTGGGTTGTGGGCGGTGTTGCGGAGCGGTTTCCGCTCCGGATCGAGGATGGACGGCGGGATCCAGTACACGGCGCCGTCGCGGAGGACGATTTTCCAGCCGCTGTGGTGCAGGAGGCGGTGGTGGCGTTCGCAGCACGAGGCGAGGTTGTCCAGGTCCGTCGCGCCGCCGTGGGCCCAGTGGACGATGTGGTGCGGTGTGGTCCACTTTGGACCGCGGTCGCAGCCGGGGAAGGTGCAGCCGCGGTCCCGGATCGCCAGTGCCCGGCGTTGGGCGTTCGTCGCGGTGCGGGCGGAGCGGCCCAGGTCGAGGACTTGGCCTTCGGTGCCCAGGACCGCGGGGTAGACCTTGGCGTCGCACAGGATCCGGCGCAGGTGGGACGCGGGCAGCACCGATTCGTCGTCCGTGAAGATCGTTTTCGCGGTGCTCTGCAGGGTTTCCAGGCTGACGGTCACCGTCGCGACTGCTCGTTCGCCGGCTTTCGCCGGGAGATCCGGGGTGCGGGCGGCCAGGTCGACGATCGCGGCGAGGGCGTCGCCGTGCCGTTCGGCCGGGGTGCGGGGATCGGGGGTGCCCGGTGTGGCGGCGGGGTCCGGTGCGGCCAGCGGGACCAGCAGTTGCTCGATCAGGGTGCCGGTTTCGTGGTCTACGTTGCCGGAGAAGCGGAAACGGCCGTTCTGGGTCCAGTGCCAGCGGAATTCCCGCCAGGGGTGGGCGGCCTCAGCGGGACCGGAGCCTGAGCCGGAAGCCGAGTCCGAGTCGGGAAGCGAGTCGGCGTCCGCGTCAGGGGACCCGGGGACGTCGGAAGGATCGTTGTCCCAGTAGATCTTCAGCCGGGTCGCGGCGCGGCGGACGATGTTCGGATTGGCCTGGGCCGCGAGAGCCACCAGGGTGTCTTCCGCGATGGTGTAATCCTCCGGCGTCAGCCATCTCGGCGCGTCCGCGAGGAATTCGGCGATGACGGCCGCGTGCTGGGCGGTGAGTTCGCCTGCGGTCAAGGCTTTCCAAGTCAGCGGCAAGGAGCCGGTGGCTTGGGCGAGCCGGGTGCGGGCCTCGCGCGGCGTCACGTGCAGGATCGTCGCCAGGTAGGCCGCGGTGGAGGAGTAGCCCTCCGGCACGGCGCCGCGCGAGTCCAGTTCGCGGATGGCTTCCAGTTGTGCCGCGTAGGCGATGTTCTGCTGTCTTTGGGTGGTCAGGAGTCTGGTGGTCAGGTCCCGGTCTGCCAGTTGCCAGGCGGGGAGCGTCGTAGTCGTGGACACCTCTTCATTGAATCGAACGCAAGTTCGATTACGCCATCGCTCGAAATGGTCAACCCCGAGTGCGGAAACCTCCCCGGCAAGATCACTGTCCGGAGCCAAAACCCGGCTCTGGCAGCGGAAAACCGCCCCTCGCGTCCGGAAGGCAAGCGGGCAAACCCCAGCCGCCGGCAACGCCAGGTAATCGTGATCACCTGATTGAGTGACTTTAGATCGCGGTTGGCTGTGCTTAGGGGGTGGCTGCGACTGTTGCAGACGCAGGAAGATGACCGTTGGGTCGAGGAGCTTGCGATGGGCGTGAACTGGGGGCAGAACCGCCGCACCGAGCCAAACGAAGCAGTGTCCCTTCTTGAAGGGCTGCTGATCGAATGCGATGCGGGGGCCGGAGACACGGTATTGGTCGGCGGAGGACCGGCCAGCGGCAAAACACAGGTACAGAACCAAGTCGTGGCGCGAGCCCGTGAGCTGGGCGTTCTGACGCTCACCGCGGCGGGAGCGGCGGACGAGCGCGACGTCGACGGAGGCGTGCTCGACCAGTTGCTGGCCAGTCCGGCGTTGCCGCGCGAAGTGCTGGCCGCGGCGGATGGCGAGGATCGGATCTCGGCGTTGTGCAGTGCGTTGCACCGGCTGGCGCGCGAGCGATCTTTGCTGATCGCGGTCGACGATTTGCAGCACGTGGACGATACGTCGGCGCGGTTGTTGCTGAGGTTGCAGCGGCGGGCGAGGTCGGCCGCGATGTTGCTGGTGCTGACGCAGCCGGACGGCTGGTATTCCGGCGAGGGTGTCGAATTCGCCGCGCAGCCGCACCGGTACGTGCATCTCACGCCGTTCACCGTGGAAGGGATCGCGCAGCTGGTCCCGGACCACGGTGAGGCTGAGCGGATCCACGGGCTGAGCGCGGGGAATCCGTTGCTGGTCAGCGCGTTGGTCGACGCTTGTCGTAGCTCGGTGGACGACGGTGCGGCGTATTCCGATGCGGTACAACGGCTTTTGCATCGTTATGGTTCGCCGCTGCGGGAAGTCGCGACGGCGATCGCGGTGCTGGACACCGACGTGACGACGGATGCGGTGGCGGCAGTGGCGGGCGTGGACCCGGTCGAGGCGGAAGCGTCCGCGGGGTTGCTCGTGGAGACTGGGCTGGTCGACGGGGTGCGGTTCCGGCAGCCGCCAGCCGCGGCGGCGGTTGTCGGCGGGTTGCGCGGGTCCGAGAAGGTTCGGCTGCACATCCGCGCCGCTGAGGTGAAGCACGCACGCGGGTTGTCGGCGCCGGAGGTCGCGCGGCATCTCGTGGCGGCGGGCGAAACGCGGGCGGAGTGGGCGTTGCCGGTGCTGGTCGCGGCGGCGGAGCAGGTGATGCTCGGCGACGACGTCGACTTCGCGACTCGCTGTCTGCAGTTGGCGGCTTCGACGACCACCGCGTCGTGGGAGCAGCAGATGATTTCCCAACTGCTGGCCAAGATCACCTGGCGGGTCAACCCGGCGGCGGCCGCACCGCATCTCGCGGCGTTGCGCGAAGCTGATTCGCTCGATCAGTCCGACCGGATCGCGCTGGTACGGCAGTCATTGTGGTTCGGTGATCGGGGAACGTTCGAGTCCGCGCTGGTCCGGCTGGGCGACGACCTCGAGCCGCTGCACCCGCGAACTGCTGCGGAGCTGACCCTCGCCGCGCATTGGCACTACGGCAAGGCACCGGAGCTGTCGATCGACGCATCGGATCCCTGGATGCGCACGGCGAGCACGCTCGCCTCGGTTTGGCAGGTCGGCGGCAGCGAAGAGACTTCGGTGTGCGCGGAGCGGATTCTGCAGAACTGTCGGCTCTCCGACACTTCGCTGGAAGCGTTGGCCACGGCGATCCTCGCGCTCGCGTACGACGGCAAGGCGGAGCGCGCGGAAGGCTGGTGCACTTCGCTGGCCGAGGAGGCCGAGTATCGCGGAGCGGTGACGTGGAAGGCGATGCTCGACGCTCTGGGCGCGAGTCTGCTGCTGCGTCGCGGCGAACCGGCCGAAGCGGCGGAAGCAGCACGCCGTGCGCTTGCCCTGCTTGACGAACCGAACTGGGGCGTCGCGATCACGTACCCGCTAGCCACGATGCTGACCGCGTACACCGCGGCAGGAGCGTTCAAGGCCGCAGCGGCGGTGTTGCGCCACGCGCTGCCCGAAACGGTGTACACGACACTCGGCGGCGTACGGTTCCTCCGGGCGCGCGGGCAGTTCCACCTGGCCACGAACCGGGGGCTGTCGGCAGTGAGCGATTTCCAGCAATGCCAACGGATCCTTCGCGACAGCGATCTCGATCTGCCCGCGGTGGCACCGTGGCGGACCGATCTCGCCGAGGCGAACCTGCGGCTGCGCAACCCGACGCTCGCGGTAGAGCTGGCGAAACAGCAGCTGGCGGACACGAAGGACGCGTTTTCGCAGGCAGTGGCTCTGCGGGTGCTGGCATTCGCCGGGGACAGCGGGGCGCGGTCCGGCCTGCTGAACCGGGCGGCGGAGGCGTTCAAGGAGTCCGGCGACCGGCTTGAGCTGGCCCGCACGGTCCGCGCGATCAACCAGCTGGGCCAGCGCGCGGAACGTTCGGCAGGCCTGGTGAAGCCGGTGCAGGTGCCGCGGCAGCCGATGCGTCCGCTCACGCCGCGGCCGGTGGTGTCGAGACCGGAGCCGCCGCGCGCGGATCCGGAGGGGCCGGCGGCGACGACGTTGAGCGAGGCCGAGCTGCGCGTCGCGGAACTCGCGGCGCACGGGCGGACCAACCGTCAGATAGCCGAAACGCTGTACATCACAGTGTCCACTGTGGAGCAACATCTGACCAGGGTGTATCGCAAGCTCGGCGTGGCTGGGCGGAGCGCGCTGGCGGGCGAACTGGCCGGTGCCGGGCAGTGACGGAAAGCGGGAGAACGGTGCTGACCGACGTAGAACTGCGGGTCGCGGAACTCGCTGCGCAGGGCATGCCGGTGGCGGTGATCGCGGAGGTACTGGGAGTGTCCGCGAACACCGCCGCCCGCCACCTGACGGACGTCTACGTCAAGCTCCGGAACGCGTGAAGGGCCTCTCGCGAACTCTGCGAGAGGCCCTTCACCAGAACCGGGAACAGGTCAGGATCGGTCGGCGACGACTGCGCTGATGATGTCGTCCAGGGTGCGCGTCGGCACGAAGCCGATCTGGTTGTACGCGCGGGTGCAGTCAGGAATGCGGCGCTGCATGTCCTCGTACCCGTCGCCGTACGCTTCCTCGTACGGCACCTTCGTGATGGTGCTGCTCGAACCGGTCGCGCCGATGACGCGCTCGGCCAGCTGCGAGATGGTGGTCTGCTCGTTGCTGCCGAGGTTGAACACCTTGCCGTACGCGGACTCGTCGGCGAGCAGGTCCGCGAGCGCGGGCACGACGTCGTGCACGTGGCAGAAGCAGCGGGTCTGCTGTCCGTCGCCGAACACCGTGATCGGCTCGCCGGCCAGGGCCTGGGTCACAAAGCGCGGGATGACCATGCCGTAGCGGCCGGTCTGGCGCGGGCCGACGGTGTTGAACGGCCGCACGATCACCGTGCGCAGGCCGTGCTCCACCGCGTACAGGTGGGCGAAGGTCTCGTCCAGCGCTTTCGCCTCGGCGTAGGACCAGCGGTTCTTCAGCGGCGACCCGATGATCCGGTCGTCGTCCTCGCGCAGGCCGTCGGCGGTGTTCTTGCCGTAGATTTCGCTCGTGGACGCGACGAGGATCGGCACGTCGTGCCGCAGCGCCGCGTCGAGCATGTTTTCCGTGCCGTGCAGGTTGGTGCGCAGGCTGTCCATGGTCTTGTCGAGGATGGTGAACACGCCCACCGCGGCGGCGAGGTGGAACACCGCGTCGATGCCCGCCATGCACGATTCGACCGAGTTCGGGTCGGTGATCGAACCGCGCACGAACCGGAAGCCGGGGTGCCCGGCGACGCCGGAGAGGTTGTCCAGGGTGCCGGTGCTGAGGTTGTCCAGTGCGACGACCTCGTCGCCGCGGGCCAGCAGATGCTCGGTGAGGTGGGAGCCGATGAACCCGGCGCCTCCGGTGATGAGGTAACGCACAGTAGGTCCTTTCTCAGTTCGCGAAGAGCGCGCGGTCGAAGCGATAGGTGGCGTCGATGACGGTCGGGCAGTCGGTGAGCCATTCGTAGTCGTGGCCCGGCTGGACGGTGTGGATGAGCGCGACGTCCCAGTCCTGGCCGTCCGGTTCAGGGACGGTGTCGAGCGAACCGCCGGTCACTCGGACGTTCGGCACCAGCGGGTCGTAGTAACCGACCTTCGCGCCCTTCGCGGCGAGCAGGTCGAGGATGTCGAGCGCGGACGACGAACGCACGTCCTGCACGCCGGGCTTGTAAGTCACGCCGACCACTAGCACCCGCGTACCGGACATGCCCTTGCCTTCGCGCGACAGTGTGTTCAGTACGCGGTCGACAACCT
This sequence comes from Amycolatopsis sp. NPDC104775, assembly GCF_055583325.1. NCBI lineage: Bacteria > Bacillati > Actinomycetota > Actinomycetes > Pseudonocardiales > Pseudonocardiaceae > Amycolatopsis > Amycolatopsis sp. NPDC104775. Next base: position 829,160 of record NZ_JBVJOE010000002.1, read on the forward strand.
GCTTCGGGCGCTCCGCGATGGCGTGCATTGCCTGAGTCACCAGCGGCGCGTTGCTCTGCGTCGCGCGAAGCTGCCACAGCAAGTAGTGCGGGTCGCAGGGAATGCAGTGTCCGCCGACGCCGGGGCCAGGGTGGAAGGCCATGAAGCCGTACGGTTTGCTCGCCGCCGCGTCGATGACCTCGATGGGGTCGATCGAGAAGCCGTCGCTGATCTCGGCGAACTCGTTGGCCAGCGCGATGTTCACCGCGCGGAAGGTGTTCTCGTACAGCTTGGTCATCTCGGCCGCTTCCGGCGAGCTGACGCAGTGCACGCTCGGGGTGAGCACGTTGATCACACGCTGCGCCATCGCGGTGCACACCGGGGTGACACCGCCGAGCACGCGCGGGGTCTCGGCCTGGGTGTGCGTGACGTTGCCCGGGTCGATCCGCTCCGGGCTGGAAGCCACGAACAGGTCGCGGCCGATCGTGAATCCCTTGGCCACCAGCGGCTTCACCAGCAGCCGGTTGGAGGTGCCGACGTAGCTCGTGGAGGTGAGGATGAATGTCTGGCCGCGGCGGGCGTTCGCGACCAGCGCCGCGCACGCCGCCTCCAGCGGGCCGAGGTCGGGCATCAGGTACTCGTCAAGCCCGGTCGGCACGCACACCAGCACCGCGTCCGCCTCGGCCATCCGCGCCGAGTCCGCGGTGAGCTGGAAGTCCTCCTGGTGCACGGCTTTCTCGAGCCGGCGGTGGTCGGCTTCGATGAGGTCGACGTCGCCGGAGCGGATCGCGTCGAGCCGGTTCTGCGACAGGTCGATGCCGATCACACCGACGCCGCCGGCGTGCAGGCCGAGCGCGGTCGGCAGGCCGACGTAGCCCATCCCGATCACCGCGACCGAGGTCAGTTCGTTCCGTTCGGCGAGGGCCTCGAATTCAGCGACTGTACTGGTCATTCCTGGTCACCCGTTTCTGGATGGGCTGTGGAAAAGCGAAAGGAAAAAGCGAGCGGGAAAAGCACCGGTCATCGGACCGAGCGGACGATTTCGAAGGCTTCGGCGAGGCCAGCGCTGACCTGTGAGCCGCGGTATTCGGCCAACGCGCGCACGCCGCGTTCGCTGCGCGGACTGGGCCACGGCTCGAGCTCTTTGCCGTAGGCGCGCAGCGCTTCGATTTTGCGTTCGAGGTGGCTTTCGTCGAGCAGTTGCCAGCAGTTCGGCCGGAACGTGACCGGCAGTCCGGAGGCCTCTCCGACGTCGGTGGCGGAGCGGATCTCGAACGTGCGGACCTCGCGCACCGGGCCCTTGCCCGGCCGTCCGGCGACCCGCGCGGCGCGGCTGACCAGCGCGTGGTCGGTGCTCAGGTCGCACATGCTGGTGGCGAAGATGGTGTCCGGCTCGAATTCGCGGACCTCGCGTTCGACGACCTGGTTCAGTTCGAGGTGGCTGACCGTGTCGAGCCGGTTGTCGCCGAATTCGTGGATTCGCACGCGCTCGATGCCGAGCGTTTTCGCGGCCAGTTCGATCGCGTCGGTGCGATCGGTGACCTCGGCGCCGGCCGCCGAACGCGAACCGTCGTCGTTGGTGAGAATGCAAAGCGAAACGGTGACGCCCTCGTCGGCGAGCCGGGCGATGGTCCCGCCCGCGCCGAGCGTTTCGTCGTCGCCGTGGGCTCCCACCACCAGCAGCCTGCGTGTCAACGTGTGCATACGATTCCCCAGTCCTTGTCCGGGCGGTGAAACCCCCAGCGGAAACGAGCCGTGCGAAATGGCTTGGAACGCCAGCAAAATCTGACACCCGGCGGTGGTCAGCGACAACCCCTAAAGACCGTCTAAAGCGGACCTTGGCCGGGCGGGCGGACCGGCGCGGCAGGGGCCGTTAGGGGTGGGTCCGCGCGTGGCCGCGCTCGTATCGTCACGATGTCCGGCGAGCATTGTGACGCGGAAGGAACGTGGGCACGTGGGCAACTCCGAAGAGAAGCTGGTCGGTGCGCTCCGGGCTTCGGTGAAGGAAACCGAGCGGTTGCGCGAAAAGAACCGCAAGCTCACCGAAGCCGCGCGGGAGCCGATCGCGATCGTCGGGATGGCCTGCCGGCTTCCCGGCGGCGCGGGCACCCCGGAAGCGTTGTGGGAATTGCTGTCCGGCGGGGTCGACGCGATCGGCGAGTTCCCGTCGAACCGGGGCTGGGACCTCGACCGGCTCTACGACCCGACCGGGGAACGGCCGGGTTCGAGTTATGTGCGCGAGGGCGGATTCCTGCACGACGCGCTCGATTTCGACGCCGACCTGTTCGGCATCAGCCCGCGCGAGGCGCTGCTCATGGACCCGCAGCAGCGGTTGCTGCTCGAAACGTCCTGGGAGGCGTTCGAGCGCGCCGGGATCGCACCGCATTCGGTGAAGGGCAGCCCGACCGGCGTTTTCGCGGGCACCATGTACCACAACTATCAGGGCAGCTACGGCTCTTCCGGCGTCATTTCCGGCCGCCTCGCCTACACCTTCGGGCTTGAAGGACCCGCGGTGACCATCGACACCGCGTGCTCGTCCTCGCTCGTCGCCCTGCACTTGGCGGTGCAAGCCTTGCGCAACGGTGAATGCACGCTCGCGCTCGCCGGTGGCGTCTCGGTGATGTCGACGCCGCGCACGTTTGTCGAGTTCTCCCTCGACGGCACGCTCGCTCGCAGCGCCCGCTGCCGCACCTTCGCCGACTCGGCGGACGGTACCGGCTGGTCCGAGGGTTGCGGCATGCTGCTGGTGGAGCGGCTGTCCGACGCGCGGCGCAACGGACACCCGGTGCTGGCGCTCGTCCGCGGCACCGCGATCAACCAGGACGGCGCGTCCAACGGGATGACCGCGCCGAACGGACCCGCGCAGCAACGCGTGATCCGGCAAGCATTGGCGAACGCGCGGCTGCGGCCGGACGAGATCGATGTCGTCGAGGCGCACGGCACTGCGACGAAGCTCGGCGACCCGATCGAGGCGCAGGCGTTGCTCGCGACCTACGGTCAGGACCGCGAAGAGCCGTTGTGGCTCGGCTCGATCAAGTCGAACGTCGGGCACACGCAGGCCGCGTCCGGCGTCGCTGGCGTGCTGAAAATCGTGCTGGCACTGAACAACGACCTGCTCCCGAAGACGCTGCATGTCGACAAACCGACTCGGCATGTGGACTGGACCACGGGCAAGGTCGAGCTGCTCACCGAGGCCCGGCCGTGGGAGCGCGGGGAACAGCCGCGGCGTGGTGCGGTGTCGTGCTTCGGGCTGAGCGGAACGAACGCGCACATCATTCTGGAAGAAGCGCCCGCGCCGGAGGCCGCTGAGAACCCGCGCGACGAGGCAGCGGTTCCGGTCGTGGTTTCCGGCCGGACGCCGCAGGCGTTGCGGGCACAGGCAGCGCGGTTGGCGGAACACCTCGCCGCACAGCCGGAGCTGGACCTGCTCGACGTCGCCGCCACCTTGGGCGCATCGCGGACGCATCTGGACCACCGGGCCGCGGTGATCGGGAAGTCCATTGAGGACGTTCTGCCCGCGTTGAACGCTCTTGCGAATGGCGAACTAGGCGCGGTGAGCGGCCTGGCGCGCGGCGAGGCGTCGCTGGCGTTCCTGTTCTCCGGACAGGGATCCCAGCGGGTTGGCATGGGTCGGCAGCTGGAGATTTTCCCGGTCTTCGCCGAGGCTTACGCGGCGGCGTGCGCGGAACTGGACCGGCATCTCGCCCGGCCGATCCGCGAGGTGATCGACGGAGACGCGGACGCGTTGGCGCAGACCGCGAACACTCAGGCCGCGCTGTTCGCGTTCGAGGTCGCGTTGTTCCGGCTGGTCGAGTCGTGGGGTCTCACCCCGGCCGCGCTGTGCGGCCACTCCATTGGCGAGCTCGCCGCCGCACACTGCGCGGGCGTGTTTTCTCTGGCTGACGCGGCGAAGCTGGTCGCGGCTCGCGGAAGGCTGATGCAGGCGTTGCCGAAGGGCGGCGCGATGGTGGCCGTCGAAGGAACACCGGAAGAGGTCACCGCGCACGATCCACAAGGGACGGTCGACGTCGCCGCGGTGAACGGGCCGCGCTCGGTGGTCCTGTCCGGTGCGGAGGACGCGGTTCTCGCGGTGGCCGCGAAGTTCAGCGACGCGGGACGGCGGACGACTCAGCTCAAGGTCTCGCACGCGTTCCACTCGCGCCTGATGGAGCCGATGCTCGCCGAGTTCCGCGCGGTCGCGCAGGGCATCGCCTACGCACAGCCAGCCATTTCGGTGATCTCCAGCGTGACCGGTGAAGAGGTTTACGCCGAGCTGACTGACCCCGAGTACTGGGTGCGCAACGTCCGCGAGCCCGTCCGGTTCGCCGACGCGGTCCGCGCGCTCGCGGCCGACGGGGTCAACCGGTTCCTGGAGCTGGGACCGGACGCGCCGCTGACCGCGGTGGTTCCGCAGTCCGCCGGTGACGCCGTCGCCGTGCCCGCTCAGCGGCGTGACGTCTCCGAGGACGTGGCGTTGCTGACCGCCTTGGCGACCCTGCACGTCCGCGGCGTGGTGCCGGATTGGGCCGCGCATTTCGCCTCGCGCGGCGCGGACCGGGCCGACCTGCCGACGTACGGTTTCCAGCATCAGCGTTACTGGCTGGAGGTTTCGTCCGAATCCGGGGATGTCACGTCGATGGGCCTCGACCCGGTCGACCACCCGCTGCTCGGCGCGGCGACGTTGCTCGCCGACGCGGACGGCGTAGTGCTGTCCGGCCGCGTGTCCACCGCGACGCATCCGTGGCTGGCTGACCACGCTGTCGGCGGCTCCGTCCTGTTGCCTGGCACCGCCTTTGTGGAACTCGCCGTGCGCGCCGGCGACGAGGTTGGCTGCGGCCGGGTCCAGGAGTTGACCCTGCACGCACCGCTCGTGCTGCCCGCGAAGGGTGCCGCGCGGATCCAGGTGCGCATCGGCACTCCGGCCGCCGACGGGACCCGGCCGATCAGTGTCCACTCGCGACCCGACGACCTCGCCACCGCGGCGGGCTGGACCCGGCACGCGGACGGCACGCTCGCGCCCGCCGCTTCGGGCACGAACTTCGAGCTCAGCGAATGGCCGCCGGCCGGGGCCGAGACGGTCGACGTCGAGGGCATGTACGACATGCTGGCCGAGCACGGAATGGCTTACGGGCCGGTATTCCAAGGCCTGCAGGCAGCGTGGCAGCGCGGCGAGGACGTTTACGCCGAGATCGCGCTGCCTGAGCAGGAACGGATCGCGGCCGAGGCGTTCGGCCTGCACCCGGCGGTGTTCGACGCCACCCTGCACGCGGTCGGGCTCAGCTCGGCCGCGGGGGAAGGCACGACGCTGCCCTACGCCTGGTCCGAAGTGGAGCTTTTCGCGACGGGTGCGTCTTCGCTGCGAGTCCACGTGCGACCGACTGGTGAGCAGGCCGTCGAACTGCGGCTCGCCGACAGCACTGGAGCACCCGTCGCGCGCGTCGGCACGTTGAAGTTGCGGCAGATCAGTGAGGAACAGCTGGCAGCCGCGGCCCCGACTGTCTCGGACGAACTGTACGAAGTGGACTGGGTTCCGACCACCCTGCCGGACGCGCAAGCGGCCTACGAGGTCTACTCGGCGAAGCCCGGGAATGACGCTGTGAAAGCGAAGAAGGCTGTCCACAGTGCACTGTCCAAACTGCAATCGGACAGTAAAGAGAAGCTTCTGGTGGTGACCGGCGATGATCTCGCCGGGGCCGCGGTAGCCGGTCTCGTACGGTCCGCGCAGGTGGAGAACCCGGCCCGGATTGTGCTCGTCGAAGGCGACGCGACAGACGAACAGCTCGCGGCCATCGCGGCGGCGGACGAATCGGCGGTGCGGGTGTCCGGGGGCGAGGTGCGCGTGCCGCGGCTGGTCCGCGCGACGCCGGAGCCGGGCGAGCCGGTCGACTGGTCGGCCGGGACCGTGTTGCTTACTGGCGGCACCGGGGCGCTCGGCCGGATCGTCGCCACGCATCTGGCGAAGCAGGGCGCACGGAAGCTGCTGCTGGTCAGCCGCCGTGGCGATCAGGCACCTGGCACGGCGGAACTCGTCGCGGATCTGATCGAGCTCGGTGCGGAGACCACCGTCGCCGCGTGCGATCTCACCGACCGCAAGGCCGTGGCCCGGCTGTTGAAGAAGCACCCTGTCGCCGCTGTGGTGCATGCCGCGGGCGTGTTGGACGACGGTGTCCTGGCGTCGATGACCCCGGAGCGGATCGACGGTGTCTTCAACCCGAAGGCCCTCGCCGCCTGGCATCTGCACGAACTGGTGGGCGACGTCTCGGCGTTCGTCACCTTCTCGTCGGCCGCCGGGGTGCTCGGCGCTCCCGGCCAGGCGAACTACGCCGCCGCAAACGCTTTCCTCGACGCTCTCGCCGCGCACCGCCGCGCCGAGGGCAAACCAGCGCACTCGCTTGCCTGGGGGATGTGGGAATCGGCGGCCGGGATGGCTGGCGAAACGACCGGCAAGCGCGGGCTCGGTGCGTTCACCGCGGCCGAGGGGCTGGCGCTGTTCGACACCGCGGTCAGCTCGGCTGGCACGGTCTTCGTGCCGGTGAAGCTCGATCTGCCCGCGTGGCGTGAGGCTGGCGCGGTGCCGGACCTGCTGCGCGGCTTGGTTCCGACGGCTCGGCGTACGGTCTCCGACCGCGAGGCCGGTACGGACTCGTTGCTGGGCAAGCTGGTCCGGCTCCCTGCGGAGAAGCGCCTCGACCACCTGCGTGACCTGGTCCTCGAGCACGCGGCCGCGGTGCTGGGGCACGCGTCGACGGACATGATCGACGCCGACCGCGCGTTCAAGGACCTCGGCTTCGACTCGCTCACCGCGGTCGAGCTGCGCAATACGCTGAACGAAGCCACTGGCCTCAGCCTCACCGCGACGCTGGTCTTCGACCACCCGACCGCCGGCGATCTGGCCGCGCACCTGCACGACGAGCTGCTCGGCGACCTGGAGGCGGACGCGGCCGGGCCGGAAACCACCGTGGTGGGCAGCGACGAGCCGATCGCGATCGTGGGCATGGCCTGCCGGTTCCCCGGCGGCGTGACCACGCCGGAGGAGCTGTGGCAGCTGGTCGCCGCCGGTCAGGATGGGACCAGCGACTTCCCGACCGACCGTGCCTGGGACATGGACCACTGGCTGGAACAGGTCGCTCCGGACGGCGGCACCCCGCGAGGCGGGTTCGTCCCGGACGCCACCGATTTCGACGCGGCGTTCTTCGGCATCAGCCCTAACGAAGCCGTGATGATGGACCCGCAGCAGCGGATGCTGCTCGAGTCGTCCTGGGTCGCGCTGGAAAACGCGGGCGTGGACCCGTTGGCGCTCAAGGGAAGCACGACCGGGGTGTTCGTCGGCGTGATGCAGTCCGACTACGACCCGGGCGACGCGCTCGAACAGGGCGGCGGGGCGTATCGCGGATCCGGCGCGCTGAGCAGCGTGGTTTCCGGGCGGGTCGCCTACGCGTTCGGTCTCGAAGGGCCTGCCGTTTCGGTGGACACCGCGTGCTCGTCGTCGCTGGTGGCTCTGCATCAGGCGACCCAGGCGTTGCGCGGGGGTGACTGCTCGCTCGCGTTGGTCGCGGGGGTCTCGGCGCTGGTTTCCCCGGCTCCGTTCGCGCAGTTCGTCGATGGCGCTGTGGCTCGCGATGGCCGATGCAAGCCGTACTCCGCCGCCGCTGACGGGTTTGGCTGGGGCGAGGGCGTCGGGGTGCTCGTGATCGAGCGACTCTCCGACGCACAGCGCAACGGGCACGACGTGCTCGCCGTGGTGAAGTCCAGTGCGGTCAACGCGGATGGTGCTTCCAACGGCCTCAACGCGCCCAGCGCTCCGGCGCAGGAGAAGCTGATCCGGCACGCGTTGTCGGCGGCTGGCCTGGTTGCGTCCGATGTGGACGCCGTTGAGGGCCACGGCGCGAGTACTCCGCTGGGTGACCGGATTGAAACTGCCGCACTGCTGGCTACTTACGGCCGGGAGCGGTCGACCGACCGTCCACTGTGGCTTGGTTCAGTGAAGTCGAACATCGGACACACTCAGGCGGCGGCAGGTGTCGCTGGCGTGATCAAGATGGTGCAGGCGATGCGGCACGGAGTGTTGCCCGCGACCTTGCACGCCGCCGAGCCGACGCACGATGTCGACTGGGTGGCCGGAACTGTGCGGTTGCTGGACGAAGCCCGGGACTGGCCGGAAGTGGACCGTCCGCGCCGCGCTGCGGTGTCCGCGTTCGGGTACAGCGGGACCAACGCGCACGTGATTTTGGAGCAGGCTCCGGAAGCCGTGACGGAATCGGTTGAGTCGGTTGACTCCGGTGGAGTGTTGCCGCCGCTCGTGTTCTCCGCTCGGACGGCGGCCGCGCTTCCGGATCAGGCGCGGGCGTTGCTGGCGCATCTCGACGCATATCCGGTGTTGGATGTCGTGTACTCGCAGGCCAACCGTCAGCCGTTGTTCTCGCATCGGGCCGCGGTGGTCGGATCGGACGTGGCTGAACTCCGGGCCGCGCTGGCAGCATTGTCCACTTCGGACTCGGCAGTGACCGGGCGGACCCGTTCCGCCGGGCGGACTGCGTATCTCTTGCCGGGGCAGGGCAGTCAGCGTGCTGGAATGGGTGCGGAGTTGTCCGCTGCCTTCCCAGTGTTCGCGCATGAGCTGGAACGGATCGCTTCGAAGTTCGATCAGCATCTCGGCCGCTCGCTGCGCACGGTGATGTTCGCCGAGCCCGGGTCGGTGGACGCGCAGTTGCTGGACCGGACGCAGTTCAGCCAGGCCGCGGTGTTCTCCTTCTCGGTTGCGCTGTACCGGTTGCTCGAATCGTGGGGACAGCGACCGGACGTCCTGGTGGGACACTCGGTCGGCGAGATCGCGGCCGCGCATCTGGCCGGAGTGTTCTCTTTGGACGATGCGGTGAAGCTGGTCGCGAACCGTGGCCAACTGATGGCTGAAACGCGGGCCGGTGCCGTGGTCGCGGTCGAGGCCAGTGCGGACGAAGTACGGCCGATGCTGGGTGACGACGTCGCGTTGGCCGCGGTCAACGGGCCTCGGTCGGTCGTAGTGTCCGGTGTGGACGGCGTGGTGCAGGCGATTGCTGAGCACTTCGAGAAGCTGGGCCGTCGGACTAACCGGCTCGCGATCGACTGTGCGGTGCACTCGCCGCTGCTGGACGAAATTCTCGAAGAGCTGGAAGAGATCGCGCAGGAGTTGACGTTCGAGAAGCCGGCTGTGCCGGTGGTCTCGACGGTCACCGGTGCCGAGGTGACGGATGAACTGTCCGACCCGGCGCATTGGGTCGCGAACTGCCGCAACACGGTTCGTTTCGCGGACGCGGTGGAGGCTTCCGGGGCGACGCGTGTTGTCGAGTTGAGCACGAATGGGGTGCTCACCGCGGCTGCTGAGGCGGTGTTGGAGGACGCGGAGTTCGTTCCGGTGCTTCGGCGCAATCGTGGTGAGGTCGCTTCTGCGCTCCTGGCTGCCGGGCAGTTGCACGTTCTCGGCGCGGGGCTGGATGTCCGGCGGATGTTCGCCGGACGGTCCGCGAATATCGTTCCGTTGCCGCCGTATGCGTTCCACCGGACACGGTACTGGCCTTCGGTGGACATGGAGGCTCGGCGCGAGTCGGGCGCGGGGCTTGCGACGTGGTTCGGACCTGCGTTGACGGTCGCTGGATCGTCCACAGTGGTGTTGAGCGGCACGTTGCCGGCGAAGGAAGCGCTGCCGGTGGCTGGTTTTGCGGAGCTGGCCACTCGGGCGGGGGACGAGGTCGGCTGCGGACGGGTGGTGCGGTTGACCGTCGAGTCGCCGTTGGCGGCTGAGCACGTGCAGATCGTGGTGGGTGAGCCGGGCGAAGCCGGGCAGCGTTCGGTGACTGTCCACTCGCGACACGACGGTTCGTGGACTCGGCATGCCGAGGGCGTGCTGGCGGTGGACGACGGTGCTGAGCCGGAGGGGATTGGCCAGTGGCCGCCTGCTGGCGCGGAACCGGTGGCCGCTGGACGGCTTGACGCTGCTTGGTCTGCCGACGGGGTGGTGTTCGGGGAAATCGAAGTCACGCCGGACGAGCAGTTCGATCTGCATCCCGCGGTGCTCGACGCGGCCTTGTCCGCAGTGGGCGGGGATCCGGTGGAATGGCGGGACTTCCGGTTGTTCGCTACCGGGGCCGCGAAGCTGCGGGTTCGGTTGACTCCGCTGGGGGACGAGCGGGTGGCGGTGCTGTTCGCTGATCGTTCCGGACGTCCGGTCGCTGAGGCTGCGTCCGTGACTTTGCGGCAGCTGGTGGCTCCGGAAGCGGTGGCTTCGGGGCAGGCTGCGGTGAAGAGGCGGCGGGCGGTGGCGGATGAAGTCTCGGAGCTGGAGGTGACCGAGAAGGGGCTTCGGGCGTTTGTGCTGGAGCAGGTCGCTGGGTTGCTGGGGTATGCCGACACTGCTGAGCTTGACGAGGATTCGCACTTCCTCGAGATCGGGTTTGATTCGCTGACTGCGGTTGAGTTGCGGAATCGGATCAATAGTGCGGCTGGGATTTCGTTGCCCGCGTCTATTGCATTTGATCACCGGACGCCGGCGGGATTGGCTAAGCATTTGCTGACCGTGCTCACTGAGCCGGTGGTTGAGGCTGGCGGGGATCCGGTGACGGAGATGTTCTTCGAGGCTGTCCGGAATGGGCAGGTGGAGAATGGGCTCGCGTTGCTGGGGGCGGCGGCTAAGTTGCGGCCGGTATTCCGGGATGTGGCTGAGCTTTCCGAGGAGCCTCGGGCGGTCGAGTTGGCTGATGGGCCTGCTGGGGTGAGGTTGCTGGCTGTTCCTACTCCGGCTGGGATGGGCGGGGCTTATCAGTACGCGAAGCTCGCTGCTCGGTTCCGGGGGGTTCGGGCGGTGGCGGCGTTGCCTACTCCTGGGTTTGTGGCTGGGGAGTCGTTGCCTGCTGATCTGGATGCTTTGCTGGATGTGCTGGCGGAGAGTGTCCGGCTGGCTGGGGACGGGCCGTTCGTGTTGGTGGGGCATTCTTCTGGTGGGGTGCTGGCTTATGCGCTGGCGTCTCGGGTAAAGGCGGCTGGGGTTGTTTTGCTGGACAGTTATGCGATGGAGGACGGTGGGGAGGTCGGGGACACCGTTCGGGATATGGCCGCGGGGATGGTCGAGCGGGAAGAGCAGTACGGGCCGTTTGATCGGGACAAGTTGACGGCTATGGCTTATTACCTTGGGTTGCTGGATGGGGTCGAGTTGCCTGAGGTGGATGTTCCGGTGGTTTTGGTGCGGCCGGATCGGCGGTTTGTCACTGCCGGGGATTCTCCGGAGCGGGCTGGGGAGGATCCCGGGTTGTGGCGGACTACGTGGGATCGGGCGGATGTTGTGGTTACTGTGCCTGGGGATCATTTCAGTATTGTGGATGGGGATGTGGAGACTACTGCCAAGGCTGTGGAGGAGTGGGTTTGTAGTCTTGGGTGATTCGGGTGGGGGTTTCGGCTCGTCGCCCTGGGGGGCGACATTGCCGTGGGGGTCGTGGGGGCACCCCGAAGTTGGATTGTGACGACGGGCGGCGGGTGTTTGTCAAGGCGGGAAAGATGCCTTGACAAACACCCGTCGCCCGCGTTTTTGGCTTCGTATCGGGGTGCGGGGGAGTGTGGGCGCCTGGTGCGGGTGGGTGGTGATGTCCGAGCTCCGCCCGCGAATCCGACACGACCGCGTGTCCAATCTCCGGCACCCCTCACCCGCAAAGCCGCACTCCGCTGACCGCGGCCGCCACTACGCCAACCCCGGCACCTCACCCAACTGCCAGCTGCGAATCGCAGCCACCACCACAGCCCAACCCTCGCAAACCGCCCACCGTCCCGCCCAGTGAGGTTTTCTCGGTAACCGCCAGCCGCGAACCACGCCCGCCACGACAGCCCAATCCCCGCGAACCGCTCACCGTCCCGCCCAGTGAGGTTTTCTCGGTAACCGTCGTGCGTAGTTCCGCAGCTTGGGGGGCGTCGTCGGGGCTTGTGGCGGGTGGCGTGGGTGAGAGGTACGTGAGGGGAACCTTGAGGGAATCAGATTCCCTCAAGGTGGCCCTCACGGACGTTCGCGTCGTGGTCCGCCGGGTGCGGGCGGGTAAGTGAGGGGTTCCCCTCACCTGTCCAGATCAGGGAAGAAGGGCGCCGATTCCGTCCAGGACTCGCTCCAGCGCGAAGTCTTCGGGGGCGGCGGCGGGGAATTCGCCCACTTCCGTCAGCTCAGCCAGATGCGGATATCCGCCTTCGGCCAAGCGCGGGTGCAGAAAAGCGCGGACTTCGGAGGCGCGTTCGGTGGATTCTGGCGAGTCCGGGTCGGCGATCGTGCGGCGGCGGTCCGCGGTAGCGCGGACTACGGCGCTGACCAGTTCCGCGCACGGGAAGGCGTCCACTGTGGACAATCCAGCACCGGTGAAAATGGCCAGGAGTTGTTCGGTCCAGCGGAGACGGTGGGGGGTGAGGCCTTCGCGGACGTCCAGCAGCCACGGGCGGGCGGCGTAGCGTTTTGCCGCCGCGTCGGCCCACGTGCGGACGGCGGAGCGCCAGTCCAGGTCGACGGGGGCGGGCGGGGGTGGGCCGAAGCCAGCCTCGGCCAGGAGGATCAGGAGTTCGTCTTTCGAGGTTACGTAGCGGTAGAGCGCGTTGGTCGTCAGCCCGAGCGCGGACGCGATGTTCGGCAGGGACGCGGCTGCCAGGCCTTCGGTGTCGGCCAGGTCGACGGCGGCCGCCACGACCGACTCGACGGTGTGCGACGGCTTCGGGCCGCGGCGGGGGCGGGGGGTTCCCTCCCACGCTGGGGTCAGGCCCGGCGGCAGGGCGCGGGGATCGGGCTCGATCGGCATCTTTCGCTCCGGTACGTCTTTCAGTAAACTGTGCAAGTCTTACACTGATCTGGTCTGGGGGCGAGCCAACGTGAGCGAGACCAACCGGTTCGGGTTCGGGAAGGTGACCGAGCTGGATCGGAAGCTGGCGGCTACCGAGGTCGAGCACGCTCGTTCCGAAGGGATCTGCGACGGGCAGGAAGCCGCGCGCAGGCTGGCCCGGATCCGGCTGGCCGGGTCGCACGCCGCGTTGCGGGCCGCCGTCGAGGGGCGTACTTCGGCTTCGCCGCCTCCGCTGCTGGAGGCCGCGCCGCAGCTCGCGTTCAGGCTGTGGGTGCTGGTCGTGGCGGTCAACGCGCTGATCTGGTTCGGCATCGGCGTCATCGGCGGGCAGTGGGACCCGCTGTGGCTGCTCTGGGTGCTGCTCGGCGGCGGAGTACTGGTCGCGGGCGTGTGGAGCGTCCGGGATTTCGACCGGCGGGCCCGTGCTTCGGCGGGCGGAACGTCCTGAGCGGACCCGGTGCGAGGGTCCGGGGTTCCCCGATCACCCGGGGTCCGCTAAACTGTTCAAGCCTTACACAATTAATCCCGACTCCGTCGAAGCCGTATTGGGGGGCCTCATGTCGGAGAGCACCGACAAGACCCGCTCCGGGAGTGGACTCGCTCGCCGCGTCGTCACGATCGCGTGGGCGGCCATCACCGGCGTCCAGTTCGTGATCTGGCTCCTGATGAGCCTCATCAGCATGTCGTTCAAATCGCCCTTCTGGCTGTGGACGCTGGGCGGCGGGGCCATCGTGCTCGCGGTGTGGTGGTCGCTCGACCGCCGCGGTTCCGGGAACGGATCGGAGTGAACGACGTGCCCACCACCACTTCCGTGGCAACGCCCGTCCAGCTGGACGCGGTGCACAAAACCTACGGTCGCGGCGAGAGCGCGGTCGAAGCGCTCGCCGGCGTGTCCGTTGCCTTCCCGGCAGGCACCTTCACCGCGGTGATGGGCCCGTCCGGTTCCGGCAAGAGCACGCTGCTGCACTGCGCGGCCGGGCTGGACACGCCGACCTCGGGCCGGGTCACGCTCGTCGGGACCGACCTCAAGGGCAAGAACGAAACGCAGCTCACCGAACTGCGCCGCGAGCACGTCGCGTTCATTTTCCAGTCGTTCAACCTGATGCCGGCGCTGAACGTGGAGCAGAACGTCACGCTGCCGACGCTGCTGGCCGGCCGCGCGCCGGACAAGGCGTGGGTGGACCAGGTGATCGCGCGCGTCGGGCTGTCCCAGCGCGTGAAGCACCGGCCCGGCGAGCTGTCCGGCGGACAGCAGCAGCGCGTCGCGATCGCCCGCGCGCTCGCCGCCCGTCCGGCCGTGGTGTTCGCCGACGAGCCCACCGGCGCGCTCGACACCACCACCGCGCTCGAGGTGCTCGGCCTGATGCGCGAGCTGGTCAGCGCGGGCCAGACCATCGTGATGGTCACCCACGACCCGGTCGCGGCCTCCCACGCGGACAACGTCCTGTTCCTGGTCGACGGCCGGATCGTCACGCAGATGGCCACGCCCAGCGTCGACGCGGTGGCGAGCACCCTGGCGCACCTGGGCGAGCAAGCGCGGAGGCAGCGGTGAGCTCGCGGCGAGTCGTGCTCGCGCTCGCGCTGTCGAGCCTCCGGTACCGCGCGGCGGCGTCGCTCGCGTCGTTCGTCGCCATCCTCATCGGCTGCGGCCTGCTGATCGCGTGCGCCGGGCTGTTCGAAACGGCGATCGTGCTCAAGGCGGCTCCGCAACGGCTTTCCGCGGCTCCGCTCGTGATCGGCGGATCGGCTGGCTTCAAGCTGCCGGACGAGGAATCCCAGGTCGTCCCGTACGCCGAGCGTGCCACGCTGCCGGAGGACCAGGTCGCGAAGATCTCCGCGGTGCAGGGCGTCGGGCAGGCGGTACCGGACGTTTCGTTCGCGACGGTGCTGCTGCACGACGGTGCGCCCGCCGAGTCGGGCGCGTCTGTCCTTTCTGGACACGGCTGGGATTCGGCTTCCCTTGGCGGTTACAAGCTCACCGAGGGCGCGGCTCCGAACACGCCGGGACAGGTCGTGCTCGACGCGACCACCGCTTCCGCTGCCGGAGTGCACGCGGGTTCGGCCGTCGACCTGGCGGTGAACGGGCAGCGGCAGTCGTTCCAGGTTTCCGGCGTCGCAGAGCCTTCGCAGACCGTGCGCGCGCCCGCGTTCTTCTTCTCGGTGGCGGACGCGCAGCGGTTCAACCCGCATCCCGGCACAGTAGGGCTCGTCGGCGTTTTTCCCGCCGACGGAGTTGATGCGGCAGATCTGGCCGGAAAGATCTCCGCGCAGGTCCCCTCGCTTACCGTGCTGACCGGCGACGATCGCGGTTCGGCCGAATTCCTTGGCGTGAGCGGAAGCCAGCTGCCGCTGATCCTGCTCGCCGCGGTGTTCGGCGGCATGGTGCTGGTCGTGATGGCGCTCGTGGTCTCCGCGACGATCAGCCTCACCGTCCGGCAGCGGCAGCAGGAACTCGCGCTGCTGCGGGCGACCGGGGCGACGCCGAAACAGGTGCACCGCATGGTCGTCATGGAGACGATGGCGGTCGGCGGGATCGCCGCGGTGTGCGGGGCGTTCCTGGGCAGCCTGCTCGGGAACTGGATCTTCGCCACCAGCGGCTCGCTCGGCATCGTGCCGGACGAACTCGCCTTCACCCAGGACATCATCGCGTTCGCGGCCGGGATCGTCGCCACGCTCGCCATCACCTTCGGGGCCGCGTGGTTCGCCGCGCTGGCCGCCGCCCGGGCCCGGCCCATCCAGGCGCTGGCCGAAGCGGCGATCCCGGGGGTGAAGGTGAACGCGTTGCGCCGCACGGGCGCGCTGATCTGCGGGGCGGCCACCGTACTGCTCGCCGCGACCACCATTTTCATGCCCGCCGACACCGCGGCGGCGATCGGCGGTCCGGCAGTGCTGACCGGCGCGATCGCGGTCGCGTTGCTCGGTCCGGAGATCATCGCCTGGGTGGTGGACCGGTTCGGTCCGTTCGTGCGCCGGGTCGCCGGCCGCGACGCCACGCTCGCGGTCATCAACACCCGGGCGCGGGCCGTCGCGTTCGCCGCGGTGCTCACGCCGATCACGCTCGCCAGCGCGGTCGCGCTCGGCAACGTGTATTCCGAGACGACCGCGCAGAAAGCGCAGATCGCCGCGTACGCCGGGCAGTTGACGGCGGACGCGGTGGTCACGTCGACCGCCGGCGGGTTCTCGCCGGACCAGCTCGCGCAGATCCGCAGCACGCCAGGGGTTTCGACCTCGTCGCCGCTGCTCACCAGCTCCGGCTGGATCGAGGAACCCTATGATGGCAACGGAAGCGACCCGTTGCGGCTGCTGGGCGTCGCCGCGCAGGACCAGGGCGGCACGGTGCTCGCCACCGAGGTCACCGAAGGCTCGCTCACCGCGCTGAGCGGGAATTCCGTGGCATTGCCCGCGTCGGTCGCCGACAGTCTGGACATCAAGGTCGGGGCCAAGATCAAAATGCGGCTCGGCGACGGGGCGCAGGTCCCGGTGACCGTGGTCGCGCTGCTGGACAGCCCGTCCAGTTACGCGAGCATGGTGCTGCCCGCGGACCTGCTGGCCGCGCACACTACCAGTGGCCTCGCGTCGCAGGTGCTCGTGCGGGGCGGCGACGCCAGCGCGATCGTGTCGGCGCTGTCCGACCGGGCGAAGGAGTGGCCGGGGGTCACGGTCGGCGACGACAGTGCGCTCACCGAGAGTTTCCAGGCCAGCGCGGACGTCGAGGCGCTGATCAACTACCTGCTGGCCGTGCTCGCCATCGCGTATGCCGCGATCGCCGCGGTGAACACGCTTTCGGTGGCCGTGCTGGCCCGCCGTCGCGAGTTCGGCGCGCAGCGGCTCGCCGGCGCGGATCGCGGGCAGGTGCGGCGGATGCTGTTCGTGGAAGGCGGGATCGTGGCGGTGACCGGCCTCGTGCTCGGCATCGTGATCTCGCTGTTCACCGTGCTGCCGATGGCGCTGACCACCGGCGAGATCATCCCGTCCGGCCCGATCTGGGTGTTCCTCGCCGTGGTGCTCGCGATCTTCCTGATCGTGTGGCCGGCGACCGCGCTCTCGGCCCGGCTGGCGATGCGCCGCAACGCCATCGAAGCGGTGAAAATGCCCGGCCAGTAACGGTTTCTAGGGGTACGCCGGGCCGGCCCGGGGTGGATAGTCTCGTCAGGACTGTCCGCACCGGGCCGGCCCGGTTTTCGTCGTATCTGGAGTGATCCCCATGCGTGTACTCCTGGCCGCGCCGTCGGAAACGGCCCGTCTGCACACCCTGGTGCCGCTGGCCTGGGCGCTGCGGACCGCCGGGCACGACGTGAAAATCGCCGGACGGCCCGCGTTCGTCGAGGACATCCTCCGCACCGGCTGCGTCGCGGCCGAGCTGGAGGACGGCGACGCGGAGCTGACCGAATCCACCGCGCTGATCGAGTTCGCGCGACTGTGGAGGCCCTCCGTGGTGGTGTCGAACGCGCCCGCCGGAATCGCCGCGGCCCGAGCGGTCGACGCGAAGGCGGTACGGGTGCTCGGACCGCATGACGAACCGGACGACACTGCGGACCACACGCTCGACGTCGTTCCGCCTTCGCTGCGTGACTCTCCGGGGCAGCCGCTGCGGCACGTGCCGTACTTCGGTCCGGTGGAGGTGCCGAATTGGCTGCGGCGCAAGGCACGCCGTCCTCGCCTTCTCCTGTCGCTGAACGACCCGGCTTGGTACGAGCCGGTCTTCCGCTCAGTGTCCGATGTGGACATCGAGCTGGTATGCGCGGCGGAGGTGCCCGCCGGACTTGCCTTGCCGCAGAAGGTGAAACTCGTCGACACCGCGCCACCGGCCGCTGTGCTGCCAACATGCGCGGCGGTGGTGCATGACGGTGACGAGGCATTAGCGCTTGCCGCGGTGGCGTATGGACTTCCGCAGCTGGCCTTGGCCGAGTCCGCGTTCGGCACTCGCGTTGCCGTGGCGGGTGCTGGGCTTTCCGGTGCGGCGGAAGGGATTTCCCGCCTGCTGGACGAAACGCTGCGCGCCGGAGCGGACGCGTTGTGTGCGGAGGTGGCCGCGTCGCCGGCCCCTCGCGTGGTCGCCGCCGCGCTGGCCAGCTGAATGTGGGGCCGCTAGGGGTGGGGGCACGCCAGCGCCGTCGGTAGCGTTCCCGACGTGGCACTTTCCACCCTTTTTCGCGGTTAGGCGGGGCGATTGGCGTGAGTAGCGACTTCCAGTCCGGCGGCGAGAACGAGCGCAAACTGCTCGCCTACCTCAAACGCGCGACGACCGATCTTCGCGAGGCGAAGCGGGCACTGCAGGAAACGCGCGAGCGCGACGGTGAGCCGATCGCGATCGTCGGCATGGCCTGCCGGTACCCGGGCGGCGTCCGGTCGCCCGAGGATTTGTGGAACCTCGTCGCCACCGGAACCGACGCGATCGGCGGCTTCCCGGAGGACCGCGGCTGGCCGCTGGACACGCTGTACGACCCCACCGGGGAACGGCCCGGCACCACGAACACGCGCGAGGCCGGTTTCCTTTACGACGCGGCGGAATTCGACCCGGAGTTCTTCGGCATCTCGCCGCGCGAGGCGCTCGCCATGGACGCGCAGCAGCGGATCCTGCTGGAAACCTCGTGGACCGCGCTGGAACGCGCCGGGATCGTGCCGGAGACGTTGCGCGGCAGCGAAACCGGGGTGTTCACCGGCGTCATGTACCACGATTACGCCGGACACGCGGCCGCTGGCAGCGTCGTCTCGGGCCGGGTCGCTTACGCGCTCGGTCTCGAAGGGCCGGCGGTGAGCGTGGACACCGCGTGCTCGTCGTCGCTCGTCGCGCTCCACTGGGCCGCGCAGGCACTCCGTCGCGGCGACTGTTCGCTGGCGCTGGTTGGCGGCGTCACGGTGATGGCGACCCCGGAAACTTTCGTGTACTTCTCCGAGCAGCGCGGGCTTTCCGACGACGGCCGGTGCAAGGCGTTCGCCGCCGCGGCCGACGGCACCGGCTGGGGCGAGGGCGCGGGTGTCCTCGTGGTCGAACGGCTTTCCGAAGCCCGCCGCAACGGGCACCCGGTGCTCGCCGTGATCCGCGGCTCCGCGGTGAACTCCGATGGCGCGTCGAGCGGTCTGACTGTCCCCAATGGACCCGCGCAGCAGCGCGTGATCCGCCAAGCGCTCGAATCGGCCGGACTGTCCACAGCGGACGTCGATCTCGTCGAAGGCCATGGCACCGGCACGAAGCTCGGCGACCCGATCGAGGCGCAAGCGCTGCTCGCGACTTACGGCCAGGACCGTTCCGAGCCGCTGTGGCTGGGGTCGCTCAAGTCGAACATCGGCCACACCCAGGCCGCGGCCGGGGTCGGCGGCGTGATCAAGGTCGTGGAGGCGATCCGGCACGGCGTACTGCCGAAGACGCTGCACGTCGACGCACCCTCGCCGCATGTGGACTGGTCGGCTGGCGACGTCGAGCTGCTGACCGAGGCACGCCCGTGGCCGGAGACCGGACGCGCCCGTCGCGCCGCGGTGTCGTCGTTCGGGATCAGCGGCACTAACGCGCACGTGATCGTCGAGCAGGCCGAGCCGGTCGAGGAAACCGCTGCCCCGGCCGAGGTGCCGGTGCTCGCCTGGCCAGTCTCCGCGGACACTGCGGACACGCTCGATGCTCAGCTGAACCAGCTCTCGAACGTCGAAGGCTCGCCGACCGATATCGGTTACTCTTTGGCCACCACCAGGTCCGCTCTCGACCATCGCGCGGTGCTCGTCGGTGCCACCCGAGAAGAGCTGCGCGAAGTACGAGGCCGCCGCACCAACGGCCGGCTGGCGTTCCTCTTCACCGGCCAGGGCGCGCAGCGCGCCGGGATGGGCACCGAGCTGGCCGCGAAGTACCCGGTGTTCGCGGAGGCTTTCGACGCTGTGTGCGCCGAACTCGACCCGCACCTGGACCGTCCAC
This sequence comes from Amycolatopsis sp. NPDC104775, assembly GCF_055583325.1. Classification (NCBI taxonomy): domain Bacteria; kingdom Bacillati; phylum Actinomycetota; class Actinomycetes; order Pseudonocardiales; family Pseudonocardiaceae; genus Amycolatopsis; species Amycolatopsis sp. NPDC104775. The sequence continues at coordinate 848,879 of NZ_JBVJOE010000002.1, forward strand.
TTAAGACTGTTCTCGACGATGCCGCCGAGCTGGAGCGCACTGGCTTCACCCAGCCCGCGTTGTTCGCGGTCGAGGTGGCGTTGTTCCGGCTGCTGGAGTCGTGGGGGATCAAACCGGACTTCCTGCTCGGCCATTCGATCGGCGAACTGGCCGCCGCGCACGTCGCCGGGGTTCTCTCGCTCCCGGACGCGGCCGCGTTGGTCGGCGCCCGGGCGAGCCTGATGCAGGCGCTCCCGTCCGGTGGTGCGATGGTGGCTTTGCAGGCGACCGAAGACGAGGTCACACCGCATTTGACCGCTGAGGTCAGTATCGCTGCGATCAACGGTCCGGACTCGGTGGTGCTTTCCGGTGCCGAAGAGGCCGTTGCTGCTGTGGTGGCGGAGTTCGCGGGTCGGAAGTCTTCGAAGCTCAAGGTGTCGCACGCCTTCCACTCGCCGCTGATGGAGCCGATGCTCGCCGAATTCGCCGTAGTGGCGGAGAAACTCACTTACGCGAAGCCGCGGATCCCGATCGTCTCGACGGTCGGAGTCGGCGAGGATCTGTCCACTCCGGACTACTGGGTGCGTCAGGTTCGCGCCGCGGTCCGGTTCCACGCCGGAGTCCAGACGTTGGTGGACGAGGGTGTCCGGACGTTTGTCGAGATTGGACCGTCCGCGGTGCTCACCGCCGCTGCCCAGAACGGATTCGACGACGACACGCTCGCGTTCGTCCCAGCCCTGCGCAAGGACCGGGACGAAGCGGTCACGGCCGTCACCGCCTTCGCGACCCTGCACGCTCGCGGCGTTCCGGTCGACTGGGCCGCGTTCTATCCGGGCGCGCGCCGCGTCGAACTGCCGACTTACGCCTTCCGCCGCACCCGTTACTGGCTTCCCGCCGACACGGCCAGCGGTGATGCGGCCGAGCACGGCCAGCGGCCCGCCGAGCACCCGATGCTGAGTTCCGTCGTCCATCTGCCGGAAACCGACGCCGTGGTGCTCACCGGCCGCTTGTCGACCACCAGCGTCGGCTGGGTCGCCGACCACGTCGTCCTCGGTACGGTTCTCGTGCCCGGCACGGCGTTTGTCGAGCTGGTGCACCGCGCCGCCGCCGAGGCCGGGTGCGCGCACGTCGAGGAACTCACCCTCGAAGCACCGCTCACCCTCACCGAAAGCGCGGCGATCCAGGTCTCCGTCGAGGCTCCGGACGAGAACGGCCGCCGCGCGGTCACCGTCCACTCGCGACAGGACAGCGCCGAGGCCTGGACCCGGCACGCGAGCGGTTTCGTTGCCCCGACAGCGGAACCGCCGTCCTTCGAGCTCACCGAGTGGCCGCCCGCCAGAGCTATCCAGGTCGAGCTGGACGACCCGTACGCGACCCTAGCCGCCTTGGGCTACGACTACGGCCCGGCCTTCCAGGGCTTGCACGCGATGTGGCAGGACGGCGACGTCATCTACGCGGAAGTCACGCTTCCCGACGGTGCCGAAGCCCGCGACTACGGCATCCACCCCGCTCTGCTGGACGCCGCCATGCACGCACAGCTTCTCGGCCCGGCTCCCGAAGGCGGCGCCGAACCGATGCTGCCGTTCTCGTTCAGCGGCACTACCGTGCACGCCTCGGGTGCGTCGTCGCTGCGAGTCCGGGTAGCCCCGGCGGGCACCGACGCGATCACCCTGCAGATCGCCGACGCCACCGGCGGCCCGGTGCTCACCGTCGAGGCACTCGCTGCGCGGGCGCTCAAACTGGCCCCGGCACAAGACACGCTGTACCGCACCAGTTGGGAGCCGGTCTCCGACATCGGAGAGCAGCACGACTACCGCATCCTCGAAGTCTCCACGCCGGAGCGTCGCGTGCCGGAAGCCGCGCGTGCGGTCGCCGCTCAGGTGCTCGCCGCGATCCAGGAAACCCTCGACGGAGACGGTCGCCTCGCGGTGGTCACCCGCGGCGCGGTGTCCGTGAACGGCGAGGACGTCGACCCGGCATTGGCCCCGGCTTGGGGTCTGGTCCGCGCGGCTGCGGCGGAGCACCCCGGCCGGTTCGCGCTGGTCGACGGCGATCCCGAGGCAGCACTGGCCACTGGCGAGCCGGAGACCGCGGTCCGCGACGGCCAGGTCTTCGCCCCGAGGTTCGCCGCCGTTGTCGCGGAACCGGGCGAACCCACCTGGGCCAAGGTGCTGGTCACCGGCGGTACCGGCGGGCTCGGCGCGGTCGTGGCCCGGCACCTGGTGACCAACCACGGCGTGCGGGACTTAGTCCTGACCAGCCGTCGCGGCGCGGCCGCACCCGGTGCTGCCGAGCTGCGCGCCGAGCTGACGTCTCTCGGCGCGACGGTCGCAGTCGAAAGCTGCGACGTCACCGACGCGGAGTCCGTGCGGAACCTGCTCGCCACGGTTGGCCCGCTCTCCGCGGTCATCCACGCGGCGGGCGTGCCCTCGGCCGGGCGCGTCGAAACGCTCACCGAGGAAGAGACCGCCCGCGTCTTCGCGCCGAAGGTCGATGGAGCCTGGAACCTGCACGAGCTAACGAGTGACCTCGACGCGTTCGTCCTGTTCTCGTCGGCCGCGAGCACGGTCCTCGCGGCCGGGCAAGCCGGATACGCCGCGGCCAACGCCTTCCTCGACGAACTCGCCGAACACCGCCGGGCGCAAGGACTTCCCGCGACTTCGCTGTGCTGGGGCGCGTGGTCCGAGGACGGCGGCATGGCGGGCGAACTGTCCGAAGCGGACTTCCGCCGGCTCCGTCGGCTCGGCACACCGCCGATGGCGACCGCCGAAGCACTCGCGCTCTTGGACGCGTGCCTCGCGTCGGCCGAACCCGTGCTCGCCCCGGTCCGTCTGGACCAGGCCGCGCTGCGCGCCCGGACCGACGACCTGCCGCCCGTCCTCCGCAAGATGGTGCGCCGTCCGGCCAAGAAGGCTCCGGCCGCCGCGCCCCGGCTGGCGACGGTGCCCGAGGCCGAACGCGAGGAATACCTGCTCGGCCTGGTGTCGGAGCAGGTCGCGGCGATTCTCGGCTTCGCGAACGCCGCGGCGGTCGAGCCGGAGCGCGCGTTCCAGGAGATGGGCTTCGACTCGCTCACCTCCGTCGAACTGCGCAACCAGCTCGGCGCGCGGACCGGGCTCAAGCTGACCGCGACCATCGTGTTCGACCATCCGACCCCGGCCGCGCTGGCGAGGCGGCTGCACGAACTGCTCGGCGCGGGCCGCGGTCCGGCCGAACCGCTGCTGAACGAGATCGACCGGCTGGAAACCCTTCTCGGCGGCGCGGCCGGAACGCTGAACGGGTCGACCGCGAAGGTCACCGCCCGGCTGGACGCGCTGGTGCGCAAGTGGACCGACGCGCACGCCGGGGCCGCCGCCGAAGCCGATCTGGACGAGGCCACCGACGACGAGCTGTTTGCCGTCCTGGACGACGAATTGGGCATCTCATGAACGGGCAGACCATGAGCAACGAGGACAAGCTCCGCGACTACCTCAAGCGTGCGACGGCCGATCTGAAACAGGCCCGCCGCCGGCTGCACGAGCTGGAGGCCCGCGACACCGAGCCGATCGCGATCATCGGCATGAGCTGCCGCTACCCCGGGGGCGTCCGCACGCCGGACGACCTGTGGGACCTCGTCGACGAGGGCCGCGACGCGATCGGGGAGTTCCCGGCCGACCGCGGCTGGGACATCGAGGGCGTCTACGACCCGACGCCCGAGCGGCCCGGCAAGACCTACACCCGGCACGGCGGTTTCCTGTACAACGCAGCGGATTTCGACGCCGAGTTCTTCGGCATCAGCCCGCGCGACGCCCGCCGCGCCGACCCGCAGCAGCGGATCCTGCTCGAAGCGTCGTGGGAGGCGTTCGAGCGCGCCGGGCTCGATCCGCACGGGCTCAAGGGCAGCTCGACCGGCGTCTACGCCGGAGTGATGTACCACGACTACAGCGGCGGCAGCCCGGACGGCAGCCTGGTGTCCGGCCAGGTTTCCTACACTCTCGGCCTCGAAGGACCGTCGGTGTCGGTGGACACCGCGTGTTCGTCTTCGCTGGTCGCGCTGCACATGGCCGCGCAAGGGCTGCGTCGCGGCGACTGCACGCTCGCGTTGGCGAGCGGCGTCGCGGTGATGGGCACGCCGGAGATGTTCGTGGACTTCTGCAGCCGTCGCGGACTCGCGGCGGACGGCCGGAGCAAGTCGTTCTCCGATGACGCGGACGGCACCTCGTGGGCCGAAGGCGTCGGTGTGCTGGTCCTGGAGCGGCTTTCCGACGCACAGCGCAACGGCCATCGCGTGCTCGCCTTGCTGCGCGGTTCGGCGGTCAACCAGGACGGGGCCAGCAACGGTTTCTCCGCCCCAAACGGCCCGTCGCAGGTCCGCGTGATCGAGGCCGCGCTCGCTGACGCTGGGCTGTCGCTGTCCGATGTGGACGCTGTCGAGGCGCACGGCACCGGAACCGCGCTGGGCGACCCGATCGAAGCCCAATCTCTGCTGGAAACGTACGGTCAGCGCAGCAGTGGCGCACCGTTGCTGCTCGGATCGATCAAATCGAACATGGGACACCCGCAGGCCGCCGCCGGGGTCGCGGGCGTGATCAAGATGGTGCAGGCGTTGCAGCACTCGCGGCTGCCGAAGACACTGCACGTCGGGACGCCGTCGAAGCATGTCGACTGGACGTCCGGTGCGGTCGAGCTGTTGACCGAACCGCGGGCGTGGCCCGAGGTCAACCGGCCGCGGCGGGCGGCGGTGTCGTCGTTCGGTGTGAGCGGGACGAACGCGCACGTGATCCTGGAGCAAGCCCCGGCCGCGGAGGTCGCCGAGGCCGCTTCGGCTCCGGTGTACCCGCTCGCGCTGTCGGCGAAGACGCCTGCCGCGCTGGCTGAATCCGCCGCGCAACTGGCGCAAGTGGACAGTGACCTCGCCGACGTCGTGCACACTCTCGTCGCCGGTCGCGCACCGCTGGACCACCGCGCGGTGGTCGTGGCGCAGGACCGCGAGCAGGCCGGGGAAGCGTTGCGCGCGTTGGCTTCTGGCGTTTCCCGTCCGGATGTCATCACTGGGACTGCGGATGTGCGCGGCCGGACCGTCTTCGTCTTTCCCGGCCAGGGTTCACAGTGGACTGGCATGGCACTCGACCTCATCGAGCAGTCGCCCGCTTTCGCTGCCCGGATGTCCGAATGCGACACCGCGCTGCGGAAGTTCACTGACTGGTCGGTCATCGAAGTCCTTCGCGGCGAGCCGGGTACTCCGCCCGCCGACCGGGTCGATGTGGTGCAACCGATGCTGTGGGCGGTCATGGTTTCGCTGGCTGCGCTGTGGCGTGCGCACGGCGTCGAGCCGGACATGGTGATCGGCCATTCCCAGGGCGAGATCGCCGCGGCGACTGTCTCAGGTGCACTGTCGCTTGAGGACGGTGCGCTAGTGGTCGCTCTGAGGAGCAAAGCGATCGGTGACGTGCTCGGCGGACGCGGTGGTGGCATGCTCGCCGCAGGTCTTCCGGCGACCGAGCTGGAAGAGCGGCTTGGCGCGTGGGACGGCCGGATCTCGGTCGCGGCAGACAATGGCGCGACGTCCGCCGTGCTGTCCGGCGACACCGAAGCCTTGGAAGAGCTGCGCGACCAGCTGGTGGCCGAGGGCTTCCGCGCGAAACTGGTCCCGGTGGACTACGCGTCGCACTCCGCGCACGTCGAGCATCTCTCGGACCGGCTGCTCGCCGACCTCGGCCCGATCGAACCTCGCCGCGGGGACGTGGCAATGACCTCCACGGTCACTCTGGACGCGGTCGAAGAGTCCACTGTGGACGCCGCGTATTGGTTCGCGAACCTGCGGCGCACGGTCCGCTTCGCCCCGGTCGTCGCGCAGCTCGCCGAAGCCGGTTACACCCGGTTCATCGAGATCAGCCCGCATCCGGTGCTGGCGATGAGCATCCAGGAGACGCTGGACGAAACCGGGCACCCGGGATCGGTCGTCGGCACCCTGCGCCGCGACGAGGGCGACCTGACCCGGTTCGCGACCTCGATGGCGGAGTACTCGGTCCGCGGCGGTTCGGTCGACTGGCTTTCCCTGGTTCCCGGTGGTCGGATCATCGACCTGCCGACCTACCCGTTCCAGCACAAGCGTTTCTGGCTGGAAGAGGAAGCCATGCCCGCGCAGGAGGCTGTCCCCGCCGCCGACCAGGAGTTCTGGCAGGACGTGACCGGCGGCGACGTCGACGCGCTCGCCGCGCGGCTCGGGGTCGGGACCGCCCCGCTCGCCGAGGTCGTCCCGGCACTGGCCGCCTGGCACGGCCGCCGCACCGAACTGTCCACGGTGGACTCCTGGCGGTACCGCGTGTCCTGGTCGCCGCTGTCCGGCGTGACCAGCGGACTGACCGGCAGCTGGCTGGTCGTCGTCCCCGCCGCGGTTTCCGAAGCAGCCGACCTTGCGGACGCACTGGCCGAACAGGGCGACGTCGTCCGCCTGGTCGCCGCCGACTACGACCGCAAGGCATTGGCCGAACTGCTCGGCGAAGCAACCGCAGTCCGCCCGTTCGACGGCATTCTGTCGCTGCTCGCCTTCGACGAGAACCCGACTCTGAGCACGATTGCCCTGCTGCAAGCCTTGCGGGACAACGAGATCGACGCGCCGGCATGGGTCGTCACCCGAGGCGCAGTGGCGGTCGACGCCTTCTCCGACGCCGACCCCGAGGCCGCGTCGGTGTGGGGTCTCGGCACCGTGGTCGCCTTGGACCAGCCTGGCAGCTGGGGCGGTCTGGTGGACGTCACCGAAGCAACTGACGCGGCGAAACTCGCGGCCGTCGTGTCCGGCATCAACGACGAGGATCAGGTCGCGATCCGGCCCTCCGGAGTGTTCGCCAAGCGGATGGTGCACGCGCCGCTGAGTGGGGACGTGGCCGAGCCGTGGCAGCCGCGCGGCACCGTGCTCATCACCGGAGGCACCGGTGCGGTCGGCGGACACGTCGCCCGCTGGCTCGCCGGCCGAGGCGCGGAACACCTGGTGCTGACCAGCCGTCGCGGCCTCGAAGCCGAGGGCGCGCGCGAGCTGGTGGAAGAGCTGTCCGGAACCCGCGTCACCGTCGTGGCCTGCGACGTTGCCGACGAGACGGCGCTGGCCAAGGTTCTCGCCGAGCACCCGCCCACCGCGGTGGTGCACGCCGCCGGGGTGCTGACCCGCGAGCCCGCGCTGGCCGACGTCACGCCGGAGGAGTTCACCGCGGCGATCCGGGCGAAGGTCACCGGTGCCGCGCTGCTCGACCGGCTGCTCGGCGACACCGAACTCGACGCCTTCGTCCTGATGTCCTCCGGTGCCGCGGTCTGGGGCACCTCCGGCCAGCCCGCCTACGCCGCTGGCAACGCCTACCTCGACGCGCTCGCCCGGCGCCGTCGCGCGGCCGGGCGTACCGCGACCGCGGTGGCCTGGGGTTCCTGGGGCGGTGGCGGCATGGTCGACGCGGACGCGAGCGATCTGTTGCGCCGCATGGGCTTGGCCGAGATGGACCCGCGGCTGGCCGTCGAAGCGCTCGGCCAGGCACTCGACCACGACGAGTCCCAGCTGGTCGTGGCGGACATCGACTGGGCCGCGTTCGCGCCGGTCTACCAGCTCGCCCGGCCCCGCCCGCTGCTGCGCGGCATCCCCGAGGCCGCGGCCGACCAGGCCGACGCCGAACCGGCGGGTGGCGGCGACCTCGCGACCCGGCTGGCCTCGCTGAGCCCGGCCGAACAGCGTCGGACCGTGCTCGACCTGGTGCGCGGCGAGGTCGCCGCGGTCGCCGGATACGACGACGGCGGCGCGGTGGAACCCGCGCGGGCGTTCAAGGAACTCGGCTTCGATTCGGTGACCGCGGTCGACCTGCGCAACCGGCTCGGCGCCGGCACCGGCTTGAAGCTGCCCGCCACGGTCGCGTTCGACCACGTCAACCCGCAGGCGCTGGCCGAGCACCTGTGGAGCCAGCTGTGCGCGGGCGAGACGGAGGTCCCGCTCGAGGCCGGGCTCGACCGGCTCGAAGCGGCGGCCGCCGCGCTCGACGCCGCGGAGATCGACCGGTCCCGCATCCTGCCCCGGCTGCAGGCGGTCGTCGCCGCGCTGCACCAGACGCTGTCGGGCGGCCAATCCGGCTCCGAAGCGCTCGAAGCGGCCACCACCGACGAACTGTTCGCCCTCATCGACGACGAGCTCGGCGCCTGACCACCCGCCCTTGATTCTGCGACAAGAGGTTCTCCAGATGTCTGACGAAGCCAGGACCGACGAAACCAAGCTGGTCGACTACCTGAAGCGGGTCACCGCCAACCTGCAGGAGACGCGGGCGCGGCTGCGCGCGGTCGAGGCCGCCGAATCCGAGCCGATCGCGATCGTGGCGATGGGCTGCCGCTATCCCGGCGGCGTCGGGTCCGCCGACGACCTGTGGGAGCTGGTCGCCCAGGGCCGCGACGCGATCGGGGAGTTCCCCGCCGACCGCGGCTGGGCGCTGGACCGGCTGTTCGACGCCGACCCGGACAGCCCCGGCACGAGCTACGTCTCCGAGGGCGGGTTCGTGCACGAAGCGGGCGAGTTCGACGCGCCGTTCTTCGGCATCTCGCCGCGCGAGGCGCTGGCGATGGACCCGCAGCAGCGGCTCGTGCTGGAGCTGGCGTGGGAGACCTTCGAACGGGCCGGCATCGCGCCGCACTCGCTGGCGAAACAGCAGGTCGGCGTGTTCGTCGGCAGCGGCGGGCAGGACTACTACGACGAGCTCCCGCCGTCGGTGCTCGCGGGCGAGGTCGAGGACTACCTGAGCACGGGCAACGCCGCCTCGGTCATCTCCGGCCGGATCGCCTACGCGCTTGGTTTGGAAGGCCCGGCCGTCACGATCGACTCCGCGTGCTCGTCCTCGCTGGTCGCGTTGCACTTGGCCGTGCAGTCGTTGCGCCAGCGGGACTGCTCGCTCGCGTTGGCGGGCGGCGTCATGGTGATGTCGCGGCCCGGTCCGTTCCTCGCGTTCAGCCGTCAGCGCGGCTTGGCTCCCGACGGTCGCTGCAAGGCGTTCTCCGACAGCGCGGACGGCACCGGCTGGGCCGAGGGCGCGGGAACCCTGCTGCTGGAACGGCTTTCCGACGCCCGGCGCAACGGACACCCGGTGCTCGCGGTCGTGCGCGGCTCGGCAGTCAACTCCGACGGTGCGTCCAACGGCCTCACCGCGCCGAACGGTCCCTCGCAGCAGCGGGTGATCCGGCAGGCGTTGGCCAACGCCCGGCTTTCCGCGTCCGATGTGGACGCTGTCGAAGGCCACGGCACCGGCACCACGCTGGGCGATCCCATTGAAGCGCAAGCACTCCTGGCCACGTATGGTCAAGACCGGTCCGAGCCGCTGTGGCTGGGTTCGATCAAATCGAACATCGGCCACGCCCAGGCGGCGGCAGGCGTCAGCGGCGTGATCAAGATGGTGCAGGCGATGCGGCACGGTCTGCTGCCTCGCACGCTGCACGTCACCGAACCGTCCACAGAGGTCGATTGGACTTCTGGTGCGGTGGAGCTGCTTCGCACCGAGCGTCCGTGGGCGGCGGGGGAGCGGCCGCGGCGCGCGGGTGTTTCGTCGTTCGGCGTCAGCGGCACCAACGCGCACGTCATCTTGGAGGAGGCGCCCGCGGTCGAGGCCGCTTCGCCGGTGACCCCGAGCTGGCCGGAGGGCGTCGCGGTTCCGCTGCCGCTGGCTGGCCACGGCAGTGCGGCACTGCGGGCTCAGGCCGCGCAGCTGGCCTCGTCCGCCGCGACCCCGCTTGACCTGGGCTTTTCGCTCGCCACTTCACGGTCGCCGCTGTCGCACCGCGCGGTCGTGCTGGCCGAGGACCCTAAGCAGGCCATCGCCGCGCTCGCGGACGGCGTCGCTGCTCCGGACGTCATCACCGGCACGCAGGTGGAAGGACTGACCGCGTTCCTGTTCTCCGGTCAGGGCGCGCAGCGGGCTGGGATGGGGGCCTCGCTGGCCGCCGCGTTCCCGGTCTTCCGCGCGGCGCTGGACGAGGTCTGCGCTGAACTGGACCAGCATCTCGACCGTCCACTCAAGACAGTCCTGTTCGAGAAACCGCGGCTGATCAACCAGACCGGCTACACCCAGCCCGCCCTTTTCGCGATCGAGGTGGCGCTGTTCCGGCTGCTCGCGTCGTGGGGGATCAAACCGGACTTTCTGCTCGGCCACTCGATCGGTGAACTCGCCGCCGCACATGTCGCCGGGATCTTCTCGCTGGCCGACGCCGCAGCTTTGGTGGCTGCTCGGGCGAGCCTGATGCAGGCACTCCCGGCGGGCGGTGCGATGGTGGCCTTGCAGGCGACCGAAGACGAGGTCACGCCGCATCTGACCGACGAGGTCAGCATCGCCGCGATCAACGGTCCGGACTCTGTTGTGCTTTCCGGTACCGAAGAGGCCGTCGCTGCTGTGGTGGCGGAGTTTGCGGGTCGGAAGTCTTCGAAGCTCAAGGTGTCGCACGCGTTCCACTCGCCGCTGATGGAGCCAATGATCGCCGAGTTCGCGACGGTGGCCCGCGGCTTGACTTACCACCAGCCGGAAATCCCACTGGTTTCCACGGTCGGTCCGGATGCCGACATGTCCACTCCGGACTACTGGGTGCGTCAGGTTCGCGCTGCCGTCCGCTTCCACGACGGCGTCGGAACCCTTGCCGCACAAGGTGTCGGGCGCTTCGTCGAGGTCGGTCCGGACGGCGTGCTCTCCGCGCTGGTCCGCCAGACATCCGACGCGCTGGTGGTTCCGGTGCTCCGCAAGGACCGCGAAGAACCGGCAGCCGCGCTCACCGCGTTGGCCGAGCTGTTCGTCAGCGGCCTGACCCCGGACTGGGCCGCGGTCTTCGCCGACCGTGGCGCCCAGCGCGTCGACCTGCCGCCGTACGCCTTCCAGCGCAAGCGTTACTGGCTCGACGCGCGCGCCAACCGCGACGAGGTCACCGCTGCCGGGCTGACGTCCGCTGGGCACCCGCTGCTCGGCGCGGCCGTCGCACTCGCCGACACCGACGGTGTCGTGCTCACCGGCCGGCTGTCCGTCGAAACGCACCCGTGGCTGGCCGAACACCAGCTCGGCGACGCGGTCACCGTACCCGGCACGGCGTTCCTGGAGTTGGTTGTTCGCGCCGGAGACCAGGTCGGCTCTGGCCGGATCGAGGAACTGACCCTGGGCAGCCCGCTCGTCCTGCCCGCCCGCGGCGGCATCCAGGTCCAGGTCACCGTCGGCGCGGCGGGAGAGCGCGACCTCCGTACCGTGACTGTCCACTCGCGACCCGAGGACGAGGACGCGGACTGGACCCTGCACGCGAGCGGCAGCGTCGCCCCGCAGTCGGCTCACGGCGGTACCGAACTGACCGAGTGGCCGCCTGCCGGTGCGGAGCCGGTTGCCATCGATGGCCTGTACGACGACTTCGCCGACACTGGCCTGACGTATGGCCCGCTTTTCCGCTCCCTGCAAGCAGTCTGGCAACGTGACGGCGAGATCTTCGCGGAAGTCGCGTTGCCGGAGGACAGCGACGCCGACCGCTTCGGCCTGCACCCGGCCGCGCTCGACGCGTGCACGCACGCACTGCGCGTCGCCGGTGGCGGGGACGGCGGCGTCGGCCGGGTTCCGTTCTGCTGGACCGGAGTCGAACTGCACGCCACCGGTGCGTCCGCACTGCGCGTGCGATTCACTCCGACCACAGAGGACGGTTTCACGATCGCCCTCGCCGACCCGACCGGCGCTCCGGTCGCGACGGTCGCCGAGACGGTGTTCCGCGCCTTCTCCGCGCCGGTCGCCGAGCAGGCCGCTCCGCTGTACCGGATCGAATGGCAGCGGTCGGCGGAAGTCGAAGCCACTGTGGACACTTCCGGTGTTCAGATCTTCGAGTGTGTCGGCGAATCCGGCACGGCGGCGGAGACCCACGAGCTGACGCACCGCGTACTCGCCGCCCTCCAGTCGTGGCTGTCCGAGGAACACCCTCCGGAAGCCCGGCTCGTCGTGGTCACGCGCGGCGCGGTCCCGGCCGCCGGAGACGTCACCGACCTCGCCGCCTCCGCGATCTGGGGCCTGGTCCGTTCCGCACAGGAAGAGAATCCGGACGCTTTCGTCCTGCTCGACCTCGACGCCGAAACCACGCCGGAAGCAGTGTTGCCGCAGGTCCTCGCCTCGGGTGAGGCGCAGGCCGCGGTCCGGCTCGGCACCGTCCTCGTGCCCCGGCTGGTCCGCACGACGCCGGAGCTGGAGCGGCCGTACTTCTGCCCGCACGGCACGGTGCTGGTCACCGGCGCGTCCGGCGCACTGGGCGGGAAGCTCGCCCGGCACTTGGTCGCCGAGCACGGCGTCCGCCGGTTGCTGCTGCTGAGCCGCCGGATCACCCCGGCTCTCGACCAGCTGGCCGCCGAGCTGCGCGAAAGCGAGGTCGACGTCCGGCTGGAGCGCTGCGACGTCGCCGACCGCGAGGCTCTGGCCGGCGTGCTGGCATCGCTGCCCGAGGAAAACCCGCTCACCGCGGTCGTGCACGCTGCTGGCGTTCTCGACGATGGTGTGGTCACCGCACTCACCCCGGAACGGGTCGACGCGGTGCTCGCGCCGAAGGTCGACGGCGCGCTGAACCTGCACGAACTCACCCGCGACATCGCGCTGTCGGCGTTCGTCCTGTTCTCGTCGGTCTCCGGTGTGCTCGGCGCGCCTGGCCAGGGCAGCTACGCGGCCGCCAACGCCTACCTGGATGCCCTCGCGTCGCACCGCGTCGCGCACGGCCTGCCCGGTCTGTCGCTGGACTGGGGGCTGTGGGGCGAGGTCGGCGGCATGGGCGGCACGCTCACCGAAGAGGAAGTGCAGCGGCTCGCGGCCAGCGGCATCGTGCCACTGTCCACTGCGGAGGGTCTGGCGATGTTCGACCGCGCCATCGCCGTCCGCAAGCCGACCGCCGTCCCGGCCAAGCTCGACCTGCCGGTACTGCGCAAACTCGACCGGCTGCCGCGCACGCTGGAGCAGCTCGTCGGCCGCACTTCGCGCCGGGTCGCCGCCGCTGCCGAGTCCTCTGTGGACTCGTTCGCGGCGCGGCTGCTGGGGCTCCCGGAAGAAGACCGCCGCGACGCGGTGCTGGAACTGGTGCGCAGCCACGCGGCTACCGTGCTCGGCTACCGCGCGGCGCACGAGATCGAGCCCTCGGCACAGTTCCAGTCGCTCGGTTTCGATTCGCTGACTGCGATCGAACTCCGCAACGGCCTCACTGCGGCCACCGGCCAGCGCCTCCCCGCGACGCTGATCTTCGACCACCCGACGCCGACCGCGCTCGCCGCGCACCTGCTCGACGAGTTGGCGGGCACTTCGGCAGAGATCATCGCAGTGTCCACTAAGGACAATTCGGAAGAGCCGATCGCGATTGTCGGCATGGCCTGCCGCCTGCCCGGCGGTGTCACCTCGCCGGAACAGCTGTGGGAACTGGTCGCCGAAGGCCGCGACGCGATCGGGGATTTCCCCGCCGACCGCGGCTGGGACATCGACGGCCTGCTCGACCCGACCGGCCGCCGACCCGGCACCACCTATGTCGCGCGTGGCGGATTCGTCTACGACGCGGGCGATTTCGACCCGACGTTCTTCGGTGTCTCGCCGAAGGAAGCGCCGATGATCGACCCGCAGCAACGGCTGCTGCTCGAAGCGTCCTGGGAGGCGCTGGAGCGGTCCGGGATCGACCCGGTCTCGCTCAAGGGCAGCCCGACCGGCGTGTACGCGGGGGTCCAGTACCACGACTACGTCGGCGCGAACAGTGCTGGCTCGATCGTCACCGGCCGGGTTTCCTACACTCTCGGCCTTGAGGGCCCGGCCGTCTCCGTCGACACCGCGTGCTCGTCGTCGCTGGTCGCGATGCACATGGCGGCGCAGGCGTTGCGCGGCGGCGACTGCTCGCTCGCTCTCGCCGGCGGCGTCACGGTGATGGCGACGCCGGAGACCTTTGTGGAGTTCAGCCGTCAGCAGGGCCTCGCGGCCGACGGCCGGTGCAAGGTGTTCTCCGACGACGCCGACGGCACGACCTGGTCCGAAGGCGTCGGCGTGCTGGTGCTGGAGCGCCTGTCCGATGCCCGCGCCAACGGTCACCCGGTGCTCGCGATCCTCAAGGGCAGCGCGGTGAACCAGGACGGCACGTCGAACGGCCTGACCGCGCCCAACGGTCCCGCGCAGCAACGAGTCATCCGCGCCGCGCTGGCCGACGCCGGACTGGAACCGTCCGATGTGGACGCCGTCGAAGCGCACGGTACCGGCACGAAGCTCGGCGACCCGATCGAAGTCCAAGCACTGCTTGCCACGTACGGCACGCAGACCTCGGCGGACCGTCCGCTGTGGATCGGTTCGGTGAAGTCGAACATCGGGCACACGCAGGCCGCCGCCGGCGCGGCAGGCGTGATTAAGATGATCGAAGCGATGCGGCACGGCGAACTCCCGGCGACGCTGCACGTGGGCAAGCCGTCCCGCGAGATCGACTGGTCCACGGGCGCGGTGCGGGTGCTCGCCGAGCCGGTCAAGTGGCTGCCGAACGGCCACACCCGCCGCGTCGGTGTTTCGTCCTTCGGGGTGAGCGGCACGAACGCGCACGTCATCCTGGAGGAAGGCGACCGGCGCGAGGTCACCGCCTCGACTGGCCCGGAGTACGACGGCCCGGTCGCCTGGCCGGTCTCCGGCCGGGGAGCGGCTGCGTTGCGCGCCAAGGCGGAGCAGCTGATGTCCTATGTGGACGAGGAGCCGGACGGAAGCCTCGCCGACATCGGTCTCTCGCTGGCGACCGCTCGCAGCGCGTTCGATCGCCGGGCAGTGCTGATCGGCAGCCGTTCACCGCAGTTCGTGCGCGGACTGGCGGCGTTGGTGGACGAGGAAGACGCGCGCGGCGTCGTCCGCGGTATCGCCACCGGCAGCGGTCGCACCGCGTTCCTGTTCGCGGGTCAGGGCTCGCAGCGGGCACAGATGGGCACGCAGCTGGCCGCGCGGTACCCGGCGTTCGCCGAGGCCTACGACGAGGTGTGCGCCGAACTCGACAAGCACCTCGACCGTCCGCTGCGCGAAGTGATCGAAAGCGGCGACGGCCTGGACGAGACCCGCTGGACGCAACCGGCGCTGTTCGCGCTGGAAGTCGCGCTGTTCCGCACGGTCCGCTCCTGGGGCGTGAAGCCAGACCTGCTGGCCGGGCACTCTATCGGCGAACTCGCCGCCGCGCACTGCGCTGGCGTGTTCTCGCTGGCTGACGCGGCAAAGCTCGTCGTCGCTCGCGGCGCGCTGATGCAAGCGTTGCCGACCGGCGGCGCGATGGTGGCGATCGACGGCACTCCCGAAGCGGTGCGGGAAGCCGCCGGGGACACTGTGGACATCGCTGCGGTGAACGGCCCGACTGCGGTCGTCATCTCCGGTGCTGCGGAAGCGGTGGCCGAGGTTGCGGCGAAGTTCGAGCGCACGAAGCAACTCCGCGTCTCGCATGCCTTCCACTCGCGACTGATGGACCCGATGCTCGCCGAGTTCCGCTCTGTCGCGGAAGGACTGTCCTATGCGGAACCGAGGATCCCGATCATCTCAACGGTCACCGGCGAACCCGCCGACGACCTGACTTCGCCGGAGTACTGGGTGAACCAGGTTCGCGCAGGCGTGCAGTTCCGCGACGCGGTCACCCGGGCCGCAGCGGACGGCGTGACCCGGTTCCTGGAGTTGGGTCCGGACACCACGCTCACCGCGATGGCCGACGCCTGCCTTGACGAGCGTCCGGACGGTCTCGTGCTCGCCTCGCTGCTGCACAAGGAGCAGGACGAAGCGGTCGCAGCACTGACCGGGGTCGCGCAGCTGCACGTCAGCGGTGTCGACGTCGACTGGGCGGCGATCTACGCCCCGACCGGCGCACACCCGGTGCCGGTGCCGACGTATCCGTTCCAGCGCCAGCGCTACTGGCTGGAGAGCACCGCCGCCGCGCCGGGCCAGGAAGACCACCCGCTGCTCGGCACCGCGACGGAGCTGGCCGGTGCGGAAGGCCTCCTGTTCACCGGACGCCTGTCCGTCGGCACGCACCCGTGGCTGGCCGACCACGTCGTCGGCGGTTCGATCCTGTTCCCCGGCACCGGTTTCGTCGAAATGGCGATCCGCGCCGGCGACGAGGCCGGATGCCCGAGACTGGACGAGCTGACGCTGGAGTACCCGCTGGTGGTGCCGGAGCGGACCGGCGTGCGCGTGCAGTTCGCCCTCGACGCCGCGGAAAACGGCGTCCGGACCTTCACTGTCCACTCGCGACCGGAAGGCGCGGCGGACGGTGTCCCGTGGACCCGGCACGCCACCGGCCGGCTGGCCAAAGCGGGCAAGGCGGAGAAGTTCGACCTCTCCGTTTGGCCGCCCGCCGCCGAGCAGGTGGAACTCGACGGCACTTATGAGGAACTGGCTGCCGACGGTCTCGCGTACGGTCCGGCGTTCCGCGGTCTCGTCGCTGCGTGGAAGGGCGATGGGGAAGCGTTCGCGGAGATCCAGCTGCCCGCCACGGTGTCCGATGTGGACCGTTACGGCATCCACCCGGCCGTTCTCGACGCCGCCTTGCACACCATCGGTGTCTCCGGCGCGGTCGGCGACGAACCGGCGCTGCCGTTCGCTTGGGAAGGCGTCCGGCTGCACGCGGTCGGCGCGACGACCCTGCGCGTGCACGTGAAGCAGATCGGTTCGGGCGCGGCCGCACTGGAGATCGCCGACGCCACCGGTGCTCCGGTCGCTTCAGTGGATTCCCTGCTGCTGCGTCCGATGTCCGCGCAGCCGCAGGCCGCCGAAACTGGTGGCATGGAGTCGCTGTTCCGCCTCGCGTGGGAGCAGACCGACCTCGACGCGGTCGCCGAAGTCACCGACTGGACCGTGGTCGGCGACGACCCGTTCGGCCTCACCGAAGCCCTCGGCGCCACCGCCACGGCCGGCATCGGCGACGCGTCCGGCCTGGTCGTGCTGCCCTCCGCGGGCAACGACGTGCACGCGGAACTGCACCGGGTCCTCGGCGAACTCCAGACGTTCCTCAGCCGTCCGGAAGGCTCCCTGCTGGTGGTCACCCGAGGCGCGGTCGCGGCCGACGCCGAGGAAAACCCCGACCCGGTCGGAGCCGCGGTGGCCGGACTGGTCCGTTCGGCGCAGGCCGAGCATCCGGACCGGATCACCCTGGTCGACCTCGGCACCGGTACCCCTAGCGGCCGCACCCTGGCCGCGGTGTCGGCGTCGGACGAACCCCAGGTCGCTCTCCGCGCCGGAGCGGTACTGGTGCCACGCCTGCAGCGGGCCGTTGATGCGGCAGCCGCCCCGGTCTGGGATCCCAACGGCACGGTGCTGATCACCGGCGCGACCGGTGCGCTCGGCGGGGCGGTCGCGAAACACCTGGTGACCGAACACGGCGTGCGGAACCTGCTGCTGGTCAGCCGGCGCGGCGCGGAAGCACCGGGCGCGACCGACCTGCGGGACGAACTGGCCGGACTCGGCGCCGAAGTCACGCTCGCCGCCTGCGACGTGGCCGACCGTGCCGCGATTTCCGCTCTGCTGGAAGGAATCGACCTCAGCGGAGTCGTGCACGCGGCCGGTGTCCTCGACGACGGTGTGCTGACTTCCCTTACGCCAGAACGTCTCGACCATGTCCTGCGCCCGAAGGTCGACGCCGCGGCTACGCTCGACGAGCTGACCCGCGACCGCAACCTGACCGCGTTCGTGCTGTTCTCCTCTGCCGCCGGTGTCCTCGGCGCGCCGGGACAGGGCAGCTACGCCGCGGCCAACGCCTACCTCGACGCACTCGCAGTACGTCGCCGCCGTGAAGGCCTCGCGGGCTCATCGCTCGCCTGGGGCCTGTGGGGCGGCGGCATGGGCGCGGCACTGGAGGACGCGGACGCCCACCGCATCGGCGAAACCGGCATCACCGCTCTGTCCACTGAGGACGGTCTGCGGCTGCTGGACGCGGCAGCGGGTTCTCCCGAACCTCTGCTCGTGCCGATCGCGCTGGACACCCGCGTACTGGCGTCCTCTGGCGACGACGACCTCCCGGCCGTCCTGCGCGAACTCGCCGGCACTCGCGGCCGTCGCGCGGCTCAGGACGCGGTGGAGGACACCGAATCGCTGGCGCAGAAACTCGGCGCGCTCCCGCCGGGCAAGCGGGTGCCGACGGTGCTCACCCTGGTGCGCACGCACGCGGCGACGCTGCTCGGGCACGCCGGTCCGGAGGCGGTGGAAGCGGATCGCTCGTTCAACGAGGTCGGCTTCGATTCCTTGTCCGCCACCGGGTTCCGCAACAAGCTCAGCCTCGTCACCGGGCTGAAACTCCCGGTCAGCCTGATCTTCGACTACCCGACGCCGCGGATCCTCGCCGAGCACCTGGTCGCCGAGCTGGCCCCGGCCGAAACCGCGCCGGAACCGTTGTCGGAACAGGGAATCCGGGACGCGCTGGCGGCCATCCCGCTGGAGCGGCTGCGTTCGGCGGGCCTGCTCGACGGCCTGCTCGAACTGGCGGGCATCCAGGTTCCCGAGCAAGCCGGGGACGAGCCGGAAGTGGCCGCGGTGGACGAGGACACGATCGACGAGCTGGACACCGACGCGTTGATCAGCATGGCAATCGGGGGTGGGGACGACGATTAGCCCACCCCTATCGGGCCCGGCCGGTATTGCCGCTCTCGCGGCCGCTGTGGCCCACTTGATCCAGACAGTTTCCCCGCTTGACCGAACCGAGGAGAGGTAACCCGATGGTCACCGGCTACGCAATCGAAGCACGGGGGCTGCGCAAGTCCTACGGCGATGTCGACGTCCTGGAAAGCGTCGACCTCAGTGTCGAGCGGGGCACGATGTTCGCGCTGCTCGGCCCCAACGGGGCCGGCAAGACCACGACGGTGCGGATCCTCAGCACCCTCCTGGAGGCCGACGCCGGCACCGTGACGGTGAACGGGCACGACGTCGCCAAGCGCACCCGCAAGGTCCGCGAGCAGATCGGCCTCACCGGGCAGAACACCGCGGTCGACGAACTGCTCACCGGCCGCGAAAACCTGGAAATGATGGGGCGGCTGTTCCACCTGCCGACCGCGCGGGCGAAGGAGCGGGCCACCGAACTGCTCGCCCAGTTCGACCTCGTGGAGGCGGGGGAGCGTCCGGTGAAGACCTACTCCGGCGGCATGCGGCGCCGGCTGGACCTCGCGATCAGCCTGATCACGTCGCCGCCGGTGCTGTTCCTCGACGAGCCCACCACCGGTCTCGACCCGCGCAGCCGCTCGGCGATGTGGGACGCGATCCGCAAACTGCTCGACGGCGGCACCACGGTCCTGCTCACCACGCAGTACCTCGACGAGGCCGACCAGCTCGCCGACCGGATCGCGGTCATCGACAAGGGCCGCGTCGTCGCCGAGGGCACCGCAACCGAGCTCAAGCGCCGGGTCGGCACCGAACGGCTCAAGCTGACCTTCGCCTCGGCCGCCGAAGCGGGCCGCGCGCAGCAGGTCACCGGCGGCGTGCTGCTGGACGAGACGGTCAGCGTCCCGATCGACCACCCGGGTCAGGTGCGGGCGACGCTCAACCGGGTCGCCGACGCCGGACTCGAGCCCGCCGGGATCGAGCTGTCCGAACCGACCCTCGACGACGTGTTCCACACCCTCACCTCAACCGCGGGAGCGAAGTGATGACCCAGACCTTGTCCAGGGAAACCGAAGGGGCGCAGATCCCCGCGGCGCCCGAAAGCGCCGGGCTGGCCTCGGTGCTGTCCGACTTCCGCGTGCTGATCGGGCGCAACGTCAAGCACATCACGCGGAACCCGGAGATGCTGCTGCAGGCGGTGTCGCTGCCGATCGTGCTGCTGCTGCTGTTCCGCTTCATGTTCGGGCCCGCGATCAATGTGCCCGGCATGGCCTACGTCGATTATCTGGTGCCCGGCCTGCTGGCGATCAGCATCGGGTTCAACTCGACGACCACGGTGGTCGGCGTCGCCGCGGACCTCACCCAGGGCCTCGTGGAACGCTTCCGCTCGATGCCGATGTTCGGCCCGGCCGTGCTCGTCGGCCACGTCGCCGCCGGGATGCTGCGCAGCCTGGTGTCGTTCGTGATCATGGTGGCGATCGGCTTCGCGATCGGCTTCCGCCCCGGCGGCAGCGCACTCGGCTGGCTCGCCGCGATCGGCCTGCTGGTCCTGTTCGCGGCCGGCGTTTTCTGGCTGGCGGTGCTGCTCGGCTCGATCTCGAAGACCGTCGAAGGCGCGGGCGGGCTCGGCATGATCCTCGTGTTCGTGCCGTACGCCTCCAGCGCTCTCGTACCGACCCAGGCGATGCCCGGCGTGCTGCGGGTGATCGTGGACAACCAGCCGTTCACCGTGCTCATGGACGCGGTGCGCGCCCTGATGAACGGCACTCCCGCCGGTAGCACGCCGTGGCTCGCGCTCGCCTGGTGGGGCGTCATCACCGCCGGAGCCTCGTTCCTCGCGGTGCGCAAGTTCAACCGGCGTACCAAGGGCTGAACCGCGTTTTTTCGGAAGGGCGATCCGCTGGCCGCGGGTCGCCCTTTCCGCCGTGCCTAGGGGACCCCTGATTCCGCTAGGTCGGCTTTAGATCGTTCCGGCACTCTCTGTGGAGTAGAGAGGACCACTGCGTGAAGTGAGGTGGCACAATGCCGAGCCGGGTGATGGAAAAACCGGTCGATCCCGTAGCCGCGTGGCTGGCCCCGCTGGCGGACGACCCCGCAGGCGCGGTCGCGTTCCTCTCCGAAGTAACCGACCGCGTATCCGCCCGCCACGGCTCCGGCCGCGTACTGGTCCCCGGCGGCGGCCCAGTCGCGGACGCCCTGGCCGGAGAAGGCTACGAGGTCCACCTGGAACCCGGCCCGCGCTTCGACGCCGGATACCTAGGCGCGGACGTCCTGTCCCGCCTGCCAGACCAACGAGACCAGCTGCGCGCGATCGGCCGCTACAGCCGCCTCCTGCGCCCCGGCGGCGCACTGGTAGTCCAGGGCCGCCACCCAGACCCAGCCTGCTGGACCGCCGACGCCAGAGTGCGCACAGTGGACGACGTCCGACAGATCGTGCACCTAACCGACGCGACGCTCCCATTGCGTTACGTATGGCCCGCAGAACTGGACCTGATGGCCGAACTGGCGGGCCTAGCCTTAGACAGCCGCTGGGGCGGCTGGTACGGAGAACCGGTGACCTGCGGCGGTTTCGTAGTTTCGGTCTACCGCAGCTGAGGGGTGCCGTGAGGGGAACCCTGAGGGAACCAGATTCCCGCAGGGTTCCCCTCACGACTTTCCGCACACCCCACCGCACCCGCACACCCGCGCGCACCCCTCACGAAACCGAGCCACTCACCACCCAACCGCCACACCCCGCACCCACCCCTCGGTGCACCCAGCCCCCTCCCTGCACCCCGATACGAAGCCTTCCCTGCGGTTCTGGGGGGGGGGGGGGGGGGGGTTTTCCCCCCCCGCAAACAACCCAAAAAAAGCCACAAACCCAGGAGTGGGGGGGGTCCCGCCGCCCACCCCTCT
>NZ_JBVJOE010000002.1:870310-1218980 GCF_055583325.1 Amycolatopsis sp. NPDC104775
GGGGCACCCACCCCCTTCCCGGAACCCCGAGAGAAATCCTTCCTTGTGGTTTGGGGGTGGTTGTCAAGGCATCTTTCCCGCCTTGACAACCACCCCAGAACCGTCAGCACACTCGGGCTTCGGGGTGCCCCACCGCCCCGCCCTTCTTCTCGCGGCGCAGCCGCACAAAAAACCCGGCCCCCCGCCAAAACGGAAGACCGGGCCACCCCCAAGCCACACCCCTCAAACAGCGTCCGACATCTCCCCAGCCAAAATACTGTGATGCAGCTTCCGCAACGAACTCCCCGGCTCAATCCCCAGCTGCTGCACCAAATTCTGCCGAGCCGAAGCAAACGTCTCCAACGCCTCAGCCCGCCGATTGGACCGAGCGAGCGCAGTCATCAAATACTCGGTAAACGTCTCCCGAAGCGTATGCTCCTTGGCCAGCGCCGACAGCTGACCCACCACCTCCCGGTGCCGCCCGATCAACAGCTCAGTCTCCATCAGCAGCTCGAGACACCCCAGCCGGCTCTCCTCGAGCAACGTCGCATACGCCTGCACATCAGGAGAGTCAGTAAACCCGCCGAAAGCCGCCCCACGCCACAGATTCGTAGCGTCCCGCAACACCTTGGCAGCCTGACCATAACTGCGGTCCCAATGCAGCGCCCGCCCCTGCTCGTAAAGCCGGGTGAACCGATCAGCATCCAGCTCGTCGATCCCGACATGCAGCGAATACCCCCGCGGACTGGTAACCACAGGGCTCTCTTCCGCATCCTTGTTGGTGCCCCGCAACAGTTTTCGCAGTTGTGACACATACACGTACAACGCCGCGCTAGCTCGCGCCGGCGGATGCTCGCCCCAGATCTCGCCGATCAGATGCTCAGCGGTGACTACCTGGTTGTTCTTCGCCAGCAGAACGGACAGCAGGGTCTCGATTTTGCGGGCCCGCGGGGCGCAGACGCCGGGCTGGCCGCTCACTCTGATCTGTCCGAGAATTTCGTAGTTCAGCATGACTGCCCTCCGGTGTCTCTCGCGCCGGACCCGCCCGGCGGCGCCCCCAGCGCCGCTGCCTGCCGGTCCGAGCCGGGTCCACCATGGGACCATAGCAAACCGGGAGGTCGGTTTTCAAGCAAAAACCGGGAGGTTGGTCTGTTTTGATCTTGAGTTGGCCGAGTTGGCCAGGTAATCGGCTATGAAAGCTGGTAAACCGGGCGGTCGGTATGTCATGATGAGCCGGTCGGAACGCACGCCGTGTAGTTCCCGGCGCGAGACGATGGGGAAAGACGGTGACTAAACAGGCCCGTGCGGAGCTGACCAGGCTTCTGCTGCTGGACGCCGCGGCGGTGCTGTTGAACCGGGACGGCTACGCGGCCACGAGCATGGTGGACATCGCACGCGAAGCGGGCGTGACCAAAGGCGGCCTGTACTTCCACTTCTCTTCCAAGGACGAGATCTGCGACGAAGTCCAATCCGCGGCCGTCGCGGTCCTGCACCAGCACGTCGCGCGAGCCCGCGGGCGCCGTCCGCATCTGCGCAGGCTGGCCGACCTGAGCCGGGCATTGATGGGCTGGCTCGCCGAAGACGCCAAGGTGGGCGCGAGCTTCCGGCTCGCCCGCGAAATGGGTTCGAACGACCCGCGTTTCGTGGCCTTCGTCCGCGCGTGGCTGGGCCAGGTGCGCGCGCACATCGCCGCGGCGCACGGGGCGGGCGAGCTGAGCCCGCACGTCCGCCCGGACATGGCGGCGCTGCTGGTCGTCGTGACCTGCGTAGGCCTGGAATCGGCTGCGGCGAGCGGGACGATCCCGGCTGGCACAGACCTGGTGAGCACGCTTTCCGAGCTGTGGCGGGTGATCGAGGCTTCCCAGCCCGCGGATTCGACGGCCGCCGAGGCGACCGGCACCTGAGCGGCGGACCTGCGAGGCGGAATTCCGGGACGCGGGCAGTGAATTCCTTGCGCCGCACCAGGTTCAGCCGTGCGGTCAGCGGCTGGAATCCAGCAGGTGCCGCTGCGCGGTCAGCGGCCGAAATCCAGCAGGTGCCGCTGCACGATCAGCGGCGGAAATCCAGCCAACCCCGCTTCGAAAGCTCCCGGCACGCGGTCGTCGACGCGCCGCCCCTGCCGCGGCTGTGGGCCGGGTTGTCGCAGGCGGGCGACCAGGCAGCGAGGCCCAGCGCACCGCATCCCAAACCAGTCTCCCCACAAAAACCGACCGCCCGGTTTACCCGGGCGGTCGAGGCCTCATTCGGCGTCGGGCGGGAAAGTCCCGGCCGGATCGAACTTGTGCAGCCGCCGGGGCGGGACCACCGCGTGCAGGATCGTCTGCCACATGAACGTGACCCGCTCGTGCAGGTCGGTCCGCCCGGTCAGCACCTGCGAGCTGAGCTGGCTCCCGGTGAACGACGCGACCACGTACTGCGCGAGATCGTGCGCGTTGACGTCTTTCCGCACGTCACCAGCTGCTTTCGCGGCGAGCAGGCAGCCGTGGATGGTGTCGGTCCACTGCTTGTACGCGCCCGCGGCGGGCGTGACGAACGAGCCCTGCTCGATGACCAGCCGGATGCTGGCGCGCACGCGCGCGTTCTTGCGCAGGCTGTGCCCCATGTTCTGGGTGAGGTCGATGACCGTCTGCAATCCGGGGTTCTCGATGTCGGCCAGCGGGTCCCACACGGTGAACTGCTCGTTGATCAGCGCGTCCGCGAGCTCTTCCTTGGACTTGAAGTGAAAGTACAGCGCGCCCTTGGTGACTCCGGCCTCGGCGAGGATGTCCGACAGGCTCGCACCGACGAAGCCGACCGCGTCGAACCTGGACGCGGCCGCGTCGAGGATGGCATTTCGGGTCTGCTCCGCGCGTTCCTGGCGAGCCACTGTAACTCCTTCCGGGGGCTGCGGGCCCGGCGCGGGCCACGCTGACACGCCAGTCTACCGCCGGTCCGGTCCAGGAGCCAGAGAAAAAAACCGGTAGGTAGGTATGGTTTTGTCCGCGCGTTTCCGCTAAAAATGTGGTGGGGGTACTGGGGTAGTACTTTTTTTCTGGGAGGACCGACATGGTCGGTACGGTGTTAGAGGAGTCTGTCAGAAGAACCTTCATCACGGATGGCGAAAGTTCGCCGGGCGGCCGCCCGGTCGACTTCCAGCAGACCATCCCGCGCAATCTGGTGCACCGCGCGGCCGTCTCGGAAGTGTTCGTCACTGATCTGAACATCGCGGGCGAGGACCGGTTCGAGGTCGGCGCCCAGTGGCCGCGCCGGCACGGCTTCTTCGGCCCGCGCACTCCGGGATCGCACGATCCCATGCTCTACCTGGAAACATTCCGCCAGGCGATCATGCTGGTCGCCCACCGCGCGTACGGCGTCTCGCTCGGCACCGCGTTCGTCTCCGGCCGCAAGACCAGCTCTATCACCCCCGAAGGGCTGGTCACCGCGGGCACGCCGATCGACGTGGTGCTCCGGGCGAACGTGCAGGACGTGCTCCGCCGGGGCGGCGCCATCGGCGGCATGCGGTTCGAGTTCGGCTGCTTCCGCGACGGCGAACTGGTCGGCACCGCCGCGGAGACCATTCGCTGCGTGTCCCCGGCGGTTTACCGCCGGTTGCGCGGCGACCACTTCGCGGCGACTCCGTTCCAAGCCATCGCGCTGCCCACCGTGGACCCGGTGCTCGTCGGCCGGGAGCGCAAGGAAGACGTGCTGGTGGCGGAGACCGCGTCGCCCGGAATCTGGTCGCTGCAGTTCGATCCGGACCACCCGGTCCTGTTCGATCACTCGGTGGACCACGTCCCGGGCATGGTGCTGCTGGAAGGCGCGCGCCAGGCGGCGCTGCTGACGCTCGGCGATCCGTTCGCGCTGCCGCTGCGCTCGGACTTCGAGTTCTCCGTCTACATCGAGTTCGACTCCGAATGCCTGCTGACGGCGGAGGAAATCGGCACCGACGAGGACGGATCGGCGCTGGTGCGGGTGGTGGCGGAGCAGAAGGGCCGTCCCGTGGCGTCCGGTGTCCTGGCGATGCGCAGGTCATGACTGCCGGCCTGGGGGCGGACAGTACGACCGGGGAAATCCTCCTCACCGGAGCGACCGGGTTCATCGGTTCGGCGGTGCTGCGGGCGTTGCTCGTCCGCGGCGCCGCGGTGCGGGTGCTGGCGCGCGGTGCGGTGCCGGAGTGGATCACGCGATCCGGCGCGCGGATCCACCGAGGCGACCTCACCGACGCCGCCGGACTGGCCGGGGCGTGCACGGGCGTGACGACGCTCGTGCACGCCGCGTCCCGGATCGGCGGTACCGAAGAGGAATGCGCCGAGGTCAACGATCGCGGCACGGCCCGGCTCCTCGCGGAGGCGCACCGCGCGGGCACGCGCCGCATCGTCTGTCTCAGCACCTGCGCGGTCTACCGCGATGGCGAACACCGTGGCGCGCCCGAGGACATGCTCGACCTCGGGCCCGCCTCGGCCACCAGCCGCACCAGGCTGGCCGGAGAACAGCAGGTCCGCGCCGCTGGCGGGATCGTTCTGCGGCCGCACCTGGTATACGGCGACGGAGACCGGCACGTGGTCCCGGCGCTGGTGAAGTGGTTGCGGGCGGCACCGGCTTGGGCCGAAGGCGGCAAGGCTCGTACATCAGTGGTGTCGTCGTGGGATCTCGCTGCTGTGCTCAGTGCCTTCGCGCTCGACCCGGCACTGGGCAGCCCCGGCGAGGTGTTCCACGTGGCCGACCCGGAACCGGTGCGGATGCGCGAGCTGCTCGAAGCCGTCTGCACCCTGCTCGACCTGCCGATACCCGAGGCAGACTGGCCGCTCGCCGAACATCGCGCGCGCACGCCGTGGCTCAGCGAGCACCAATGGTCGCTGCTCACCCGGGACCATTGGTACGACAGCGATAAGGTCTGGAAGGTCACCGGAGTGGCCCCGGGACCGGGTCTCGGCGTGCGATTGGCCCAAGCCCGGAACTGGTATCGGGAAACCCTGGCAATTCCCGAGGCGGGCTGAAGATCGAATTCGCGGAAAGTGATCGAACGAATTCATTCGGCGATAATTGAGAACAACGCGCGGCCGTCCGGTTCATTCCGTCCCGGACGGCCGCGCCTTGTTTCCGCGGAGTTCATTTCGGTGGCGGCGAACCCGGGCGCGGCGCGAAGATGATCGTCATGTCCCGACGCGAGCTAGTGGTGCTGGGCTCGGCGAGCCAGACGCCGACCCGGCACCGCAACCACAACGGCTACCTGCTGCGCTTCGACACCGACGGCGTCCTCTTCGATCCGGGCGAGGGCACTCAGCGGCAGATGATGTACGCCGGTGCGACGGCTAGCGAACTCACCCACCTGTGCGTGACCCACTTCCACGGCGACCACAGCCTCGGCCTCGCCGGCATCATCCAGCGGTTGTCCCTGGACGACGTCGCGCACCCGGTCCGCTGCCACTACCCGGCGTCCGGCCAGGAGTACTTCGACCGGCTGCGGCACTCGACGTCGTTCCACGAACGCGCCGAACTGGTCCCGCTGCCGATCTCCGCACCGGGCCCGCTGGGCGGTGCGCTGTCGGCGTACCCGCTGGAACACCGCATCGACTGCTTCGGCTACCGCTACGCCGAACCGGACGGAATCCGGATGCTGCCGGACGCGCTCGCCGCGGCGGGCGTGCAAGGTCCCGCTGTGCGAAAACTCCAGGCAGACGGCGTACTCGCGACCGAGAACGGCGTGGTCCGGCTGGAGGACGTGAGCGTGCCGCGCCCGGGTCAGGTGGTCGCGTTCGTGATGGACACGCGCCTGTGCGCGGGCGCGTTCGCCTGCGCGCGCGAGGCGGACCTGCTGATCGCCGAATCGACCTTCCGTGCCGAAGACGCCGACCTTGCCTACCGCTATGGCCACCTGACCAGCACTGATGCCGGTCGCCTCGCCGCGGAGTCGGGTGCCCGGGAGCTACTGCTGACGCATTTCTCGCAGCGGTATCCGTACGAGGAGGCCGATCGGTTCCGCGACGAGGCCGCGAAGGTGTTCGACGGGGAGATCCACGTAGCCCGGGACCTGGACGTCGTCCCGCTGCCTCCGCGCCGGTCAGGTGCGCGATGAGGCAACCAGTCCCCGCCGACCTGCTGGAAATCGCCGAAGCGCTCGTCCCTGACGCCCCGGTCGGCTCTGCCCGCCTTGCCACGCAAGGAAATATGCACCACGTCGTGCTGCTGCCCGGCGTCGCCGCGGTACGGATCAGCAAGCGCCCCGATTCCGCCGCCGAACTGCCCCGCCGGGTCGAGATCCTCCGCGCGGTCGCGGCAGCCGGCCTGCCGTTCGCGGTGCCGGAGCCGCTGACCCCAGTCACGACGTTCGGGGAACGCGCGGCGGTCGCGGTTTCGTGGATCGGCGGCGAGGGGCTGCCGGAAGGCGTCGGCGATCCGGCAGCGTTCGGTCCGCTGTTGGCAGCACTGCGCGAGGTTGAGATCTCACCGCAGCTGGAAGCCGTTCTCCATCGGCCGCGCAGATATGCCAACGGCCTGGGTTGGGTGGAAATCGTGCAGGACGTCATCCCCCGGTTGCCGACGAAGTGGCAGGACGGCGTCCGGCGACGGCTCGACACGCTGCTGGCGCTCGACGAAGCCCCAGCGAGGCTCCTCCACGGCGACCTCGGCGGCAGCAACGTCCACTTCGACGCGGACGGCAAACTGACTGGCGTTCTCGATTGGGACCTGGCCTGCCTCGCCGACCCCGCGATCGACGCCGCACTCGTCGCGACTTGGTACGGCTGGAACGTCCTCCGCGCCGCCGCCGACGAAGAAACCTGCCGCCGCGCCCGGGCGTGGAACGACCTGATCGGCGTCGAGCACCTGCACGCGGTCTTCGCGGGCAAGCCCCTGACCAGCATGGACGGCTTCGTCCGCGCAGTCGTCGGCTGGCTGGAGGCGGCTCCCCAGAAATTTTCTTGAAGATTTTCGGCCGCGCTGTCGGATCGGGTCGCCGGAGTTCGTAGCAGAGGTGAAGCAGCCCGCGAGGGGCAGCACCGAAGCGAAGGAACCGTGACCATGCAGGTGAAAACGATGACCCAGGTGACCATTGACGGGGTAGTGCAGGGCAACGGCGCCGCGTCCGACGAGGACCGCCGGAACGGATTCGAACGCGGCGGCTGGGCACTGGGCAAGGGCGACCGCGAGACGCTGGCGTTCATCAACGAGACCTACCAGCGCGCCGACGCTTTCCTGTTCGGCCGCCGGACGTACGACCTGTTCGCCGGCTCGTGGGGTGCCATGAGCGTCGAGGACGTCCCCGGTCGCGAGCCCATTCTGCGGGCGCTGAACGAACGGCCGAAGTACGTGGCCTCGACGACGCTCACCGACCCGGGGTGGTCCGGCACCAGCGTGCTGTCCGGCGATCTGGCCGCCGCCGTCGCGGACCTCAAGGCCACACCGGGCGGCGAACTGCAGGTGCACGGCAGCGGCACTCTCGTTCAGTGGTTGCTGGCGCAGGGATTGGTCGACGAGATGATCCTGCTCGTGATCCCGGTGGTCGTCGGACAGGGCAAGCGGCTTTTTCCGCAGAACGGCCCGGATCTGGCGCTCGATCTGGTTGAGTCGCGAGTGGACACCAACGGCGTGACGACCCAGGTCTGGCGCCCGGCCGGACGTCCGCAGTACGCGGGCCGCTGACCTGCGAGACGGGAGAGGATCCTCGCATGCAGTACCTGATTTCCGTGGTCCACGACCAGCCCACCCTCGCCACGCCGGAGGAACACGACGCGATCGACGTCTTCAACGACCGCCTCCGGACCGGCAACCACTGGGTCTTCGCCGGCGGCCTGGCAGCGCCGGAAACCGCGACCGTCATCGACAACCGAGGCGACGCGGGGATGGTCACCGACGGCCCGTTCCTGGAGTCGAAGGAGTACCTGGCCGGGTTTTGGGTCGTCGAAGCGCCGGACCTCGACGTGGCCCTCGAACTCGCCGCCGAAGGGTCGAAAGCGTGCAACCGGAAAGTCGAGGTGCGGCCGTTCCGGTGAGCGACGTCCGGGAAGCGATCACCCGTGCCCACCGCGAGGAGTGGGCCCGGGTGGTCGCCGGTCTGACCAAACGCTTCGGCGACCTGGACATCGCCGAAGAAGCCGCCGCCGAGTCGTTCGCGACCGCGGTGGAGCGATGGCCGTCCGACGGCGTGCCGCCCAACCCCGGCGCCTGGCTGACCACCACCGCCGCCCGCAAAGCCATCGACCGCCTCCGCCGCGAGAACAAACGCGACGGCAAACACCGGGAGGCCCAGCCGGTGTACGAGACCGAACCTCCCAGCCTCATCGACGACGACCGGCTCCGCCTGATTTTCACCTGCTGCCACCCGGCATTGGCCGCCGAAGCCCGGGTCGCCCTGACCCTGCGCATGGTCGGCGGCCTGACTGTGCCCGAAATCGCCCGCGCCTTCCTGGTGTCGGAAGCCACCATGGGACAACGGATCACTCGCGCGAAAGCCAAGATCAAGGCCGCCCGCATCCCCTACCGGGTGCCCTCCGCCGACGACCTCCCCGCTCGCGTCTCCGGCGTGCTCACGGTGCTGTTTCTCGCCTTCAACGAGGGCTACCTGGCCACCGGACCCGACACCGATCCCGTGCGCCAAGACCTGACCGTCGAAGCGATCCGGCTGGCACGACTGATCCGCGCCCTGCTTCCCGGCCACGGCGAGGCGACCGGCCTGCTGGCCCTGATGCTCCTCACCGAAGCCCGCCGCCCCGCCCGCGTCTCGGCGAACGGTGAGCTGGTCGCTCTGGGAGAACAAAACCGTGCCCTCTGGGACTCGACGCTGATCGCCGAAGGCCACCGGCTGGTCCGCGAACGCCTTGCCGCCGGCGCAGCTCCCGGCCGGTACCAGATCCTGGCCGCGATCAACGCCGTGCACACGTCCGCGCGGACCATGCGGGAGACGGACTGGTCGCAGATCCTCGCCCTCTACGACCAGCTCGTCCGTGTTGATCCGTCACCGATCGTCGCCCTGAACCGCGCGATCGCGGTCGCCGAACTGGACGGGCCGCAAGCAGCGCTGGCTCTGGTCGACCAGCTCGCGGACCGGCTGGCTGGCTATCACCCGTACCACGCGACCCGCGCCGACCTGCTGCGCCGGTCAGGCCGCACTCCGGAAGCCCGCGCGGCTTATGAGCGGGCGATCGCATTGGCGGGCAATACCGCGGAGACTGCTGCACTGTCTCGCCGCCGTGACGATCTGCGGTAGCAGATTTCCCGCTTGCTTCACCCAGCCCGACGCCGACGCCGTCGCCAGAAGCCCTTACCCGACAGCAGCTTCTCGCTTGTCTGCCGAAAATCTGGCACTGGATGCTGGGGGCCGTAGGGTAGTCTCACGACATGCTCATCGAGGTGGACAGAGCCTAGCCGCCGGGCTCCCTCGGCGGCGTACCAGCCGACCGGTGCCCGGGCACAACTCTGTCTCACCAAACCCCCTTCGCCGTCCCAGTGCGCTCTGCCTGCGGCGAGGACCCGATGATGCTCAGGAGCACCCATGACGCAGAATTTGCCGCGTCCGCCCTTCGACCCGGAACTCTCCGCGGCGCTGCCCACCCTCGACGGCCACGTGCCAGTCGGCATGACAGCCGACCGGTTGCCGCACTACCGAAGCCTCCCTTTCCCCAGCATCGAAGAACAAATCGGCGACCGCCCGGTCCGCTGCGCCCACCACACGATCCCCGGTTACGCCGACGCGGAGATCGAGGTCTCTGTCCTCTCCCGCACCGACCACGAAACCCCCGGCCCCGCCGTCTACCACCTCCACGGCGGCGGAATGGTCATGGGAGACCGATTCGCCTCGGCAGGCCCGCTGATCGACTGGGTGATGAAGTACGACGCGGTCGCCGTCACCGTCGAATACCGGCTGGCCCCAGAACATCCCGACGGGGTCCCCGTCGAGGACTGCTACGCCGGTTTGCTCTGGACAGCCGCCAACGCGGCCACCCTGCGCTTCGACCCCGCCCGCCTGGTGATGTTCGGCGGCAGCGGCGGTGGAGGCCTAGCCGCCGGAACGGCGTTGCTGGCCCGCGACCGCGGCGGTCCGGCGCTGCTCGGCCTGCTGCTGCAATGCCCGATGATCGACGACCGCAACGAGACGACGTCGGCACGCCAGTACGACGGCACCGGTGTCTGGGACCGGACAAGCAACCTGACTGCGTGGACCGCGGTCCTAGGCGACCGCCGAGGCACCGCTGCGGTCTCGCCCTACGCAGCCGCCGCGCGAGCAACCGACCTCAGCGGCCTCCCACCCACGTTCATCGACGTCGGCGCGGCAGAGGTGTTCCGAGACGAGGACGTCGCCTTCGCAACCGCCCTCTGGGCCTCCGGAGGCGACGCAGAACTCCACGTCTGGGGCGGCGCGTTCCACGGGTTCTATGACCTCGCCCCAGAATCCGCACTGGCACAGGCGTGCGTCGCGGCGCGCGAGTCTTGGCTCGAGCGTTTGCTCAGCCGCTCGACGCCGTAGCGAGACGGCGCGCCACCCTGACGGGGTCGTCGGGGTGGTGCGCACCTCGCAGCACGGCGGGATCGACAACGCCCTCGTCCTGCGGGTGCCACGACGTCGTCTCGAGTTGAGCGCTGCCGCCACGCCCTCGTGTGGGGTTGAGCGCTGGCTCGGTGTCATACGGACGCCGTCCAGCCACCCCGCGTCACACCGCCGCCGCGCGCCGCCCAGCCGCCCCGCGTCACACCGAGGCCGCGAGCCACCCAGCCAACGTCGCCCCGACGGTGTGCACCCCGCCGAACGACCCGACCAGCAACCTCACCAGCCCCACAGCTCACCGAGCCCTACTCAACACAGACCTCCCACACCCCTCCAAACCAGAGCCGCCCCAACCGACCAACCGCCTTCGACATCCCAAATCCCAGCACTCACCTCCCATCTCGCCCTCTCTCCACCACTCCAAGATCATCGCACCCACCACCGACAATTCCGGGCGGCGTGTCGGCCCCCGCCTCGGCAGAACCCGCCCGCACCCGTGACAGACTGCCGGGCGATGTACACGCCGTCTGATCTCGCTGACCTGCTCGAATGCGAGCACCGAAGCATCCTCAAGCAGGCGCTGGCGGCGGGGATACCCGGCGCGCCGCGGCCCACTTCCGCACCCGATCGGCTGGCGGTCAAGCACGGCCGCGCGCACGAGGTGGCCACGCTCGGCCGGTTGCGGAACGAGCGGACGCAGGTCGTCGAGATCGAGGAGCACGATCCGGTCGTCGCGGCGAAGGCCACCGAGGAAGCGTTGCGCGCGGGCGCACCGGTGATCTACCAGGCGGTGTTCCACGACGGCGAGTTCTCCGGCCGCGCCGATTTCCTCCTGCGCGACGACCAGGGCCGCTACGAGGTCTACGACACGAAACTCGCCCGGCACGCCAAACCGTCCGCGGTCGTGCAGCTCACCGCGTACGCCGACGCTCTGCGCCGGGGCGGCTGGCCGACCGGGCCGGAGATGCATCTGCTGCTGGGCGACGGCAGCACGCGCAGCCTCCGCGTCGACGACTTCCTCCCGCTCGTCGACCGGCTCCGCGACCGGTTGCAGGACCGTCCGCCGCAGCTGCCCGACCGGATCTGGGCCGACGAGCGTCCCGCGTGCACCGGATGCGCCTTCGCCGACCACTGTTCGTCCGCGCGCGAGGCCGACCGCGACCTGTCCCTGGTCGCCGGAATGCGCAGCGAGCAGCGACGCAAGCTGGTGACCGCTGGCCTCGGCACCATCGACGCGCTCGCCAGCGCCGAGCCCGCGGACCGTCCGCGCGACATGTCCGAGGGCACGTTCGCCTCGTTGCGCGCGCAGGCCGCGATTCAGGTCCGGCAGGACGAAACCGGCGAGCTGGCCTACGAAATCATCGCCCCGGACGCGCTCGCCGAACTGCCCGAACCCAGCCCCGGCGACGTCTTCTTCGACATGGAAGGCGACCCGTACGGCCTGGCCGGCACCGGCCTGGAGTACCTCTTCGGCGCGGTCACCCCGGACGGGCGCTTCACCCCGTTCTGGGCACACTCGCGCGCGCAGGAGAAACGAGCGTTCGAGGAGTTCATCGACTTCGCCACCGCACGGCTCGCGGAACACCCCGACGCGCACGTCTACCACTACGCGCCGTACGAGGTCACGGCGATCAAGCGGCTCGCAGCCATTCACGGCACGCGCGAGGAAGCCGTGGACGAGCTGCTGCGCAGCGGAGCGATGATCGACCTGTATGCCGTGGTGCGCAAGGCTTTGCGGGTAGGACAGCGGTCGTATTCGATCAAGTATTTAGAACCACTGTACATGCCGGAAGCCCGCGCGGGCGAGGTAAAAACGGCAGCGTCGAGCATCGAGGCGTACGAGGATTATCTGACGCTCTCCTCCGCCGGAGACACCGCGCAGGCCGACGAAGTGCTGCGCGGCATCGCGGACTACAATGAGTACGACTGCGTCTCCACCTTGCGCCTGCACGAATTCCTCCACCGCGTGCGCTCCGAAGCCGGAATCGCCCTGGCCGAGCTGGATCCCGAGTCCGAAGTGGACGCTCTGCTCCGCCGCACCGAAGAAGAGGAAGCCGCCCAGCGCCGAGCTGAGCGCGCCGCCGCGATGGCCGCGTTGGTCGACCCGCTCCTGGACGGCCTCCCCGAAGACCCCGCGGATTTCACCCCCGACGACCACGCCCGCGCGCTGCTGGCCGCGTCCGTCGGCTACCACCGCCGTGAGACGAACCCGGCGTGGTGGGAGTTCTTCCGCCAGCTGGCCGCGCCGCTCAGCGACCTCGAAGTCGATACGACCTGCGCGGTCCCGGTGTCGGTCACCGCGGGCGAGTGGGTGCCGCCGTCTGGCCGGTTGCGCACCGCGAAACGCTCGCTGGTCGTGCGCTGCGACCCCGACCGTCCACATCCGTTCGCACCCGGCGACGACGTGCGATTGCGTTACGGTGCCGATGCTCGCGACGCGAAAGTCGTGTCCGTGACCGCCGTCGAAGTGACTCTGGAAGAGAGCAGCGCCCCGGACCGGACGTCCAACGACCTCCCCGCGGCGGTCCTGCCGGGCAGCCCAGTGCGCCCGTCGCCGAAGGACGAGGCGGTAGCCGATCTCGCCCGGCTGGTGAGGGAAACTCTGCCTGCGCTGCCGTCGCACCCCGGCGTCGACCTGCTGCGCAGAATCCCCCGATTGCGTGGCGGATTGCCCGAACCGGGCGAAGATTTAGTCGCGACGGTGATCACCGCGGTCGATCAGCTCGACGGTTCCGTGCTCGCCGTCCAAGGCCCGCCCGGAGCCGGAAAGACTTACCTGGCCGGAAAACTCATCGCGCACCTGGTGCGTTCGGGCCGGACCGTCGGCGTCACTTCGAACAGCCACAAAGCGGTCGAGAACGTGCTCTCGGCGGCCATGGAGAACGCGCCGGAAATGGCCTGCGCCAAACGTGCGAAGCGGATGCCGGATCCGTCGTTGCCTTGGGAACAGCCAAAAAGCAACACCGCGCTGGTACGTTGGCGGGAAGAACACAACACCGGTCACTTGGTCGGCGGCACCGCCTGGACCTTCGCCAACGCCGCCGTGCGCGAGGAACCCTTCGACGTCCTCGTGATCGACGAAGCCGGTCAGTTCGCCCTCGCGGACGCGCTGGCGGTCTCGATGTGCGCGAAAAACCTGGTGCTGTTAGGCGATCCGCAGCAGCTGCCCCAGGTCGTGCAGGGTACGCATCCGGCGGGCGCGGAGGCGTCAGCGCTGGGCCACCTGATCGGCGAGGCGGACATCATTCCGCCGGAACTGGGCTATTTCCTCGACTTGACGCGCCGCATGCATCCCGCCGTGTGCGCGCCGGTCTCGAACCTCTCGTACGCGGGTCTGCTGCACTCGCATCCCACCGCGGAACGTTCCATCGACGGCTTCCCGTCGGGTCTCTATCTGGCATCGGTCGAGCATCGCGGGAACACCACGCGTTCGGTGGAGGAAGCCGAGCAAGTGGTGTCGGTGATCAAGTCGCTGCACGGCCGTTCGTGGGAGGGGCGGCCGCTCACTGATGCCGATTTCCTAGTCGTAGCACCGTATAATTTGCAGGCGCGAGTAGTGACGCGCGCCCTGTCCGATGCCGGTTTCGGCGACGTCCGAGTCGGCACAGTGGACCGGTTTCAAGGTCAAGAAGCACCCGTTGTGGTGACCACCATGACGTCCTCGTCGGCGGTAGACTTGCCGCGAGGCCTTGATTTTCTGTTGTCCCGCAACCGGTTGAACGTCGCTCTCTCCCGCGCGCAGTCCGTCGCTGTCCTGGTGTGCTCCCCGAAGCTGCTCGAAGCCGACATCAGGACGGTGGACCAGATGCGGTTGGTGTCCGGGATGCTCGGGTTGCTTCGCGACGCTCGCGAGTGGATCGGTTGAGCGGAGTGGACCGGTGGGCCGGGTCGGCTGGCGGGCTGGGTCGGTAACTCGTTTCGCGGGGCGGACTGGCCGGGTGACTCGGGTTGACCGGGCGGACTGGGCCGGTAACTCGGTTCGGCTCGGCGGGGTTGGCTGCGCCGGGATGCCCGACTGGTCGGTTCGGCAGAGTCGGTCGGCTGAGCAGGCGCGCTCGCGCGCCGGTTCGGCTGAGTGGTTCGGCAGGGTCGGTCGGTTGAGGAGGCGCGTCCGTGCGCCGGGTTCGGCTGGGTGGATCGGTTGGGTTGGATGCTCGCGCGGCCGATTTGGCCGGGTGAATCGGCTGCGCGGGGATGCCCGCGTGACCGGACCGGCTGGGTGGGCCTGTGGGGCTGAGAGCCCGCGCGGCCAGTTCGGCTTAGGTGCTCGGCCGCGCCCCTGGATACCCGCGTGGCCGGATCAGCTGTGCTGGGTGCCCGCGTGGTCGGGTCTCGGCTGGGTGGGTCGGCTGCGCCGGGAAGCCCGCGTGGCCGGTCGGCCGGATGGCTCGTCTGTGCTGGGTGCCTGCGTGGCTGGATTGGCTGCGTGAGCGAGTCAAGCTGGGGTGCCGGGGGTAGCGGGTTCGGCTGGGTGGATCCGTTGGGCTGAGCGTCCGCGCAGCCGGGTCGGGCGAACCTCTCGCCTGTGCCGGGGTGACCGCGTGGCTGGATCGGCCGGGTGGTTCGTCTGTGCCGGGTATCCGCCCTGCCGGGGCAGCCGAGTGGATCCGCTGTGCCGCGGGGTGTTCGCCCTGCGGATTGGCTGGGTGAGCCGGTTAATTCGAGGCACCCGCGTGAGCGGGACCGGCTGAGCGGCTCCGCCGAGCCAGGATGTCCGCGTTGCCGGACTGGCTAAGTGGCTTGGCCGAGCTGGGCATCCGCCCGGGCGACCCGGCTGGGCGGGCAGCTGAGCAGGCGCGCCTGCGTTGTCGGAGCGGCCAGTCGGGCAAAGGCGTCTGCTCAGCCAGTTCGGCTGGGGGTGGGCTATGCCGGGATATTTGCTCAGCCGGTTCGTCTGTGAGCGTCGGCTGAGTGGATCGTCCGTACTGGGGTGCGCCCTCTGCCGAATTGGCTGGATGGACCGGTTATGCAGGAATGCCCGCGTAGCCGGGGTCGGGCGGGCATTCGCCCTACTGGATCGGCTGGGGTGGATCGGTGGTGCCGGGGTGCCCGCTCTGCTAAGGGACTGCACCGAGAGCTGCGCGCTCTGCCGGACTGGCCACGCGAATCTGCCACGCCGGGATACCCGCCTGGCGGGGAGTCGGCTCCCCGGATCGGCTCCCCAAACCGCCCAACCGGAAATGCCCGCCCGGCCCCCGGTCGGGAGCCGGGTGGCCGGGCGGGCACATGTCCTCGCTCGCGCGTCCGTGGGGGAGGGATGGCGCGGCGAGCGAGGTGGTGTGAGCGCCCCGCGCGTCCGGTTTGCGGGAACCGGAGCGGGGGCGCGGGATCCCCGTCCGCGCGGGGCACTGGGGGAGAGTTGCCGCAGCGGACGGGGTGGCTGGAGGAGGAGTGTGTTCGGTCTGGACAGTCTCACCGGGACGGCTCGTCGACGAAGACCGGCGGCGTCTCCCGCTGGATGACTCGCCTCGTTCGGCGGGAGAACGCTACATCTGTAAAACTCGTTGCGGGCCAAGAACATTCCCGCGGCCGGGGGTGTGCTCCCGCTCGCCATCCGGACCGGCTGGGGGTTACCGGCCGGCGGGAGCAGGAGCACCGGATCCCGTTCCGCGCCTGGGGGGAGCAGTCACGCGAAGCGGGTGGTTCTGCGCCGGTACGGGGGCCGCCTCGCGGCGAGTGGCACGACCAGGCTCCGGCCGAACCGGTATTCCTGGAAGGCAGAAGGTGAGGCCCGGGGGCACCTCCGTACCGACACCCTGTACAACGCCCCAGCCTCTCGAATGTTCCGGCTCCACAAGGTGATCTGGATCGCCACCAATCGAGTGACCGCTTGGTTGGCGACGGATGATCCTCGATCAGGTTGCACCGCTTGGCGAATCGTTGCGCATTCGCCGCGGGACTCGGCACGGCGTCCGCTCGCTCCGAATCGTCCAGGCCACGCGGGGCAAACTCGAACGCGCTAACGAACTTGTTCGTAACGAACATGTTCGTTACACTCGGCCCAGTCACCTCGAAGCAAAGGAGCACCCCATGACCATCACCATCGTCGGCGCCGGGCTCGGCGGTCTCAGCCTCGCTCGCGTCCTGCACGTCCACGGCATCGAAGCCACGGTCCTCGACCTCGACGCCTCCCCGTCCGCTCGCGCCCAGGGCGGCATGCTCGACATCCACGAAGACTCCGGCCAGGTCGCCCTCCGCGCCGCCGGTCTGCACGCCGAGTTCCGGTCGCTGATCCACTCCGGCGGCGAGGAAACCCGCGTCTACGACCGTGCCGCCACCCTCTTATTTTCCGAAGCGGACGACGGCAGTGGTGGGCGGCCGGAGGTCGACCGCGGAGCCTTGCGCGACCTCCTTCTCAATTCGCTGCCGGAGGGCACCGTCCGGTGGGGCACGAAGGTCACCGCCGCGGAACCTCTGCCCGACGGTCGGCACCGCCTCGCCCTCGCCGACGGCACGTCCCTCACTACAGACGTGCTCATCGGAGCCGACGGGGCCTGGTCGAGAATCCGCCCCCTGGTTTCACCGGAAAAACCGGCCTACACCGGGATCTCTTTCATCGAGGTCGACCTTCTCGACGCAGACAGCCGGCATCCGGCCGCGGCGGCTCTTCTCGGCGGCGGCATGAGTTTCGCGCTCGGCGAGGATAAAGGCTTTCTCGCACACCGCGAACCGGACGGCAGCCTGCACGTCTACGTCGCTGTGCGCGTCCCGGAGTCCTGGATCGCGTCCATTGACTTCACCGATCACGCCGCCGCCAAGGCCGCTGTGCTGAGCCACTTCGACGGCTGGTCCGACCAGCTCCGTGCCCTGGTCGCGGACGCGGACGGCGAGCTGGTCCCGCGGCTGATCCACGCGCTCCCGGTCGGGCATTCGTGGCCGCGGGTGCCCGGTGTCACGCTGCTCGGCGACGCCGCGCACCTGATGTCACCGTTCGCTGGAGAGGGCGCGAACCTCGCCATGCTCGACGGGGCCGAGTTGGGGCTCGCGCTCGCCCGGCACCAGGGCGACGTCGAACGCGCGCTCGCCGAGTACGAGGCGGCGATGTTCCCGCGCAGCGCGGAACTGGCGGCGGGTTCGGCGGAAAGTCTCGAAAACTGCTTCCGCGCGGACGCGCCGGCGGCTTTGCTCGAACTGTTCGGGGCCTGACGTCCATAGTGGACGCGGGTACGACTTAAGCGGTACCCGGATCGAGCCGTCAAGCCGATCCGGGACAGGCCGTTCCGCTCGCACAATGGGGCTCAACCCGCTGTGAGAGAGGAATTTTCCGATGACCGCCGTCCTGGCCGACACTGTTCACCAAGGCCTGCAGTTCGCCGCCGTCGCGGGGATAGCGGTGCTGGTGGCGTTCCCGGTCCTGCTGTTCCTCGGCGCGCTGGTGAGCGTGCTCGGCAGCCCGCTCAGTCTCGGGATGAAGTTCATGTGGGTGGTCTTCGCGTTCTGCGCGCCGTTCCTCGGTCCGTTGCTGTGGTTCCTGGTCGGCAAGCGGAGCGCGGAGGCCTCGGTTCGCTGACACAGGATGTCAGTGGGGCGCGGTTAGCGTCCGGCTATGAACCATGAGATGGACGCTGGCGAGTTCGCCGACCGTTATGTCGCAGTGTGGAACGAATCCGACCCGGACGCCCGGCGCGCGGCGATCGCTTCGCTGTGGGCTGAGGGTGGAGTGCAGTTCACCGAATCCGCGGAGTA
The DNA here is from genome assembly GCF_055583325.1 of Amycolatopsis sp. NPDC104775. Classification (NCBI taxonomy): domain Bacteria; kingdom Bacillati; phylum Actinomycetota; class Actinomycetes; order Pseudonocardiales; family Pseudonocardiaceae; genus Amycolatopsis; species Amycolatopsis sp. NPDC104775. The sequence continues at coordinate 888,435 of NZ_JBVJOE010000002.1, forward strand.
TCGCGGGCATCCGGCGCTGGAGCGTCGGGTCGAGGAGGCTTTCGAGGAGTTCGTCGCCCGCGGGGGATTCGTATTCCGCTCCGCCGGAGACGCGGTGGGGCATCACGGCATGGTCCGGTTCACCACCCAGATGGTTCCCGCGGCAGGAGGGGAGGCCGCCTGGGCCGGCTTTGTCGTGGCCGAACTCGGCGAGGACGGCCTGATCCAGCGGGACTTCCAGTTCGCCGGACCACCGCTCCCGCGCCTCGCCGTGCCAGACGCCCGTGCGGTGACGGAGGAATTTCTGCGCCGGCTCGAGCAGGGCGATCCGGACCGGATCGCGGACCTCTTCGCGGAACCGGTCGACTGGCGGGTGAGCTGGCCGGAACCAGAACATCCCGTCGTGCCCTGGATCCGTCCCCGCTCGTCCCGGGCGGACGTCGCGGACCACTTCCGGACGCTCGCCAGCGCTTGTGCGCCTGAGGAAGGCGAGGTCCGGGTCGGCCGGATCCTGGTCGACGGCCCGGACGCGGTGTTCGTCGCGACGAGTGCGCAAACGGTCAAACTGACCGGCAAGCGTTTCACGACGAGTGTCGCGGTGTGCCTGACCGTCGGCGGCGGGTTGATCACGCGGTACCACGTCTACGAGGACAGCCTCGCCGTCGCCGAGGCCTTCGCCTGATCGCCAGGCAGCCGGAGCGGAGATTCCGCCCCGGCGGCCGGCGGTTTCGCGCGGTCAGGAAACGTTCAGGTCGATGCAGGCGTAGAACGCGTTGCCGGTGTCCGCGATGTTCCACACCGCGAGCACCTTCTGCTGCCCGGTGTAACCGCTCAGATCGACCTGGTGCGACACGGTTTCGGGTGGTGCCTGGCCGCCGCCGTCGAAGCTCGCGATCATCGTGTCGCCGATGAAATACTCGTAGTCGAGGGTGGCGTGCCGTGCGGTGAACACCCAGTTGAAGGTGACCTGGGTGCCGACCGGGGTGACCTTCCAGCCCTTGCTGTCGTCGTCGAGGTCGGAGAACCGGTCGTTGCCGCCGCTGCAGCTGTGCAGCCCCTTCGGACCCTCTACGCTCTGCGGTTCCCATTTGATGTCGCCGCAGGACACCGTTCCGTCGGCACACTGGGCCTGCCTGCTCGGCGGGGAGCTGACGTAGCCGTGCGCGCTGGCGATGCCGGGACCGATCAGCATCAGCACCGGAGCGAGAATCGCGCCGCCGAGAGCGGTGAGCATCGTGCGTTTGCGGGGCATGGTGGCTCCTTCGAAGCCGGGCCCGCTCCCGCGCCGGAGGGCGGCCGGCCGAGCCACGGCACGACCGACGAGCCCGCGGTGGGGTGGTACGCGGGCGGTGGGGGTGGGGAGATTTGTGGTCTAGACCATACTCGGGTGCCCGCGCTCGGTCAAGGTTTGGCTACCCTGCGTCATCTGCGCGGGTTACGGGCGAGGACGACGGCAGCGGCGGCCAATCCGAGCCGGGATATGCGCTGAGACGGTCCCGCAATGCCCTTAAGCGGATCATTGTCCAGTCCGACCCTTATGCGGAATTTGTGGCCCGTCTTTCGGCGCGAAACTCTGGATGTTCCGGTTCCGGTCGAGCTAAGAAGCGAGCAATCCGCTCAACCACCCCGAAAACACCTGCTGCACATCCCCGCGCACCCGATCCGGATCGTCCGCGTTCGCGATCATCCGCGCCGCCTCCATCACTGCGGCCAGCACCAGTTGTGCCAAGGCATCCACCGGCGTGTCCACGATCAACCCGGCGTCCCTCGCCGCCGCCAGGTTTTCCGCGACCAGTCCCAGGCCGTACTCGGCTTCCAGTTCCCGCCAGGCGTCCCAGCCCAGCACGGCTGGGGCGTCGGTCAGCGAGATCCGCCGGACGTCCGGGCGCAAACAGGCGTCCAGGAAAACCTGCAATGCGGAAGAAAGACCGGAAAGCGGGTCCAGAGCGCCGTCAAGGACCTCCGAAATCTCGACGGTCAATTCTCGTTCCAGCACTTCGACTACGGCTCGGAACAGGCCCTGTTTGTCGCCGAAGTGGTGATACAGCGCGCCTCGCGTGACGCCTGCCGTGCGCGTGATTTCTTCGGCGGGCACGTCGTGGTAGCCGCGGTCGCCGAAGAGGTCGCGGGCGGCCTTGATCAGTGCGGCTCGCGTCGCGTCGGAGCGTTCTTGCTGGGTACGTCGCACGCACCTAATCTGCCATGGCGGCGGCGAAGCGCGTGATGTGCCCGGCCAGTACGTCCGGCTGATCTTCCGAGACGAAGGTGTAGGAGTCCGGGACCTCGACGATCTCCGCGTCCGGCAGCACCTCTGCGAGGCGATGCGCGAGGCTGATCGGGAACAGCTTGTCCTCCGGCGGCCACACCAGCAGCACCGGACGCTTGAACTGGCGCAGTTTCTCCGCCGCGGCGAGAGTGAGATCTGAGTCGACGGTGCGGAGGAATTTGCGCAAATCCCTTCGCAGGCCAGGGGATTTCCGCAGCTTGCCCAGGTACTCCTCAGCAATGTCGGGCGGCAGCGGGCGCTTCGTGACCCAGCCGAACAGCAGCGGCAGCCGGTACAGCGCCTTGATCCGCAGCAGTTGACCGAGCACCGCCATCGAACCCGGGACGCGGGCGATTGTCGGCAGCGGCCGGAAGATTGGCGGGAAGAAGTACTCGAAGCTGTCCGACGGCGTCAGCACGACCCGGCCGACTCGCTCCGGATACCGCGCGAGCAGTAGTTGCGTGATGGCGCCGCCGGTGTCGTTGGCGACCAGGATGACGTCCTCCAGGTCGAGTGCGGTGAGGAAGTCGCCGAGGAGGGCGGCGAGGCCGGGGGCGCTGAGGTCGGCGTCCGAGCGCATCGGGGCCGGGTGGGCGCCTAACGGGAGATCCGGTGCCAGGCAACGAAATCCGGCGTCCGCGATGGCTGGGACGACCTTGCGCCAGAGCAGGGCGTTGGTGAGGACACCGTGCACGAACACGACCGGGCGGCCGCGTCCGCGCTCGAAGTAACGGAGGGTGCCTTGGGGGAGGTTGACGTGCCGGGCAGTGCCGAGTTGCTCATGTGCGGTCATGCTTGCGAAGATACATACATACAGTCTGTAGGTAAATTACCTCAGAGGTAATGCTGACCAGCGCGGATGGGGTTACCGCAGGTCGAGCCGCCGGGTGATCCGGGCGAAGAGGTCGTCCAGCGCTTCGCCGAGGTCTTGGCCGAACTCGGTCAGCCTGTAGGTGACCTGCGGCGGGGTGGTCGGCTCGACGTGCGGCCAGACGAGGCCGTCCTCGACCAGTGCGCGCAGGGACTGGGCGAGCATCTTTTCGCTGATGCCGCGGATGCTTTCGCGCAGTTCGCAGAACCGGAGTTCCTTGTCTCGCAACGAGATGAGGATCCAGATTCCCCATCGGCTGGTCACGTGGTCGATCACCGCGCGGGGCAGTCGGTGCGAAACACCTCATAGCGCGGCTCCGGGGCGGCCGGAGTGAACTGCGCGCTTCCTGTCACGGTCGGCGCCCATCCCGCTGACCTGATCGCGAAGGCCGTGGAGGCCGGGGTCGCCGGGTGGTCCTGCTGTCGTCGCTGGGGGTGGCGACCAGACCGTTCGGCACGACGCGGATCGCGACGCGCGAACTGGAGGAGGTGCTGCGCGAGTCCGGTGTGGACTGGGTCATCCTGCGGCCAGGCGGGTTTGACTCCAACGCGCTGTGGTGGGCGGAATCCGTTCGCACACAGGGAATTGTCGCCGCGCCGTTCGGCGACACCGGGGTGCCGATCATCGATCCGGCGGATATCGGGCGAGGTCGCGGCGTCAGCAAACCGCGGCGCTGGCCGCCGCGCTGGGAAAGCCGGTGCGGTTCCGGGAATTGACCCGCGCCGAGGCCAAGGCGGCCATGACCGGGAGCATGCCGGGCGAACTCGCCGACGACACCCTGGACATCCTCAGCTCGCCGACCCCGGCCGAACTGCGCGTGAGCCCGGACGTCGAGCGGATCCTCGGCCGTCTGCCGCGGTCGTTCGCCGACTGGGCGGCTCGCAATATCGCCACGTTCCGCTGAAAGCTACTCGGCCGGTTCGCAGCGTGAGCACAGGCCGGACACCGTTTCCTCGGCTGATTCCTGGGCGTGGGGGATCGCCTCCATCCGGCCGCAGTGACGGCACAGCAGGTGGCGGTGGTCGAAGCCGGCCAGTTCATAGCGTTGCGCGACACCGACGTGGTCGAAGCGGTGGACGAGACCGGCGGTGACGCCGGTGGTCAGCACGTCGTGAACCGCCCGCATGGACGCCATCGACAGCCGTTTCCGGACCAGCGGCAGCAGTTCCGCCACGGTCACGTGCGGGTTTTCGGCCAGTACTTCCAGCACGACCTGCCGGGCGGTCGTCACGCGCAGGCCGGCGCGCCGGAGCCGGGTTCCGGCGTCGGCGCTGGACGGGAGGGGTGCGGAGGTCGTGAGCACGCCTCCTTTGTAGTCCGCAAAGTTGATCCAGTCAAATGTAAGAACGGGTCAACTCTGCGACTGTGACCCGCTGCACGGCAGAATTGATCCGGTCAAGTCTGCGAGTACCATCCGGGCCATGGACGAGTTCGGGGCGCGCCTGCGCGACAAGGGCCTGCGCAACACGCCGCAGCGGCGTGCGGTGCTGGCCGCGGTCGCGCGGACCCCGCACGTCACGGCCGCGGAAATCGCGACGGTGCTCGACGCCGACGGGGCCGTCGGCGCGTTGTCCCGGCAGGGCCTTTACAACGTGCTGGACGACCTCGTCGGCGCCCGCCTGCTGCGCCCGCTCGAACCGGCGGGCTCGCCCGCGCGATTCGAACTCGAAACCCACGACAACCACCACCACCTGGTCTGCCGCGGCTGCGGCCGGATCCAGGACGTGCCGTGCGCGGTCGGAGCCGCGCCGTGCCTCGAACCCGGTCCGGTGCCCGGATTCCGGGTGGACCAGGCGGAGGTCACGTGGTGGGGGATGTGCGCGGAGTGCGAAGCGCGAGTCTCGTGAGTGTTCCCGCCGGTTAGAACCGGCGGGAACACTCACGAGACCCAGGCCTAGCGGAGGGCGTCCTCCAGCGCCGCGAGCCCGACCGGGCCGACGGCCAGCGCGTCGCGATGCCACTCGCGCAAGGTGAATCCGGGTTTGGCGGCGGCTTCGGCGCGCGCCCGCAGCCACGCGCGTTCGCCGATCTTGTACGAGATCGCCTGGCCCGGCCAACCGAGGTACCGCACGATTTCGGCGTGCACCCGGTGTCGCGCGGCCAGCCCGCGCTCGTGCAGGAACCGGCACGCGGTGTCGAAGTCCCAGCGGGAACCGTCCGGCAGCGGCAGATCGAGGTGCGAGCCGAGGTCGATCACGACCCGCGCGGCCCGCAGCGCGGAACCGGCGAGCATGCCGAGGCGGGTGCCGCGCTCGGAAAACCAGCCCAATTCGTCGGCGAGGCGTTCGGCGTACAGCGCCCAGCCTTCCGCATGGCCGCTCACTGAATGGACGCGCGCGTACCGGCTCACCGAATCCCCAGCCAGTCCTGCCACGCCGATTTGCAAATGGTGTCCCGGAACGCCTTCATGGAACACCGTCGTCAGCTCGGACCAGGTCGCGAAACGTTCCCGTCCACCTAGCGGCCACCAGGTGCGGCCGGGACGGGAGCCGTCTTCGGCGGGTCCGGTGTAGTACGGCGAACCCGACGCGGAGCCGTACGCCAGCACAACGTCCAAGGCACGCAACGGTTCCGGGATGTCGAAGTGCTCGCTCGCGGCTTCCAGCGCACGGTCGTGCGCGGCCCGCAGCCAGTCCAAATAGGACTCTTCACCGTCCACTGCGCACTCTTCGTCCAGCCGGGCGAGGACTTCCGCGACGCTCGCGCCGGGCTGGATTTTGGCGGCCTCGGCGGCGATTTCCGTTTCGATGCGCTGAAGTTCCGCCCAGCCCCACTCGTAAGCCTCGGCGAGATCGAGGTCCGCGCCGAGGGAAAGCCGGGCCGCGACGGCGTAGCGTTCCGCGCCGACACCGTCGGTTTCGGTGGCGTGCGGGGCGTATTCCTCGCGCAGGAACCGGGCGAGCGCCGCGTAACCCCGGTGGGCGGCGTCGGCACCGGCCCGCAGCTCATCCGCCCGCGGCCCGTCGCCGTACTCCTCGACGAGTGCATTGTGGACACCGGCGTACCGCTCGGCCTGCGCCGCCGTTTCGAGCGCCTGCCTGCGGGCCGCGCGCAGACCGCGGTCGAGACCGGCCCGCAGCGTCTTCTGCCAGCCGGTGAGCATCGGTTCGACGCCGGCCATCCGGACCGCGATGACGTGCCAGTCGTCCGCGTCGCCGCGCGGCAGCAGCCGGACCGAATCGGCGATCGAACTCAAAGTGCCGAAATGCGCCTGTACCTGGCGGAACGGCTCGTCCAGCTCATGCCAGGCCAGCTGAGCTTCGAGGCCGTCGCGCAGATGCGCGGAAGCGATCCGGTCCGCGCGGGACTCGGGGGACAGCTTCGCGAGAGCGGCGAGGGTGCGCCGGGCCAGGTCGGCGCGGGCCGCGAAACCGTCCGGGGTGAGGTCGGTGAGCGCGGTCGCGTCAGTGGTCACGCCGTCCAGGGTCGCGGCGATCGGGTCGAGCGCTGCCTCGTCCGTGACGTGGTCGGCGGACAGCTGGAAGATCGGAGTCACGCCGCCACGGTAGCCGGGAGCCGCCGCCCGAATATAGAGACGTTAGCGGGGTGCGGACGCTGGTATAGAGGGAATGCCCGCGCCGGTGGACCGGCGCGGGCATCCGCGGGAGGAAAGCCTCAGTCGGTGCCGGATTCCATCGCGGCCCGGTCGAGCAGTTCGGCGTCGTCGGACCGGCCGCGGGAGGCGATCGTCTCGGCCCCGCCCTCGGGCATCGCGCCGATCAGGCCGGTCGAGGCCGCCTGCGCGGCGCCGATCAGCTTCGGATGCGAGTTGCCGCCGACCATGCCGAGGCTCGCGTACTGCTCCAGCTTGGCGCGTGAGTCGGCGATGTCGAGGTTCCGCATGGTCAGCTGGCCGATCCGGTCGACCGGGCCGAACGCGGAGTCCTCGGTGCGCTCCATCGACAGCTTGTCCGGGTGGTAGCTGAACGCCGGGCCGGACGTGTCGAGGATCGAGTAGTCCTCGCCGCGCCGCAGCCGCAGCGTGACCTCGCCGGTGATCGCGGTGCCGACCCAGCGCTGCAGCGATTCGCGCAGCATCATCGCCTGCGGGTCCAGCCAGCGGCCCTCGTACATCAGCCTGCCGAGGCGCCGGCCCTCGTTGTGGTAGCTGGCGATGGTGTCCTCGTTGTGCACCGCGTTGACCAGCCGCTCGTACGCCGCGTGCAGCAGCGCCATGCCCGGGGCCTCGTAGATCCCGCGGCTCTTCGCCTCGATGATCCGGTTCTCGATCTGGTCGGACATGCCCAGCCCGTGCCGCCCGCCGATCGCGTTGGCCTCCAGCACCAGTTCGACCGAGGTGCCGAACTCCTTGCCGTTGATGCTCACCGGACGGCCCTGCTCGAAGCCGATCGTGACGTCCTCGGCCGCGATCTCGACTTCCGGGTCCCAGAACCGCACGCCCATGATCGGCTCGACGATCTCGATGCCGGTGTCGAGGTGCTCCAGGGATTTCGCCTCGTGCGTGGCGCCCCAGATGTTGGCGTCGGTGGAGTAGGCCTTCTCGGTGCTGTCGCGGTAGGGCAGGTCGTGCGCCTGCAGCCACTCGGACATCTCCTTGCGGCCGCCGAGCTCGCCGACGAACGCCGCGTCCAGCCACGGCTTGTAGATCCGCAGGCCCGGGTTGGCCAGCAGGCCGTAGCGGTAGAACCGCTCGATGTCGTTGCCCTTGTAGGTGGAGCCGTCGCCCCAGATCTGGACGTCGTCCTCCAGCATCGCGCGCACCAGCAGGGTGCCGGTGACCGCGCGGCCGAGCGGGGTGGTGTTGAAGTAGGCCCGGCCGCCGGTGCGGATGTGGAACGCCCCGCAGGTCAGCGCGGCGAGCCCCTCCTCGACCAGCGCTTCCTTGCAGTCGACCAGCCGCGCGAGCTCCGCCCCGTAGGCGTGCGCGCGGCCGGGGACGGACGCGATGTCGGGTTCGTCGTACTGGCCGATGTCGGCGGTGTAGGTGCACGGAACCGCACCCTTGTCGCGCATCCACGCCACCGCCACAGACGTGTCGAGGCCGCCGGAGAACGCGATGCCGACCCGCTCGCCGACGGGAAGGGAAGTGAGCACCTTGGACATAGGAATGATTATGCACGACGATGTATGAACGTGCATCCCCGGGTGGTGTGAACTCGCTCTCCCGGCGGGGAGGCGCGACTTCGAGTTCGTCGCGGGCTTCGACCGGATCGCTGCACGGACAGTCGGGCCGCGGAAGACAGGACCAGCGGCCAGGCTGGCGCAGGAAGCGCCGATACTGGTCGAGTGCTGGGAAAACGCGTCGGGTCCACGCCGTCATTCCGATCGGGACCTCAGTACGTACGGCCCTTCCAGCCGGTCCGGCGACGCGCGGAGTCGATCGTCATCAGCGTGTACAGCGCCGCGGTGAACGGCAGCAACAGCCCCGCGACCAGGGGTTGCCGGTAATACCGGGCGACCGGGACGAAGGTCGCCGCCATCACGAGCCATGCCGCGGCGGCCTGCCACGAGCCGGTCAGGGCCAGCGCGGGCGGGGCGAGGAAAACGGCGATCATGCCGACGACGGTCCCGGCCAGCAGCAGCGGCGAATGCCGGAGCTGGGTGTAGGCGCTGCGGGTCACCATCCGCCACAGGTCCGCGAGCCGCGGATACGGCCGGACGCTCCAGGCCTTCGACGCGTAGCCCAGCCAAATCCGCCCACCCGCGGACGCGACGGCGCGGGCGAGCGCGACGTCGTCGATGACCGCGCCGCGGATCGCTTCGATTCCGCCTGCGCGTTCGAGCACGGAGCGGCGGACGAGGACGCAACCGCCAGCCGCGGCGGCGGTGCGCCAGCGCGCGGAGTTCACGCGGCGGAAGGGATAGAGCATCGCGAAGAAGTAGACGAAAGCAGGGACGATCAGCCGTTCCCAGAACGTTGCGGTGCGCAGTACGGCCATCTGAGATACCAGGTCTCGGCCGCTGGTGGAAGCGGCGACGAGAGTTTCCAGCGAATCGGAGCCGTGTGAGATGTCAGCGTCGGTCAGCAGGAGGAAGTCGACGTCTCCGGCCTCGCGGACGCCGTGCGCTACGGCCCAAAGCTTCCCGGTCCAGCCGTCCGGCGGCTCGCCGGGGCTCGTGACGGTGAGCGGGAGTCCATGGGGGACAGTCAGCGAGCGGGCGACGTCCGCGGTGCCGTCGGTGCTGCCGTCGTCCACGAGGATGACTCGCGCGTCGCCTGGGTAGCTCTGGCGGAGCAGCGTGGGCAGGGTTTCCGGGAGCAGTCCGGCCTCGTCGCGAGCGGGTACCACGATGGCGACAGACGGCCAGGCGTCCGGCCGGACCAGCTCGGGCAGACGTTGATCGGTACGCCAGAACCAGCTGTGGCACACCGCGAGTCCGGCCCACACCGCCAGCGTCGCCCACGCGACGACCGTGCTCATGCGCGGAGTGTAGTGACTGGCAGCAAACTGACAGGTCGTTCCCAGCGGACTCATAGAAACGCGGCTGAGACTGGGTGTTCCCACCACCGGAGAGGACACCCGGCATGGACCCAGACATCAGGAAACGGCAAGAGGAACGGTCGCGCGCCCGGCACCGGACCGCCTTCGTCACGGCCGCCGCGGCAGTGCTCGGAGTCGCGGCCGCCGGAGGCATCGGCTACGGGCTGACGGCAGCCGGCTCGACCAGTGGCACCACGTCGACCGGGAACAGCAGCACCTCGACCGACAACGGGACTGGATCGAGCACCTCGAATCAAGACCAGCTGCAAGTGCCCGCGCAGGATCCCGGATCCGGCTCCGGGCACGCGCACACCGGATCGGGCGCGTCGTGACGGGGCCGTATTCGGCGGGGTTTCCCGCGCTCGGCACGACCGCGCGGGTGCTCGTCACCGAGGAAGCGGCGCTCGGCCCGGCGACCGCGTTGCTGCGGACGCGGCTCGCCGAACTCGATCGGGCATGCAGCCGATTCCGGGCGGATTCGGAAATTTCCGCGCTCCACCGTGCCGCGGGCCGGGAGGTGGAGGTGAGCCCGCTGCTGGCCGACGCGCTGTCGGCCGCGTTGCGCGCGGCGTGGCTGAGCGGCGGGCTGGTGGACCCGACGGTGGGCGGGTCGATGGCAGCACTCGGCTACGACCGGGATTTCGCCGAGATCACCGACGGACCCGCAATGATCCCCGTTCCCGCGCCGGGCTCGCATTGGGTGCTGTTCGAACCGGCCCGGCGGATCGTCGTGCTGCCGCGCCACGTCAAGCTGGACCTGGGGGCGACCGCGAAAGCGTTCGCCGCGGACCGGACCGCCGACGAGATCGCTCGCCACACCGGCTGCGGGGTGCTGGTGAACCTCGGCGGCGACCTCGCGGTGGCGGGCCCGGCTCCGGCAGGCGGCTGGCAAGTCGCGATCGGCGACGACCACACCGACGCGGTCGCCCGCCCGGACACGACGATTACGCTCACCAGCGGAGGCTTGGCGACGTCCGGCGTTGCCCGGCGGACCTGGCGGCGCGGCGGACGCGTGGTGCACCACATCGTCGATCCGCGCACCGGCGAGTCGGCGGATCCGTGCTGGCGGACGGTGTCGGTCGCGGCGAAGTCCTGTGTGGACGCCAACACCGCGAGCACGGCCTCGGTCGTCTTGGGTCTGGGAGCGTTGGAGTGGCTGGATTCGCGGGGATTGCCCGCCCGGCTGGTCAGCTCGCGCGGCGCGGTCCGGACCACGGCGGGTTGGCCGGCGGAGCGCCGGGAGCGTGCGTCGTGAGTTCCGCGCTCTGGTATTTCAGCCGTGCGACTGGGATTGTCTCGCTGGTGTTCTCGACGGCCGTCGTGGTGCTCGGTTTCCTGAACTCGGGCCGGTTCGCGACTCGGCGCTGGCCGCGTTTCGCCCTCGCGGACCTGCACCGGAATCTCGCGCTGGCCAGTCTCGTCTTCCTCGGTGCACACATCGTCTTCGCGGTCGTCGACGGCTATGTGGACCTCAGCTGGCTTTCCGTCGTCGTTCCGTTCATCTCGGGCTACGAGCCGTTCTGGATCGGAATCGGTGCGGTAGCGGTGGATTTGCTGCTCGCCATTGTCGTGACCAGCCTGCTTCGGACCCGCATCCCGCCGCGGTTGTGGCGCACGGTGCACTGGCTCGCCTACCTGTGCTGGCCCGTCGCTCTCGCGCACAGCGTCGGTCTCGTCGCGTCCGACAGCGCTCGCCCGCTGCTCATCGCGCTCGATATCGCGTGCCTTATCGCCGTCCTGGCCGCCGCGAGCGTGCGATTCGGCAGTACCAGCCCTGACACCGAGGCCCGCCGCCTCTCTCCACTTCGGAGGTGACACGTGCTTCCCTTGCACCGAAACAATCTCGCCGCCCACCTGTCCGTCCACGGTGGACTCCCCGCCGTGGATCGCGACGCACTGATCCACCAAATCGACGCCGCCGGTATCCGCGGTCGGGGCGGCGCGGGCTTCCCCGCCGCGGTGAAGCTGCGCTCTGTCGCACCTGGACAGTCCATTGTGGTTGCCAACGGCTGTGAAAGCGATCCTTTCAGCAGTAAGGACCGCGCTCTGCTTGAGCTAGCCCCGCATTTGGTGCTTGACGGTATCCAGGTCGCAGCTCGGGCGGTCGGCGCTACCGAGGCTTATCTTTGTCTGCACGGAGAAAATCGAAGCGTACTGGCCGCTTTAACCGAGCGTCGCGATGCTGTGCCGGTTAAGCTGGTCGCGATCCCTCCTCGATACGTCGCCAGCGAAGAAACCGCACTAGTGCATTTCCTGGGCACCGGCGACGCCCGCCCAACCGGCAAATTCCCGCGCCCAGCCGAACGCGGCCTGCACGGGCGACCGACGCTAGTTCAGAATGTCGAAACTCTAGCGAGGTTCGCGCTTGTCGCCCGAATCGGTGCTGATCGCTATCGTGCTGTCCACACTGACCTGGTCACCGTCACCGGTGCCGTGTCCCGCTCCGGCGTGCTGGAAGTCCCCGCGGACGCTCCGGTTTCCGCGATCCTCGCCAAGGCTGGCGGATCCATTACCGCACAAGCGGTTCTGATCGGCGGTTTCGGCGGGACCTGGATGCCGCGCTCTCTGGCCGACCCCGTGCCGCTCGGCCGGGAACCCGGCCTGTCCGCACTGCATCTTCTCCCGGAACCGAACTGCGGCCTCGAATTGACCAGGAATATTCTCGCAAGGCTGGCCGCGGAATCGGCCCGCCAATGTGGACCGTGCATGTTCGGCCTTCCCGCCATCGCCGCGGATTTCACCGATCTGCTGGCCGGTCGCGACGCCACCGGCCGCCTGGCCCGCCGCCTGCCGATCCTCAGTGGACGGGGCGCGTGCGCCCATCCCGACGGCGCCGTTCGCCTCGCCGCGAGCGCCTTGCGCGTCTTCGCCGCAGATGTCCAGGCCCACTTGGCGGCTGGCTCGTGCCGGGTCACGGCAGGTGCGGCATGAACCGCCTGACGGTCGACCCGATCGCCTGCCGGGCCCACGGTTTGTGCGCGGAGATCCTGCCGGAACTGATCACTGTGGACGAATGGGGTTACCCGGTGGTACGCGGGGAAACGGTGCCGGAATCGCTCCTGGCCGAGGCGCGACGGGCGGCTGCGGCTTGTCCGGCGTTGGCGTTGCGGTTACGGAAATCGTAGATTGTGCAACGCCAACGCCGGATTCAGCGGCTAATCAGCAGCGCCACCAATCCTTGATGGCGTGCAGTGCCGCAATCGCGGCTGGCGATACGCTAATAAGCACTGCCGCTAGGTCGATCAAGTCGTGCTCCTCGGTCGTACATGAAATTATTTCACGCAAGATGGATGTTGTTTCTCCCAGGCCGCCGTGGTTGCTCTGCGAATAAACCTCAGGGGGTACCCACAGTTGTCTGCAATTGATAACGACCTCGGAAGGATGATCCTGCCGTACCGAGGAGTGAACCCTTTCGGCGCCCCCGCTTTATCGGCGAGGGTGGATTACGGATCGGCGCGGCGCAGGCATGGCCACGGTGCTTTCCTCGTCGCGCTCGCCGTCTCTGGCCAGCGGAATCGGGTGCACCTCCCGGGCCGCCGCCAGCCGCTCCTCCACGCGGTCGGCCTTGGCGTCCCTGCCCCGGCCTCGGTAGAAGGCTGCGGCGCGAGTCCAGGCGTCGACCGCGTCCCCGCGATTCCCGCGCGCGTAGAGAATCTCGGCGAACGCCTCCAGCGCCCGCGCCTGACCCGTGGCGTTGTGCGCCCGCTCGGCCAGTTCGACTGCTTCCTGTGACAGGCGCAGTGCGGCCCGGTCGTCCCGTTCGGCCGCGGCGAGCCGGGCCTGCACGGTGCGCAGCCGCATCCCGGCGGTGAGGTCGCCGGAGATCTGGGCTTGCGCCAGCCGGCAATGCCGGTGGGCGACCGCGAACTCCTCCTGGCCGAGGTGCAGTTCGGCCAGCGTGATGTAGGTGGCTGCCTGGCCGGACACGTCGCCGGTGAGCGTTCGCAGATGCAGCGCGCGGTGATAGTGCGGCAGCGCTTGCTCGTACTGGTCGAGGTCGGCGAGCGTTTCGCCGAGATACTGCTCCGCTTTGGCCTCGCGGACCGGGTCACCGTTGCGCTGCGCGTGTGTGATGCAGCGGCGGAAGAGCGCGATCGCTTCCGCGTGCTGGCCGGTTTGCCGGTGGAGGCGGGCGAGGTTGATGCTGATGGTCAGCTTCGCGATAGGCGATTCGTCGTCGATGGCCAGTTCCAGTGCCCGGGCGAGCGCGTCCTCAGCGGCTTTATGGTTGCTGAGCGTGAGGTGCAGCTCCCCCAAATCGTTGAGGGTCGACCCTTCCGCATGAGAGTCCTTGTTCGCTCGCGCGGCGCGGGCCGCGATGGCCAGCCCGGTGGTCATCTCGTCGTAGAAGCCGTAGACGACGAAGGTGTCGTGCATGAGGTGCGGAAGCGTGCAGGCGTAGTCAAAGAGGCGGTGTTTCTCGGCGGCCGCGGAAAGCGCGGTGAGATTGGTGCGTTCGCGGAGGAACCAGCGGTGGGCCGCGGTCGGCGACTCGAATCGAGTCGGACGGATGCCGGGTTCCGGGTCGAGGTGCGGCGGGCGGTCGCGGTGCGGGTGCGCCATCCGATGCGCGTAGTACGCCGTGCTGTAGTAGTGCGACAGCAAGCGGCGCAACGGCTGTGCGTCGTGGTCTTGGTCGCTGAGCGTCTGGGCGTACCGATGAAAGATCGAGACGATCCGGTAGCGGTCCGTGTCGCCGGGCTGGTCGATCAAGTGCAGGGCGACCAGGGTTTCCAGCGCCCGCCGGGTTTCCGCGGCGGGGCGTGCGGCCGCGGACAGCAGGGTGTCGACGTGGATTTCCGCGCCGGGGTGGTGGCCGAAGAGGCGGAAAACGGCCTGGCTGGGCGGTTCGAGCATGTGGTAGGACGAGGAGAACGCGGCGCGCAGGCTTTGGTCGTCTCCGTCGTCGCCGATGCTCAGGAGCATTTCCGGGTCTCGCAGCTGGTCGAGCATGGTGCCGAGGCTCAGCCCGGGCCGGCGGGCGGCGTTCTCGGCGATGAGGGTGAGGGCGAGTGGCAAGCCGTCGCAGAGGTGGGCGATCCGGCGGGCCGCGTCGGGTTCCCGGTCTCCGCGGCCGCGCAAGCGGCGGACGAACAGTTCCAGCGAGTCGCGGTCGTCGAGGCGGTCGAGGCTGAGTTCGGCGAGTTCGTGCCTTCGTACCAGCGCGCTGAGGCGGCGGCGCGAGGTGACGATCACCGAGCATTCGGACAGCACGTTGAGCAACTGGTCCACGTGGCTGGAGTTCTCGGCGTCGTCGAGGATCACCAGCACCGAGCGGTCGGTCAACTGCTGGCGCAGTACCGCGGCTCGGGCCGCGGTGTCCACCACGTGGTCCACCGGGTAGCTGAGGTCCTGGAGCAAACGGTCCACGACGTCGGACGGTTCGAGCCGCGGTGCCGGGCCGAAGCCGTGCAGGTCGAGGTAGATCATTCCGCCGGGGAACCAGTCCGCCGCCCGGTGTGCCCAGTGGACCGCGAGGCTCGTCTTGCCGATCCCGGGCGGGCCGCTGAGCACGACGGCGGGCGAGCGGGTCGGCGAGCCGGGCCGGAGCCACTGGTCCAGTGTTTCCAGAGCGCCGGTGCGGCTGATGAACCCGCGGAGGTCCTGGGGAAGCGGGTGGGTCGGCGGCGCGGCCCGGCGCGCCGGGGCGACGGCGGCCGGGGCGGGCGGGTTTTCGTAGCGGTCCCGGATCTCGTCGTGGAAGGCGCGCAGGACGGCCGCGGCGGTGTCGTCGGCGGCTTCGTGGAATCGCCGGTGCGCGTCGAGGTAGTGGGTCTGGGCCTGTTCGGACTGCCCGAGCGCGTAGTCGATCTGGATCTGGAGCTTGACGAAGGCCAGCCGGCAGGCGTGCTCGGGGGCCAGGTCCTGCATCCATCCCGCGGCCTCGTCGGGACGGCCGAGCGCCAGCAGCTGGCTCGTCAGGAATTCTCGCGCGGGAAGCAACATGGATTTGACTTTGTCCTCGCGCCAATTCTCCGCGCGTTCGGAGCGGAGTTCCGCCAGCGGCTCATCGCGCCATAAGGAAAGCGCGGACGCGGCTGATTCATACGCCGTGAGAGGATCGCGGTCCCGGGCCGCGTCGTGTGCTTTACGCATTGTTTTGCGAAATGCGGAGAAATCCACGAGGCTCTCGTCGAGATCGGCCAGATATCCGTCGCCGGACCGGGGGACTGAGACGGGTACGTCCGCTGCGGAGAGGGCGTCGCGCAGCCGGTGGACCGCCTTGTACAGGGCTTCTTGCGGGTTTCCTGGCAGGTCGTCGTCCCAGAGCCAGGAGATGAGGGCGTCCTGGGAAAACCGCTGTCCCGGACGGGTGAGCAGTATTCCGAGAATATTCCGGGTTTGCCGCTGACCCCACTGCTCGTTCATCTTCCCGTGCATCCGCACCGCAGTCTGCCCGAGAATTCCGTAGGCGAAGTCCATTCGACGTTCCCTCCCTCGTCGAGTGCCCAGTTTCGCATCGATCCGGCGAATCGGCGACCGCTTCGGGATAACGATCATCGGAAAGAATTGTCTTGTCCGGTTTCGGTCCGCTTTGTGTCCAGCGGCGGGAAGTCCCCGGTCAGAACCGCGCCGCAGCCTCGGCTTGTCGGTTTCGAAGCGGAGGGGATGAAGATGGCGCACGACGTGTGGGTACGCGGTCCGATCGGTCTCGACGCCGCGTCGCGGGTGACGCGGCCGGGCTGCCGCACCGTGCTGGCGGTCGTGCCGACCGTGACGGCGGGGACGCGGCTGATCGAGCTGATCTCGCTGCTGGAGCGGGATTTGCGGGTGCAGGTGATGTTCACCGTGCCGCACAGCACCGACCGGTGGGCCGGGGTCGAGGAGTACGTGCGGGCGCAGCACGGGCTGTTGCTGCCTTGGGAACAGGCGGTGGCGCACCGGTTCGATCTGGTCTTGGCGGCCAGTCACCGGTATATCGAGCAGGTGCACGGACCGCTTCTGCTGATCGGCCACGGCATCGGGGGCGCCCGGCCGCGCCGGTTCAGCCGCAAGGCGGGCGGGGCGACGGCCGAGACGACCGGACTGGACCGGGAACTCATCACTTTCCGGGGCCGGGTGCTTCCGGCGGTGCTGGGCCTCGCCACCGAACCGGAGGTCGACGAGTTGCGGCAGCGGTGCCCGGAGGCGCTGCCCGCGGCGGTCGTGGCCGGTGACCTGTGCCTCGACGTGCTGCGGGCGGCGAACGGCAGGCGGGAGCGATACCGGAGGGCGCTGGGCGTCGGCTCGCGGCGGCTGGTGGTGCTCAGCTCGACCTGGTTCACTGACTCGGCGTTCGGCCGTGTCCCGAAGATGTACGAAGTGCTCGTGAACGCGCTGCCGAAAGACTGTTACGCGGTGGCGGCCGTGCTGCATCCGAACATCTGGGCGGTGCACGGACGGCGTCAGGTCACCGCCTGGCTAGGCGGGTGCCGGGGGCTGCGCGTGATCCCGCCCGAACAGGGATGGCAGGCGACCATGATTGCGGCTGATTGGGTGATCGGCGACCACGGCTCGACCACGGGCTACGCGGCGGCGATGGGAAAGCCGGTGACGCTCGCCTCGCTGCCGGACGGACAAGCGCGAACCGGAAGCGTCGCGGACATCGTGCGGGCGCGTACGGAGCCGTTGGACGCGGACCGGCCGTTCGAGGAGCAGGAGGAAGCCGCGATCGTTGCGGCTCCCCGGCTCGCCGCGGAGGTGCTGCCGGTCGTCAGCTCCAGGATCGACTGCTCGGCGGGGATCTTGCGGTCGTCGATGTACCAGCTGCTGG
Organism: Amycolatopsis sp. NPDC104775; assembly: GCF_055583325.1. Lineage (NCBI taxonomy): Bacteria > Bacillati > Actinomycetota > Actinomycetes > Pseudonocardiales > Pseudonocardiaceae > Amycolatopsis > Amycolatopsis sp. NPDC104775. The sequence continues at coordinate 905,747 of NZ_JBVJOE010000002.1, forward strand.
AGTTGTCCGAGCCGGCTGCCCCGGCGTATCCGCCGTCGCCGGCCGTGCCCCGGCCGCTGCCGGGGTGGGACGCGTGAGCGCCGGAACCGCCCGGGTCGGGCTCGCGCTGCCCGGAGGTCGTGCGGTGCAAGTGCTGGTCGCCGACGTGGACCGGGCCGGATCGAGATGCTCGGCCAGCGCGGACGTCGTGGTCCGGCGCAGCGCGCGGGCCGTGGCGAGATGCGAGGCCGACGAGCTGAGAGCGGAGTGGCCCGGGGCGGTCGCCGCGGCGGTGTGCTGGCCGGGCGGGGCTGTGTGGTCAGTGCGGCGGCTCGCCGGAATCCCCGCTGAGGCGGCGAGCCGCGTCGAGATGGCGCTGGGCGCTTGCCTCATCGCCGTGGCCGCGTTCGAGGTCGGCGAGCGCGGTGAGAACCTCGGCCTGGAGATGCGGTGACTGGAGGCGTTCGACGCCTTCGAGCGCCCCCAGGAGTTCGGTGCGCGCCCGGTCGTAATCGCCCCGCCGGGCATGGATCGCGGCGAGCGGGACGACCGCCCGCGCGTGCTGGCCGGCGTCGCCCGCCTCAGCCATGATGGCGGCGGCTTCGGTGAGCTCCCGTATCGCTTCGTCCTCCCGGCCCAGTGTGATCAGCAGTTCGCCGCGACGGCGCCGAGCCATGCCGACCCCGCGCGGAAGCCCGATTTCGGCGTGTTTCTCCGCGCTGCGCTCATACAGTGCCAGTGCGCCTTCGAGGTCGCCGCGGCCTCGGGCGTCTCTCGCCATCCGAGACAGTGCGGTGGCCTGCGTCGGACCATGGTGCTCCCGGTCGCCGATCTCCAGTGCCGCGGCGTGGTGGGCGGCCGCTTTCTCGAACTGCCGCAGCCGGTCCCAGACAAAGCCAGCCTGACTGTGCAACCGCGCTTCGACCAACGGCTGCCCGCACCGCCGGGCCGCCTCGATTCCCGCCGTGCAGAGCTCCAGGAACGGTTCGTAATCCCGATGGTGCAGGAAAAATCCCCACGACGCTTCGGCCAGTTGCCACAGTTCCTCGTCCCAGCCGTGCGCCGAGGCGGCTTTCGCGACGGCGTTGATGACTGGGCGGTCCCGGCGCCACCAGGTCACCGCGTGGTCGCGGTCGGCGAAAGATCCTGTCGCCGCGACGGTTTCCGACGCGAAGGTCGGGCGGAAGGGGTGGATGAGCGCGCTCGCGGTGACGGTCTGGTCGCGATACCAGCGGGTGTACCGGTGAACGAGATAGTGCCGGTCGGCTTCGGCGTCCTGGCGTTCCGCGCGCACCCGGGCGTCGTGGCGGACGACATCGTGCTGTGCCACGGTTTCGTCCTCCAGTTCGTGCAGGAGGTTGGCTTCGATCAGTTCGTCCACGGCGTCGTCGAGATGAGCGGGCGAGCTCTGCAGGGTGTCCGCGAGCGCGTCGACGGCGTGATGCGGGCCGGGCAGGATGCCGCAGGTTCGGTAGAGCCGGGCCGCGGCGTCGTCGAGGGTGGCGTAGGAGGCGTCGAAAACTGTTGCGAGATCGGTGAAATCGCCGAAGCGCCGGGTGCGGCCGCGGCGGGCTTCGCGGTGCGGGTCGCGTCTTGGCCGGACGCGCAGTCTCGCGCCGGTGATGGTGAGTGCCAGCGGGAGACCGGCGCACGCGGTCAGCAGGTTTTCCGCGTCCTCTTGGCTGATCCGCCGCTGCCCGGAGCGGAGGGCGAGCACTTCGCGGGCCGGTTGGTCCGGAAGCGGTTCCAGCGGAAGGATTTCCGCGCCGTCCAGTGCGAGGCTGGTCAGCTGGGACCGGCTGGTGATGAGCACGAACGCGTTCGCGCTGGACGGCAGCACGGCGCGGGCGTCGGCGCTGTGCACGACGTCGTCGAGCAGCACGGCGAACCGGCGATCCGCCGTCACCGCGCGGAATTCGGCCGCCCGCTGGGCGAAGGAAGCGGGGATCTCGTCGGCCGGGATTCCCAATGCGGCAAGGAAACCGTGCAGGACGCCGCTCGCGGATTCCGCGGTTTCGGTGCCCTCGGCGGAAAACCTCGCGCAGAGGACGCCGTCCGGGAACTCGGCGCGGTGGGTGTGCAGCCAGTGCAGGGCGAGTGCCGTTTTGCCGATCCCGCCGACGCCGGTGAGCACCACGACGGACGGGGCGGGGTCGGGGCGGACCCGGATTTCGTCCAGCCGGGCCAGTTCCCCGGCGCGGCCCAGCAGCACGGACGGGGCGGGCGGAAGCTGGACCGGTGCGCGCACTGGTCTGCCGGACGTCACCGATCCTGGCCGCGCTTCACTCATTCCACACCCCCGATTATTCCTCCTTACCTTCTTCGGGCGGTAAAAGAAACCGGATCGAGTCGTGAATCACCACCCCATATGGGGGTCAGTGCCGCGGGGCGTCGCCGGGCTTGCGCCGATCGAGCGCGTTCTGGCCGCCATGCGGGCGGATCCGCACTTTTTCCCGCAGCAGCAAACGGCGGATGGTTCCGTAGGACGCCTGATGCGCGTCCGCGATGCTCTGGATAGTCGAACCGGATTCGTACTCCCGCACTATTCGCGGCACGTCGAGTTCCCGCCGTACGCCTTGCCGGATTTCCGGCAGCACCGCGCCTTCCTGCCGCAGCAGCCGTCCGGTCCAGCTCAGCGACAGGCCGTGTTCGCGGGCGATCTCGGTGATCGACGCACCGGCCCGCCAGGATTCGAGCATGCGGCGATTTCGCTCGGCCCGATTCGTGCGCGCCTCGTCCGGCGTGTCCATGCAAGCGCCCCCGCTGCTCGGACTTAAGGAGCTTGACCTTTCATTATTGGCCTCGGGGAGGGGGACTGTGAACCGACGAACGTGGTGCATGCGCGGAGATTGTTTGTCCGCAAATGCCGACACAAGGAGGCGCTGTGAAGTGAATATTCACAATATTCAGGGGATTGTTCCGAAAAACGTGCCGGTTAAGCCAACCGGGGGAAGAATTCGGTGCCTGACGGTCAGTGCGGCACCCACAGTGTCACCCGGGTCCCGTGCCCCGGCGTCGATTCCACCGTTCCGGTGCCCCCGACCTCCGCCAGCCGGGCTTCGATGGACTGCTGGATGCCGAACCCCGGCCCCCGTTCGCGCAGGTCGAAACCCCGGCCCTGGTCTCGCGCGACTACCGCCGTCCCGCCGTCGCGTTCCTCCACCCGGAGTACGACGCGGCTCGTCCCGGCGTGTTTCACCGTGTTGCGCAGTGCTTCCCGCACCGCTTCGCACATCGCCGTGCGCCGGTCAGCGGAAAGGCGGTCGTCGTCGGCGAAGTCGGCGGCCACGAGCTGGGTGCGCAGGCCTTCGCGGGCCATCTCGGCGGCGACATCGGCCAGTTCGACCACGAAGCTGCGTCCTTGGCGCGGTTCGATCGGCTCGGTGATGCTCCGGCGGAGTTCGGCGGCCTCGGCATGCGCGACCGAGCGCAGCTGGGCGAGTCGTTCGGCGGCGTGGTCGGCGTCGTCGGACGGAGCGATCGCGAGCGCTTCCAGCGTCTGCAGCACGCTGTCGTGCAACAGCCGCTGGGTACGCCTGCGTTCCGCCTCCTGACCGCGCCGCAGGCCGATGTCGAGGGCGAACCGCGTGCCGACGCCCAGCAGCACCAGTATTCCGCACGCCACCACGATCGAGACGGCCAGCGCGACCAGGCAGCCGATCGACCGGTTGATCGCGAGCGGATTGTCCAGCCGCAGGCCGCCGGCGACGGTCAGCAGGACGCGCACCGGGACGGCCGCGGCGAGCAGCAGCAGCGCCGCGGGCAGCCCGGACGTCCCGGCCCACATCGCGACCGAGCCGACGAGCCACGTCCAGGTGACGTCGACCGCGAACGGCTGCACGGCGTCCGGCGCGAGCATCGCGGTCAGCAGGTTCAGCACGAGCCCCGCGCCGAGATCCGCGGTGAGCACCCGCCGCGTGCGCCGCGCGGGCAGGCCGCCCGAGCGCAGCAGCCACCACAGGAACCCGGCGTTCGCCGCGACGCCCACCGCGGCCGCGGGCAGCACCGGGAACAGCCCGGTCCCGCCGTTGGCCGCGGCGAACCCGATGAACACCTTCACGAACGCGGCGATCCGGTAGGCGACCGGCACGACGACCCAGTACCGCGCGGCGCGCGCCAGCGTCGCGTCGCCGACCGCGGCGAGGTCGCCCTCGGAGTCCGGCCGCTCCGGCGGGCTGCCGCGGTGCAGCAGCGTCCGCACGAATTCCCCGCGTGGTACGGCAAAACCCGGTCCGGGCATCGTCCCTCCCCGTGTCTTCGGCGAGGATATTCGATTGGTGTAGTCCAGTGTGGAAACGCCGGGTCACGCTCTGGACATGGTCAGCCGCCACAGGGTCGTCCGCTCGCGGGAACGGGCTGCGTGCAAGGGATCGGCACTGTCCGTGGCGCGTCGGTGCCGTGGCGTGGTTTCGCGCCGTCCCGCGACCTTGAGCCCAGCGGCGGAAATCCGTGCGAGCAGGTCCTCACGGCTGCGCAGGCCGAGGTGTTCGGCCAGGTCCGACAGGATGAGCCAGCCTTCGCCGTCCGGTGTCAGATGGCTGGGCAGGCCGTCGAGAAACCGGTTCAGCATGCCGGACGAGGCGTCGTAGATCCCGAGTTCCAGTGCCGAAGCCGGTTTTCCGGGCAGCCAGGGCGGATTGCAGACGACCAGGTCAGCACGCCGAGAGGAGGGCCAGAGATCGGTTTCGAGGACCTGGACCCGATCGGAAAGGCCGAGTCGCCACAGGTTGTCCCGGGCACAGCGCACGGCACGCGGATTCAGGTCGGTCGCCACTACTTCGGCGGCGCCGCGCCGGGCGAGGATGGCGGCGAGCAAGCCGGTGCCGGTTCCGAGATCGAAGACGACCGGAGACCTCTTGCCCGGCAATGGTTCCTGCGCGACGAGATCGACGTATTCGCTCCGTGTCGGCGCGAACACGCTGTACGCCGGATACACCCGCGCGCCCAAAGCGTTGATATGGACGCCTTTCTGATGCCATTGATAAGCGCTCAGGGCGCCGAGCAGCTCACGCAACGAGATCAGCGTGCCAGGCAAACCGCCGAACGCGTGCTCGCAGGCGGCTTGGATATCAGGGGCTCGGCGGAGTCGAAGCGAATGGTCGGCTTCCACGGAGACCAGGACTTTTCCCAGCAATGCCGCGCGTTCCGAACGCGCCGCACGTACCGCGGCGAAAGATCCCGACGGCTTCGGAAGCCGGCGGTCCATGGCACGCACGAGCTGTCGTGCGTTGGGAAAATCGCCGCGCCACAGCATTCCGGTGCCGGCGCGGGCGAAACGCAACGCGGCGGCAGCGGTCAGCCGGTCATCGACGACGGCGATGCGGCCCGGCGGCGGGGTTCCGTTGCCGGAATGCCAGCGGGCGGTGTGCGTGATTCCGTTTTCGGTCCACTGGACGGTGGACATAAAAGCTCCCGGGAAGGGTCGAAGGGCCAGTCAGCCGTCGACGCTTCGCAGGGAGCAGGCGAGAATTCCCGCCGGTCAAGACAGCGGCGAATCCGCGTGCTCCCGCGAAACGCGGGAGCGGCGGTCGCCGAGAACCATGCCCATCAGCACGGCACTTCACATCCTTTGAGGAAACTCAGTGGTGGGTAACGGAATGGTGCGTCGTTCCGGTGCTGTGGCCCTTCATCGCGACGAAGTAGACGATCGCCGCGAGCACGATCAGCGCGAGCACCACCGCGACGGCGATCTTGACCTTGCTCCACGGACGCTGCCCGTGGATCTCGCCGGTGCGGCCGTTGACGAGGATCTGCCAGTTCTTCCCGGCGTAGACGTAGGTCGCGACCCACACCGGCAGCAGCATCAGCTTGAAGGTCACGTTGTTGTGCTGGGTGTCGACCGAATTCAGCTGCTGGGTGTCGCCGCCGATGTCGTCCTTGCAGTCGCCGGCGATGATCGGGGCCATCCGGTTTTTCGCCTCTTCGAAGCCGTTCTCCGGTTCGATGTCGTACCGCAGCGCGAAATGCCCGGAGAGGAACTGCGGCTGGTACGGCTGGGAATCGAGCAGCGGCCACGGCGCGAGTTTGTCCAGCTCCGGCAACGGCAGCTGGGTGCTCGCCGGCACGAGGACGTCGTCGAAGTTCCGCGCGACCTGCCCGCGCGCCGGGTACCAGCGCGTGTGGCGCACTTCGCGCGTCTTGCGTTCGCCGTTCTCGTAATAGCTTTCGGTGACGTAGTAGTACTCGCCGCGCGCGCCGGTGTACACCGACACGGTCTGCGAGTCGTACGTCCAGTGCGGGATGTACGTGCTCTTCGTGGACTCCGCCGTGGTGACCTTCTTCAACGCGGTCGGCGCGAACCAGCGCGAAGACGTCCACTTTTTCAGATGCGTGCTCACCGCGGGGCGGTCGAACGCGAACGGCAGCACGCCTTCTGGCACCAGCTGCCCCGACGCGGCCGGGTCGATCACCAGCGGCGCGCCGCAGAACTGGCACATGCTGGCGGTCTCGTTGGTTTCCGTCCTCGCCGCGCAGCGCTGGCACACGAAGACGTACTTGCCGATCGAGCCCACCGGCTTGCGCGCGAGGTTCGCCAGCTCGGCGAACGGGATCTCGCGGATCTGCCGGTCGCCCGCGGCGATTTCCTGCCGGAACCCGCAGTACGGGCACTGCATGGCCGTCGTGCCCGGCGCGAACTCGAGCCGCGCGCCGCAGCCGCCGCACGGATAGGTCGTATTGGCCACGCCGCTCTGCTGGGAACGTGGGTCGGTCATGGGTCCCCCAGAAGGTCGGCGCGGCTCAGGACGGCGGCAGCGGCGGCGGGGTCGAGCCGAACAGCGCCGACACCTCCGGCACCTGCGCGGCCGGGGTCCACTGCGCCATGCCCGCCTTCCACACCAGGGTGTCCTGGCCGAGCGTGCCCGACGAGATCTGCTGGCCGAGGCCCGCCCGGTCGAACGGGCCGAGCTGCTGGCCGTTCGCGCCGATGAACCACTGCTCGCCCTGCGGCAGCGGCGGCGGCATCTGCGGCGGAGCCTGCTGCTGGTACTGCTGCTGTGATTGCGGCTGCTGGTATTGCTGCGGGGCCTGCTGGTATTGCTGCTGCGGTCCGGCCGCGCGCTGGCCGAGCGCCATGCCGAGGCCGATGCCCAGCCCCTCGCCCGCGCCGCCCTGGTTGTTCGCCGCCGCCTCGATCGCGTTCGCGGACTGGAACTTCGTGTACTGGTCGAGGTCGCCGACCACGCCCATCTGGGTCCGCTTGTCCATCGCGGCCTCGACCTCGGGCGGCACCGAGATGTTCTCGATCATGAACTTCGAGATCTCGATGCCGACCTCGCGCAGTTCGAGGTTCAGCGCGTTCGCGATCTTGCCGGAGATCTGCTCCTGCTGGGTGACCAGGTCGAGCATCGGCACCTGGGCGGCCGCGATCGCGGGCCCGAGCTTGCTGATCACCATGCTGCGCAGGTAGTCCGACACCTCTTCGGTGCGGAACTGCGGGTCGGTGCCGGCCAGTTCCTTCAGCAGCGCCACCGGCTCGACCACGCGGACCGCGTAGCCGCCGAACGCGCGCAGCCGGACCATGCCGAATTCGGCGTCGCGCAGGATGACCGGGTTCTGCGTGCCCCATTTGAGGTCGGTGAACTGCCGGGTGTTGACGAAGTACACCTCGGCCTTGAACGGCGAGTTGAAGCCGTACTTCCAGCCCTTGAGGGTGGACATGATCGGCATGTTCTGCGTCTGCAGCGTGTACATGCCCGGCGGGTAGGCGTCGGCGACCTGGCCCTCGTTGACGAACACCGCGGCCTGCGATTCGCGGACGGTGAGCTTCGCGCCCATCTTGATCTCGTTGTCGTAGCGCGGGAAGCGCCACACGATGGTGTCCCGGCTGTCGTCGGTCCACTCGATGATGTCGATGAACTCGCCGCGGATCTTGTCGAAGATGCCCACGTCTGACCCCTCGTCGTTGCCTCGTGCCCGCGGGCCACAGTACAGGCCGCGGCCCCCTCCGGATCACTCCGCCGCGGCCGCCGCGCGCCAAAAGTCCTGCATGGACGGGATGCCGCCGGGGCCGTCCACCCCGCGCTGAGTGAGAAGAATCGCCACCGAATCGGTCGAAGGCGTCAAGTAGGCGCTGGTTCCGGTGCCGCCGACCCAGCCGTAGCGTCCCGGGACCTGCCACGGCTGCCTCGGGTCGACGTCTACCGCGCCGCCGAAGCCCCAGCCCTGTCCTTCGAGGAAGACCGGGTTGGCCGCGATCTGTTCCGCGGTCAGGTGGTTGGCCGTCATCTGCCGGACCGATTCCTTCGCCAGCAGTCCTTTCCCGTCGGACAGGAGCATCCGGGCGAAACGGAACCAATCGTCGGCGGTCCCGGCCAGCCCGCCGGATCCGGCGGGGAACGGCGGCACCTCGCGCCACTGTCCGTCCGGCGCGTCGGCCAGCTCCAGGCCGTTCTCGCCGCCGCGGTAGTAGCTGGCGAACCGGTGCCGTTTGGCGGCCGGGACCTCGAACGCGGTGTCGGCCATGCCGAGCGGCTCGAACACCCGCTCGGCGAGGAAGTCCGGCAGCGACTGGCCGGACGCGCGGGCGATCAGGATGCCCTGCAGGTCGGAGCAGGTGTCGTACAGCCAGGCCTCGCCGGGCTGGTGCAGCAGCGGGATGCGCGCCAGCCGGGCGAGCCACTCGCCGGGTTCCGGGCGCAGCCGGACCTCGCGGCCGTCGGTCTGCACCGTGAACAGTTCCTGGACCTGCGGGAGGGTGAAGTCCGATGGGAAGCCGTAACCGGCGCGGGAGGTCAGCAGGTCGCGGACGGTGATCGGCCGTTCGGCGGGCACGACGTCGTCGACCGGGCTGTGCGGCGTGCGCACGACCACCGGACTGGCCAGTTCGGGCAGCCATTCGGCGATGGGGGTGTCCAGGCCGAACCGGCCCTCCTCGACCAGCAGCAGCACGGCCGCCGCGATGATCGGCTTGGTGATGGAGGCGAGCCGGAAAATGGTGTCGCGGGCCATCGGCGCGGTGCCTTCGACGTCGAGATGGCCCACCGCGGTCACCTGGACGTCGTCGCCGCGGGCGACGAGCGCTACCGCACCGGGGATGAACCCGGAATCGACGTGGCGGTTCAGGACTTCGTGCATCATCGGTCGTTCCCTTCGGGGCGGATGTTCTGCGGGGTGGTCGGCGCCGGGGCCGTCCGCTGGACATCCGCCCAGCGCGGTTCACTCTAACGGCGTAACGCGATGGTCGGGGCCGATCCGGAGGACTCGCCCGGTCCAGTTTTCGCGCAGCCGCCGGTCGTGCGTGGCGGCGGCGATCGCGCCCGGGCTGGCGCCGAGGGCGTCCTCCAGTTCGTCGCACAGCGTGGGGGAGAGGTGGTTGGCCGGTTCGTCGAGCAGCAGCAGATGCGGCGGGTCGGCGATGAGCAGCGCGAGCGCGAGGCGGCGGCGTTGCCCGACGGACAGTTCGCCGACCGGCCGGGAAGCTTCGCGATGGCTCAGCAGCCCGAGCGAGTTCAGCGGGACGGCCTCGACGCGTTCGGGACCCAGCGCGGCGAGATAGGTGGCCCGGGCGGTGCGTTGCGGACGCGCGAAGGCGGTGTCCTGGCTGAGGATTCCGGTGGTGATTCCAGGTTGCCGGGTTACGCCTTCCGCGGCGAGTTCTCCGGCGAGGACAAGAAGCAGCGTCGACTTTCCCGCCCCGTTCGGGCCGGTGACCAGAAGCCGGGTGTCGCGCTGGATTTCGAGGCGGGGCACGGAAAGCCGGTCCGGCAGGTGCACATTGTCCAGCGTGACAAGGGTTTCCCGCGGGTTCTCCACGGCCAGCGCTTTCGGGCGGAACCGGAGCGGCGGCGGTGGGGCGGGAAGCTGGGCGCGTTCACGCTCGTCCAGCCGCCGCGTGGTGGCCCGGACCCGGCGCGAGATCTGGTTCTGCACCCGGCCGGACCTGCGGCCGAGGCCCATTTTCTCGTTGTCCGGCGCGAGGCGGCCCGGCGCGACGCGATGCGTGGTGACGCCGAGCGCGTCGCGCAGTTCCTCCAGTTCTTCCTGTTCCTCCAGGTATTGCCGTTCCCAGCGCTCGCGTTCGGCGCGTTTCCAGCCGAGGTATTCGGTATAGGTGCCGCCGAAGCGCACCGGACCGTCCGGCGACGGGTCGAGGTCGAGGATGTCGGTGCACACCGCGTCGAGGAACGCCCGGTCGTGGCTGGCGAACACCACGGTGCCGGGCAGTTCGCGCAGCTGGGCTTCGAGGAACTCGGCGGCTTCGGCGTCGAGGTGGTTGGTGGGTTCGTCGAGCAGCACCGCCGACGGACGGCGGACCAGCAGCCCGGCCAGCGCGAGCCGTCCGCGCTGGCCGCCGGAAAGCGAGCCGAGCGTGCGTCCGTGATCGATCCCTTCGAGCCCGAGCCCGGCGAGCATCATCTCCGCTCGCCGGTCCGCGTCCCACGCCTCGTGCCGCTGCGCCCGGTCGAGCAATTCGGCGTACTCGGCCAGCAGCGCGGCATCTTCGGGCGCTTCGGCGAGCAGCGTGGCGACCCGGTCGAGTTCGGTCAGCACTTCCCGGGCGGCGGCGAGTGCCCGATCGAGGACGCCAGCGATCGTCCAGGCGGGATCGAACGGCATCTCCTGGTGCAGGAAACCCAGGTCCGGCGGCCGTTCGACCTCGCCGCGGTCCGGCACGTCCACGCCCGCGAGCACTCGCAGCAGCGTGGATTTCCCGGTGCCGTTCTCGCCGATCACCCCGATCCGGCGGCCGGGGGCGGCGGTGACCGACACTCCGTCGAGCACGCGCCGTCCCCCGAGCACCCGCACGATCTCGTGCGCGCGCAGGGCGGTCATTCCGTGATCCCGGCCGTTTCCCGCAGCTGCCCGTTTTCCAGCCGCAGCCAGCGGTTGACGCCGATCTCTGCCAGGAACCGCTCGTCGTGGCTGACCACCACGAACGCGCCCTGGTAGGCGTTCAGCGCGCTTTCCAGCTGGCCGGCGCTGACCAGGTCGAGGTTGTTCGTCGGCTCGTCGAGCAGCAGCAGTTGCGGGGCGGGCTCGGCGAACAGGACGCACGCGAGCGTCGCGCGCAGCCGTTCCCCGCCGGACAGCACGCCGACCGGCAGATGCGCCCTCGCGCCGCGGAACAGGAAGCGCGCCAGCAGATTCATCCGGTCCGCAGGCAGCATTTCCGGTGCCGCGTCGGCGAGATTCTCCGCGACCGTGCGCTCGGAATCTAGCAGATCGAGCCGCTGCGACAGATACGCGATCCGCCCGTCCGCCCGGCTGATTTCGCCCGCGTCCGGCGTGAGGTCCCCTTGCATCAGCCGCAGCAATGTCGATTTGCCCGCGCCGTTCGGCCCGGTGAGCGCGATCCTTTCCGGACCCCGGATCGACAGATCCGCCCCTTCGCCCGAGAACAGCTCGCGCACCCGAAGCTGCTTGCCGGCAAACAAGGTCCGCCCGGCCGGTACTGCCGTTTTCGGCAGTTCCAGACTGATCTTCTGGTCCTCGCGCAACGACCGTTCCGCCTGGTCCAGCTTGGCTTTCGCCGCACTGACCCGCGCCGCGTGCGTGCCGTCCGCCTTCGCCGCGGATTCCTGCGCGTTGCGCTTCATCGTGCCCGCGAAAATCTTCGGCAGCCCGGCGTTGGACAGGTTGCGCTTCGCGTTGCTCGCCCGCTTGTCCGCGCGTTCCCTGGCTTGCTGCATTTCGCGTTTCTCGCGTTTGACCTCTTGTTCGGCATTGCGGATGTTCTTCTCCGCGACCTCCCGTTCGGCCCGCACCGCTTGTTCGTACTCGGTGAAATTGCCGCCGTAGAACCGGATTTCGTCCGCGCCGAGCTCGGCGATGCGGTCCATCCGGTCGAGCAGCGCGCGGTCGTGGCTGACCACCAGCAGGCAGCCGGACCACTCGGAAAGCACCGAGTAGAGCTGCTGGCGGGCGGTGTGGTCGAGGTTGTTGGTGGGCTCGTCGAGCAGCAGGACGTCCGGGGCGCGCAGCAGTTGCGCGGCGAGGCCGAGGGAGACGACCTGGCCGCCGCTGAGCGTGCCGAGCAGCCGGTCGAGCGCGAGCTCGCCGAGCCCGAGCCGGTCCAGCTGCGCCCGGGTGCGGTCCTCGATGTCCCAGTCCGCGCCGATGGTGGTGAAGTGCTCCTCGGCCGCGTCGCCTCCCTCGACGGCCGTGATGGCCTTGAGGATCGCGTCGATGCCGAGCACCTCGGCGACCGTGAGCTCGGCGGTGAGCGGCAGGTCCTGCGGGAGATACCCGAGGACCCCGTCGACGGTGACGCTGCCGGCAGCGGGTTTGAGCTGCCCGGCGATGAGCTTGAGCAGGGTGGACTTCCCGGCCCCGTTGGGCGCGACGAGCCCGGTGCGGCCTGCCGGGAAGGTGGCGGAGAGCTGATCGAAGACGAGGGTGTCGTCGGGCCAGGAGAAGGAGATCCCGGACAGGACGATACGAAGATCGGACATGGTGCGGCCTCGCGGTGAATCGGCAGGGGTGTCCCTGCTGAGGTGATGTGGACGACTGGTGGGTGGGGCCGTCCGCGACCTTCGCTCCCGGTGTTTCCGGGAACGACTCGACCTGGTCCGGCGACGCGCTCGCGCCTGCCTGGGGTCGGTATGCCTCGCAGCCCGTGGGTCTCTTGGCGGATATACCGCCTGACCTGCACGGGAACCTCCGCGCGCGGCCGTGGTGCCGCGCAGGGATCAGCGAGGGGCCGGTGCCGTGACGGCCCGCGCCCCGGGCTCACCCGGAGATGTCGTCTTCACCTGCCACGATCGAAATCCTCTTGTTCAAGGGTGCTGTCCGGTGATCAGGATACCAGGAAGCGGAGGAAGCGCATCCGAGTTCCACTGTGGACGGGTGGCGGTTAGAAGCACTCAAGCTTCACTCCGGGGCCGAGTTGGTCGAGGCCGATCAGGTTGTCGGTTTCGTCGATCCAGAGTTGCAGTTTGCAGTCTTTCAGGGGAGTCAGGTCGATCGGTTCTTCGCCCGCGTAGACCGTTAGTTCGGTCAGGGTGGGGTGTGTAGCCAGCGCCTGGAGGTCGCAGTGGGTGTACAAGGCCAGTTCTCGCAGTGGCAACGCGAGCAGTGGCTCAAGATCGCCCACGCGAGCGCAGGACACGCTCAGATCGGTGAGGCCGGGAAACTTGTCGGCGAATATGGCGAGGTCGGGAACTGATTCCCCTCGGTACTCCAGTGCCCGCAGCGAAATGATCGGCGGCATGGCTGCGATGGTACGCCACTGGCAATCACTGAGCGATAGCTCACCGAGGGTTTCCATGCTTGCCAAGACGTCAAAGGTTTCGACAGCGTATAGTTGGTCCAGTGCCAGTCTTGTGAGGAAAGGAAGGTTTTCGAGCATTCGGATGCTCCGCCACCCGGTAGTGCGGGAGAGCGTGAGAGACCGCAGCTTTGGAAGCCGTGCAAGGATCTGCAGGTTGGTGTAACTGTGAGCGCGGTGCAATCGCACTTCTTCTAACCCGTGGTGTTCGGCAAGTGGTCTCAGGTCGACTGTCCGCCGATGGGAGAAGGATATTGCCAGCCTGCGCAGAGCCGGTACTTCCGAGACGATAGTCAGATCTGCTGCGTATAAGCTGATTGACAGTGCTTCCAAATTCTTCAATCGCCGCGTGTGGGGAATTAGCCGGCGGTTTGTCACTTGGATGGAGCCGTGGAGGAGTGGCGAATCTGCGAGCACTTCTTCGGCGTAGCGAGCCGGATCGAAGTACTTCCATGCACTCGCGATCGCTCGCTGCACAATCAGTCTCGCGTCCTGCGCATAATTTCGCAGGAGCGGCAACACGTCGTCCCCGGTGCACATCGTTGCCGAGGCAGTCGTCGCATGGGCGACAGCGTCGCTCAGCCCGTCCAGTGTCTCCGGCAGGTAGTACCGCAGCTGGTTCCCGACCGACGCTAGCGATTCAGCTTCCCGGATGCTACGCGGAGGAACCAAATGATCCCGGATGGCCTGCCGAACCCGCTCGATCACGTCCGGGGCCACGTCCCCGACTGTCTCCAGGCAAGCCGCAGCCAGAATCCGCAGCCGGCGGGCGTGCCTGGGCTCGCTGTCCGCTCGGTCCAGGATCTCTTTTAGCAGCTTTGTCGCCTGGTGATGCTTCGCGTGCCCGCAGGCCATCACAACCGTCTCGCGCCAGGTGTCTCGGTGGGCGTTGGCGATCAGCGTATCGATATACCCGGCTTCGGTCGCCTCGCTGGCGGCAAGGTACTCCTGGAAAGTCCGGTGTACGAAGTCGATCCGGTCGACCGCCGGGGCCCTTAGCACGCCGCTGCGTTCCACCAGATGTTTCAGCATTTCGTCCGCGTTGCGGTCGACGTGCGGCAGCGATCTCAACCGGTATTCCAGGTGCTCCCGGACCTCGGCGGTTGGAAGCTCGACTTTGTTTCCCGATGTCAGTCTCCAGGCCAAGTGTCCCAGCAGGACGTGTTTCTGCTGCTCGGTGAGCAGCACAGGGATATCACGCTCGTCGTCGCGCATGTGCACGAGCATGGACAAAGCATTGCGGTACAAGGTCATCCGGTCGCGGGGCAACTCTGACCGATGCGCGAGGTTCAACGCGCACAACATCGCGCACAACAATGGATTCGCCGCGAGTGCGCGCAGATGCGGGCGGCTGTCGAGCTGGTTGAGCAACCTCCGCTGGGCACCGGACAGATCCTCATTCGGGCGAGCGTGTGCAGCGGCTTGGTGCCAGCGTTCCACCAGCGCATGGATGTCAGTAGCGGTCATGGGCTCCAGGACGACCGAGTCGAAGTGCTCCGATGTCAGCCAGTGCTGGTCGGCAGCTGCGGTACGGGAAGTAACTACGAATCGAGCGTTGGGGTAGCTCGCTCCGAGTTCGCGCAGCCATGCCTTGACCTTCCGACGCTGGGCGGGCTCCACCTCGTCCACGCCGTCGACGAGGACGATTGCCTTGCCAGTGCGCAGCACCTCGTCGGCCCAGCCTGGTGGGACCCGGTCACGTAGCGTCGGCACAGCAAGCGCGACGAAGGAATCCGAAGTCGGCAGCGGGCCGTCGGGAAGGCTGCGCAGACGGATCGGGAACGGGACGAAACCGTTCCACTCGGCCAGAGGTCCGGCGAACGCGCCGCGCGCGGCTGTGACTGCCAGCCACTCCAGCAAGGTCGTTTTTCCTGAACCAGCCTCGCCTCGTACCAAGGTGCGGCCTGAGCGGTGGATCGCGCTTTCCGCACGGACGGCACCACCGGGTTGTTGGTCGAACCAGTTTGGTTTTCGGGCTTGTCGCCGATGCTGGGTTTCGCCGGACACGCTCAAACTCAGGTACGCGACTGTCAACGGCAACGTCGGCTGATCTTCCATCGTCAGCCCGAGCAACTCCAAGTGATCGAGCTTGTCCGCCAGCACTCGCAGGTACTCGTTCCGGAACTGGGCATGGTCCGTTTCCGCCTCGGTCAAGCTCGTCTTCGGGAGCCGAGCTAGCAACTCCTCGAGCTGGTAGGACTGCTGATTCAGCCGCTTCAATACCTCGACCAGCGCAGTCGGCTGGAAGGGTGGGAGTTGCCGCACGATCAGCACCAAGTGACGGCAAGCCTGGTCTAAGGCCACGTCGTACAAGCCCGACTCGGCAGTCGAGAAGAACTCGTTCACCGGGCATCGGGCCCGCACTCGTCGAGCCAACTGCTCCTCGTCGGCATCAGCGGCCAGAAGAGCGTCGTCGGAAAGATCGACCTGACCTAACGCATCCTCGACTGCCGCGAACACCGCGGCAGCTTCAGCCTCCGGCAAAGCGGCATATTCATTCCGCAGGACCGGTTCCAGCTCAGTCGCCACCTGCGTCCCGATGGTCTGCAGCAATCGGTCCAAGTTCGCCTGCCCGAGCGGCCCGGCACCAGCGGCCAGCTCCACCAAGCTCAGCCCGCGAGTCTTCCGATCCTTCCACCGCTGCAGCCACGACTTAGCCGCGTGTGTCGCGATTTTCCCGCCGATCTTGACCGCACCGGCCTCAAGCCCGCTCATGACCCACCACCGTAGCGAGTCAGGGGAGCACAGTGGAACGGTTCAGAACGTCTGCCCGAGCCGCTCCAGCAACGGTGCCGCCTCCCGCAACACCGCCAGTTCCTCCGGCGAAAACCCCGAGCTGAGCGAAGCCGCGAACTGCCGCATTCGCGCGTCGCGGCGGGCGCGCAGTACCTCGCTGCCCTCGGCGGTCAGCGAGACGATCATCTGCCGTCCGTCGGCGGGATCGGCGTCGCGGGTGACGAAGCCGCGCGCGGACAGGCCGCTGATCGTCGAGCTCATGGCCTGCGGGGTGATGTGCTCGGCGCGGGCCAGCGCGGCGGTGGTGGCCGGGCCGTCGCGGTCCAGGCGGGACAGCGCGGAGCGTTCCGGCAGGGACAGTTCGGCCGTGACTTGGCTTTGGCGGAGCCTGCGGGCGATCAGGCTGACCGCGCCGTACAGCGTCGCGGCCAGGTCGTCGGGGGCGGACATGGGACGAGGCTAGAGCAGGTACTCCTTGACCGCGGAAAAGTCGCCAGCGTCGGAGATCAGGCCGACGTAGCCGTCGGGGCGGAGCAGGACCAGGGTGCGGTCGGTCGGCGAGTACGCGCGGGCGAGGTGGCCGGATGAGTCGGCGATCTCGTCGTCGGCGGCAGGCTCGGCGACGACGTGGAGGGTGCGGACGTCGGAATCGAATCGCGGGCCGAAGTTCAGCAGGGTGAACTGGCCGCCGCGGGTGAGATCGAACAGGCGGCATTCGCCGTTCGCCGTGGCGAGGCCGGGGGCGTCGGGGGCGCGGTCGCCTGCGCGGAGCTGGGCGGACTCGGCACGGTCGTCGCGGGCCAGGACGGAGCCGCGGTAGTTGACGTTGAGCTGGGTCGTGTCTCGGTCGCTGCGGATCGGGATGCTTTTCTGCTTGGCGGCTTCGGCCAGCCGGGCGGTCGACAACCGCAGGACGCCTGCGGCGACCGGGCGGCGTTCCGCTTCGTAGGTGTCCAGCAGTTCCGGGGTTTCGGCGGCGAGTTTCCAGCCGAGGTTGTGTGCGTCCTGGATGCCGGTGTTCATGCCCTGGCCGCCTGCGGGGGAGTGCACGTGCGCGGCGTCGCCCGCGAGGAAGACGCGGCCGTTGCGGTAGCGCTCGGCCAGGCGGGTGTTGGAGCGCCAGACGGACGTCCATTCCGGGCTGTGCAGCCGGACGTCGGTGCGGCCGCTTCGCCGGTCGAAGATCGTTTGCAGGGTGGCGAGGTCGAGGCCGGTGTCGCTGCCGATAGGCGCTTGGTACTGGAACAGGTCGGTGGACGGCAGCGGGCAGAGGCTGACGAAACCCTCGTCGCACCGCCACATGTGCCAGGCGTCGCGGTCGATGCCGTCGACGGCGAGGTCGGCGACGATCATCCGCACCCGCTCGTCCGTTTCGCCTTCGAAGGCGATTCCGGCCTGTTTGCGCACGACGCCGCGGCCGCCGTCGCAGCCGACCAGCCATCGCGCGCGGACGGTTTCGGTCTGGTCGCCGGTGCGCAGCACTGTCGTCACGGCGTCGGCGGATTGGTCGAAACTCTCCAGCGCGGTGCCGAATTCGACCGTGCCGCCGAGTTCGGCCAGCCGCAGGCCGAGTGCTTCTTCGACGCGCCATTGCGGGGTGATGACCGTTGCGGGGTAAGGAACGTCGGGACGTTCCTCGTAGGTCGGGCCGCCGCTCGTCCGGCCGTCGGGATCGATCAGCCGGATCGGCATCGCGGGCCGGCCGTTGGCGAGGATGCGGTCGATGACGCCGAGGTCGTCGAACACTTCGAGACTGCGCGGCTGCAAACCCTTGCCGCGTGAGCCCGGGCGCGGGCCGGGAGACGCTTCGACCAGCCGGAACGCGACCCCGCGGCGCGCGAGTTCGCAGGCCAGCGTGAGCCCGGTCGGACCCGCTCCGGCGATCAGGACCGGCAATGCGGAGGTGTGCGGCATTTTTGTCTCCCCCTGGCTCCGAAGAACTGCTGACTGTCAGCGTAGGGAAATTTGCTAAGAAAGACAAACCTTTCTAGAGTGAGGTGGTGTCTTCGGGAACCGTCCGCCGTCGCCGCGGCGAGCAGCTGGAGTCCGCGTTGCTGGCCGCGGCGTGGGACGAACTGGTCGAGGCCGGCTACGCGCGGCTGACCATGGAATCGGTCGCGGTGCGCGCCCGCACGAGCGAGGCCGTGCTCTATCGGCGGTGGGCCAACAAAGACGAGCTGGTCATGGCCTCGATGCGGTGGCACCGGGACGTTCACCCGATCGCCGTTCCCGACACCGGGAGCCTGCGCGGCGACCTCCTCGCATACCTGACTTCGGTGAGCGAAGCGCTGGCCGGGTTCTTCGCCATCGCGGCCGCCGCCGCGGCCTCCGGGCTGTCGATGGGCGCCGCCGCCACGCCTGGCCAGGTTCGCGACCAGATCATCGGCGAACGGCCTCTCCCGCAAGGGATGATCTACCAGCGCGCGCACGACCGGGGCGAGATCGACCTGGCGAACCTTCCCGGCGCGGTGCTCGACCTGCCGTTGCAGCTGGTGCGGCACGACCTGCTGATGGACCTCGCTCCGCTCCGTCCCGCACGAATCCGGTCGATCGTCGACGAGCTTTTCCTGCCGCTGGTCTCCGCACAAGTTAAGGACTTAACTGCTCGTCCGACGCGGCCCGAACCGGTGCCTGCCGACCTTTTCCGGTCCATTCGCTGGGCGCAGCGCAAACGGATCGAGGAATGGAGCCGCACGCGTGAGCTGACCTTCGAGCAGGCCATGGTGCTCGGGTATCTGGTGCGGCGGCCCGGCATGATCCAGCGGGACCTCGCGGAGATGAGCCACACGACCCCGGCGAACGTCTCCCTGCTGCTCAAAGGCTTGGAGCGCCGGGGTCTGGTCGAGCGCCGGACCGACGGCGGGCGCAAGCGGGTCTACGCCACCGACGCCGGGACCGACCTGATCCGGGGGCTTGACGCGGTGCTGGCGGAGGCTGACGAACTGGTCCTCGCCCCGCTCGACCGGGAGGAGCGGGCGGGGCTGGAAGCGTTGGTGGCCAAGATCAACGCGCATCTGCCCGGGGCCTCGTGAGCGGCGGTGCCGGTGGGGGCTGAGATTGCCGCTCGCGAGACCGGGGTGGCTTTGCTCGAGCACGGACAGGACGCCCCGGCGCGTTGGGCGGGAGTGCGGCAGCTGGCCGCGGGTTCTTTCCCGGAGAACCCGCCAGGCCCCGATTCGAGGCAAAGCGCCAGCCCTCCGGAGCGGTGGGGCTCAGGTCAGGCCGTCGCGGCTTCCGTTTCCGGGCGTCGCGGGTGATGGTTTGGGTGCCGGGTGGCGGCTCTGGTCGGGCGGTGCCTACTCGCTGTCGCGGCAGTCGCAGCTTTCCGTGCCCGGGCGTTGCGGGGTGCTGGTTGGGTGCGGGGTGACGGCTCTGGTCGGGTGGTGCCTGCTCGCTGTCTCGGCCGTCGCGGCTTCCGTTTCCGGGGATCGCGGGTGCTGGTTGGGTGCGGGTGTCGGCTCTGGTCGGGCGGGTCCTGCGCGTGGCCGTCACGGCTTCCGTTTCCGGAGATCGCGGGCACCGGTTTGTGAGCGACGACTCCGCCCAGCCCGCCCCCGCTCATCGCCGCAGCCGTCGCAACCTCTGTTTCCCCATCACCGCCAGTACCGGCTTCACCGCCAGCAACTCCCCGAACCGGTAATCCTCCGCGGGCACCAGCCGCTCCGCCAGGTCGGGCCGGTGCCGTCGCAGGTAGTGGCGGGCTTTCTCCGCGTGCAAGGAATTCGAGACGATCTTGATCCGGTCCGCGTCCTCGATCAGCGGCACCGCGCCGAGCACGTTCTCCCACGTCGACCGGCTTTCCGTCTCGAGCACGAGCGAACCCCGGTAACCACGCGACCGCGCGTACCGTGCCATCAGCACGGCCTCCGGCTCCACACCGCCGACCGCGCCGCCGCACAGCACCAGCCGCGACGGGCCGGGCGCCTGGGAACGTACTGCCGCTCGCACTCGCCAGCGGTTCACGAAATTGGCCCGTGACCCGCTGTTGCGGTAGCCGAGCACGACGACCGCCTCGCCGGTGCTCGCTGAACCCGGACGGCGGCCCATTCCGCGGCGCGAGGATCGCCAGTGTTCCCATTCCGCCCAGCCGAACACCACGACGGAGAGCATCAGTAAACGGCGCAGCACTCACCCGATCCTACCAATGTCCACAAAGGACGCCCGAAGGCCGCAAAGACGCACGTCTGGAACTTGTCGACCCGCAAAGGTACTGTCACACGAACCGCTACGTCGCCGTCCGGTAGTCGGGAGGAGCAGTGTCGCTCGGAGGGATACCGTCTCAGGGCTCCGCGGTCCTGCGGCCGCCGATCGCCGATTCGTGGCGCCGGTCGCGGCTGTTCGGCGTGGAGCCGGACCTGGACCGGGCCGCGATTTCGATCGGCGAGGTCGATCCGCGCAGCAGGCTGATGACCGCCGCCCGCCCGGTGCTGGAGCAGCTCGTCGAGCAGCTGACCGGCACCCGGTTCTCCGTTCTGCTCGCCGACCGCGACTGCCGCCTCGTCTTCCGCTGGTTCGGCGACCGCGGCCTGCGGCGCCAGCTGGAGGAGGTCGGCGTGCTGCACGGTTCGCAGCTCAGCGAGGGCCGCGTCGGCACGAACGCGCTCGGCACGCCGCACGAATCGCGCCAGGCGGTGGAGATCCACGGCCAGGAGCATTACGCCGAGGCGTTGAAGCGGTTCAGCTGTTACGGCCATCCGATCCGGCATCCGCTCACCGGGCGGATCGAAGGCGTCCTCGACATCACCGGCGAAAGCGACAGCGGCAACCCGCTGTTCGGGCCGCTGGTGAAACGCGTGGTCGGCGACATCGAACAGCTTGTGCTGGAGAGCGCCCGCGCCTGCGAACGGCGGCTGTTCCTGGCGTTCCAGCAGGCCACGCACCACCGCAGCGTGCCGGTCGCGGTGCTCGGCGGCGACCTGGTGTTCGCCAACGAAACCTGCATCGAACACCTTCGCCCGGCCGATCCGACCCTGCTGCGCACCTTGCTGCCGCAGGTGCCGGAACGCGGAGTATTCGACACTCGCCTGGAGGTGGGTGACGGAATCAGCCTTTCGGTCGTAGCCGAACGCGTCGAGGGTTCGACGGACGGTGCCGTCTTCCGCATCGCGAGGAACCCGGGCCACAGCCGGAAACCGGCCCCTGCCGCGGTAGAACCCGCGCGCTCGGTCCTCGTCACGGGCGAACCGGGCACCGGCCGGACCACCGAAGCCCGCGTGCGAGCCGGGGTCGGCGATCCGGTCGTCCTGCACGCGGCCGCCGCGCTGCGCGAGGAACCGCGAGCGTGGGCAACAAGATTCACTGAGCTCACCGCACAATCGCGCACCGTCGTGGTCCTGGACGACGTGCATCTGCTCCCGGAGAGCTTGCTCCCGCTGGTCGGCGAAGCGCTCGACAACCCCGGCCCGGCCCGGCTGCTGCTCACCTCCGTTCCCTCGGACGCGATGTCCCCAGCGGTCGCGGCGATAGCGGCCAGGTGCGCGGAAACCGTCGCCCTCGCCCCGTTGCGCGAACGCCTCGACGAGCTGCCCGCGCTCGCCGCGGCGATGCTCCGCGACGAATATCCGGACCGGAAACCCCATTTCACCGGTACCGCGCTGGCCGCGCTGCGGACGCATCCGTGGCCAGGCAATCTGCACGAACTGCGCGCGGTGCTGCGCGAGGTGTCCCGGCTGCCGTACACGGGGGTGATCGACCTCGCCCAGCTGCCGCCCGCCTACCGCGGCAGCTCGCGCACGAGGCAGCTCGGCGGGCGCGAACTCGCCGAACGGAACGCGATCGTCACGGCGTTGCGCGCCAGCGAGGGCAACAAACTGCGCGCGGCCCGCGAACTCGGCATCAGCCGCACGACGCTCTATCGCCGCATGCAGGCGCTCGGCGTCACCGACGACTGTCCACTTCTGTAACACTCCGCCCCCGGCCCGCCGGGCGACGATGACCTCCGTCACGACGAAGTGAGGAGGCGCCAGGTGACCGCAACGGTGGAATTCCCCCTGCACACCCAGGTCCGGGAGTTTGTTTCCGGCCCGCTGGAGCTGTTGATCGGCGGGCGCTGGGTCCCGGCCGCGTCGGGCCGCACGTTCCCGACCTACGACCCGGCCACCGGGGAGAAGATCGCCGAGGTCGCGCACGCCGAGGCCGAGGACGTCAACCGCGCCGTCGCCGCCGCGCGCAAGGCCTTCGACGAAGGACCGTGGGCGGCGATGAAGCCGAACGAGCGGGAACGGCTGATCTGGCGCATCGGCGATCTGCTGTCCGAGCGGGCGGAGATCTTCGGCCAGCTGGAGGCGCTCGACAACGGCAAGTCCGCGGCGATCGCGACGGCCGTGGACACCGGCTGGGCGGCCGACGTCTTCCGCTACTACGCGGGCTGGGCGACCAAGATCGAAGGCAGCACAGTGAACGTGTCGATGCCCTTCGCGCCCGACGCGCAATTCCACGCCTACACGCTGCGCGAGCCGGTCGGCGTGTGCGGGCAGATCATCCCGTGGAACTTCCCGTTGCTGATGGCCGCGTGGAAGATCGCGCCGGCGCTCGCCGCGGGCAACACCGTGGTGCTCAAGCCCGCCGAGCAGACGCCGCTGACCGCGCTGCTGCTGGGCAA
This sequence comes from Amycolatopsis sp. NPDC104775, assembly GCF_055583325.1. NCBI lineage: Bacteria > Bacillati > Actinomycetota > Actinomycetes > Pseudonocardiales > Pseudonocardiaceae > Amycolatopsis > Amycolatopsis sp. NPDC104775. Next base: position 928,270 of record NZ_JBVJOE010000002.1, read on the forward strand.
GCTGTTCGAGGAAGCCGGATTCCCGCCCGGCGTGGTCAACATCGTCACCGGTTTCGGCGACGCCGGGGCCGCGCTGGCCGCGCACGACGGCGTCGACAAGGTCGCCTTCACCGGCTCGACCGAGGTGGGCAAGAAGATCGTCCAGGCGGCGAGCGGCAATCTCAAGAAGGTTTCCCTGGAACTGGGCGGAAAGAGCCCGAACGTGGTGTTCGCCGACGCCGATCTCGACCTCGCCGTGCCGGGTTCGGTCAACGCCTGGATGTTCAACCACGGCCAGTGCTGCGTCGCCGGAACCCGGTTGTACGTGGAGGACACGATCTTCGAGGAGTTCACCCAGGCGGTCGCGCAGGCGGCGAGCCAGGTGAAGATCGGACCGGGCCTCGACCCGGAAACCCAGCTGGGCCCGATGGTTTCCCAGGAGCAGTTCGACCGCGTTTCGCGCTATCTCGGCGAAGGCCTCGCCGACGGCGCCCGCGCGCTCACCGGCGGAAAACGCTGGGGCGACACCGGATACTTCATCGAGCCGACCGTTTTCGTGGACGTGAAACCGGAATTCAGCATTGTCCGGGAAGAAATCTTCGGCCCGGTCGTGGCGGCGATGCCGTTCAACGCCGAACAGGGCGTCGCCGCCGCGGCCAACAACAGCGAGTACGGACTGGCCGCCGGGGTCTGGACGCGCGACGTCGCGAAGGCGCACCGTACTGCCAAGGAACTGAAGGCAGGCTCGGTGTGGGTCAATCAGTACAACGGCTTCGACACGGCGATGCCGTTCGGCGGCTACAAGCAGTCCGGCTGGGGCCGGGAACTGGGTGCGGCCGCGCTCGACCTTTACACGCAGACCAAATCCGTGAACATCGCGCTGTGATCCGCCCGCTCGAACAAAGGAGTTCCCGATGAAGACGAAAGCCGCGGTCGTCTACGAGGTGGGCAAGCCGATCGAGGTGGTCGAACTCGACCTCGAAGGCCCTGGCGAGGGCGAGGTGCTGATCCGGTACACGCACGCCGGGCTGTGCCATTCGGACGTGCACATCGCGCACGGCGACCTGGAGGCCCGGCTGCCGATGGTGCTCGGCCACGAGGGCGCGGGCGTCATCGAGGACGTCGGCCCCGGCGTCACCCGGGTCAAGCCGGGCGACCACGTGGTGTGCTCGTTCATCCCGAACTGCGGCGTGTGCCGCTGGTGTTCCACCGGGCAGCAGGCGATCTGCGACATGGGCGCCACGATCCTCGAGGGCTACCTGCCCGGCGAGCGATTCCCGTTCAGCGGCCCCGGTCCGGTCAAGGAGTACGGCGCGATGTGCATGCTCGGCACGTTCAGCCAGTACTCGACCATCCACCAGAACTCGGTCGTGAAGGTCGACGACGACCTTCCGCTCGACAAGGCGGTGCTCGTCGGCTGCGGCGTCCCGACCGGATGGGGTTCGGCGGTCAACGCGGCCGACGTGCGCCCGGGCGAGACGGTGATCGTGTCCGGGGTCGGCGGCATCGGCATCAACGCCGTGCAGGGCGCGCGCTACGCCGGCGCGAAGAACGTGATCGCGCTGGATCCGCTGGAGAACAAGCGGGAGAAAGCGATGGAACTCGGCGCGACGCACGCGGTCGCGACGCCGGAGGAAGCCGCGGAGCTGGCGCAGTCGTTCACCAACGGCAACGGCGCGGACAAGACGATCGTCACCGCGGGCATCGTCACCGAGGAGATCGTGACCGGTGCGTTCAACGCCACCGGCAAGGGCGGCACGATCGTGCTGACCGGGCTGAACAAGCTGTCGGTGAACAACGTCAATCTCCCCGGTTCGATCCTGACGCTGTTCAAGAAGACGGTGAAGGGCAGCCTGTTCGGCGACTGCAACCCGACCGTGGACATCCCGAAGATCCTCGGGCTGTACCAGAGCGGGGACCTGAAACTGGACGAGATCATCACCCGCACCTACACCCTGGAGCAGGTCAACCAGGGGTACGACGATCTGCTGGAGGGCCGGAACGTGCGCGGCGTGCTGGTCCACGACGCGCCGTGACGGCTTTGTCCGCGGGCTGCGAGCCGGTTTCCGGTCCGCGGCCCGCGGTTTCCCTCCTGGCCGAGGACGTCGTCGGCCGCCGCCGCGAAATCGAACTGCTGCTGGCCGGTCTCGACTGCGGTGCGCACGTCGTGCTCGAAGGTCCGCCGGGCACGGGCAAAACCACGCTGCTGCGTGCGGTCGCGGAAGCTGGCGGTTCGCCGTTCGTGTTCGTGGAAGGCAACGCCGAACTGACCCCGGCCCGCTTGGTCGGGCAGTTCGACCCGTCGCGGGTACTGGCCGAAGGCTACGTGCCGGAGACCTTTGTGGACGGTCCGCTGATCGAAGCACTGCGCGTCGGCGGCCTGCTCTACGTCGAGGAGGTCAACCGGATCCCGGAGGAAACGCTCAACGTCCTGATCACCGTGATGTCCGAAGCCGAACTGCACGTGCCGCGGCTGGGCCGGGTACGCGCGGCGGACGGATTTCGCTTGGTAGCAGCCATGAATCCATTCGACGCGGTCGGCACCGCGCGGATCTCGTCGGCCATCTACGACCGGGTCTGCCGGATTGTGATGGGCTACCAAAGCCAAGCCGAGGAAAGCGACATCGTTGCCCGGCGCGGTCCGTCGGTGCCTGCCGAATGGCGTGACCTCGTCGTGGATTTGGTGCGCCGCACTCGCGAGCACGCCGACGTACGGGTCGGTTCGTCCGTCCGCGGCGCGATCGACGTGGTGCGGCTGGCGGTTTCGCTGGCCCGCATCCGCGGCGGCTCGGCCACCGACTGGCGAATCGGCTACGACGCCGCGCTGGCCGCTTTGTCCGGCCGGATCGGCCTGCACGAATCCAGCGGCCGCACCGCGGAATCGGTCATCGACGAGCTGTACGCGGCGGTTTTCGGGGCGGAATCCCCTTCGCCAGATCCGGAAGGGAGTGAACCGCCGGGGGAAGCCTGAGCCCGCCACCGGCGGGCCCTCAGCAACGACCACCCCGGCCAGGTTCGGCGCGCAGCAGCACCACGCCGCGTTCGGAGCTTTCCCGCAACGGCCGGTTCGCGGAAATCTCGCCCGAGGTCGGCGTTCTGGACGAAGAAGCGTTCAGCGCCGTCTTCCGCGAGGACGCGGACGAGGCAATGGCTTTGCTGGTCGAAATGAGCAAAGCCACCGACGAATCCTTGCGCGCCGCCGCCCGCGGCCTGGCTCGCCGCCTGATGATCGACGTCGCGCGACGGGGGATAGCACGCGGCCAGGGTGTGGGAAAGCTGCGCCGAGACCGGGCTGACCGGGGCGGCGAACTCGACCTCGACAGGTCGCTGCCCGCGTTGGTGGACGCGGCGGCAGTCGGCGGCGTTCCGGCATTGGACGACCTTGTGGCACGCCGGTGGGCCAGGCCGGAATTGGCTCTGTGCTTGGTGATCGACACAAGCGGTTCGATGACGGGCGCACGGCTGGCCGCTGCCGCGCTTACCGCGGCGGCGTGTTCGTGGCGGGCTCCGGTGGAACACGCGGTGGTGTCTTTCGCCCGGACGGCGGAGATCATCCGGCCGTTGCGGTCGTCTCGGTCGAAAGCGGCGGTAGTGGAGTCGGTTTTGTCGTTGCGCGGCCACGGCGTGACAGCACTGGCGGCGGCACTGCGCAAGGCGAACGAACAACTCGCGGCGTCGCGGGCGGCTCGCAAGACGGTGCTCCTGCTGTCGGACTGCCGGGCGACGGACGACCAAGATCCGCTGCCCGCCGCCCGGGCGTGCGAGGAACTGCTGATCCTCCCCCCGGCCGAGGATTGCGACGAGGCCGAACGCCTGGCCCGCGACTCGGGCGCGCGATGGCATCCCCTCAGCGGTGCCGCGGCTGCTCCCGCCGCGCTGGCTGCCTTGCTGGATCGTCCGTGAGGTCCTCGTGCGCGGCGAAGCCGGTTCTAACCGGCATTGCCGCGCACGACGTCGCTTAGGCGGGAGCGTCGGGTTCGTCGGTGAGGACCTCGTCGGCGAAGCCGGCGGCGAGGGCGCGCAGGGCGGCGTCGAGGTAGAGGGTCAGGTCCGCGTCGGCGCGGGCGGACCAGCGCTCGTAGGCCGCGCGGCAGGTGGCCAGCACCGCGCGGCCGACGGCGAGGGGGTACAGCGAGTCCTCCGGCTGACCGGTGCGGCGGGCGACGAAGCTGGTCACCGCGCGCTCCCAGGCGTCGTAATGCCGGGTCGCGCTCGCCGCCAATTCCGCGACCGTGCCGAGAAGGTTCATCCGCATCCGCAGTTCGGGCACGTCCTCGGCGCGGTAATGGTTGGCGGCCAGCACAGCGCGCCGGACCGCCTCCAGCACCGGCAGGTCGTCCGGGGTCTCGGCGAGCAGCGCGCGGATGGTGTCCACTTCGGAATCGAACTCGTTCCACAGCACGTCCGACTTCGCGTCGTAGTACCGGAAAAAAGTCCGTTTGCTGACCCCCGCCGCGCTGGCGATCTGGTCGACCGTGGTTTCGTGGAAGCCCTGTTCGGTGAACAGCCGCAGGGCGATCTCCTCCAGCTGCCGGGCGCTGGTGCCGCGCGGGCGGCCGCGGCGGGGTTTGCTCCCCGGGGCTCCGGACGGCTCCGCGGGCGGCTCGGCGGACGGGTCAGCGGACATGCGGATGCCGTTCCCTCCGGTGCGGGAGTTCTTTCGCCGGGTGACACTACTCGCCCGCCGGGTGGCTGAGCGCGTCCACCGGGACCGTCCCGGCCGCCAGACTGCCCATTGTGGACAGACTGGCGACGCCCTAGAGCAGATGCCGACGCGCCCACGAGCTGATCGCCTTGGCGATGGCCTCCGGCTGGTCTTCCTGGGCGTGGTGACCCGCCGGTCCGCAGTGCTCGATTTCCAAGGCGGCGATATTCGCCGCACACCATTCGGCGATCTTCTGGCCGATGAGCAGGGTGGGCGAGGAATCGAAGGTGAGCAGCAGCTTGGGGACGTCGTCGCTGCTCGCGAGCCACTTTCCGTACTGCTCGACGCGCTCGGCGACATTAGCGGGCTGGCCGTCCAGCGGCAGCGAGCGCGCCCATTGCAGGATCGGGCGGCGGCTCTCCCTGGTCGGGTACGGCTGGCGGTAGACGGCCAGGTCCGCTTCGGGCACCGGGTTCAGCACGCCGCCGGTGAAGGCCGATTCCAGGAAGAAATTCCGGTCGAGCACCAGCGCCTCGCCCTCCGGTCCGCGCATGGCCTCGGCGCGGGACCGCGGCCCCTCGCCGAGTTCTCGCCAGGACATCGGCCGCACGATCGTTTCGAAGAAGGCCACGCCGCGCACGCGACCGGGGTGGCGGGCCGCCCAGTCGAAGGCCAGCGCGCCGCCCCAGTCGTGGCCGACGAGCACCACGTCGTCCAGTTCCAGCCGGTCGAACCAGGCGTCCAGGTAGCGTGCGTGGTCGCCGAACCGGTACGGGATCTCGGGTTTGCCGGATCTGCCCATGCCGATGAGGTCGGGAGCCAGCAGCCGGGCGGGGGCGTCGAACTTCGCCAGCACGGTGCGCCACCCGTGCGACGAGCCGGGGTTTCCGTGCAGGAACACCATCGGTGCGCCGCTGCCGGTTTCCTCGTAGTGGATCGACGAGTCCAGCACGGTGAGCTCGGGCATCGGGCCCTCCTAATCGTTAGTCTGACTAACCCTGTGCCGGGAACGCTAGTTCGTTAGTCCGACTAACGCAATAGGGGTAGGCTGCGGCCATGAGCAAGCGATCCGATCTCGCGGAACCAGCCGGTCAGCGCACGGCCGCGCGGCTGCGCCGGTCGCGCACCCGGCAGCTGTCCCTGGCCGCGATCCAGTCGGACCGCCGGGTCAACGAAGCGCTCGCGCGGATGAACGCCCGCAAATGGCACTACGCCGTGCTCGCGACCCTGGCGGAATTCGGGTCCGCGAGCCAGGCCGAGCTCAGCGACCGGACCGGCATCTACCGCAGCGATCTGGTCGGGGTCGTCACCGAGCTGACCGAGCGCGGGATGCTGGACCGCTCGCCCAATCCGGCCGACCGGCGGCAGAACTCGATCACCCTCACCGCGCAGGGCCGCCGTCACCTGCTCAAACTGGACAAACTGCTGGCCGAAGTCGAGAACGAGGTGTTCGCGCCGCTGACCCCGGCCGAACGCGAACAGCTCAGCCGGCTGCTCACGCTCCTGGTTGAGGGTCCGCGCCCCTGAGCCCGGTCACTCCGGAGCGGGCCGGTCCTGCCCGCGCACCCACGAATCGAGCACGATCAGGGTCCGCGTGCTGGTGATCCGGTGGCTGCGCCGCAGTTCGTCGATGGTGCTCTGCAGGTGCGCCATGTCGCGGCTGCGCAGCCACACCACCGCGTCCGGGTCGCCGGCGATGGTGAACACCGCCTGCGCCTCCGGGATCCGGGTGGTCGTCTCGACGATCTCCGCGACGTTCGTGCTGCCGAAGAACCTCAGCTGCGCGAACGCCTCGATGCCCCAGCCGAGTTTCGCGGGGTCGACCTGCACGGTGAAGCCGGTGATCACGCCTTTCTCCCGGAGCCGGTCGACGCGCCGCTTCACCGCGGCGGTGGAGAGCGACACCCGTCCGGCGATGTCCGAGAACGTGCGCCGGGCGTCCTCGCGGAGCAACGCGATGATCTCGTGGTCGGTCGCGTCCAGCAGTTCCTCGGCCATGCGCGGCATCGTACGCAACAGATCTGCCGGAACGGGCCTCTCGCGCGTCATCCTTTGCGTCCTTGCCACTACAGTGGCCGGGCACGTTGCGCCGGGCTCAGGCGTGGGGTGAGGTGGCTCACGTCCCAGCGGCGGGTGCCCGTGGGCTGATGGCGTGCGGAAGGGAAGTGCGGATGAACGCCTTCACGTTGGAAGACCGGTACGTGCGCGAAGCGGGCACTGTCTACTTGACCGGGGTGCAGGCGCTGGTGCGGGTCCTGCTCGACCGGATCCGGCTGGACCGGCAGGCGGGCGCGGACTCGGCGGCCTTCGTGTCCGGGTACCAGGGTTCGCCGCTCGGCGGATTCGACCTGGAGCTGGCGCGGCGCTCGGCGTTGCTGGCCGAGCACAACATCGTGCACAAGCCGGGCGTCAACGAGGAACTCGGCGCGACCGCGGTCATGGGCAGCCAGCTCGCCGCCCGCGCGGGCACGATGCGGCACGACGGCGTGGTCGGCATGTGGTACGGCAAGGCTCCGGGCCTGGACCGGGCCACAGATGCGCTGCGGCACGCGAACCTCGCCGGCACCGATCCGCGCGGCGGCGCGGTCGCGCTGGTCGGCGACGACCCCAACGCGAAATCCTCGACCATCCCGTGTGCGTCCGAGCACGCGCTCGCCGACCTCGCGATGCCGGTGTTCTTCCCGGCCGATGCGCAGGACGTGCTGGAGCACGGCAGGCACGCGGTCGAACTTTCCCGCGCGAGCGGGCTGTGGTCGTCGATGAAGATCGTCGCGAACGTCGCCGACTCCGGCGGCACCGCGCTGGTCGATTCGGCGTGGACCGCGCCGGAGATGCCCGAGGGCGCGTACAAGCACCAGCCGAACAGCCGTCTGCTCGGGCCGGAGCTGATTACGCTCGAGCACAGCCTGCACCGGGTCCGGCTGCCGCTCGCGATGGACTACGTGCGGGCCAGCGGAATCAACCGGATCGTCCGATCCGGACCGGGCGACCGCGTCGGCATCGTCACCGCCGGGAAGTCCTATTTGGACCTTCGGCAGGCGCTGCGGATGCTCGGCCTCGGCGAAGCCGAACTGTCCCGCTACGGCATCAGGCTGCTCAAGCTCGGCGTCGTGTACCCGGTCGAACCGGAGATCATCAGGGAATTCGCCGACGGTCTCGACGAAATCCTGGTGGTCGAGGAAAAACGCGCGCTCGTCGAACCGGCGATCAAGGAAATCCTCTACGGCCGCACCGGCGCGCCGCGCGTGTACGGCAAAACCGATCCGCGCGGCCAGGTGCTGTTCACCGAACTCGGCGAACTGGACCCGGACCGCATAGCCAGCGGTCTGGCCAAGCGCCTGCCGGACGCGGAACCGGTCGCGGCGTGGAAACAACGGCGCCGCCGCGAGCGGATTTCCGTGCCGCTGCTGGCCCGCACGCCGTACTTCTGCTCCGGCTGCCCGCACAACTCGTCCACCAAGGTCCCGGACGGCACGCTCGTCGGCGCCGGAATCGGCTGCCACACCATGGCTTTGTTCATGGAGCCGGAACAGGTCGGCGAGGTCGTCGGGCTGACCCAGATGGGCGGCGAGGGCGCGCAGTGGATCGGCATGGCCCCGTTCGTCGAGACCCCGCATCTGATGCAGAACATCGGCGACGGCACGTTCATGCACTCCGGCAGCCTCGCCGTGCGCGCGGCGGTGGCCGCGGGCGTCGACATCACCTACAAGCTGCTTTACAACTCCGCGGTCGCGATGACCGGCGGTCAGGACGCGGTCGGCGGGCTGTCCGTGGAGAAGGTCGCCGCGCTGCTGCTGACCGAGGGCGCGGCGAAGGTCGTCATCACCTCGGACGCGCCGCGCCGGCTGCGGAAGCGCAAGCTGCCGCGCGGGGTCGAGGTGCGGGACCGGTCCGAACTTCTTCGCACGCAAGAAGAACTGGCCGCGCACCGCGGGGTCACGGTGTTGATCCACGAGCAGGAGTGCGCGGCGGAGAAGCGACGCAAACGCCGTCGCGGCAAGCAGGAAACGCCCGCGCGCAAGGTGTTCATCAACGAACGCGTCTGCGAAGGCTGCGGCGACTGCGGCGTGAAGTCGAATTGCCTTTCGGTGCAACCGGTCGAGACGGAATTCGGCCGCAAAACCCAGATCCACCAAGCGTCGTGCAACGTCGACTACTCGTGCCTCGACGGCGACTGCCCGTCGTTCCTGACCGTCGTGCCGACCGGCGAGGTCAAGCGGCGGCATCTCGCGCCGATCAGCGCGGAAGACCTGCCAGAACCGGAGAAAACCCGGTCGGACGTCGCCGTGCGGATCACCGGCATCGGCGGCACCGGCGTGGTCACCGTCGCGCAGATCCTCGGCGTCGCCGGAGTTCTCGACGGCAAGCAGGTGCGCACCCTCGACCAGACCGGCCTCGCGCAAAAGGGCGGCGCGGTCGTCTCGGACGTGAAGATCTCCACCGGCGCCGTCGAGCAAGCCCCGAAACTCGCGAACGGGGAGTGCGACCTCTACCTCGCCTGCGACGCACTGGTCGCCGCCGACCCGGCGTACCTCGGCGTGGCCGACCCCGGGCGGACCGTCGCCGTGGTGTCCACTTCGGAGGTCCCGACCGGCCGGATGGTCGTGGACAAGGAAGTGTCCTACCCGGACCAGTCGAGCATCCGCGGCGCGCTCGGCGACGCGACCGCTGCCGGGCACTACCTCGACGCGCGCGGCCTGGCCGAGCAGATCTTCGGCGACGACCAGTTCGCCAACATCCTCCAGCTCGGCGCGGCCTACCAGACCGGCTCGCTGGCGGTCACCGCGGAAAGCCTGGAACAGGCCATCACGATCAACGGGACCGCGGTGGAGACGAACCTGCAGGCGTTCCGGCGCGGCAGGCAGCTGGTCGCCGACCCGGACGCGCTCACCGCGGAACTCTCCTCGGGATCGGACAGCCCGGCCCCCGCCGCGGCCGACGCGGAAGCGGTCCGCCGGGTGCGTGCGCTGGTGCGGGCCGACGGCGAACTCGCCCGGGTGCTCGACCTGCGCATCCCGGACCTGATCGCCTACCAGGACGAGCGGTACGCGCGGGAGTACGCGGAGTTCGTCGAGCGGGTCCGCACCCGCGCCAGCGCGTCGGTGACCGAGGCAGTCGCGCGGAATCTCTACAAGCTCATGGCCTACAAGGACGAGTACGAGGTAGCGCGGCTGTCGCTGGATCCGCAGCTGACCGCGGAAATCGAAGCCCAGTTCGGCGTCGGCACGCGGTTCGCGTACCGGCTGCACCCGCCGGTGCTGCGCGCGCTGGGCATGAACCGCAAGATCAGCCTCGGCGGCCGCGGCTTCCGGCCCGCGTTCGCGGCGCTGCGGGCCATGCGAAAACTCCGCGGGACGAAGCTGGACCCGTTCGGCCGCGCGGAGGTCCGCCGGGTCGAGCGGGCGCTGATCGGGGAGTACCGGCAGGCGCTGACGCGCGCGCTCGAGGTGGCCGACCGGGGCGACGCCCGGCTGGTCGAACTGGCCGCGCTGCCGGACTCGGTGCGCGGATACGAGGAGATCAAGCTGGCGAACGTGGCGGCGTACCGGCGGCGGCAGGAAGAGCTGCTGCGGGAGCTGGAGATGCCGGACTCGGTCCGGGTCGCCACTGCCTGACCCGAACCTGGCTGGACGACCCGTGCCGGATTCGGTGCGGGTCGTCCAGCTTGGGGTTTCGGACGAGGTTTGCGCTGTGATCGTGACGTAATCCGCGAAGGCGTCCGAAAAAGGAAACGAGATCGGCTCCTTCCTGCACTTTTCCCGGTGTATTCCGCGCCCGCCTTCTCGGCGGCAGCGGAAACGGCGGGGGATCGGGCGAACCCGGCCTTTCCGCCGTTCCGGCCTCCCGCCCGGCCCGGAAAGCCCTGCGGCTGTCACACCTTCGGGTGGTCCTGGGGAACCTCTCCGGGCGACTCGCGTCCGTCCCCCGATCGGTGGGGTGGGCGGCGCTCGGCGGGGTGGCGCGCGGGCAAGGCCGTGACCAGCGCGGACGCGGCAAATCCCCTAATGCCCCTAATCGGGGGAGCGGCGAAGTCCCTAGTGGGTGCCCCGGCTAACCCGGGCGACCCCCCGATGGCGGGCATTCGGCGGAGTCCTATGTTCGGAAAAGGAGCCGGCTCTGGGGCCGGCTCGTCCGTTTCCCGGACACCCCACCCCGATCCGTTTTCACCACAGGAGAATACAAACTATGGGCCCGGTGCAGACGCTGCACGAATTCGCGCTGAACCTCCTGAACGACCCGCAGTCGCTGGCGGAGTACAAGGCCGACCCGCAGGGGGTGCTGAACGGCGCCGGCCTGGGCGAGCTGAACCCCTCGGACGTCCAGGACATCATGCCGCTGGTCATGGACAGCGCCCCGCTGCCGGCCGCCCCCGCCGTCCCGGCCGTTCCCGCGGTGCCGGGCGTCCCGGCCGCGCCGAGCATCCCGGCCGTGCCGGGCGTGCCCGCCGTCCCGGGCGTTCCGTCCGCTGACCTGGGCCGGGCTTTCGACCAGGTCAACGCCGCCGCCGAGCCGGTGGCGCACGAGGCGGGCCAGGGCCTCGGCGGTCTCGCCGGCGCCCTGCCGAACCTGAGCCCGGTCTTCGAGGGCGTCAGCAACGTCGCGGGCGCGACCGGCCTGAACACCGTCACCCACGGCGCGCTGGGCGCGGTCTCGGGCGTGCTGGACCACGTCGCCGCCGCGACCCACCCGGTCCCGGTGGTCGGCCCGATCCTCGACGCCGCCGCGATCGACACCCAGCACACCGTGAACGCGGTGGGCGAGCACGTCTTCGACGGCAAGCTCGTCGGCTCCGCGGTGGACGCGACCACCAACCACCTCGGCGACGCGCTGACCTGGAAGGCCGTCGTGGCCGAGTCCGGCAAGCTCCCGGTCGTCGGCGGCCCGGTCAGCGGTCTCGTCGAGGACGTCCGCCAGGGCGGCTCGCACCTGCTGGGCACCGTCAACGAGGCGATCGGCTCGACCCCGGTCGGCGTCCACGGCGACGACGTCCGCGCCGACCTGACCCAGGCGGCGGGCGACCTGACCTCGGCCGGCGACCTGTCCGGCACGCTGGACCACGCGACCGGCGGCGCGCTCCCGGCCGTCCCGGGTCTCCCGGGTCTCCCGGCGATCCCGGGCGCGGGCGAGCTGCCGCAGGTTCCGGGCGTTGGTTCGCTGCCGCAGGTCCCCGGTGTCGGTTCGCTGCCGCAGGTTCCGGGCGTCGGCTCGCTGCCGCACGTGCCGGGTGTCGGTTCGCTGCCGCAGGTCCCGGGTGTCGGCGAGCTGCCGCACGCCCCGGCGCTGCCGGCCGCCCCGAACGCGGGCTCGCTGACCCACGCCATCGAGGGTGCGACCGCGCACGCTCCGGCGGTCAACGCGGCCGCGCAGCACGTCACGAACACCGTGCACGACGCGGTCGAGACCGGCACTCAGCACGTGACGGCCGGCGAGCTGCCGGACGCCTCGCACACCGCGCCGGTGCTCAACGAGGTGCAGAACCACGTGCACGACCTGGCCAACGGCCTCGAGTCGCACGCGGGCAACCTGCACCTGGACAACCTGCACCTGGGTCACTGATCCTGGCGCACTAAGGGTTTTCCCGCCGCGGGCCCGGACCGGACGAGGTCCGGCCCCGCGGTGTTTTCCGTACCGGGCAGCAAGGACAGCAAGAGCCGCCCGTCGCGGAAGAGCCCGCCGGTCGGGCCGCCGGGCGGCAACGTCGCGGCCCACACGACGCCGCGAGCGCTTTCCAGCGCCGGGCGCGCCGTGTCCTCGTCGCCGCGCTCGGGATGGGTCGCGGTCTCTCCCGGATCGACGGCGTTGACGAGGATCGAGGTGCCGCGCAGTGCCGCGGCGAGCACCCCAGTAAGAGTATTCAGCGCGTGCTTGGCGAAGGAATGCGCCGGAGCGCGCAGGCTCGCGCCGAGGTCGAGCCCGGTGGAGATCTGCAGCGCGGAAACGCTGGAAACATTGACGATCCGGCCCGCTGGGGCGGCTTTCAGCAGCGGCAGCACCAGTTGAGTCAGTTGCCAGGGGCCGAGCACGTCGATGTCCAATGTGGACTGGACGGCGGCCAGATCGGCGTCGAGTGCGGACAGCGTGGCGAAATCGACGGTGTCGCTGGCGTTGTTGATCAAGACGTCGAGGTGGCCGAAGGAATCCGCGAGGAACTCGGCGGCAGCGGTCATGGTGGCGAGATCGGTGAGGTCGAGCCGCACCGCGGTGGCGTCCGGGAGCCGCGCGGCAAGGGATTCGGCTTTCGCTAAATCGCGAGCGGTGAGGGTTACGTGGTAGTCCTGGTCGGCCAGAAGACGGGCGATGGCGAACCCGAGTCCGGCGGCCCGGCTGGTTCCGGTGATCAGAGCGGTTTTCGGCATGATGGTCTCTCCGGTCAGTGCGCCGGACGTTTCGGAAGGAATCCGACGAGGGCCAGTGCCACGAGGCACAGACCGGCGCAGAGGCCGAAAACCAGTTCCGCGGCAGGAATCCACGACGGTGCGGCGGCCGGCCCGACGCGGGTGAAGAACATCGTGCCGAGCGCGGCGACGCCGATCGCTCCGGCGAATTGCTGGGCGGCGTTGAGCATTCCGGAACCACTGCCGACTTCTTCTCCAGTGGCGTCGCCGAGAATAAAATCGAAAAGCGGAATGAACAACAACCCGGAACCAGCACCGGCGATGAACAATGCGGGAGCCAGTTGCCAAATGGTGCTGGCAGTACCCGAATGCGCGATCGACCACCACAGGGCGAGCAAGCCGACGACCGCGATGGCCAGTCCTAAGTGGAGTGACGCACGGCCGAGTTTCGCGGCGAGCACCGCGCCGGACAAGAGAGTCGCGATCGCGGTGCCCGCGGCCCACGGGAGCAAGGCGAACCCAGACCGCAACGGCGTCCAGCCGAGCCCAGACTGCAACAGCAGGTTCACCACGAGCACGAATCCGCTGAGCGAGGCGTAAAACGCGCCGGTGATTAGCAGCCCGAACACGAAGCCGCGCTTGGAAAACAAGGACGGCGCGATGACCGGATGACTGCTGCGGCGTTCAGACCTCGCGAACAACCCGAAGGCGACCACACCGGCGGCCATCAATACGTACGTCCACACTGGCCAGCCGAGTTCGCGGCCTTGGATGAGCGGGACGATGAGCAGCGCGGACGCCACGGTGAGCAGGCCGACGCCGCGCAAGTCGAGCCGAGCGTCGCGGTCCTCGCCGCTGTACCGCGGCAGCACGCGCAAGGCGAGCAGTCCGGCGAGGACGCCGAACGGGACGTTGATCAGGAAAATCGAGCGCCATTCGCTGCCGAACAGATTGAGGTGCAGCAGCCATCCGGCGAGGATCGGTCCGGCGACGGTGGCCAGACCCATGATCGGGCCGAACGGCATCAGGGCTTTGCGCAGCTGATCGGGCGGGAACACGACCTTCACCAGCGCGATGCCCTGCGGGATCATCGCCGCGCCGAACAGGCCTTGGCACCCGCGGGCCGCGATCAGGAATCCAGGGCTGGGCGCGAGCCCGCAAGCCAGCGACGCGAGCGTGAACCCGGTCATGCCGAGCAGGAACAGCCTGCGCCTGCCGAGCAGATCGCCGAGTCGGCCGGAGGTGACGAGGCCGAGCGCGAACGCCGCGGTGTAAGCCGACAGGACCCACTGCAGAGTCACCGGCCCGCCGCCGAGATCCGCGCGAATCGACGGACCGGCGAGAGCGGCGACGCTGGTGTCGATGAGGTCCATCAGGTCGGCGATCACCACGACCACCAGGACCAGCCACGCCTGAGCCAGCGGAAGCGATCTGGCAGGCGGGGACGAACTAAGTTCAGTAGCCACGAACTAAGTTCTAAGTGACGAACTAAGTTCGTGTCAAGCTATAGTGACGGGCATGCCCGCTGCTCCCCGAGAACGCCGCGCCGCCCGGCACGCGTCCACCAGCGCCGAGGCCGCGCCCAAACCGCGGAAAGAACCCATCACGGTCGACCGGATCACCGACGCCGCGCTGCAGGTCATCGCCACCGAGGGCTACGACGCGCTGACCGTCCGCCGGGTCACCGCAGTGCTCGGCACGGGCCCGTCGTCGCTGTACGCGCACATCGTCAACAAAGAGGACCTCGACGATCTGCTCATCGGAAGGCTCTGCGCACAGATCGAACTGCCCGAACCGGACGCGGCGACCTGGCGGCAGCAGGTGCTGGACGTCTACGGGCAGATCCGGGATCTGTACCTGAAGTACCCGGGCGTGTCCCGCGCCGCGCTCGCGATGGTCCCGACGCACCTGGAGACGCTGCGGGTCAGCGAGGGAATTCTGGCGATCCTGCTGGCTGGGGGGATCGAACCGCAGACTGCGGCGTGGGCGCGGGATTCGCTCACGCTCTACGTCACCGCGTATGCCTGGGAACAGTCGCTGATGCGACAACGGCAGCAGCACGGCGGGGAGTGGGTGCTCAGCCGGGAGGAACTGATCGACCGGTTCACCGCGCTGCCGGAGGAGAAGTTCCCGCACACGCGGCAGTACGCGGCGGAGTTGACTTCTGGTGCGGGGCATGACCGGTTTGCTTTTACGATCAACCTGATCACGCGGAATCTGGCCAGCGGGGTTTCGGGGTGATTCGCACCGGCGCGTGGTGCGGCGGATGTCCGGTCGTGCGGTGGAGTTTCGCCGTCGCTCGGCCGAGGCTGACCGGTTTGTCTTCGCGGCCAACCTGATCGGACCTCTTTGGAACTGCGGGATGGCCCGGCGGTGTGCCCTCGCTGTCGCGAGGCTCGCCTGGCGATCGGCGGCGCGGCGGCATCCGGGGTGGTTCGCCCGCATTCGGGTCGCGCGGAAAGTTCATTAGCGGGGCTTCGAGATTGCCTGATCGCCGCAGTCCGCCCTCCTGGGCGGTTTGCGATCGGCCTCGGCTGATTCTGCGGCGAACGGTTCGCCCGCACCCGGGTAGCCGGGGGCTCGCTAGCGGGGTTCCGGGATTGCCGGGTCCCGCTATCCAGGGCTGTTCGCGGTCGGCCTCAGCTGGTTCCGCGGGTGCCGGGTCGCGCGGAAGTTCGTTAGCGGGGCTTCGGGATCGCCGGGCCGCCGCAGCCCGCCCTCCAGGGCGGTTCGCGGTCGGCCTCAGCCGGTTCAGCCACGACCAGTTCGCCCCCACCCGAACCGCCCTGAGGCTCGCTACCGAGGCCCCGGGATCGCCGGATCGCCGCAGCCCGCCATCCGGGGCAGTTCGCGGTTGACCTCCGCCAGTTCGGCGGCCACCGCGTGGCAGGGTTCGCAGGACGCGAGGTGGCTGGCCAGTACTCCGGCGCGGCGGGCGGGCAGGGTGCCGCGCAGCCACGCGCCCATCCGGCGGCGGACTTCCTGGCACTGCGGCAGTTTCGCGTCGGGCACTTGGACTTGCAGGTACGCCTGCCGCAGTCCCTCGCGGGCGCGGCGGGCGAGCACGGCGACGCCGTTCGGGGAAACGCCGAGCACCGGCGCGAGTTCGGCTGGGGTGTCGCCCTCTGCCGACATGCGCCAGAGCACGGTTCGCCAGCGGCCGGGCAGGGTGCGGTAGGCCGACCACACCAAGCGGTCTTCCGAGCGCATGACGGCGAGTTCGTCGGCGCCGCCGTCGAGAGTCACCGGTTCCGGGACTGTCGCGTAGAGATCGATGCGGTTTTCGTGGCGGCTCCAGCGGGCGAAGAGATTACGCATCGTGGCCACGAGATACGCCGGCGCGTTCGACTCCGGGCCGCCGCCCGCCGCGACCGTGCTGAGCACGCGCGCGAAGGCTTCGGCGACCAGGTCGTCGCGTTCGGCTTGCTGGCGCACCAAACCGGCGGCGACGCGGCGCATCAGCGTGACGTGCCGCCGGAACAATTCCCCGCCGGCCTGGCAATCTCCGGCGCGTACGGCGGCGAGGAGTTCAGCGTCGGTGCGCTCGTCCTCGTCCGCGTCGGCGACCAGCGTGCTGCCCAGTGTCGCGTCCACCGTGCACCTCCCACCGGACTGGCCCACACCTCGTCACGCGGGACTACTGAAAGTAACTGGTACAGCAGTGTACTCCATATGCCGCACAACGCCGGGCAGTCGGGCGCGCGATTCCTGGCCGGCCGCGACTGTCAGCCGAACGGGGAAGTCGGGGCCGCTCAACGACATTTCGTTCGGCGGCCGACTGTCCGAAGTGGACTATTGACGTCCGGTCAGGAAAACTTTCCGGCCAATTCGGTGAAATAGGGCGTCATCGCCGGGTGATAGTCGGCGAAGTCCGGTTTCGGGGCGCCGTCGAAGGAGGCGGTGAGCAAGTCGAGGTAGTACTCCCAGCCCGGCCCGGCGTCCCGGATCTTGCCCGCGGAGTCCAGGTGGTGCACCAGCCGGAGTTCGGTCGCCGCGCCCTGGGGCTCCAGCAGCAGCTCCATCCGCCAGGCCCCGGATTCGTCGGTGGACGAAACAGCCAGCCGGCGCGGGGGCTCGCAGGCGTCGACGCGGAGGTCTATCCAGGGTTCCCCCTCCTCGAACACCATCTGGACGCGAATCATCCGACCGGGTGCCCCCTCGCCGTCCCAGGGGCCGAACCAGCGTGCGGTGCGTTCCGGTTCGGTGAGCGCGGCCCACACGTCGTCGATCGGGGCGCGGAAAGTGCGGGGCAGAACGAGGTCGATGCCCTCGGCGAGGCGGTGCGCGGTGGCGGTGGGCACGGGCTTCATGCGGTGTGTTCCTCTCCGGAAACGGGGTTCCGAGGGCGTTCGCGGCGGGTGCGGTGGACCTCGGTTTCGAGTGCGTCGAGCCGCTGCTGCCAGGCGGGCGGGGCGAGCAGCTGGGTGAGCCAGGCGGCGAGTTCGGCGAAGCCTTCCGGGGCGAGGGTGTAAAACCGTTGCCTGCCCACGAGTTCGTCCCGCACCAGTCCGCTTTCCCGCAGCACGCGCAGATGCCGCGACACCGCGGGCCTGCTGATTGCGAACCGCGCGGCGATCTCCCCGGCGGGCAGCCGCTGGTGCCGCAGGAGCGCCAGGATGTCCCGCCGCACCGGGTCGGCGATCGCGCTGGCGGCCAGATCCACGGCAAAAGCGTAACCTATGGGTTACGCGTCCGGCAAGCGCCTCACGGCCACGTGGACGCGCCGCCGCGGCGTTTGCGGACTTCTTTCCCGGTGCCACGCGGGAAACCATGCTTGGCGAGCCGGACTTCGGCGAGTTCGTCGGCACTGGTGACGGTGAGGAAAAGGCTCAGCAGCAGGCTGATCAGCAGCGCGGCGACGATCAGCCCCGCGGGCATCGGCGTGACCAGCGTGAGCACGACGTAGCCCGCGATCAGCCACGGCAGCGCCTCCACGAAGATCCGGAACACGAAGCGCAGCACCCAGGTTTTCGCGGTCGCGTCGTGCAGCACCCACTCGCGGTACTCCTCGGGGAGTACCCCGCCGTAGACATAGTGCAGCCAGCGCACCGGACCGGGTCGCTTCATCCCCGCCGGGTACCCCGTGCTCAGGCGGCGTACGCCCCGAGCTTGGCCGGGTTCATCAGCCAGAACACGCGGTGGATGCCCTCGGCCGACGCCGACACGGTCAGCACCGCGGTGACCGTCCCGCCGTTGCTCACCACTGCCGCGGGCTGGCCGTTGACCTCGCTCCAGCGCACCTCGGTGCCCGGCCAGAACCGGTCGGCGAACGCGCGGACGTACTTCGCCACCGTGACCGCGCCGAACACCGGGATCCGCGTCGCGCGAACTGCGCCGCCGCCGTCGGAGTAGCTGACGACGTCCTCGGCGAGGAGTTTCTCCAGCGTCGCCAGGTCTCCGCTGCGTGCGGCGTCCACGAACGCCGCGAGCAGCCGCCGCTGTTCCGCCGGTTCGACCGGCGTCCGGCGTTCCGCGGCGAGGTGTTTGCGCGCGCGGCTGACCAGCTGGCGCGCGCTCACCTCGGTGGTCTGCACGATGTCGGCGATCTGCTGGTACGGATAATCGAACGCTTCGCGCAGCACGTACGCCGCGCGTTCCGTCGGCGGCAGTTTCTCCAGCAGGAACAGCACAGCCACCTCGAGCGCGGCGGCCCGCTCGGCGCCGAGCTGCGGGTCGGCGGAGGTGTCGACGGGTTCGGGCAGCCACGGCCCGACGTAGGTTTCGTGCCGGGCGCGCGCGGTCTGGCTCGCGGTGATGGCCAGCCGGGTCGTGGTGGTGGCCAGGAACGCGCCGGGGTTGCGGACGGCCGAGCGGTCGCAGGTCTGCCAGCGCAGCCAGACGTCCTGCAGGAGGTCCTCGGCGTCGGCGACGCTGCCGAGCATCCGGTAGGCGATCCCGAACAGCCGCGGCCGGACCTGTGCGAACACCGAGGCGGCCTCGGCGATTTCGTCCATCGGCGGCGCGTTCCTTCCTGCTTCTGGCGGGCCTTCGCGAGCTTAGCGGGCCGGGGTGTCACAAATCGGCGCGCTGTCCGGTCCTGACTGGCGACGCCCGCGGCAACGGCCGCGGCGGAAACGGAGGGAACGGGCATGAAGATCGTCGTCATCGGCGGGACCGGGCGGATCGGTTCGCAGGTCGTGCGGCTGCTGGAAGGGCACGAGGTGGTGGCTGCCGCGCCGAGCACCGGCGTGGACACCTTGACCGGCGAAGGACTGCCCGGCGCGCTGCGGGGCGCCGACGTGCTGGTGGACGTGTCGAACTCGCCGTCGTTCGCGGACGACGACGTGCTGGAGTTCTTCCAGCGCTCGACCGGGAATCTGGTGCGGGCCGCGCGCGAAGCCGGGGTCGGCCATTTCGTCGCGCTGTCTGTCGTCGGCACCGACGAGCTGCCGGATTCCGGGTATCTGCGCGCGAAGGCCGCGCAGGAGAAGCTGATCCGGGAAAGCGGTCTGGCCTACACGATCGTGCGCGCGACGCAGTTCTTGGAATTCGCGGTGGCGATCGCGGACACTTCGACGGTGGACGGCGTGGTGCGGCTTTCCGACGGCGGCACACAGCCGATCGCGGCGGAGGACGTCGCGGTGGCGGTCGCGCGGGCCGCGGAGGAGCCGCCGGTCGGCGGGATCGTCGAGATCGGCGGTCCGGACGTGCTGCCGATGGACGAATGGATCCGGCGGGTGCTGACCGCGCGGAAAGACCCGCGCGAGGTGGTGACCGACCCGGACGCGAAGTACTTCGGGACGCTCCTGGGCAAGGACAGCCTGGTGCCCGCGGAAGGAGCGTGGCGGGGGAAGGTCGGGCTGGCGGAATGGCTGAGCCGGTAAAGCTCGTGAGTGGGGGGGGGGGGGGGGGGGGGGGGGGGGGGAGAGGGGGGGGGGGAGGGGGGGGGGGGGGGGGGGGAGGGGGGGGGTGGGGGGGGGGGGGGGGGGGGGGGGGTGGTGCGGGCCTTCCTCCCCCCCCCCCCCCCCCCCCCCCCACTCACGAGCTAGGAAAGCTGGCCGTCGTAATCCGGCAGCTTGAAGCCCTTTTCGTAGTTCCCGCCCTCAAGGTCGGTGGACCGGTTCCCGATGTTCGCCGTGATCGTGTAGCCCTGGCCGGTCAGTTCGGCGCGGCAGCGCTGCTTGCCCTTCGCGGTGCTCTCGCCGGACTTTCGAGTGCAGATCGCGTCGATCGGATAGCCCGCGTCGCTCAACTGCGTGCGCGCCGAGGAAGAACTGGTCCGCGCCGTGACGAACAAGACGGACACCTTGTGCTGGTCCGCCCATTGAGCGACCGCGAGCACCGGCCGGTTCGGCTCGCCGGGGTGGTATTCGGTTTCGAGCGAGGTGTTGTCGATGTCCAGCACGATCGCCAGTCCGGACCCGCCTCGCGCGACCCGGTCGGTCAGCCACGGAATGGCCGGGCCGACGGCTTCGCGCACGTCGGCCTGCCATTGGTCGTAGCTGGGCAACTCGGCCGCCGAGGCCGTGGCCGGGGCGGCGATCAGCCCGGCGACGGCGAGAATCGCGGCGCAGGCGGTTTTGACGTTCATCGGCGCGTTTTCTCCTTAGCGTGGCGGAAACTGCCGCCGATCACGCTAATCGCGCCTGGACTTCGGCCGCACCCGTCCTTCGTCGGTTAATCAAGCGAACGGAATTCGCGAGCTATTCATCGGAAACTTTCGCCAGGTTTTCCGTGGTGCAGCGGGGTGCTGACCGTGCGCGAGCCGGACGGCCAGCACCCCGGATCTGTCGTTAGCCGGCGATAGTGTCCAATTCGGCCAGGACGTCCGCGGGCAGTTCCAGATCGGCCGCCGCGACGTTCTCCCGCAAATGCGCGACCGACGAGGTGCCGGGGATCAGCAGGATGTTCGGCGACTGGTGCAGCAGCCAGGCCAGCGCGACCGCCTTCGGGCTGGCGCCGAGCCGGGCGGCGACGTCGTCCAACGTCGAGGACTGCAGCGGGCTGAACCCGCCGAGCGGCCAGAACGGGACGTAGGAAATACCCTGCGCGGCAAGGGATGCGATCAGCTTCTCGTCCCCGCGGTGCGCGACGTTGTACCAGTTCTGCACGGTGACCACCGGCGCGATCGACTGCGCCTCGGCCACCTGCTCGGCGTCGACCACGCTCACGCCGAGTTCCTTGATCTTGCCTTCCTGGCGCAGTTCGGCGAGCGCGCCGAACGGTTCGGCCAGCGAACCCGGCACCGGCGAGTGCCCGTCCGGTCCGCCGCCGACGCGGAGGTTCACCACGTCCAGCGCCTCGACGCCGAGGTTGCGCAGGTTCGACTCCACCTGTTCGCGCAGCTGCTCGGGCGAACGCTCGTGGATCCAGCCGCCGTTGTCGTCGCGCACCGCGCCGACCTTGGTGACGATCTGCAGCCCGTCGTAGGGCGCGAGCGCTTCGCGGAGCAGTTCGTTCGTCACGTACGGCCCGTAGAAGTCGGCGGTGTCGATGTGGTTCACGCCCAGTTCGACGGCCGTGCGCAGGACCGCGAGCGCCTCGTCGCGGTCGTTCGGCGGCCCGAAGACGCCGGGGCCGGCCAGCTGCATCGCGCCGTATCCCAGGCGGGCGACGGTGTGCCCGGCCAACGTGAACGTCCCGCCGGGGAGGTTGTCGGTCAATGTTCCGCCCTTCTTTCGTGCCGCGCGGTCGCGGCTGCCGTCCATGGTGCGGCCCGCCGCGCAGCGCGGCCAGTACCCCTCGGTCCTGGGAGTGTCAGGGCCAGGCTCACGGGCACTCCCTGCTCAAATTTGGTATACCATTAACATGGCTTCTCTCACTGTGACCGGCGTGCGCCCGTGGGGCGGCGCCCCGGCCGACCTCGTCCTCGAAGGCGACCGCATCTCCGACGTCCGGCCCGCGGGTTCGGCCCCGGTCGAAGGCGAGCGGATCGACGGCGCGGGCCTGCTCGCGCTGCCCGGGTTCGTCAACTCGCACGCGCACGTCGACAAGAGCTGGTGGGGCAAGCCGTGGGTGTCCTACGGCGGGGTCGCGACCACCGAAGGCCGCATCGCGCACGAGCGGGCCGAGCGGGACGCGCTGGGGATCCCGAGCGTCGAGGTCGCCGAGACAGTGCTGCGCGAGTTTCTGCGGCACGGCACCACCGCGGCGCGCAGCCATGTGGACGTCGACCTGGGGCTCGGCCTGCGCGGCATCGAAATCGTGCGGGAGGCCGCGCAGCGGCTGGGCGGCGCGGTAGAGGTCGAGATCGTGGCCTTCCCGCAGGACGGCGTGCTGCGGCGGCCCGGCGTGCTCAAGCTGCTCGACGAGGCCGCGGCGGCGGGCGCGGGCCGGATCGGCGGTCTCGACCCGGCGGGCATCGACCGGGACCCGGTCGGCCAGCTCGACGGGCTGTTCGAGATCGCCGAACGGCGGGGCGTCGGCCTCGACATCCATCTGCACGACGGCGGCGAGCTGGGCGCGTTCCAGTACGAGCTGATCGCCGACCGGACGGTGCGCGCCGGGCTGCAGGGCAAGGTCACCGTGTCGCACGGCTTCGCGCTCGGCGAGGTTCCCCCGGCGCGCCAGGCCGCTCTGCTCGACCGGATCGCCGAGGCGGGCATTTCGCTGGCGACCGTCGCGCCGGTGCGGACGGCTCCGCTGCCCTGGACTGAGCTGTCCGCGCGCGAGGTGCCGGTCGGCCTCGGCACGGACGGAATCCGCGACCTCTGGTCTCCGTACGGCGACGGCGACCTGCTGCGCATCGCGCTCGGGTTCGCCCGGTTGCACGGCCTGCGGACGGACGAGGAACTGACCGCGGCGGTGGAACTGGCGACGCGGCGGGCGGCGTCGTTCGTGGACCGGGACCGGCATGATCTGGCGCCGGGCTGCCGGGCGGACGTCGTGCTCGTGGCGGCGGAGAACGTGCCGGACGCGCTGACCCGGGTGCCGGTGCGGTCGCTGGTCATCGCGGGCGGCCGGGTCGTGGCGCGGGACGGGGAAGTGCTGATCTGAGACGTTCGTCCGGCGCTCCAGGCGAGCGCGGGTTTTTCCGTGGCTGAGACGAACTTTCCGCCTCGGCGCGGCGCTACCTTCCCGGGATGGACAAGCTCGACGCTCTCCGCACGCGGCTGGACCAGGAACTTCCCGCCCTGCTGGAACACCACCGCGTTCCCGCCGCCGTGCTCGCAGTGGCCGTCGGCGACGAGACGGCCACCGCGGCCGCCGGGGTGCTGAACCTCGGCACCGGCGTCACCGCCACGGCCGATTCGGTATTCCAAATCGGCTCGATCACCAAGGTCTGGACGGCCACCCTCGTCCTGCAGCTCGTGGACGAGGGCCTGGTCGACCTCGACGCCCCCATCCGGCAGTACCTCCCCGAGGCCAAGCTGGGCGACGCGGGCATCACCGTGCGCCAGCTGCTCAGCCACACCGCCGGATTCGAGGGCGACCTGTTCACCGACACGGGTCCCGGCGACGACGCGGTGGAGAAGTTCGTCGCGACCCTCGACGGCGTCGCCCGGCTTTTCCCGCCCGGGGAAATGTTCTCCTACAACAACGCCGGGTATGTCGTCCTCGGCCGGCTGGTCGAAGTGCTGCGCGGCAAGCATTACGAGGACTGCCTTCGCGAACACCTCGCCATTCCGCTGAACCTCCGGCAGTTTTCGCCGAACGCCAATGACGCGATCCGTTTCCGCGCCGCGATCGGGCATCTCGAACCCGAAGCGGGCGCCGGGCTCGTGCCCGCGCCGTTCTGGTCGATGCTGCGGTCCAATGGTCCGGCCGGGTCGTCGCTCGCGATGTCCGCGGCGGATTTGCTCTCCTTCGCCCGCATGCACCTTTCCGGCGGAGCCGGAGTGCTGAGCGCGAAGAGCGCCGCGGCGATGCTGGAGCGGCAGGTCAGCCTTCCGCCGCTCGGCATCATGGGCGACGCCTGGGGGCTCGGCTGGGAACTGTTCGACACCCCGGCTGGCCAGGTCTACGGCCACGACGGCAACACCATCGGCCAGGCGGCGTTCCTCCGACTGGTTCCCGAAAGCGAGCTGGTGGTGGCGTTGCTGACCAACGGCGGCGACGCGATGAGCCTGTACGCCGACCTCGTTCCCGCGCTGCTCAAGGAATTCGGAGGCGTCGAGGTGTCGCCGCCGCCCCGGCCGCCCGCCGAGCCGCGGCCGTTCGCCGCCGACCGGTATCTCGGCACTTACGCCAGCTCGGTCGCCGATCTCGTGGTCTCCCAGGACGAAGAGGGCCGGGTCTGGCTGGAACAACGTCCTAAAGGGACAGTCGCGGAGCTGGGCTCCGCGAGCAAATCCGAACTGGTCCTGCTCGAAGGCGACACGTTGATCCTTCGCGAGGCGCAGGGCGGGATCCACCTGCCGCTGGTCTTCCTCGGCGACGACGGCACCGGCCGGGCGCGATACGTCCATTCGGGGAGGGCGACCCTGCGCGCCGGGTAACCGGAAGGCTTTGCCCGAACCGAACGACCCGGCGGCCGTCCCCGGGTAAGGTTTTACCTCGTGGCCGCTGATCTGGGGTGGAATACGGGGCAGACGCGGATCTACGCTGCCGACGGCCGCCTCCTCGGCGCGGGCGTGCTGATCGGCGGCCGGTACGTGCTGACCTGCTCCCGGGCGGCCCGCGACGAAACCGCCTTCCGGGTCGAATCGGCCGGTCTCGCGGCGCTGGCCGGGCTGGTCCCGCCGCTCGCGGGCGCGCGCGGCGACCTGGCGCTGCTCGAACTGGACACTCCGGTGCCGCACGGCGCCACGCTCCGGCGAAAGGTCGAGCCCGGGCGGGAAGTCCGGATCCACAGTCTCCCGCTCCGCCTCGGCTACGGCATCTGGGTGCGCGCCACCACGGGTGCGGCCGAGGGCGAACGCGTGCCGCTCACTCTGCTGGAGGGCCGCCTCGATCCGGATCTGTCCGGCTGTCCCGCGTTCGACCGCGCCACCGGGCGGCTGCTCGGCATCGTGGTGGTGGACTACGCGGTGCGGCTGGTTCCGGCGGACACCGTGCTGGCGTACTTCCCCCAGCTGCGCGAATGGGTGACCGACGATTCGGCGGTCGAGGACCGGCTCGACGAACTCCTCGTCCGCACCGGCGCGCTGCCGCCGCCGGTCGCCGGCGACCTGCGGGTCGCGCTGCCGAAAGCGGTCCCGCCGGACCCGTTCGACGCCGTGCTGACGGACGCGGCGCTGCCGGAGCGGCACCGGTTTTGCGTGGAATGCGGCAATCCGGTGGGCCGGAGCGAGGCCGGGCGGCCCGGCCGGGTGCGCGGCTACTGCGTGCACTGCGGCACCCCGTTCACCTTCCTGCCGACCCTGGAACCGGGCACGGTCGTCGCGGACCGGTACGCGGTGCTCGGCTGCCTCGCGCACGGCGGGTTCAGCTGGATCTACCTCGCCCGCGACCAGGCCGACGGCGGCCGGTTCGTGGTGCTGAAGACCTTGATCAGCGAACGGGACCGCGGCGGTGCGCTGGCCGCCGCGCAATCCGCCGTCGTCCCGCAACTGCTGGAATTGGACCATCCGAACGTTGTCCGCACCCTCTCGCACGTCGAGCATCCGGACCCGGAAACCGGCCAGCCCACCGGATATCTGGTGATGGAGTACGTGCGCGGGATTTCGCTGCGGACAGTGTTCCAGCGCGCGAAGCGGCTGCGTCCGGAGCACGTCGCCGCGTACGGGCTGCAGTTGCTCGATGCTGTCGGCTACCTGCACGAACAGGGGTTGCTGTACGTCGATGTGAAACCGGACAACGTGCTGCAGGACGGCGATCGGATCACGCTCGTCGATCTCGGCTCGGTGCGGCGGGAGAACGACCGGGACAGCGCGATCGTCGGCACCCCGGGCTATCAGCCTTCGCGGGCCGAGCTGGAACGCGAAGGCCTCAGCGTCCGCTCGGATCTCTATTCGGTCGGCCGGACCATGGGGGAACTGCTGCGGGCGTGTTCCGGGTTCTCCGGCGGTCTCGGCCGGAGAATGCTGGAGGACCTGATCGACCGCGCGACCGCGGATTACGCCAACCGGTTCGCCACCGCCGAGGACATGGCCGAACAGCTGCGCGGAGTCTTGCGGCAACTGCTCAGCGAGCGCACTCGCCTGCCGCATCCAGCTGAGTCACAGGTCTTCGGCGAGCCCGGCGGACCTGTCGCGGCCGGGCTCGGCGTGCCCGAGTGGGATGCCTGGGCGGACGGGCCTCCGCTGCGTGCCGACGGCGTGCCGAAGCACGAGGACGCGGTGGCCGCGTTGCCGTCCGTGCTTCCGGCCGCTCGCGAAGAAATCGCCGAGGGCTGGCGCAGTGCTGTCCTGGCGTTGGAGGATGAAAGAGTCGAGGAGGCCGAAGGCCGGTTCCGCGAGTGCGCGCGGCTGGTGCCAGGTGAGCTGGCACCGTTGCTGGCCTTGGGTTTCTGCGCGGAACTGCTGGGCGCTGATGCGGCGCGGTACTACGAAGCGGTGTGGGTGCGCGACCGGGACATGGTCGCGGCGGCCTTCGGGCTCGCCCGGAGCCGGCTCGCGCTGGGCGACCGCGTGGGCGCGGCCGCGGTTCTGGACGAAGTGCCCGCGGCCAGCGGGGGATCCAACCTCGCCGCGCGGGCCGGTGCGGTGCGGGCGCTCGCCGCGACCGGGCCGGAGGAAGAGCTGCCGAGCCTGGACGAAGCCGTCGCCGCCTGGTCCCGGCTCGGCGAGCTGGACTTGGCCGAGGACGAGCAGGATCGCCTCACCGCGCTGGCTGGCGAACCGCTGCTGCGGCTGGCGGCCGAAGATCCCGCGTCCGCCAGGCGGCTGCCGGATCTGCGTCAGGTGAAGCACGATCTCGCGCACATCTACTGGGAGCACGCGAACCGGGCGTGGTCGATGCTGCGGGAGCACGCGAGCCGGGTGCGCGGCCTCGAGGTGCCGGGACCGGTTTCGGCCCCGAAAGTCGTGGTGCATCATCCGCGCTCCCTGCCGTCGCGGATTTCCAGCATGACCGTGAAGTTCACGGTCACGGCCGGCGACGGCGGCCCGGTGCGGCTGTTCGTGCGGGATTCGCCGGGGTGCGTGGTGTACCGGGTCGACCAGCTGGCTCCGACGGAACTGCCGCTGCCCTTGCCACAGCGGCAGTTCAGCGATCTGGTGCTCGATCTCGGGCAATGGGGCGCGGGGGAAACGAGGAATTACGCGTTGAGTCTGCTCGTGCCGTCGAGGTTGCCGGTCGGGCACGAGCATCAACTGGCCGCGATGTGGGTGCAGCAAGGCTCCGCGCGGTCGGAGGCGGAGACCGTCTCCGTGCGGCTGACCGACGACCCGGCCGAACTCTCCCGGACGCCGATCGGGCAGCACTTGGGCATCGAGGCCGCGGTGGACGCCGCGTTTTCCGCGTACCGCGTGGGAAATCTGGGCGCCACGCGGGAAGCGCTGGGCTCGGCGGTGACTCTGGCGGCGGCGCAGCGGAACGAGGCCGTGCTGGGCCGGCTGCGGTTGCTGGTGGACATCGTGGACGCGGAGAGCGGGCTGGTCAGTCTTCGCGGACCGCTGAACGGGGAAGACTTCCTTTCCGAGCGGATTTCGGTGCGGTTCCGGGAGCCGGTCGCCGCCGACGCGCCGGAGCTCACCGACGTGGACTACGACATGGTGGCACCTATTGAGGGGGTTTACGGGACGGTGCTCAGCGCGCGGGTCGATTCCCGGCGCGTCGACTCGCGCCGGGCGGATTCCCGGCGGGTCGATTCCCGCCGAGCGGATTCCCGCCGGGTCGACTCGCGCCGGGCCGATTCGCGCCGCGTCGATTCCCGGCGGGCGGATTCGCGGCCCGCTACCTGGCGTACCGGCCGGGTCGGCTACCCGGTGCGGCCCGAGCAGCTGGATCCGGACCCGCTCCGCCTTCGGCGCGTGGTCTGGAAAGGGTGGCGGAGGAACGAGGCGAGACCTCCGGACGACGCCCCGCCGCCGGAGCCGGGCTTGCTGGCGGCGACCGTCGAATGCCTCCCCGACGCCCCGGTGGTCGTCGGGAAGGTGGTGCGAGTCGCGGTTTCGGTGCGGCGCAAGGAACCCGCGGCCGAACCCGCCGGGGTGGTGCGGGTCCGGGTGCTGCTCGACGCCCCGCCCGGCGTGGCCCAGCCGATGTCGCGGATCGGCTGGATCACCGGCGACCGGCTGCGGGATCCGGCGGAATTCGACGTCGTCCCGCTCGCACCGGGGCCGCTGCGGCTGGTGTTCCGGATCTACCGCGAGCACGACGCCCAGCTGCTCCTGGAAATCGCGGCCGCGCTGCCGGTGGAGGTGCCGTCATGACCCGACAGCTGAGCGCCGAGGTGACCGTCGACAACACCGCCGGGCTGAGCCGTGTCGCGGTGCCGCCGTACAACCGGGCGCGGACGGTCAACCTGCGGTTCCTGGAATTCCCCGGGGCGCCCGGGCTGATCGTGCAAGCGTGGGGCAGCGCGTTCCCCGAGGACGGCGGCGGTGGCTACCAGGGCCGGATCGCGCACAGCCTCGGCGAGCTGAACTCCCGGATCGACATCCTCCGCGAAACGTGGCAGCGGCACGTCGTGGACCTCGCCGAGCGGACCGAACGCGGCCCGCGCCGGCACCCGTTCGCCGACGGCTGGGATCTGTCCGGCCGTCCGGAACTGTTGCGGCGCGCGGGTTTCGCGCTCGCCGACGCGGGTTACCTGATGTACCGGTTGCTGTTCGCCGGTCCCGACAGCGGGCTGCGGCGGATCCGGGCGCTGCTGGAACTGGCGCTCGCCGAGAGCGAGAACGTGATCAGCATCGAATCGGACAGCCTGATCGTGCCGTGGGGAATGCTGTACACGTCGCCGCGGCAGCCGGACGAGTATCCGGAGGAAGAAAACTGGTCGCTCGCCGGGTTCTGGGGCTACCGGCACGTCGTGGAGCACACCTTCTCCCGGGTCGACGACTTCGACGCGCGGATCACTGTGGACGGTGGCAAACCGGTGGTCGGGCTCAACGTCGACCACGGCGTGGACCGCCAGTTCCCGGACACGCCGTACATCGCGCCGGTGGTCGATTTCTTCCACGGCCGGGCCGAAGTGGTGCTGCGGCCCGACAAGAAAACGCTGGCCGCGCACTTCCGCAGCCGCGATTTCGCCGACCACGTCACGTATTTCGGCTGTCACGGCAAGGTGAGCGGCTCCGGTGGCTTGGTCGAACAGCCGTATCTGAAGCTCGGCGACGGCGAACGGATCTACGGCACCGACTTGATCGCGTGGCTGGCGGAAGCGCCGCTGCCGACGCGGCCGTTCGTTTACGTCGGGGCGTGCCAGGGCGGGCAGGTGACGTCGGCGTTCTACTCGGCGTTCGGAAAAGCGTTGCTGGGCAACGGCGGACGCTGCCTGATCGGACCGCAGATCGACCTGCCTCCCGCGTTCGCGTGCGAGTATTCGCGGCGGTTGTTCACCGAATTCATCGATTCGGGCGCGAAACTGGGCGACATCGTGCGTTCGCTGGCGCGCACGTTCGCCGACGAACACCACAATCCGCTCGGGCTGATGTTTTCGCTGTACCGCGGGATCGACGTGCATCTGTGGCAGGAAGGGCGACCGTGACCGAACCGGTGATCCTGGACCTCGACGAGCACGGCGATTTCGTGGACCCGGAAACCGGAAACCCGGTGCCGGCCGAGGCGACGCCGCGCTTTCTGGCCCGGTGGCTGGAAGTTCCGGAGACGGCCACCGACATCGTCGTGTTCGTGCACGGCTGGCAGAACAACCGGGAAACCGCCGACCGGCGAGCCCGGCAGTTCTTCGGCCTGCTGGAAGAACGCTACGCGGACGGGTCTTACGAAGGAATCGGTGCGTGGCAAGGGTTTTACGTCATGGTGCGCTGGCCTTCGATGAGCAACCCGTTTATCACCGGCTACCGGCGGATCCGCGATCGTGCGCACAAGATGACCACCGACGGGCGGGCCGCGGAAGCGCTCGGCCAACTGCTCGGCTATCTCAACGCGGAACGTCAATTGCCCGGCAACGCGCCGAGTTTGCGGACCGTCACCGGCCAGTACCTGCATTGCGTCGGCCATTCCTTCGGCGGCCGGTTCGTGTTGGAAGCGGTGCAGTCCGCGGCGGGGGACGGCCCGCCGGTGCTCGGCTGGGACCGGGCGGATCCGCGTTATCCCTACACTGTGGACACTCTGCTGGTCTTTCAGATGGCGGCCCGGCCGGACATTTTCACCAGCCGTTTCGCGCCGGTGCTGCGCGACGCCCCGATCAACGGACCGATCGTGCTGACCCGTTCCCGCTTCGATCGCGCCACCGGCTTGTGGCATCGGCTCGCGGAGGGCGTGCGGGGGATCGGGAACATCGGCGTCAAAGCCCCGGCCGACGAGATCGCGAACACCGTGCTGCACAAGGTGACAGCGGAGTATTCACGGTCCGAAATGGACCGGCGGATCGTCAACGTCGAGTCGGGCTGGCGGTTCCGGCGCGGGCGGTGGTGGAATCCAGCCGGGGCGCATTCGGACATCTGGTACCCGGAGTCGGCGCATTTGCTGCTGTCGCTGGCCGAACTGGCCCGCTGAACGAGGCTCGGCGGTCTGGCCCGCCGAGCCCCGGAAGCGTTCAGTAACCGTAGTGCAGCCAAACAGCTTTCGTTTCGGTGTACGCGTCCAGCGCCCACGGACCCATTTCGCGGCCCCAGCCCGATGCCTTGTAACCACCCCACGGCGCGGCCATGTCCGGAATCGGCGGCATGTTCACGAATACCGCACCCGCGCGGATCCCGTCCGCATAGCGTTGCGCGGTACGGATGTCGCGGGTCCACACGGTCGCGGCGAGGCCGTACTGCGTGTCGTTCGCGCGCGCGACCAGCTCGTCCGGGTCGTCGTAAGGTGTCACCGCCAGCACCGGGCCGAAGATTTCCTCCCGCATGATCGTCATGGTGTCCGTGACGCCCGCGAACAGCGTCGGCTGGTAGAAGTAGCCTTCGCGGTCTACTTCCGAACCCCCGGTGATCAGGTCCGCGCCTTCGGAACGGCCGGTGGCCACCAGGTTCGCCACGTGCCTGCGGTGCTTGTCCGACACGAGCGGCCCGACTTGCGTCGTCTCGTCCAGACCCGGCCCGACCCGCAGTCCGGCGAGTCCGGCGGCCATCTTCTCCACGAATTCCTGCTCGCGCTTGCGGTCGACGTAGAACCGCGTGTACGCCGCGCAGACCTGCCCGGTGTTCAGCGTCGCGCCGGCGAGGTTGCCCGCGACGGCGGCGTCCAGGTCGGCGTCCGCGGCGATGATGCTCGGGGCCTTGCCGCCGAGTTCGAGGGTCAGCCGCTTGAGGTTGGATTCCGCGCTCGCCGCGGTGATCAGCTTCCCGACCGCGGTGGAACCGGTATAGGAGACGTGGTCGACGTCCTGGTGCGAGCTCAGCATCGCGCCCACCGGACCGTCGCCGGTCACCAGGTTGACCACGCCCGCTGGGATACCAGCCCGCTCAGTCAGCTGTACCAGCCGGATGCTGGTCAGCGGCGTGACCTCGCTGGGTTTGATCACCACGGTGTTACCGGTGGCCAGCGCGGGCGCGAGCTTCCACACGAGGATCATCAGCGGGAAGTTCCACGGCGTGATCAGCGCGTTGACGCCGACCGGCTCGCGGCGCGTGTAATGCAGGGTGTCCGGGAACGAAACCGGGTTCGTGGTGCCCTGGATTTTCGTGACCCAGCCGGCGAAGTACCGCAGGTGCTCGGCCGCGCCGGTGACGCTCACCTGGCGCGAGATGCCGATCGGCTGGCCCTGGTCGCGGGTTTCCAGCGCGGCGAGTTCCTCGTGGTGTTCGTCGACGAGGTCGGCGAGGCGGAACAGCAGTTTCGCCCGCTGCACCGGCGCGAGCCCGGCCCACTCCGGCGACGTCAGCGCGCGACGCGCGGCGGCCACCGCGGCGTCGACGTCGGCCTGCGTTGCCGTCCCGACGTCTTCGAGAACCGCGCCGGTGGCCGGATCGCGGGTCGGGATGGGCTCCCCGCCGGCCTCGGTCCACTGACCGTCGATGAACAGGCGTGTCGCCATGGTGCTCCCTAGTCCCGATCTTCTGGTCGCTCCCGAGTATCGGCGCGCGGCGGGCGAGCGGTCTTGTCCGCGAGGGCACGCCCGTTGTCGGCGAGTGAAGACAATTCCGGGCGGAGCCGGGGGACCGGTCAGGATCAGCACATGGACGTGATCGTGGCAGGTGCGGGTTCGGCGGGCTCGGTGGTGTGCCGGCGGCTGGTCGACGCGGGCGCGAAGGTGACGCTGCTGGAAGCGGGCGGACCGGACACGAACGCGGCGATCCACGACCCGTCGCGCGCGGCGGAACTGTGG
The DNA here is from genome assembly GCF_055583325.1 of Amycolatopsis sp. NPDC104775. Lineage (NCBI taxonomy): Bacteria > Bacillati > Actinomycetota > Actinomycetes > Pseudonocardiales > Pseudonocardiaceae > Amycolatopsis > Amycolatopsis sp. NPDC104775. The sequence goes on from NZ_JBVJOE010000002.1 coordinate 960,443, forward strand.
CACGGCGCGGAAGACTGGGATTACTACACGGTGCCGCAGCCGCACGCCGGAAACCGCAGGCTGCACCTGCCGCGCGGCAAAGTGCTCGGCGGCTCGCATTCGCTGAACGCGATGATCTGGGTCCGCGGCGCGGCGGCGGACTACGACGGCTGGGACCTGCCCGGCTGGTCCTGGGACGACGTGCGCCCGGTGTACGAACGGATCGAACGCGACCTGCTCGACCTGGAACGGCACGACCCGCTGCAGCCGATCCAGCAGTCCATTGTGGACGCCGCGCAGGAAATCGGCCTGCCGTTCAACGACAATTACAACGATGGCACCCTCGACGGCATCTCCGTGCAGCAGGTCACCATGACCGGCGGACGGCGGCGCAACACCTGGCTCTGCTACGCCGAACCGGTCGCCGGGCAGATGACCGTGCACACCGGTGCGCTAGTGCATCGGGTGCTCTTCGACGGCGATCGCTGCATCGGCGTGCAGGCGGAGATCGACGGCAAACTGGAATCGCTGTTCGCCGACCAGGTCGTGCTCGCCGCCGGCGCGCTGGCGTCCCCGGCGATCCTGCTGCGCAGCGGAATCGGCCCAGCCGACGACGTCGCCGCGCTGGGCCTGGACGTCGTCGCGGACCTGCCGGGCGTCGGCGAGAACCTGCACGACCACCTGCTGTCGCCGGTCATCTTCGCCACCGACCGGCGAGAGGTCGCCCCGCCGCGGACCGGGCTTTCGGTGACGCAGACGCACCTGTTCTGGCGCAGCCGCCCGGGACTGCCGGTGCCCGACACCCAGCCGATCCACTTCAGCGTGCCGATGTACGAACCGTGGATGACCGGACCGCCGACCGGGTTTTCCCTGATGGCGGGCATGATCACGCCGCAAAGCCGCGGAACGCTGCGGCTGCGCAGCGCGGATCCGGCCGAGATGCCGCTGATCGATCTCGCCGCCCTCGCCCACCCGGCGGATTTCGAGAGCCTGGTCGCGTCGGTAGAACAATGCCGGTCGATCGGCCGCGCCCCGGCACTGGCCGAAGAGTGGGGCGCGCGAGAGCTGTACCCGGGACCGGCGGACGTCCGGGAGTACGTCCGCCGCACCGCGATCACCTACCACCACCAGGTCGGCACCTGCCGGATGGGAACGGACGAGCTGGCGGTGACGGACCCGACGCTGGCGGTGCGCGGCGTGTCCGGCCTGCGGGTCGCGGACGCCTCGGTGCTGCCGCGGGTGATCAGCGGGAACACGAACGCGCCCGCGGTGCTGATGGGGGAGCGGGTGGCGGAGTTCATGCTGGGGTGAGGGATTCGTGCGTGGCGATCGCGGTTCTCACTGCGATTGCCACGCCCTCAAGTCCTCGGTGGCGGGCGGTTGTGGGGTGCGGTTCTGGACGGGCATCATCCCTCGGTGGCTCGGTGGCTCGGTGGCTCGGTGGCTCGGTGGCTCGGTGGCTCGGTGGCTCGGTGGCTCGGTGGCTCGGTGGCTCGGTGGCTCGGTGGCTCGATCGCTTGGCAGTTGGGCTGCTCGGTCGCTTGGCAGCTCGGCGTCGCTGGGCTGCTCGGCTGCTCAGTCGCTTGGCAGCTGGGCTGCTCGGTCGCTTGGCCACCGTGCTGTCACGGCACGGCCGCGCTGTCGCGGATTGGTGTTCCTTGCCCATGCCCCCGCGGAGCAAACCCCCGCCCACCTCGGGGGGACGGCCCTTGCCCAGTCTATCCGCCCCCACCGACACTCCCGGCCCCCTCAGCCAGGTTGTCCACAGCAAGCGCGAGTTGGGGAAAAGCCCCGCACGCGCCGCAGGGGTCGTGCGGGACGAGTCCGGTCAGAACCGGTACCGCCCCGCACAACCCTCAATCTCGCGCGAACACCCGCTTGCCGCCGAACCACGTCTCCCGCACCGTGATCCCGGCCAGTTCGTTCGCCGGGGTCTTGAACGGATCCTGGTCCAGCACCACGAAATCCGCCGACTTTCCCGGCGTCAGCGAGCCGGTCACGTCGTCCAGCCCGCAAGCCCGCGCCGAGTTCAGCGTGAACACCTGGATCGCCTCGGCCAGGGTGATCGCCTGCTCCGGCCACAGGCTTCCCGGATGCCTGCCGTACGGGTCCTGCCGCGTGATCAGGCCCTCGATGCCTTCCCAGGCGTTCGGGGATTCGCTCACCGGCCAGTCCGAACCCCCGGCGACCAGTGCGCCGGTGTCCAGCAGCGCCCGGTTCGGCTGCATGCGCGCCGCGCGTTCGGCCGGGATCACCTGCGCGATGGCGTCCGGGATCACGCCGGGAACCCACAGGAACGGTGAGATATCAGCCGACACGTTGAGTGTCGCGAATCGTTCCAGATCGTCCGGGTGGATGAACTGTCCGTGCGCCACCTGGATTTTCGTCGTGTAGTCGCCGCGGGCGCGCAGGGCACCGGCAGCGTCCAAAGTGGCCCGGACGGCCGCGTCGCCCGCGCAGTGGATTTTCGCGGAAAGCCCAGCCGCGGCCGCGACGTCCAGCCAGCTGGAGAGTTCTTCGGGCGGCATCGTGGTGTCGCCGCAGAAGCACTCATGGTGCAGGTACGGCTCCAAGAACGCCGCGGTGTGCGCGGGCGGCGTGCCGTCGAGGAAGATCTTCACGAAGTCCGGCCGGTGGTGCTCGCTGCGGTACGCCGCGGCGCGGTCGAGCAACGGTTTGCCGATCGGGTCCGCGCCGAAGATCGGGTCGTTCACCAGCATTGACGACACTACCCACGCGGCCAGTTCGCCCGCGTCGTCCAGCGTTTTCAGCGCGGCGAGGATATCCAGCGTCGCCCCGGCGTCTTGAAACGCCGTAATGCCGTACGAGTGCAGGATTTCGATCGCCCGCCGCGACGCTTCGGCGTGCTGCTCGGCGGTGAGCGTGCGGGTGTCCCTCATCGCCCGCTCCACTGCGAGGCCTGCGGTCTCGATGAGCAGGCCGGTCGGTGCGCCGCTGTCCAGGTCGCGGTGGATCGTGCCGCCCGCCGGGTCCGGAGTGGACTCGGTGATCCCGGCCAGTTCCAGCGCCCGGCTGCTTGCCCACCGGTTGTGCCGGCTGTCCTCCATCAGCACCACGGGCCGTCCGCCCGCGGCTTCGTCCAAGGCGCGCCGCACGGAGTCGTGGCCGAGCTCGGTGGCCAAAGTGGACGGCCAGGCCCCGCCGACCACCCACTCGTCCGGACCGAGCTTCGCCGACCATTCCCTTACCGCAGCGAGGATTTCGTCGAGACCCGAGCCGCTTTCCAGGCGCAGTTCGAACAATTCCCGCCCGGCGAGGGCATGGTGGCTGTGCACGTCCACGAACCCCGGCAGCACGAACGCGCCGCCGAGATCGACGACCTCGGTGTCCGGACCAGCCTCAGCGGCGGTGATCCGGCCGTTCTCCACCGCGAGCGAGGTCGCCCACGGCCGGTCTTCGTCCACTGTGTACACAGTGGCGTTGGTGAGGAGCAGTTCAGGCGCCACGGGTCACTGTCCAGCAGGGTCGTAGTTCGGCGAATAAACGGTGTTGCTGAGCAGACGGCCGTATGCGCCGAAGGTGAAGTGCGTCGGCGTCTTGCCATCTTCCGCGAGCCCGAACAGCGAACCGTGCGAACGCAGCTCCCGCACGTTGCGGTGGTCTGCGACGGTCACCGAGGCGCACGGGATGACCTTCTCGCGCCAAGTGAACACGTAGATTCCCGGCCGGATCTGGTAGACAGAATTCTCGTCGGTGTCGGCGAGCCCGCGCTCCGGACCGGAGAGGCACTGCCAGCTGTACCAGTGCGGGGTGAGGTAGACGTGCTCGTACGCGTGCTCTTCGCTGTAAACCCACTGCACGCGGCGGCCGATCAACGCCGTGCTGGGCGCGATTTCCTCGCCGTGCGCCTCGCGGCCCTGAATGGTCGCGGGACGGAACCGTTGTGTCACCCGGGGAAGTCCGTCGCCGATGGTGCTCGTGATGAGCAGCGCACGGCCCTGGCGCACGTCCAGCAGCAGGCTGTACGAGGTTTCCGCGCCTGGGTGGAACTGCACGTAGAAGAGTCCAGCGTCCACGAGGAATGTCTCGGACGCGGTCTCTCCGGTGGTGCCGTCTTCGTCCCAGGACGCCTGGCCGCCGGAGAAGCTGATCGAGAACGCGCCGCCATCAGCACAGTCCAAAGTGAACGACTGGTTGTCGAGATCGTCCACAGTGGCCGCTTTGTTGGCGTCGAAGCCGGGAGCGAGACCGTCGAGCGGAAGCCAGGTGGAGGTGTCGGACAGATTGGTCGCGGGCATGGAGCCTTCCTCAGTGTTCACAGTGGCCGTGGGCGGCCGAGGGCAGGTCGAGTGCCGGGTTCCGGTCGCAGAACCCGTAGGGGCGCAGCATGAATCCGGAGTAGTCGACCGGCATCACCGGCCAGTCCTCCGGACGGGGGATGTGCGTCGGTCCGAAGACGTGCCACAGCACGACGTCGGTGTCGTTGACGGAGCGGTCGGCTGCTGTCCACGCGGGCAGGCCAGCACCGCCTGGGTGCGCGTTGGGCCGGTCGCCGGCGGGGAAGCGTTCGTCCGGCGCGTACGGCGTGACCCATAGGTGGTTCGTGGCGAAGGTTGCGCGCTGGTACACCGACGATTCCGGTTGTGCCATAAGGGTTGCCGACGGTCGCGGCACGAGCTGGTAGGCGGTCGGCGCGCCGAGCCGGTTCGTGTGCTCGGTGCTGCGCACCTCCCACACCCGCGCTGCCGCCGGGTTCGCGTGCCGTTTCGCTTCCTGCTCGGTGCGCAGTTCCGTGGCCTTCCACGTGAAGGCGTTGCCATACGGATTCTCGTCGCCGATCGGAATGCCGACCGCGTCCACTTCGTACACCGAGTTGCGCTGGCCGTCGACGGCGAAGTCGAGCCGGGCGCAGAACAGGTGCTGGTGCACCGGTGCGAACAGGCCAGGCGCGATCTCGGACGCGTGCGGCTGCGCGGACCCCGGCTCGGCGGCTCCGGAGAAGACGATGCCGGTTGCCTTGGCCTCGCATTCGATGGTGCCGTCGAGGTAGAGATACCAGAAGAAGCCGTAGTCGTAATTGCCGATGGTGGAGATCGATGAGATCACCAGCCGGCGCGAGCGGCGGACCTCGGCCTTGCCGTCGAGATCTGTGTGCTTCCAGAGGATTCCGTAGTCCTCCTCGTGCATGCAGATCGCGTTCGGCACGCGCACCGGCTGACCGTGGTCGTCGGCGAGGAAGGCGTCGAAATAGTGGATCACGCCGAGGCAGTCGCAGCCGAGGCGCAGGCTGTTGCCGTTCTTGCCGAGCAGGTATTCGCCAGCGTCGAAGTAGCTGATCCAGAACCGGCCGATTGATGTATCACCGTAGGGAACAACCATCTCAGGCACCGACGCGCGATATAGCACCGAACGGTCCTGGAAGGTCAGCTGATGCAGGGTGAGGCCTTCACGCGCGTTGAAGCCGACGCGCAGCTGCCAGCCCTCCCAGGTCACCAGCGAGCCGTCGACCTGGAAGCTCGGGCCTTCCGGCTGGGTGATCTCGATCGGCTTGAGCGTGGTGCGCGCGGGATGGTGGCCGTAACGGCCGGAGTCCTCCGGGACAGCGGCGTCGCCCTCGTCCTCGACCCGGAGCACGCGCTGCTCAGTGAGGTTGAGGTGCGTGACGAGGCCCTCGACGGGATGCGCCCAGGGGCTGTCGGTGCTGTCTTCGCGCAGGAAGGTGAGCGAACGGATGACGCGGCCAGTCTCGTCCTCGCGGCCGAAATAGCCGGGAGCGAGCGGGGCGCAGAACGCGTGCTCGATGCGGTCGCCGAGGCCACGGCGGTGCATCGCCGCCTGCCATTCCGGGGAGGCCTTCGTGATGGCCTCGGCCAGGTCATATTCCTCGAAGAGATACGGAGGCTGGCCCTCGCCGCACTTCTCGTGGCTGACCAGCTCCCCGGCGGTCACCGAGACGACCGCGTCGGCCGATTCGCCGGTCGCGGTGTCGAGCAGGGTGAACTGGATCCGGCGGTCGGCCGGGGCTCCGGCCAGCACGGCGGCCTTGTCCGGCTCCACCGGGAGGACCTGCGGAAACCGGGTCGTCTCGGTGATCAGCCCCTGTGCCTCCAGCACCGCCCGGCCGGCGGCGAGCTCGTCGGCGGTCAGCGGGTCAAGGGGGTGCGGGTGTGCGTTGCTCATGGTGTCCCTTCGCGCTCCTCGCCGCAGTGTTCGCGGTGGCCCGGGGGCAGCGGTAGCCGGGCAGCGGGGGTCGTGCGGTCGCTGACAACAAGGATGCACTCGTTGCCAATCCCCGCGGCGGCCGTTGCTGCACGATTGCCGGATGCGACTCGATCTCTCCGGCAAGGCCGTGCTGATCACCGGTGCCGCGTCGGGCATCGGGCTGGCCTGCGCGCGGGCGTTCCTGGAAGAGGGCGCGCGGGTCGGCGTCCTGGACCGGGTCCGGCCGCCGTCGCTGCCCGGGGACGTCGTCGCGGCGCGGGCGGACATCACCGACGAGGCGCAGGTCGCCGCGGCGGTGCAGCTCGTGGCGGAGTCGTTCGGCGGGATTGACGTGGTAGTCGGCTGCGCTGGGATATCAGGACCGGTCGGACGGCCGCTCGCCGAAACCAGCGCCGAGGACTTCACGTCGGTGCTGGCGGTGAACGTGCTGGGGCAGTTCCTGGTCGCGAAGCACGCCCGGCCGTGGCTGGGAGACGGGAGTTCGATCGTCTTCCTCGCCAGCGATTCGGCCTTCGTGTGCGCGCCGGGGATGGTGCCCTACTGCGCGTCGAAGGGCGCGGTGGTGTCGATGACGCGGGCGCTGTCGGTCGAATTCGACGGCGTCCGGGTCAATTGCGTGTGCCCGTCGGTGGTCGATACGCCGATGGCGCGCGGGGATCTGGGGGATCTGCTGGACGCACCGGGATTTCCGGTGCAGGCGGCCGAGGACGTCGCCCAGCAAGTGGTGTATCTGGCTTCCGCGCGGGCGCGGACGGTGAACGGACAGGCCTTGCTCGCCGACTTCGGCGTATCCGCTCGGTCTGGGTTTCCTGCTTGAGAGGGAAGGAAAAACGATGGCAGACACGCGAGTCGTGGCGATTACCGGCGGAGGGACGGGCATCGGGGCCGCGGTTGCCCGGCGGTACGCCGGCGAAGGTGCGCAGGTCGTGGTCCTGGGGCGGCGGCGGGAGCCGCTGGAGAAGGTAGCGGCGGAGACCGGTGCGCACGTGATCGCTTGCGACGCCAGCGTCCGGGAGGACGCGGAGGCGGCGATCGCGGAGATCCTCGAGAAGTACGGCAGGTTGGACGTAATCGTCGCGAACGCCGGCGGGCACGGGTTGTCTTCGGTGGTGGACACAGGGGACGAGGAGTGGGAAATCGCGCTCCGGTCCAATTTGTCCAGTGCGTTCGTGTTCTGCCGGGCGGCATTGCCTTCGCTCGTCGAAAGCGGCGGGCAGGTCGTGATCGTTTCTTCGCTGGCCGGGTTGTTCGCCGGGCCGAATGTCGCCGGGTACACCGTGGCCAAGCACGCGCTGATCGGCTTGACCCGGTCTATCGCGCGGGACTACGGGCCGCGCGGAGTCCGGGCAAACGCGGTGTGCCCGGGGTGGGTCCGGACGCCGATGGCGGACGGCGAGATGGAGCAGTTCGCGGAGGCGGCCGGGTTCGACGGCGGGCACGACGAGGGGTATCGCAGGGTGACGGCCGAGGTGCCCTTGCGGCGTCCGGCGGAACCGGAGGAAATCGCTTCCATCGTGCGGTTCCTCGGGTCTTCGGAGTCGTCGTACATCACCGGTGCGGTGCTGGTCGCCGATGGCGGGGCGCACGCGGTCGACTTGCCCACCTTGGCCTTCGAGCGGGCCGGAATGTAGCCCCATAATGGCCGGATGACGTTCGAGCGCGACTGGGCCGAGAAGACCGCGACAGCCAACCAGCGGTTCGCGGACAAGGCCGTCGCGATAGCCCGGGAAGTCGAAGGACTGCTCGGGCACGAGGCCATGACCTACCCGCGGCACCCGGTCGAGCGCGCGCGAGACGCGCTCGCCGACCGGGTGTTCGCCCTCCTGGCCGCGGCGCGCGACGCCAGCACGACCTTCTACAACGTCGACCGGGTGCCGGTGGCGATCGTGTCCGACGCTTACGGCGACGATGGGGTCGAGAACGTGGCCGACGCCGCTGGCACGCTCGCCGCCGCGATGGCGCGAGCCGCCACCGTCCTCACTGGCGTGGTGGACAGCCAGTTCAAAGACGCCGACACGCAACAGTGGCTCACCGGCGTCCTCGACGACGTGCGCAACGCCGCCGCTGCAGTCCTCCGCGAGGCGGCCAACCGACGTCCGGCGATCTGACGCCATGCCGCCAGAAGCGACGCAAGCCGCCGCCCGGGCGCGATTGCTGGGATATTTCACCGAAACCCTCCGGACGCTGCCGTCCGGATCGGCCCTGGTGCTGCGGCATCCGGACCTGCCGAAGGCGGTGTTCCACAACGGGGTGACCCTGTCCGACGATTACGGCCGCGACGAATCCCGGCGCATGTTCGACATCGCCTACTGGGTGCTCGGAGCCACCGCCGAGACGGCTGATCAGTACCTCGACCTGACGATGCGTTCGTGGCGCGACCAGGGCTGGGCGACGGAGTTCCACGCGGAACCGCCGCTGTCCGCCGGTTATGCGAGCACTTCCGACGGATACGGGTTCGCGATTCGGCGGAGTATCAACGGATATCTCAGCATGGCGGGGACGACGCCTGTCTTCGATGCGGACTCGGTTGAGGGGGAGCCGTTTCCGGCGCGGATTGATCGCCCGGTGGTTGGTTAGGCGGGAGGTCCGGCGGGTTCGGATCTGGCGCAGGACCAGCTGATATCTCAGCTTCGGAGGTGACCCTCTGGCTTCGCCGTGGACTCGCCTGAGAGGGACTCGTTTCCTGGCCGGATTGATCGCGCGGTGGTTGGTTAGGCGGGGAGGTTCGGTGGGTTCGGATCCGGCGCAGGACCAGCTGATATCTCAGCATCGCAGGTGACTCTCCGGCTTCGCCGTGGATCCGGCTGAGGGAGATCCGCTTCCTGGCCGGAGTGATCGCCCGGCGGCGAGCTAGGCGGGGACTTCCGACGGGTGCGTATCCGCGATCCGGCGCGACCCCAGCTGATATCTCAACACCACGGCCCACCCCCATCACCGCGGACACGCCCGCAGAATCAGCCTGATTCCGCCAGCGTCCGCAGCCACTTCGTCAGCAGTTGAGTCTCCGCGGCCCCCAAAATGCCCGGATTCGCCGCGGCGTGTTCCAGCACGCGGTGAATCTCCGCGTGCCGGTCGGCGGCGGCAGTGCCGGTGATTGCGGCGATCGCACCTTCCCTGACCGCTACCGAGAGTGGGCGGTCCTCCTCGGCGAGGATGATCTGCCGCAGCGTGACGCCGATGTTCGCCACGAGGATGTGCGCGGCCGCCTGGTCCGGCGGGACCGTGAGCCGTCCCTGGTCGGCGGCGGCCCTGGTCAGGGCGCGCAGCATCGCGCTGGGCCGTTCCTGCGCCTCGGGTGCGTAGCCGGGGCGAACCTGGCCGTACATGAGCGTGTAGAAGCCGGGATTCGCGATCCCGAAGGCGACGTGCGCGTCCCAGCCGTCGCGCAGGTCCTGGATCGGGTCGCCGGACGGCTCGTGCGCGCCTTTTTCCGCCAGGTACAGGTCGAAACCGCGCTCGACCACCGCGTCCAGCAAGCCCTGTTTGCTGCCGAAGAAGTGGTACAGCGTCGGCATTTTCACGCCGGCTTGAGCGCAGATCGCGCGCAGCGAGATGTCCTCGCCCGGGGTCGCGGCGACCTGCTCGGCGGCGGCGTCCAGGAGCCGGGTCCGCGTATCCGCGTTCGCAATCTGTGTCACACCGCTACAGTAGTCTGTATTGCAGTGATACAGTCGTGCATATCAGCGATAAAGAGAGGTGCGCATGACCGATCACACGCTCAACGGCAAGAACGTCCTTGTCGCCGCGGGGGCGAAGAACCTGGGCGGGCTCGTCAGCAGGCAGGCCGCCGAGGCCGGCGCGAACGTCGCGATCCACTACAACTCCGAGTCGACCCGTCCGCAGGCGGAGGAGACTCTCGCCGCGGTCGAGGCGGCGGGCGGGAAGGGCGTCGTCCTCACCGGCGACCTGACCGTCCCGGCGAACGTGGAGAAGCTGTTCGTGGACGCCGAAGCCGCGCTGGGAAAGATCGACGTCGCGGTGAACACGGTGGGCAAGGTGCTGCGCAAGCCGATCGTCGAGACCACCGAGGACGAGTACGACTCGATGTTCGACATCAACTCGAAGGCGGCGTACTTCTTCATCAAGGAAGCGGGCAAGAACGTCGCCGACGGCGGCAAGATCATCACGATCGTGACCAGCCTGCTCGCGGCGTTCACCGACGGGTACTCGACCTACGCGGGCGGCAAAAGCCCGGTCGAGCACTTCACCCGTGCCGCGGCGAAGGAATTCGCCCCGCGCGGGATCTCGGTGACCGCGGTCGGGCCCGGCCCGATGGACACGCCGTTCTTCTACGGCCAGGAAACCCCGGAACGGGTCGAATTCCACAAATCGCAGGCGATGGGCGGGCAGTTGACCAAGATCGAGGACATCGCCCCGATCGTGTCGTTCCTCGCGACGTCCGGCTGGTGGATCACCGGGCAGACTATCTTCGCCAACGGCGGCTACACCACGCGCTGAGTTTCACCCGCGACAGCAAGGGAATCGCTATGTCCGAAGTGGAGATACCGGAACCGGTGGCGTCGTTCGTCGACGCGGTGAACCGGCACGACGACGCCGCGTTCCTGGACGCCTTCACCGAAAACGGCGTCGTGGACGACTGGGGCCGGTCGTTCGCCGGGCGCGCCGGAATCAAAGGCTGGAGCGACGTCGAGTTCATCGGCTCGCGCGGCGTCCTGACCCCGGAAGAGGTCACCGTCTCCGGCGACGTCGTCACCGTGGTCGGGGACTGGCGGAGCAACCACGCCAACGGCCGGTCGAAATTCGTCTTCGACGTCGACGGCGACCGGATCGCCAAGATGACCATCCGGGAAGGCTGACCGGCCGGGGTGCGGACGTCCCACCGCGGAACGTCCGCACCCCGGGTCAGCTGGTGCCCAGATACGCTTGGTGCAGGGTGTCCGGGTTGTCCAGCAAGGGCTGGGACTCCCCGGAGTAGGTGACCTTGCCGGACGAGACGACCAGGGCTTCCTGCGCGACTTTCAGTGCCAGGTGGGTGAACTGCTCCACCAGGAGAATCGCCGCGCCCGCGTTGGCGAATTCGGTGACCGCGGGCAGGAGCCTGGTGAACACGGCCGGGGCCAGGCCCAGCGACATCTCGTCGATCAGCAGGAACTGGGGTTTCGCGGCGAACGCCCGGCCCAGGACTACCATCTGCTGCTCGCCGCCGGACAGCAGCGCGGCGGGGGAGTTCTTGCGTTTCTCCAATTCCGGGAAAAGGGCGAGGACTTCCTCGACGCCCGCTGGGGTTTTGGCGGTCAGCCGCAAGTTTTCCAGGACGGTCAGGCCCGCGAAGACCGCCCGTCCTTGTTCCACGTGCGCCAGTCCGAGCCGTGCTCTGGCCACCCGCGAATGTTTCGTGACGTCCGTGTGTCCAACGTGGATAGTGCCGGTCGCGGCGGGAATCACGCCGGACAGGGCTTCCAAGAGGCTGGTCTTGCCCGCGCCGTTCGGGCCGACCAGTGCGGTGATCTTGCCTGGCTCCAGCGTCAACCCGACGTCGGCGATGACCGGACCCGCACCGCGCGTGACGGTCAGGTTCTCGATTCGCAGCGTGCTCACAGCATCTCCGTTTCGCCCAGGTAGGCCTTCAGAACCGCCGGATCGGCCAGCACCTCCGCCTGCGGGCCGCTCGCCAGCACCTCGCCGAAGTCGAGCACAGTCAGGGTGTCGCAGACCGACCGGACCAGGTCCAGGTCGTGTTCGATGATCAGCACCGAGACACCGAATCTGGCCGGAACCTGGCGCAGACGTTCGCCGAAAGCGACGTGTTCCTCGTGCGGCAGGCCCGCCGCCGGTTCGTCCAGAAGCAGCACTTGGGGTTTCGCCATCAGATGGCCCACGACTTCGACCAGGCGGCGCGCGCCCACGTCGACGCGATCCAGCGGTGTCGCTGCTGGCGGGCAGCCGAAGAACTCCAGTGCGGCGGCGACTTCGGCGGCGGGCGGGCGCCGGCGGGCGACGAAGCGGACGTAGGCCTCGATCGTCAGTCCTGCTGGGACCCGGTCCTGCTGGAACGTCCGGCGGAGACCGGAGCGGGCGCGCTGCGTCGGATTGCCGGTGAGCGGACGGTCGGCCAGTTCCACGGTTCCTTCGGCTTGCGGCAGGAAGCCGCTGATGGCGTCGACCAAAGTGGACTTTCCCGCGCCGTTCGGCCCGATGACGCCGAGGACTCCGCCCTTCGGAACGGCCAAGTCCACTCCGGACAATGCCTTGACTTGCCCGAAGGTGACGCTCAGGCCGCGGACGACCAGCACCGGCTCGCCAGGCGGCAGGCGCGGAGGTTCCTCGTCCAAGGCAGTGATCTGCACCCCGGCGCTGGCCCGCGAGCGACGACGCCACAGTTCGCGGATCGCGGTCCCCAGGTTGCCGCGGCCAGCCAGGGCTTGGATGCCCAGCAGGCCGAAGATCACGTAGCCCCAGTCCTGCGGTACGCCCCATCGCTTCAACAGCTCTGGTACAGCAACCCAAAGGACTGCGCCGAACACTGCCATATCAATCAGGTGCGCACCGGACATGATCGCCAGCACGTACAACGCCAGCGATTGCAGCGGAGCGAAACTGGTCGGGAACGCGAACCCGACCTGTGCGGTGAGCAGGCCGCCGCTGATGCCGCCCAGAGTGGCACTGACTGCGAAGGCGGAGAGTTTGGCGGTGCGGACGCTCGCGCCTGCCGCGGCGGTGCCGCGTTCGGAGAACGCCACCGCGGCCCAGCTGCTGCCCCACGGACCGCGCCGGAGGAAGTGCACGAGCAAGGCGCAGACGATCAGGACGATGACGCAGAGCAGGAAGTACGCGTTGTCGTCGGCGACCAAGGACGGCCGGTCCACTGAAACGCCTTCGGTGGTGCCGGGGAACTGGATTTCCACCAGGGTCACGTCGGCGGCCGCGGCCAGGCCGAGCGTCACCACCGCCAGGTTGATGCCGCGCAGCCGCAGTGCGGGGAGTCCGATAAGGACACCGACCACGCCTGCCGCCAGACCGCCCAACAGCAGCCAGAAGAGAAAGCCGCCGGGGGCGTGAACGACGTTCAGCGCGGAGACGACCCACGCGCCGATCGCGCCGAAGGTCAACTGGCACAAGGAGATCATGCCCGCGCTGCCGGTCACCACGCCTAGACCGAGCAGGGCGATGGCGGCTACAACGACGCTGATGCCGAGGTAGGCGAAGTAGCCGTTGAGGCCGACGGTCAGGCCGATTCCGGCTAATACCGCGACCACCGCGACGACCAGTGGGGTTCCGAAGCGGGACACTGCGCCCCGGTCAGCGAGCTGCATCCCACACCTCCTTGCGCTGAGACCACACGAGCAGGCCGACGATGGCCAGGAACGGGACGAAATTCCGCACTACCGAAAGCTGGTCGACCTGTGCGAGCGCGCCTTGCAGCATGCCGAGCACCAGCCCGCCGACGACGGCGAGGTCCAGCCGGCGGAACCCGCCGAGCAGGGCCGCCGCGGCGGCGGGAACGACCAGCATCGACAGCGAGGTGGCGTCGTTTGACTGGGACGGAGCGACAATCACGATGATGATGGTGCTGATCAGTCCGGTGGCGCCCCACACCGCCGCACTGAGACGTTTCGCGGGGATGCCTAACAGCTCAGCTGTTGTCGGGCGTTCCGACAAAGCACGCAGTGAGATACCAACGGGCGTTTTTGTCAGTATCAGCCGCGCAGCGAAGGCGATCACCACAGCCAGCGCGACCGTCACGACCGTCACCTGGCTGATCACCACCCCGCCGACGGTGAAGGCCGGACCGGCCAGCAACGCCTGGAACGGCTGCGGTTTGTTGCCGAACAAGATGAACGACAGCGAGATCAACAGCAGCAGCACCGCGACCGTGACGGCCGAACGGGTGCCAGTGCCCGCTTCGGCCAGCCAGGTCGAGACGACCCAGCCGATCAGCACACTCAGCACCCCGCCCAGCAGCACGCCGAGCACCACTGCCAGCCATTCCGGCAGTCCGCCGTGGACCGACAGCGCCACCCCGACGTAACTGCCGAACATCCCGGTGGCCGCCTGAGCGAAGTTGACGACCCGGACCAGCCGCGACATCAGAGTCAAGCACACCGCCAGCACCGCGTAAAGCCCGCCGGCGGCAAGTCCGGCCAGCGCTCCCTGCACCATTGCAGTCTCCTCTTTCCAGACCGGATCGGGTCAGCGCCGCGGGATCCGCAGCCAGTCGGTACCGGCGATCTGCCACCGGTTGGCGCCCGTCGCGAGCTTCACCGGCCAGCCCGCGATGTTGTCGTGATGCGTCTGCCCGGGACCGAACACATACGGCGTGCCGACCATCGGGTCCGAGATCGGCTTCATCTCACGCAGTGCCTTCGTCACCGATTCCCGGGTGATTTCGCCCTGCATGCCGTTGAGCACCTGCAGGAAGTACTTCGCCGCGAGGTAACCGCCCTGGCTGAACGAGGTCAGCGGAATGTTGTTGCGGGTCATGAGATCCCGCCATTCCTTGGTGCGCGGGCTCGAGGGGTCGGTGAACGGGTAGAACTCGGCGGGAACGTAAACCCCGGCACCGGCGTCCGAAACCGCCTTCGCGTACTGTTCACTGTAGACACTCGTGAGCAGCAGCCAGGTCACGTCTTTCCAGCCCTGTGCCTGCGCGGCTTTCAGCTGGCCGATCGAATCGGGCTCGACCGGGTTGACGGTCACGGCTTTGCACCCGGCGGCACGGGCCTTGACGATGTAGGGCGTGTAATCGGAACCGTTGTATGGCACGGTCGCGTCGACGTACTTCAGTTTCTTGCCGGTGATTTTCGACCATTCGTCGATGGCCGCGCGGTAAGATGGCAGCGTGTTCCCGGCGATCTCTAGCAGCGCGCACATGTCTTGCAGGTGCAGCACTTCGGAGCCGTACAGCAGGGTCAGTGTCATGTCATGGAACGGCCCGACGTTGGCGGGCCCGATGTTCGGGCTGGTGAAGCACGACGGGTCGACGCCGATTCCGGAGATCGACAGCACCTTTTCCTGCTGGTAATACTTGGCGTTGATCTGGCATTCGATGAGGCTGGACGAACCGACCAGCGCCACCGCCTGGTCGCCGCCGACGATTTCGCGCGCGGCGGCCGCCGCGGCGGCGGGATCGCCCTTGTCGTCGATGGCGTGGTATTCGATCTTGCGCCCGTGCACGCCGCCCGCCGCGTTCGCCGCGTCGAACACGGCCTTGGCGGCCTGGGAGGATTCCGGGAAAGTGGCGGGTCCGCTCAACGCGTTGACCGAGCCGACCACGATCGGTCCGTTCGGATCGGCGGTGCCCGCGCAGCCCGCCGCGACCAGCGTGACGAGCACGGCCGAGGCGAGCGCGGGCAGGAACTTTCTCATCATGGCTCGGCTTTCCGGTCCGCAATGACCAGAGGGGGGAGGGGAGAGAGAACGGGGGCGGTGCCGGGGGAAGGACCGGCACCGCCGTCGCGCGGGAGGTTCAGTCGGTCGCCGCGGCGACCGGGGCGGAATCGACGATCTGCTCGAAGCTCGCGACCTTGTCGCCGTCGAACTTCCACACGTGCGCGACCCGGGCGGTGAAAGCCTTGCCGGACTTGCGATTCGTGCCGGTGTACGTGCCGAGACCGACAATCGAGTCTCCAGCGTCCAGCAGCGCGGACAAGGTGAACGTGTAGCCGTCCCAGTCGCGCGCGATCGCTTCGAAAACGTTGCGCCGCACCTCGTCCGGGCCGGTATAGGTGCCCGCGTAGGGGAATCCGGCGGCCTCGGTCCAGGTGGTTTCGGGGCCGATCGGGGCGAGCATGCCGTCGAGGTCGCCGCGGTCGCTGGCCTCGTAGTGCGCGGTGATCACGTCCATATTGGACACGGGAGAACTCCTTAGACAGGCTGGACGTCGGGGTAGCTGATCGAGCCGAGCGGGTAGATGTGCCCGCCCGCGCGGGAATGCTCGGACCGGCCGTCGCCGGTGATGCCGAGGAAAACGCCGGTGGTGCGAAGGTCGTAGCCGAGGTCGTGCAGCCACACGCTGGCCACCGCGATCCGGAATTCGCGGAAGCAGAACAGGTACAGGCCGTCGGCGAACTTCCAGACGGTCGACAGGTCCACGTCGCCGTGCCCGCGCTGCACACCCTCGACGCACTGCCAGCAGTAGCGCTCGGAGGAGAGGTAGACGTGCTCGTACAGGTGGTTCGGGCTGTAGCGGTAGACGTTGCGCTTGCCGATGAGGTCCCGCGACGGACCGGGCACGTCTCCGGTCGGCTCGCCGCCGTCGGTGGTGCCGGCGTGGAAGGTCTGCGAAACCCGTGGCGTGCCTTCGATGTCCTCGTCGCCGATCACCGACCGCACGGTGAGCGCGCGATGCGTGGTGGTCGAGTAGACGACGGTAAGGGCCTCGCCCTCGACGCTCGTCAGCGGCAAGTTCACGAAAAAGACGTCGGGACGCACGGCGACCGCGTCGTACGGGTCCTCGACGCCGTTGCAGGTAAGCCGTTCGCTGTCGAGGAACCGCAGTTCGAGCTTCGCTCCGTCGTCGAGCGTGACGGTGAGTTCCCGCCCGGAGAGGTCCGCGTTGGGCAGCCGGTAGGTGTCGATCCCGGCGGCGAACTCGTCGTAGGTGCGCCATTCGTCAGGGGAAGGGTCGGACATGCCCATCATGCTCGCCGCGTCCCGGCCCGGGAGCGAATGTTCATGCGCTGGCGGGCAACTCCCGGACGCTCGCGGTCAATACCAGCGGATTCGCGGTGGAACGACAACGGCGCCCCCGGTGACCGGGAGCGCCGTGAGTGTCGTGGATCGGGTCAGCCGCGGGCGCGCAACTCACTGGGCGACTGCGCGAACGCCGCGCGGAACACCCGCGAAAAATGCGCCGCGTCGACAAATCCCCACCGCGCCGCGATCGCCGCCACCGGACGTGCCGCCAGCAACGGATCCCGCAGGTCCCGGCGGCAATGCTCCAGCCGCCGCTGCCGGATCCACCCCGCGACCGTCGTTCCCTGTTCCTGGAACAACCCGTGCAAATGCCGCGTGGAGATGTAATGCTCCGCGGCGATCTGCGCCGGACCGAGATCGGATCGGGACAGGTTGGCGTCGATGTAGCTGCGGATCCGCCGCATCAGATCGTGGTGCGGGTCGGCGGCCGTGCGGTCCAGGTCGAGTTCGGTGGCCAGCATGGTGGTGAGCAGGTCGACCGCGTTGTGCGCCAGCCGCACGCCCACCGGGCTCGACAGCACGTCCAGATTTCCGCCCAGCTGCGCCAGGAACGGCACCACCACGTTGCCGACGCCCTCGCGCCCGGACATCCGCACCGCGGTGAGCTGACCAACCAGATCGCGTGGCAGGTCAACCTGCTGCTGCGGGAACATCAGCACCAGCGTCCGGAAATTCTCTTCGAACACGAGCGAATACGGCCGGTTCGTGTCGTACAGCGCGACGTCGCCGGGCCGCAGCACCGCCTCGCGGCCGTCCTGGGTGAGGATGCCGGTGCCGGCCAGCATGACGCTCAGCTTGTAGCACGGCCGGTCGGCGCGGGCGATGAGTTCCGGCGTGCGCTCCACCGCGTGCGGCGACGCGGTGATCTCGCTGAGCGCGATCTCGCCCGCCTCGTGCGTGCGAAGCCTGCCGTGGAACCGGTCGCGGTGCTCGGTGCTCACCTGCAGCGGCACGAACGATCGCAGGACAGCGGACCGGAACTCCGTGAAGTCCTGCGCGACCGTGGTCGGCGTCTGCAAGATAGCCGTCATCATGTCACCTCTCCGTCGAAGTGCCGGTACCGCTGAGTGTCCGTGAGGGAAACCAGGGTTCCCCTCACGGACGGGACGCACCTTAGACCTGTTCGCCCAGTTTGAAACCCTGCTCGGCCCCGCCGGCGCGGGTGTAGGAGAACCCGTCCGCGCCGATGGTCACGTCCATTTCCTTCGTTTCCGTGCGTTCCTCGACCGGCTGGAGCTTCCCGTCCAGGTCGAGCACCCGCGAGGCCTCGGTGTACCAGCTCGGCACCACCGGATTGCCCCACCAGTCGCGGCGCTGGTTGTCGTGCACGTCCCAGCTGATCACCGGGTTGTCCGGGTCGCCGGTGTAATAGTCGTGGGTGTAGATCTCGATCCGGTGCCCGTCCGGGTCACGCACGTACAAATAGAACGCGTTCGACACCCCGTGCCGGCCGGGGCCGCGCTCGATCTGGTCCGATTTCCGCACCGCGCCGAGGTGATCGCAGATGTGCAGGATCTGGTGCCGCTCGTGCGTCGCGAACGCGATGTGGTGCAGCCGGGGTCCCGCACCGCCGGTGAGCGCGACGTCGTGCACGGTCGGTTTGCGGAACATCCACGCCGCGTACACGGTGCCCTCGTCGTCGCGGATGTCCTCCGACACCCGGAAACCGAGGCCCTCGTAGTACGCCCGCGCTGCCGGGACGTCCGGCGTGTTCACGTTGAAGTGGTCCAGCCGCGACAGCGCGCCCGCGCCGTGCACGTCGTAGCGCTGGGTGAACCGCTCGACGTGCTCGGCCTCATAGAAGAACTCGATCGGGAAGCCGAGCGGGTCCAGCACGCGCACCGCTTCGCCGATGCCGCGCGTCGTGCCCGCCGGGACGCGGCGCACTTCGACGCCGAGTTCCCGGTAGTACGCCTCGGCGACGTCGAGTTCGCCTTCGCTGCGCACGCGGTACGCGAGCACGGCCAGCGCGGGTTCCGCACCCTTCCGCAGGATCAGCGAATGGTGCAGGTATTCCTCAAACGCGCGCAGATATATCGCTTGGTCGTCCTCGTATGTCACGACGAGGCCGAGAACGTCCACATAGAACTCTCGCGACGCTTGCAGGTCGCTGACGACGAGTTCCGCGTAGGCGCAGCGGATGACGTCCGGTGGGGTCGTGGTCATGCCTTGTCCTTCCCGGCCCCGAAGCGCGCCGTGTGCACGTCGCCGAGCGTGATGTGCACGGCCTGCTGTTCGGTGTAGAAGTCGATCGAGCGATAGCCGCCTTCGTGGCCGAGGCCGGACGCCTTGACCCCGCCGAACGGCGTGCGCAGGTCGCGCACGTTGTGCGAGTTCAGCCAGACCATGCCGGCGTCGATGCTCTGCGCGAAGGTGTGCGCGCGGGTCAGGTCGGCGGTCCAGACGTAGGCGGCCAAGCCGTACTTGACGTTGTTGGCCAGTTCGAGAGCTTCCTCGTCGGTGTCGAACGGGGTGATCGCCACGACCGGGCCGAAAATTTCCTCCTGGAAGATCCGCGCGTCCGGCTTCACGTCGGCGAATACCGTCGGAGCCACGTAGTTGCCGGTGTCCAGTCCCTCCGGACGGCCGCCGCCGGCGAGCAGTTTCCCTTCCGTCTTGCCGATTTCGATGTAGCCCATCACCTTGTCGAAGTGCTCCGGGTGCACCAGCGCGCCGACTTCGGTGGCCGGGTCGTGCGGGTCGCCGACGACGATGTTCCGGGCGCGTTCGGCGTACCGGGCGCAGAACTCCTCGTAAATCGGGCGCTCCACGAGGATCCGGCTGCCCGCCGTGCAGCGTTCGCCGTTGAGCGAGAAGACGCCGAACAGCGTGGAGTCCAGCGCCGCTTCGAAATCCGCGTCGGCGAACACGACGGCCGGGGACTTGCCGCCCAGCTCCATCGACATGCCCTTGAGCCCGGGCGCGCAGTTGCGGAAGATCGTTTCGCCGGTGGTGGTTTCGCCGGTGAACGAGATCAGCCGGACGTCCGGGTGCTTGACCAGCGCGTCGCCCGCTTCCTCGCCGAGGCCGTTGACGAGGTTGAACACCCCGTCCGGCACGCCGGCCTCGCGGAAGATGTCCGCCCACAGGCTCGCCGACAGCGGCGTGAACTCGGCGGGCTTGAGCACCACGGTGCAGCCGGACGCCAGCGCCGGCGCGAGCTTCCAGCTCTCCAGCATGAACGGCGTGTTCCACGGCGTGATCAGCCCGGCGACGCCGACCGGCTTGCGGTTGACGTAGTTGACCTGGCGGCCGGGCACCTTGTAGGTGTCGTCGGCCTGCGCGACGATAAGGTCGGCGAAGAACCGGAAGTTCTCCGCCGCGCGCTGCGCCTGGCCGAGCGCCTGCTTGATCGGCAGGCCGGTGTCGAAGGTTTCCAGCTCGGCCAGCTGCTTGTCGCGGCTCTCCACGAGATCGGCGATCTTGTTGAGGATCCGGGCGCGCTGGCGCGGCAGCATCTTCGGCCACGGGCCGTGGTCGAAGGCCTTCTTGGCCGCGGCGACGGCGAGGTCGATGTCCTCGGCCTTGCCCGCCGAAGCCGTCATGTACGGCTTGTTCGTGACCGGGTCGAGCACCTCGAAGGTCTCGCCCGAGACGCTGTCGGCCGGCGCTCCGCCGATGTAGTGGCGGATGTGCTCCGGCAGGTTCTCCGGCACGTAGTGCGCGGTCATGGTCACTTTCCTTCCACGGTGAAGCCGTCGACGGGCGAGAGGTACTGCTCGCCTTGGCGCATCAGTTCGGTGATCCGGGCGATGCCCGGTTCGGTCGGGGTGATCAGCGGCGGGCGCACGAAGCCCGAGCGGATGAGCCCGCGCTGCTCCAGCACCCATTTGCCGGGAGCCGGGTTGGTCTCGACGAACAGCAGGTCGACCAGCGGGTGCAGGCCGTAGTGGATCTCGCGGGCGCGGTCGAAGTCGCCCTCGGTCCACGCGCGGTACATCTCGGCGCTGGCGGCCGGGGCGATGTTGGCGGTGGCGCTCACGAAACCGGTGCCGCCGAGGGAAAGCAGCGGCAGGCACAGCAGTTCGATGCCGGACCAGACGAGCAATTCCTTGCCGCACAAGTGAAGTATGCGCGAGAAGTGCTCGAAGTCCTTGGTGGTCTCCTTGATCCCGACGAAGTTGTCGAAATCGCGGAACAGCCGCGCGACCGTCTCCGGGGCGAGGTCGACCGACGTCCGGCTCGGCACGTTGTAGGCGACGATCGGCAGGTCCGGGAATTCCTTCGCGACCGTGGCGTACCAGCGGTAGAGCGCTTCCTGGGTGGGCCGCGCGTAATACGGGGTGATGATCAGCGCGGCGTCGATGCCCGCGTCGCGCGCTTCGGAGGTCAGCTCCAGCGTCTCGTCGAGCTTCGCCGAACCGGTCCCGGGCATGAACGGCACCTTGTCGTCCACCGCCTTGGCGACGGTGCGGATCGTCTCCGCGCGCTCGGCCAGCGTCATCGCGCCGGGTTCGCCGGTGGAGCCGCCGATCGAGACGCCGTGCGAACCGGACGCGAGCTGCCAGTTGACGAGGTTGGTCAGGCTCTCGTGGTCGACCGCGCCGTCCGCGGTGAACGGGGTCATCAGCGGCGCGATCGAGCCGGTGATGGCGTTCGGGGTACTGCGGAACCTCATGGGGTGGGGTCCTTCCGGGTAGCTTCGGCGGGCGGGGCGGCCCGCCGGTCGAGGTAGGCGTCGAGGGTCGCGGTGCGGTGCCGGCGCGCGGCCAGCTCGAGTTCGAGCGGGTCGGCGTTCTGCTCGATCAGCACCAGCAGTTGTTCGTGTTCCTTGACCGATTCGTGCGCGCGGCCCGGGACGAAGCTGAACGTCGAATCGCGCAGCGACGCCAGCCGGTGCCAGCCGCGGTGCACGAGGTCGAGCACGTGCGGGTTCGGGCACGGTTCAAAAAGGACAGAGTGGAACTCTTGGTTCAATTCGGTGAACCGGTGCGGTTCGAAGTTCTCCAGCGACAGCCGCATCTGCTCGTTGACCGCGCGCGCCCGTTCGATGTCCTCAGTGGACAGCTTCGGCGCGGACAGCGAGGTGGCGAAACCTTCCACCAGGGCAAGGGTTTGCATGGTGTGCTCGTAAGCGGTCTCGTCGACCATCACCACTTGCGCGCCGACGTTGCGCTCGAACGTGACGAGCCCTTCCGCTTCGAGCAGCCGGATCGCTTCGCGCACTGGAACGACGCTGACGTCCAGCTCTTTGGCGATTTGCCCCAGCACCAAGCGATAGCCGGGACCAAACGTCCGGTCGGCGATCCGGTCCTTGATCCAGCGGTACGCGCGCTGGGATTTGCTTTCGCCTGCTACGGGCGCCACTGGGCGTACCTGGCCTTCCAGTGGTCGTTCATCGGGTAGAGGCCGTCGACGCTTTCGCCGTTCGCGACCTGTTCCGCGATGAACGTTTCCTGGCGTTCCTGTTCGATCGCCGCGTCCGCGATTTTCTCCACCAGGTGCGGCGGAATCACGAGCACGCCGTCGGAATCGCCGACAATCACGTCGCCCGGCTGAACGGTCGCGCCACCGCACGCGATGGTGATGTCGATGTCCCAAGGAACGTGGCGGCGGCCGAGCACCGCCGGATGGGGGCCGGAGTGGTACGTCGGAATGTCCAGCGCTGCCACCGCCGCCAGGTCGCGAACGCCGCCGTCGGTGACGATTCCCGCCGCGCCGCGGACCTGGGCGCGCAGGGCGAGAATGTCGCCGATCGTGCCGGTTCCCTTTTCCCCGCGGGCCTCCATCACCAGGACGTCGCCGGGGTTGAGGGAATCGATGGCGCGTTTCTGAGCATTGAAACCGCCGCCGTGCGTTTTGAAGAGATCTTCGCGGAACGGGACGTAGCGGAGTGTCCTTGCCCGGCCGATGAGTTTCTTGTCCGGGCGGGTGGAGCCGAGACCGTCGATGGAGACGTGGTTATAGCCGTTTTTGCGCAGCTGAGCGGAAAGCGTTGCAGTGCCTACGCTGGTGAGCTTGGTCTTGAGTTCTTCGGTGAGCACGAACTCCGCCGGGAGTCCTGCGGATTCCCGGTCGCCGTAAGCCTGCTCGCGCTGATTGTCGTCGATTTTGGGCTGAGCACTGAATTCTGGAAGCGGCGCGGTGCCTTCTACCACCGGCGTGATCAGCCGTCCGGTGGTCTTCTCGCCGTGGCTGACCTCCACTTCGACGGTATCGCCCGGCTTCACGACGGACGACCCGGCCGGGGTCCCGGTGAGGATGACGTCGCCGGGTTCGAGCGTGCTCAGCTGCGACAGGTCGGCGACGAGCGTGCCGAAGTCGAAGATGAGGTCTTCGGTGGTGTCGTCCTGGACGAGCTCGCCGTTGACCCAGGTGCGGACGCGAAGGTTCCTGGGGTCGACCTCGGCGGCCGGAATCGTGGCCGGACCGAGCGGAGTGAAGCCGTCACCGCCTTTGGAGCGGAGGTTGGAACCGCCGTCGGCGTGCCGCAGATCGTATACGCCGAAGTCGTTGGCGGCGGTGACGCTCTCGACGTGGTCCCAGCCCTGTTCAGGCGTGACGCGCCGGGCCTGCTTGCCGATGATCAGCGCGATCTCGCCCTCGAACGCGAGAAGCTCAGTGCCCGCCGGGCGCTCGATCGGGGTGCCGGAGGAGCTGATCGAGGTGGTGGGTTTGACGAAGTAGGAGGGCTTCGCCGGGGTCCGCCCACGCTGCTTCGCGCGGGACGGATAGTTCAGATGAAGCGCGATGACCTTGCCCGGCCGCTCCGGCGGGGTAGCGCTCGATACGGAACTCATGGGGGTTGACCTGCCCGGATGTCGTCGGGAGAGGAAGATATCTCAAAAGATATACGATCCTGGCGGTGCGGGGCAAGAGGTGCGGGCCTGGCTGGTTCTGGCGAGGTTGGGCGATGCCGATGGGAGTCGGGCGCGACCTGTCTTTGAGCTGGCATGTCGTCGCCGTGGAGGGTGCTGTGCGAAGCTGTGCTTGTGCAGGCCAAGCTGGCGCGGAAGATGACCATTGCGCTGCTCATCGTGTGGGCGGGAGGAGCGCGTGTCTTGTCAGACGTCTCCGGAACCGCTGTGCTCTCGCACGCTAGCTGGCTGGTGGCGACCACGCTGGTGAGTGCGGCTGCGCTCGTGCTCGAGACGAAGACGCTTCAAAAAAACCTTCAGTACTTAACAAACGATCTGAGCGGATGTAAAGCATCCCGAGCACAGGCTGAATATTTCAATGTCCAGCCTGTGCTCGGGATGCCGATATGGGCCTCGTGAGTGCCTAAGCCCGAAGGACCCAGGCACTCACGAGGCTTTTTTCGGCGGGGGCGGGGTCTCTGTGCCGAAGCTCCGGCTCGCCCAGGCGCGGCGCGTGGTCAGCCAAGCGCCCGGGCGAGCCCGCCGCGCCTGCTCTAGGCCCCCCAGCGCGCCAGGGGAAGCGCCGGAACCCGGTGTCCTCGGTGTCCGGTCATCTCCTCGTTCGCCACCAGCGCGTTCAGCACCGCCTCCTCCACCGTCTGCACCACCGCCTCGAAGAACGGATCGATCGCACCCCACGGAACAAACCGCATGCTCTCGTACGGCTCATCGTCCGGCCGGGGGAAATGGCTGGTCAGAGCGCCCGCATTAGCCGTGCTGAACGCCAGGAACAGATCTCCCGAGAAGTGCGACCCGGTGGTCCCCGTCCGCGCCAACCCCAACGGCACCCGCCGGGCCAGCGCGGTGCACTGCCCGGGCAGCAGGGGAGCGTCGGTGCCGATCACGACGATCACCGAACCGGCACCGGCCGGAGCGAGCCAGCTGGTGTCGGCCATGGGGTTGTCGTCGGCGAGTTCGGCCCCCAGGGGCGACCCGGCCACGGTGAGTTCCGGACGGCTTCCGAAGTTCGCCTGCACCAGCGCGCCCACGGTATAGCTGTCCGAACCGTGAGCGACAACCCGCGACGAAGTGCCGGTGCCGCCCTTGAACCCGTAGCACGTCATCCCGGTGCCACCGCCTACCGAACCCTCGGCAATGGGACCCGAAGCAGCCGCGTCGATAGCGGCTACAGCGTGCTCAGTCCGGATGGTCGGGGCGTTGACGTCATTGAGATACCCGTCCCAGGTCTCCGCGACCACCGGCAGCAGCCACTCCGCCGCGGCGTCCGGGCGTTCGCGCAGCACCCAGTCGATCGTCCCCCGATGACACTGCCCGACCGAGTGCGTGCTGGTGATCAGCACCGGCAAGGTCAGCGACCCGGTCTCGGCCAGCCAGGCGCGGCCGGTCATTTCCCCGTTGCCGTTCAACGAAAAAGTGCCCGCGGAACACGGTACGTCGAACTGGTCCCGGCCGCGCGGCAGGATCGCGGTGACGCCCGTGCGCACCGAATCTCCTTCGATCAAGGTGGTGTAGCCAACCTCGACGCCTGGGATATCAGTGATCGCGTTGTGCGGGCCGGGCTTTCCGCCGAGGGGCAAGCCTAGGTCGCGGGCGCGGGTCATGCGGGGCCCTCCAAGGAGCATCGGGTCGAAACGCGGGCGTACGCGAGCACCATCGCCTCGGCGACGGAGCGGTCGAGCGGCGGCACTGCTTGCGTCAGGTGCAGTCCGTACCCGTCTTCCAGGGTGACGAGGTTGCGCGCGATGGTGACCGGGTCGTCGGTCAGGTCGAAAATCCCTGTCGCCGCACCGGCTTCCAGGATGCCGACATATCCGCGGACCTGGCGTTCGTACAGCGCGATGTGCCGCGCGGCGTACGCCGGTTCGCGGCGGGCGATGGTGCCCAGCTCATACAGCAGCACGCACAGTTCGTCGTTCTTGCCGTTCGGCAGGCCGCTGCCGATCATCGCGCGCAGCCGAGCCCGCGGATCGGCCTCGGCGGCAACCGCAGCTTCGCGCGCTACGCAGAAGCGTTCGACGGCCTCCTGCTGCACGTCTTCGAGCAAGTCGCTCAGGGAAGGGTAGTAGTACAACAGGGAACCCGGCGACATGCCGGCGTGGTCGGCGACGTCGCGCAGCTTCAGGTTCAGCACGCCGCGTTCGACGACCGCGTGCCGCGCCGCGGCCACCAGTTCCGCCCGCCGCTCGGGGGCCTTGCTCGGTCTTGCCATGCCTTGATTCTTTGAACAAATCTCGAAAAACGCAACCCCCCTGTGTCGTTTCCGTGCCGTGAACCCTTGACGTGGCGCGCTTGAGGGCCTTAGCTGAACGCCCGGCTGGTTATCTGAGTTCCATTCAAACAACGTCACGACTTGATGGAGGCCAGCGTTGTCCACCCCTGTCTTGCGCCGCGGGTTGCGCACCCTCGGCATGCTGCTGATCACGCTTTCCGCGATCAGCCCGGCGTCCTCGGTGTTCGTCATCGCGCCGGGCGTCCTCACCGGCGCCGGATCGGGCGCCTTCTACGCCTTCCTCGCCGCCGCCGTGGTCGGCGTTTTCATGGCCTTCGTCTACGCCGAGCTGGGCTCGGCCTTCCCGAGCGCGGGCGGCGAGTACGCGATCGCCGCCCGCACGCTGGGCAAACTGCCCGGGTTCATGGTGCTGGGCATCATGATCGTGACGCAGGTGCTGATCGTCGCGGTGATCGCGCTCGGCGTCGGCACGTACCTGAGCGTGGTGCTGCCCGGCGTCTCCCCAGCGGTCGTCGCTTCGGTGACGTGTGTGCTCGCCGCGATCGTCGCGGTGTTCGACATCAAGCTGAACGCCTGGGTCACCGGGGTTTTCCTCGCGGTGGAGCTGCTGGCGCTGGCCGTGGTCGCGATGCTCGGCCTCGTCCGCCCGGCGCGGCCGTTCACCGATCTGCTCGCGCATCCGGTCGCCCCGGGCGGCGGTCCGGCGACGATCAGCGCGGTGATGATCGCGACGGCGATCGCGATCTTCGCCTACAACGGCTATGGCTCCGCTGTCTACTTTGGAGAGGAAACCAAGGACGCCGGACGCGGTGTGGCGCGGGCTGTCCTCATGGGACTTGGCGTCACCGTGCTGGCCGAGCTGATCCCGGTCACCGCGGTCCTGATGGGAGCGCCGGATCTCGGCACTTTGTTCAACTCTCCCAACATGTTGTCCTATTTCGTGCAGGCTCGCGGGGGCAGCACGCTCGACACTGTGCTGAGCCTCGCGGTAGCGCTCGCCATCATCAACGCGGTGCTGGCGATCGTGCTGATCAGCTCCCGGCTGGTGTTCAGCAGCGGCCGGGACCGCGCGTGGCCGAAGGCGATGAACCGTGCGTTGGCCGCGGTGCACCCGAAATTCGGCACCCCTTGGGTCGCGACGCTGGCGACTGGAGTCATCGCCGCCGCACTGTGCTTTGTGGACCCGCAAATCCTGACAGTCGTGACCAGCACGTCGATCGTCGCCGTGTACGCGGCGCTGTGCCTCGGCGCGATCATCGGCCGTCGCTCCGGAGCGACCGCGGGCGCGAAGTACCGGATGCCCGGGTTCCCGATCGCGCCGGTGGTCGCGTTGGTCGCGCTGGCGTTCGTGCTGTACGTGAACGCGACCGACCCGGTGATCGGGCGGCCGAGTCTCATCGTCACCGCGGCGATCGCGTTGCTGGCTTTGGTGTACTACCTGGTGGTGCTGCGCCGCCGAGGTGGCTGGCAGCTGAGCGAGGCGGTAGTGGAGGAGGAAGAGGCCGCGCCCGCGCCGGTGCGAGAGACGTCGTAGGCCGCGGCTGGACCGTCCACAGGGGACGTGGGCGGTCCGGTTGTCCTGCTTCGCCGGTTCCGGGACGATGCCCGGGTGCGGGTTTCAGTGCTGGACACATCGCCGATCGTCGCGGGATCGACCGCGCGCGAGGCGTTGCGGCACAGTGTCGACCTTGCCGAGCTGGCCGACGAACTGGGATATCACCGCTACTGGTTGCCCGAACACCACAGCATGCGTGGTGTCGCGAGCGCCGCGCCTGCCGTGGCAGCCGCCCGGATCGCGGACGCGACGAACCGTATCCGGGTCGGTGCGGGCGGCGTCCTGCTGCTCAACCACCCGCCGCTCGTCGTCGCCGAGCAGTTCGGCACGCTCGCCGCGTTCCATCCCGGCCGGATCGACCTCGGGCTCGGCCGCGCGCTCGGCGGTCCGCGGCGAGTGGCCGCCGCGCTGAACCCCGGCCCGGTGGAAAGCTTTCCAGCTCGCGTCAAGGAATTGCTGGAGTACTTCAACGACGACAGCCAACCGCTGCGCGCGACTCCCGCCCCAGGCAACGTGCCGGACATCTGGCTGCTCGGCTCCGGCACGGCAAGCGCGCACCTCGCCGCCGAACTCGGCCTGCCGTACGCGTTCGCCTACCATCTCCGCCCCGCCGAAGCCGCCGCCGCGACCCGGATTTACCGCGAGAACTTCCGTCCCGGATGGACCTCCGAGCCGTCCATTGTGGTCAGCGTCGCGGTGATAGCCGCCGCGACCGAGGAACGAGCGGAATGGCTCGCCAGGTCCATTCGGGCTAAAGCGCTGAGCCGTTCGCGCGGCGAGCGGATCTTGTTGCCCCGCCCGGAAGACGCGGTCGTGGACCCGGCCGTCGGTCCCGGCCCGGTGCTCGCCGGAGCTCCGGCGGCCCTGCGGAATTCGTTGCGCACAGTCGTTGCCGAAACCGGCGCGGACGAATTGATGATCACCAGCCCGATCCATGATCACGCGGAGCGGAAACGGTCCTATGTGCTGGTCCGGGAGATCTCGACCACATTGCCCTCGCGTGATTGATCCCGTTTTGTCCGATTGACTGCCGAAGGGTCCCTTCCGGCGCACGGGGTTTCCCCAACGTTCAACCTGGCGCGGGTTCGCATGTCATTTGTCGTGCCTAGGTTCCTCACGGCTTCGGAAAGTGGGGAATCATGAACACCAGCGACGCGGTGCGAGCCCGCGCGATCACCAAGTGTTTCGGCGACGTGATCGCGCTCGACGGTGTCGATCTCGACGTGGCGTACGGCGAGATCCACGGTCTCGTCGGACCGAACGGCGCGGGCAAGACGACCTTGCTCGGCCTGCTGCTCGGACTCGCGGCCGCGGACGAGGGCGAACTCGAGATCCTCGGCCGCCCGGTCGGCCGCGCGCTCGCCACCCCGGACGGCATCTCCGGATTCGTGGACGGGCCGGGGCTGTACCCGTCGCTCACCGCGCGGCAGAACCTGGCAGCACTGGCCTCGCTGCGCGGACAGCAGGCCGACCTCGACGACCTTCTCTCGCAGGTCGGGCTCACCGACGTCGCCGACGACCGGACACGCGGGTTCTCTCTCGGCATGCGCCAGCGCCTCGGCCTCGCCGCCGCGCTGCTGACCGCACCGCGGCTGCTGATCCTCGACGAACCCGCCAACGGACTCGACCCGGCGGGCAAGAAACACGTGCACAGCGTGCTCACCCGGCTCGCCGACGAGGGGACCGCGGTGGTGCTGTCCAGCCACCGGATGGACGACCTGGAAGCGCTGTGCTCGGAGGTCACCATCCTGTCCGCCGGCCGCGTCGTCTTCACCGGCCCGCTGGCGAAACTGTCCTCTGTGGACCGGGAGCTGGCCTACCGCCTGGTGACCTCGGACCAGAAAACCGCCCGGGACATCGCCGAAAATGTGCCCGGGCTCAGGATCGACGACACCCAGACCCCGCGCGGACAGGCCGACGTCCTGGTGGTGAGCGGCCTGGTTCCGGCGCTGGACGATCTGGTCGCGCGCGTCGTCGGCAAGGGCATCGGCGTACGGGAACTGGCTCCGGTCGTTTCGCCGCTGGAGGCGGCGTTCCTGGAGCTGACGGAGCAGGGGGAGAAGCGATGACCGTCACCGACGCGCCCGTCGAGCGGCAGGCCTCGGCCGGACTGGGCCGCGGCTACCGGTTCGAACTGGTGAAACTGGTGGCACAGTGGCGGATTCGCGTGCTGCTGCTTGCCTGCTGGCTCGCGCCGGCGGTGTTCGTCGCCGCGGTCAGCCAGCAGAGCGATCTGCCGGTGGACACCCTGTTCGGCCGCCTGATGAACGCCACCGGCTGGGCTGGGCCGCTCGTGCTGCTCGGCTTCGCCGGCAGTTACGCGCTTCCGCTGCTGACCTCGCTGGTCGCCGGGGACGTCTTCGCCGCCGAGGACCGGCTCGGCACTTGGCGGCACCTGCTGGTGGCGATGCGGTCCTACCGGCGGATTTTCGTCTCGAAAGCGCTCGCCAGCCTCACCGTGATCCTGCTGCTGGTCCTCGGGCTGGCGGTGTCCAGCACGGTCGGCGGCCTCGTCGCGGTCGGCGGGCAGCCGCTGGCCGGGCTCGACGGGCACCTGCTGTCCTCGGGCGACGCGGCGGTCAAGGTCGGGCTCGCCTGGATCTGCGTGCTCGCCCCGACCCTGGCTCTGGCGGGGATCGGCCTGCTCGGTTCTGTCGCGTTAGGACGGTCGCCGATGGGCTTGCTGCTGCCCGCGGTGGTCGCGCTCGTGATGGCAGTGGCGCAACTGCTGCCGCTGCCGGTCGTCGTGCGGCTCGCGCTGCCGACGTATGCGTTCATCTCGTGGAACGGGCTCTTCACCGACCCGGTCCAGCTCGGCCCGCTGCTGATCGGTGCCGGAGTGAGCCTGGTATGGGCAATTGTCGCGACTGCACTGGCCTACGTGCTGTTCCTGAGACGCGACTTCACCGATCTGACATACGACGGAGCCGGTCGTCGCGTACTAACCGCGGGCTTGCTGCCGCTCGCCGGGCTGATCGCGCTCACGGCAGCGGTCGTCGCGGTCGCCACGCCGGCGTCGGGTTCCGGCATCGACCAGGCGAAACTGCAGCGGTCGCTGTCCGTCGAGTTCGCCCACCTCTACCGGCTCCAGGCCGCCCAGCTGCACCGTCCGGACGTCACGGAGGAGCAGCTCGCGGCCAGTACGGAATGCACGAAGGGCGGTGGCCTCGTCGAGGCCGAAGGCCCCGGCAACGACTGGCGCTGCGTCGTCTCCTGGCATCTCCCTGGCATCTCAGCGACCGGGCAGGCGATTTACCAGCTCGATGTCACCTCGGACGGGCGGTATGTCGCCGACGGCGACGGACCGAAGGAAGTGAACGGCTACTTCCAGGTGCGGACCCCGGAAGGGGACCAGCCGAACCCGCTGTGGCAGTTCGACGGCAACGTCGAATTGCTCTCCTCCACGAAGGGATGAGGACATGCAAGTAACGCGCCGTCGCAGGCGTGGCGGGAAGAAAGTACTCCGCGGATCCCGCAAGCTGCGTTTCGTCACGGCGGGGGCGACCGCGGTCGCGCTCGTCGCCGCGGGCTCGGGCATCGGCCTCGCCTCCACCAAGCAGTTCGGCACCGACCAGGTCGGCCAGGAAACCGAAAACGGCCTGACCATCTCCAGCGACCAGTACCTCAAGCCGATCGGCGAGCGGCTGGTCCTGCCGAACGGCAAGATCATGTCCTCGTCCGTCAGCCCGGACGGCAGCCACCTCGCCGCGCTGACCACCGACGGCGGCATCGCGCTGACCATCGTCGACCTGAAGAACTGGAAGGTCCAGCAGCTCGTCGGCAAGGACAAGAAAGCCGACCTGCAGCTGCCCGGCAACGACGTCGGCCAGGAGGGCCCGTCGTACTCGCCGGACGGGAAAACCCTGTGGCTGGGCCAGATCGACGGCTATCGCAAGTTCACCGTCAACCCGGACGGTTCGGTTGCGAACCCGACCTGGGTCGCGATTCCGGCTGACGGCTCGAAGCATTCCCTTGCCGCGGGCGCGATCTTCTCCCCGGACGGGTCCACTGTGTACTCCGCGGTGAACGGCCAGAACCGCGTCGTCGCGATCGACGCGGCCAGCGGCCAGATCAAGCAGAGCTGGACCGTCGGCAACGCGCCGCGCGCACTGGTGCGGATCGGCGACCGGATCTACGTCAGCAACGAGGGCGGCCGCGCGGCGAAGCCGGGCGACACCACGATCAACTCGTACGGCACCGACATCGTCGCCGACCCGAAGACCGCGGCCGCCACCACGGGCACGGTCAGCGTGATCGACCTGGCGAACCCGTCTGCTCCGGTCAAGAGCATCGACGTCGGCCTGCACCCGACCGCGTTGCGCGCCAAGAACAACACCCTGTTCGTGGCGAACACCGGCGGCGACAGCGTTTCGGTGATCGACACCCAGCGCAACGCCGTGGTGCAGACCATCGCGACGCAGCCGTGGCCGGAGGCGACGGTCGGTTACGAGCCGACCGACCTCGCGCTCACCGACGACGGACACCTGCTGGTGACCCTCGGCCGGGCGAACGCGGTCGCGGTCTACCGCTACTGGTTCCCGCAGGCCCCGGCCGCCTTCATCGGACTGCTGCCGACGGACTACTTCCCGTCTGGTATCTCAGCGTCGGGCAATAAGATCCTGGTCGCGAACACCCGCGGCATCGACGCCCGCCGCCCCACCACCGCGGCCGGGCACGCCACGCACGACACCACGTCGAGCCTGCAGCGGTTCACCCTGCCGACCGACTGGCAGACCTGGACGCAGACATCTCAGGTGTTCAAGCAGAACGGCTGGACGCCGGGCTCGGTGCAGAAGGCGAACGGCAACCGCAACGTCAAGCCGGTTCCGGTGCCGCAGCGACTCGGCGATCCGTCCACGATCAAGCACGTTTTCCTGCTGGTCAAGGAAAACCGGACGTACGACCAGCTCTTCGGCGACATGCAGAAGGGCAACGGCAATCCCGCGCTCGCGCAGTTCGGCCAGGCCGTCACGCCGAACCAGCACGCGCTGGCCAGCCAGTTCGGGCTGTACGACAACACCTACGACATCGGCACGAACTCGGCCGAGGGGCACAACTGGCTGATGCAGGCGGACAACCCGGAGTACACCGAGTCGTCCGCGGGCGAGTACAAGCGCAGCTACGACACCGAGGACGACGCGCTGGGACACCAGCGCAGCGGCTTCCTGTGGACCGGGGCGCAGGCGGCGGGCAAGACCGTGCGCGACTTCGGCGAGTTCCAGCAGTTCCTGACCAAGCCCGCGGGCGCGAGCTGGCAGAACCTGTACTGCGACTCGAAGAACATGGCCGCCACCGGCGAGCCGACCGCCTACCCGCTGATCTCGTCGTCGCCGATCCCGTCGCTGAACAGCGTTTCGGTGCCGGGCTTCCCGAAGTTCGACACGGACGTGCCGGACCAGTACCGGTACGAGATCTGGAAGAACGACTTCGAGAAGAACGGCCCGGCGAACCTGAACATGTTCTGGCTGTCGAGCGACCACACCGGCGGGCCGCCGAGCCCGGCCGCGCAGGTCGCCGACAACGACCTGGCCGTCGGCAAGATCGTGGACAAGATCTCGCACAGCCAGTACTGGAAGGACTCGGCGATCTTCGTGGTCGAGGACGACTCCCAGGCCGGGCTGGACCACGTCGACGGGCATCGCGCCCCGATCCAGGTCATCAGCCCGTACGCGCAGCACGGCAAGACCGACAGCCGGTACTACTCGCAGATCACCATGATCCGCACCATCGAGCAGATCCTCGGGATCCACCCGATGAACCAGAAGGACAGCGCCGCCACCCCGATGGCGACCGCGTTCACGCCGCAGCCGGACTACACGCCGTTCTCCGCGGTGCCGAACCAGACGTCGCTGACCGCGGGCTTGAAGACGCCGCCGTCCTGCGGCACGGACAACGTCCCGACCGCCTCCACCGCGGCGGCGTCGGCGGCGGTGCCCGCGGACAAGCAGCAGGTGGCGCAGCAGTGGCAGCAATGGCAGGCGCAGCAGAAGCTGACCGGCCCGAACGCCACGGCGGACTACGCCAACCCCGCGCAGATGGACCACTTCACGTGGTACCAGGTGCACGGGTGGACCCAGCCGTATCCGGGTGAGGACAAGATCTTCGCCCCGGACCAGGTGCCGGGAGCGTTCATCCCGTCGGCTGATTCGGACGGCTGATTCGTTAGCCGGTAAGGGAAAGCCCCTGTCCGCGAATGTGCGGGCAGGGGCTTTCCGTGTGATATCTCAACCCGCGTCCGATAGTGCGGACTACGCCGAAGCGGGGGTCGATCGGGTGCTGTTCGAACTCGAAGACCACGAGGACCCCGCCGACGTGGTACGGCAGCTCGACCGGTTGGCATCTTTCCTTCGCTGATCCGGGATGGGTTCAGTGCGCGAGGTCGATCACGACCCGGCGGATCTGGTCGGCGGGCACGTCCTGGCTGCGCACCCGGAACGGCACCCGTTCCCGGACGCCGATGGCGATGGTGCATTGGCCTTCGAAGGAGCCCGCGAACCGGACTGCGAGCAAGGACGGCCACCCGGTTGGCCGCGCGAAATAATCGCCGATCCGGGCGAGCACGCGGCCAGGTTGGTGTCCGTTGTCATCGAAACCCCGCGCGGGTGCGCGAACGACTGCTTGCAGGACCGCGTTTCCCTTCACTGGCAAAGGCTTTCCAGACGGATCGGCGGTCACTAATGGCACATACCGCACGGTGAACCCGGCTGCGGCCGCACCGTTGATGGTGAAGACCACTTCGTCGTAGCAGGCGTGCCTGCTGACGGTGACCAGGTATAGCGCGTTCGTGGTCGAGCCGGAGCTTTCTTTGGTCCCAGTGCCCCAATTTTGGGTCGATGCGCAGGGCGAGACGCGCTGACTGTCCGAAGGGGACGGACTTGGACGGTCCGAAGAGGACGGAGCGGCCGTGGCGTTGGAGCCTGGAGCTGACGGCGTGGTGATTGCCGGGGCACCGGCTGGCCCGCCGCACGCGGCAAGCAGCAGAATCCCGGCCGCGACCGGGATCGCGCATCGGGCGGCAGTTCGCGCCACGAGTTCGCACAGCGGGGGAGAGCTGGTGTTCATGACGCGCCTGCCTGGGTAGTCCGCCGCGAGGGCGGGCGAAGGTCCCGGGGCAGGCCGGGTGGATGCGGTCAGTGTGCGGGCGGCCGGGCGGTTCGGCGACGACGGTGACGCAGTCGCAGGGATTTCGTCGCCGAACCGTTGCCCGGATCAGCCGGTCAGGACCCGGTGTGCTGCTCCGGTTCCAGCGAGTTGCCCGGCGGGATGTGCCCGCAGCTGGACGGCGCCGCCTTGCCCGCGAACCGGTCGCCGAGCCAGGCGATCGCGGCCGGGGCCCACACCGGGACCGCGGTGGCGTGGCTGAGCGCGTCGTACTGCGTGTACTTGATGGAAGAGTTTCCGTCCGCGCAGTACTGATTCGCGAGCGCGCGGACGTCCCCGGCCACCATCACGCCGTCGCCGGTGCCGATGCCCGGCTCGTTGCTGACAGTGCCCTCGAGCGCGCCGTTGCTGGCCTGCGCGATGAACCCGGGAATCGAGGGCGTCGCCGCCGAGCCGATGTTCACCTTGTTGACCGCGTCGACGTACGGCGGCACTGAGTTCGGGTTCGCGTACTCCGGTTTCACCAGCTTTTGCCAGGTCAGCCCGGGATAGTGGCCGAGCGCGTTGGCGATCGACGCGTGTTCGAGTTCGGCGAGCACCTTGAGGCCGTACTCGCTGGCGTACGGCTTGAGGTCGATGCCGTAGCTGCGCGAGACGCCGATCAGCGCCATCGGGATCACCCCGGACCAGACCGGACTGCCGCTGACGTACTTGAGGTTGTGCGCGGGATCCACGAGCACCCCGCCCTCGGCGAAGCCGACGAGGTTTTTCTCGACCTCCGGCGCGTAGCTCCCGGCGATCGCCGACGCCCAGCCGGTCGCGATCGCGCCGCCGGAATAGCCGAGGAGGCCGAATTTGGCGGATTCGGTCAGACCGGTCCCGGACGCGTGCGTCGCGGCGCGGATCGAGTCCAAAGTGGTCTTCCCGTATTCCGGGCCCGCGGCGAAATCGGCGGTCGGGCCTTCGGTGTCCGGGATGACGACGCTGTACCCGAGGGCGAGCGCCGGCGCGATGAGCAACGATTCGGCGTTCGGCAGCGCACCGCCGAGCCGGACGTCGCCCGCGATCGCGCGGGACGGCGCGTCCTCGGGATCGAGCGAGTCGTACGCGGATTGGTAGGAGACGGCTTTCCCGCTGTCGCCCGCCGGGTTGCGGACGACCGAGGTGACGTTCGCGGTGGGATTGCCCTGTGCGTCGGTGGTCCGGTAGAGCAGTTGGGTGGCCTGCACTGGAGTCGGGAAGCCGAAGACGTGATATGTCAACGTCCGCGTCTTCAATACGGTGCCCGGGGCGTACGACGAAAGCGGCGTGCTGCCGTCGTAGCTGTAGAAGGAATCGGCCGAGGCCGCGGCGGGCAGCGCGACGGCGGACGTGATCGCGAGAGCGGCGGCGGCGATCAGCGCGCGGACGGGTTTCCGGATCATGACTCCCCTTTGAACCATGAAGTGGATCACGACTGGCGGGTAACTTACCAGCGAGTAGGTATCCGCACAACTACGGAAGGTGCAGGCAGCGCTGGTGCGGGGAGTCAGGCGGACCCGGCGTAGGCGGCGGTGATCGCGGTGGCGCGGTCGTGCAGTGTGGTGCGTAATGCTTGTGGCGCAAAGACTTCCGCGCTCGTGGCGAGGTGCCGCAGAGCCCATTCGGCGTGCCGGGAATTCTGGAAGCAGCCTCCAGCCGAAGCCGTCCGGCTCGATTTCTTCGGCGGGAATGGCAGGCGCGGTGCGGGTTAATTCTTCGCGTTGTTCCGGATGAATTCGGACTAGCGCGACGATTTGGTCGCCTCCGCCTGGAATCGCGTGCTGCGTTCCTGTCAGGCCTGTCCTAGGTCGACGCGGTCGGGCCGCTGCGCGGGCTCGTCGAGTTCCTCGGCCGCCAGCAGCC
Source organism: Amycolatopsis sp. NPDC104775 (assembly GCF_055583325.1). NCBI lineage: Bacteria > Bacillati > Actinomycetota > Actinomycetes > Pseudonocardiales > Pseudonocardiaceae > Amycolatopsis > Amycolatopsis sp. NPDC104775. The sequence continues at coordinate 996,849 of NZ_JBVJOE010000002.1, forward strand.
GGTATGTCCGGGTCTGCCCCGTCGCGGGTGGCCAGCAAATATCCCTGCTCCCGCAAGGTGACCAGGCCGTTCAGATGCACTGCGCGCCACTTCGGGGCCTGGCGGACCGCTTGGTAGCGGGTGCGCACCTGGTGCCCGGCGAACACCGCGCGACGGATTTCGGCCACCACGACGTCCTTGCGTCCCGGCTGGGTGTGGCTGACGTCGCCCCGCCGACCACGATGCTCGGCGTGACCCGGCTGGCCATCCCGACCCTGCTGGTCGAACTGGAGGGGCCGCCGTCTCCCCTTGCTTCGGCCACCCGCATATATCGCGACGTGATATATATGGACGGGTGACCGAACGAGGCATGTCGGAGCAGGTCTTCCTGATCCTCACCGCACTCGCCGACGAACCGAAGCACGGCTACGGCATCGTCCAGGCCGTCGAAAAGCTGTCCGAAAACCGGGTCCGGCTGCGAGTCGGCACGCTCTACGGCGTACTGGACCGGCTGGTCGCCGACGGCTGGGCGGAGCGGGACAAAGAGGAGATCCACCAGGGCAGGCTGCGCCGGTACTACCGGCTGACCAACCTCGGCGCGCGGATACTGGCCGAACAGTCCGCCCGGCTGGCGGCGAACGCGGCCGCGGCGGAGTCGGTGCTGCGGGCGAGGGGCTGGGCGCTCGGGGGTGGGGCATGACAGCTCCCGGGGTTCAGGGTGGTCGGATGGCGGGGTGGTGGCCTCGGTCCTGCTGCACCGGCGACGCGTTGGCGGCGTCGTTGGTGGGCTCGCGGCTGGATATGGCGGGCGGGGATGCGGGGCGCCGCGGATCGGCGGGGCCGCTGCCGGGGCCTTGCGGCGGGCCGTCCGGGAGGTCGGCTGTTTCGGGGTTGTGCCCGCGGCTGGATATGGCGGGCGGGAATGCGGGCCACCGTGGATTGGCGGGGCCGCTGCTGGAGCCTTGCTGCGGACCGTCCGGGAGGTTGGCTGCTTCGGTGTTGTGCTCGCGGCTGGGTGCAGTGGGCGGGCATGCGGGGTGCCGCGAGCCAGCGGGGTTGCGGTCTGGCCCTTGCCGGTCCGCTGGCCAGTCGTCCGGGAGGTTGGCTGTCTCGGTGTTGCCCCCGCAGCTGGATGCTGCGTGTGGGAACGCGGCGCTCCGGTTCGCGGGCCAATCCTCCGGGTGTCTGGCCGCTTCGGTGTTGTGCTCGCGGCACGGCCCCGCAGGCGAGCACCGCCGATCTGCGGAGTCGCGGCCAAGCTCTCCCAGGTTCGCGCCGCAACCGTCCGAGCGGTTAGCCGGGACGGGAGCCAGAGCATGACCGCTCCAGAACTCCGTTACCGCCGGATGGTGCGGCTTCTTCCCCGCTGGTACCGAGCCGACCGGGAGGACGAAATGGTCGGCGTCCTGCTGGACGCGCGGGAAGCCGGGCGTCTCGCGGAAGGACGTGAACTGCTCGCGATGCTCGGGCTGGGCCTTCGCGCCCGGCTGGCCGCGGGCTCGGCCCCAGCGCGAGTGGTCGCTTTCGGTGACACCATCCGCCTGGTAGCCCTGCTCGGACTCCTGTGGGGAGTGATGAAGGGTGCCCTCGCCGTCGGCCACGACTTGTACGACGCGCTCGGCTACCCGCGCGCGAGCAGCCTGTATTCCGCGCCCGGTTCGTCGGCCGAGGCTGCCTTGTCGCTCTATGTCGCGCAGTCGGTGCAGCAACTCTGGCAGGACGTCGCGCTGGCCGCCGCAGCCGCCGTACCTCTCGCGCTCCTCTTCGCCGGACGGCGCCGAGCCGCGCGGGCCGTCGCCGGGATCGTGCTGGTCGCCGGGTTCGCGGCGTTTCTGTTCCGGTATTCCTTCAGTTTCAGCCCCGATCTGCTGGGCTATTTCATTCCGCAATGGCTTCCGCTGCTGCTGATGGTCACCGGGTTTCACGTTGGCGCGCCACTGCCGTCCGCGCGTAAATGGTGGCTTGCTTTGGCCGGTGTTACGGCTTCCTCGCTCTACTTCGGCTTTTTCGGTGAATCGGAACTGCGCGGGCTTTCCTGGTTCGTCTGGGCGGCGGCGCTGGTCATTCCCGCTTATTTCGCGTTCCGGCGACGCTCGCCCGCGTGGTCGTTCTCGCTCGCCGCGTGCTGTTCGCTCGTGCTGATCCAGCCGCTTGTCCTCAAAACCACCATGGCCTCAGCCGACTTCCAGGCGCTGGAGCTGGTGCAGGTCTCCCTGGTCGGCGCGGGCATCGCAGCGCTGATCGCGGCCGGAATCGTCGACTATCGCCGTCAAACCACCTAGCACTCTCCAGCAAGGACATTCATGAATACCATGCCAAGGGTGCTTCCGCACGCCCTCAATCAGCCAGTTTCCCCTCGCAACTACAATCGAAGAAACAGCTGGATAATCGCCGCTTCGATTTTCCTGATCGCCATTCTTGGCTACTTCACTCGCTGGATCTGCGACGACGCCCTCATCTTCACCAGAATCGTCGAGCAGATCCTCGCCGGGAACGGCCCGGTCTACAACCTCGGCGAACGGGCCGAGGCTTCCACGAGCACGCTGTGGCAATGGCTGCTCGCGTTCGCCGGATTCGTGTTTGGCCAATCGGACACCTCGACGCTCTCCTGGATGCTCGGCCTCCTGCTGACCGCGGCCGGGTTCGGCTTCGCCGTCAGCGCGACGAGCCGGCTGCACGGCGGGCCGGTCGCGGCGATGGTGCCGTGCGGCGTCCTTGTGCTGCTGGGCGTGCGGCCGGTGTGGCAGTACGCGACGTCCGGGCTGGAGACCGGCCTCAACACGTTCTGGATGGCGCTGTGCTGGTGGCTGCTCGTGCGATTGCGCGGCAGCACGTCGGCCAAATCCGTTGTCACGGCGGCGTTTGTGCTGGGATTGGGGCCGCTGGTGCGCCCCGAGCAGACGTTGGTGGCAGCAGTGTTCCTTCTGGCGCTGTGGTCGGTGACGAAGCCGACCTGGCGCGTCACTGTCGCCGCGGTCGCTGCCGCCGGAGCGCTGCCGGTCGGTTACGAGATCTTCCGCATGGGCTTCTACGGCATTCTCGTGCCGATGCCCGCGCTCACCAAGAACGCGAACGAATCCTTCTGGGCGCGAGGATTCGAGTACGTCGGCGATTTCGTGAACCCGTACCTGCTGTGGCTGCCGCTGATCCTCTGCACTGTCCTGCTCGCCGGGGTGCTCCGGAGGCAGAGCAACGATCGGATCGTCACGCTCGCTCCGGTGGTCGCCGGTGTGCTGTCGCTGGGATATCTGCTGAAGGTTGGCGGCGACTACATGCACGCGCGCATGGCGCTCCCGATTTTCTTCCTGGTGATGCTGCCGGTGCTGGTGCTCCCGGCGTCGAAGACCAGCCGCGCGACCGGCGTCGTCCTGCTGGCGTGGGCAGTGCTCTGCGCCAGCGCCGGAGCCGGACAGTTCGTTCCGCGGAACGGAAAACTCATCGACGACGAGCGCGGGTACTACCACGCGTGGACCGGGCAGACGTATCCCACCGAGTCCGCGGATTTCACCCCGAAGATGAAATATCTCAACGACGCCGTCAGTCCGCGCACCCTGATCTACGAAGGCCCCGGCCCGCGGCAGCAGATCCTGACCGCACGGCTGCGCGCGGACGTCCCGTCGAAGTCCATGATCGTCGGGGTATATCTGGGGACGGCCGGTGTCATGTCACCGGCGGACGTTGGTGTCGTCGACTTCTGGGGCCTGGCCAACCCGGTCGGCGCGCGGTTCGAATTCCCGACGGTGAAACCGGGACACTCGAAACCCCTGAGCAACACCTGGCTGCTGGCGGATTACGCGGACCCGGCGGACCCGGCGGCACTGACCTCCAGCCCGGGCAACTTCGCCCTGCGCGCGGACGTCACCGCGGACCAGGTCGCCGCCGCGCGCCACGCGTTGAGGTGCGGAGACCTGGCGGAGATCCAGCGGTCCACGCGCGAGCCGATGTCGTTCGGCCGGTTCTGGGCCAACCTCACCGGAGCCGTGCACCGGACCGGGGTGACCGTCCCGCCGGACCCGTTCGAGGCCGAACGGACCTTCTGCGGAAACCCGTGATCCGTCCGGCGGAACCGCGCTTGCCCAGGTCAGAGCGGCAGCGCATGCTGGAGTCCGCAGGGACGTGGCGGAGGTGGACGGGAATGGCGGCTGAGCCGGTCTCGATCGCCGATCGCGCGGATCGAGCAAGCGCCGGAACGACGCACGGGATATCCCGCGCCGGGTAACGGGTCGCCGCCGAGTTCCACCGTTGCTCGGCGGCGACCCGTGCCGGGCTCAGCTGAGCGTCGCGAACTGGCCCGGCTGGTACAGCCCGGCGGGCGTGCGCACGATGACGTTCATCCGGTTGGCGGCGTTGATCAATCCGATCAGGCATACCAACGCGGCGAGCTGGTCGTCGTCGTAGTGTTCGCGAGCCTGCGCCCACGTTTCGTCGGAAACGCCGCCGCCGTCCGCGATCCGGGTGCCTTCCTCCGTCAGCGCGAGCGCGGCCCGCTCGGCGGGGGTGAACACGGTCGCCTCGCGCCAGACGGCCACCAAGTGGAGCCGTTCCGCGGTCTCGCCCGCCGCGGTGGCGTCCTTGGTGTGCATGTCGGTGCAGAAGCCGCAGCCGTTGATCTGGCTGGCGCGCAGCGAAACCAGCTCCTGCGTCGGCTTCGGCAGCGGCGAGTTGTGCAGCAGCATGCTCAATCCGGCGAACCGCTTGCCGAGCGACTTGCCGAGGTCGTTGGTCATCAAATCGAAACGGGCACTCATCAGATCCTCCAGTGGTGTGCAGCGGATGCCCATGAGATGCCGCCCGCCCGCCGGATGTGACAACTCTGGATGTGACCCGCGTCGCACGCGGAAAAGCGGTGGCCGCGGCTCCCAGCCGGACCGCAGAATGCGGAGATGGCCGACCAGCGCAACACCGTGCGGGCGACCGGGCTGAGCCTGATCTCCTGGGTGCTGTTCGCGAGTTCCGGCCCGCTCGCCAAGGCGATGCTGGACGCGGGCTGGAGCGCGGCCGCGGTCACGGCGGTCCGGATCGGACTGGCCGCGGTTCTGCTGGCACCCGGCGTCGCGCTGCTGCGGCCGCGGGCGTTGCGGTTCCGGCGTGCTGAACTGTGGCTGCCGATCGGCTACGGACTTCTCGGCGTCGCGGGCGTGCAGTTGTGCTTTTTCCTTGCAGTGTCGCGGATTCCGGTCGCGGTAGCGATGGTGCTGGTGAACCTGTCGCCGGTGCTTGTCGCGCTGTGGGTGCGCGTCGTCCGGCGGACGCGGCTGTCCGCGGCGGTGTGGCTGGGCATCGCGCTGGCGATCGCCGGGCTGGTGCTGATCGCCGGGCTCGGGCCCGGGGCGAAGCTGGACCTTCTGGGCGCCGCGGCCGGGTTGGCGTCGGCGGTCTGTTCGGCCGGATACTTCCTGCTCGGCGAACGCGGTGCACAACGCCACGATCCGCTGGGGATGACCGCTGCTGGGCTGACGATCGGAGCGGTGGCGACTATTGCGTTGAGTCCATTATGGACTCTCGAATTCGCGTCGAACCCGGTGGCGCTAGGCAATGCGACGATCCCGGTCTGGCTGGCCTTGCTGATCCTGGCCGTCTTCGGCACCGTGCTGCCATATCTGGCCGGATTGCATGCGCTGAGCGGCCTGCCGGTCGCCGTGGCCGGAGTGCTGGCGCTGGCCGAACCCTTGGTCGCCGCCCTGCTCGCCTGGGCGCTGCTGGGCCAAGCACTGGGGCCAGTGCAGCTGATCGGGGTGGCGGTCCTGCTCGGCGGCGGGACGCTAGTGCAAACCAAAAAGCTTGCCCCACAGCCGGAAATGACTGCGGGGCAAGCGAATCCGGTCACATCTTCGCGGCGCCGGCCTTGATCGCCTCGCGGATCCGGGAGTACGTGCCGCAGCGGCAGACGTTGCGGATCTCGTCCAGGTCGGCGTCGGTGATCTCGCGGCCCTTCGCCTTGGCCTCCTTGACCTTCGCGACCGCCGCCATGATCTGGCCGGGCTGGCAGTAGCCGCACTGCGCGACGTCGTGCTCCAGCCAGGCCTCCTGCATCGGGTGCAGCTCGGCCTTCACCGTGTCCGGCAGGCCCTCGATCGTGGTGATCTCGTCGGTGGCCTTGATGTCGGCCACCCGCACCGAACACGGGTTGAACGCCTTGCCGTTGAAGTGCGACGTGCAGGCCTTGCACACGTTGATGCCGCAGCCGTACTTCGGGCCGCGGACACCGAGCACGTCGCGCAGGACCCACAGCAGCCGCACGTTGTCGTCGACGTCGACGGACACCGGCTTCCCGTTGAGGATGAAGGTGTGCTTGCTCATCGTGCTCCTCAGTAGGTGTGGCTCAGGCTGTCGGTCGGCGATTCGGGAACGGGCGGGACGAACGACTTGACCTCGAAGCCGATCGGGTCGTCGTGGTTGATCGGGAACCGCTTCGGGACCTTCCCGGTCGCGCGGGCGTACGCGCACGCGACAGCCGCGACGGAACAGGCCACGCCCGCTTCGCCCGCGCCGCCCGGCTGTTCCCCGTTGGACGGCATCGCGATCGCGGTGAAGTCCTGCGGGATGTTCCACTGCCGGGTGTAGAAGTAGTTGTCCCAGCTGGCTTCGAGGAAATGCCCGTCCTTCAGGTGGACACTGCTGGTGAGCGCCAGCGCCAGCCCGTCGGCGAAACCGCCCATGATCTGCGCTTCGAGGCCGCGCGGATTGATCACCAGCCCGGCGTCGAGTGCGATGACCGCCTTTGTCACGCGCGGGCCGGTGACGCCGTCGCGGACCTTGCGGTTCACCGTCTCCGGGCGGCAGTCGATTTCCACCAGGCAGGCGCTCGCACCCTTGTATTCCTTGTGGATCGCGATGCCCTGTGCGGTGCCCGGGGCCATCTTCCTGCCCCAGCCGCCGACCTCGGCGACCTTGCGCAGAACGCCCTTCACCTTGTCGTTCTTGAGGAATTCCATCCGGAAGTCGTACGGGTCCTTGCCCATCGCCTTGGCCAGCATGTCGACCACCAGCTCGTTGGCGCAGCCGACGTCGGGCGAGTAGACGTTGCGCATCGACCCGGTGTTGAACCGCTGGTCGGTTTCGGTGAGCGTCTGGTCGACGACGCCGAAGTTGTACGGCATTTCCTGGCTCAGCACGAAAACCGCCTCGGCCACGCCGAGATTGCCCAGTCCGGTCGGGAGTTTCGTGGCCACCGAGGTGAGCATTTCGCCAAGCCCGTGGCGGAACGACGTCTCGACCGAGGTGTGCCGCTGCTCGAAGGTGAGCACGTTCCCGGCGAGCACGGTCGCGCGGATCCGCGACGTCGCCATCGGGTGCAGCCGTCCCTGCCGCGGTTCGTCGGCGCGGTGCCACATCAGCCGCACTGGCTTGCCGAACGCCTTCGACGCCTGCGCCGCTTCGATGGCGTGGTTGCCGAACAGCTTGTGCCCGAAGGAACCGCCGCCGGTGATGACGTGCACCTTCACCTTGCCCTGCGGCAGGCCGACCGCCTGCGCGACCTCGCCCTGGGTGACGATCGGCGATTTCAGCCCGGCCCAGATCTCCGCGCTGCCGTCGCGCACGTCCGCGACCGCGCAGTACGGCTCCAGCGCGGCGCTCGACCGGAACATGAATTCGAAATCCGCCTCGACCGTCTTGGCCAGCACCGGAACCTTCGGCACGGCCAGCGGAAGCTCGGCACGGCGCAGGTTGGCGAGCACGGATTCGTCGTTCTCGCCCTCGGCGCTGCCGGGGCCCCAGTCGACCTGCAGCGCGCGCACGCCGTCGATGCACTGGCCGAACGTCTCCGCGCGGACCGCGACGCCGGTCGGGATGATCGCGACGTCGGTGACCCCGGGCAGCTTCAGCACGTCTGCCTTGTTGCGGATGCCCTTCGGCGTGCCGTTGAGCGTCGGCGGACGGCAGATCATCGTCGGCAGCGCGCCGGGGATGTCCAGGTCCATCGCGAACTGCTTCTTGCCGGTCACGATGTCGAGCGCGTCGAGCCGGGTCTGCGGCTTGCCGAGCACCTTGAACTCGCTGGAGCCCTTGAGCTTGCTCGGATCCAGCTGCACCTGCTTGGTGGTGCTGGACGCGGCCTTGGTCGCGAGTTCGCCGTAGGTCGCGGTCTTGCCGTTCGGCGCGGTGACGACGCCGCCCTTGACGATGAACCGCTCCGCGGTGCCGCCGAGCAGGATCGCCGCCGCTTCGAGCAGCTGCTGTTTGGCGATCGCGGCGGCGACGCGGATCGGCGTGTAGGTCGAGACCGTGGTGTTCGACCCGCCGGTGAGCTGGTTGAACAGCAGTTCCGGACGCGCCGGCGCGAGCGTGACGTGCACCTTCTCGACCGGCAGATCCAGTTCCTCGGCGATGATCATCGCGGTCGAAGTAGTGATGCCCTGGCCGACTTCGGCGCGCGGAATCTCGAAGGACGCGCTGCCGTCCTTGTTGATCGTGACGGTGATCAGCTGCGACGTCGGGAGAGCGGCGTCGGTGAGCGCGTCGTTGAGGTCGTACAGCTCGGGAGGCTGCGGAGCGGACGGCACGGCGGCCGAGGCGGGAGTGGCGAGCCCGACGTCCGCGGCCACGACGAGCGTTCCGGCCGCGACGACGTACCCGAGGAACCCGCGCCGGGAAACGCCCGCGCGCTCCTTCCCGGTGTCCGGCTCGGAGTGACTGAGAGTCACGCTGATTCCCCTTTCGAGGTAAGGACCGCGTGCCGGAAAGCAGCACGTGCACGCGGGTGGTGGTGAGGGACCACCTTGCCGGGTGAATCCGGGTGTGAGTGTTCAAGTTCTGTACAGCGTCAGCGGAGAGCGATGGTTATCCTGCTGCGCGTCACCAACGAAGGTGGAGATCCGCGTGAGCTCGATGACGTCCGCGCGCACTGTCGCGCTGCGGGAACCGATCGCCCAGTCCTGGCGGCGCGCGTCGCTCGCCGGGGTGCGGCCCGAAACCGCGCTGCTCGACCTGCGGTGCGAGGAGGTCGACCCGGCCAGCAGGCTGCTTTCGGCGGCCGCGCCGGTGCTGGAGGACCTCGACGAACGCCTCGCCGGCACCGCGATGTCCACTGTGCTCGTCGACCACGACGGCAAGCTCGTCCACCGGTGGAGCGCGGACCGCGCCGCCGCGAACTGTCTCGATCAGCTGGGCATCGGGGTCGGCACCTGCCTGCTGGAGGACGAGGTCGGGACCACCGGTCCGGGCACCGCGCTGGAAACCCGGTCGAGCATCGTGGTGCACGGGGAAGAGCACTACGCCGAGGCGCTGCGCGGGTTCAGCTGTTACGGGCACCCGATTTTCCACCCGGTCACGCGCCGGCTGGAGGGCGCGCTCGACATCACGCTGCTGGCCGCTCAGGCGAACCCGCTGCTCGCACCGCTGGTCGCGAAGGCGGTCGAGGAGATCGAACGGCAGCTGCTGGAAGGCAGCCGGGTCTCCGAACGGTCGCTGCTGGCCGCGTTCCAGGCGGCGTCGCGCCCGACCCGGCCGGTGGTCGCGATCGGCCCGGACCTGTTGCTGTGCAACCAAGCCGCCGCGGACCTGCTGGAAGGCGCGGACGTCGCGCTGCTGTGGAACCTGGCGGGCGAGGCGGCCGGACCGTCCGAAATGGCGACTGAACTGCGCTCCGGCCAGCGTGCCCGCGTCCGTGCCGAACCGGTGCCCGGCGCTCGCGGCGGAATGCTGGTCGAGATCCGCCCGCTGAGCGCTTCCGAGGCCCGGCGGTCGCGCCACCGCGCCGCCGCCGCACCCGATCCGGTGACCGGGCACGTGCACATTTCCGGCCCGCCCGGGAGCGGCCGCACCACCGAGGCCAGGCTGCGCGTGCCCGAGGAACCGTGCGTCACGTTGACCGGCTCGGAAGCGGTGCTCGGCGGGTCGGCGGCCTGGGCCGCGCGGTTCGCCGACGCTGTTTCGGCTGGTACGGGAAGCATCTGCGTCGACGGCGCGGACCAGCTGCCAGCCGAACTGGTCGACCTGGTCACCACCCACGCCGCCCGCGGCGTCGGCCCGCACCTCGTGCTGACGACCGGCCCGCGCGAGGGACTGACCGGCCCGGAACGGGCGCTGATCGCCTCGTGCGCGGAGAACGTCGAGCTGCTGCCGCTGGCGCACCGGCCGGACTTCCCCGAGGTCGCGACGCGAATGCTGGCCGAACTCGGGGCCGCGCGGACCCACAACATCACGCCGGGCGCGCTGCGGATCCTCGGCTCGTACGACTGGCCGGGGAACCTGCCGGAACTGCGCGGCGTGCTGAGCCAGGCGATCCGCAAACGGTCCGCGGGCGCGATCAGCCCCGGAGACCTGCCGCCCGCCTTGGTGGCGGACGCTTCGGGGCACGAGCTGGCCCCGATCGAACGAGCGGAACGCAACGCGATCGTCGCGGCACTGCGATCGGCTGGCGGGAACAAGGTGCGGGCGGCGAGCACGCTGGGGATTTCGCGGACGACGTTGTATGCGCGGATGCGGGCGTTGAAGGTGCCGGGGTAGTCGTTCGGGACGCTGGGGCTTGGTGGGTGAGGAAAGCGTTGGCGTTGAGCCGGTTTTTCGATGGGTTCGTCGCTTCTCGGGGTGTGGTGCTTCGGGGCTGGGTGGTTAGTCGCGGGGTGAGTGTCCGGTTCACCGGCGAAACACTCGCTGGGACGCGTTGTCGTCGGAAAAACCCAGCGGTTGAGCCAGTTTCTCGATCGATTCGTCACCGTGGCTGAGGCTGGCAGGGCCGCGCCGGACCGCGTCCCGGGCCTCGTTGATCGGCATCTTCTCGGGCACGCGGCAATCGGCGCGACTGCTGGATGCTGGCCCCGAGCCGCTCGGCGATGTCGTCCGGCGCTGTGGTGCCATGCTCGGCAATGGTGTGGTCCGCGTGGGTTGAGCCGTACTCGCGGACGACTCAAAGCTAGCTGGTGGTTAACGGGCGGCTCCGCGCGATTTTTCTACCCGATCGGGTGACACGGCTCGGTCGGCGGTCTTCGGGCTACCGCCTCAGGGCGAGCCCCCCGGACTCGTTCGTCTCGGACCCGCCGACGACCATCGACGCGCGCGGCCTCAATCCGACAGCCCCCGTTCCAGCTATTCGACCCCGGGCCCCGCCGACGGCCACCGACGCGCGCGGCCCCAACCCGACAGCCATCTTTCCGGCTATCCAACCCCGGGAGCCGTCGGGCGTCGTTCGGTGGATCGGCGTTCGATGGCCTCCGCGACGCCGTCGATCGCCTGCCGGATCATCGCACCGTAGCCATCGTCGGCCAGTGCGTCCTGCCGGTTTCGCGCTGCCTCGACCTGCTCCGCCGCGGCGGAGAACGAGCCCAAGCGGCGGAAGTCGTCGGCCAGGTTCAGATGCAGTGACGGGTAGAAGCCCGCGATGCGAAGCCCGGCGTCATGGGCCTCGACCTCCTCGTCGGTCACCAGGGCCGCGGCGTCGAGGGCTCTGATATCCCAGACCAGTGCCTCTGCCGGGTCAGTGAACAGATCTGCCTGGTAGTGCGCCAGAACGCAGCGGTGGAACGGATCCCCGCCCGGTCCGATTTCGTTCCACAGTTCCTGCAGACGCGTCCGCGCGGCGTCCGTCGAGCCAGCTCGGCCCTGCGTCACCGCGGCGGTGATCTCGGCCATCGTGTCTGTCATCCGGTACTTCCTTTCACTGGCATGGCAAGAGTGGTCAGGTCGCCGTCGTCGGCGGAGCGCACGACGACCGGCAGGTGCGGGCCCGCGACGTCCAGCATCACGTCCGGGCCGACGGCGGTGCTGATCGCCGGGTGCAGGGTGCTGACGGCGAAGGCGAGCGTGATCGGCGGCCCGGTGACGTCCGCGGGGATGGTTTCGCCGCCTATCGTCACTGTGGTGGCGGAGAGGTCCAGCCGGATCTGCGGGGAGTAGTGGCGCTCCAGACATGCCACGAGCGCGTTGCGAGATATCACCGCCCGCGTAAGGACTTCTGGCAGAGACGCGAGCATCAGCCGGTAGTCGGGGAAGTCCTCGGCAAGCGTGCGACAGGTTCGTACCGCCCCCTCGTCGCCCTGGAAGCAGATCTCCTCGGCACGAACGCTCAGCCGCAGTTCGTGCTGACGGCGCGTCCACGGCATCGCGAGCCGCAGTTCGTCGGCATGGACGGTCGCGGTCCAGGCTGACTCGCTCGGTTCGGCTGGCCGCAGCGTGCGGGTCGACAGCCGGTACCGGTCGGTGGCGGTGAGCACGATCGCCTCGGGAGAGACTTCCAGGTGCACGCCGTTGAGCACCGGAAAGTCCTGCGTCGTCGCGGTCAGCACTTGCTCGACGGCAGCGGTGAACACCGGGCCGGTGACCTGGACTGACGGTGTCAGTGCGGCAGAATCCAGAGTGGCCTTCACCGTCGCAGCGGTTTCCCGCGCCTGCTGCACCTGAGATACCAACCCGGCGACGTGATCGTCGATGATTCGCATCGCCTCGGCGGGCTTGGCGGCGAGGACCGCGCTGACCCGCTCCAGCGGCAGGCCGATTTCCCGCAAGCGCCGGACGAGCAGCGCGGTCGAGACCTGGTCGGGGGAGTAATAGCGGTAGCCGGATTCCTCGTCGACCCGGATTGGCCGCATGAGGCCGCAATCGGCGTAGAAGCGCAGCGCGCTGGCGGTGAGGCCGCAGCGGCGGGCAAACGCGCCGATGGTCAGCAGGTCGGAGGTGGACACCTGCCCATCATCGGGCTTCAAGCAGCTTGAAGGTCAACCCGGGCGTGCCTCCAATTACGCCAGGGCGAGCGCGTCGTCGATGGTGGCGTCCAGGAACGCGAGAGTGTCGCGTCGCCGAGCAAAGGGATTACGGTAGCTGCGACGACCCTCCGCGCCTCCGGTGCGCAGGCTCAAGCTCTCGGCGATGATGCGATGCCATCGCGAGTCGAATTCCCTTGCCGCATAACGGCCCGCACCGCATTTGGACGTCAATTCCCCGGTAGCCAGCAGATGGTGCAGGCGGCTCACTCCGAGCACCGCCCACACCGGGAACCACGGACTCATTCCGATCGCGAGCGACAACGCGCTGGTCCGGCGGTTCTTCTCCCACCAAGGCCGCCAATAGCTGCTCAGGTTGCCGACTGTGAACTCGCGCAAGGCATCCCGATCCGCCCAGACGTCCAAGGTGGACGGTTCGGGCCCGCGCAGCGCGATCCCGTGCCTGGCGAGTTCGCAGAAGGTCACCGGGTTGAGGCCGTCCCGGCCCGCCGCGGTGAACCGGTTTTCTTGCGCGCACGGAACGTCCGGACAGCCATCTGGTCCGGTGGCGAGGTCAGACCAGGTCAGTACGGCTCCGTCGAAATGCGGCTTCGGGAACCGGGCCACCGTGGTGGCATGCGCCTGCCCCAGCGCTGAGATCTCACCAGGCTCAAGACGTCTGTCAGCGACCGCGACGAAATCGATGTCGCTGCCTGTGCTCAGCCGCCCGCGTCCGGCACCGCGGGCGTGGAAGTCGCCGAAGCAGACCGAGCCGACCAGGTAAAAACCGGTCAGCAAACCTGGCGCGGCCCGGTCCACTGTGGACAGAAACAGAGTGGTGCTTCGGCGGACTTCCTCTGGTATCTCACTCGGCACGTCTGCCACGTTACCGAGTCAGCCCAGTTCGGCCGCGGCTTTCGCCAGTTCGTCGACACTGCCGGACATCACTGTGCGGACGTGCCGGGTGAGGTGGTCCAGCGGCCAGTCCCACCAAGCGATCGCCAGCAGCCGTTCGACGTCCTCGTCGCTGTACCGGCGACGGATCAGCTTGGCGGGGTTGCCGCCGACGATGCCGTAGTCCGGCACGTCGTCGACCACGACGGCCCCGGACGCGACGACCGCGCCGTGCCCGATGCGGACGCCCGGCATGACCATCGCCCGGTAGCCGAGCCAGACGTCGTTGCCCAGCACTGTGTCGCCGCGGCCGGGCAGGCCGGTGATGACGTCGAAGTGCTCGGCCCAGTCGCCGCCCATGATGGGGAACGGGAACGTCGACGGCCCGTCCATCCGGTGGTTCGCGCCGTTCATGATGAACCGCACGCCCGTGCCGAGTGCGCAATACTTGCCGATCACGAGCCGCTCGGGCCCGTAGTGGTACAGCACGTTGCGGGTCTCGAAAGCGGTCGGCTCGTCCGGGTCGTCGTAGTAGGAGAACTCGCCGACGTCGATCAGCGGCGAGGTGACCAGCGGTTTCAACAGCACCACGCGCGGCTGTCCGGGCATCGGGTGCAGGACGTTCGGATCAGGGAAAATGGGAGATCTCCTTGGTGTGGCGATGGTATCTCAACGGCGGCCGGTGGCGGACCCGAAACTCAGCCAGGTGTGCCGGTTGCCCCACCAGCACCAGCCTACCTTCGGGGCGTTGCGGTGCTCGCTGCCGTCGCGGCCAGTGCCGTTGCTGATCCACAGCGCCGGCGTGCGCGCGTCGAACTTGCCGTTCTCCTTGCGCAGCCGGGAGCCGATGGTCATGAAGCAATGGTTGCGCTCGAGCACGGACGGCTGCTGCAGCACCCAGTGGATCCCCTCGGTCAGCAGCAGCGGACTGCGCCCGGCTTTCGTGATCGCGGGCAGGGCTTCCTCGGGACTCCAGTTGGCCATCTCGTCACCGCGGTCAATCCTGGTCACGAGGTACAGCGGCGAGTCGGGCAGGTCGATGTCGCGCGGTGCGAACTGGTCGACGTCCGGCATGTCGACGACGACGAACCCGGCTTTGCCTTCGCGGCGCAGCAGTGGCGCGAGCGCCGACGCCGGAGCGCGATCCGGGCGGATCGCCAGCAGCGCACCGTCCGCGTCGTTGTGGTCCTTGGCGAAAGTACGCAGGTCATCGGCGGAAAGCCGGGCGATCTCGGGCACCCCCAGCGCGATCAGGTGGTCGGCCTGGTCCGCGAGCGACGGGAGAGCGGCGATCGACAAGAGGTTCTCCTTCGGGCTATATTTACGTCGGTAGTAAAAGTATGCCGAGACGCCAGAAGGGTGTCAAGGTAAAATTACGTCGGAGGTAAATTTTTTGAGCGAGCTAGGCCTGCGGGAAGCCAAGAAGCAGGAGACGCGCCAGCTGATCTCCGACCACGCGACGCGGCTGTTTCTGGAGCAGGGCTTCGAAGAGACGACGATCGCCCAGGTCGCGGCGGCCGCGCGGGTCGCGAAGAAGACGGTGACCAACTACTTCGCCCGCAAGGAAGACCTAGTCCTGGACCACCAGGACGAATTCGTCGCGACCCTGGCGGACGCCGTGTCGGCGCGGAAACCCGGGGAGTCCGCGCTCGCGGCGCTGCGGCGGGCGTTCGAGGCCGCGGTCGCGGCGAAGGATCCGGTGATCGGCTTCGCGGGCCTGGAGTTCAGCCGGATGATCGCCGACAGCCCGACGTTGTCCGCCTGCCTGCGCGGCCTGCACGAACAGCGCGAACGGGCCTTGGCGGACGCGCTGGCGGACGCGGTGGGCAGCTCCCGGTCGGACCTCACCGTCCGGACCGCGGCCGGGCTGCTAGGGGCGGTGCACCACCTGCTGTTCCAGCGGATCGAGGAGCTGACCCTGGCCGGACGGCCGGTCGACGAGGTCGCGGAAACGGTCGCCGCCGAGGCCACGCAGGCGTTCGACTTGCTGGAACCCTCGCTCGGGGACTACGCGGTGGCCTGATGCGGCTGGTACGAGACGACGTCACCTGAAGCTGCCACCCAGCCAAGGCGCCTCAAGCGGTCTCGCCGAACACCTGGCTGACCAGCCTCCCGACCTGCTGTATCAACCCGCGCGAAGAAAGTTTTCCCCGCGATGTCGATCCGCGCGCACCCCGATCGTCGCTTGAGTGAGACGACCGGAAAGTGACCAGGGGAGAACGAAATGAGTGCCGGACGACGCGAGTGGCTGGGCCTGGCGGTGCTGGCCCTGCCGACCGTGCTGTTGTCGCTGGACATGAGCGTGCTGCACCTCGCGGTTCCGCACCTCGCCGCGGATCTGCGGCCCTCGGCGACGCAATTGCTGTGGATCATCGACATCTACGGCTTCATGATCGCCGGGTTCCTCGTCACGATGGGGACCCTCGGCGATCGGATCGGCAGGCGGAAGCTGCTGATGATCGGCGGCGGGGCGTTCGGGCTCGCGTCGGTCGCGGCGGCGTTCTCGACCAGCCCGGAAATGCTGATCGCCGCGCGCGCCGTGCTCGGGATCGCCGGGGCGACGCTCATGCCGTCGACGCTCGCGTTGATCAGCAACATGTTCCCGGACGCCAAACAGCGCGGCACCGCGATCGCGGTGTGGATGAGCTGCTTCATGGGCGGCATGGTGGTCGGGCCGGTCGCGGGCGGGTTCCTGCTGGCGCATTTCCGCTGGGGTTCGGTGTTCCTGATGGGCGTGCCGGTGATGATCCTGCTGCTCGCGACCGCGCCGAAGCTGCTGCCGGAGTACCGCGACGCCTCCGCCGGACGCCTCGACCTCGCCAGCGTCGGACTGTCGCTCGCCGCGATCCTGCCGGTCATCTACGCGCTCAAGGAAATCGCCAAAAACGGCTTGTCCCTGACCGAAATCGCCGTCCTCCTCGCGGGCCTCGGCGTCGGCGCGGTGTTCGTCCGGCGGCAGCGCGGGCTGGAACACCCGCTGCTGGACCTCCAGTTGTTCCGGGTGCGCGCGTTCAGCGCGGCGGTGGCGATCATGCTGGTCGGCGCGGTCACCATGGGCGGCGTGTTCCTGCTGGTCAGCCAGTACCTGCAGCTGGTCGCCGGGCTGAGCACGGTGGCCGCCGGGTTGCTGCTGGTGCCGCAGGCGCTCGCGGTGGTCGCCGGATCGCTGATCGCGCCGCGGCTGGCGCGCCGGTTCCGTCCGGAATTCGTGCTGGGCTTCGGAATGCTGGTGGCGGCGGCGGGAATCGTGTTGTTCACATTCGCCAGTGGTGCCGGCGGCGTGACGTTCGTGGTGCTGGGCATGGCGATCGCCAGCTTCGGGATGGGGCCGCAGGGCGTGCTGTGCACCGAAATGGTGGTCGGTTCGGTCCCGCCGCAGCGGGCTGGCGCGGCGTCGGCGATGTCGGAGACGAGTGCGGAATTCGGGATCGCCATGGGGATCGCGGTGTTCGGCAGCGTCGCGACGGCGGTGTATCGCGGCCAGATCGCGGTCCCGGCTCACGTGCCCGCGGCGGCGGCCGCCCAGGCGACCGACAGCATGGCCGGTGCGGCCGAAGCATCGGCAACGCTGCCCGGTGCGATGGGGGAGCAATTGCTGGCGACCGCGCGGGAAGCGTTCAGCTCGGGACTGCACACGGTGGCCGGGATCGGTGCGGCGATCGTGGTGGTGTTCGCGGTGGTGGGGATGGTCGCGCTGCGGCGTTCCCCGGCGGCGAAGGAGAAGGAACCGGTGCCGGTCGCGGCGTGAAGTTGTGGTGCGGCAGGGGTTTTCGCACGCGCTTCGGGTGATATGTCACTGCGGGCCGGTGTTCCTGCCAGGCGGCAAGCCTGACCGGGACACCGGCCCGCAGTGGCAAAACCTCTTGTGCGGTCAGGGTTTCCGCGCGACCCCGATCGCCACGATCCGCTGCGCGACCGTCGGTTCGCCCAGCAGCGGGCCGTCCGGCCACCATTCGACCACCGGCACGATTTCCGCCGGTTTGTTCGGTCCGCTCGGGATCAGCTCCAGATCGTGGAACAGCGCCTTGATCTCGGCGCGGGTGCGGGACGAGACGTCCTTCATCGACCCGTTGTGGACCGACTCGACGATCCCCTGCACGACTTCGTCGTCCTCGGAGCCGTCGTGGGCGTCGAGCAGGTGCGAGATCGCCACGTACGAACCGGACGGAAGCCGGTCGATGAATTCCTTCGTCACCTTTCCCGGAAGATCGCGGTCGCCGGTCTGGTGGTGCAGGGCCAGCAGGAACAGCACCGCGATCGGCTGGCTCCAGTCGAGGTGCTCGGTGACCGTCGGGTGGTCGAGAATGCTCGGCGGGTCGAAGAAATCGGCCTGGATGTATTCGGTGAATTCGTTTTCGTCGAGCAAAGCCCGTCCGTGGCTGGCCACCACCGGGTCGTAGTCGACGTAGACGACTTTCGCCTGCGGGTCGGCCCGCTGGACGATCTGGTGCACGTTCTCCGAGGTCGGCATGCCGGAACCGCAGTCGATGTACTGGCGGATTCCCGCGTGGTAGGCGAGGAACCGGCAGACCCGGGTCATCAGGTGCCGGTTGACCCGCGCGGTTTCCGCGATGTCCGGCATCACCCGGGCGGCTTCCCTGGCGACCTGCCGGTCGATCTCGTAATTGTCTTTCCCGCCCAGCAGATAGTCGTAAACGCGGGCGGCGCTCGACTGGTTCGGGTTGACCCCCGGCGGTGCGTTGACGGCGTCGGTCACGACGCGTACCTCCCGCGTGTTGACACGGTGATAGATGCCATACCGAGAGTAGCGGACTACCCCGGAGTCGCGAAACCGGTTCGGCTATGCCTGGAGCAGGGCGTGTTTCACCCCGCTGACCAGCTCTTCCAGCACCGGTTCCGGTGCGCCGAAGGTGAGCCGGACGTGGGTGTCCGGGGCGTGCAGGTCGGCGCCGCGGATCGCGGTGATTCCGTTGCGCAGCAAGGCTCGGTCGATGTCTTCCGGGGTGTCGCCCAGCCGGCCGCAGTCGGCGAGCAGGAACGCGCCGCCGCCGGGGCGCACCGGGGCGGGAAGCCCGCTGGCCGCGATGCCGTCGCACACGAGATCGCGTTTTCGCTGGTACGTCGCGAGTTCGCGGTCGAGCCATTCGCGCGGGCCGGTGAGGGTGGCGACCGCGGCGTGCTGCGGGACCGCGCCGCAGCACACGGCTTCCCATTGCAGGCGGCGTTCCATCGAGTCAACGATTTCCGGCGGAGCCAGCACATAGCCGAGCCGCCAGGTGGCCAGCGCGTAGTACTTGCTGAGGCTGGTGACGGTGATCAGATGCGGCCATTCCCCGGCCATTCCCTCGATCGGATGGTGTTCGTTCCGATCGAAGGCGAAATGCCGCCACGAATCATCGGAGATCACGACAAGGCCGTGGCGGGCGGCGAGGCCGGCCACCGCGGCGATCGTTGCGGCATCGGGGAGGTAGCCGGTGGGATTGACCGGATTGCACAGGAGAACGGCACGGCTGCGCGGGGTGACCGCGGCGGCCATGCCGTCGAGATCGAAGGCCCAGCCCTCTCGGGACGGGACGTACGCGGGCACCGCACCGGATTCGCGGATCGCTCCGTCGAAGAAATACGCCGGGGTCGGCACGATCACCTCGTCGCCGGGTTCGAGGACGGTCCGCAGCACGAGGGAAAGCCCGTGCTGCGCGCCGTGCGTCACCAGCAGCCTGCGTTCGGGGTCGATGCCCGGGCCGAGTTCCGCGGCGATGGCCGACCGGAGTTCGGGAAGGCCCCGGCTGTCGCGCGGGTCGGGTTTGTCCATCGCCTGCCGGACGGCCTCGCGCACGTGCTCGGGCATTGGCAGGACCGGGGCGCCCACGAGCGGGAGCATCCGGACCCCGGTCCGGCGGGCCCGGTCGCGGGCGCTCATCGCGCCCAGCGCCGGGACGTCGCGGGAAGCGGGGAGAACCCAGGGGGTCGAGTTGCTTCGCGGCATGAAACCAGCTTCGCACACTGAGATATCAGTAGCAATAGTAGATATCTTTGGAGGTGCCTAGAGATGTCCGCGTGCTATATCAACCGCCGGTACTGGTATTCTGAAAAGGTGTCCGACATCCACACCGTCCTCGCCAGTCCCGCGCACATTCCCGCGTTGCTGCTGGTCGGCATGGACGAATCCGGCCTCGACCGGACCAGCCAGGCGTACCGGGCGATCCGGCGCCAGATCATCGATCTGACGTTGCCGCCAGGCAGCAGTTTCACCGAGACGTCGCTCGCGCAGCAGTGGCAGATCAGCAAGACGCCGGTGCGCGAAGCGCTGGCTCGGCTGCGGCGGGACGGGCTGGTCAGCGCACTTCCGCGCGCGGGCTATCTCGTCAGCTCGATCACGTTGCAGGACACCGACGATCTGTGCGGCCTGCGGTCGCTGCTGGCCGCCGAGGCGGCTGCCGAGGCGGCGCGCAACGGCGTCTCGGCGGCGGCGCTCGACCGGCTCGGAATCCTGTCGGAAATCTCGGCCAGATACGTGGCGGGCGAAACGAAACTCGACGACTGGCTGCCGGTCGGGATCGAATTCGAGGCCATCATGGCCCATTTCAGCGGCAACAACCGGCTCGTCAAAGCGCTCGTCGACGTGCTCGACGAATTGGAGCGGGTGCTGCGGCTGGTGCTGATGATGGCCCCGGACGTCGCGAGCCCGCCGGGTGAGCTGCAGGCGATCTTCGAGAGCCTGTGCGACCGGGACGAACAGGCAGCGCGCTCCTCGATGCTGGCCCGGTGCGAGCGGGTGCGCCGCGACGTGCTCCAGGTGCTGACCAAGAGCACGTCGGTCAGCAGGGCGAACATCGAAATCCCGCTGAGGTGACCGATGCGGCCCGGGGAAAGCGATTTTCCCGGGCCGCGCACCGGTCAGACCGCCGTCGGGAAGTGCAGGCTCGCTTCCTCCGGCGACTCCGGCCAGCGGCTGGTCACAGCCTTGGCCCGGGTGTAGAAGGCGACGCCTTCGGGGCCGTGCATGTGGTGCGCGCCGAACAGGGACTGCTTCCAGCCGCCGAAGGAATAAAACGCCATCGGCACCGGGATCGGCACGTTCACGCCGATCATTCCCACCTGTACCGACCGCTGGAATTGCCGGGCCGCCCGGCCGCTGCCGGTGAACACAGCGGTGCCGTTGGCCCATTCGCTCGCGTTGATCAGCTCGATCGCCTCCGTTAGCGAAGCAACGCGAACGACCACGAGCACCGGCCCGAAGATTTCCTCGCGGTAGACGGTCATTTCGGGGGTCACGCCGTCGAAAAGCGTGGGGCCCACGAAGAACCCGCCATCCTCGGCGGTGACGTCCCGCCCGTCGACCACGAGTTCGGCACCCGCGGCGACCCCGGCGTCGATGTAGCCCCGGACACGGTCGAGTGCTTCCGGCGATATCACCGGTCCCATTTCGGATCCTGGTGTCAGCCCCGGACCGACCTTAATCGACTGTGCCTTCTCGCCGATCAGCTTGACCAGAGGCTCGGCCACGTCACCGACCGCGACCGCGACGGAAATCGCCATGCAACGCTGGCCCGCCGATCCGTACGCGGCGGAAACCAGGTGTTCGGCAGCGTTTTCGAGATCGGCGTCGGGCAGTACGACAGCGTGGTTCTTCGCGCCGCCGAGCGCCTGCACGCGCTTGCCGTTCGCGGTCGCGCGTTCGTGCACGTACCGCGCGATCGGGGTCGAGCCGACGAAGGACACCGCGGCGACATCCGGATGGTCCAGCAACGCGTCCACCGCGACCTTGTCGCCATGCACGACGTTGAAAACGCCGTCGGGCAATCCTGCTTCGGCGTACAGTTCGGCGATGAAATTGGCCGAGGAAGGGTCGCGTTCGGACGGTTTGAGCACGAAGGTGTTTCCGGTCGCGATGGCGATCGGGTGCATCCACATCGGGACCATGGCGGGGAAATTGAACGGCGTGATGCCCGCGCACACGCCGAGCGGCTGCCGGAACGAAAACAGGTCGACGCCGGTCGAGACCTGGTCCGAGTACTCGCCTTTGAGCAGTTGCGGGATGCCGCAGGCGAAATCGATCACCTCCAGGCCGCGGACGAGTTCGCCTTTCGCGTCCTCGAAAACCTTGCCGTGTTCGGCGGAAACGATCCGGGCCAGATCGCCGAGGTGTTTCTCGACGAGGTTGCGGAACGCGAACATGAGCCGCGACCGGCGCATGACCGAGGTGTCGGCCCAGTCCGGCAGCGCGATGCGCGCGGCTTGCACCGCCGCGTTGACGTCGGCGGGTTCGGCGAGCAGCACGCTGGCCTGGCGCGCGCCGGTCGCGGGGTTCCACACCGGCGCGGTCCGGGTCGAATGACCGGTGGTTTCCCGGCCGCCGATGCGGTGTCGGATGATGGGGTGCACGAGGGAACTCGCCTTCTGGTCAGGGTTGCGGGCGGCACCGGGCTCCGGTGCCGCTGGTCTGGTCTTCGGCGGTGAAGCTCAGGCGATGAGGTCGCCGCCGTTGATGTCGATCGCGGCGCCGGTGATGTAGGCCGCCCGGTCGGACGCGAGGAAGGCGACGAGTTCCGCCACCTCCCAGGGCAGCCCGGCGCGCGGCACCGGGAACGATTGGGTGGCTTCGCTGAGCGCCGCCGCGGAAAGCAGGCCGCGGACCATCGGCGTGTCGATCAAGCCGGGACAGACGGCGTTGACCGTGATCCCGTCCGGCCCGTAGTTCTTCGCGAGGTGCCGGGTGAGGCCGAGGACGCCGTGCTTGGCCGTCGTGTAGTGCGCGCCGCCCGCGGTACTGATCGTCTTCCCTGCGGTGGAGGAGAAATTGACGATCCTGCCCCAGCCGCCGGACCGCATCGCGGGCACTGCTCGCTGGCAGCACAGGAAAGTCCCGTGCACGTTGACCGCGAGGACGCGATTCCACTCGGCTTCGGTGATATCTTCAAACGCCGTCGGTGGCGCGATTCCCGCCGCGTTCACCAGGATGTCCAGCCGGGCCTGGTCGGCCAGCACCGCGTCGAACGCGCGGCTGACCCGATCGGCGTCCGTGACGTCCAGCGCGATCGACTGGATCCGTTCCGCCGGAACTGCCAGCGTGACCGCCAGTTCTTCGGCGTCTCGCGCGGTCGAATCGAACACCGCCACGGTCGCGCCCCGGCTGGCCAGCGCGTGCACTGTGGCCAGTCCCATGCCGCTCGCGCCGCCGGTCACGATCGCGACGCGGCCGGCGAGTTCGCGGCTGTCGGCGCTGGTCGGGGCGCGGAAGTTTTCGTCGGTGCTCATGCGGCCGCCACCAGGTCGCGTACCCGGCCGAACGCGGCGACTGTTCGGTCGAGGTGTTCCGGTGTGTGCGAAGCCGAGACCTGCACGCGGATCCGTTCTTCACCGGCTGGGACGACCGGATGCGAGAGGGCGAAGACGAGGACGCCTTCGCGCCGCAGCTCTGCTGCCATATCAACGGCGAGCGTTGCGCCGCGCAGCATCACCGGGATGATCGGGTGTTCGCCCGGCAACACCTCGTACCCGAGATCTGTCAGCGCGCCGCGGAGCCAGGAAGTGTTGGTGGACAATCGTTCCCGCAGCTCCGGACGGCTGGTGGCTAGCCGGATCGCGGTCAGCGCGGCGGCCGCCAGCGGAGGTGCCATCGCGTTGGTGAAGATATACGGCCGCGAAACCTGGCGGAGGGTTTCGGTGACCGTGCGCGCCCCGGCGACGAAGCCTCCGGCCGCGCCGCCGAGCGCTTTCCCGAGCGTTCCGGTCACCAGGTCGACCTCGCCGGCCAGCCCGAAGTGCTGGGCGGTGCCGCCGCCGAGCACCCCGGTCGCGTGCGAATCGTCGACCAGCAGCACCGCGTCGTACCGTCGCGCCAGTTCGGTGAGCTGGGGGAGCGCGGCGAGGTCGCCGTCCATGCTGAACACGCCGTCGGTCACGATCAGCCGGTGCCGTGCGTTCATGCTCTCGTTGAGATATCGCTCCAGCTCAGTGAGATCTGAGTGGGGGTACACGCGTCGTTGAGCCTGCGACAGCCGGATGCCGTCGATCAGGCTGGCGTGGTTGAGCGAGTCGCTGAGGATGACGTCGTCCGGGCCGAGCAGGGCAGCGAAGACGCCGAGATTCGCGTCGAAGCACGAGCCGTACAGCACCGCGTCCTCAGTGCCGACCAGTTCGGCGATGGCTGCTTCGAGTTCACTGTGGACGCTCCGGGTGCCGCAGAGCACCCGGCCAGCGGCTACACCGAGTCCTTGGTCGCGCATCGCTTCTTCCGCCGCGGCAAGGACTTCCGGAGACTCAGCGAGACCGAGGTAGTCGTTGGAAGCGAGGTTGACCAAGACCTCGCCGTCCACACTCAGCGTCGGCCCTTGGGGACCGGAAACCACCAGGTCGCGTCTGAGCTGGCGGCTCTCCAGTCCGGTGCGGAGCCGGTCCAGCAACGCGGTGTTCACGCGGTGCCCTCGATCCACTCGGCACAGGACACGACCTCGAATCCCCGGCTGGGAAAGACCTTGTCCAGCAAGAAGTCGTTGACGGCTTGGTCGCCGTCGGCGCATCCGTCGCGCAGCACTGTCACCTGGTAACCGCGATCCGCCGCGTCGTAGCACGTGGCGGTGACCATCGCACTGGTCGCTACACCAGAGATCGCGACCTCGCGGACACCTCGAGCGCGAAGCACCAGGTCGAGGTCCGTGCCCGCGAATGCGCTGGCCCGGCGTTTCAAGACGACAACGTCCTCTTTGGAGACTGGCAACGTCAATTCGGTGCCTGGCGCACCTTCGTGGAAAGCGTCCCCGGCGTCGAAGAACGACCGGTACAGCGCACCGTCGGGCAGATCGGTTCCATTGTCCCGCATGGCGAAGTGCACGAACACGACGAGCACGCCGGCTTCCCTGGCCCGCGGCAGGAGGGCGGTGAGCGGAGGCACCACCTGGCGGGCGAACGGGTAGCCGTCCGTGATGCCCCGCTGGAGGTCGCCGACGATCAGTGCAGTGGTCATGAAAGGTTCCCGTCCAGTCGTTCCATCCGCCGCCCCGTGGTGAGCAGGGCGGTGAGTCCTGCCGTCATGATGATCGCGATCGCCAGCAGCGCATAGGTGAAACTCCCGGTCGCCGACGCGACCGCCCCGGTGAAGTACGGGCCGAGGAATCCGCTGAGGTTGCTGACCGAGTTGATCAGCGCGATCCCGGACGCGGCGGCTGCGCCGGTCAGCCCGATGGCCGGGATGCGCCAGAACTGCGGCATCGCGGTGAGAATCCCGGAGACGCTCAGGCAGACCGCGATCACGAACAGCGTGCCGCTGCTGGTGAACGTCGCGAGCAGCAGGCCGACAATACCGAGCGCCATTGGTATGGCAGTGGCAGCGACTGCGGTACGCCGAGCCGCGAACCGAGCCCACACCAGCAGCGCCAGCAATGCCACCGCGTACGGGATCGCGGACAACAGAACGCTGCTGACATCTCCGGCGCTGCCGATGGTGTGCGTGATGGACCGCAGCATCGTCGGCAGGAAGAACTGGAGCGGGTAGAGCCCGAACGCGATGGCGAACCACGTCACGGCCATGATCCAGACCCGGCGGCTGGTCAGCGCCTCGCGCAGTCCGGAAAGCGCGCCGTGGGCCCGGTGTTCTTCGGCTTCCGCGGCCAGCGTCGCCTCGATCGCGGCCTTTTCCTCGTCGTCGAGCCAGCGCGCGGTGGCCGGGCGGTCCGGAAGGAAGACGAAGACCAGGATGCTGACCACCACCGTCAGCAGGCCCTCGACCAGGAACAGCGACCGCCATCCCGCGATGCCGAACAGCTGCTGGCCCCATTCGAGCAGCGCGGCGGCCAGCGGCGAGCCGATGATCGACGCCACCGGGGTCATCAGGAAGAACGCCGACAACGCCCAGGACCGCTGGCGGCGCGGGAACCACAGCGTCAGGTAGAGCAGGATGCCCGCGGCGAGCCCGGCCTCGGCGAACCCGAGCAGAAGCCGGGCCAGATAGAGCGTCGCGGCCGAGTTCACCGCCGCGGTCGCCGCGGTGACCAGGCCCCAGGTGATCATGATGCGCGCGATCCACTTCCGCGCGCCGAACCGCCGCAGCGCCAGGTTGCTCGGCACCTCGACGAGGATGTAGCCGATGAAGAACAGCCCGGCGGCGAGCCCGATCTGGCCGGTGCTCAGGTGCAGGTCGCGCGACATCGGGGCGGCGAGGTAGCCGACGTTGGCGCGGTCGATGTAGCTGGCCACGTAGGCGAGACCGACCAGCGGGATGATCCGGATGCCCGCTTTCCGCCACGTGCGCGGAGCGACAGTGCTCCGGCCGGCGGCGACATGGGAACTCATGGCGAAGTCCGATCTGTCGGGGAATGGGAGTGGTGGTGCGTCAGCGCGCCCCGCCGCGTGCGGCGGCGGTAGCGGCCAGGTCGATCCCCCCGTCGGCGATGACGACGCCGTAGTCCCGTTCGGCCCCCTCGCGGGTGACCTTGCCGTCCAGGACGTCTTCGAGCACCCGCTCCGGTTCACGGCCGAACGGATGCCCATGACCGCCCCCGCCTGCGGTCACATGCCGGTGCCGGGACCCGGCGGTCATGGTGAAATGCGGTTTGGACTCCAGCACGCGTTCGTCCGGCCCGCCTTGGTCGAGGACGTTGAGCGACGGCGTCCCCGGCGCACCGCCAGCCAGCCCGTACGGCAGGAATTTCCGCCGGTCGGACCGGATCTGCACGCTGGCCTCGGGAGCCAGCAGCGTCATGTCGCGGAACGTCGCGAGCCCGCCGCGCCAGCGTCCCGCGCCGCCGCTGTCGGGCAGGTAGCCGTAGCCGTCGATGCGGAGGTGACCGGAGCGTTCGAGTTCCTCGACCGGGGTGTTGGTCAGGTTCGCGCCCAGCGAGCTGATCCCGTCGACGCCGTCGCGGTCGGGCCGGGCGCCCCACGCACCGGCGAGCGGATCCCACAGCACCATCGATTCGCCGTCCGCTCCCACGAGCCCGATCGCGATGCCGTCCGGACCGCCCTCGCCCGCGGCGGGCACGCGGTCCGGGAACACCGGCGCGAGCGCGCCGAGCACCGCGTCGATGATCCGGAAACCGACCAGCCCGCGGGCCCCGCGCGCGGCCGGGCGCTGTCCATTGAGGATGGACGCTTCCGGGATGACGAAGCTGAACGGCCGGTAGAAGCCGCTGTTCGCCGGGATGTCCGAGGCGAGGACGCCTTGCAGCGCGGCGTAAGCGGCGGAGCGGGTGAACGATGCGGTCGCGTTGAGCGCGGAGCCGACCTGCGGCGAGGAACCGGTGAAGTCGAGTTCGATGCCGGACTCCGACAGCGTCGCCTTGACCCGGATCGGGATCGGCCCGGAGCCGAGGCCGTCGTCATCGATGTGATCGGTGAACTCGTAAGTGCCGGGGACGGCTTCGGCGAGCGCGGCGCGCAGGAGTGTTTCGGAGTAGTCGAGCAGTTCGTCGATAAGCTCGGCGAGTCGGTCGGTGCCGTGGCGGGCGGCGAGGTCGCGCAGCCCTTCGGCCCCGGTGTGGCAGGCGGCCAGCTGAGATTCCAGATCGCCACGCAAGAGTTCGGGCTCGCGGACGTTGCGCAGCAGTACTCGCAGGAAGGTTTCGTTCGTGGTGCCAGCGTCGATCAGCCGTGACGGTGGGATCTGAATTCCTTCGGCAAAGATATTAGTTGACTGGACTGCCATCGACCCGGCCGCCCAGCCGCCGACGTCGGTGTGGTTGACGACGGTGACCGCGAAGCCGAGCAGTGTTTCTCCCGTGAACACCGGCGAAACCGCGAAGATGTCCGGCAGGTGCATGCCGCCCAGAGACGGGTCGTTGAGCAGGTAGAGGTCGCCGGGCCGGACCGCATCGCCGAATTCGGCGAAGATCGCTTCCATCGCGTCCGGAATGGACCCGAGATGCACCGGCAGAGTGTTCGCTTGGGCGATCACCCGGCCGCGGGCGTCGCACAGCGCGGCGGAGAAGTCCATGCTGGACGCGACCAGCTGCGAATGCGCGGTGCGCAGGATGGTGATCGCCATTTCGTCGGCGATCCCGGTGACGGCGTTGCGGAAGACTTCGAACGTCACGGCGTCGCGGATCATGCGGCACTCCAGGTGATCACGATGTTGTTGAACCGGTCGCGGTGCGCCTGCGCGCCGGGCGGGACGAGCGTGGTGGCGTCCATGTCTTCGATGATCATCGGCCCTTCCGCCGGCTCGGAGCCGAGTGCGGAGCGGGTGAGGACGGGGGCGGAAACCGTTTCGGCGAAACGGCATTCGCGGATCGCCGGTGTGGTGCTTTCGGTTTCCGGCAGGGCCAGTACGTCCGAAATGGACACTGGAGTAGGTTGCCTGCCGCGCACGCGAAGGTTGACCGGCTCGACGAGGTCGTCGGTGCCCGCGCGGCCGTAGGTGCGCTTGTGTTCGGCGTGGAACCGGGCGCGGGTCTCGGCGAGCAGATCCTCGGTGAGTTCTCCCTCGGGAACCTGGATCCGCAGCTCGAATCGCTGTCCGCGGTAGCGCATGTCCAGCAGCCGGTCCACGATCGCGTCCTCGCCGAGTTCTTCTCGCACCTTTTCGGACAGTCGCGCGAATTCCCTGGCGAGCGCTGATATCTCAGCGAATTCGGGGCGGTATGGCGCGAGTTCGTGTCGCTCTGTATCGGCGACGAGCAGCCCGAGACTGCTGAAAAGCCCGGGATGCACCGGTACGAGCACGGTGTCGATGCCCAGTTCACGCGCCAGCGCTGCGGCGTACAGCGGACCCGCGCCGCCGAATGCGACCATCGTGGCCTCTCGCGGATCCCTGCCCCGTTCGCTGGTCACCGCTTTGACCGCGGTTGTCATACTAGAGACGGCGACCTGATATGCCCCGCGTGCGGCTCCTGGGATGTCATCGCCGAGCTGTTCGGCCACTGTGGACAGTGCCTTTTCCGCCAGGTCCGGGTGGATCGCGACGCGGCCGCCGGCAAGGGACTGCGGACTGAGATATCCAAGCGTGACGTTGGCATCCGTGAGGGTCGGCAACTCGCCGCCCTGGCCATAGCAGGCCGGCCCCGGCCGTGACCCGGCACTCGCCGGCCCGACGTGGAGCGCGCCAGCGGCGTCGACGGAAATGATGCTCCCGCCGCCGGAACCGACCTCGGCGATGTCGATCGACGGAGCCCGCACCGGGTAGCCGGCCCCGGAACTGAGCCCGCGCGCCACGTTCATTCCGCCGCCGACCTCGTAGTCCGCCGAGACGAACGGTTCCCCGTGCTCGATCAGCGAGGCCTTCGCGGTGGTTCCGCCCATGTCGAAAGCGACCACTGTGGACAGTCCGATCAGCTGTGCGAGCTTCTGCACCGCGGTGACCCCGGCGGCCGGACCGGACTCGATGATCTGGACCGGCCGTTGCGCTACCGAAGCGGCGTCGAGCAGACCTCCGCTGGACTGCATGACCAGCAGCGGTGCTTGGACGTTTTCGGCGCGCAGTCCCGCTTCCAGCCGGGTGAGGTAACCGTGCACTGCCGGGCCGACGTAAGCGTTGACCGTCGCCGTGCTGGTGCGTTCGAATTCGTGCGGCTGCGGGGAAACGTCGACCGACGCCGTGACGTAGACCCCCGGCAGTTCAGCGCGCAGCAGCTCGGCGACCCGGCGTTCCTCGTCCGGCCGGACGTAGGAGTTGAGCAGGCACACGGCAATCGCTTCGATGCCGTCCGCACGCAATCGCTCAGCCAGCGCCCGGACTTCGTCCGCGTCAGTCGCGGGGGAGAGCTGTCCGTCGGCGGTGATGCGCTGATCGAGTTCGTAGCGATTCCTCCGGCGGGCCAACGGTTCCGGCTTCGACCAGGACAGGTCGTAGAGCGCCGGACGCCGCAGCCGCCCGATCTCCAGCACGTCGCGAAAACCCCGGGTGGTGACCACCGCGGTCCGGACGCCGCTCATCGAGAGGATCGCGTTGGTGGCGACCGTCGTGCCGTGCAGCATCGCGACGACTGCCTCCGGCTGCGTTCCCGCCGACGACAGGACCGCGGTCGTCGCCGTCACCACCCCCGCGCCGTAGTCGGGCGGCGTCGACGGCACCTTCATCGGAACGACCTCCCCGGCCGGGCCGAGCGCGATGACGTCGGTGAACGTACCGCCGATGTCGGCGCCGACCCGCCAGCCGGCCGGTCGAGGATCGTGACTGCGAGGCACTGCGATCTCCTTCGTTCAGCGAGCGACTGGGATCACAGTAGGTGTGAGTTGAGATATCAGCAAGCAGGCGTTGCCATTTTTTAACCCGGGATTGGTCGTAGTACTAGAGCGGCGGAGGTATTGCTGAGGTTCTGGGTGATGGGCGGTTTTAGGGGATCCACCTGTGGGTTCTCGGACGCTTTGGTCGGCCGGGGTTGGGGGCTTGCGACTGGTCGTAGTGCCAGAAGGCGGGAGGCGTTGCTGAGGTTCAGGGCGGTTCGGGGTGCGGCGTTGCGGGGTTTCGGCGGTGCTGGCCCGACTGGGACGCGGTGACTCGTGGCGGCTCGGCCTCGGAGGTGAGTGATCCGGGAGGCGGCGCGGACGGGTGCGCAAGGTTTGCTGGGCGTGTTCGGCGGCAAGTCCCGGTTCTCCGTTGACCGCGTCGGCCGGTCTTGCGGTGGAAAGGGGCTAAGTCGCCGGGTCACGCCGTCATAAGGCCCCGGTGCCGGGGCGTTCGCTGAAAGAGCCTCGATCCCGGCAAGGCCGCCGCCGGTTATGCGTCAAGAGCAAGCAGCGCGTCGAGCAATTCCTCCGGGGTTTCGACCTGGGGCAAATGCCCGGTGCGGGGAAGCACCGTGAACGTCGCACCCGGGATCGCCGCGGCGTAAGCCTCCCCGTACTGCGGGTCGGCGATCCGGTCGCTTTCGCCCCACAGCACATGCACGGGAATGTCCGCTTCGCCCAGACGCTCGGCCAGGGTCGGGTCGGCCATCGTCGGGCCGGTGTACCCGACCAGCGCCAGGACGTCCGGGCTCGGGCCGCTGCTGCCCGTTGGCGGGGTCGGCGCCTTCGCTGGGTCGTGGAACGAGAACTGCTGGATTTCCGCGACGGTTTTGCCGCGGACGTCGGCCAGCGGATGGCCTTCGACCTCGATGCCGACGGCGTCGACGAGCACCGCGCGGTTGACGCGCGGACTGTGCAGCAGGGCGATTTCGGCGGCCAGCCAGCCGCCGAAGGAGTTGCCGGCCACGGTGACGTTCGAGGCGTCGAGGTGGTCGAGCATCGCGACATACGCCTTGGCCAGTGCGGTGACGTCGGTGAGCTGGGCGGCTTTCGGGGTGCCGTTGAAGCCGGGGTGGGTGGGCAGCAGGACTCGCGAACGGGTGCGCTCGGCCAGCAGATCGGCGAAGCCGGTCATCGTCGCGACGCCGCCCCCGCCGTGCAGCAGCAGGAACGTCTGGGTGCGGTCCTGGTCTCGGACGGCGATCTCGACCGGGCCGGCGGAGGTGAGCTGGAGTGTCTGGGAGGAAGTCATATCAGGAACCTTATATAAGGAAGTTTAGATAAGCAACCTGGCTTGGCACCGGGTAGGCTCCCTGGGCATGAAGTACCGCCCCGCCGACGTCGCCTTGGCCGTCAAGCGCTTGCAGCATCGCCATCACCGTGCGTTGAGCCAGGCGTTGCAGCCGCTCGGGTTGTCGCTGGTGCAGTGGGACACCTTGCGGCACTTGGGCAATCACCCGGAGGCGTCGCTGCACGACCTCGCCGTGCTGACCTTTCAGACCGACCAGTCCTTCGGCACGCTGGCCGCCCGGATGGTCGATCGCGGCCTGATCGAACGGGTGCCTGGGCCAGGGCGCGCGGTGCGGCATCGGCTCACGGAGAAGGGCGCCGAGTTGCGGGCGGCGGGACAGGAACTTGTGGACGCAGTGGTGAAGACGTCGTTCAGCAGGCTTTCGGCGGCTCAGCTCAACGAGTTGGGGGCACTGCTGGACGTCGCGTTGGAGTCCGACCCGGCGTAGTCGGGAAGGATCGGCGAGTTCGCCGAGCCGGGTGGCACACTCGCGTCTGCGTAACCGGTCAGCCGGTCGGCGAGCGCGCGCATCTGGTCGCGGAGGGCGTCCGGCCGCTCGATGACGAACGGACGGTCCAGCGCGGCGAGCCGCGGCGGGATCCAGTCGAGGCGTTCGGCCCGGATCCGCGCGCGGATCCCTGAGCCGTCCGCTTCCAGGATGGCGATGGACGGCGGGAACACCGCGCGGATCTCTTCCGCGGTGGCCTGGATCCGCACTGTTACGTCATGCCGGTGCGGTGCCTCGGCGATGCCGGTGAGCACTTGTTGCGTGGGGTCGAAATCCGTTGGTGCGTGGAAGGTTCCGTCTTGCGGTTCGGCGCGCTCGATCCGGTCGACGCGGAACGTGCGCACCTGTCCGGCACTTGAGTCGAAGCCGGTGAGATACCAACGCCCGGAATGTGCCACGACACCGTACGGCTCTACGACGCGTTCGCTGCTCCGGCCGTGAGCTGCGGTGTAGGCGAGTTTGACTGGACGCTGATCGCGCGCTGCCTCGGCGACTGCGAGAAGGATTTCGGCTTCCGCGGTGAGCGAGCCACGGGCGGGTGCGGTGAAGTCGGCGACCTCCAGCAATGCGTCAAGCCGGCGGCCGAGTGCCTCGGGCAGCACCCGGCGAACCTTCGCGACGGCGCTTTCCGCGGCCGCGACCGACGTGGTGACCAACCCCGCGCGCCGCCCGGCGACCAGTCCGAGCAGGACCGCGAGCGCTTCCTCGTCGGTGAGCATCAGCGGCGGCATCCGGTAGCCGGGGGCGAGCCGGTATCCGCCGTAGCGGCCGCGTACGGAGCGAACCGGAATGTCCAGGTCGAGCAGGTGCTCGACGTACCGGCGGACGGTGCGCTCGTCCACCTCCAGCCGTCTGGCGAGTTCGGCGACGGTCCGGGTGCCGCCGCTCTGCAGGATCTCCAGCAGAGCCAGTACGCGCGCGATCGGCCGGGGCATGCCGGAATGCTACGCAATACCGGGCGGATTCTGTCCGCTATTGCTCCTAGCGTGGCCAGCGAGCAACCAGAAAGGAATGTGGCCATGCAGTTGACTTCCGTCCGGATCATCACCGGTGACGTCGATCGTCTGACGTCCTTCTACGAGCAGGTGACCGGCGTCGTGGCGAGCCGTCCGGCGAAGCAGTTCGCCGAGTTCGTCGGCGAGACAGCGACCCTGGCGATCGGCAGCGCCGAGACGATGGAGCTGTTCAGCGCGGGTGCCGCGGTGCCGGAATCGAACCGGACCGTCATCCTGGAGTTCCTGGTCGAGGACGTGGACCGGGAGTTCGCGCGGCTCCGGCCGCTGCTGGCGGAGGTCGTGCAGGAGCCGACGACGATGCCGTGGGGCAACCGTTCGCTGCTGCTGCGCGACCCGGACGGCAACCTCGTCAACCTGTTCGCGCCGCAGACCGAGGAGGCCCGCGCCCGGCTCGCCAGGTGACCGCCGGGAAAACGCCTCGCGTCGGCGCCGGGCGACCGGTCAGGATCGCCGCATGACACGTGCGCTTCTGCTGGACCGTTTTCGCTGGGTCGACGGACATGCTGATCTCTGGCCGGTTTTCCGGGACGGCGCGGCGTTCGCCGAAGTGGTGAAGGCGCTGGCTGAGCCGTTCCGGGACGCGGGCGTGACCGCGGTGTGCGGGATCGAATCGCGGGGCTTCCTGCTCGGCGGGGCTGTCGCGCTGGAACTGGGTGTCGGGTTCGCCGCGATCCGGAAGGCCGCCGGGCTGTTCCCCGGGGAGAAGCTGACCCGCGAAACGGACCCGGACTACCGGGGGTTCCGGCACGTCTTGCGGATGCAGCGCGCGGCACTGGCGTCCGGCGACCGCGCGCTGCTGGTGGACGACTGGATCGAGACGGGCAGCCAGGCGCTGGGCGTGCGCGACCTGGTGGCTGAGGCGGGCGCGGAATTGGTCGGCTGCGCGGTGCTGGTCGATCAACTCGACCCGGTGGTGCGGCCACGGCTCGGGCGGGTGCACGCGTTGCTGGCTGCGGACGAGTTGCCGGAGTGCTTGCCACCGGCGGAATAGCTGCGCTGGCTCGCGCTCGACGGAACCGGATTCCGCCGCGCTTTGATTCGGCGAAAACCGATCTCGTTCGGCGGGCACCGGAAAAGGCGAGCACCAGCGGGGTAACCGCCTTGCTGCCGCGCCGATTTCGGTCCTTAGCCAGTGGTATCTCAGCGCGGAGACAGCAGCATCGGCGACCGGTCGCCGTTTTCCTTGCCGCCACGGAGAATCTGCGCCCGCCCGGCGCCCGGCCAGCTGTTGATCCAGCTGGATCCCCGAATCGCCTTGGCCTGTTTCTTCAACGGTGCCAGCAATCTCGCGCTTTCGCGGTACGAACCCGCTGAGGCGCCGGTGTGCACGAGGCTCGCCAGGGAGAGCGTGACCGGGACCCCGTCGGTGGACCAGTCGCGGCCGAGGACGGCGTCGGCGAGCGCGGTGATGTCCTCGACGCCGCACACGACCAGGAAATCGTCGCCGCCGACGTGGCCGACGGTGACGTCGCCGAGCCGCCGGGCGTGATCGGTCAGCGCGCGGCCGATGGCCCGGATGAGGTCGTCGCCCGCGGCGAACCCGGCGGTGTCGTTGAGCCGTTTGAAGTGGTCGATGTCCAGCCAGGCCACGACAAACGGCCGTCCGGCGTCCGCGCGGCGGGCGACGTCCTGGGCGATCGCGTCGCTGCCCGGCAGCCGGGTGAGCGGGTTGAGCGCGACCGCGGCCTCGACCTTCACCGCGGCCATCCGGCGCATCACCTCGTTCGGCCGCACCACGCCCTGGTACCGGCCGGACGCATCGATCACGACGAGATCGTCGCCGCTGTGCTCGGCCCCGCCGTCCGCGATGAGCTCCAGCAGTTCGCGGGTGCCGGTGTCGATCCGCACGAGCCGGGGCGGGCCGGCCAGTTTCGCGGCGGGTTTCCCGGAGTACAGCGCGTGTCCGTATCTCCCGGTCACCGCCAGCAGGAACCGCATCCGGTCGATCGTCCACTGTGGACGGGCCTGCTGGTCGAGACCGACGATGGCATTCGGCGCGTGTTCGGCGGACAGGATCGCGTGGACGTCGTCGCACGTCGCGTCGCCGGGCAGGGTTCTGGCCTGGCGGAGGAACTCGGGGATCCGCAGTCCGGCGGCGGGCGAGACCACCATGGCTCCCGGCTGGTCGCCGCGTTCGGCGGTCGGCAATACTCGTTCGGGGGCGGCGGTGGCGAACAGATTCCCTTGCACGAGCCGGATTCCGGAGCGCCGGGCGACGTCGAGTTCGGCGTCGTTCTCGATCCCGGTCGCGACGAGCCGCAGATCGGTTTGGGCGGCGAACCGCACGAGCGCCTCGACGAGCGCGACGGTCGCCGCGTTCGCCGGGAGCCGGCGCAGCGTCGCGCGATCCAGTTTGATCATCTCGATCGGCGCTTCGGCGAGCAGGTTCATCGGCAGGCCCGCCGCGCCGAGCCGGTCGAAGGCCAGCCGGAAACCGAGGTCGCGGAGCCGGTGCAGGCCCCGCAGCAAGGTCGCCGGATTCGGGATGGCGGCCGGTGCGGTGACTTCCAGCACGACGTCGGTGGGACGCCGGCCGGTGCGTTCCAGGGTTTGCAGCAGCGGGATGAACCGCTCGGCGGGGGCTCCGGCGGTGCTGGCGCTCAGGTTGAGCTGCAGCGACACCCCGGCCGCGGTCGGTCCGGCCGCCGCGGCTGCCCGGACCGCGAGGTCGAGGTCGGTGTCGATCAGCTGGGCTTGGTCGCCCGCGGCGTCGACGAGATCCTGGACCCAGCCGGCCGCGGGATGCCCGACCGCTTCGATTGCGACAACCGAGCCGCTGTAGAGGCTGTACAGCGGCTCGAAGGCGAAACGAACCTGGTCGGCGGGCGCGAGCACACGCAGATCCTCGCTCGGAACATCCGGATCTCCATGAAACCGTTATCTCCCGTTGACCTTGCCTGGCGAGCGGGGAACCGGAAATCCCTTCGGGATCGCCTGCGGCGCTGGGGATCCGCGACCGCCTCGGGCAAACCCGCGGTATGGCCCGTGACCACCATCACAAACCGCCTGCGAAGCGCGTGACCAGGCGTGATGGCTTGGCCACCGGTGATGCGCTAGGCCAGCACGCCGGTGATGTACCGAAGGTCGCCCATGCGCAGATCGTCCTCCCGCAGCGGCGGCAGGCCGTTGGCCGCGAGCAGTTCGCGGACGGTGCTTCCCCGCACTTCCCAGCCGAGCTCGGCCAGGTAGGGAGCGGCCTCGTTGCGCTCGCCGAAGTAGCGCAGCCTGGTCATGTCGGTGTCGAAACCTTCGCCGCGCCATTGTTCGGAGATGCGGTCGAGGCGCTCCTTCGTCTTTTCCTCGTCGCCCGGACGCGGGTTGGGCCGGTTTTCGGTGGCGACGCGGCTGCCTGGTGCGCTGAGCTCGGTAATGGTGTCCAGCAGGCGATCCTGCGCCTCCGGCGGCAGATATCCCAGCAGGCCTTCGGCGCTCCATGCGGTCGGCCGGACCGGGTCGAAACCGGCCGCGCGCAGAGCAGCGGGCCAGTCGTCGCGCAGATCGACCGCGACCGGCCGCCGGTCGGCAGTGGGCTCGGCGCCAAGCTCAGCCAGGGCGCGGGCCTTGAACTCGACCACCGGCTCCTGGTCGATCTCGTACACCACCGTCCCGTCCGGCCAGGGCAGCCGATAGGAGCGGGAGTCCAAACCGGACGCCAGGATCACGGCCTGCGCGATGCCCGCGGCGGCCGCGTCGAGGAAGAACTCGTCGTAGAACTTGCCGCGGATCTTGGCCGCGTCGACCCAGACCTGCCCGACGAGCGTGCCCGAACTGGTCTCGCCGGACGCCAGCTTCGCGAGCAGATCGACGCCGACCGCCTGGACGAGCGGTTCGGCGAACGGGTCCGAGAACAGCGTGCCGTCCTCGCGAGTCGCGATCGCCCGCGCCGCCGCGGCCATGGTCGCGGTCGCGCCGACGCTGGACGCCAGGTCCCAGGTGTCTCCGTCGTGCCGGGCAGAAGTCATTGTGCTGCCTTGCCTTTCACTGGGTGCTGTGACCGCAACCTACTCCGATCCCGGCACCGCGTCGCACGATCTTCGAAGCTCATGTCCCGAACTGTGCAGCCGGTGCGGGAAGACCAGCGGAGTTCTGGGCTCGCGCTTCATCCGGGGGATGGGAATATTGGTCACCCTTGGCTGGGCGGCAACCGTTTGAAGGCCTCGTGGGCGGTTCGGCGCGGGCGTCATCGAGTTGTCCGGCTCAGGTTGCGTGGACGACGCTGGATTTCGAAAACCCCAGGCTTGATCTCAGCAGAGGTGCGCCGGATGTGCTCTTCCCACTCCGTCGGCCATCGGGTAGCGCTTGACCAGTGAAGGCCAACGAGCGGGATACCTGCGAGGTCGGCTGAAGCAAGGTCTGCTCCGGTGAAGTCGCTGGTTGCCCGGCGAATGCGGTTGACGGCTTTCGTGATCGACGAGGAAAACTTTTCGTCGGCACCGTCTTCTCGCAGTCGGCGCAACTCACGCTTGAGGGCTTCGGTGAGCTCGGCGTCGATAGGATCCACCCGGGAGATCGCGTGCGTGATGGAGAGCCCGGCATCAATGGCGGATTCGAACCGGCGTGCCACGAAGTCGAGACGAATCTCGCGAAGGCGGTCGGCCCGAATCAGGTTGATCCAGGTTGTTGCCAGACGCCTGGCGTCGAGGAGCTTTTCGTTGTCGCGAAGGAATCGGCCGCTGAGACGGCCGTAGCGAGGTGCGGAGCGGTATTGGTCGACGGCTTTTACGCAGGTCCCGACGAGGTCGAGCACTCGAAGACTGGCCTGGGGATCGACCGGATTCTCCCGCTGGAGTTCTTCGTGCGCCGCCATCAGGTTGCCAGCGAGCTTCTGGAAGGTGGTCTGCCAGGACAGTTCCGAGTCGATCTCGTGGAGTTCGTTGTAGGGCATCCGAGCACGCAAAGCCAGTCGCGTAAGCGCTGGCCTCGTTGTCAGGGCGAGAGAATATCCAGGTAGATCGCAGCCGCCCGACGGGTCCGCAGGTGGTGCTGCCGGATGGGCGGTTTCCGATCGAGAGATCAAAATTGCGCCCAACCCCGCACCCGCATCGACCGCGTTGCTGAGCGCACGGTCAAGGTCGAGCCGATAGTCGGGGAAACGAGAGTCCTGCAAACCGGCGTGGAGGTCGAGCACTGCCTCAAGGGAATCGCTCAGTGCACGCTGACGCGCGCCGAGCCATCGATCGAGTTCCCGCTCTGGATGAGCCGTCATCGGTTCCCCTCCTTCCTCGGCAGGTGCCGGGCGAGCGCACGGCGTGCCTTCATCAGATTGGCCCGGACAGCATCCGGTCTGATCCGGAGCTCGTCGGCGATCTCTTTGGGGGTATAGCCGTATAAAGTCCAGGCGATGACTTGCCGTTGCCGTGGTGGCAGTCCGGCGAGCAGGACCACGATGTCGTGCTGTTGTTCCCACCCGTCAATCGGAGTCGCGCGAAGCAGTGGGCTCGGCTCTGGCGGTTCGCCGACCAGGTTTTCCCGGCCGCTGACGAACCGGCGGACAAGGGCGCGGGAGGCGGTCCGATACGACCAGGCGCGAGGATTGGCGATCGTGTGCCAGTGGCGGTAGGCGCTGCAGAGCGTGTCCTGTGCGATGTCCGCGGCGTCCGCCAGCCGGGCACCCTGCATGATCAGGAAGCCGGTCAGATCACGGACCGTCGAGTAGTAGAACTGGCTGAACTCGTCGTTTCGGGAATCGTCGCTGCTCGCGTGCGATGGTGGTGCCGCGGGCGAATGGGGGCGGTTACGCTCCGGCATGGTTCTCCGTCTTCTCCGCCTGCCGTGCGACGATCCGTATTGTCCGGCGTCTGCCGTCGCTGCGGATGTCGTCCAGTTCGATTGCCCCGCCTGGCGGGAGTCGCGCGGCGATGGTGTCGACGGTTTCCTGGTGTCTCTGTTCCCGGACGGCTTGCCAGCGCAGCCGTACCGCGAACGCTGATAGCGAAGCCAATGTGCTGGCGAGTCCGGATACCAGCGTGATGATCGAATCCATGCCTCGTCGCTTCCTGGGAGGGGTAGTGGTCGGAAGCTAAGAGGCAGACGAGGCTGCCAGCGTGAACTTCACTCGGCTCATCGGATCGGTCAGTCGTCGACGCGTTCTCTGCCGAGAGCAGGCTGCCGCTTGCACAGGTTGCCGACGCGACGGAATCCGCCAGGGTGGAGCTGCGGGTAGCCAGGAATCGAGTTTTCCGAGCTTGTTCAGGCAGGATTCGAAATCTCGTCAGGATCCACGTCGACCGCGGCGAAAAGAGTCCGCGCGCATAGCTCCCGCAGTTCCTCCGTGCTGATCTTGGGCTCGTCCAGCCAGTCCAAAATCAACGTCGCCACAAACGAAAGCCACCCTCGAACCGCCAATCGCGTGGTCGGCGTGACCGGTCGCAGGAGACTCACCGCGGCTAGGATGCGCTCGGCGTTGGCCGCCATCCCGGCCTCGCAGATTTCCCGGATCTCCCGGTCGGCGTCGCCCGCGCTGCGGTGCACGATGCGGTAGCCGTCCGGGTGGGTGCGGGCGAACTCCAGGTACACCTCCAGGCCGGCGCGCAGTTGTTCGGCTACCGGCAGCGCGGGGTCGGGTTCGCTCATCGCCAGCAGCTGGTCGCGCTGGCCGCGGACGATCGCGGCGAAGAAATCCTTTTTCGTGGGGAAGTAGTGGTACAGCAGGCCGCGCGAGACGCCGGCTATTTCGGCGACTTCCTCGATCCACACCTCGTCGTACGGGCGTCCCGCGAACAGGCCGGCTCCGATGGCCAGCAGTTGTTCGCGCCGCTGCTCGGTGCTCAGGCGCGTCCGCATCCTCCCAGCTTACTTGACACCGGTTCAGTAGCGGGGGATCGTGACGCTATTGGATGTGGGTTCAGTAGGGAGCGAGCTGTGGACACGACCGCGATTCCGCACCGGCCGGGCAGGCTGCCCGTGCTCGGCGACCTGCTCGGGGCCAGTCTGCGCACGCCGCTGCAGGGCACCATGCGCGCCGGCGCGGGGCTCGGGCCGATTTTCACCCGCAAGTTCTTCGGCGTGGAGATCGTGTTCGTCGCCGGGATCGACCTGGTCACCGAGCTGAACGACGAGACGAAGTTCGGCAAGCACGTCGGGCTCGGCGTCGAGCGGTTGCGCGCGGTCGCCGGCGACGGGCTGTTCACCGCCCACACCCGCGAGCCCAATTGGCGGCTCGCCCACGACATTCTGCAGCCCGCGTTCTCCGCCGAGTCGATGCGCCGCTACCACTCGACGATGCTCGAGGTCGCCGGCGAGCTGACCGCGTCGTGGGACCGGGCGACCGGTCCGGTCGACGTCGCCGCCGACATGACGCGGCTGACCCTCGAGACGATCGGCCTCGCGGGCTTCGGTTACCGGTTCGGGTCGTTCGAGCGCGCCGAACCGCATCCGTTCGTCACCGCGATGATCCGCGCGCTGCGATTCGCGCAGCTGGAAACCGTCAAGCTCCCGTTCGTGCGGCGCGCGCTGGCCGGGTCGGCGGCGCAGAACCAGGCGGACATCGCGACCATGACCGATCTGGTCGACGAGGTCATCGAAGCACGCCGCCGGGAAGGCGGCGAGGCTCGCGATCTGCTCGGCCTGATGCTCGCCGAGGGCCATCCCGAGACGGGCGAACAGCTCGACCCGGTGAACATTCGCAACCAGGCCATCACTTTCGTCGTCGCGGGTCACGAGACGACGTCCGGCGCGTTGTCGTTCGCGTTGTATTACCTGACGCGCCATCCGGAACTGCTGGCGAAGGCCCGTGCCGAAGTCGACGCGGTGTGGGGCGAGCGCGAACCAGCCTTCGGCGATGTCGCGAAGCTGCGGTACGTCCGCCGCGTGCTCGACGAGGCGATGCGGCTGTGGCCGACCGCGCCCGGCTACTCCCGGGAAGCCCGCGAAGACCTGGTGCTGGGCGGAAAATACCCGATGCGCAAAGGTGATTCGGTCATCGTGCCGCTGCCGATGCTCCACCGCGACCCGACAGTGTGGGGCCCGGACCCGGAGAAATTCGACCCGGACCGCTTCGAACCGGCGGCGGTGCGGAAGCGCCCGGCTCAGGCGTACAAACCGTTCGGCACCGGGGAACGCGCGTGCATCGGCCGCCAGTTCGCGCTGCACGAAGCGGTGCTGGCGCTGGGGATCATGTTGCAGCGTTACGACTTCGAGGCAGATCCGGCGTATGAGCTGAAGATCGCGGAATCGCTGACGCTGAAGCCGAGCGAGTTCACGCTCCGGCCGCGGCTCCGGGAACGGGCGGCCGGGCTGACCTCGGCTGCTGTCCGTTAATTCACCCGTCACCCCATCATCAGGTGAGCTTTCGATCATCGCTTCTCCCGCCGCGGAAGACCGCGCTACGATCAGGGCAGTCGTACAGGACGATCGCCCTGTACGACTGCCCGGGGCGATCGACCAGGAGAGCGGATGACTTCACCGGCGGCGGCACGCGGCCGTGACGTGCGGCAGCGGTTGCTGGCGGCGGCGACGGAGCTGGTGCCGGAACGCGGCTGGAGCGCGGTGAGCACCCGCGTGCTCGCGGACCGGGCCGGGGTGACGCCGAGCGTCGTGCACTACCACTTCCCGTCCTTGCAGGCGTTGCTGCGCGAGGCGGTTCTCGACGCGATGCGCGAGGTGCTGGAAAGCGTCGGACCCGCGCTGGCCGCGACGCAGAACCCGGCTGACCTGGTGACCGCGCTGTTCGGCTCGGTCGAGCCGTACACCGGGGTGGACCCGGTGTCGGTGCTGTTCGTCGAGGCGTACCTGGCCGCGAGGCGCGACGACGAGCTGCGCGACCAGATTGGTGGGCTGCTCCTGGCGTTCCGCGCGCAGGTCAGCCGGTGGCTCGCCGAGCGCGGCGTGCCCGAACCGGACGCGACCACGGAGGTGCTGGTGGCGGCCATCGACGGCCTGCTGCTGCACCGCGGTCTCGCTCCCGGCGGAGATCCGGCCGCAGTCACCGGGATTCTGCGCGGGTTGGTCACCCAGCCCTAGGGAGGGGCGCCTGCGATGCGGAACCCGCACCATTCGGCGAGGGAAGGAGTCCGACCGTGAACCCGATCGCGCGCACAGTCTTCAAAGCACCGGCGAAGCTGTACGACCATGACCTGAGATGGTTGCTGGGCAAGCGGTTTCTGTGCCTGACCCACTTCGGCCGCAAATCCGGCCGTCAGTACCGGACCGTGCTGGAGGTGATCGGACTCCGCCCGCAAACGGAGGAAGTGCTGGCCATCGCCGGACTGGGTCCGTCGTCCGACTGGTACCGCAACATCCAGGCGGCCCCGGCGGCGGAAGTGGCGCTCGGCCGCCGGAAATTCGTCCCCTCGCACCGAATCCTCGACGAATCCGAAGCAGCCGACGCGATCGCCGACTACGAACGACGCAACCTGCTGCTGCGTCCGGTTTTGCACCCCGTGCTGAGCAAACTGCTGGGCTGGCGCTACGACGGCTCCGCCGCCGCCCGGCGCCGGATGGCCCAGCAGCTGCCGATCGTCGCCTTCCGCCCGCGCGGCGGAACCGTCCCCGACCAAGAAGGTACAGACCACTGATGAACTACATCGCCGAGCTGCGCGAACTAGTCGGCACCCGCCCGCTCATCCTGCCCGGCACGTCGGTGCTGATCGCCGACGAACGCGGCAGGCTGCTGCTGGTGTTCCGCCAGGAAAGCCAGGACTGGGGGCTGCCCGGCGGATTCCTCGATCCCGGAGAGTCCTATGAGGACGCTGGCCGCCGCGAGGTGCGGGAGGAAATCGGCCTGGAGGTACGGGACCTCGAACTGCTCGGCGTCTACTCCGGTCCGGAGTACTTCTACCGCTACCCG
This sequence comes from Amycolatopsis sp. NPDC104775, assembly GCF_055583325.1. Taxonomy (NCBI): domain Bacteria; kingdom Bacillati; phylum Actinomycetota; class Actinomycetes; order Pseudonocardiales; family Pseudonocardiaceae; genus Amycolatopsis; species Amycolatopsis sp. NPDC104775. The sequence continues at coordinate 1,039,084 of NZ_JBVJOE010000002.1, forward strand.
CACGGCGACGAGGTCCACAACGTCACCGCCGCGTTCACCGCGACCGTCGAGAACACCGAGGTCACCGTAGACGGCTCGGAGATCACCGGCTACGAGTTCTTCCCGCTGGACCGGCTCCCGGACGACATCATCACGCCGGAACGGCCGATCGTCGAGGACTACGTGAAGCGGTTCGGCGGCTGACGCCCGGTCGCTGGGGTTCGGTGGTCGCGGCGACGGAACGCTCCGGCATGCACTCGGCCGACCGCCCTTGCCGCCGCGCCTGGCGGGCTCCGCCGTCCGAGACGAAGCCCGCCAGGCAAAAGCCGGACCCGGCCTCACTTGCCGAGCGCGTCCACCCCGGCCTGCGCGAAGCTCTCGTCCTGCGCACCCGACGGCGCACCAGCCACGCCGACCGCCGCGATCGGGGCGTTGTTCGCGTCCACTGGGACCGCACCGGCGAGGAACAGCGTGCCCTTGATGTCCTTCAAAGTCGGGGTCTGCTGCAGCCGGCCGGTCAGCTCCGAGGTCTTGGCGTTCCACGAAACCGCGGTGAACGCCTTCTGCTCAGCCGACGAGTACGACTGCGGGCCCGCACCGTCGCCGCGCAAGGTGACGATGGTGTTGCCGTCGCGGTCGACCACCGCGACCGACACGTGCTGGCCCGCCTTTTCGGCGGCGGCGAGCGCGGCCTGCGCGGCCTTCTGCGCGGCGGCGATCGACAGGTGCGTGGTCTGGACCAGACTCTTCTGCACGGCCTGAGCAGCGGGGGCTGGGGCAGCGGGCTGGGTGGCGGCGTTGGCGGCCAGCGCACCGGTGGTGGCGGCTCCGATCACGGCGAGGCCGCCGACGACGGTGGCGATGCGGGTTTTGGCGGTGAAGTTCTTCATCGGGGGCTCCTTGGCTTGTCCGGCTTGATGCGTTCATCGTGCGTCCGGGACCGCCTTCACCGGATCGGAGTCCCGGCTCGCCTCGCGGTGTGGAACGGCCGACACTCAGGTCATCCGATCGGCTGATGCCGGCCGGGTTCGCACAGGTCAGGCTCCACAGACGAGACGGAAAGCGGAGGGCGGCGATGACCGATCGGGACGCGCGGTGGCTGGCCGCGACCATGCACACGGCGTTCTTCCTGCTGCTGGTCGCGTCGGTCGTGCGCTTCCTCGACCACCACCGCGGCGAACCGGCCGCACCCTGGGTGATCGCGCTGACCGGCTGCCTGGCCGCGGTCTACGCAGTCGGCTTGGTGCTGCGGGTCACCGGGCCCGAGCAGGTGACCGTGCCGTATCTGGCCTGGCTGACCGCCGTGACCGCGCTGTGGGTGGTGCTGGTGCTGCTCGCGCCGAGTTTCGCGTGGTGCGCGGTCCCGCTGTTCGTCACCGGCCTCCGCACGCTGCCCACCGGACCGGCGTTGGTGCTGGTGACGCTGGTGACCGCGCTGGTGGTGCTCTCGCAGAACCGGCTCTCGACCGGCTTCGACCCGAACCTGACCATCGTTCCGGTGGCCGTCGCCGCAGTGACCGCCGCGGTGATCACGTACCTGCGGCGGCAGGCGGTGCGGCTCCGGGAAACCGAGCGGCGCGCAGGAATGCTGGACGAACGCCAACGGCTGTCGCGCGAGATCCACGACGCACTGGCGCAAGGTCTCTCCAGCCAAGCGATGCTGCTCCAGGCGGCCGACCGCGCGTGGAACAATCCGGACCTGGCCCGGGAGCATCTGCTTGCGGCACAACAGATCGGCGCGCGAAACCTGGCCGAAACGCGCGGCCTCGTGCAGGACTTGGCCCCCGCCGACCTCGACGGACATTCCGTCGAAGAAGCGCTGCGGAACGTCGCCGAACGCGAACCGCGGCCGGTGCGCGTCCAGATCGACGGCCCCGCGCGACCGTTGCCCAGCCGGGTTCAGTCCACCTTGGTGCGGATCGCGCAGGGGGCGCTGGCCAACGCGCGCGAACACGCCGACGCGTCGGGAGTGGCGCTCACCCTTACCTACCTAGACGATGAGGTCGTGCTGGACATCACCGACGACGGCCGCGGTTTCGACCCGGCTGCCCCCTCCGCCGACGGCCGCGGCCACGGCCTGCCCGCCATGCGCGCGCGGGCGAGTCAGCTCGGCGGCCGGTTGACCGTCGAATCCACGCCCGGGCAGGGCACCGCCATCTCGGCTGCGATTCCGTTGGGACCACACCATGTCTGACGAGCAGTCGATCCGCGTCGTGCTGTGTGACGACCATGCCATGGTCCGCGCCGGATTGCGTGCGCTGCTGGCCGGGGCTGGCGGGATCGAGGTCGTGGGGGAGGCGGCGACGGGGCAGGAGGCGATCAGTCTCGCTGCTGCGTTGCGGCCGGATGTGGTGTTGATGGATTTGCAGCTCGGTGACGGGATGGATGGTGTGGAGGCTATTCGGCGGATTCGTTCCGCTGCTGAATCGCCTCGGGTGCTGGTGTTGACCACTTACGACACTGATGCGGATATCACGCGGTCTATTGAGGCTGGGGCTACTGGGTATTTGCTCAAGGCTGAGTCGGCGGACGAGCTGTATGCGGCGATTCGGGCTGCTGCGGCGGGGAGGACGGCGCTGTCGGCTCCGGTGGCGGACCGGATGATGGCGCAGTTGCGTTCGCCTCGGCCTGCGTTGACTGATCGGGAGCGGGACATTCTCGGGCAGCTCGCGCAAGGGGTGGGGAATCGGGAGATCGCTCGGCGGTTGTTTATCAGCGAGGCTACCGTTAAGACGCATTTGGGGCGGATTTATGAGAAGCTGGGGGTGGATACCCGGGCTGGGGCGGTCGCGGTGGCCAAGGAGCGGCGGTTGCTGGCGTGAGGTTTGCCCCGGGAATCGGACACCGGTTTCCTGCCCGGAGAGCCTCGGCGAGCTCAAGCGAGGGTAATGACCGGAGATAACAGAAATCTCCGTCATTTCAGACGTCACCGCTTGCGCGCCACCCCGGCGAGCAGCAGCGACTCGTTGGCCGTGTCGAGCGGGAGGGTCTGCTCGCCCGGGCCAGCCTCTTCCGGATGCCACAGCGGAGTCCAGGTGACGCCAGGCTCGAGCAGGGCGAAGTCGCCGAACAGCCCGGTGATCTCGGCTCGGCTGCGGTAGATGAGGTCGGTGCCCGCGTCGGCGTACCGCTGCTTGGCGTCGGCGAGCAGCTGCTCGCTGCGCGGCGGGACGCCCTCGTCGGTGACGTGGGACAGCGCCAGGTACGACCCGGGCACGACGAGGTCGCGGTATTCGGCGGTGAGGCTGGGCCCGAGGTCCGCGGTGGCGCCGCTGCAGGGCGCGGGCGGCTGCTGGATGTGCAGGACGCAGATCAGCAGCAGCGCGACCGGCTGGTCCGGGTCGAAGACGCCCGAATCGGCGAGCAGGGACCACAGCCGCGGCGGGTCGCGCAGGTCGGCGTGCAGCGCGACGTGCCGCGCCGGGTCGCCCCTCTCCCGCAGCAGGCTGGTGGAATGCGCGACGGCGACCGGCTCGCTGTCGACGTACGCGACTTTCACCTCGCCCGGCGCGATTTGCTCGGCGATTTCGTGCGCGTGCCCCATCGTGGGGAGGCCGGAACCGAGGTCGACGATTTGCCGGACGCCCTTGCGCACCAGATGCCGGACCGCCCGGTGCAGAAACCGGCGATTGGCCTGCGCGATCGGGCGCACCACCGGATAATCGCGCAGCATGCGTTCCGCGAACTGCCGGTCGATTTCCCAATTCGCGGTTCCGCCGAGGTAATAATCGTAGACGCGCGCCACGCTGGGATGGCTGAGATCGATCCCCGGCGGCGGAAAGCGCTCTTGATCCAGGCCAGTCACAAGCGTCTCCTTGTGGTCGACGGCGCGGGATCAGCGTAGCGGCTCTCCGGGCCCTCCGGCAGCGGGCGGACGGGTGCTGATCAGATCGGCCTCGGCTTCTTCGAGAAGAATGGCCGATTCCTCCGCCGAAAGGGCGACACTCGAAAGGGATTCCCAGGATTGCAGATCGGTGTCGTAGGTTTCGGAGTCGTTCATGAAAGTCTGGACGCCGTTCGACGTTTCGGCGAACGAACGGTCGAGTTTGCTGTTGGCGAACTGCAAAATCGTGAAATCGGGCCCGACGTGCAGCGGGCCGTTTTCGAACGGCACGAACCGGATGGTCGCCCCGGGATGGTTGCGGGCGAGATGCAGCAGATGCCGGACCTGGCCGAGCGCGACGTACGGGTTGGCCGTGCGCGCCCAGGTCAGCCGGTGGAGCGCGCTTTCGCTGAGAATGAACTTGTACGTCCGTTCCGGGTAGTCGTCGAGGAGTTTGGCCCGCAGCTTGCGTTCGTGCACCGCGTCGTTCACGTCCGTGCGGCCGTAAGCCTGGAACTGTTCCATCATGTAGTCCTCGGTCTGCAGCATCCCGCTGATGCGCTCGCCGGTCCACTTCAGGATGATCGCGGCCTCCTGCTCGGCCTCGAACACCGGATGGAACCAGGCCGGGCTGGCCGCGAGGCGGTGGGCGTTCCACACCCGGTCGGCGCGGGCCGCCTGGTTGTACTGCCGCATCGGCTCCGCCTCGTCCGGGCCGATTCCGAGGACGTCGATCCATTTGTCGAGCAAATGCGGATGGATGCGGGTTTTGCCGCGTTCCATCTTGCTGATGTTCGGCTGCGTGTAGCCGAGTGCGTCGCCGAGCTCGCCTTGGGTCAGCCCGCGTTCGACGCGGGCGGCGACGAGAATTCTGCCCAGTTCGACGAGCTGGGCCTCGACGGAAAGACGGCTCACGAGGAGTGAGCCGTCCGATCGGGGGAGGGGGACACACCGTTGCCGGGCACGAATGCATAGTAGTCCTAGCATTACCGAGGGCCAAGGCGGCCGGGTCCGCCCGGGAGTCCGGGCTGGGCGCCGAATGGGGGCCGGGAGGACGAGTCGTGCGCGGTCAGCGGTCGAATTGCCCCTCGCGCAGCGCGCCGGCGAACGCCGCCCATTCCTGGTTGCCGAAGACGAGCGCGGGCGCGTGGCCGATCTTGGAATCCCGTACCGCGACGACGTCGGGATCGCTGAGATTGATCTCCACGCAGTCGCCGCCGTTGCCGCCGCACGCCGACGGACGCTGCCAGGCGGTGTCGTCGAGAGAAGAGCTCACGGTGTTCGGATCGTAGGAATTCATGATTCCGTCCTTGTCAAGCCGTTGGCCTTTTCCGGAATATTCAACCTCGATGATCGAGGAAGGAATATGCCGAAGCAAGGCGCGGACTTGCACAATGCCGAAATGGCCGGACGGGTTCACCTGTTTGGCGTCGGGACAGTTTTCTCGCGGTGATCGCGGCCGTGTTCCTGTCCTTTTCCTGGCCGGGATTTGTCCAGTGCGGCGGCGTTAGCGGCTGGTCGGCGGCTTTCGACAGGCGTTGGCAGGGGCGCCGGAAACCGTGGTGGCGAGGCATGTCAGAATATTCTGCCCAGGCTCGGCGGCATGCATATTCCAGTCGGCAGATGCCTTAAGGTATGCGGCGAACGGACGACTTCGCGGTAGGTTGGCTGAATGCCAATTTTCTGACCGCGGCCGGGTTTTCGCGGAAAAATCACTGGTCAGGGCTCCGTATGGGGTCGGGTGGCGCTGGTTTCCCGGTTCTTCGTGATCTTGTTCTCGGCAAGCTCATGCTACCACTCTTGTGAGTGATGAAAATCCGGCGCCGGTGCGCTAAAAATCGCCGCCTTCCGCAGGTGCGACGAGCTTTTCGCCCCTGTCGAGACGGTGCGTGCAATTCCTTGGTGCGACCGTTAACGCAGGTGGGGGCTGGTCAAAACCAGATTGGACACGCGTGAACCGGAGCTGAGCCGAGAGGTTCGCCGAGGCCGAAGTGTGCGGAACCGCTGGACTGAACCGGGGAACTGATATTGCGCACGGTAGTTCGCCGTGTCTCTTTGCCGTTAACCGACGGCTGAGTGCCGCTCAGCGAGGCAACCGTCAGTGGGTATCGAGGTCTGCGCGAGCTCCTGGCCAAGATAAGAAGCATCGATCTGGGTCGCGCGCCCGGAGAGATGGAAGTGGCCCCCTGCGGGAACAGGGGGCCACGGGAGTGTCTGAAACCCGCTGCTACGCAAAGGACAGACTCGATGACCCTACCGCTGGAGAACACCGGCCCGCTAGACGACGACGGCGCCGGAAGGGTGGAACGCGTCGAATTCGGCGCGGCCGTCGCCCCGGCCCGCGGCGGACGGCGGATCGCCACCCGGGACGAGATGATGGCCGCCGCGACCAAGGTCTTCGCCCGCCGCGGCCCGGGCCGGCACCGCAAACCCGTCGCCCGGGGCCGATGGGTGTGCGCGGCGTCGGATGCGCTGTCGTGGCTGGCGCCGGTGTTGTGGGGGTGCGTGCAGCTGTCGTTCGCCGCGAGCGTGATCAGCGCGGTGACGCTGCTGATCAGCCCGGTGGTGGGGGTCGCGGTCGCCGGGCTGGTGCTGATTTGCAGCGTGGTGCTGTTCAACCAGGCTCGGCCCAGTCATCGCCGGTAGGTTCGACCTCGGCGGCCCGTGTCATGCGCCGCCCACCCGGTCCGGCAAGCGCTTGGCCACGGCCTGATCGTCACCCTCAGCACGAACAGCCCGCCCCTCCCTTGTCCAGATGGAGTGTCAGGAGCGCTGCTGATTCACCCGGAAACCGCTTCCGCTAACTCGGAGCGCACCGAAACTTCAGAAAGTTCACCCGGCAAGGTGGCGGGCGTTGTCCAACTCAGAGAGCAGGGTATGACGGCTGTCCACGCTGACATCGATCCGACCACGCCGGAAACGGACCCGGTCGGCGGTGCTCGCGTCCTCGGCGCGATCGCCAACTACGGACCGGACCTGCAGCGCGCGCACGTAGCGATCGGCAAGGGCCTCGCGAAGGCGGAAGTCCCGGCGGCGAACCGCACTCTCGCGGTGACTGACGCGGGTGCCATCCCGTACTTCAGCGGCTGGGAATCGATCGACTACATCGGCCTGAATGATCGCGCGATCGCGCACGGAGCGGACCCGACCGACGTGGTCGCGAACGCCCGTCCGACGGTGGTCGTCGTGACTGCCGTCGAACCGGTGCCGACGGCAGGACGGTACGGCTTCGACCTGGCTCGCGGCACCGCCGGGTACGTGCGGGTCAACTCCGTGGAGCTGCGCAAGGGGTACTGGCAGGTGGTCTACGCGCTGCCGCAGTACGCGGGGACTGTGGGCTCGCAGGTTCAGGAGGCTGTTGCGCAGGCCGCTCCGGCTAACGACCCTGGGCAGTCGCAGGACACGGTCGAACGCTGGCTGAACCGGTTGCGGCGGCAGCTGCCGTTCTGACCGGGTCTTGGCTGCTCACTTGCCGAAGCAGCTTCAACGCTTCCTCCGAAGCCGACCCCGCCGGAGTTGTGCACACGATCAGCACCTGTTCCGGCGACCGCGCCACCGACAGCGTTTGCTGCGTCACCGTCACCCGGCCGATCACCGGGTGCCGTAGTTCGTACGAATCGGCGTCGCATGGGCTGACCCGGTGGTCCCGCCACAGCGAGACGAACTCCGGGCTTTTCATCGTCAGCTCGCCGATCAGCTCGGCCAGCAGCGGGTCGTCCGGGTGTTTCCCGACGGTGCTGCGCAGGTTGCCGACCACTGCGCGGGCCTTGCGTTTCCAATCCGCGTACAGCTCGCGGCAATGCGGGTCCAGGAACAGCATCCGGCTCAGGTTGGGGCGTTGGGCCAGGTCCAGGTGCCCGGCCAGCAAGGCGTGCCCGAGGGTGTTCCACGCCAGCACGTCTGTTCGGCGGCCGAGCACCAAGGCTGGGACGCTGTCGAGCGCGCGCAGGAGGTCGCGCGTTTCGTCGGCCAGCTTTTCCGGGCGTGGACGGCGCGGTTGCGGCGTGCGACGGGCGGCCTCGGCGAGGCGGTCGAGGTGGGCGCGTTCGTGGGTGTCCAGCTGGAGGGCGCGGGCGATCGCGTCGAGCACTTCGGCGGACGCGCCGCGGGAAAGTCCCTGCTCCAGCCGGGTGTAGTACGAGACGCTGACGCCGGCCAGGTGCGCCAGCTCTTCTCTGCGCAGCCCGGCGACCCGGCGGCGGGGGCCGACCTCCCGCAAGCCGACATCGGAGGGACGCAGCCGGGCGCGTCGTGCGTGCAGGAAGTCTCCTAGCGGGCCAGCGGTCATGGATTCCACTATCCGCCGCTTGAGATATTACTGCCACACCCTGCGCGGGGTAGGAAAACGGGGGAGTGGTCCGGCCGCGCCGGTCCGCGCAGGCTCGGTCGCATGGACGAGATCATTCTGGGCGACGTCACGGTCACCCGCGTCAAGGAGTTCTACGGTTCGGTCGAGATGGGCCCGGACCAGTTCTTCCCGGACAGCCCCGCGGGCTCGTGGGACGAGCATCGCGGCTGGCTGGCCCCCGACTTCTGGGACCCGGAGACCGGCGAGTGCCAGTCGGCGATCCAGTCCTGGCTCTTGCGCAGCGAAGGCCGCACGATCCTCGTCGACACCGGCGTCGGCAACCACAAGGACCGGCCGTACGCGCCGGTGTGGAGCCGCCTCGACACCGGGTACCTGGACCACCTCGGCGCCGCTGGTATCTCACCCGAGGACGTTGATGTCGTGATCAACACTCACTTGCATATCGATCACGTCGGGTGGAATACCCGCCTTGACGGCCGAGCCTGGGTGCCGACCTTTCCGAACGCCACGTACCTGATGCCGTTGCGGGACTTCGAGTTCTGGAACCCGGCTAACGAAAACGAGAGCGTGCTCGGACGCGGGAACCAGAACGTCTTCGAGGACAGCGTCGCACCGGTGCAGCAGGCGGGACAGGTCCGGCTGTGGGACGGGACTTACCAGATCGACAAGAACCTGCGGCTGGACCTCGCGCCCGGGCACACCCCAGGCTCGTCCGTGCTGACGCTGGACTCCGGCGGTGACCGGGCGGTGTTCGTCGGCGATCTGGTGCACACCCCGTTGCAGATCGCGGAGCCGGAGGTCAACTCGTGCTTCTGCGAGAACCCGGCGGAGGCGCGGGCGACCCGGCGCGCGCTGCTCGGGCGGGCCGCCGAGGACAACGCCTTGCTGTTCCCGGCGCACTTTCCCGGGGCCGGAGCGGCGGAGGTCGAACGGGACGGGTCCAAGTTCGCGATCAAGAAGTGGGCCGGGTTCTCCCGGATCTCCTGAAGGGATTCTCGTGGCTCAGAAAGAAAATCCAGTCGTCGAAACCCCGGCGGGCGCGGTGCGCGGTCTTCGTGACGCAGCGGGCGAACTCTACCGGGCCATTCCCTACGCGGCGGCCCCGATCGGTCTTGGCCGGTTCACCCCGCCCGCGCCGCACCCCGGCTGGTCCGGAGTCCGCGACGGTACTCAGCCGTCGCCGACCGCCCCGCAGCCGACGCGGGACTTCGGGCGACTCGACCTGACTCCCTACTTCGGCCCGGGTTGGGTCCCCGGCGAGGAATATCTGACGGTCGACGTTCGTACACCAGCCGCGGACGCTGGCCGTCGCCCAGTCATGGTTTTCGTGCACGGCGGCGGGTTTGTCACCGGATCGACCCGCGCCGCGCTCTACAACGGGAGTGCTTTCGCTCGCGACGGTGTCGTGCTCGTGACGGTGAACTACCGTATCGGCATTCCCGGTTTCCTTGCCCTGGAAGGAGCACCGGACAATCGCGGGCTGCTTGATGTCATCGCCGCGCTCCGGTGGGTGCGTGAGTCGATCGCCGCGTTCGGCGGGGATCCTGGGAACGTCACGGTGTTCGGCCAATCGGCGGGGGCCACGCTCACCTGTGCGTTGCTCGCGACCCCGGAGGCCAAGGGATTGTTCCGGCGCGCGATTGTCCAAAGTGGAAGCGGCACGGGTGCGTTCACTCCGGAACAGGCGCAGCGGGTTACCGCTGCCGCGGCTGCTGCATTGGGGATTGAGCCGACAGCAGCGGCGTTCGCTGAGATCTCAGACGAGCGGTTCCTGGATATCTTGCCCGCGCTGGCCGGGTTGGACTTACGCACCGATAGCGCCGCTGACCCGCTTGCCGGACTCAGCCCGTTCAGTCTCGTTTTGCCGGTGCAGGCCGCGGAATGTCTGCGCGGTGACGTCGATCTGATGATCGGTACGAACACTGAGGAAGGGCGGCTTTATCTGGTGCCGCAGGGAAAATCGGACGAGCCCGCCGACCAGTTGGGCGAATTGCTGTTCGGGGCTGGCACCGCTCGCATGGCACAGGCGCATGCTGAGATATCACCTGGTCGCACTTATGTCTATTCGTTCGGCTACCGCTCGACCGCGCTGGACGGACGGCTCGGTGCGGCGCACACCGTCGAGCTGCCGTTCGTCTTCGATCTCGCGGACGCACCGTGGCTGCACGGCGACACCGGGTTGCTCGGTCCGGACCCGGCTCCGGCGGGTCTTGCGGCGGAGGTGCATGGCGCTTGGGTGGCGTTCGCGCGGGATGGGAGTCCGGGCTGGGCGGCTTATGAGCGGTCGCGGCCTAAGGTGCGTCGCTTCGGTGGGTGAGGGTTATTGGGCTGGTTCGGCGGATGCCGGTGCGATTGGGCGGGTGCGCCTTGCACGGGGGAGACGGTGTGTCACCGGCAGCGGTATGAGGTGCGTTGCCTCAGTGGTTGAGCTGGTTCGGTGGCTGCTGGAGTCACGAATCCGCAGGGCCGATCTCCATCGGCGCGGCACCGCCACCGCCAAGCTGTCGCCGCTGGGTGACGGCATGGTCGAGCTGCCGCGCGAGATGCGGGACGTTCGCCGAGGTCAGGTAAGTTTCCGCACCGGCGTCGAGCAGCCGCCGGATCGGTCCGTGGTAGCTGACGCCCAGCTCCGCGTCCTCGACCTCGGCGAGGACGACCCGAGCCTTCGGGAACTTCGCCCGCAAGCCCCCGATCAGCTGCGGGCTGACCGGCGGCACGAGCAGCACGTCGGCGGTGGCGGGCGCCGAGTGCAGGTCCAGTACGAGATAGTCGGAGCCGAGCTCGGCGGACAGCGACATCCGGGCCGAGGCTGACAGCTTCATCGCGGTGGCGACCACGGTCACGTCGTCGTAGTCCGTCCGCGGCGGTTCGGAGCGGATGCCGGAGATGGTCGCGACCGGGGTACCGTCCCTGGTGAGGACCAGGTTTTCGCCGGGTTCGAGCGTCTCGATGAGGTCCGCGAGGTCTCGGGGAAGACGGCCGACGTCGATCTGCCGCATGCCCGGCACGGCGCGTTCGCCGGTCATGACCGGGCCGGTTGGCTGAGCAACTCTCTCAAGCTCACGGACTCGGCGGAGACAAGCGATAGCGTCGTCATGGAACTCGATCATCCCACAACAGCGAGCACCTCGTGGGGATCACGGGTGATGGCGTTTTCTCGCCAGCGTTCCCCGCCCCGCGCTTTCTACGCTCGGCCAGTGCATTCAGATATCACGCCGCGCCTTCGCGGTTCGGTCGTCGGATTCGTCTCGCTCGCCGCCGCGCTAGGCACTGCGGCCATCTACCCGTTGCAGCCCGCGATCGCCGAGGTTGGCGGTGCGCTCGGCGCCTCGCTCGGTTCGGTCGGCATCGCGCTCGCTTGCGGACCGGTCGGCTACCTGTGCGGGCTCGCGCTGCTGGTGCCGCTCGTCGACCAGTTTCCGCCGCGCTACGTCCTTTCCGCGCAGTTCGGCGCGCTTGCCGTCGCGCTGGGACTGAACGCGCTCGTCGGCCAGGTGTGGTTACTCGGCCTGGTGCTCGGCGTGCTCGGAGCGTGCTCGTCGGTCGGGGCTGGACTGAGTTCCGTGACCGCCCGGCTGGCCAGCCCGGACCGGCGCGCTACCGCACTGGGAATCGTCACCGCTGGTATCTCAGCGGGGATCCTCGCGGGCCGCATCGTCGGCGGCTGGCTGGCTGACCTGATCGGCTGGCGCGCCATGCTGGGCGTTTTCGCCGTCGCCTGCGCGATTGTCGCGGTCATGGTGCTGCTCGTGCTTCCTTCGGTGGCCGGCGCGAACCAGCGCGGCTACCTCGCCACTTTGCGCTCGATTCCCGGACTGTACCTGAGATACCCGGCTCTTCGGCTCGCGGCAGTCCGGGGGACGCTCTGGTTTTTCGCGTTCTGCGCGGTGTGGTCCGGAATCGCGGTCGCTCTGTCGAAGCCGCCCTTTGAGTACTCCGCCGAACGCATCGGGCTTTACGCTTTCGCTGGCATATTGGGAATCTTCGCTACCCGCGTCGCGGGTGCGTGGACCGATCGCGTGGGTGCGCGCCGGGTCGTCCTTTGTGGATTGAGTCTCGCTGGCCTTGTCAGTGCGGTGCTTGCCATCGCGCTGCCGAGCACTCTTTCGACGCTGGTCTGCCTGGCCCTGTTCGACGCCGGTCTTTTCGCTGCCCAGGTCGCGAACCAAAGCACGGTGCTGGCGATCGAGCCTAGCGCGCCAGCGCGGTTCAACAGTGCTTACATGGTCGTATATTTCGCGGGCGGAAGCCTCGGCACCGCATTCGGCGCGACGGCGGCTGAGCAGGTCGGCTGGCCGGTGACGGCGGTCGTCACCGTGGCGGTGATGGTGGCCGCCGCAATCGTCACTCTGCTCGCTCGAACACAGCACGCGGGAACCGAAAACCTGGCTGAGGACGCGGAACCAGCCGCACCGCGGAGTTAGGAACGAATCCCTCGCGCGCGGCGTCGGAGGATCGTATCCGCACCGCGCTTCGAAAGGACTCCATCGGTGAACGACGACTGGCCCGAGCAAATCGATGGCTGGGAACTCGCCCGGCACGACCGGGTCGAGGCCTACCGCAAACGCCTGGCCAACAACGTCACGGTCACCGCGACCTGGGACGGCGGTGCCGGTGCCGGCCGGGTGGAAGCCTACGTCGAACCGGCGGGGATCGGACGGACGTTGAGCCGGAGCCGCAAGGACATCCGCGGCAAAGAGGCATTCTGGACCGCCGCGCACTGCGTGGTCGAGATGGCCGCGAATCTGCCTTCGCTGAGCCAGGGACAGGAGAGCCCGGCCGAGCTGGTGGTGTTCGGAGACGTCGCGGGGACCGTCGAAGCCGAGCCGGGCAGTGCCGGAGTCCCGGAAGCGGAGCTGACGTTCACGCTGACCGACGGCCGCAGCGTGGCCCTGCGCATGTCCGACGAGCAGGCGTTCGACCTATGCCGTCGCATCGATCGGCTTGAGGACCATGTGTGGTCCGAAGAACGGGAAGAGGATGAGCCCGTCGAGGACTCCCTTGTGGACGCCGTCGCCGAGGTGCCGGACGCGAGCGGGCACCGGTCGAGCCCGGATACCGGCCATGACGTCGTCGGTCTTCTGGGCACGCGGTTCGGGGTCGCCGAGGACAATCTGCTGGCCCATGTCGACTGGTCGGCGGTGATCGTCGTCGGCGAACCCGCCGTCGGCCCGCTGATCGAGCGGGGCGACGAGCTGGCCGCTGCTGTCGGGCCGCGCTGGCATCCGGCGGTCGTCGACCGGCCGGGAGAGCAGTGGGTGGTGCTGCGTCGCGCGCTGAGCTGACATATTACGGCGCTGGACGCAGATAGGTCAGCGTGTGATGGGAGACCTGCCGTCCGCCGCCGTCGGTGACTGTCGCGGTGCCGTAGATCGTCCGGCGGCCGGTCCGGGTCAGGGACGACTCGCAGGTCAGGTCCGACCTCGCGGCGCCGAGGAACGCGGTCGTCATGTTCACCGTGACGGCCGGTTCCTCGGGCCCCAGGACGGAAAGGATCGCGATCCAGCAGGTGACGTCGGCGAGCGTCATGGCGCACCCGCCCTGCAGAACGTTGCCGGGGCGGAAAAACTCCGGCCGGGCGGGCAGGGAAAGAGCCGCGGCGCCCCGATCGACGGAGTTCACCCGGAACCCCCACCACGGCCCGAACGGGCTGCTGTCGATGATCTCCTGAGCCCGTACCGTATCCACACCCAAAAACATAACATGATTAGGTAGATGGATGCGGCGAACGAACGAGGAACGCTCCCGGACGACCCGGCAAGGCCTGGTCGAGGCCGCGCGCCGGCTCTTCGCTGAGCAGGGCTACGCGGGTGCCTCGCTGGCCCAGATCGCCGCCGCGGCGGGGACCACCACCGGTGCGGTCTACCACCACTGGGAGAACAAGCAGGAGTTGTTCCAGGCTGTGGTCGAGCAGGTGCACGCCGATTTGCACCGAGTGTTGCGCTCTCGGGGCGCCAGGGGAGCGCCGTCGGACCGGCTCAAGGCGTCTGGGTCGATCTTCCTCCGCCGGTGTGCGGACCCGGCCGTGGGGCGGATCCTCTTGGTCGACGGCCCGTCCGTGCTGGGCCAGGAAAAGTGGCGAAAGCTGGACGAACAGTGGTGGAGAGAACCGACTGTCGCGCTGCTGCGCGAGGCTGGCGGTTCCGGCAGCGGTCTCGAAGAGCTCGCGGTTGCCCTGCTGGGGTCGCTCACCGCGCTCGGGCAGGAGATCGCGCGCGATCCGCGTCCGAGCCGGATTCGGCGGTGCCAGCAGGCATACCGGATGCTGGTCGATGCGGTCTCAATCCAGGTGATCTGAGATATCACGGAGCGGCAAGAAGAAGCGCGGCCCGCACCGCTTCCTCGATGTGCGCGCTTGCCGTCCCGCCGTGCCGCAACGCGTCCTCTGCCAGCTTTTCCAGTCCGCCGAACAAAATCAGCGCGCGGTTCCGCGACAACGGAGTGCCTCCGGACTCCCGGAATTCGGTGCCGCCCGAGATGGCGCGGACCACGTTGACGTACGCGTCGCGGTTCAGGCCTGCGGAGATCGGGGCGTCCAGCAGCGGTACGTCACGGAGGTAGCTCAGCATGACGGCCGGCCGGGCGTCGACGACGCCGATCCAGGCTGTGACGAGCTGGCGGAGTTGCGTCTGCCAGGGCGCGGTGCGGTCGACCGCGGCGGCGATCTGCGCGGATCCCGTTTCGGCCGCTTCCTTGAGCAGGGCGAGCAGGCAGGCTTCTTTGGAATCGAAGTGCTCATAGAAGCCGCGGCGGGAGGTGTGCGCCCGGCCGACCAGATCGCCGATCGTGACCTTCGCGAACCGTTTTTCCGCCAGCAGCGACTCCAGCGCGCCGGTGAAGCGGCTCCGGTAGGCGCCGGGGCGCTCGACGGGCGTTTCCGGCTCTGCAGCGCGTGGCACCGCGCGGGTCCTTCCTGTCCGCGATTATCGCGCGATTCTACCAGTCCTGGAGCGGGTCGTATTCCGAAACGGGAGCGGGGTATTCGGCGAATGGAAGACGGAAAGCGGGCAGCGGCATTCGGCGGTGCTGGCTGGTCTGGGTGGCAGCGACCGGTGCGCCGCGCGAGGAGCGGTTGCGCCATCTCGGTGACATCATCGAGAGACCTTTGGCCGATTGCGGGCACGTTCGGTAGTGTTTTGTTCCAGCGTCAGATGGGGGAGTCGAGCGCTAGGGGGATTCAGGTGTTTTCACCGCTTTTCGCCGAGCCGCGCGGGAGACGCGGCACTCTGTGACGAACTGACTTTCACCGCAGGTCAGTGAACACGTGATGACGGGCGCGGGTGCGTCTGTCCGCGTAGAACGCGCCTGCTCGCCGGAATGCTCCGGCACGCGCGTCCCGTCGGCTGGGGGCTGACGGGCGGAACGCGGCTGTCCTCGTCCGGCATTACTGCGCCGGATTGAACCTGAATGTTTTTCATTCGGGTCAGGGGGTCGGTTTGCTCAGTGAAAATAAGGAAAAGAATGGGGAAATCATGACAATGGGGTCTGCTTCTCTGAAGATCGCCAGGGTGGCTTCGGTCGCTTCGCTCGCGGTCGTCATGTCCGCGGGGATCGTTTCGGCCGCGAACGCGGCGCCGTCCCGGACGGTGGTCCCGGCGGGCTGCGGCAGTGCCGGCGGCGGTACCTGGTGCCACGGTTCCGGCGCCGACGGGATCTGGAAGGGCTGCTACTCGAATTACAACCACCCGCGGAACTACCACAGCTCGACGGCGGCGATCGGGGCCGCCAACGACAAGCGGTACAACTACGCCGGTTCCTGGTCCAACGCGCACGCCCACGCCGGCTGGGCCTACACCTGCTACACGTACTACAACCCCAACGCGTGATCGTGTCCTGACGTTCCGGGCATGATCACCCCGGTGCGGTGCCGGGCCAACGGCGTCCCGGCATCGCATCTCCACCGCGTCTCCGCCACCGCAAGCACGCAGCGACGAGAGCGAGCCTCCCGTGCGACTGATCCTTTCTCTTCTTTTCGCGGGAATCCTGTTCGCCATTCCGGCGGTCGTGCTGATGGACGTCGCCCTTGACCAGGAAGCGCGAAGCGAGACCGCGGCGGACCGTGTCGGCGTGCCGTTCGAGTGGCCGGAACGTCCGCAGGCAGCCGATCCTGGTACCACGCTGCGCATTCTCACCGACGCGGCTGAAGAAACCGGTGCCACGGTGGTGCGCACCACCGTGAGCATCCAAGCGGACCGCAAACGCATTACGCACTACGTCTTGCTGGGTGGCGATCGGACCGCTCTGTTCAGTGAATTCCGCCTTGCGCAGGGGCGCTGGCTGACTGAGGCGGAGTCGCGCGGCAGTTCGGCTACCGTCTCGTCTGCGGGCGAGACGGCAAGCGTTGGATTGCCAGCGGTTTTCGCTGACCGATATGATCTTGCGTTCGCGCCGTTGTGGCAGGCGTTCGATTCCTTGCCCTCATCTGGTCGATACATTGTGGACGCGGGGCCAGCCACGGATCGCTTTCTCGGGCTCGTCCGCGAACGATTGGCCAAGGCAGGCGTCACGGGATTGACTCCTGCCGACTTGGTTCCGCCTGACCGTGGTGCGCAGTCAACGCCAACCGTTTCCGGGCTTCGAATCCTGACATATCTTCTGGCGGCTGTGTCCACTGTGGTCATCGCGTTCCGGTTGCTGCGCGAGGGAAAAAGGATCGGAATCCTCCGGTTGACCGGGTACTCCGCGCCCAGGATCTGGTACGCGATCGTGGGCAGGACACAGCTCGGCACTGTTCTCGTCGGACTGGGCGCGTGCGCCGCAGTCGTCCTCGTCGTTCCCGGCGCGGACTCGTCGTTTGGGTACGCGCTCGCCGCCGCGATGGCACCGGTGACCGTCGCCGGATTCGCGGCGACGCTGGGCATCGGACTGTTCATCGTCCACCGGGTGCGCGTTTCGGATCTCGTCAAAGGAAGTCTGCAGTGAAGCACAGGACGCGGCACCGTTCGCCGTTCGGCTTGGCGATCGCCGCACCGGCCGTGGTGAAAGCGGTGTGCGGAGCGATCCTCGCCGTGCTGGCCGTAGTGGTCTGGCAGCAGTTCTCCGAACTGGCGAAGCAGCGGGAGCTGCTGGCACCGTGGGAAAAAGTCCAAGGCTATGCCGTCTTTTACCCGCGGCTGATCGGAAACGACCAGCAGGAAATGGAAACCGGCGGCAACGCCTCGTCGGTCGCCGAAGCGCGAGACCTCTACCCGGTGCTCGACCGGGCAGGCGCGCTCTTCGTCGACGCCGCGAACTACGAGCCGGGCACGCCGCCGGACCCGACGTCGCGGTGGCCGGTGCCGCCGATCCGGGTCAACACGCATTACCTCGAGCAGTACCCGATTCTGGACACTGCGCGGAAGCCGATCACGGTCGCCGCCGACGATCCGGAATGGGTCGTCGCCGTTCCCGAGCAGTTCAAACCGCAGGAAGCTCAGCTCCGGCAGCTCCTTCAGGAAACCCGCACCGGCGGTCCGGAAATCACCGGTGCGACGCAGGCCGAACAACGTGTCACCGGCGACCGGCCGCGGTTCACCACCCAGCGGGTCCGGATCGTCTGGACCGCTTCCGGCCAGGGTGTGTTCAGTTACGATCCCCAGGTCAATCCGGGGCACGGAAACCTGATCACGGACCCGATCGTCGAGATCATGACCCCGGCGAACAGCCTCACTGTCGACCGGCTCAACGCGATCACCGGCGGCTTGGACACCGGGCTGAAGGTCCGCGTCGGCACCGATCCGGCGGGAACGCTGGCCGCACTCGGCCCGAAGCTCAAGGAACTCAAGCTCGACGACAACCTGCGGCACCTGGTCACCGTGCACGAAGCCATGGCCGCGCAGCTCGACCAGGTGCGCGGCGGCATCACCCAGATCACCGTGTTCGCGGGTGCGGCGCTGTTCGTCCTGATCGCCCTGACCGCGGTGATCGTGATCATCGGTTCCGACCGGCTGCGCCGGCGGCTCACCGTGCGGAGACTCCACGGCATCGGATTCGCCCGCTCGTACCGGGAACTGCTGGTCGCACTCGGCGGGACGTGGCTGGGCCAGACCGTGCTGGCTGGGATCGGACTGGCGGTGCTGGCGGCGAACACGCTGGCCCCGTCCGATGCCCAGACCAGCCCTCTGGACCGACTACCGGAACTGGTTGCCGTATCAGTGATATCTCTGGCGCTCGAGGTGATGTTCGTGGTGGTGACGGCCCGCGTAGTGGAACGCCGGAACACGGTCAAACGCTTGAAGGAGCTGTGACCCATGGAATTCGCGTGTGAGCTCCGGGAAATCCGGAAAAACTACGGTCGCCGCGAGGTCTTGGCCGGCTTCGGCGTCGGCATCGAAGCGGGCGAGTTCACCGCGCTGACCGGCGCGAGCGGGGCCGGGAAGTCGACGGTGCTGAACCTGATCGGCCTGCTGGAAGCGCCCGACGCCGGCGAGGTCCGGCTGTTCGGCGAGCGAGCGCCGCGACCCCGCTCCCGGGCGGCAAACCTCCTGCGCCGCAACCGGCTGGGATATCTGTTCCAGAACTTCGCCCTCATCGACAGCGAGACGGTCGAGCACAACCTGGAGGTCGCGCTCACCTACGCCAAACGCGGGACTCCGAAGCAGGACCGCATCCGGGAAGCTCTCGCGCAGGTCGGCTTGCGCCGGGCGGAACACCGGAAAATCCACTCGCTGTCCGGCGGCGAACAGCAGCGGGTCGCGGTGGCGCGGCTGCTGCTGAAACCGTGCGAGCTAGTCCTGGCCGACGAACCGACGGGCTCGCTCGACGCCAAGAACCGCGACCGGGTCCTGGACCTGCTGCAGAAGCTCAACGAGGCGGGTAAGACGGTCGTCGTGGCGACACACGACGAGGCGGTGGCTGAGCGGTGCTCGCGGGTGGTGGATCTTTCCGGATATGTCGCGGGGGCAGCGTCGGAGCGGGTTGGCAGCGGTCATTGAAGCTGGAGTACGGCTGGTTCCGCTGTGGCGCAGGGTGGTGCGGCTACGTGATTTAGCTCCGGGGGCCGGGGAGAGCGATCATGGTGGCGACGAGAGGGTGCGCGGGGCTGGAGGCAGTGTTGGAGCGGGTCGGCAGCGGTTATTGAAGTCGGGGCACGGCCGGTTCCGCTGTGGCGCAGGGTGGTGCGGCGGCCACGTGATCTAGATCCGGGACCTCGGGGAAGGTGATCGTGGTGGCGACCAGAGGGGTGCGGGGGGCTGGAGGCAGCGTAGGAGCGGGTCGGCAGGCGTCCTTGAAGCTGGAGTACGGCCGGTTCCGCTGCGGCGCAAGGTAGCGCGGCGGCCACGTGATCTAGATCCGGGACCCGGGAAAGGCGGTCGTGGTGGCGACGAGGCGATGCTCGGGGCTGGTGCCAGCGCAGGAGCCGGTCGGCAACGGTCATTGAAGCCGGAGCATCGCCGGTTCCGCCGCGGCGCACCCGGGTTCGTCGATCGGCGGCAGGATATTCGCCGGGTCCGCGCACACCCCGCGAATGACGTCCGCGACCCGGAGCAGCAAACCTAGCCGGGGATGGTGCGGCGGCCAGGCGATCCCGATTTCCCGCGGCGACACGATCTCGCTCAGCGAGAACCGTGTGACGCCCGGATGTCGTTGGCCCAGCGCGAGTTGCGGCACGATCGAATACCCGACGTCCGCGGCGACCAGCGGTTCCACGACGTGAATCTTGTCGGTGTCGAAGACCCAGTTCGGCTCGATGCCCTGACGACGGAGTTCGGCGGCGACCTCCAGTTGTTCGCTGGTCAGGCACACCATGGGCAGGCCGCGCAAATCCGCCGGGCGGATCCGGGCGGACGTCGCCAGCGGTGCGTTCCGGGGTGCGAGCAGGATGAACGGGTCGCTGAACAGTTCCAGGCCGTGGGCTTCCCCGCTTTGCAGGGGGAAGATGACGAACGCGATGTCGATCTCGCCGAACCGCAGCAGTTCCTGCAGGCGGACGTCGTCGTCGACCTCGATGGGCTTGATCCGGCACGGCAGGTGCTGCGCGCGCGTGGCGGCCAGCACGAGCGGCATCACCCGCACCGCGACGCTCGAGAACACGCCGATCCGGACCGTCGGCTCGCGGCCGTCCCGCATGTCCTGGATGTGCCTCGTCGCGGTGCGGAGGATGACCTGGACCTGTTCGGCGGCGTTGACCAGGGCGATCCCGGCGTCGGTGAGCCGCACCTGGCGTTGCC
The DNA here is from genome assembly GCF_055583325.1 of Amycolatopsis sp. NPDC104775. Lineage (NCBI taxonomy): Bacteria > Bacillati > Actinomycetota > Actinomycetes > Pseudonocardiales > Pseudonocardiaceae > Amycolatopsis > Amycolatopsis sp. NPDC104775. The sequence goes on from NZ_JBVJOE010000002.1 coordinate 1,059,344, forward strand.
CGGACATCCGGCGGACCAGGACGACCCCGAGCCGGCGTTCGATCGACGCGATGCGCTGGCTGACCGCGGGCTGGCTGCACCCGAGCGCAGCCGCGGCGGCCGCGAAGGAACCTTCGTTCGCGACCGCGTAGAGCGCTCTCAGCTGCAGCAGGGTGAGGCGGCCGTTGTCGCACCAGATGGCGTCCAGCACAACCCGGCCGAGCCGGTTCCGTCGTTCCGCGCCGATCATGGGCTGGCCTCCTTGGCGGGTGGCGCCGGGTAGCTCAGGGTTCCCGCCGCGAGAAGTTCATCGGGTCCCTCCGGCGAGGCAGAACGCGGTCGCGAGATCGATCGTACTGGCCAGATCGGCGAGATCCGCCACCTCGCCGGAGCTGTGCATGTGCCGGATAGGGATATTAATGACGCCGCAACGGATACCAGCGGCGACAGCTGCCATGGCATCGGCGTCGGAGCCGCTTTCGTCGCCGTATGCTTCGATGGTGTAAGGGATTTCGAGTTCCTTCGCCAGGGTGCGCAAGCTGCGCGCCATGGTTTCGTCGGTGACGGCGCCGCGGCCGATCGCCGGTCCGGAGCCGAGCCGGTGTTCGCCGGTTTTGCGTTCGATGCCGTCTTCCGGGATGTCGCTGGCGAACGTGGTGTCGATCGCGAGCGCGAAATTCGGTTCCGTCGCGTACACGGCTCCCATCGCGCCGTGGTAGCTCGTTTCCTCGCGCACGCTGGCCACCACTGAGATCTCAGCGGTGACCGATGCCGTGGCTGCCGCGCGAGCCGCTTCGAGAACGGCCAGCGCGCCGAGGCGATTGTCGAGCGCGGGTGCGGCGATCCGTCCGTTGCGCAGGTCGACCGGGGCCGCGCCGAACACCACCGGGTCGCCGACGGTGATCACTGATTGCGCGTCGGACCGGCTGGTAGCGCCGATGTCGATCCACAGATCGGTCATCTTCGGTGACGAGTCTTCGTCGTTCAGATGCGGCGGCCGGGTGCCGATCACGCCGGGCACCCGGCCGTTTTCGGCGAGCACCACGACATGCTGGCCGTACAGGATCGCGGCGTCCCAGCAGCCGATGCTGACCGCCCACAGCCGTCCGGCGTCGTCGATATGGCTGACGCTCAGCCCGATTTCGTCGATGTGCCCGATCAAGGTGATCCGCGGGGTGCTGCCCGGATTCACCACCGCGTGCCCGCTGCCGAGCGGATCGACGTGCACGTCCGCGAATTCTGCCGCCAGTTCCATCCAGGCGCGCACCGGTTCGTCCTCGTAACCGGACGGCCCGCGCGCGGCGAGCAGCGGCAGGAGACGCCGGCGCAACGTGGCGGCGTCGGGCGCGTATCGCGAGGAACCGTCGGGGTTCGGCATGCCACTCCTTGTGCTGGGCGGGGATTGCGGGACGGGTCAGCGCAGCCAGGCGACCCCGGGCAGGAAGCCGAACTGGCCGCTGAACCGGTAATTGCCGAGCCGCGCCGAGGTGAAATCGATCCATTTCGGCACGTACATGGAGACCCACGGGGCCTGGTCGGTGACCGCGCGGTCCACCTCGGCCCACACCGCGTTCGCCGCGTCCGGGTCGGTGTTGGCCAGCCGCAGCGCCTCGGCCATCCGGGCGTCGACGGCCGGATCGCAGAAGCCGCCGACATTCGGGCTCGCGTCCGAATTCGGCACGAACGCGGCGCAGGACATCAGCACTTTCAGGAAATCGCTCGGAGCCGGATAGTCCTGGGACCAGTCGGTCAAGGCGGCTTCGACGTGGTTTCCGGAATTCTGGACAAAGGGATACTGCAATCCCTCGTCCATCGGTTTGAGTGTCGCACGGTAGCCCAAATCGGTCAACAGCGTTTGCATGTATTCGCCCATCGCGATATGCATCCGGTTGTTTCCCGGTACCACCGACACCGCGGCCCCGGCGGTACCGGATTCCGCGACCAGTTGTTTCGCTTTCGCGAGATCAGGTCCGCGCCACGGTCCGCGGCCGTTCGGGCCCGGGTTGCTCGTCCACGGGCAATACTGCTGGTAGCCGGGGATGTTCGGCACCAAAACCTGGCAGGTCGGCACCGCGAGTCCCGGACCGCCCGCCTGCAGCACTGCCGAATTGCGGTCGAAGGCATAATTCACCGCCTGTCTCGCCTTGAGATTGTCGAACGGCGGGATCCGGGTGTTCAGCGCCCAATACCAGACGTGCCCGAGCTGGTCGAGATGCAATTGCCGCGGATGGTCGACGCTGATCTCGTTCAACCGGTCCGGCGGCGGCTGGTCGGCCGCGAGATCGGCCTGGCCGTTGATCACCGCGGTGATCTGGTCGGTCGGTTCGAGACCGAATTTCTCCACGATCTGGTCCGGATATCCCTCCGGCGCGGCGAGCGGCGACCAGGAGCGGAAATACGGATTGCGTTTCAGCACGACGCGATCGGTCGGATCGTAGCTCGCCCAGTAATACGGTCCGGTCGAGCGCAGTTTCGCCACGTCCGAGCCGACGTCGGCCGGTGGGGTGTCCGCGGGCAGGATCGACGCCAGCGGCTGGCCGAGCTGCTGGGGGAGTTCGGGATCCGGTTCGGTCAGGGTGAAAGTGATCCTGCCGGTCGTCTCGTCGATCGCGATGCCTTTCGACAGATCGCAGGTTTCCGGCGTGTCGAGGCATTCCTTGGCTCCGGCGATGACGTCGAACTGCGAGGAAGTGGTCGGCCCGTGCACCTTGAACATCCGCTCGAATGACGCTTTGACGTCCGCGGGCCGGACCTCGCGGCCGTCGCTGAACCGGATCCCGGGACGCAGGGTGAATGTCCACTTGAGACCGTTGTCGGTGGGCTTCGGGATTTCGGTGACCAGATCCGGTGTGACGTGCTGGCCGGTTTCCGGACCGGACTTGGTGAACGCGGTGAGACCGTCGTAGGTGGCGGTGAACAGCGTCCAGGACGAAGTCGAGAAATTGACCATCGGATCGGCGGTGCCGACATTGCCCGACGACAGCAGCACCTCGATCCCGCCCTGGTGCCCGTGATCGCCGGGCGCGACCGACGTCAGATCCAGCGTGTCGTCCACCGCGCATCCGCTCGTGGTCAGCAGCACCAGCGTCGCGAGCACGGCTGACTTCCGTCTCATCGCGCCAGCCCTTCGCCGTCGACCGGCGGCAGGATCTCCGCCGAGCGAGCGCACACCCGCTGGATGATGTCGATGACTCCGCGGATGAACGCCAGCCTCGGGTGATACCGCCGCCAAGCGATTCCGACGGTTCGCGCCGGGACCGTGCCGGCGAGGGAAACCCTTGTTACGCCAGGGGTTCGGCCGCCGAGAGTGAGCCGGGGAACGGCGCCGTAGCCGAGGCCGGCGGCGACCATCGCCTCGACGGCGTGGTTGGTTTCCATTTCCAGCACCCAATTCAGCTCCATGCCCAGGGACGCGGCCCAGGCTTCCATCGGGTCCCGCTGGCCGCGCAAGCCGATCAACGGCAGCCGCGCGAGCCGGGCGGGCGAGACCGGCTCCGCGTCCGCCGGCCTGAGCAGCACGAACGGGTCGGTGAGCAGTTCCGCGGTGAGCAGCGCGGAATCGGCGATCGGCAGTTTCACGAAGGCGAGGTCGATGTCCCCGTTGCGCACCAGCCGGGATACTTCCGCTTGCTGGTCCAGTTCCACCAATTCGATCCGGTAGTCGACCGGCTGTCGCCGCAGCGCCGCCATCATCGGCGGGATCACGCGCTCGCTCGCGCTGGTGAACAGTCCGATCCGGACAGTCGCGTTGAGCCCCTTGCGGATCGTTTCCACCTGCCGGACGGCGACCGAGAGGATCCCGCCGACCTGTTCCGCGGCGGCGACCAGGGTGTCGCCCGCCTCGGTGAGCGACACGCGGCGCTGCTGCCGGGACCGGTGCACCAGCAGGACTCCGAGCCCGCGTTCCAGGCTCGCGACCCGCTGGCTCACCGCGGACTGCGTGCAGCCGAGCGCGGTCGCGGCCCCGGCGAACGACCCAGTGGCGGAGATCGCGATCAGCGCCGCGAGCTGCGGGAGCGTCGGACGGGCGGACTGGTCGGTCTCGGCGCTAGTCATCGCTCCCTGCCTTCGGTTCGGCTGGCACCGTCTGGACGGCCGGCTCAAGCGGATGGTGGCAGGCGACGTCGTGCCCCGGGTTTTCCTTCGCCAGCAACGGTTCCGTGGTCCGGCATACGCTGGTGGCCCGCGGGCAGCGGGGGTGGAACCGGCAGCCGCTCGGCGGGTCGAGCGGGCTCGGCACGTCCCCGGCCAGCGTGGTGTCCCGCCAGTCCGCGCCCGCCGCAGGATCCGGGATCGGTACCGAGGCCAGCAGCGCCGCGGTGTAGGGATGTCGCGGCGCGGCAAAGATCTCACCGGCCGGGGCCTGTTCGACGATCCGGCCGAGATACATCACCGCGACCCGGTCGGAGGTATGCCGGACGACGCCGAGGTCGTGCGCGATGAACACGTAGGTGAGACCGAACCGTTCCTTGAGATCGTCGAACAGATTGAGGATCTGCGCCTGCACCGAGACGTCCAGCGCGGATACCGGCTCGTCGGCGACCACGACGCGCGGCCGCAACGCCAGTGCCCGCGCGATCACCGCGCGCTGCCGTTGACCGCCGGAAAGCTCGTGCGGGAACCGGTCGGCGAGTTCGACGGAAAGGCCGTTCAGGGCAAGGAGTTCGGCGATGTCCGCTCGGGTCGCGGGCAGACGGTGCACTCGCAGCGGTTCGGCGATCGAATCGCCGATCCGGCGGCGAGGATTCAAGCTGGCGTACGGGTCCTGGAAGATCATTTGCACCGAGCGGCGCACGGGACGCAGCCCGCGCCGCCCGGTCCCGCTGATATCTCTGCCGTCGAAGGTGATGGAACCGCTGCTCGGCTGGTACAGCCGGACGAGACAGCGGCCGAGGGTGGATTTGCCGCAGCCGGATTCCCCCACGAGGCCGAGCGTTTCGCCGCGCCGCACGGACAGCGACACCCCGTCGACGGCGCGCAGCCGACCGGGACGGCCGAGCCGGTTGCCCCGTACCGGGAACCACTTGACGAGGTCCTTGGTCCCTAATATCTCAGCCGTCACGCCGGTCTCTTTTCGTCCGGGGTCGGCGCGTGCCGCAGGAGGCAGGCGTCCCAGTGCTCCACAGTGGACGGAAGCAGGACCGGCCGTTGCCGGACGCACACCGCCCGCGCCTCCGGGCAGCGCGGCGCGAACGCGCAGCCCGGTCCGATGTCCGCCGCGAGCGGCGGCAGGCCTTCGATGGACGGCAGCCGCGGCGGCCGGGGAAGGTCCAGCCGGGGAATCGAGCCGAGCAGCCCGGCCGTGTAGGGATGCCGCGGCCGGGCGAACAACTGCGCGGTCGGGGCCTGCTCGACAATCCGTCCGGCGTACATCACCTGCACCCGTGCCGCGATGCCGGCGAGCACGCCGAGATCGTGCGTGATCAGGATGACGCTGGTGCCGGTGCGGGCGCTCAGGTCGCGGATGATGCGCAGGATCTGGGCCTGCACCGAGACGTCCAGCGCGGTGGTCGGCTCGTCGGCGATCAGGACGTCGGGGTCGCAGGACAGCGCCATCGCGATCATCACCCGCTGCCGCATGCCGCCGGAGAACTGGTGCGGGTAGTCCCGCGCGCGGACGTCCGGGCTCGGGATGCCGACGAGGTCGAGCAGTTCGACCGCGCGGCGGCGGGCGGCTCGCATCCCTGTGCGGCGGTGCTGGCATATCTGCTCGGCGATCTGCCATCCCACGCGGTACACCGGGTTCAGCGAGGTCATCGGGTCCTGGAAGATCATCGCGATCCGGTTGCCGCGCAGGGAACGCAGTCCGGCCGGCGGCAGGGCGAGGAGGTCCTGCCCGTCGAACAGCACCCGGCCGCGCACGATCGCGTCGCCGTCGCGGAGCAGGCCGAGCAGCGCGAGCATGGTGACCGACTTCCCGGAGCCGGATTCGCCTGCCACGCCGAGGGTTTCGCCCTCCGCGAGCTCGAACGACACGTCGTCCACGACCCGGACGAGGCCGTCCGGCGTGCGGAACTCCACGGTCAGGCCTTCTGCGGAAAGGGTCGTCATCGCACTCGGATCCTCGGGTCGAGGGCGGCGTAGCCGAGGTCGACCAGGAGGTTCACCAGCACGACGGTGAACGCGCCGTAGAGCGTCACCGCCATCAGCACCGGCAGGTCGAACCGGCTGAGCGAGTGGAAGGTGAGGTTGCCGACCCCGGGCAAGCCGAACACCTGCTCGGTGAGCACCGCGGCCCCGCCGAGCATGGCCCCGAGGTCGAGGCCGAACAGGCTGACGAACGGGATCAGCGAATTCCGCAGGACGTGCCGGAGCAGCACCCGGGATTCGGAAAGTCCTTTCGCGCGCGCGGTGAGCACGAACTCGGACCGGTCGACCTCGATCAGGTCGGCCCGCAGCACGCGCGCGTACAGCCCGGCAGTGCCGATCGCCAGCGTGATCCACGGGAACAGCAGCTGCCCGAACCATTTCAGCGGATCCACGTTGATCGGCGTGTAGCCGAGTTCGGGCAGCCAGCTGAACACACTGGTATGCCAGGTGCCCTGCGTGAGCAGATTAACCACGCCGCCTAGCCAGAACACCGGAAGCGACATGCCGACCAGGCCGAGGCCCATCAGGAGCGGATCCACCGCCCGGCCGCGGAACACCGCCGCGAGCGTGCCCGCCCCCAGCGCGAGCAGCAGCCAGATCACCGCGGCTCCGCCGACCAGCGACAGCGTCACCGGGACCGCCTTGGCCACCCGGGAAAGCACCGGGCCGCGATCGGTGTATGACACCAGGTCCCGGTCGATGACCAGGCGTTTCATCATGGCGAAGTACTGCACCGGCAACGGCTGGTCGAGACCGAAGTCGGCCCGGATCTGCGCGATCACCTGCGGGGTGGCCTGTTTGCCCGCGATCTGCCGCGCCGGGTCGACGCCCGGGGTCTTGAAGAAGATCAGGAACACCAGGACGCTCACCGCGATCAGCACGCCCGCCGCGGAGAACACCCGGCGCACGACGTAGCCGATCACCGGGCACGCATCCGCAGCTCGGCCTTCGGGTCGAAGGCGTCCCGGATCGCGTCGCCGAGGATGTTGAGCACGCACACGGTGAGCGCGAGCAGCGCGCCGGGCACGATCGCCATCAGCGGCCGGTTGCGCAGCAATTGCGTGCCGTCCTCGATGATCGTGCCCCAGCTCGCGGCGGGCGGGTGCACGCCGATGCCGAGGAACGACAGGCCGGACTCCAGCAGCATCGCGGTCGCCGCCATCAGCGGGAACAGCACGATCACCCGGGACAGCACGTTCGGCAGGATTTCCCGGCGGATGATCCGGCCGTGCCCGGCCCCGTAGGACGTGGCCGCGCTGACGTAGTCCGCGGCGCGCACCGACAGCACCGCGCCGCGCACCGGTCTCGCCACATAAGGCACATAGACCACTCCGATAATCAGGACCGGCAGCGCGAGACTGCCGGAACCGACCCGGACGAAACCGAGGCTGATCCCGGACGCGAAGCTGATCGCGGAAATCGAGATCGCCAGCATCAGCACCGGGAACGCCCACACGACGTCCAGGATCCGGGACAGCACCCCGTCGATGACGCCGCCGACGTATCCGGCGATCAGCCCGACCACCAGGCCCCCGGCGCACGCGACGAGGCCGGCGAGCACACCGATCACTAGGGTGTTCCGGCCGCCGTACAGGATCCGCGCGGCGACGTCCCGGCCGTCCCCGTCCGCGCCGAGCAGGAAATGCGCCTGCCAGGTCGGCCCGATCGGCAGCACGCCGACGCCTTGGGACGCCGGCTGCAGCAGCGGCGCCACGGTCCCGTCGTCGAGCACGGCCGAGCCGACCGGGTTGGCCACGAACGGATCGGTGCCGGAGACCTGGCTGGCGTAGACCGGCGCGAACAGGCACAGCGCCACGATCACGGCGAGGACCGCCGCCGACACCATGACCCGGGAACTGCCGAGCAGCGTCCGGACGCCGCGCCGCCACGGTCCGCCGCCCGCTCGCGCGGCAGCGGTCGCCGGCTGCGCGGGATGGGGCTCGGTCACGCGGCCACCCCCTCGGATTCGCCCTCCTGTGGGCAAAAGCTAGAGAAGGTGCACGTTTACCGGCAAGAAGACCGGCATCGCATTCGATAAGAAAGCCTAATGGCCTGACCGATTCGTTCCCGCCCGGAACACTTTCCGGTAGGCGCCCGGCGGCACGCCGACGACCTGGCCGAACTGGGAACGGAAGTTGCTCGTCGTGGGAAATCCGGTCTGCGCGGCGATCCGGTCGACCGTGTGGTCGGTGGTTTCGAGCAGTTCCTGCGCCTGCCGGATGCGCACCCCGGCCACCCATTGCATGGGACTTTGCCCGGTTTCGTCCTTGAACCGCCTGGTCAGCGTGCGCACGCTCAGCCCGGCCGCGTCGGCGATGTCCGCGAGCGCGAGGTCCCGGTAGGCGTTTTCCTCGATCCACGGCAGAACGTGGTCGAGCGTGGTCGGGCGGCTGGGCGCGCGGTTGCGGACGATGTATTGCGCCTGTCCGCCGGGCCGGTGCAACGGTGCGACAGCGAGGCGGGCGGCATCGGCCGCGACAACGGTTCCGTAATCATTCGCGACGATGTGCAGGCACAGGTCAATTCCGGCTACCGCCCCCGCGGAAGTGAGGATTTTCCCGTTGTCGGTGTAAAGCACGTCGGGATTCAAGCGGACGGCCGGGTATCGGCGCTGGAATTCGTCGGCGGCGAGCCAATGCGTGGTCGCCTCCATGCCGTCGAGCAATCCTGTTTCGGCGAGCGTGAACGCCCCGACGCAGATCGACGCGATGCGCGTACCGCGGCCGGCGGCGGCTCGCAACGCTTCCCGCACCTCCGGCGGGGACGGCCGCAGCGGGTTGCTCCGGCCGGGCACCACGATGAGGTCGGCGCGCTCGAGAGCGTCCAGGCCCTCCTCGACCGCGAGCCGCAGCGGGCCCGACTCGATCTCGCGCTCCGGACCGGCGACCAGCGTGCGGTACCCCGGGCGGCCGTCGGGGAGGCGCACGCGGCCGAACGTCTCGATCGGAGTGGCCAGATCGAAGGGGATCGCGTCCGGGAGCGCGAGCACCACTGTGGTGTACATAGGTGCAGAGTAAGGCATCTCTGGGCTGGCCAGATCTAGGCGAAAGCTGTCCGGATAGTCATGGCGAAGATCATCGCCGATGGTTTTCGATGGACGAAAGCGTCCTTCGGAAGGAATCACTCATGCTGCGGGCCCAGTTTGTGCTCTTCGACGGGTTCGACCCGCTCGACGTCGTCGCCCCGTTCGAGGTGCTGACGGCCGGGAGCGAGTTCCTCGGAGGCAAACTCGCCGTGGAACTCGTGAGCGCGGACGGCCCCGGCGTCGTGCGCTCCGGCAACCCAGGGCTCACCCTGACCGCGACCGCCGCGTTCGACCCGGACGCGCCGGGCTACGTCCTGGTCCCCGGAGCGGCCGGCCCGGTGGACGGCGACCCGGACACCGGCGTCGAGACCATCCCTGTGCTGTTGTCGCGCTTCGCTTCGGGGGACGCGATGCCGCTGATGCGTCGCGCGTTCGACAATCCGGACTGCACGGTCGTGACCGTCTGCGGGGGTTCGCTCGCGCTGGCGATGGCGGGTTTGCTCGAAGGCCGGACCGCGACGACGCATGTGCTCGGCATCGACCTGCTCGAAGCCTCGGGAGTGCACGCCATCCGCGCCCGCGTCGTCGACGACGGCGACCTGATCAGCGGCGGCGGGGTCACCTCCGGTCTCGACACGGCGCTTTACGTGCTGGAGCGCGATTTCGGCTCACCGGCCGCGCACGCCGTCGAGGAGCTTTTCGAATACGAGCGGCGCGGCACCCCCTGGAAAGTGTCGAAATCCTGAAAGGAAATCCATGTCCACCATCGTCGGCACCTGGCTGCTGCGCATGAAAACCCCGATTGGCACGATGGAAGCCACTTATACCTTCACCGAAACGGACGGCGTGCTCGAAGGCAGCGCCAGCGGTGCCGGTGAAACGACGCCCCTTACCGATCTCGAGTCTTCTGGCGACCGGTTCACCTGGCGGCAGCGCATTACCCGGCCAATGCGCCTGAACCTCTCCTACGACGTCACCGTGACTGGCGAATCCCTAACCGGGGAATCCCGCGCCGGACGGCTTCCGCGCACCAGCGTGACCGGGGAGCGGATCGCCGCGTGAACGCTTTTCTGCTGTCGGTCCACGTACTGGCGGCCATTCTCGCCGTCGGCCCGGTCGCCGTGGCCGCGAGCATGTTCCCGGGCGTGGCCCGGCTCGCCGACGACAACCCGAAGAAGGCCGCGACCCTGCAGATCTTGCACCGCACGACCCGCGTCTACTCGGTGATCGGGATCCTGGTACCGGTCTTCGGCCTCGCGACCGGCGCGCGGATCGGAGTGCTGGGGAATGCCTGGCTGATCGTTTCGCTAGTCCTGACCGTCGCGGCTGCCGGGATTCTGCTCGCTTTCGTCCTGCCCGGGCAGAAACAGGTAGTCGACGCACTAGGCTCCGACCGGCCGGCGACTGTCCGGCTGGCGATGCCGACCGGAATTTTCAACCTGCTCTGGGCGGCGGTCGTCGTTTTGATGATCTACCGTCCGGGCTCGACGACAGGAGTGGGATTGTGAGCCCGCGAAGGATTTTGGAAATCATCGGCGTGGTGGAATTGGCGACGCTGGTGCTGATGCTGGCGAATGTGGCGACCGTGCACCAACCGCAGGTGTCGCAGGTGCTGGGGCCGGTGCACGGGCTGGCTTACATGACGTCGGTGATCGGAGCGGTTCTGGTGATGAACGGCAGGCATCGGGTGTGGCTGCTGGCGCTGATTCCGGGAATCGGCGGGCTTTTGTCGGTACGGGCCGCTTCGGCGCGGAGGTCTTCGCCGGCGGAAAGCGCTTAGTCCGCGTCGCGGAGGTCCGGCATATCTCTGAGCTGCCTCCGTGACGTGATACCGAGCTTCCGAAAGATATTACGCAGATGGGCGTCCACCGTCCGAGGGCTGAGGAACAGCCGCGTCGCCACCTCCTTCGACGTAGCTCCCGCAGCGACCTCGCGCGCGATGTGCGTCTCCTGCATGGTCAACCGGTCATAGGTATGCGAGGAGCGGCTGCGCGCCACCTCCCCGGTAGCGCGCAGCTCGTCGGCGGCTCGTTTAGTGAAAGCTTCCATCCCGATCTCCGACAGCTGCTCATGCGCGGTCCGCAGCTGTTCGCGCGCATCGCGACGCCGGCCCGCGCGGCGCAGCCATTCCCCGTACCGCAGGTGTGCCCGCGCGATCTGTACGGACAGCGGACTGTCCGTGAGATACGAGAGCGCGGCGACGTAGTCGTCCTCTGTATCGCTGACCATCGCCCGTGCGCCCGCCGCGACGCCGAGCGCGAAGTTGGTGCCCGCGGGTTCCGTGCGCTCGACCAGTGCTGCCAACGCCGACCGGGCAACGGCGTCCTCCCCGCACCGCACAGCTGCTTCGATCTGCTCGGGCAGTGCGATGCCGGTGAGGAAGAGGTCGCCGCTCGCCACTGCGTGCGTCGCGGCTTCCAGCGCGGCCGGGTAGTCGCCGAGGCCGTTGTACAGCACGGCCGTCGCCCAGTGGGCGTTCGCGGTCAGCTGGCCAGTGTTCCGGCTCGTGGCCTCGGCGAACAGGTCGAGCACCTCCTGCCGGCGGCCCCGCATCGCCGCCAGGTGCGCTCGCGGGTAGAGCTGCGGCGGGTCGCCGAGCGCGTCGGCGATCGCTTCTTCCTCGGCGATCGCGGACATCGCCTGTCCGAAGTTCCCGGTGAACACCGCGTACAGCGCCGCCTGGGACAGCCCGAGCCGGACGGTCATCGGCGATCCGGTTGATTCTCCGGCCCGCGCCAGCCAATCGACAATCCCGCGGTGCAGGCCGAGATCCCACAGTTCGCCCGCGAGCACCGTGGCCAGGGCGGGGGTGCGGGTCCACCCCTCGTCGTCGCCGGTGAGCGCTTGCCGGATCGCGGGCACCCCGGCGCGGTGTCCCTCGCTGGTCAAGCGCACGAGCGCGGTGAGGAGATCCGGTGGGCCGGCCGGAGGCGCGGCGGCGAGCACCCGGTCCAGCACTCCCGCGGCCCGCCCGACGACGAGCCCCATCTCCAGCGCCGCCACCAAGAACTCGCGCGACCGTTCCGGATCGCTGGCGGCGAGCTCTTGCGCGGCCCGCAGGATGATCTCCGGGCCGCGCACCGCCCCGTCCGCACCTTCGACGAAGGCGATCTGCCCGCGTAACAGGTCAGCGGAGGCGCGCTGAGATACCACCAACGTCGAGGTGTCGATGCTGTTCAGAAGGTCGGACGCGGCGCCGGTCCGGCCTGCCGCGAGTGTTGCTCGGGCGGCCGCGATCGTGCGTTCGACCTGCTTGCCGTGGTCGAGCGACAGCGCGGCGGCGCGCTCGAGAAAAGCGGCAGCGGCCGCGACCCCACCACGGGCCTGCGCGCGGGACGCCGACACTTCCAGCGCCGCCGCGACCTCTTCGTCCGGCCCCGCAGTCGCCTGCGCACGGTGCCAGGCGCGTCGGTCGCCAGCGGTCTTCGGGTCGGTCGAGTCCGCCAGTGCCCGGTGCACCGCGCGACGCTGTTTTGGCTCAGCCGCGCGGTAAGCGGCCGAACGGGCGAGCGGATGGCAGAACCGGGCCCGGGTGTCGAAAACGATCAGCCCGGACGCCTCGGCCGCGGCGCTCGCCGCGGGCACGTCGAGGTCCAGCTGGCGGGCGGCCGCCCAGAGGAGGCCCGGGTCGCCGGTGGGGTCGGCGCTCGCGAGAACCAGCAGCTCGCGGGCGTCCGGGGACAGCTCCGCCATTCTGGCAAGGAAACTCCGCTCGATCCGGCTCGCAATCGGCGACGGCGTCGGGAGGGCGAAGCCGCCTGCCTTCGGCAGCTCGATCAAGGCAAGCGGGTTGCCGCGGGCCTCGGCGAGCAGGCGATCGCGCACGCGCTCGTCCAGCGTGCCGGTCTTTTCCACGGCCAGCAGGGCGCGCGCCTGCGCGTCGCTCAGCCCGCCGAGGGTCAGCCCCGGCAGTTCGTCCAGGCCCGGGACCGGCTCCTGGTCGCGAGCGGCGAACACCATCGCGATCGGTTCCGCCGAGACGCGCCTGGCCAGGAACGTCAACGCACGGGCCGAGGCGGCGTCGAGCCAGTGCGCGTCATCGATCACACACAACAGCGGGCGTTCCGCGGCCGCGGCGGACAGCAGTTCGAGAGCGGCGAGACCGACGCGGAACGGGTCCGGCACGCCGTCTGCCAGCCCGAACGCGACCAGGAGGGAGTCGCGGTAGGGCGTCCCGAGGTGCGCCAGGAGCGGAACGCACAGCTGGTGCAGCGCCGCGAACGGCATCTCGCCCTCGAACTCCGACCCGGACGCCCGGACGCGGCGGAACCCGTCCGCCGCCTGTTCGACGTGGTCCAGCAGGGCGCTCTTGCCGATGCCCGGCTCGCCGCGGAGGACGAGAGCCCCGCCCTCGCTCCGCTCCGCGGCCCGGAGCAGCGCGAGAAGGCGCTCGATCTCGTCGTGGCGGCCGATGAGGGAGGACGTCGTAGGCATGGTCGAAACCTTAGAGGTAGGCGAAGTAGGCGATTGTCGCCGACGCGAGCGGGCGGGCACCGGGGCGAGAGTGATGGCAGGACATCGGAGAAAGGACTTTCCACAATGGACACCGTGCTCGTCACCGGCGCGACCGGGACCGTCGGCTCCGCGCTCATCCCCGCCCTGCAAGCCCGCGGCAGCACCGTCCGCGCCATGACGCGGGGCCGTCCCATCGACGGCGTCGAGACCGTCATCGCCGACTTGCAGGACCCGGCCTCGATCGCCGTGGCGCTGAAAGGCGTCGACGCGGTCTTCCTCAACAGCCCCTCCGCGCCGGACGCGGCCGCACTCCAGATCCAGTTCGCGAACCTGGCCCGCGACGCCGGTGTCGGCCGGCTCGTGCTGCTGTCCCAGCACGCGGCCCGCGCCGATTCGCCGGTGCGCTTCCTGCGCTGGCACGCCGAAGTCGAGGCGCACGTCGAGCAGCTCGGGCTCGACTACACCGTGCTCCGCCCGAACCTCTTCTTCCAAGGGCTGCTCAACTTCTCCGCCACCATCGCACAAGGCTTCTTCGCCGCTCCGATCGGCGACGCGGCCGTCAGCGCGATAGACACCAGAGATATCTCAGCCGCCGCCGCTGCCGTACTGACTTCCGCCGGACACTCCGGCCGCACCTACACCCTCACCGGACCGCGGGCCGTGACCCACCCGGAGATCGCCGCCGCGCTCTCCGCCGCCACCGGGCGGGACATCGCCTTCCACGACGCCTCCGCGGACCAGTTCGCCACCGCGCTGACCGGCTTGCTCCCGTCGTGGCAGATCGGCGGCCTCGCCGAGGACTACGCGCACTACTCCCGGGGCGAGGCCGCCGAGGTGCACACCTCCGTCGCCGACCTCACCGGGCGCCCCGCCCGGGATCTCACCGATTTCGCTCGTGACTACGCCACCGCTTTCGCGGCTTTCTGAAAGGAAATTCCGATGATCTACCACAGCATTCGCTTCACGTTCAAGCCCGGCGTCACGCCGGAGGAAAAGGCCGCGACCGGCGTGAAAATGCGCGAGCAGATCGACGCGATCCCGGCGGTCAAGGCGCGCGTCATCGGTCCCGATTTCGGCGGGAAGTACGAGTACGGCGCCGTCCTGGTGCTCGAGGACATCGAGGCGTACGCGGACTACATGAACCACCCGGCGCATCTCGAGCTGGACCGGATCGGGCTGCCGCTGGTGGAGGAGTTCATGTCGTCGGACATCACCGACGATCCGGATCCGGAGATCGGCGCGAAGATCGCCGAGGTCCACCGGACCCGGTTCGAGAACGTGCCGGACATCGCGGACCTCGTCTCCGGGCTCGCCTCGTACACCGGCAGCGCGGCCCCTGGGAAGCACGGCAACTGACTGGCAGCGGGCGCGGTCTCCCTGGGGACCGCGCCCGCCGCGTAAATTCGTTTGCGCGGCCTGGAGCCCGTTGCGTAAACTGGCACCACTTGCTGCCGTTCATCGGAGAGATGACCTTGATCTTCTGAGGTGTATAGACACCGCGACTCCGGGCTGTTCCTGCCCGTCGCGCGTCTGGCCTCGGATGACGGCAGCCGGAATCCGGCAATCCCGTCTCGGTGCACGCGTGTGTCCCGCGGTGTCTCCACGTTCTTGTCCCATCCGTGAACGGGGAGGTACGCCTATGTCTACGTCCATTGTGTGCTCGGACCTCAGTTTCGCCTGGCCGGACGGCGAGGTCGTGTTCGACCGGTTCAGCCTCGCGATCGGCGAGGGCCGCACCGGCCTGATCGGAGTGAACGGTTCGGGCAAATCCACCTTGCTGCGCTTGATCTGCGGGGAACTGCGGCCTGCCGCGGGCACGATCAGCGTGTCCGGCGAACTCGGCTACCTGCCGCAGAACCTCATCCTCGCCGCCGAACGCCGCGTGGACGAGGTGCTCGGCGTGGCGGAGGTCCGGTCGGCGCTCGCCGCGATCGAACGCGGGGAAACCGACGAACGTCATTTCGCGACCGTCGGCGAGCAGTGGGACGTCGAGGAACGTACCCGGGCGACGCTCGATCAGTTCGGCCTCACGCAGGTCGCCCTGGACGCGCGGGCGGGGGAGCTGTCGGGCGGCGAACTGATCCTGCTCGGCCTCGCCGCGCAGTTCGTCCGGCAGCCGGACGTGCTCGTGCTCGACGAACCGACCAACAATCTCGACCGGCGCGCCCGGCGGCTGGTCGGCGAGGCGGTCCAGGCGTGGAAAGGAGTGCTGATCCTGGTATCTCACGACCGCGAATTGCTGCGGCACGTTGACCGGATCGGCGATCTCCGGGCTGGGGAGGTGACCTTTTACGGCGGCAATCTGGAGGATTACGAGGCGGCGGTGGCCGTCCAGCAGGAGGCGGCCGCGCGCATGATGCGTGCCGCGGAGTCGGATCTCAAACGGCAGAAGCGGGAGCTGATCGAGGCGCGGACGAAGCTGGACCGGCGCGCCCGGTACGGCCGGAAACAGTGGGAGAACAAGCGCGAGCCGAAGGTCCGGATGCGCAAACGGCAGGAGGACGCGGAAATCGCCGCTGGCAAGCACCGCACGATGCACCTCGGCAAGGTGGCCGAGGCGAAGGACCGGTTGAAGGAGGCGGAGGAAGCGGTCCGCGTCGACGAGGAGATCCGGATCGAGCTGCCGGAAACCTCGGTGCCGTCCGGAAAAGAAGTGCTCACGCTGTCCGATGTGGAGCTTCGGAACGGGCTCGCGGTGAACCTCGCAGTGCGCGGGCCGGAACGCATCGCGCTCGTCGGGCCCAACGGTTCCGGCAAAACCACGCTGCTGCAAACGATCACCGGCGCGATCGAGCCGCGCTCCGGGACGGTCCGGGTCCCGGTACCGGTGCGCTGGCTGCCGCAACGGCTCGACCTCCTGGACGACACGGTGTCGGCCGCGGAGAACGTGGCCCGGGCGGCTCCTTCCGCTTCGAACAACGAGATCCGCGCGCAACTCGCGCGCTTCCTGCTGCGCGGCAGTCGGGCGGATTTGCCAGCCGGAAGCCTCTCCGGAGGCGAGCGTTTCCGGGCGACGCTGGCGACGCTGCTGCTGGCGGAACCCGCGCCGCAACTGCTGTTGCTGGACGAACCTACGAACAATCTGGACCTGTCCAGTGTCCGGCAGTTGTCGCAGGCGCTGGAGTCGTACGCTGGTGCGCTTGTCGTGGTCAGCCATGACGTGCCGTTCCTGCGCACGCTCGGGGCGACGAGGTGGGTGCGGCTTGGGGCCTCGGTGGAGGAAGTCGCGGCGGGGTAGGGGGCGGGGATCGTGAGCGTTCCCGCCGCGATCGCCTCGGCGGGAGTGAATCCGGCTGCCGAGTTTGGCGATCGTGGTGAATCCGGCGAACCCTGGGCTTCTGGGACGCCTTGGTTCGGGGCGTCAGCGGGGAAGTCGCGGCGGGGTAGCGGTTGGGGATAGTGGGCGTTCCTGCCGCGATCGCCTCGGCGGTGAATGCCGTCGCCGAGGTTGGTGATCGTGCGGGACCCGGCGCTCACGGTGGCGTGCAGCCCAGTCGTCGCCAAGGCCCGTTTCCGGCGGTGCCACTTCGAGGACACGCGCGGCTGGGCTGGCTTGGGCGAGCCTTCGGTCGCAGCCTCATGGCACCAGGTGTCATCGCTGAGGTATCGTGATGTCACCAGATGACATCACGGAGGTCCGGCATGGCGAAACGCATTCAGTACCACCAGTACGGCGGCCCCGAGGTGATGCGGCTGGAGGACTTCGAACCGGCCCGTCCCGGCGATGGCGAGGTGCTGGTCCGGGTGCGCGCCGCGGCGGCCAATCCGATGGACTGGGGGATCCGGCGCGGCAACCTGGAACCGGTGACCGGCCAGCGCTTTCCGCGCGGGCTGGGGCATGACTTCGCGGGTGTCGTCGAGGCGGTCGGCAGCGGCGTCGCCCGGCTCAGCGTCGGCGACGAAGTGCTGGGCGGGGCGCAGATCGAGGATTCCGGAGCCTTCGCCGAGGTGGTGGTCGCCGATGCGAAAGCCGTAGTGAAGAAGCCCGCGGGGCTCACGTTCGAGGAGGCCGCCGCGCTTCCGACCGTCGGGCTCACCGCTTTTCAGGCCTTGATCCGCGCCGGGGAGCTGCGATCCGGGCAAGCCGTTTTCGTGCACGGCTGTCTTGGCGGGGTCGGCCGGGCTGCTGTCCAGGTCGCGTTGGCGCACCACGCTCTGGTGGGCGGTAGTTGCCGTCCTGGCGCGGAGAAGGATGCGCACGACCTGGGGGTGACGCCGATTGTCGGGTTCGATTTCGATCCGGTGCCGCTCAGTGGACAGTTCGACCTCGTCCTTGCCACTGCTGGCACGCTTCCGTTTGAAACATCGCGAATGCTGCTGAAACCTGGCGGGCGCGTTCTCGACATCAATCCCACTCCGGAGAAATTCGCGAGAAGCGCCCAGCCGGGGCCGTTTCAGGTCTTGATCGCCCAGCCGGTCACCGAGGATCTCGAAGAGGTCGCGCGAGCTGCTGGGCAGGGCACGTTGCGGTTGCCGATCGGCCGCGCGGTAACGCTTTCCGGTGCGATCGAGGCGCTTACGGAGCTTGAACGCGACCGTACGCCGAAGGGTGGAAAACTCGTGATCGTGCCTTGAGGGTTCATTCGTTAATCGCGCGGGAATTCCGGTCGCAACGGCTCCGGTCAGCAAACCACCGGTGCGAGCAGGCTGACTATCGCCAGAATGTCTCGACAGTCGTATCCGCTCAAGGCGTGTCACCAGTGCGCCTGGGCGGCACTTCACCGGGCTTGCTCCGGTTTCTCTTCGTGGGGCTGGCGGATCCCTCGCCATGGGCGCACGGGTTCAAAGCCAGCAAGCCGCCGTTCAGGCCAGTTTTCCCGCGCCGCGGAGCTGGAGCCGCTGTTCGGCGGCGATGGTGTGGCGTTGCCGTCGCTGGACTTCGGCGGTCAGCCGCGCGGCTCCCGCTTCGGTCAGCCGGTAGTAGCGGCGCAGCCTGCTGTCCACGACTTCCTCGCGATCCACTTCCACCCAGCCCTCCGCGTGAAGCCGGTCCAGCGCGGCGTACAACGTTCCGGCGCGCAGGGTGACCTGGCCGTCCGAGATTGTCTCGACATCCCGCAGCACGCCGTAGCCGTGTTGCGGCTGGGCGGCGAGCGCGGTGAGGACCAGGAAGGTCGGCTCGCGTAGAGCACCGTCGTTCATGCCGGGAGCATATACCGGTGAACTGCATATGGAGAACCGGACGGCGCGCCAATGGTCCGGGCTGTCGGCGAACGGCGTTCGGTGAACGAACGGCGGCCACGCCAGGTTAGGGTGAGCCTGTGGACCCCAAGGAACGGCGTGCGGCCCGGCATCAGCCTTCGAAGACTGGAACCAGCCCGAAGCCTCGGCGGCGTACGGTGCCGATCACGGTCGAGCAGGTCGTCGACGCCGCGCTGGGGATCATCGCCACCGAGGGGTACGAGGCATTGTCCATGCGCCGGGTGGCCGACGCGCTGAATACCGGCCCGGCCTCGCTTTACGCGCACGTGGTCAACAAAACCGATCTCGACGAACTGCTCGTCGCGCGGCTGGCCGCGAAAATCGTCCTGCCGAAGCCGGACGCCGCGAACTGGCGCGGGCAGGTTCGCGACGTGTGCGTCCAGTTGCGCGACCTGTATCTGGCTTACCCCGGGATCTCCGGCGCGGCGTTCGCGGTGGCGCCTACGGACCGGGACACCGCGCGGCTCACCGAGGGGATGCTGGCGATCCTGCTGAACGGCGGAGTCCCGGCGCAGGCCGCGGCATGGGGCGTGGATTCCCTGCTGCTCTACGTGGCCGCGTACTGCCTTGAGACGTCGATCGTTCGGCGGCGGGTGGCGGAGAAGGACGCCGTGTGGGTGGTCGGGCGGGACGAGATGCAGCATCGGCTCGCCTCGCTGCCGGAGGATGAATTTCCTTATACCGCAAGCCATGCTGTCGAACTGACTGCCGGGGAGGGGCACGATCGGTTCGACTTCGCGCTTGAGGTGCTGATCGACGGTCTGGCTCGTCGGTAGGACGGTTCGGTCTCCCGGCGGTTTCATTGAGCGGCGAACCGGCCGCTAGATCGGTATTGGGCACGTCTGCCGAGCTCAGGGCCTGGCCCGATTAGTCGCGCGCTCTCTGTGAGTGTGTCCTCTGCGTCTTGACGGTGGGTCCGTGCGGTTTGACAAGAACACCGTTCGTTGATAGAACGGTGTTCGTAAGGCGACAGCAGGCCTCAGCCCAGCGCTGACGAGAGCGTCTGCCGGAACAGCCGCCCGCGAACCCGCGGGCGAGCCACGATTTCCCGTGGCTGCCTCTTCGATCCTCGGCATCGGCCGGGAAGGGAACACCTCGTGAAATCGGTCCGGTTCAGCACCTTCGGCGGCCCGGAAGTCCTCGAACTCGTGGACGTCCCGGACCCGCACCCCGGTCCCGGTGAGATCCGGATTTCCGTGCGTGCCGCGGGAATGAACGCGAGCGACTGGAAGAAACGCCAGGGCTTGCTGGACCAGGAACTCCCGCAGACCATGGGATACGAAGCGGCGGGCATCGTGGACGAGCTGGGCGAGGGCGTCACGGATGTCGCGCTCGGCGACCGCGTGTTCGGATTCGCTGCTTCCGGTGGTGCGCAAGCGGAACTGGCTGTGCTGTTCTGCTACGCGCCTATCCCGCCGTCGCTCGGCTTCGCGGAGGCCGCTGCACTGCCCGCCGCGGCTGAGACCGCCGCGCGTGCGCTCGATCAGCTCGACGTCGAGAGCGGCACTACGGTGCTCGTCAACGGTGCTTCCGGCACTGTCGGCAGCGCGGCGGTGCAGCTTGCCGTGGCCCGGGGCGCACGGGTGATCGGCACGGGAAGCCCTGCCACGCATGACTTTCTGCGCTCTCTTGGTGCTGAACCCATTGCCTACGGCTCTGGTATGTCAGAGCGGGTCCGAGCTATCGCGCCTGAGGGCGTCGACCTGGCGCTGGACGTCGCCGGAAGTGGTGTCCTGCCGGAGCTGATTCAGCTCGCGGGCGGTGCTGAGCATGTCATCACCGTCGCCGATTTCGCTGGCGCGCAGCACTACGGCGTGCGGTTCAGCCGCGGCGACGGCGGACACGCGCTCTATGTGATATCTCAACTTGGCGAGCTGGTCGAAGCTGGCCAGTTCACCCTGCCCGTCGGGCAGACGTTCCCGCTGACCGAGGTCGCGGAAGCGCATCGGGTCGGCGAATCGGGCCGCGTGCGCGGAAAACTCGTGCTCCTGCCCGGCTGACGGATCTCCTTCCTCAACCGAGAGAACTTCATGAATTCTGACCTCTCGCCGACCGGGACCACCCCGTCGGCTCCTCGGAGCGCGCCCGGAAACGCCCTGCGCCACAAGCATCGCTGGCTGGCGCTCGTCGTGCTGAGCCTCGCCCAGCTGATGGACATCCTCGACTCCACGATCGTCAACATCGCCCTGCCGAGCGCGCAGCACGCCCTCGGTTTCCCCGCCGATGACCGGCAATGGGTGCTGACCGGCTACGCGCTCGCGTTCGGCAGTCTGCTGCTCCTGGGCGGCCGGCTCTCCGACTACTTCGGCCGGAAGCGGCTTTTCCTCGTCGGCATCGGCGGGTTCGCGCTCGCCTCCGCGGTCGGCGGCGCCGCCGGGAGCTTCGCGACCCTGCTGGCCGCGCGGATCGGCCAAGGCGCGTTCGCCGCGCTGCTGGCCCCAGCCGCATTGTCCTTGCTGTCCATCACTTTCGCTGATGACGCGAAGGAACGCGGTCGCGCGTTCGGCATTTTCGGCGCGATCTCCGGCGCGGGCGGCGCGGTGGGACTCCTGCTAGGCGGCGTCCTTACGCAGAGCTTGTCGTGGCGCTGGTGTCTCTACGTCAACCTGATCATCGCCGCGTTCGCCTTCGTCGGCGGGCTGATTCTGCTTCACGACGGCGATCGGCCGCAGCGGGTCCGGCTCGACCTCGCGGGTACAACCGCCGTGGTACTGGGCCTGATCGGGGTTGTCTTCGGTCTCGGCACCGCGGAAAGGAACGGCTGGCACGACATCCGGACGTTCGGGCCGGTTCTCGCGGGCGTCGCGCTCATCGCCGCCTTCGTGGTCATCGAGCGCCGCGCCGCCCATCCGCTGCTGCCGCTGCGGGTGATCCTCGACCGCGTCCGCGGAGCGGCGTACCTGACCCTGGGCATCACCGGAACCGGCATGTTCGCCGTTTTCCTGTTCCTCACGTTCTATCTCGCGAACACGCTGGGATTCAGCCCAGTGCAGACCGGTGTCGCGTTTCTTCCGATGATCGCCCTGGTCATGGCGGGAGCGGTGTTCTCCGGGTCGGTGCTGCTGCCGCGCTGGGGGCCTCGGCCGATCGTCCCGCTGGGCTGTCTGCTCGCCGCGGCCGGCATGGTCGTCCTCACCGGAATCGGCGCGGATTCGAGTTACGCGGCCAATATCCTGCCCGCTCTGCTCGTGACCGGCGTGGGTTTCGGGTTCATCTTCGGGCCGGTGCAGAACGCCGCGACCAGCGGTGTCGAGCCGCACGACGCCGGGGTGGCGTCCGCGCTGGTGACGACCGCCCAGCAGATCGGCGGGTCCATCGGGACCGCGGTGTTCAGTTCGCTCACGACGTCCGCGGTCGCCGGATACCTGGCCGCGCACCCGGCGGATGCCACCCGGCCGGAGACCCTCGCCGCGGCGACTTTCGCCGGATACCACCTGGTGTTCTGGGTCGCGGCAGCGGTTTTCCTCGCCAGTGCGGTGCTGGCCGCGCTGCTTTTTCGGCGCGGACCATTGCCGTTGCCCGTTGATCCGGAAGCTGGCTGATGGCGGGGAATTTTACTTTGCGCAGCAAAAAATCCAGTTCAGTGAAGTGCCGGGCAAAGCCCTCGAAATACGCCGGGGGCGGCGTTTGCTCGCGGAGACGCCTGGACAGGGCGGAGCGCGCGGTTCTATCGTGGAGAATTCGAAACCTGGGGAGGGGTCATGATTCGCCGGACAATTGTGGTGCTCAGTGCGCTGGTGCTGGCCGGGATCGGGGTGGCGGCGCCCGCGTCGGCCACGTCGCAGCTGACGCTCGATCCGAACTCGGGCGCGCCCGGCGACACGGTGACGATGAGCTGGCAATGCAGCAAGGACGACGGTCCGCTGCGCCAGCTGTGGTCGAACGTGCTCACCGGTTTGCCGGACAATCCGCACACCTACGTCGGCACCGCGCTGGTGACGGTGCGGCCGGACGTGACCCCGGCGGGGAACGGAAATTACTGGGTGGCGCTGGACTGCCAGCATTCGTATTCGATTTTGCCGTTCACCGTCCGCTGAACCGGGTGGCCTAGACTGGGTCGCGTGCCCGGCCGCGAACTTCTTGCATTCCTCCGCGAGTTGCCGGCGACCACCGAGTGGACGGTGGTCGCCGACGACGCGCCGGTGAGATGGCAACTCAGCGGGCTGACCTGGCAGGCCACTGTGATCGTCGATCCCCGGCGCTGGCTCGGGGTGGAGTTCGAGGCACGCGATCCGGCGACCGGCACCCTGGTCACGTACGACATCGACACCGATCTGTACGACATTTCGCAGGACAAATACCGCGGATTCGCCGCGGAGATCGAACGCGACATCGTCGAGTTTCTCGGCACCCTCCGGAAGGGTTCGATGCTGCGCGGAACCGACGGGGCCAAGCTGGTGCTCGTCTTCCCTCTGGACGGTTCGTGGGTCCGCGTCGTCCGGGGGCGTTTCCTGACCACAGCCTCCACGCACGCCGATCTCGCCGCGGCTCGGGCTGGCAGCGACTATGTCGTAGTGCGATAGCCTGTTCGCCGCTGGGCCGATTGCTCCAAGGCTCCTGGTGCGTCACAGAGTTGCCGCCGCGAGGGCAGTTAGCGGTCTGGTGCTGGATGCCTGGGGCAGCAGTCGCGCGACGATGGCCCGACGAGCGATCAGGCCGGGCGCAACAGCCGTCCGCGGGCCGCGTTAGGCCTTTCGCCAGGGCGCTCCGCAGAAATGGGCGATTTGTCTTCGGCCAAGCAGGAGAGCGGCAAAACAGTTCTCGCGCACCGGGCACGATTGCCGCTATCATTCCCGGGCTGATGTCGACCTGTCGGGGGCAGGCCCAGAAGGAGGTCGAATTCCCCGTCCGTGGTCAATCCAAAGAAAACAGCGGAATGCGGTGCGGCCGAAAGAATGAGCAGCCGTGCTCCGAACGGCCGTGCCGCGACCGGGGCGGATCAATCCTTTTTCTTGTGTTGTGCCGAGTATGGAGTGGGTGATCAGCTGTCATGAAGAAGGTTATTGTCGCAGCGTTGTGTGCTCTCGGCTTGCTGGCCATGAGCACTTCCGCGAGCGCCGACCCGGCGCCGTCCAGCACCGTGAGCATTACGCCGGCCACTGTCGCGCCAGGGGCGGCCCTGTCCTTCTCGGTTACGCTGTCGAACGCGGACGCTGATCCGCTGAAAGGCGGAAAGCTGGGCCTCGAGGTGGCGAACGGCGCGATCAATCAGGTTTTGGACGTCAGCACGTGCGCCGGGTGCTATCAGGCCGGAAACACTATTCGGTACGACGTCGGCGATGTCCCGATCAACGGCAGCAAAACCTTCACCTTCTCCATCGGGGTTTTCGCCAACGCGCAGCTCGGCCAGTACGTGATTCAGCACCAGTTCGTCGGGGACAATTACTCGTACGAGATATTGGACGGTCCGACGATCACCGTCTCGCGGTAGCCAGCGAAGGGGTCACTGTGTCGCTGGGCTGAGCCGGGCGGCACAGTGACCCCGGGTGGTCGCCGAGAACGCGGTACTACGCGGCGGTGCCCTCGATGTGCGCCTTCAGCAATTCCAGTCCGGGCTGGATGCGCGCCGAGTCCTCGACCGGGTGCGGTCCGGCCGGTTCGGTGGGCGGGACCAGCCGCTCGAACAGGCGGCAGAACAGGGTCGTCCCGTCGCCGAGGTCGAAGGTGGTGAAGGTGGCGATCGCGTGCATCGCCGGGGCCAGGGAGCCGTCGTCGAGCACGTCGCGGCCGACCACCGTCCAGAGTTTTCCGGGGACCCGCGCGACCACCGTGTACAGCTTCGGCTTCTCGTTCAGGTCCGGAACGATGGTCTCGAGCAGCTCGTCGCCGAGTTCCGCGGGAACGTCCGCGGTGCCGCGGCGCACTTCGGTCCCGGTCGCCATCGGCAGCCACTTCGGCAGGTTCGACCAGGTGGTCACCCAGTCGTACACCTCCTGCGCCGGGCGGTCGACCACGATGCGGTTTTCGACGAAGCGGATGTTCAGGTTGTCCGGGATCTGCGGAACGTACAGTGCGGTGGACATGATTTCTTTCCTTTTCGGGGTTATTGGGGGGAATGCTGTCCGGTCATGAGCGCGCCGAGGTCGTCCGGTTCGAGGAACGACGGCGGCGGGGGCGGGCCCCAGCTGAACAGGCCCTGGGCGCCTTCGAAGACCTCCGGCGTCCAGACCTCGTCCTCGGGGATGCAGTCCATGTCGGCGTAGTACTCGCTGAAGTTCCCCGCCGGGTCTTTGAGATACCAGAAGAAATTGGAACCCGCGTGGTGGCGGCCGAGCCCCCAGACGTGCCGCTCGGGACGTCCCTTCAGCATCGCCGCGGCACCCCGGCCGACGTCGTCGATGTCGTCGACCTGCCAAGAGGTGTGGTGCAGGAAGTTCACCGGCGCGGCGAGTGCGAGCACGTTGTGGTGGTCGACCGAGCACCGCAGGAACGCGCCCTTGTGCCCGATGTAGTCGCTGACCTTGAAACCGAGGGCTTCGGTGAAGAACCGCATGGTGGCGTCGAGATCGGTGGTGCCCACTACGCAATGCCCGAGTTTTTTCGGCCGGATCGGGCTGTCGCGCAGCACGCCGGGCGCGCGGCCGGACCGCTCGATGCGGCCGGGCCCGTTGTACGGCGTGGCCAGGACGGGCTGCTGCGTGATCCGCGGCGAGATCTCGACCCGGACGGTGAATCCCGAAACCGGCTCGATCGCGGCGACCGCGGTCCCGGTCTCGGTGCTGACTACGCCGAGGCAGTTCAGGCGCGCCGCGATTCGCGCGATGTCGTCGGCGTCGTCGACCCCGACGCCGAGTTCGAGCAATTGCCGGTAAGGCGCGTGCCGGACGCGCAGCTGTTCACCGCCTTCGAGAGTGGTGAAGGATCCGTCGCCGACGTGCGTGAGCCCGAACTCGGCGTAGTAGGCAATGGTTTCCCTGACGTTCGGGACCCCCATCGTGACCCGGGTCAGCCGGTGCATTCCCATGTCAGTCCTCCCGCGCGGCCACGAAGGTCTGCCGCATTTCGCCGAGACCTTCGATCCGGCTGACCAGTTCCTCTCCGGCCCGCAGGAACCGTTGCGGCGTACGGCCGACGCCGACCCCGGCCGGGGTTCCGGTGAAGACGAGATCGCCCGGGTACAGGGTGATCGTCCGCGACAGTGCGGAAATCAGCTTCCCGACCGGGAAGATCAGCTCGCGAGTGCGGCCGTCTTGCACGGTCTCGCCGTCGACCGCGCAGCTCAGCGCCAGGTCGTCGCGGTCCGCCAGCTCGTCCGGCGTCACCAGCCACGGCCCGACCGGGGCGAAGCCCGGGAACGATTTGCCCAGGCTGAACTGCGGGGCCGGACCGGCCAGCTGCGAGACGCGCTCGGAGAGGTCCTGTCCGATCGTCACCCCGGCGATGTGGTCCCACGCCTCGGATTCCTCGACGCGGTAAGCAGTCCGGCCGATGACCGCGACCAGTTCCACCTCCCAGTCGACGTTGCCGCCCGGCGGCAGCACGACCTCGGTGTCCGGCCCGGTCAGCGCGGAAACGAACTTGGTGAACACTGGCGGAAGGCCGTCCGGGACGGCGAAACCGGACTCCGCCGCGTGGGCGTCGTAGTTGAGCCCGATCGCTACGATCTGCCGTGGCTCCGGGGAAGGTGGGCCCAGCTGGGGACGGGTGAAGACGACGTCGGGTTCGGCGGCGAGTTTCCCCGCCCAAGCCTGGAATTTGTCCCAGTTCTGGTAGAGGGAACCGAGACCGAACAGGCCTCCGGACGCCTTGGCGACGTCGATTCCCTTGTCCTGCTCGGTCAGCAGAACGGCACGGCCGTCCACATTGGCCAGTTTCACGGTTTTTCCCTTCAGAAGCAGAGCGTCAGAGCGATGCGGGTCGGCAGCGGGAGAGTGACGACGAGGTCGGTCCCCTCGGAGCGGACGCGCAGGCCGGGTGCTGCCGGCCCGGCGGAATCGGCGGCGAGCACGTCGTCGCGGAACAGTCGCCAGGGCCGGTCGACGTTGGCGATCCGCAGCGTCACGTCGGTCTGTTTTCCGGCCACCGGTCGCAAAGTCAGTGCCAGCAAAGACTTTTGCCGGTCGTACCAGGCGCGGAGGAACTCGGCCCGTCCGTCGACGCCGGTCACGCTGGGCTCGCGGAAGTGCTCCGCGGTCCACGGACGGTGATACATCTTCCACAGTCCGTCGGTGACGTTGAGCCGGGCGTAGCCGAGCATCGCGTTCCCGGTCAGCCGGTCCATGAAGATCATGTTGCCGTTCTCGTCGAACGACCGGTCTTCGCGCGGGTAGAACAGGCCGCCGTTCTCCCAGGTCGGATTCAGGTAGGCGTCGGCGTAGCCGAGCAGGCCGCGCAGGTTCTCGTGGTCGCCGACCTCGGCCATGCAGGCCGCGACGTATCCGAAAGCCGGTGCGCGCCAGGCGAACTCCAGGTCGCGGGTGAACTCCGGTTCCCGGCCGTCGTGGCGGGCCTTGCGGGCTTCCAGGGCCGCGGTCGGTTCGGCGAGGGTGACCAGGCCGTCCGGGGTGCGCCGGATCTCGTCGCGGATCTGGTCCGGGTAGAGCTGGTGCACCAGGTCGCGGTTCCAGGCGTTCAGGTTCAGCGCCGTCCAGGCGTTGCCGCCGCCTTCCAGCGGCATTTCCGGACGGTTCTGCTCGACCAGCCAGAGCCGCCAGTATTCGCCGTATTCGTTGAGGAATCCCCGTTCGTCCCACGCCGTCTGGTAGGCGCAGGTGACCTCGTCGGCGACCGAGGTGCCCTTCCGCAGGTCGAGGAACCGGAAACCGAGGATGGGGAACTGGTTGCAGACGAGGAAAAGACAGTTGGGTTCGCAGACGATGCCGTACCAGCCCTGTTCGGCCATCTGCCAGTACAGGTTGTCGGCGAGCGAGCTGAGCGAGTACTCGTAGACCTCGGTGCCGAGCCCTTGGAACAGCGGGTCCCAGCGGAAGGAAAGGGCCCCGTCGCGGTCGTACTGGTCGCTGTCGAAAAGCATGCTGTGCATGCCGAGGATCGCGAAGAACCGGCCGCTGTACATGATGTTTTCTTTGACGACCGGGTCACGCCAGCCTTCGCGCAGGCGCGTGAGGTCCGGATTGTTGCGGCGGCTTCCCCGGCTGGTCTCGCGCCAGTACGCCCACGCTTCCGGAAGCTGCATTTTCCGGATGATTTCCTCGAAGGCCGGACGGAACGCGCCGGGTGCCGCGGGAAGATGGTGGAAATGCGCGAAACCCAGCGTGTAGGCCATCTGGGTCAGCTGGTAGCGATAGGCGTCGGTCCATTCCTGGCCCCACAGCATGCTGCCCATGTTTGCCCATTCGTTGTCCTGCTGGGCGATCAGATTGCGCACGTGCTGGACGTGGCCCGCCTGGCGGTCGTCGAGCGCGGGATACCCCGAGACGTCCGGGGCCGCCGTCCTCACCGGGCCGCCAGGAAAGATTCCAGCGCGGCGACGATGTCATCGGTGCCCGCCGGAGGCGCGAAGTGGGTGAGGTATTCGCCCTCGGGACCCATGAGATAGGTGAACGCGCTGTGCGGCATCCGGTAGCCATCCGGGTCGTCGACGCGGCGGGAGTGCACGTGGTAAGCCTGCTGCGCCGACTCGATTTCCGCGGCGGATCCGGAGAGCCCGGTGATCCGCGGGTGATTGGCGGCCAGAAACGCGCGCATAACCTCCGGAGTGTCGTGTTCCGGATCGACTGTCACGTAAAGGGCTTGCACGCTATTCGCGAAATCGCCGAGTTCTTCGAGCGCCCGGTCTATCCGGGTCAGCGCGGGCGGGCATACCGTCCGGCACCGGATGAATCCGAAAAAGACGAGCAGATATTTGCCGAAATAGGAGCGCTCGGTGACCGCGGCGCCGGAATCGTCGATCAGCCGGAAACTTCCGCCGACTGTCGGAACCGGGCGCACCACTGTCGCCGAACCGGAACCGGGAGGGGTGCGGCAGGAGGAATTCATTTCCATGACTCACACGCTAAGAGCCGTGGACATGCCCGTCCAATGCCAGGGTGGCGCTCGGCTATGTCGGCTGGGCATAGCCGGTGATCGACGCCCGGATCTCGGCCGCGACCTCGTCCAGCTTCCGCGTCATCAGCAGCATCGTCGGGGTGAGCTGCCTGCCCGCGGGCAGCGTGACGCCGACCGATTCCACGATGCCGAGGTCGACCGGGAGCGCGGTCAGCCCCGGTTCGGTTTCGGCGACCAGTTGCGGCATCACGACCAGGGTGTCGGTCTCCAGCGCGATGGCGCGCACCGCGAGGAACGAACCGCATTCGATGCGGTTGGCCGGGGTCGAGAAGCCGCGGCGCAGAAGGTGCTCCTCCAGTTGCCGCCGCTGCGGGTTGTCGGCGGGCGGCAGAGACCAGAGTTCGTCGATCAGGTCGGCGATCGTGAGTCCCGGCCGCTGGTGCGCGGGATGCTGGCTGCGCGCCACCACGCGGGCGGGTTCGTAGTAGAGGTGGTGCTGGCGCAGCCGGTCGTTGTTCGCCGGTTCGAGCGTGCCGACGACGAGATCGACGTCCCCAGCGAGCAGGGACTCGTGCAGCGCGTCCGGGCCGCCGTGCCGGATGACGACGGTCAGGTCCGGCGCGACGGCTTTCACCCGCGCGACCGCGCGGGGCAGCAGCACGCTCGCCCCGGCGAGGAAGGCGCCGATCGTGACGGTGCCAGCGTGCCCTTCGACCAGTTCTCCGAGATGCCGCCCGGCCTGGCGGAGTTCGGCGAGCACCGCCCTCGCGTGGTCGGCGAAGACCTCCCCGAACAGGGTCGCCGTCATCCCGCGGGGGCCGCGCTCGAACAGTTCGACCCCGAGGATCGCCTCGAGTTCGCGCAGCCCCCGGGTCAGCACCGGCTGGGTGACGTGCAGCCGCTCGCCCGCGGCGACCAGCGAGCCTTGTTCGGCGATGGCGACGACGTAGCGCAGATGCCGCAGTTTGAGCCTGCCGTCGACGAGATCTGCTCGGTCGGTCATCGGGAGCCCTCGCGTCGCACTGGTCGCATGGGCTCGATTCTGCCGGTCTCCTCAGTGGTGGCCGCCCACCGGAACCATGAAACTGACGGTTTTGCTGTCGAGGACTTTGTGCGTCGGGTCGGCCAGCCCGATCCACACCTTGTGCGGTCCGGGCGGCAGCGCCTGGATGATCAGCGGTTCGCCGCTGCCGTCGGCCCAGTGCCACGGCGCGTCGTCGACCGTGACGTGGATGTGGCCGATGCGCGGGGAGACGTCGAGCGCGGCCGGGCCGTAGACCGGGACGATGCGCAGGTTCTCCGCTCGGTAACGCAGAACGACCAGGCCTTTGGCGAGCTGCTCCGGCAGCGGTGCGTCGACGACGAGTGCGGGCGGCGGCTGGCTCGGCAGCGGGACGACGGGCGCGGGCGGCCAATCCGAGGACGCCGCGGCAGGGGCGGGCGCCGGGGGTGCGGAGGGGGTGGCCGACGGGCTCGAAGGAGCGGAGCACGCGGCGAGGAAGACCGCTGAACTGAGGGCGGCGATGCGAAGAAAACGAGGCATAGCAAGAAAACTAGGCCGCTGTTGATCTTCTTCGCGGCCGTCGCCTGACTGTATTGCTGTACGTCACGAAGGAAGTGCCGTGCGTGCCGCTGGGGTCGGCACGCACGGCACAGGTCAGCGGCAGCGGTAGCTGGACGCTACGGCCGGGTCGCCGTAGCCCTGGTACCGCGAAACCCGCGGGTACGCGCACAGGTCGCGGGTCTGCTTCCCGTCCGCGGTCGCGGCCGCCAAGGTGGCCGGGGCCTTGCCGTGCTCGACCCAGTCGACCAGCGCGCCGAGCGGGTTCGTGGGCGCCGCGCCCGCCCCGCCGCCGCAGTGTTCGACGCCGGGGGCCAGGAAAAGCCGGTAGAAGTCGTTCACCCGGTGGGAGCCGCCCATCGCCCGTTCGACCTCGGCGCGGTAGCGCAGGGTGCCGCCGGGCGGGATGAGCTGGTCGTCCGAGCCGACGAAGGTCAGCAGCTTGCCGCCGGTCCGGCGGAAGGCCGAAAGGTCCGGGTCAGCGGTGCCGATGACGTCGTCGTACTCCCGCACCGACTGGCGGAACACCTGGGCGAACTGAGCGTAGCTGAGCTTCGAGACGTCGAAGTCGGCCTGCTTCTCCACGAACGACTGCACCCACTTGACCGCGACCGGGAAGCCGGTGGCGTACGGGCTGTCGCCGGTTCCGGCCAGCCAGGTGAAATCGGCGCCCTTCGGGAGGCCGTCCCACAGCTTGCGGCCGCGTTCGTCGGTCGGCCCGGCCCAGATCTTGCGCATGACGTCGGCGTCCTTGGCCGTGACGGTGACTTCCTTGCCGTCGCAGAGGACCTTCGTGCCGATCAGGGAGCGCGGGTCGTAGCTGCACTCGTCCGGCCGGTCGACGATGCCGTTCTTGACGCCGTCGTTCGCGTCGCACGCCTTGACCGCGGCCTGCCGGAACGCGGTGAAGACGCAGGAACTCGGGAAGTCGTGCTCCTGGTTCATCACGATCTGCGGCCAGAGCGTCGCGACCGCGAACTGCGTCCAGTGGACCGCAGGCGCGTTGGCCAGGATGCCGTCGAAGTCGCCGGGGTAGTTCTGCGCCTCGGAGTAGCCCTGACGGCCGCCGGTCGAGCAGCCGTTCCAGTACGAGTAGGTCACCGGCCGGTGGTAGAACCGCTGCGTGACGTCCTTGCCGATCAACGCCGCCTCGTGCACGGAGCGGGTCGCGAAGTTCGTCAGCAGCGGCTGGTTGACCTTGCCGGGCGCGGTGAGCGCCCACGAGGTGTCGAGGCCGGTCAGGACGCCGGCGTCGGTGGTCACGCCCGCGTAGCCGTCCTTGGCGGCCTGGGCCAGCGGTGCGCCGAAGTCACCGGCGGCGTACGCGCTTCCGCCGACTCCCTGCAGCCGTCCGGTCCATCCGGTTTGCGGCAGTGCGACGCCGACCTTGACGTGGTCGTTCGCCCCGGGGTGGGTGAGCGTGACGGTGATTTCGCAGTAGCCGGGCTTGGGCTCGGCCCGCACCGATTCGATCTTCGCGCCGCTGGGCGCGGTGACTCCGGTGGCGGCGCAGGAGGTGGTCTCGGCCGCGGCGGCGCTGGGCGCGAGCTGAGTGACGGTGGTCACCAGCAGCGCGGCGAGCGGCAATGCCGAGAGAAGTGTTCGGGTGCGTCTCATCGCTTTCCTTTGTGGAGGGTCGCTTTCGCCTGAAACTAAGGCGGCCGCCGCACCCTTCGCGCCCGTCGGACGACGCCGTCGACGTACGTCGTCTGCCGGTATCGTCGGGGATCATGACGCTGCGCGGACGGGACGCCGAGCTCAAGGAGCTGACCGAGCTGGTGGACGGCCCGGAAGGACGCGTCGGCGTCCTCATCCGGGGCGAGGCCGGCATCGGGAAGTCCGCGCTCGTCGCGGCGGCGGTCTCGGCTGCTTCGGTCGCCGGGACGCGGGTGCTGCGCACGACCGGCGCCGAGGCCGAGCAAGACCTCGCTTATGCCGGGCTGCACCAGCTGTTGCACCCCGTCCGCGCGGGCGTGGCCGGGCTGCCCGCGCCGCAGCGGACGGCGCTGGAGACCGCGCTCGGGCTCGCGGAGGGGCCGGAACCCAGCGCTTACCTCGTCGGGCTCGCCGCCTTGACGCTGCTGGCCGACACCGCCGCCGCGAAACCGGTGCTGGTCGTCGCCGAGGACGTGCACTGGCTGGACCGCGCCAGCGCGGACGTCCTGGCGTTCGTCGCCCGGCGGATCGAGACCGAGCCGGTCGCGCTGATCGCGACGCTCCGGGACGGACCCGGCCCGCTGCTCGACGCCGGTCTCTCCCCGATGCCGCTCGACCGGCTTCCCGGCGACGCCGCCGCGGACCTGCTCGACGCGGTCGCGCCACGGCTCGACCCGATGGTCCGGACGCGGCTGCTCGCCGAGTCCGCGGGCCATCCGCTCGCCCTGACCGAGCTTCCCGCGGCGGTGGCCGACCTCGACGTGCTCGATCCGGTCCTGCCGCTGACCGACCGGCTCGAGCGGACGTTCGCCTCGCGGGTCGCGACGCTGCCCGAAGCCACCCGCGCCGCGCTGCTGGTCGCGGCGCTCAACGAGACCGGCTCGATCGCCGAAACCCTTGCCGCGACGGGGGTTTTCCTCGGCACGCCGGTCGAACCCGAGGTGCTGAGCCCCGCCGTCGAGGCCCGGCTGATCGAGTTCGCGGTCGGCTGCGTGACCTTCCGGCACCCGCTGATGCGGTCGGCCATCCCCGCCGCGGCGACGCTCGCGGACCGGCGGCGGGCGCAGCTCGCGTTGGCCGAGACGGTGCGCGAACAGCCCGATCGGCACGCCTGGCACCAAGCCCGGGCGGCCGCCGGTCCGGACGAAACCGTGGCCGCGGCCCTGGAATCGGCCGCCGACCGGGCTCGCCGGAGGGGCGGGGCAGCGGCGGCGATCTCGGCACTGGAGCAGGCGGCGCGGCTCAGCGAAGACCCGGACGCGCGGGCGGAGCGGTTGCTGCGGGCCGCCGAGCTGGCGGTCGAATCGGGCCGCCGCGAGACCGCCGAACGCTTGGTGCGAGACGCTCGGAGCGGCCCGCTTTCCGCGCGGCTGAAAGCGACCGCGAGCCAGTTGCTCAGCGGTTTCGAGGACGGTGTCCGCGAGGACCCCGCTCGGATCGGGGAGCTGGCGGCGCTCGCCGAATCCGTCGCCGCCGACGGGCAGGACGACGCCGCGATACGGATCCTGTGGGGCGCGGCGATGCGGTGTTTCTGGGCCGAACCCGGCGCGGCGGCCCGCAGGACGCTGCTGGACGTGGCCTCGGCGCTGCCCATCCCGGACGACGACCCGCGCCTGATCGCAGTCGCCGCGTACGTCGCGCCGTTCGAACGCGGCACCGCCGTGCTGGAGCAGCTTCGAGTGCTCGCCGGGGCGGCCGGAGCTGACCCGGAAACCGACCGCTACCTGGGCAGCGCGTCCATGCAGGTAGGCGCGTTCGACCTGGCCGCCCGCTTCTCGACGGCCGCGGTGCCGGGTTTGCGGGCGCAAGGCAAGCTCGGGGTGTTGCCGCGGGCGCTGGCCGTCCAGGCGTGGAGCCGGGTCCGGCTCGGCGATCTGGCCGGTGCCGCGCCGTCCGCCGCGGAGGCGGTCCGGCTCGCCCACGAGACCGGTCAGCCGTTCATGGGCGGGCTGGCGCTGGCGGTGCAGGCCGAGATCGCGGCTTTGCGCGGCGACCACAAGCAGGCGAACGCCCTGGCCGACGAGGCGGAACGCGCCGGGCTCGCCGCCGGTGCGCGTCCGGTGCTGGCCACCGTCCAGCTCGCGCGCGGGCTCGTGGGGTTGAGCGAAGGCCGGTACGAGGACGCGTTCGCCGACCTGCGCCGGTTGCTCGACCCCGCCGACCCGGCTTACCAGCTGGCGTTGCGCGCGTACTGCGTCGCGGAGCTGACCGAAGCCGCAGTGCGGGCTGGGCAGACCGACGCGATGCGGGAAATCCTGGCCGAGCTGGAACCGTTGGCCGTTACGTCGTCCGCACCGGCGTTGCACATCGGGCTGCGGTACGCGCGGGCCGTGCTCGCGCCGAAGGAAACCGCCGAAGACCTGTTCACGGCCGCCTTGCAAGCGGACTTGAGCGGGTGGCCCGCCGAGCGCGGGCGGGTCCACCTAGCCTTCGGAGAGTGGTTGCGGCGACAGCGCCGGGTCGTCGAATCGCGCGCGCACCTGCGTACCGCTCGGGAGGCTTTCGACGCGCTCGGCCTGACGGCGTGGGCCGAGCGGGCGCGGCGGGAACTGCGCAGCGCGGGGGAGTCGAGCCCGAACCGGAGCCCGGACGCGCGCGACAAGCTGACCCCGCACGAGCTGAGCATCGCGCAGCTGGCCGCGGAGGGGCTGACGAACCGGGAGATCGGGCAGCGGCTCTATCTTTCGCACCGGACCGTCGGGACCCACCTGCACCGGATCTTCCCGAAGCTCGGCGTGAGCTCCCGCGCCGAGCTGGCCGACGCGGTGCGGGCGCTCGGCGGCTGACTTACGCCGGTTGCGTCATCCGACGGGCGCGGGCGGCGGCCGGGCTCCCTAGCGTCGAGACCGTCCGACGGTTTCGCGCACAGGAGTTCAGATGATCAGCAGGAGACGATTCACCCAGATGTTCGCGGCCGGGGTGGCGGCGACCTCTCTCGCTGCCTGCTCTTCGCCTGCCTCCCCGCAGCCCGCCGCTCGGGCCGATCTGCGCGCGGGCTCGGGCGAGCACACCTCGCTGGGCACGATCAAGCACGCCGACGCCGGTCTCGTGAGCATGGCGTACGCCGAGTTTGGTCCCGCGGGTGGCAAGCCGGTGATCCTGCTGCACGGCTGGCCGTATGACCCGTACAGCTACGCCGACGTCGCGCCATTGCTTGCCGCGCAAGGGTTTCGAGTGATCATCCCCTTCCTGCGCGGGTTCGGGCCGACGGTGTTCAAGTCGGCTGACACGGTCCGCAACGGCCAGCAGACGGCTATCGCGCTCGACGTCGTCGCGCTGATGGACACGTTGAAGATCGACAAAGCGATTCTTGGCGGGTACGACTGGGGTTCCCGGACGGCCGCGGTGATCGCGGCGCTGTGGCCCGAGCGGTGCCAGGCGGTCGTCCCGGTCAGCGGGTACATCGTCGCCAACCTGAAAGCCAACCTCCAGCCGCTGCCCCCGGCCGCCGAACTGGGCTGGTGGTATCAGTACTACTTCGCGACCGAGCGCGGGCGCGCGGGCTACGCGGCGAACCGGCACGATTTCAACAAGCTGATCTGGAAGACGGCCTCGCCCGCGTGGAACTTCGACGACGCGACGTATAACCGCAGCGCGGCGGCGTTCGACAACCCGGACCACGTCGCGATCGTCATCCACAACTACCGCTGGCGGCTCAGCCTTGCTCCGGGCGAACCGCAATACGACGCCTACGAACAGAAACTCGCCGCCGGCGCGACCATCGGCGTCCCGGCGATCACGCTGTCCAGCGACTTCGACGGCGCGGCCAAGGACGGCAAGGCCTACCGGGCCAAGTTCACCGGAAAATACGAGCACCGGATCCTCGACGGCATCGGGCACAACGTGCCGCAGGAGGCGCCGCGGCCGTTCGCGCAGGCGATCGCGGACGCGGCCAAGCTCTGACGGTTCGCGGCCGGGTGCCCTGCTGCTTCTTCTGCGGGTTCATCGAAGTTTGATCGGGGGCGGATATTTTGCGCACGCCTCTCGCCGGAAACCGCTGTGCCCGTTCGGGATTCGGCGAACCCGGCGACCGTCGAACTGAGGAGTGCGATGAGACGCAGAGCGTTCGGAACCGTTGCGGTGGCCGTAGCGGCGGCCTTGACCGGGCTGGCCGCCCCGGCCTCGGCGGAAACCCCGGCCGAAATCCTCCAGGCCGGGGCCCAAGCCGGAGTCAGCGCGGGATACCCCGGCGTGATCGGACTGGTCCGGAACGGCGACAGCGCGCAGTACATCCACGCCGGGTACGGAAATCTCACCACCAAGACCCCGGCGGACCCGAAAGCGCAGTTCCGGATCGGCAGCGACACCAAGGCGTTCACCGCGGCCGTGCTTCTGCAACTGGAAGGCGAGGGCAGGCTCTCCCTCGACGACACCGTCGCGCGCTGGCTGCCCGGCGCGGTGAACGCCAACGGGAACGACGGCACGAAGATCACCGTGCGGCAGGTGCTGCACCAAACCTCCGGCCTGCCCGACTACGCCGGAGACCTCCGGTTCCTCAGCCCGTACGTCGCGAACACCAATCCGCGACAGGCGTGGCCGCCGCAGACGTTGCTGGACATCGCGACGTCGCATCCGTCCTTGAGCACGCCCGGCGCGGCGTTCCACTACTCGAACACCAACTACGTCATCGCCGGCATGGTGATCAAGGCGGTGACCGGGAACGAACCGGCCGCGGAGATCCAGCGGCGGATCTTCGAGCCGCTCGGCTTGCGCGGCACCTCGTTCCCGACCGCCGATCCCGGTCTGACCGGCAACTACCTCAACGGCTACTACATCTCGTTCGGCGCGTTCTACAACGACTTCACGGTTTCCAATGTGCAGGCGTTCGGCACCGCGGGCGCGATCGTGTCCACAGAGGACGATCTGGCGACCTTCGAACGCGCACTGTTGAGCGGAAAACTCCTGCCGCCGCAGCAGCAGACGGAGCTGAAGACGACGGTGCCGATCGACAACGCGGGCAACGGGTACGGGCTGGGCATCGGCCTGTCGCAGACGGCCTGCGGGCCGGTGTGGAATCACAGCGGCGGGGTGCTGGGATATTACAATCTGTGGCTGACCAGCGATGACGGTGCCAAGCAAGTCCTGGTGGCGGCCAACGAGAACCATCTGGCTGGTGCCGCGACGCGTGGCCAGACCACGCTGGGCAATGCCGCGCTCAAGGCTTATTGCGCATCCTGATCCTGTTCCGGCTTTCTACGACCGGGCGGCCGCCGGACTCGGTGGCCGCCCGATCCGTCCCGGGCGCGGAAGCGACGCGCTGTTCGGCTCACGTCCCACGAGGCGGGTCACGCCAAGTGCCATTCCACCGGACCTCGGTGAGATCTCAACACGGTCGCCTGGTGTCGCCGCCCCGCGACGCGAGACCCCAGACTGATCTGTCCGATATGTCCTGCCCCCTTGGTCCGATGTGGACACCCGGCGGCCCGCTCGTTCCGTTCAGCGGGAGCCGTTCCGGGCAGATTCCCAGCATCAGGCGGTCGCCGCGAATTTTCTCCAGGTCACCTCGTGACAACGACTGGTCACGGGTGGTTCACTTCATTAGGAAGTTTTCCTAATGAAGGCTGGAGGTCGCCCGGTCATGTCATCCTCCCGTAGGCGTTTCGCTGTGGTCGGCGCCGCTCTGGCGCTCGCCGTACCGCTCGCGGTCAACTCGGCCCACGCGGCCACCGCGGAAGCCACTGCCAAGTCCTATACGGCCGCAGAAGTGCTGGCCGGCGTCAAGAAGAACAGCACGGACGCGAACAAGGTCAACTCCAAACCGCACATCAACACCATGACGCGGGCCAAGAACGTCAACGTCTACCAGGTGGCGAAGGGCGTCTACGCCTACGGTTCCGGCCTGGCCGTCGACACCGACGGAAGCGACCCCGACCCCGATCCCGACCACCAGGGCACCACGACTTTCAAGGACAGCAACGGAAAATCGCTCGGCGCGCACCACGTGCCGTTCTACGTCCTCGGCGACGACTGCTACGACAAGAAGAGCCCCTGCCCGCATTTCTTCTACAAGGAACACGGCATCAAGGGCAGGCAGTTCGCGCTGATGTTCTACAAGAGCAAGGTCATCGGCGCGATCTTCGGCGACACGCAGACCGCGAACGACCAGGACACCTCGGACAACGACTCCCGCGAATTGGGCGAAGCCTCGGTCAAGGCGGCGTCGCTGCTCGGAATCAACAGCAGCGGCACTGACGGCGGCGTCGACAACGGCGTAACCGTCGTGATCTTCTCCGGCCCGGACTGGGTCGTGAACGGCACCAACTCCAACCTGAACGCCGCTGCGCAGGGCTTGGTCAACAAGGCACTGGACAGCCTGGGCGCGAGCATGGGCATCTAGTTTCCGGCACCGAATGCGGTCACTGCTGAAGGTTGGCAGTGACCGCATTCCAGGTTGCGTTCCAGCTCTCATGGCGAAGCGTGACTGCGACATCCGCCGGAAAACGTTCTACGGTGAGGCGCGCCGGGCGGGTAGCTTGCTGGCCCGCTGATGGACCGCCTGGAGGTATTGGCATTGAGCCCGCAGGCGCCCCGCGCCGCTCCGGCCGGTTATCGAAGCGGAATCGGCTCGAATGCGGTGGAAGTTGTCGCACACCCTCTACGCATAAGGCGATTCCGCTCGATGCGCTCAACACGTTCCGGCGTCAGCGGAGATCGGGCGCAGACGACTGCTTCGCGATCGGCGGCTGGTCCCGCCGGGGAAGCGCGGCCAAGTCGTTGCACGCCCCGACTACCACGTTCCACGCGATGCGTGCGGCATCCGCGGTGGGGCGGTACGACTGGGTCCACTGCTTCTTCGGGTGGACCAGGTTGCGGTGATTCCGCAGAACGTCTGCGTATTCGGTCACTTCGCGGGAAATCCACTTTTCCTCTCGCGCGGTGATGATCAGCTGTTCCAGCCGGTCTGTCGGCTTGGGCCCGGTGGTGTGCATGCTGAGCGCGACGTCGTACAACACGCCCTCCAGCAAGCTGCCGAGCATGATGATCGCGGCCGTGGGAGCGCCTGTCTGCCAGCAGTGATAAGCCTCGTCAAGTCTGCTCTTGAGCTGTGCGCCGAAGTCCTCGTCGCTGACGATGTCCGCCAGGCTGGCGGTGAGCTCGGCGGGAGACTCGGCAAGAACGCGGTTGACCGTCGGATCCTGCTGCCCCAGCTTCGGGCGGCCGCGCTCGTAGCTGATCCGGTACCCCTCGACCGCAAGGATCCGGTTCAGCTCCGCCACTGTCGCTACCCTGGCCTCTTCGTCGTCAAGGTACTCGCGGGAGTCGGCGAGCCGCAGCAGCAGGCTGCGCAAAGCCGCGGGATCGTCTTTGCGTTCGAACAGCCGGTCCTGAGTCCACGCGCGACGGTAGCCATCGACTTCGCCAACATCGCTCCACCCTGCGTTCCGAAAGAATTTCTCGATCTGATAGCCCTTGCGGTAATACGGAGTCGTCTCGTCGCCGCAGATCACCCAGGCGAGGCTCTCCAGGACGTTTTCGTCGAGAGTGACCGGGAAGTCGTCGTCAGGCAAGGGAATTCTCCTCCGAGGCTTCACTGTCCGCGAGACGCACCGGGTTCCAGGATCCGGCTTCACCGGCGGAGTGTTCGCGGGGCTCGATGTTCTTGTCCGACAACGCTTTCCACAGCGGAGCCAGTTCCAGGTCAGGGTCGTAGGAGAACTCGCTTTCCCGGATCCGGATCGTGCACCAGCCCATTCGCGCCAATTCCCGGTCTCGCCGGGCGTCGTTGATCTGTCCGTCGGCGCTGGCGTGCCAGACGTGCCCGTCGCATTCCACGGCGATTCTGCCGCCTTCCCCCGCGACGACCAGGTCCAGGGTCCGCCTTCCGACGGGGTACTGCGGCACGACGTGATAGCCGCGTTTCTTGATCTCACGGAATACTTTCTGCTCGAACAACGACTCGAACGGCTCGGTGAGGGTTTTCTCGCTGACCTCGTCCAGTCCGGGGGACCGGCCGAAGACCGGCGGCGGATCCAGCAGATAGCTCATCAACGAGGCCCGAAGATCGTGCGGCCGGAGATCGGCCAGAGCCACCGAGGAGAACAGCCAAAGCTGGTCCTTGGCGCGGCTTGCCGCGACGTTGTAGGACTGCCGGTAGCTTTCGGCCGTGGCTACCTGCGGAGTGCTCGCGACTACCATGGACAGGAAGATCACGTCTCTCTCGTCGCCCTGGAAGTTGGGTGCCGTTCCTACCCTGATCTGCCGTTCCTGGCGTACTTCCACCGGAATCGACTCGCTGATCAAGTGGTCGAGCAGGTGAATGTGGCCCACGGCGTTCTGTAACACGACGATCCCGAACGTCTTCCCGGCGTAGGCCGGGTCGGCCAGGCACGCGGCCAGGGTTTCGACGATCTTTCGGGCTTCGACCGGGTTGCGTTTCCTGCTCTCCCGCCCTTCGACGGTCGCGTCGTCGACTTTTGTCACCTTCAGCGGAGCCAGGCTGTCCGAGGTGCGTTCCCGGAGTGGAATGAGCGCCGATCCACCTGTCCCGTCGTCGTAGAACTGCGTGGAGGACCAGGTGATGATCTCCGGGACACACCGGAAATGCTCGCGGAGGCGGACCAGTGCCCCCTTGCCCGCGCGCGCGGACAGGACGTCGTACAGATTCGACTTCGGGGTGATGACCCGCCGGATCTCCGGTGCGATGTCAGCAAGGTGCTCGTCGTTGCGGGCGAAGACGACATCGAGCTGGCCGAGCCCGGAAGCACCAGGCGTGCACTGTTTTTCGTCGCCGACGACGATCACCCTCGGCGCCATCCAGAGCAGGTACAGGTGCTCGATGCCGACCTGGCTGGCCTCGTCGACGATGACCACGTCGAACCGGTCGCGCTCAGGCCGGATGTTTTCCAGGAGATGCGGCAGCGGGACGACCCAGGCCGGCACCGCGTCCTGGGCCTTGTCCATCGCGGCGCGCGCGGCACGGCGGAATTCGTTGGTCTTCCGCCCGGTGCCGGCTCCGATCTTGCTCATGTGCGACCGGTAAGTGTTGAGTGCCCGCTGCTGATCTTCGGTCAGCCGCCGGAGGCATTCGCGCGTCGCTTCTGTTGCGCCGAGCCAGGTGGTCACCTGCTTCAGCCGGTCTTCGGTGGTCTCGAACTCCTCCGACAGCCGCCGTTCTTCCTCAGCATTGCGGTGTGCCGTGGCGAAGCGGTCGGCCAGTGACCACGCCCATGCCGCGGCGACGTCCCGGTTCGTCCACTCCGGGCTGTCCGGTTCCTGCTCGATCAGCCGGAGC
Source organism: Amycolatopsis sp. NPDC104775 (assembly GCF_055583325.1). NCBI lineage: Bacteria > Bacillati > Actinomycetota > Actinomycetes > Pseudonocardiales > Pseudonocardiaceae > Amycolatopsis > Amycolatopsis sp. NPDC104775. Next base: position 1,100,492 of record NZ_JBVJOE010000002.1, read on the forward strand.
AATTCCGGGTGAACCCCGGCGAGGGTGCGTTGCAGGCTCCGGCAGCGGTTCTCGTCGAGTTGCTCGGCGGCAGCCTTGGCGAGGTCGGCGAGGCCTCCTGCGTAGACCTCCGGTTCACGGTCCGCCACAGCGGCGATAACCCGCCCGAATTCGGGACAGGTCGACTGGTCGGACGCGACCGCGCTGAGCCGGGCATGCATCGCGTCGATAGCGCGCTGGGCAGCGGCGAACTCGTGTCGCCGCCGCGCTGCCGGGACAGCCTGGAACACTTGGAACAGCGATTCTGGGGTGGAGGTGTCCAGCGTGGCTTTACCCTCGGACAGCAGCTCGGCCACCGTGCGCCGGACCTCGGCGAGCTGTTGGGCGGCTTCGAGTGTTTTCCCGTGGTCAGCGAGCTCCGAAAGCACCGTGATCGCGGAACTCGCGTGAACTGGGACGCCGAGTTCGGTCCAGTGCCGAGCCAGTTGCATCGCGGCGACTTCCGCTTCGATGCGGTTCAGCGCCGCCAGCAGCTGGGCCTCGGTCTGCGGAGGTTTGCCGTCCACCAGAACCGCGTTCAGCAGCGATTCCGCCTCTTTCTGCGCCCTCGCGGGCATTCGCTTGCGCAGTTTGCCGCCGCCGCGGTAGTACGCGAGCAGCGGCTGGCCGACGTTGAGCCAGCTTCGCGCAATGCCGAGAGACGACGGGGTGATGGACTGCCGGAAGTCGATGACGAACTCGACTCCTTGGCTCTGCAACGCTGTCAGGAGACGCTCCGGCTCGGCGCGAACGGCCCAAAGCTGACTCCAGACCCCCGCGTTTCTGCCGCTGAACATGTCTCGGACGGCTCGCCACACCCATGGCCGCTCGGATGCGTCCGGACTGGCGTTGAGGCCGGCGTGCTGGAAGACGGCCCAAGCCTGCTGCCACAACTGCTCCAGCCGGTCGAGCCGTTCCGACTCGAACGTGGCAAGCTCTCGTGAGATCGCGGTTTCCGCTTCGCTGCTGAGTTCGGCGGCGGTGCGCTCCCGGTGCACCAGTTCGGCGAGCTCACCCGGCGAAGGCAGTTGGTCGAGGCTCGGTATGAATTGCCCGGCGCGAAGGGCGCGCTCGGGGGAGCGCGTGGCTAGCAGCTGACGCAATTCTTCGAGGTCGGCTGAGCCCAGCGGAGGGACGTCGCGCACGTTGTCGCCGCCGGGTACAGCAGGCATCCAGTCGTGCAGCCTGGAATCGTCGCGGACCTCTTGGACTATCTCCGCCAGGGTCCCGCGGTAGCGGTCTGTGCGGTAACCGGGCGCGACCGGCGGATGCTTGACGAGCTCGACAGCCCTCAGCTCGCGAATGCGTTCATTGAGCGCGGCGCTCTTGCCTTGCAGGACTTCACGTTCCTCAGCGTGCGCACGGGCGCGGGAGGCCAGATCGCGCTCGTCGGTCAGCGCGAAGTTCGAGGACAGGGCGTCGAGGCCGCGTTGCAGTTCGGCCGACGCGTCCCGGCTGCCGCCGGTGAGCAAGACGCAGAGCTTCCGAAGATCCGGCGGAATCTTCTCCCGGAGCACGCGCAGGGCCTGGTCCTTCTGGCTGGTCACCAGCACTCGTTGGCCTCGTGCCAGCAAGGCTGAGATCAGGTTGGCGATCGTGTGTGTCTTCCCGGTTCCCGGCGGCCCCTGCACGACGACGCCGGTCTCAGTCCGCAGCAAGTCGATGACCCGTGTCTGCTCCGCGTTGGCGGGAAGGGGAAACAGGGGATTTTCGCCGAGGACGTCGCCGCGAGTGGCACCGCGAGCCTCCAGCCAGCCTTCGCGCTCGGCTCGGTCGGTGTCGACCACGAGCTGGGCCAGTGCCACCGGGACGTCGGCATCGTCGTCCCGCAGCGACGCGGCGATTCGTCGGTAGGCCTCCGGCAGCTGTGCTTTGGTACGCCGGCGCAGCAGCAGCGCAGGAGCCGGGCTGAAGACCAGATCGGCCGTGGGAAGCGCGGACAGCGGCGGACGAACCGTGCGCTCTTCCCAAGTCGCGTCGATCGCCAGGGCCAGCCACTCGCGCAGCGCCGCCGTCGTTTCGTCGCCAACCGAGGGGTTGTCGCTCTCCGCCAGCGCGGCTTTGGGGGCTTGCGCCCGGTCCGGCCTGTATTCGGCCAGCCCCTCGAACAACTCGCGATCCTCCAGGCGGCGCAGTCCGCCGAGCCGGGTGACGGTGATCGTCCCGTTCCGGTCCAAGGCGGGGGCCACCTGTTCGGTCAGCAGATGCCGGCGGATCTGCCTGCCGTCCGGGCCGAGCCAGGTGACCAGCCCGGCGGCCAGCACGAACTCGAACTCGTCGTCTTGCTGTTCGACCTGCTTCGCCGCCTTTTCGAGCCGGTCGTAGAACTCCCGCAGCCGACGCCGCCGCGGCTCCTGCCCGGCCCACGCCCTCCATTGCCGCAGCCATCGCTCGAACCCGGGCCGCAGCCGGGCGAGGTCCACGGCCGCCTTCTCTTCCAGTTGTGCGGACGGGGGCTGGATGGTCGGTTCCGGGCCTTCGGCCGATCGAACGCTGGAAGGGTCGACCCAGTCCGTCAACTCCTCCGGCACGGCGGGAGGTGCCTCCATCCGGACCGGCGCGAGATCCAGGAGAACCTGGTCTGCGTCGGCGCGGAAGACGACGCCTTCCGGAAACTCGTCCAGCCACAGCAGGGGATCCGGCGCACGGGCGGTGTCGGCTGTGATGTCGCGGACCGGGTCGCGGTTGGCCGCGTCCGTGAGGTCCGCGAGATAGTCGATCAAACTGGTCGTCTTGCGCAGCACATCGGCCGCGCGGTCGTCCACCGGCACCTTTTGTCCTCCCTCGGCCAGGCAACGGATCAGAATGCAGGCCGACAGCAAAACTGGCAACGGCTCGTTGTCGGGTTCACTCGAATGCCGTTGTCGCTTGTTTCGCGAGGAATGCAAGACGTGCCTGCGAACCCGCGTCCTGGGGAGGTGTCGGCCGCCGCCGTTGCCGAGCGGTGTGCGTGAATATTCCACCGTGACGTGGCGCTGATCGGCATTCCGTTGCAGAACTGGTCGCTCGCATCCGCTGCGGTACGGGACAGCGTTGTCAGGCTCTGACCAGCCTCTTTCCCGCGCCAGTCTAGGTTAAACGACAGTGCGCCCGGCTGTGAAGCCTATTTATTGCCAGAGTAGGGACAAAAACATGACAGCGGTTCGCCGGAACGAGTGGTTGGTGCTTGCAATAGTGGTTCGACTGGTGGAAATCTGTTGCTGGAACGATCCGTGGTCCGTATCTTGATGCCTGCCGAGTCGTAGTTTTCCTTTGGCGTTTTCAGTGGCGATGAATCCGGCTGTCAAACCAGTGGGGCCAGTGCCAACACGAGCGGCGGGAATCACGACGCCGACCAGGGTGCCGGGCGCGAGTGCCACTCGTCGGCCAGCTGCCGATGACCACAATTACCGGACTCGGCGCAGCGATCCGGTCGACAACAGCGCCAGGGCGGAACGGTGGCGAAACCTGAGCGGTACTCCTTCGCCAGTCCGCGAGGGGGGAGAGAACGTCGTCCTGTCCGCGCCGTCGAGCCCGGGCAGCCCGGCGACGCGACAAGTCTGTAGGCGTGTCGTGCCCGCGGCGTTCACGGCCCGAGGGCCTCGGTGAGCGCCATCCGGATGGTCGCTTCCTGTTCGACCGGGTAGCCGCGGCTGAGACAAGCTCGGGCGAATCGCGCGATCTGACCGGTCCCTTCGGCCATCGCGGCGAGTCCGGATACGCTCGTCTCGCCGAACGGCGACCGGGCCGGGTGGGGATGCACGCCGGCGTCTGCGACGAGCACGTTCGGATGGCCGGCCAAAGCCGCGTCGATCCGGCTCGCGATACGGACGCCACCGAGGTCGGCATCGGTCGCGATGATCACTCGTTCGACGCTCGAGGCCAGACGGGCCACCAAGCCGACGACTGCGTCGGCGGGCTGTCCCGCGCACCACGTCACTGCGATCTCCGGGAAGCGGTCGCACACCGCTTCGGCTGCCTGCAGGTTCTCGACCACCGCCATTGTCGCGGTACCAGGGCGGATGGCGGGGGCGAGTACTGGCAGACCGCTTGCGCGGAACTGGACCGGTCCGGCCAGCCCTGCGAGGAGGAGCTCGTGGCGGTTCAGGTCACGGACGGTCATGGGGCCGCCCAGGCCCACGTACGGACTGCGGAGCAGCCCGAGGGCAGTGAGCGTCGTTTCCGTTGCACCACAGTCAGCAAGGATCTTCGCAGCGTTCTCGCGGTCCTTGGTTCCGTCGAAATAGGCCTGGCTGAAGGCTCGAGGCCCGTCGTGGACGACTCCGCCGACGAGGTCTTCGGCGGCATGGGCGAGGACACTCAAACGTGCGTTCGTCGCCGGAGCGGTTCTTAGCGCCTCAGCCAAGCCTGGATCGATCGCCTCGACGAGTTCGGCCGCGGTCTCGGCACGGCTCCGCCAGCTTCCGGCCTCGTTTCGCTGGAATTCCTCACGACTCCGCCGCTGTGCTTCCCAGCCGGCGGTGAGATCCCAGCGCCGCAGTTGGCCGAGGCGGAGGTCTTCGCCGATCGTGCAGACGAGATCGACGACTCCGGCCGCGGTCAGCCTCAACGCCACCTCCCACGCCGCCGAGCCAAAACGCCGCTCGAGAGATCTCCAGTACCTCCGGGAGCGGTCGAGCACCCACTTCTGGTCGTTGGCGCCGATGCCGTCTATGCGCGTTCCTGGCACGACACCACCGTCGCTCGCGGTCAGCCGGACATGGGTGGTCTTCGGACGGCCACGCCGATCGCGGGGGACGCTGCCGTCCTCGCGGGCGACGGCGGTGGCGACCACCCCGTCCGGCAACCCGCCGATCGGGATGCGCTGCTCAGACAAGGGACCGGCCCGCGGTGAGCCAGTCGCGCACCAGTTCCACGCGTTCGCCGTTCGCGTCATAGCCCCAGACCCGGGTCGGCTGGTTGTAGGCCTCGGTGTGCGACTGGTGACAGAACCAGAGGATTTCCCCGCATACGCCGGCCGCGTCGCCGATCACGGAGTCCTGGCACGTGCCGAGAATCGTCACCTGCTGCTGCGCGGCCACTTCGTTGAGGTCCCGCAGAACGTCCTTGCGGTTGACGTCGCCGAGACTGTTGCCGAGCTCGTCCAGCACCAGGACCCGGCCGCTGGCCCCGTCCGCGGCGAGGAGCGCTGCAAGCACGAGCTGGATGGCGAAAACCTTGACCTGCGCCCCGTTGGCGACTTCGCGGTAGGAGACCATTCCCCCCGACGGCGACCGCCGCCAGCGGGGCGAAACTTCCCACGCCCACGGAGAGGTGGCTGCCGGCGGTCTGGTCTGGGTGATGCGCAGTTCGGCGCCGAAGCCTCCGCGAGCCCGGTTGAGCCGGTCGAGGGCCTTGCTGATTCTGTCCAAGGACGCTTCGATCCGGCTGCCGATCGCGTCCTGGAGCCGGCCCATCTCTTCGTCCAGCAGCGTGGTTTCCGCCGTCATTTCCTCGATCTGCGCAGCGCGTTCGCGCTGTGACCGGACGATGCGGTCTTCGAGGATGCGGTCTGAGTCCCTGCGGGAGTCGAGCAAGTCGCGCAGGGGCTGGGCGATGCTCGTGAAGTCGGAGTCGCGTGCGGCGACCCCCGGCTCGCCGTCGGCGAAGCGCTGCCGCCGTTCCTTGGCCTCTGCGAGCTCGGCCGGGATTCGCGGCGACGCGGCAAGGTATGCGTCGAGAGCTTCTTTGAGCTTCTCCGCCGCACGGTGCCGCAATGACCGAGGCCGCAGTGCACGGACCCGGTCAGGCTGGGCGTCCAGCAGTTCCGTGGCGGCCTCCGGTGTGTCCGCCCATCCTGCGAGCCAGTAGGAGACGTTGAGGTTCTCCCGCTCAGTCTGGCGTTGTCCGATCTTGTCCCGGACTTGTTTCAGTGTGCCGTCGAGTTGACGCACGGCTGCTGCTGCGGCTTCGACCTGCAAGCGGTGGCTTTCTACGGCAGTAGCGGCCGCAAGCCAGGCTTCCTCTGCGGCTTGAAGGTCTGTCCGGAGGGTCTTCAGAGATTCGTCGAGGGCGGCGACGGCGGTTTGCAGTCTGCGTTCTTCTTCGGCGATACCGGCCAGCTCGACGGAGGCCTCAGCGGCGGCGAGCTTTTCGCACGCAGCTTCGAGAGCCAGGCCTGCTGTCCTTTCGGTGTTTCGAGCGCCATCCAGCTGGATCGATGCGCGCTGCGTCTCGCGTTCCGCAGCAGCGATCCTGGCTGCACGTCCGGCGATTTCCTCGGCAAACCCTCCGATGACGGCTTCGCCGAGGGCGGAGTCGACAGCTCGATCGGGCGCGGGAACGAATTCTGTCCGAGTGGCCAAAGCGTTCAGGAAACCAGCCACCGGGACATCCGCGGTGACCCCGTCGGGAAGCTGGGCCGGGAGCTCCGTGAGCGCAGCGTCGGCGACGACGACACTGACCCCGGGGAATGCCTCGATCAGCCTCAGTGCGGCTGTTTCGTCATCGGGACCGACGACTACGGCGTGTCGGTGCGGCCACAGGCGCGGTTCCCACGAGGGACGCGCGTCCGGTGCCAGTGTGATCTCGTCCAGCAGCAATGCCGCCGGGACGTCCCGCGAGCGCAACCGGGCGAGCGCGGCGCCGGCAGGACCGCCATCGCCGGACTGAGCAGCCCGTAGCTCGTCCTCGGCTTTGCCGAGCCGCTGGTCCGCCTCACGACGGTCGACTCGTGCCTGGGCAAGCACTTCCTCCGCCTCGGCAACGAGATCTTTCGCGGCGTCGACGGTCGTTCCCGTCCATGCGTCCAGGCGCGGCAGGAGGTCGGCACGCCGGTCCGCCAGCTCGCGAAGCCGTCGTGCTTCGTCCCCGCGCTTGTCGCGGCAAGCATCGAACCGTCCCTGTGCCTGCTCGCGCAGAGACGCTGCCTCCTTCAACCGCTGATCGAGGTTCTGCTGACCGCGGAGCGCGTCCAAAGCTTCTTGCCCGGCTTCCCGCTGCCCGGTCAGCTCGTCGATCTGCTCCTCGAGTTCCTCGACCATCTCAGCCAGTTCGACCTCTTTGCTGCTCACTTCGAGGAAGCCCCTGGCGAAGTGCAGCCGCCACATGTGTTCGCCCTCAGCCAGGCATCGCCTCGACTGTTCTCGGTCTTGAACGGCCTCAAGGTCGGCCTGTTCGTCCACCCGGGCGCGTGCATCCGCCTCCTCGCGTTCAGCGAGCAGGGCCTTCTGCTCGGCCAGCTTGCGACGCTGGTCGGCCTCCGTCTCCAGCAGGCGTTGCCGGCCGGTGAGTTCGATGAGGGCTTCACCGATCCTGGCGGGAGTCATTTCCGTCATTTGCTGGGACAGCAGCGACGGAGCAGAGGGCCGCATGGGAGTGTCGAGGTAAGCCATGCAGCGCGGGGCGTCGCCGTAGAGGTCCGTGGCGAACCGCTTGGGGCCCAGTTCATGCGCCCGGGGCAGGGTTTCCCAGAGACCGTCGGCCAGCGCGTCTCGCTCGAGGTCGCTGTCCGCGATCGCGACGTGCAACCCGTGCGCCCAGCGGATCTTCAGATATGGCGTCGTCGCGGAGATCCGGACCCACACGGTCAAGGCTGTTTCCCCGGGAGCGGACGGATCGGCGAAGACGCCCACGACGTAACCGCGGTCGGCCTGGGCGTACCGGTGGGTCGGGTCCAGGCCCGCGGACTCGGGTTTGAAAAGCAAGTTGGCCGCGTACTGCGAGCCGTTGGCCTCCAGCCTCCATTGGGCTTCGCCGAGGAGGAGCGACACCGCCGCGAGGAACGACGTCTTGCCCGAACCGTTGGAGTCGCCTTTGGGGCCTTGACCGGACACCGCGACGAAGGCACCGGGCACCAGCGGCACCGCGTGGGTGGTCAATCGGGCGATGTCGAAGGTCTGCACGGCGACCAGGTGCCGGTTGCCGACGATGCCCGTCGCGGCCGAGGGCTGTCGGGACTCGGTCATGGCTTCCCCTTCTTCGGGTGTTCCTCGCGGGCAAGGCGTCGTCGGCGGATGACGTCGCCCATCACTCCATCGGGCTGCGCGAGGAGAATGAGGTTTTCCCATAGCTGCGCCGAGACCTGTGGGGTGAGCCGAGCGAACTGTGGTCCCGGCAGAATGCTTCGGCGGGCGCCGTAGCGAAGGATGCCGGCGTTGCGCAACCGCTGGACCGCGCCGCGCACCTTCGACTCGGGGACTTGAGAGAGCACCAGGTCCTGCTTCCTGACTGGTTCGGCGTCGAGCCAGGAGTCGCTTCGCAGCCGCCCGGCTGCGCGCGGGATGGCGACGCAATGCAACAGGATCAGCGCTAGTACGGCGCGGTCGTCGGGAGGCAGGACTCCAGTGCCTTCGGCGGCGAGGCGCTGGCCGATGTCGTCCTCATACCCGGACAGAAACCCGTCCCCGACTTTCAACAGGACCCGTCCCTGGGCACGCAGACACCGTTCCAGAGTCGCGCGCAGCGACGGGTCGAGCAGTCCGCGGAACCCCTCGGACGCCACCGGCTGATCCGCGGTCTCCACTGCCGCGAGCGCAGCAAGGACAGCGACCTGTCTGCTTGCGGGCAGGTCGCTCAATGCCATTGCCGTCATTCGAGCTCCTTCTCCCGGGGAAGGCGGTCGTAAACCGATCGCAATGCCATCACTTGCTCCTCCGGCCAGAGCGCCACAGCCGGGCCTAGACGGACCTCCGGCCCGTTGACGGCGACCAGCCGCGCATTGTCGAGCCTGCGGAGCGCGCCCTTGCTGTGGTGGCGGCCGGATGCGCTGCCCTCGGCCGCCGCCACGGTGATGGGTCCTAGTGCGGAGACGGCGGAGAGAACAGTGTCTTCGTCGGTCGCGACGCCGGGAAACGGATGCTCCGACCGGTCGGTCCAGCACGTTCCGAGCACCGCGGCGAAGGTCAGCAGGACGACTTGGGATGTTCTGGTCCGCTCGACACCGGTGTCGCCGCCCGCGATCGGTTCGGCGCCGTCCAGCCATCCGAGCAGCACCACCGGGAGCTGGCCGGGCACCGCGACCTCGACCAGCCGCCGTCCGGCGTCGGCGGCCTGCCGGTGCCAGGCGGCAGGCACCTGAGCGGAGCGTGGAACCGGCACTTGCCCCGCCGCGCGCATTCTGGCCAGAGCCAGCGCCTCCGGCTCAGCCACGGCCTGCCTCCTCGGTCGGTTCGGGAATCGGCAGCGGAGATCCGGTGACGCGGTAGGCGATGACCGGCGTCAGGTGTGTCACCGGGCCGTCGGGCTCGACGAGGAGCTCGTCGCTCATCCGGACCCGGTACGGGAGAGCCGGATCGGCGTGGACGGCGAGCAGTTCGACCAGAACGGCCGCGAGACCCGGCCAGCCCGCTGCTCGAAGCCCGCTGGTCAAATCGGCCTCGGTGCCGCCCTGAAGATGCAGCTCGGCGGCTCTTGCCCGGCGCGCCCGGGCAGCAGCCGCCCGTTCTTCGACCCGCGCCATCGGGTCCGGGCCGGGCGGCGGGTCGGCTGGGCGGGCAGGACGACGGCGAACCGTGGCGCGAGGCTGGAAGCCGGCTACGCCCTCCGCGATCACGCCCGGGTCCAGCCAGGGCTGCGGCGGGTCGAACACCGTGCACGCGAACACCTCAGCCAGTTCGTCGGGGGAAGCGCCCCGGGCCGCTTCCAGGTATTCCTCCGGATCCAGCAGGGAGAAGTCACGCGCCGCGGCGCCTTCGTCGAGCAACCGGCCGACGAACTGCTCGCGGGCGCCGACATAGCGCTGGGTCTCCACGACGAGGCGGTAAGCCTCCGGGTCCAGTTCCGGGAAGGCATCTCTTACCTGTTCGTTCAGCTCGAAGACGTCGTCCATCAACGAAGCGTGCCGATGGTGCTTGCGTTCGGCCACGAGTTCGGAAAGGGGGCTGGCAGCGACCATCCGGAGCAGCTCGTCCGCCGAGATCGTCATCATTCTGCGAGCCTGGAGCAGGCAGGTGCGGATCTCCTCCGCACCGGCCCGCCCGGACGCGAGCGCGGATCGAGTCCTGTCCAGGAGGGTGACCAGTTCGTCGACCCCGCCGCGTTCGCTCAGCCGCTCGAACACCAGCAGGCCCGCCGCGCTGGTCGGGTTGAACACGTAACGCTGCTGGTGCGCTTTCTCGAAATGAGGACGCAGCATTCCGAGCTTGCAGAACAGCTCGAACCGGCTCTGGAAAGCGCTTTCGGGGCACACGTCAGCGCAAGCGTCCGCCAGCTGGGAGCGCGTCAGCCCGCCGATCGCGTCCTGGTCGCCGAATGCCTCGTACACTGCTCGTGCTACGTCGAGAAGCCCTGGGTCGTCGATTATCGCGCCGGCGTTCGCCGCGATCGGCGCGACCAGCGCTGAAACGCGGTGCAGGAAAGCTTCCCGCTCCGCGTCGTCGTCCGGGTCGAACAACGGGGCTTTCACGCTCTCCCCAGTCGGAAATGGAGTCCGCCGTGTTACTGGCGGCGCGGGAAAGCATGAATCGGAGTGTTCGCTCGGCACCGCCCCCGAATCGTCGGGGGAGTGAGGCATGCTGTGCATCTCAGGCTTAGGGAGGAAAGCGTGAAGGGTGATCTGCGAGCGGCGATGCGGTCTGGGCCGAGGTGGGCTCGTGCATGACGCCGTATGGGGAACGCTGGCCGGGCTTTCGTCGCTGTCCGGCGCACAGCTGAGCGGTCTCATCACCGCGCTCGCGACCGTCCGGCCCCAGTTGCTGCGCCAAATCGCGCTCCGGGAGGACCTCACCGAGGAGCACCGGATCCGGCTTGTCGAAGCCGCGCCGGACTATCTGGTCGTCGATCTGCTGGAATTGCTGCCCGCCGAGCCAGAGCTGATCGAGACAGCGGCTCGCGCACACCGAATGCTCCCGGCCCTGATCGGGTTGTGCGGCAGGCGCGGCTGGCACGCGAAAGCAGTCGAGCTGGCAGGCGGCGCGGAGGCGGCGGAAGCCAGCCAGGTCGCCGATCACTGGAAGCACGTGGTCGGCGAGGAGCTGCCGGAACCACTCCTCGTCGCACTCGTGAACTCGGCGCTGACCAGAAGAGGTGAACCTCCGGCATTCGAAGGCTTGAACCGGTGGCAGCGCAACCGCTTGCTCGAACAGCTCAGGGCTGACCACGAACAACGCGAGCAGGCGGCATGGTCGCTGATCGAGGACCGGCCGGCCGTGTGGCTGGTGCTGATCGCCGGGCCGCACGGAGACACAGTCCGCTCGATTCTGCTGGGCCGGGCTGCCACCCTCTCCGACGAACTGCTCATGGACTGTTTGCCACTCCTGACCCGTCGTCTGCCGGGCGATTCCAAATACGTCGAGGGCATCCGGCTGCAGGTGGCTGGGGACCATGTCCGTCGCTGGCCCAGGCTCAAGCAGATCGCTGCCGCACCGCTTGCCGAACTCGTCCGGGAGGTCCTGGCGAACGAGTGGGTTCCGGTGCGGGAGTTCTTCGGTCCGGACTGGAACGACATCGCCGCGCTGGCCGAACTCACTGAAGACAGCGAACTTCTCGGCTCTGTCGTCGACGCGGTGCGCGAGAGTTGCGCGAACGGTGACCGCAACCGAGCACTTTCGCCGGAAGGCGCCGATGCGCGAGCGAATGCGGTCGAGCTGCTCGTCGCGAATCCCGGCACCCCTCGCGAACCGCTTATCGAACTTGTTCCGCTGCTCGACGAGCCGTCGCTCCATGCCGTCGTTCGCCGCAGCGACGGGGAGTTGAACTCCGCGACTAGGTCTCGGTTGGCACAGCTCAACCAGCGGTCCGCAAAGAAGCCGCCCCTGATCCGGATACCGAGCGATGCCGAACTAGAAAAGGAGAGCGACCCTGCCGCAGTGCTGGCCGGGCATCTGCGAAATCTCCGCGGTCGCGCGGCGCAGCGAGACGTTACGGTCGCCGGGCTTCTCCAGTCCCGGTATACGACTTCTGAGCTGCTGCGCGCACTGCCTGCCCGGCAGGTGCTCGACAGTCCTGGCCAGGTGAGGCACGTTGCAGAGATGGTCGCCGATGTCTGCGGCGCAGCGGAGAAAAACTGGTCTTCGGTGGCGACGACGGACTACGAGAACATCCCCCGCGCACTGACCTTCGGCAAGTGGCTGGATCAGCTCAAGGAGTCCGACGGCCGGTGACGATGGACGCCCAGTCTCCGTGGGAATCCGGCAAAGGCCAGGTCGATGCGTTCGCCAAGCGAGCTGACAACAGCCAGATCCCCGCATCGTCGTCCGGCCCTGCTGTGCGGATTCGGCGGCGGGATGCCTGTCGGAGCAGTCCTGCTGAACTGGACTGCAGTCCCCTCAGGAGGTGAGGGAACTGCGATCGCAGCACCATGGGGACACCAGCTGGAGCGCTCGTGTGAGAGCTAGGGCGCCGTCAGCGGGGCCAAGAAGGCGATCCCGCTGCGCTGCCCGGCATGGGGAATGCCGGGCACCTGCCTACTGGTCCTGACGCCCGCTCGACCGGACTGAGCGGTCAGCCATCGGCGGGTTCATCCCAGGTGAGCTCAGCGCCAAGCGCCGCCGCGAGACGGCCGACGAGCTGACGGCTGGCGTGGTCGTCGGCATGCTCCGGCAGCCAAGCGCAAGCGAAGTAAGCACCGGCCAAGTCCACAATGTCGCGGACAGCAGCGAGGCATTCCTCAATGCGCGCGAGCGACGGACCGGGTCCCGAAGGGAAGCGCGCGCCGGGAAGTTCGGTGCCGTCGATGACGTCGATGTCGAGGTGCAGGTACACGGGAACCGGGCCGAGGTCGGCGAGGGCGGCGGAGATCGCGGCGGGATCGGCGGGTACGCGGCGGACCTGGCTGGCGGTGAGCGCGTCGCGTTCGGCGGGGTCGAGGTCGCGGGCGTCGGCGAGCACGACGCTGGTGTCGGGGACGGGGCGCAGGCCGAGTGCGTCGTCGAACAGGTCCGGGGTGCGACCGGTCACCATCGCCAGTGCCATGCCGCCGAGGTAGCCGCTGGTGGAGATGGCGGGGGTGTTGAAGTCGCCGTGCGCGTCGAGCCACAGCACGGCCAGGTCGCGATGGCGTTGCTGCAGCGCGGCTAGGGCCCCTCGACTGGTGGGGCAGTCGCCGGAGAGCACCAAGGGCCGGACGGTTTGCGTGACTGCGTCGGCGGTCGCGCGGTGGAGCAGGTTCATCCGGGCGGGGACGGGTCCGGCGGGCAGGTCCGGCGGGATGACCCGCGTCGCGGTGGCGGGGACGGGGAAGCGGGGGATGGGCTGGTCTAGGTGCCAGGGCGTGACGATCAGGTCCCAGGTGCGGTCAGCCACGAGGTTTCTCTCTTTCGTCGCGATCGGCGAGCAAATCGAGCAGTCGCCCCAATTCGGCGGCACCGGCTTTCAGGTGCGCAGTGAGTTCGGCCCTGGCTTGGCGCGGGCTGCCGTGCAGGGCGTCGAGCAGGCGGCGGTGATCGTCCGCGGTGCGGCCGAGTTCGCGGCGCGAGCGTTCGGCCAGTGCGAGGGCGAGGCGTTGTTCTTGCTGGAGTTGTGCGTGGAAGCGGCACAGCCGGGGGCTTCCGGTGGCCGTGACCAAAGTGGCGTGGAAGAGCCGGTCCCCGTCGAGCGCGGCGGTGGTGTCACCGAGCTCGAAGGCTTGCTCGATCTGGTCGACCAGCTCGGCCAGTTTCCGGTAGATCGCCGGATCCCGGTGCTTGGTGAGGGCGTCCGCCGCGGTCAGCTCCACGGAGGTGCGGGCGGCGTAGATATCCGCGACGTCCGGCCCGGTGACGTCGGCGACGACGATGCCGCGGTTCATCTGATACCGGACCAGCCCCTCGCTTTCCAGGGTCCGCGCGGCCTCGCGCAGCGTGCTGCGGGAGACCCCGAGTTCAGCGGCGAGCGCGGCCTCGCGCAAGGGGGTGCCCGGTGGCAGCCTGCCGGACAGGATCGCCTGCCGCATGGCTTCCGCGGCCTGCCCGGCGGTGCTCTGCCGCCGGATGCCCGCGCCCAGGCCGTCGATCGGGTTCGAGGTCATCAGCGCTCCTGGGGCCGGGGTGCGGCCCAGGTTGCCAGATTGTCCGACAATCTGGCAAGGCAGGGTTTGCCGTTCAGCGAGGCTCAGGCGTCGATCACCGCGAGCACGGTGCGGCAATCGCGCTGGAAGGCTTCGTCCCCGGCGATATCGAGGTCGTTGCCTAGGCCGTCATCGGACTCGCCGACGTGTTCGATGAGATAGCGTCTTGGCGACGCGAGCGCCTCCCGCAGCAATGGCGCGGCAGGGGCCGCCGCCGACCCGAGTTCGGCGAGGTCACGTGCGATGTCAGGCCACCGGTGCCGGCTGCGCGACCACACCGACCGCAGGACGGCGACTGCGGGCTCGGGGTCGCCGGTGATCCGCCACAACGCGGTGGCGGCGTCTTGGTGCAGCCACCCGTATTCGTCGTCACGATCGAGCAGGGCACGCAGTGCTGGAATCGCGGCAACGGCGGCCGGGCCCAGGTCTCGCACACCTGCCGCGGCCGCGCTGGCCGTGAACACGCTGTCCCCGCTCAGCGCTCGAAGAAACACCGACAGTGCGGCGGCGGTATCCCCGTCCAACCGCCAAAGTGTCGTCGCGGCGGCGACCGCAGTGCTGATGTCGGGGCTTTCGAGCAGTGGCCGCAGCAAGGGCACAGCCTCGGCACCGGCGCCGATCTTGACCAGGATCGAGGCGGCCAGCTCCGGTTTGGACTCCAGCGCGGCCAGGACCTCCGGGGTCGCTTCGGCCGAGGCAGGCACGATCTCGGCCAAGGCGTAGCACAACGAGTCTCGCACTCGCTCGTGGTTTTTTCCGTTGCCCGTAACGAGATCTCGCAGGCGGTGCCGGATCAGAGGCACCAGCTCCGCCGCCATCGGACCCAGGCCGGCGACGTGCGAACGGAGGGAGTCCGGTAACGGTTCCTGTTCGAGAAGCCATCGCAGCACCGGTACTGCCCGGCTGTCGCCGATGCGGCACAGCGCGTGGATCGCCGGGCTGATTTCGCCGCCGGTGTAGGGATTCGGTGTTATCCACGCCAAAGAGGATTCGCCCGTGCGAGGCGCCGATTCGATACTGACCGCGAGCGCGTCCGCCGCCGGAGCGGCGAATTCCCCGATGATCGCCAACTTGCTGGCGGCCTGCTTCCGCAGCCGGGTGTCGCTCAAGTGGTCGCCGATCAAGGAAACCAGTTCGCTGTGGTCGCCTCGCCAGCCGAACATGAGTGTCTGCGCGGCCTCGAGAGCGTGGTAGCGCTGCGTCCAGCCGCGGGCGCGCAACTGCGCCGCCAGGAATGTCCGGCGCTCCGCGACCCGATCACCGAATGCCCAGCTGACGTCCCCGATGAGGCGCTCAAGATGCGGCGCCGGCACGCTGTGCCCGGAGAGCAGCCGACGCTGGTGGAGCATGCCGCGCAAGGTTCCGGTGCTGATCGGATCCGGCCGCGACGGTGGCGGCTCCTCGGCGTAAGCGTTCTCCATCGCCACCGTGAGAGCGGCGACGACACCGTCCGGAACCTGCACGGGTCCGCTGCGGACGCTTTCGGCCAGCGCAGCGACCCGAACCCGGACGGACTGCGCTTCGACGGCCAGCACCTCCAACGCGGCTCTGATTTCCTCGGCCGCCACGCCCGGCGCTTTGCCCGCACGGGCGTGCTTGGCCACCGCGCCCGCCGCTTCGACCAGCGCAACCTGCACCTCGGCGTCGGACTCGATCGGCAACCGGGCCAGCACCGCCGAAGCCACGCGGGCCAGATCGTCGCGGCAGCCGGGCAGGACCGCGGCGACCACCCGGCGCACCTCGCGATCAGCGTCCGAGAGCAAGCCCAGCAGGACCGGGCCCGCCGACGCCAGCGTCCGTGCCGCGTCCGCGGCATGGCCGGGACGCGTTCCCTCCTGGCCCACGCCGCCGATGCTGGCCATCAGCCCCAAGATCTCGGCGCGGCCGGGCAACCCTGGCGCCGCCGCCGCTTCCAGCAGGAACGGCATCGCCGCGACCGTGCTGTCGTACACGTCGGACTGGTGATGGACCGCGCCCTCCATACCGTCCAGGGCTCGCTCCCGCACCGCCGGATCCGGCGAGACTAATCCCCGCAGCAAATCCGGGACATCGGTCGCCGCCCCGTACGCGTGCGTCATCCGCGCCCAGTCGACCTTGTCGAGACCGGAGAACACCGGCTACCCCCATTCGGCTCCGAGACGAAAATACCGGGAAGGTTCAGCGACGCACCGCAGCCCGGTAATCGCAAATTCCCACAACGGCCAATGCCACAGCGACCACCCCGGCACAGCAGACCTGCGCGAGCACCGTCGTGTCGAACGGGATGATCTCGTTTTTCAGCACCAGGTTATGGACCACCGCCAGTGCGATGCACAGGGCCAGCGCCAGCATTCGCGGCGGGTGGGTGCCGCGGCGGTACCGGAGCAGCAGATACCCGGCCCCGGCGATCGCGCACAGCCAGACGAGGGGCGACAACCCGGTGAGCCGGTCCAGATCGCTCCGGAGGCTGTACCGGAACGCGAGGGCGGAGGCGAGGACCAGGCTTCCGCCGACGGCCCACCACCATGGCCGCGTCGGCGGCAGTGGGGCATCCGTGTGGAAAGCCGCTAGCAGCAACAGCAGCGGAACCCACAACGGAGCGAAGTACACGGCCGATTCGAGGGAGAAGGAATGCTTGGCCAGGAACCAGATCGCGCCTGCCGCGAGGATCGCGCCGGTGGCGATCCGGGCTGTCCGGCGCCATCCGTCGACGAGCAGCACGAGCGGGATCAGCGCGACCGCGAGCAGGACGAGGTCCGTGCTCAGGCCGGAGGTCAACGACGCGCGGAAGTTCCCGGGATAAGAGCCGGAAAACGAGAAGAGCAGCCAGAGCGTCAGGCCGACGTTGCTGGCTGACCTGAGCACGTCCCAGAGCAGGCCGAGAAGCGCGATCTGCCGCACAAGGTCGCCGAGTGCGATCGTTCGCGCGGGGGCCGCTCTGGCCGCAAGCCGGGTGCGCACGCCCAGCGCCAGCAACGACCCCAGCTCGCTCCACAGTGCCTTGCGGTCCCGTTCGCCGTGCAGGTCAAGGAGGGTGCCGACCATTTCGTCGCCGCGTTCGGCGCGGTACCACGCCGGGAGCACCCGGACCAGTGCGCGGTAGTGAGCCTCGGTGCCGATCATGCCCGCCCTTTCGTCGCGCCTGGCCGCTGGCCAGCGCCGGGAAGGCCGGTTCGAAGACGACTCGCTCCGCCATGGGCTCGCATACCTCCTAAGACGGTACATACCGGCTGGCGTTGCTTCTCCGGCGGCGAAATTTCCCGGAGCGGCCGAGGGGCGGATCTTCATCCGGTTGGTCTAGCTCTGTAACGCCGCTGTCCGGATGGCGACCCATTCGTCGAACCGGCGGCGACAGTGGGGAGGACGAGTGGTCGATTCGGGCACTCGCGTCGAGGTTGCCGGGGACTTCCGCGGGCAGCTGGTGGTCGGCGACCACAACATCACCGTCTACGCCGAGCAATCGGTGGTCACTGTCGTGCCCCCGGGCGAGCAGCCGCGACCGCAGCGGCGGCCCAGCGCACGGCTGCTGCCGCGGAAGACGACCCCGCCGGTCGGCCGGGAGCAGGAAATGGCCGCGGTGCGCGCTGCGGTCGCTGAACACGATTTGGTGCAGCTGTACGGGGTCTCGGGCGCGGGCAAGAGCACGCTGCTGCGCCACGCCGCCAGGGTGCTGGCCAAGGACCGTGCGGACGTGGTGTTCCTGCCTGCCCGCGGGCGGGACGTCGCGGATTTGGCGCAGGAAGTCTTCGAAGCCTGTTACGAAGCACCTGGTTACCGTCCGTCCCCGGCGGAACTTCGCCGTCTGATGGCCGACGTGCCGTTGGTGCTGCTGGTCGACGACCTCGACCGGCCTGCCGACGAGCGGGCCGTGTTGCTGGACGGGGCGCCCGAGGCCACGGTGGTGTGCACGGCCGTCGAGCGCAGCGTGTGGAACGACGGCGTGGCGCTGCCCGTAAACGGTCTACCCGAGGAATCCGCGCGCAGTCTGCTGGCCGCCGCGTTGGGGCGGCCGTTGCGGGCGGATGAACAAGCCGCTGCGGCGGAGTTGTGGCAGGCCAGCGACGGACTCCCGTTGTTGCTGCTGCGCGCGGTCGTTGCCGGAGCGGGCGGCGAGGCGGCATTGGCAACCGCGGCGAGCATGGGGGCATTGCTGCCCCGGATGCTGAGTGTCCTCAGTGGACCGGCGAAGGAAGCGATCGCGTTGCTGGGCCTGCCTGGTACGCCGGTGCTCTCGCCGGTGGTGCTGCCTTGGCTGGTCGAGGACGCGGCCGCGCTGCCCGCGGCGCTGGCCGAATTGACCGCGCGCGGCCTGGCGCTGGAGGACGACTGCGGTTACCGGCTCGCTCCCGGTGTTGCCGACGCGCTTGAGCCGGACATCAGACCGGATACTGCGGAACGTCTTGCCTCCGGCCTGTTGTCCTGGCTCGGTTCGCCGCAGCTGCCGCCGCGATTGGTCGCCGAGCACGCCGAATTGATCGGCGCGGTCGTCGACGCCACGGTGGCCGCCGGAGTCGCCGACGCGGGCGCGCGGCTGGCCAAGGCGGCAGCTCCGTTCGCCGCGTGTTCACTGCGGCTGAGCGCCTGGGAGCGCATCCTCGGCCGAGGGAAGATCGCCGCCGAGCGCGCCGGAAACCGTTCGATACTGGCGTATCTCACCCATGAGGATGGGATTCGCGGCCTGGTGACCGGAAAACGGGCGGCCGCGGCGGTCGCTATCGGGGCGGCGGTGGCGGTATGGCATGAGCTTGGCCAGTCCGCCCAGGTCGCCGTCGCCCAGCACACCCAGGCGATCACCGGCTCGGCCGTGCACGCGGCGGGGCACACGGCCGTTCCTGCCGCGAAGGCAGCGGCGGTCGGTGCGAAAGGCGTTGCGGGAGCGGCCAAAGGCACGGCGTTCGGGATGAAGGCCGGGGTCGGATTGGGGACGAAACTCGCCGTCGCCGGGGTGGCGACGGCGGTCGTCGGCGGGGCTGGTTACCTTGGGGTGCAAGCCTTTCTGCCCTCTGCCGCGCCACCCGCGACGGCCGAACGACCGGCTGCGGTGGCCGCGCCGCGACTGACCGGTGCCCAGCTGGCCTCCGCGCTGCCGCCGCAATCCTCTTTCCCTGACGACATGGGGATCGTGCCGGGCAGCGAAGTGAGCAGCGGCCCGGCCCCGAATCCGGCTCAACCGCAGCACAATCTGGCCGCGATGAGCTGTACCGACTGGTCGGTGCTGCTGCTGAAGACCACGTTCGGGCAAGGTTTCGGCGAGTCGGCGTTCGCCGCGAACACCCATGCCGACGATCCCGACCGCCAGCAGGCCATCTTCGTGGACCAGGCGATCTACCAGTTCCCGTCGGCCGCCGCCGCGTCGGCGTTCTTCACCGGGCTGCGCCGGGTGCTGTCCAGCTGTGGCAAACTGGACAGTCAAAGCGGGCCTCCGGTGAGCGATGCCGCCCTCGACGGACATCCAGGGTTCACCGCCACCCTGACCCCGTTGCTGCGCACGGCCAATAGCTACGACCTGTACGGCGTGACCAATCCGCGTTACGTGCTCGACGGTGCCTACGTGTACGCGATGGCCGAAGGAGTCGGGCGCGACAGAGCCGTCGGCAAGCTCACCGGACTCGATTACCTGATCCCGCAGGGATTGTCGCACATGATCAGCAAGGTCGCCGCGTTGAACCCGGACGCGAAACCCGCCCCGGCAACCACTTCCGCCACGAGTGCGCCGCCGAGCACCGCGCCGCCGTCCGGACCGGCCGACGTGGTGCGAAGCTACATCGACGCGATCAACGCCCGTCACTATCAGCAAGCGTGGACGCTCGGCGGCGACAACCTGCACGAAACGTACGGCCAGTTCGTCGCTGGCTTCGCCAAAACCGACCACGACGAGCTGACGATCGTAGGCGTCCAGGGCAACGTGGTCACCGTCGAGCTCACCGCGACGCAGACCGACCGTACGCGGCAGACCTACGCTGGCACCTACACCGTCAGCGGCGGTGCCATCACCGCCCACTCGATCCACCGCACCGGCTGATTCCCCCTCGCGCAAGGAAAGGCCAGACCTGATGACCGAACCAGGACAGGACCGGATCACCATCCACGTCGGAGGCGATCTCGCCGGCCAGGTGGTGTTCGGCAACGACAACGTCACCACCTCCGGCGACCGCCGCACCGTCGATCCGGTCGGCCGAGCCGAGCTGGAGACCCTTCTCGCGCTGCTGGGCGAGATCCGCGCGGCACTGCCCGCCGACCTTGCCGGGACCGGCGGTGACCAGCTCGACGACCTCGAAGAGGCGATCACCGCGGACACCCCGGATCTGACTGCCATGCAACGGGTCCGGGAGTGGTTCGCCCTGCACATTCCAGCGCTCGCCGGGGCGATCAGCCGGGTCGTGCTGCATCCGATCATGGTCCGGCTGGTCGACGCGGCGGGCGAGACTTTGTCCGCTGATTTCCGTCGCCGCTTCGGCAATTGAGACCCTGGACCGGAACGCGCCGCGCTGCCGGGTCACGGGCAGAACATCGCGGTCAGAATCCCGCTTTCCGTGCCATGCGCCGGGTTCTTGTCGGTGGTGACCGAGAACGCGCCCTGACGGCTGCCATCGGCGCTGGCGAAGGCGTGGGTCGCGTATCCGGGGATGCCGCCGGTGTGGCCCCAGACCGTGGTTCCGCACGGCAAGGTGGCGCTCATGATGCCCAAGCCGTAACGGATTCCGAGGTTCGTTTCGCGGGGCGTGAGCATCTCGGCCAGCTGGGCGGGCAAGAGCAGCCGTCCGCCGAGCAGGGCGCGGAAGAACTCGTCCAGGTCGGCGGTGGTGGAGATCATCGACCCGGCGGCACCCGCCACGGTGGGGTTCATTTCGGTCACGTCGACGGCTTTGCCGTCGAGCCGGGCGTATCCGCGCGCGTACGGCCACGGCAGGGTCGCGCTGTCGCCGGGTTCACTGGTGGCGTGCAGGCCCAGCGGCCGGATGATCCGGTTGGTCACCTCGGTGCCCCAGGAGCGGCCCGTGATTTTCTTGATGAGCAGACCGGCCACGAGGTAATTGGTGTCGGAATACGACCAGTCTTTCCCCGGCTCGAACAGCAGCGGCTTCGCCACGGCCATGGCGACGAGCTGCTCGGGAGCGAAGTGCCGGAACCGGATTGCGGGGAAGCCGCGCGTGATCTGGGTGGCGCCTTCCCCGAACGGCAGATCGTCGGAGTAGCTGTACAGCCCGCTCGTGTGCTGCAGGATCATGCGCACGGTGATCCGGTTCCCGCCGGGCAGCAGACCCGGCAGGTAGTGGTTCACGGGGGTGTCGAGCCCGACCTTGCCTTCCCCGGCCAGCTGCAGGATCACCGTGGCCACAAAGGTTTTCGTGACGCTGCCGATCCGGAACCTGCCGTCGGTCGAGACCGGCTGGCCGCTGCCCAGCGCGCGGACTCCGGCGCTGGCGGCCCAGTCGCCCCGGCTGTCGTGCGTCCGCGCCTGGACTCCCGCGACTCCGCTGGCGACGACTCGGCCGATCGCCTGCCGCAAGGGCGTGTCGTCCCGGCCGGCGGCGGACGCGGCAGGTGCGGCCAGGACGTTGAACGTCAGAACGCCGGCGGCCGCCGCCGAGAGAACCTTCTGCCATCCCTGTGCGAGCACGGGCAACTCCTGCGAAATCGGTGGAAAGCAACGGTCGTTGCTGGCACCAAGGATGGCGGGGCGCGACTGCCCGTGTCGTTGTCCCTGACCTCCGTTTTCCGGTAGTGCTACCCCTACCCGGAGCGCTACTGGCAGGCAGACGCTCCGGGAGGAGAGCATTACTCGAAGGGGAACCGGTCGCTGAAGGCGGGTTTGAGATCGCTCAGCCAGACCGCGGCAGGGTCGTATTCGGCGTAGAAGGGCTTGCCGACCAGGCCGGGATCGCGGGCCTGGATCAAATGCAGCGCGAAAACCTGGCGCCCCGCCAGCTCGGCCACCCCGTCCACGCACACCTTGCCCGCCGTCGTCGACATGGAGGGTCCCCGCACGGTCCGCGCCAGGCCGGAAACCGCGGCGTAGGCGTCGCGGAAGATCTCGTGCGCCCGCGCGAGCGGCACCGCGAAGTAGTCCGCGGGGCCGGTGTCGCGCTCCACGAACATGTAGTACGGGACCATGCCCAGGCGCACCTGCCGCCGCCACATCGATTCCCACGCCTGCGCCGAGTCGTTGATGCCGCGGATCAGCGGCGCCTGGGTGCGGATGACGGCCCCGGTGTCCCGGATCGCGGCGATCGCCTGCTCGACGATCGGGGTTTCGAGCTCTCGCGGATGGGAGAAGTGCGCCATCAGGGCCAGGTTCTTGCCCGAGCGGACGACCTTCTCGAACAGCGCGAGCAGATCCGCGGCATCCGGGTCGGTCACGAACTTGCGCGGCCAGAACGCCAATGCCTTGGTGCCCACCCGGATCGACTCGAGCTGGTCGAGTTCGAGCAGGGGTTCCACGTGCTGGCGCAGCACCGCGGCGCTCATGATCATCGCGTCGCCGCCGGTGATCAGCACGTTGGTGACCTCGGGATGGGCGCGCAGGTAGTCGACGAGTTCCTGGACGCCGCCGTCGGCGGCCATCCGCAGGCCGGGTTCGCCGACGAACTGCGGCCAGCGGAAGCAGTAACTGCAATAGGCGTGGCAGGTCTGCCCCTGGCGGGGGAAGAACAGCACCGTCTCGCGGTATTTGTGCTGCAAGCCCTCCAGCACGTGTCCGTCCAGGACAGGCCGGTTGAGCTGCATCTGGCCCGCCGGGTGCGGGTTCAGCCGCACCCGCACCCGGTGCGCGGCCTGCTGGACCTCCTGGGGCGGCGCGTCGCGGCGCAGCAGATCGGCGATGCGGGCGACGTCCTCCTCCGGCAGCATGTCCTTCTGCGGGAACATCAGCCGGTAGATCGGGTCGTCCGGGGCCGCCGACCAGTCGATCAGCTCGTCGACCACGTAGTTGTTGGTCCGGAACGGCAGGACTTCCGCGACGGCCCGCACCGCCAGCCGCTCGTCGGGCGACAATCCTGCGCGGGCGGTCAGCTTATCGAGGTGTCTCGCGCTGTAGGCACGGAAGCCGCGGCCCACGGGGGTGGTCTGGGCGGTATCCAGCAAAGTCACGTGCGCGCCTCCATTCCGCTGGTGAAGGCCGCGAAGCCCTCGTCAATCCTGGCCAGGCGCCGCGCCGCGGAGGGCGGCGCCAGCGGGTCGGGGTGGTGAGGACGTCTTCGCTGCGCAGCGTTCATGATCGTCGTGTTCCTCCTCGAGAAAAGGGCGTCGAGAAGCCATCGCGAAAGAGCGGCCCGCCAGAAAAGAGCCCGAAACTGCCCCAGAGGACTCCGCGCGCTGCTGTTATGGCCAGACGCCACCTATTTCGGCCACCCGAAAGGGTCGCCTCCCCCATTCAGCCGAGCCCGGACGACCGGCTCAGCGTCGATTTCCGTTTCCAGGGCGGGCATCCGCCCCGGAAACGGCACTGCTGGTCACTCGGCTGATCACGCCACCATCGGACTCCTCACGGCCGAGATCAGCGGTTCTTGAACTGCGGTGTGCGTTTGGCGAGGAAAGCGTCCATGCCCTCGCGCTGGTTTTCCGTGCCGAACACCGCGTGGAAGGTGCGCCGCTCGTAGGCCAGCCCTTCGGACAGCGGGCTTTCGAACGCCCGGTTCACGCATTCTTTCGCCAGCATCACAGTGGACATGCCGAGGCCGCAAATGGTTTCGGCGGCGGCGAGCGCTTCCCGCATCAGGTCGTCGGCGGCCACCACCCGCGACACCAGCCCGGCGCGCTCGGCCTCGGCGGCGTCCATCATCCGGCCGGTCAGCACCATGTCCATCGCCTTGGCCTTGCCGACCGCACGCGGAAGCCGCTGCGTCCCGCCCGCTCCGGGAACCACGCCGACGGTGATCTCGGGCTGGCCGAACTTGGCGGTGTCGGCGGCGATGATGAAATCGGCCATCATCGCCACCTCGCAGCCTCCGCCGAGTGCGTACCCGGCCACCGCGGCGATGACGGGCTTGCGTACCTGGCGCAGCGTTTCCCAGTTGCGCGAGATGAAGTTGGTTGTGTAGGCCTCCATGAAGTCGTAGTCCTTCATCGCCGCGATGTCGGCCCCCGCGGCAAAAGCTTTTTCGGTTCCGGTCAGCACCAGGCACCCGATGCTCTCGTCCTGGTCGAAGGCGAGCAGTGCCGCGCTCAGTTCGTCCATGACCTGGTCGTTGAGGGCATTCATCTGCTTCGGCCGGTTGAGCTGGATCACGCCGGTTTTCAGCGAGCCTTCGCCGTGCTCGCTGATCAGCAGATATTCGTAGGGCATGCCGTTCCTCCCGGGCTGGTGGTCACGAGGGCTGACCGCTGTGCTCATCGTAGGATTGGATCAGCCGCTCCGCGGCCGGACGCTGCAGCAGATTCACGCCCGCGGCCGCCGCCAGCATCACCGGCGACACCCAGAATCCGGCGGAAATGTTTCCGGTGGCGTCGGAGATCGCCCCCGCCAGCATGGGGGAGACGGCCTGCCCGAACGCGAAGGAAACCGTCAGCAACGCGATGGCAGCCGTCCACGACGAAACCGGAAGCTGCCGCTGGGCCACGATGGTGATCGCGGTCGGCCCGGCCAGGAAGCTGCCCCCGAAAAGAATCGCGGACACGAACATCGCCGCCGCGCTCGACGGGAAGAGCAGCACCGGCAACGTCCCCAGCATGACCGTCGCGAACACCATGGACGGCCCCCGGGCCTCCCGGAGCGCTCCCAGCACCTTTCCCCACAGCAAAGTCGCCACGGCCGACACGAGCCCCAGCACGGACCAGAACCAGATCACCTGCCCGCTGCTGCGCCCCTGCGCCTGCAACAGCGCGATGATGAACGTCATGTAGCCGACATAACCGGCGCCGAACAGCCCGTACCCGATGAAGGTGGGCAGGATCTGGCGGAATTCCCGGCCTTTCAGCAAAGCGACGCGCCCGCCCGCCGGCTCGCGCACGCTGCGGGCGGCCCACCAAGCCCCCGGCAGGCACACCGCGCCGATGACGCCGAGAACAATCCATCCCGCCGGCCACTGCCGCGCACCGCCGTCCAGAACGATCGGAATGGCCACGCCCGACACGAGAATGCCGACACCGACGCCCGCGACATAAAGACCGACCAGCGTGCCGCGCCGGCGCGGATCCTGTGCCGGGCAGATCGCCGACGCCAATCCGGCTCCTAGGATAAAAGTCAGAGCCGTCGAAGCGCCTCCGACAGTCCGCAGCGCCATCAGCAGGAACACATTCGTGGTCGCCGCGGTAACCAGCAGAATTAGGACACTTACGGCGAAACCTAGAAGAAACGTACGAGCCATTCCCCAGCGGTAAGCGATCCAGGCCGCGACGAGTGCCCCCACCACGTAGCCCGCGCCGTTCGCCGTGTTCATCGCGCCGGCTTCGACGTAGCTCCATCCCAGGTCCGTGCGCATCGGCGGCAGCAGCAGGCCGTAGGAAAACCGGGAGAGCCCCAAGGCGACCGCCGCGCCGCCGGACAACCCCAGCGCCGTGACGACCTCCCTCCACCTTCGCCTGCTGCTGTCGTCAGCTTTCGGGGGCAACTCTGCTGTCACGGCCAATTACCTCGAGACGCGGTCGGAAAGGAACACCGGCAAGCTCGGCTCCGCGAGCCCGGCGAACGTTACCGCTCGCCGGCAAAGCCCGCAGACTCCCTCTTGGACGCGGACTCGTCCGCGGCCCGGTCCAAGCGGGAGCCTGCTGGCTCGCCTTCGCTACGGAGCAGCCCGTTCCACTGTAGCGAGCGGCTTCTCGTTGTTCACGACGAAGAAGCACAGCACCTTCAACGGGTCGGGGCCGGGGACCCGCGCGTAATGCACGGCGTCGGCCGGAACCGTGTAGGAACTGCCCACCACGTGGTGCTGATCAGGCTGGCCTTCGACGCACAAGTAGAACTCGCCGCCGATCACGTAGCCGGTTTCGATGCCGGGGTGGGTGTGCGGGGACGCGCTCGTGCCGGCCGGGACCTCGATGACGCTCGTGTTGAGGACGTAGCCGTCGGGGAACTCGGTCTTCTCCAGAAGCGTCCGCTTGATGCCTCCCTGGACGTGTACCGCGCCGGACGCCGTCCCGACGGCCGGTTCGTTGGTTGCTGCGACGTCTCCCATGCTGCTCCTCCTAGGGCGGATTTCCTGCGTTGCCTGGTCAGTCACTGCGTGGGCACTACCTCTTGACCCCGATCGCGGCCAGCGCGGTCCGCGGGACTTCCGCGACGTAGTGCTCTTGTTCGCGCCGGACCGAGACCGGTCCGAGCGTTTTCTCGACGAGAGGTTCCAGGCTCGCCACGATGTCCTGCGGCGATCCGGAGATTTTGCAGAGGTCGTATGCGGTGGACAAATGCATCAGCGCGTTGCGTTTCGCTTCCCCAGCCGTCTGCCCCTCCAGTCTATACGGGTCGTTCATTTCCTGCATTCTCACCTCGGGAAATCCCGCGTCGGCGAAAAGACCGCGGATCTCTTCGCGGGTGAGATGTTCGTGGGGGTGGCCCGTGCGCGAATACGGATGCACGACCTCGTCGAAGAACAGCGCCGCGGGTTGGCCGGCCTCGAACGCGTGCAGCACGAGCCGGGCTCCGGGCTTGAGCGTGCGGTGTGCTTCTGCGACGGCCAGCCGCCGGACCTCCGGACTCAGAAGCTGCGTGCCGTAGCCGATGAGCACGCCGTCCAGCGAGTCGTTGCGAAACAAGCTTTTCGCCGCGGACTGGCGAATATAGGGAAGGCCGTGCGCGCGGCACGAGCTGATCATCAGGTTCGAGATGTCAGCGGTGAATACCGTGGGCGTATTGCTTCCGAGGGTCGCCGCCAGCCGCGCGACCGTGCCGCTGCCGCCAAGGACGTCGAGCACCCGAAGTGCGGAGCCGGGCGTTTCCGGAGAGAACTGTTCCAGGAGGCTCTTCATGCCGGTGCTCCGGCTGTTCGAGCTGTTCTGCGCTTGGCTCCAAGCCTGCCCGCGGCCCCCGGTGTCCTGGCTTTCGAACTCCCAGGACAACGCGTTCAGTTCCTTGAGGTAGTCCTCGATCGCGGCGCCCTCGATGCGCTCGGGGTCGAGCAGCTCGTGCAGGTCGGGATGCTTTTCGCGGATTTCCCGCAGATACTCCGGAAAGGTGAGTTCGGCGATGTAGTTGTCGCTGGTCATCGGACTGCCTCCGAACGAATATCAGGCGCAGCCGTCGAGCGCGCGGGGTCAGTGGTGGCGATGTCGTCGAAAATCCCGAGCACGATCCGTTCAGCATCGGCCGTTTGTCTCGACGCGATTCCCGGACGGGGCAGGGCATGGGTGTAGAAGTGCGGCCCTTCGACCACGAACCCGAGGGCCCACAGCCCGGGATGAACCCGGCCGTCGGCCTTTTTCACCCGCAGGTCCTCGTCGATGTCGATCCCGGACGGATGGTAATCGCCGTTCCGGAACGGCCTGACCAGGCCGCGCCGCAGGAGGTTCGCCGACAGCGGGGAAGAGTCGGTGCACGGCGAGTACTTGTCGAGCCTCGCGGCGACGACCACGTCGGCCGGGACGGATACCGGGCCGTCGGGGAAATCCAGCGAGATCCGATAGCTGGGCTCGTCGCCGGGCGTCTCGATCCTGCTGGCCGCTCCACCGGCGACCTCGAGGATCCCGGCTTCGAACAGGGCCAGCCATTCTTCGTTGCGGCGCAACGGCGGGCCAAACGCGACCCGGTTTACGATCGGATCGAATCGCTCGACGAAATAGCGATGCGAGGCCGGGGTCAAGCCGCCGTACTCCACCGCCGCGCGGAACGCCTCACGAGCATCCCGCAAGACGTCCGTCGCGGCCTTGACCCCGCTGGTGCAGTTGCCGCGATACGCTTCGCCGAGATCGTCGGTCATGAGTTCCAGGAACCAGCGGCGAAACTCCGATGGCGAACGGAAACTCTGGTCCTCCAGCGGCCACAGAATCTGCCGGATCAACCGGATTTCCTCTGGTGTCGCCGTGAAGCCGGTGACGTCGACGGGCTGACCGCTTTCCGCGGTGCGATAGGCGTAGGCCATTTCAGTGAGGAGCAGCGGCAGGAGATCGGCGGTGAAGTCGATCCGCGCGTCGCCGAGTGCCGCGGCGCGGGCGCGCAGCCGAGCCACGGCTTGCGGAGTGAAGAACTGGCAAACGTGGCGTCCCGTCCGTCCCTTCTGGTTGATACCACGGGCCGCGAAAGGCAGCGCCTGCCGGGAGCAGAGCCAAAGCCGGGGCTCGCGTCCGGAAGCCTGGTAGACCAGCTTTCCCTGTTCGGTCTGATACTTGCCGCCACGACCGAGGGTAAGCGCTGAAACCACGTCGTGAGCAGTAAGACCGAGGCCTTGGATCGCTACTCGCGCGTCACTGCTGATCGCGTCCAGCTTACTAATGGGGTAGGGCGACGCGAAGTAGGCGAGACGCGGATTCGCGGCGCTGTTGTCCTGCGCGAAGGCTGCCAGCCGTCGATCCTCGTCTGTCTGCGCACGGAAACCGTGTCCCATGGCCAGCACGGAATAGTGCGCGAAGATGGTCTGCCCGTCGTCGAGGACAATCGCGTACAGATCATTCTCGAATCGCACGTCAATCGCCCGTGCGCGCACGTGCAGGACACGCATGTTGCGGGGCAGCGCGGAGACGACCTGGTGGCCGAAAGCGGCCAGGTATTCGCCAAGGACGACGCGAGAGAGGTGGCTTCGCTCCGTCAACGGCGGCTCTTCGGAATCCTGGCCTCCCGCCTGCTGGCGGTGGCGCCGTTCCGCAGCCCAGTCGAGCACCGATGGCGTGCTGTCGTCCCCGACGGAACTCAGCGGCGGGCGCATGGTGACCTGGGACGCGAGGGTGTTGATCAAAAGATGGCTGGGCTGATTCGTGGGATGGCTTCCCTCGCCGAGGTTTCCGGGATCGATCACCAGCACCTCGAGGCTGGTGGGGGACGGCAGCCGTTTCCGGTGCTCCACAAGTCGTTCGAGGATGCTCAGCGCCCGGGGACCGCCGCCGACGACGGCGAGCCGGAAGCTAGACATTGGCCGCGTCCGCACGCGAATCCTCGAAAGCCAGGCTGCTGACCGGATCGCGGTGCACCAACGAGATGTCCTGGCTGAACTCAGAGCGGGGGAATGCGGTCAGGGCCAGCGGATCGTGCCCCGGGATGATGTGGCCGAGGTCTTTCGCCCGCTCGGTGATCCGCGCGAAGCCGTCGAGATACTCCGCGATGTCGACGAAGCTCGGGAAGGGCACGTTCCGGCGAAGATTCTCGTAATAGTGCGCGGCATCGCTGGCGAGGATGATCTCCCCGCGCTCGGTGGCGACGGTGACGAACTGCAGGCCTTTGGTGTGGCCGCCGCACAGGTGCACCGAGATGCCCGGCGCGATCTCTTCGTCTCCGTCGACGAAGTGCACCCGGCCCTCGTACAAGCTCTGCACGGCGGCGGACACGTCCGCGGCCTCGTAGTTCTTCCGCAATTCCGGATGCCGCATGCTGTGCCCGGTGCAATACTGCATCTCGGTCGTTTGCAAGTGAATTCGCGCGGCCGGGAACGCGGCGATGTTCCCCGCGTGGTCGTAATGCATGTGAGTCACGATCACGTCGCTGACGTCCTGCGCGGCGACCCCCAGGCGCCCCAGCAGTTCGACCGGATGCGCGTGGTAGTGCCGCCCGCGCCGGACCGCGGTCTCCGGCGTGAAACCGGTGTCGACCAGCACTGTGCGTCCTTGTCCGCGAATAAGCCAGACAAAGAAGTCGAGCGGCATTTCCGACTGGTGGAGCGGATCCGCGCCGAGAAAGTTGGCGGAGCTCGTGCGGCCGTAGTGCGAGGCGTAGCGCAGGGCGAAAACCTCGTACCCGGGTGAAGGGGAAACCGCCGGGGTCATCGCCGGGCCGCCGGGGAAGATGCGATGGGCATGGTGGGGACTTTCGGCAGACCTAGGAAGATCATAGCTGTAAAACCTAGCCCATCTCGAAGATCAACGGCAATAGGTCGCGTTGACACGTGAGTTCGTCTCAGTGTTTTCTGGATAGTCCATTATGGACTCCTGCTGCCGTGCGGACGACGGCAGAAGTCCATTGTGGAATCATCTTCTCATGGGGAAAAGGGAAACTCTGTCCGGAATGGATTATAGTGTTGCTGGGGCGAATATTTTCGCCGCTTCGCTACCCGGCATTGCGTTTCGGCTGCTTGAGCTCCATGGCGAGATCTTTCCACCGTTCGGCGCACACCAGGGCGAGTTCGGCGAAGTTGTCGCGACGGTATTCCGGGACACCTTGAATGAGATTGTGTCGCTGGTCGTCGTTGATTTCACAGATGCTGAGCCACTGCAGCAATGTCCGCGCGACGGCATTGAACCGCAGTGCGGGATCCTTGCGGAGGCCCTGCAGGTCCGGGCCGGCTGGGCCGTGCCGAAGCGGCTCCGGGGCGATCTTGTTTTTCGCGTACTTCGCGGGCACCGGATCGTCGCCGCGCCGCAGCCGGTCGCGGACGTCGCGGGCCGTCCCCGTCGAAATCCCGGCCTTGCTCGCGATCTCGCGCAACGGGGCGTCCGGCCGTTCCGCGATGATCTTGGCGGCCGCCCGCCGCCCTTCCGCGGTGGACAACGGCCGGATCCTGCCGTCTTTGCCGATCCGGGCGTGCGACTGTGCGGAATTCGCAGTCGCACGGCTCCGGATCGCCGCCACCGTCGGCGCGCTCAATCCCGCCACCTCGGCGATCGCCCGATCCGACCACGTCGCCCGCGTCCGCAGGATCCGCACGACCGCCGCCTCGCGATCCGCTCGGCTCAGCGGGAGGCCATGCTGCACATTCGACTGCACAGACTGCACGAATGCTTCGAAATCCGTGCCGTCAAAGTAAGTAACCGAGATTTCCGTATCTCCGCGCAGGCGGGCCGCGTGCACCCGATGCGCCCCGTCGATCACTCGCATAGTGGGCCGGTGCACCAGAACCGGCGGCAGGCGCGCACCCGTGCCCGCGAGCAATTCGACGTGCTTCGGATCCTCCCCGTCCAGCCGCGGCGAGTCGGCGAGCACCAACGCGTCAAGCGACACTGATTCCGACATCTTTTCCCCCAGGATGCCCGAGCCGGCCACCGCCGACCGAGTTACCACTCTCGCAGACATGCTCCCTTGTTGGCAAACGTTTCCCCGGCTCAGCCGATGGTTCATGCCTCACTAACCGCACGCAGCTCTACCGCCTGCCCGAAGCGGAGGCGCGCACTTGCCGTGAGCGTGACGGCTCCCTAGTCCGAATGGCTGGAACAGGCATTCGGGCCAGGACTGGCGGCTTCGCTGCGTGACTGCGAATTTTGTCGGATCTCACCTTTATTTCGCGTTCGACCGCGAATGCGCAGGAGGGCGCGGAAATCGGATGGGACGCCTTCAGCCAGCGTTCGGGCTGTATTCGCGGGGGAGCGCGGCGGCGAAGTCCAGGATGAGTTCGCTGACCGCGGCGGGCTGCTCCAGTGGGGCGAGATGCCCGGCGCCGGGGATGACGACGAGGCCGCTCGTGCGGAGGTCGTGGGCCAATGCGTTGCCTCCCTGGAAAAAGTCCGGCATGTCGTGCTCGCCGACCCCCACCATCGCCGGGATGGACAATCCGTGCAGCGCTGCCGGGTCCTGGGCGAGCGGGTCCTCCGCCTGGGGTATTTCGCCGTGGGCGAGCTGAGCTTCCAGTTGGTCGCGCATCATGCGGGCCGCGTGCGCTTTCACTTCGGGGGAGGCGTTGTCGGCCGTCCACGCTTCGATTCCGGCCTGCACGGCCGCGTCGAGATCGCCGCTCGCCAATGCCGCTTTTTCGCGGTCCCAAGCTGTTTGCAGCCGCGCGGAGGGTTTTTGCTCATGGGGGCGGTATCCGATGAGCACCAAGCCCTCGACCCGATCGCGTGCGGTGACAGCGACCTGCAGCGAGACCAGCGCGCCAAGGGAGTTGCCCGCCAACACGAATCGGTCGATCCCGAGATCGTCGAGGGTGTCCAGGACGTCCGCCCATGGCGCCGCCTCGTGTTGGTCGCGCGCGGTCGCCGCACCATGGCCCGGCAGATCCAGGGCTATCGCGCGGACGCCACCCGCGGCGAGCAAGGGCAGGTGCGCCTTCCACATGGTGCGGTCTGTCGGACGAGCGTGCAGCAGCACGACCGTTCGTCCGTGACCGGCTTCGTCACCGGGCAAAAGCATCAGAAGGTTCCTCTCGATGAATGCGCTCGGCCACGTTCACGCCGCGTTGGTGAGGTCATTGACGTCCTGAGGGCTCAAACGCAGCGTCGCCGCCGCGATGTTGTCCTCCAGGTGCGCGACCTTGGACGTGCCGGGGATGGGCAGCATGACCTCGGACTTGGCCAGCAACCAGGCGAGCGCGACCTGACCGGTGGTGCTCCGGTGGGCCGCGGCGATCTGGTCCGCTGCCCCGCCCGGCTCGGCGAGTGCACCCGCTCCGACCGGTGCCCACGGGATGAAGCCGATGCCCTCGCGGGTGCAGTAGTCGAGCACGTCGGCCGAGCTGCGGTCGGCGAGGTTGTAGCGGTTCTGGACGGTCGCGATGTCCGCGATCCGGCGGGCCCGCTCGATCTGGCCGACCGTCACCTGGGACAGGCCGATCGCGGCGATCTTGCCTTCGTCCTGGAGGTTTTTCAGTTCGCCGACCTGGTCCTCCAGCGGCACCTCCGGGTCGACCCGGTGCAGCTGGAACAGGTCGATCCGCTCCAAGCCGAGGCGGCGCAGGCTCAGCAGCGCCTGCTGCCGCAGGTATTCCGGGCGCCCCAGCGGCGGCCAGGCCTTGGGGCCCAAGCGCACCAGGCCGTGCTCGGTTTCGACTACGTCCGGCCCGTTGCGGGTGAGGCCGGCCTTGGTCGCGATCAGCACGTCGTCGGGGTAGGGATGGATGGCTTCGCGGATGATGTCCTCGCTGACGTGCGGCCCGTAGGAATCGGCGGTGTCGATCAGCTGGACACCGAGCTCGACCGCGCGGCGCACCACGCGCACGCACTCGGCACGGTCGCGGGGTTCGCCCCACACGCCGAGTCCAGTGAGCCGCATGGCCCCGAAGCCGAGCCGGGCGACCTTCTTGCCCGCGATAGCGAAGCTTCCGGCGGCGTGGGCTGATAGTTCGTTCACTGGTAAAGGTTTCCTATTTCCGTGTCGTTCTCCTGGTCGGCCAGCCTGCGCAGCAGGAGCAGGCCGTCGGCGCTGGCGCTGCCGGGTTCGGCGCTGTAGACGGACAAGTGCTGCCCGGGAGCACTGGTCACCGCCAGCGCCTCGAAGTGCAGATGCAGCTCGCCCACCTGCGGGTGGCGGAAGTGTTTGTCCTCCTTGGTGCGCGGGCGGACCTCATACCGGGCCCAGAGGGTTGCGAAGGCGGGGCTGCGCACGCTGATTTCGCCGACCGTCCGCTCGACGCGCTCGTCGTCAGCGAACCGGGTCGAGACGTCCCGCAAATTGGCGACGGCTGTTTCGGCCGCGGTGTCCCAGTTGCCGTAGAACTCCCGCGCGAAGGGATCGAGGAAGATCATCCGCAGCAGGTTGTCGAAGCGCGCGAATCCGCTGTAGAGGGCTTCCGCCATCGAGTTGGCGGCCAAGATGTCCTGAGCTGGCCCCACGACGAACGCCGGGACGTCGTGCAGGTTGTTCAGCAGCCGCAGGAGTTCGGCACTGACGGTCACCGTGCTCGTCGCCGGTGCTGGCGTGGGCAAACCCAGCCGGAACAGATGGCCGGCCGCGGCTTCGTCGAGCCGCAGCGCCCGCGCGATCGCCTGGAGCACCTGCTCGGAGGGATGCCGCTCCCGACCCTGTTCGAGGCGAATGTAGTAGTCCGTGCTGACACCAGCGAGCAGGGCGACCTCCTCCCGCCGCAAGCCCGGCACGCGCCTGCTGGAGTCGTCGGGCAGACCGACGTCCCGCGGCGCCGTCAGATGGCGGCGGGCCCGTAGATAGTCACCGAACTTGTTGTCGTGTTCCACGGGATTCACACTAAGCGGGGTTGCTGGTCGACGGGTGGGTGTGCCGCACCCACCTTCGTGTGGCCGCGATGGGGTACTGCGGCGGCAGCTTGACGCCCGATGCAAAGCCAGACCTCGAAGATCGTAAAGTAGATTTTACTCAAGAGCCCGTCGCCGCGAGCCGGGCCGAATCGACCGATCTTGACGAAAGCGAGTCATGAGCGAGACACCCGACCGACTCCACCGAACTCGGTGGTCGCGCCGAGTCTGGGTCTACCTCGCACTCGCCGCCATGACGCTCGTCAACGTCATCTCTCACGCCGACGTCCAGAAGGACTCGCACACGCGCCTCTACGGCGACGCCCTGAACTACTACCGGATGTCAGTGCAGACCGGCGCGCCAGTCGACAACCCGTTCGCGCTGCGGATGCTCAGCCCTTGGCTGGTGCACCGCGCCCACCAGTTCAGCGGGCTGTCGCTCGACGCGCTCTGGCTCACCCTCACCGTCACCGCGACCTTCGCGGCGATCCTCGTTTTCTTCGAATTCCTGTGGAACCATTTGCACCTGCGGCTGTTCACCGCCGCGCTCACGGCGCTCGCGCTGTCCTGCACGTTCTGGTACGCGCCGTACGTATTCTCCAACGCCGACCTCGTCGACCCGCTCAACAACCTGATCTACGTGATCGCGCTCTGGCTCGCGTTCCGCGGCAAACTGATCGTTTTCACGATTGTCGTGATCATCGGTTCGGTGAATAAGGAAACGGCACTGCTGCTGGCCCCGCTCTACCCCCTTCTCGCCTGGACCCGGCAACGATCCTGGCGCGACCGTCAGGTCCTTTTCGGCTCCGCCGCGACCGTCCTCGCCGTCGGCGTGTATCTCGGCTACCGTGCGTGGGCCGAGCACCTGATCGGCGGAAACTACAGTCTCGGCGCCGGCCAGGCCAACATCAGCCTGCTGGACAACATTCGCTTCGCCCTGGCCGCAGGACAACGCACCTCGCTCGGCATCTTTTCCACATTCCACTTCTTCTGGCTGATTTTCGCCTACGGCCTCTACCGCTACTGCCGTCGCGGCGGCTCGCACAGCGACCTGCTGACCGCCAGCGTCTGGCTGCTCGCCTGCTGTCTAGCCGGACGATTGCTGGCCACCGACACCGAACGCGTGTTCGTCATGATGGCCCCGCTCGTCCTCGCCGTCACGGCCATCGTTTTCGACCAGCACCGCAACGAGAAAACCCGCTTGTGGATCGGGTTGCTCGTCGCTGGTTACCTTGCCCTCAACCTGCGGTGGGTTCCTGCTCCTGCCAGTCTGATTGTCGACGCGCTCGCGGCGATCGGCTTTGGGCTTCTGGTCCAGACCGGTCAGCTCGGTACGCCGCACCACCGGGCAATGATTGGTCTGGAGAGCTACCAGCCGATGGCAAAGAACTCCTGAATCGCTTACCGGCCGGTGTATCTCGCAGGCTGCGGGAACTGACGGTCAAGCCGGAACCGTAAGTACGTGCCGCAGCAAGCCAAAAGCCTCCGGTCATGCCCCAAAAGACGCTTGGCGTGTGTGGTCGGCGAAGTCCGGAAGACACCAGTGCCTGCCGGTGGTCCATCCGAGGAAACGCCGTCCTGTTCCGCCGTCCATCTGCCCAGCCGGGTCGAACTGGCCGCCTTCCACCACGTGCGCCAAGCCGGTGACGGCTGGCGTGAACCGGTCGGCCAGGCCCGCTCGGGCCACCTGCTCGGCGAGCTGGTTTACGGTCGCGCGCTGAGTGTCGGTGTCGCAGAAGCTCAGGAAGAACAACGCCTGCCGCCAGGCGTAGGCCGCGTTCTTGATCGCTTGCAGCGCCGCGTGGTGGTGGTCAGTGCGGATCGCGAGCCGGCTGACCACCCACGTCAGCGATTCCGCGGCCAGCTCAGGCGCCGACGCCCGGATCCGTTTCCGCAAATCCAGCGTGTGCACCAAGACCGCCAGGTTCTGCGTCGTGAGGATCTGGCTCTGCTCCAGCACTGTGCCGTTCGCGGCCACCGAACCGGGCCTGCGCTCCGGCCAGGCTTCGGCGGCGCGGGCCACGCACACGTCGGCGAAGTCGTCGGCGGTGCGCTTCGCGAATGCGCGGAAGGGGCGCGGGCGTGGTGCCGCAGTCCAGGCTTCCGGCAGGTCGTAGTAGCGGGCGTAGAGCGTGCCCGCCATCGTGCGGCTGGCGAGTTCCGCCGCCGTGCGCCATTTAGCGGTGAACGTTCCCATGAAGATGTCGGCCGCGACCTCCTCCACCAGCGGCATCGGCAGCTCGGCCTGGTTCGCCAGCGCGCCCAGTTCGCGCACCAGAGTGTTCGGCAAGATCGCCTGCGGGAACGCGCTGAGCGCCAGCAACACCGTCTGGGCCAACGTCTGGCGTGCCGCCCGCGCGGCGTCTGGACGCCGCGCTCGCAACAGATCGATCGCGTTGACCCAGGGCAGTTCCTCGATGCGGACCTGGTGCTCCAAGTCGAGCAGCAGCAAGCTTCGCCGACGACGGAAGGCAGCGTAAGTCTGGGCGTAAAGCGTCGAAAGCTGCTCGTTTTCGAAGTTCGCGGCCAGCAGTTGCGCGGTGATCTGCGGCAGAACCGTCGCGAGCACGTCCGCTGAGGTGATCACGTCCCGCGCGACCAGTTCCTCGATCGGCGCCTCCAACGCGCGGGCGACCTTGGCGACCAGGTGCGTCGGCGCGTCCCCGACGACCGGCTCGATCGCCGGGATCCCGCCGTCGGCCGGGAAGCGGTCCAGCCGCTCGGCCAGCGCGGCCGCGAGTTCGGCGTGGGTGGGCCGCGCGGCGACCGAGGCCTGCAACGATCGCAGCGCCGCCCGCGGTTCCGAGCCCGGCTCGCCGTGCTTGGTGATCGTGTTCGCCAGGGCACGACGGATCCAGCCCACGTCCCGGCCGGTCAGTCCCGTGCTGTCGTGCTCGCACAACAGCAACGCGCGGTGCAGCCGGGCGAAGTTGCTCTTCGGGCGGGTGTGGGCTTCCGACGCGGTGTGCCGGACGCTCGCGCTCGCATAGTCCGCGAGCCACTGGGCGCGCCGCTGTGCCCAATCCTGCGGCCAGGTACGGCACGGCCAGCCGCCGGTGACGCCGGTTCCGGACAGCCGCGGCAGATCACCCTCTACGGTGTCGCACCACAGCGCGACCAGCCGGTCGAACAACGGATGCCACACCTTTAGCGTCTCCAGCATCGCCGCGATCGCGGGCCGGGTGGCCGCCGACCGCAGCGATTCCCGGACCTCACCGACTGTGCTCAGCCGCACCAGCGCACCCGCCGGCCGCGGCGCCGCGCCGGGCAACGGAGCCAGGCGCAGGCGATGCAGGTGCGGACGAAGCTCAGCGACCAGATCGAGCGCGGCTTCGGCGTGCCCGTGCTCCAGCAACCACGCCACGACCGGCAACGCGGCGTCCTCCGGAACCTCGATGCGGTAGGACTCGGTGGCCAGCATGGCGCGCAGCGCGGCGAGCCCGGCGTCGGTGAGATACCAGAGGTTGAGCCGCTCGCGCTCGGTCGTGCCCGGCCCGTCCGCACACAGAGCGGCCTCGGCGGGGGAAAGCGGGACCTCCGCGAGGAAACGGCCGGTGGCGAACCCGCCGTGCGCGACTTCGAGCGTCACCCACGCCGGAGTGTCCGCGACCGGGACCCGCGAGCCGATCCGCAGGGACCCGTCGGCCATCCCGGCCAAGACGTCCCGCCACCGGTTCGCCTTCTCCCGCGCACGCTGGCGCGCCACCATGCCCTTCGCGGACGCGGCGGTGCGCAGCGCCCGCTCAAGCTGCCCGTACGCGTACCCCGGCGACGCTGTGTGTCCCATGTGGATTCCCCCTGCGGTCAAGACTTGGAGGCAGGATTCGAACCTGCGCCCTCCCGGAGAAAAGCCGGGTGTTCTGCCTGCTGAACTACTCCAAGGCGCGGAGGGACCGACATGGAGGCAGGACTCGAACCCGCGACCTCCCGGTCCTGAGCCGGGCGATCTGCCGCTGATCTACTCCATGCTGTTCCCCGCGCGGGGAAGCCTATGCCGCCGAGGGACGGCACCGCCACTGATATCCGGCGGCTCCCGACGCCTATCCGGTGATCCAGTAGCGCGGTCTGCGGCGCGGTGACATCGGCGGCTGGGGGGATGAAGGTGCTGCGGCGTTGCCAGACGACCGGCACCTAGGCGTCGTGAGACGGTTTCGGTCGGCAGGAGAACTGGGTTCCTCTCGCCGTGCCGGCTACGGTTTCGGCAGCCATACCGCGACCTCGGCCAGGGCATCGAGCACATCATTGTCAACGTGGCCTCCTATGGTCTCCGTTTCAGCGATGGCCACCTTGGTGCCGTCGCGGTGAGATTGATAGTGGTGGCCGGTGAAGTGGACCCCGGTGGGGCCGAGCAGCGCACCGGCGAGCGGGGTGATGTCACCACTGCCTTGAACCGCTTCGACTTTTTCGAAAGCGTTTGAGTCAGCACGGTTCGCGAAACTGGTCCACACCACGGAGATGACTGCGGAATTCCCCGCGGTGTCGCCTACGGCCAGAAGTATCCGGTCCAGCGACTTGCACGGGGTGCGGAGGAAGAAGTCGCGTACCTGGCCGGTGGATGCTGCGACGCATTTCAGATCTCGCTTCAAAGTCTTCTTCAGCGTCCGCATGCCCATACGGTGCAACGCTTCGTCAGTTTTGCCGGATCGTGCGGATTTCTTGCTTTCGTTCGTGCGTTTGCCGAGATCCTTCGCATTCAGTGAGCTGTCGGCGGCCGCACCGGTTTCCGTTGCCGTCCCGCCTGCGCCCAGCACTCCACTGGTTCCGCTGGCGAGTGCGAGGGCGACGGCACCCGCGGCGACAAGCCGACCTGCGCCGCTGCCAGGGCCAGGATCTGAGCCACCTCCTGCACCACCGATACGTCGCGCCACACCCAGCCCCCAAAGCGGTGTCATCACTGCAAGTGAGACGAGGCTACGGACAGGCATCAGTTGTTGCTGCCGCCGAATGGGCGACGTCCGATCGCGGTGGCTTTGAGCGCGGCCCTGTACTGGGCGTATTGCGCTTCCCTTTCGACGCTGCGAGCAGTTTCACGGCCGGGGCGGGCTACGCCTGCTCCATTTCATCCTTTACGGACTAGCGAGGGACGGCTGCCATGGTTTTGGTGTGCACCGGCTTGGGTGAGCCGAAAACGGACGAGTCAGTGAACGCGGTCGCGATCGACCAGGATGCCGCACGGTGCGGCCACGCTAGCGGCGGGCGTGGAGGTGAAGGCGGTGCTGCGGCACTCCTCGACCACCGTCACCTACACCACGGTCCCGCCTCAGGTGGTGTCATCGACGGCGGCGGGCGGTGAGCGTCAGTCGCGCTGACTTCTGTCCACAAGGCCGGTTCTGCTGTACTCAGCTTCTTCATCGTCGTCCTTCCGCAGATCCCCGTGGCCGACCACCAGCAGGTCAGCCGGGGGCAAGCACCTGGGCCAGTGCCGCGGCGAGCGTTTCTGCGGTTTCGTCGCTGTGCCAGGCTACGATTCCGTCGGGCCGGATCAGGACGGCGGCCCGCGGCGAGCCGTAACGGCTGGGCCATTGGCCGTCGAGGTCCGTGACGTCCGTGCCGATCCGGTACACGTCGAGCCGGACCCCGGCGGGCGAGCCGGTCGGGTCCTCAGCTTCCGGCCCGAGCAACAGCACGAAGTTCTTCCCGAACAGATCGAGCATGGACAGCTCCGCGCCATCGCGGCGGATCCAGCAGTGTGGCGCCCTGGTTCCGGGTTGTGCAGCCAGTTCCGTGGCCAGCACGGGATCAGCCGGCGAGCCCGGAGCGGACAGCACGGCTGTCGAGCGGTAACGGCAGCCGAACACGACCGCGTCCCTGTCCAGCGCGGCCGACTCGCCGGCCAGCGTCGTGTTCGTTCGCTCCCGCAGGTGCACCATGGCCTGGCCGAGGGCAAGCTCGTCCGCCGGATGCCGTTCGGCATGGTACGTCGCCAGCAGTTTCTCCGTGGCGGTTCCGCGGAGCACCGCGGCGAGCTTCCACGCAAGGTTGTACCCGTCCTGGATACCCGAACTAGCCCCGAACGCGCCCATCGGAGGCATCACGTGTGCTGCGTCGCCGACCAGGAAGACCCGTCCTTTGGAAAACTTCCTGGCCAGCTGAGCGCCGATTTCGAACTCCAGCGCGGTGGCCCGGCCGCCCGCCGACTGCGGGCAGACTGTCACATCGAGGTCGTCGACGCCTACCGCGGCACGCACCAGATCGGCGCATCGATCGGTCAATTTCTCCGCCGGAGTCTCGTCCGACGGGTCACGCGGCATGGAGAACACCCACCGCCGGTACCCGTCGTAGGCCATGAGCGACGTGCCCGGCACGGGTTCGTCTACATAGCACAGGTTGACCGGCCGGCCGCGGAGCGCGGGACCGAGATCCGCCTCGAACACGAAGGTGAGCCGGCGCATCAGCGCGCCAGGGCCGTCCATCGGGATCGCCAGCCGTTTGCGCACCAGGCTGCGATATCCGTCGCAGCCCAGGAGGTACCGGCAGTGCACAGTGGACACTTCGCCGGTCGCGCTGTCCGCGATCCTGGCCTGCACTCCGTCCCCGCGCCGAGTGAAGTCCACCAGTTCGGTCCCGAACCGCACGTCCACGCCGCGGTCTTCGGCACGCGCCAGCAGCACCCGTTCCAGCCGGTCCTGGTCGATCGGCGCGCGCTGGGCCGGGCTGATGTCGTTCTCCTCGCGCCGTTCGCGCTGCTCCGACCAGTGGATGTCCGGGCTGGCCAATGTCCGCGCCCGCAAGGTCAGCCATTGCCGCACGGCATTCAGAGCGGACGCGCGAGGGTTGGCCTCGATGATGGCTTCTTCGAGGCCGACCGACCGGTACAGCTCCATGCACCTCCGATTCAGCCCGCGTACCCGCGGGTGGGCGAGGATGTCCCGGTGCCTTTCCACCACTGTGCACGGAACACCATGGTGGGCAAGGAAAACTGCCGACGACAGGCCGGTGAGCGCGCCGCCTGCGATCAGCACGGGCGTGGTCGTCTCCCGCATGATTCCTCCCCACGTCCGGCACCGGGACACCGCTGCTCAGCGGGCTTCGATCAGGTTCCAGCCGGTCAGGCCGTCGTGGAACGAGGTGATCCCGTTCACCTCGAAACCCGCGCCGCGCAACAGTTCTTCGAACTGCCCGCGGTTGCGTACCTTGCCGCCGGACGCGATGAGCAGGCCGAAGTTGGCCATCGGCAGGTTCGCGGCCGGGTCGGGGCGGCGCGGGTCGTCCACGATCATCCAGTCGATCACCAGCAACCGGCCGCCGGGTTCGATCACCTTCCGCGCGTTCGCCAGGATCTGCGCGACGTGCTCGTCCGACCAGTCGCAGAGCACGCTCTTGATCGTGTAGACGTCGCCGCCCGAGGGGATCGACTCGAGGAAGTTGCCCGGAATCAAGGTCGTACGGTCGGCGAGCCCACGCTCTTCGAAGGTGGCGTGGGCCCGCGAGATGACCTCCGCGCGGTCGTAGAGCACACCCTCCGCCCGCGGTGCGGCTTCCAGAAGCCCGCTCAGCAGCACGCCGAGCCCGCCGCCGATGTCGACGATCTTCTTCGCGGTGGTGAAATCGTAGTGCTTCACCAGGCTTTCCGCGCACCGGGCAGTGAGGTGGCACATGCTCTCGGCGTAGTGCTTGGCGTCCTCCTCATGGGTGTCGTAGTACTCCCACAGGCTTTGGCCCAACGCCGCCTCGGTGGACGAACGGCCAGTCTTGAGCACTTCGAGCATCCGCTCGCAGGGCCGATACAGCGCAGGGCCGGCGAAGGTGATCGCGACGTTGCGCATCCGGGAGCCCTCGCGCAACAGCGCGCCCATTTCCGTGACGGCGAACTGCTCGTATTCGGGCTCCTCGGCAAGCCCGACCGCGACGGCGGCGCGGAGGTACCGGGTGAGCGCGTCGTAGTCCACCTCCATCGCAACGGCGATTTCCGCTGCCGGTCGCGGTCCTTCCGCGAGGTAGTCCGCCAGGCCCAGCTGCGCGAATGTGCGGGTGACCTGAGCCGGCCCGTACCCCATGATCAGCCGGTGGAGCCGGAACAACGGCGAGGTTTCCGGCAGCGGAGTCTTGCTCTTCTCGGCAATCGACACGGTTGCATCCTCCTGATGGGTTTGTGCGTTCGTTGCCAGGCGGTGTTCTGCCCGGCGGTTCATCCGGCCACCAATGACTCCAGTACCGGCACCACCGACGCGGGTGGTGGGCACCGGAGGTTTTCCGCCCGCAGCAGATCCGCTTTCCGCTGGTGCTCGGGTTCGGCAAGAAGCTCGGCGAGCCGTTCGCGCACCGCGGGAACAGCCAGGTCCGGCGTATCGACGTAGGCGCCCGCGCCGTATTCCGCGACGGCCAAGGCGTTGAGGAACTGGTCGCCGAGCGACGGCAGGATCAGCTGGGGAGTGCCGGCGGCCGCCGCGGTGAGCGTGGTGCCGGCGCCACCCTGGTGCACGATCGCCGAACAGGTCGGCAGCAGCAGCCGCAGCGGGAGCGATTCCGCCACCCTGACGTTCTGTGTCTCGCCGAGTTTCTCTCGGTGCCGCGGACCGACGGCGAGCACGGTCTCCACGTCGAGGCCGCGCACGGCGTCCATCGCGAGCCGGGCCAAGTCCATATTGCCGGTGATCCGCGGCATCGACGTGCCGACCGTGACGCAGACCCGCGGTTTCCGAGGGGGCTCGGCCAGCCAAGCCGGGCAGCTCGCGACACCGTTGTAGGGAACGTAGGCGATCTGTTCGCGCTTGCCGCCGTCGTTCGGCGTCTGGAGGCTGGGCGGGCAAGGGTCGATGGTGAGCACGTCCGGCTCCGCGACCGGGGCCACCCCGAACCGCTCCCACAACGGTTTCATGCCAGCCTGTTCGACTTCGCGGTACCCGTGCCACGCATCGGTGCCCCAGAGGTGGCGGACAGACGGCACACCCAGCAGTTCGGCGAGTACCGGAGCGATGAACGCGACCGGTTCGTGGACTACGACGTCCGGGCGCCAGTGCCGACCGAACGCGACGAGTTCGTCTGCCATCGCCTCCGAGGTCGTCATGAATCGCCGGAATACGCTTTCGATGACGGAGCGGGGGGTGTTGTGCCAGGCCCGCATCGACGGCGGGACCCGCGGAGCGCGGTCGCCGAAGGCGCGCCTTGCCATTCCGGGCAGGTCCACCTCGCTGCCGAGCGGAACCGCGGTGAGCCCGGACGTCTGGATCAGTTCCCGCATGCTCGGCGCGGCCGCGACCCGGATGTCGTGACCCGCCGCGCTCAGCGCCCAGCCGAGCGGAACCATCGGGAAGAAATGAGGCGGCAGCGGTGCTGTGACAAACAGTACGCGCATCTGCGAATTCACTTTCGTCGATTCGGTCCGGCAAGAAGCTTCGCCGACCGTGCTGGACGATCGGTCGACTCGGCGCCCTTCGTTTCCGGAAATCGGCACCATCCGGCTGCGAGGCGATCACCAGTGCGGGTTGTGACGATCGCGTGCGTGACGTGGTGTTCGGGCGCTTGGGAAGGATGTCATGATCGAAATTCCGGTGTTGATCGTCGGCGGGGGACCGGTGGGCTTGTCCACTTCGCTTTTCCTCGGCAGCCAGGGCATTTCCTCGATGCTCGTGGAAAAGCGGACGGGGACGTCGCTGTTGCCGCGGGCGCCGGGGCTGCAGGCGCGGACCATGGAACTGTTTCGCTCGGTCGGCGTGGTGGACGACATCCGGGCATTGGAGATGGGTGACTCGCATCCCTATTTCGAGGGCGGGATCCTCCGTGTGAAAACCTATTCGGAAATTGCCGACGCGGTGGTTCTCGAGGCACCGTCGCTCGATGGCGAAAAAGTGAGCCCGGAACGCGTCATGGGCTGCGGTCAGGACCGTTACGAGCGGGTCCTGGCTGAAAAGGCGCGCGAATATGGGGCTGACGTCCGGTTTTCCACCCGGTTGCTGGACCTGAGCCAGGACGCCGACGGCGTGACGGCCACGATCGAGAATTCGTCCACTGGTGAGCGGAGCACGGTCCGGGCCCGGTACCTCGTCGGGGCGGACGGCGCGAACAGCCTCACCCGCCGCCTGCTCGAAGTGCCGCGCAGCGGGCGTGGCAGCGTGTTCCACGCGCTGAGCATCTACTTCCGCGCACCGGAGCTGGAAAAGATCCTCGACGAGCGGAAGTTCATCCTCTGCTACGCGACCGCGCCCGGCACGATGGTCGGGCTCTCCCGGCTGCACGGATGCGACCCGTGGCTGGTCGCACCGCTCTACGACCCCGAACGTGGCGAGTCGCCCGCCCAGTTCACGTACGAGCGTTGCGTCGAGATCGTGCGCGAGGCGGCCGGAAAACCCGACATGGCAGTGGAAGTCGTGGCCACCGTGCCGTGGGAAGGTGCGCAGCTGGTCGCGGAAACCTTCCGGGCCGGCCGGGTCTTCCTCGCCGGTGACGCGGCGCACGTGCACCCGCCTGCCGGTGGCTTCGGCGCCAACACCGGGATTCACGACGCGCACAATCTCGCCTGGAAGCTGGCCGCCGCGTTGCGCGGCTGGGGCAGCGATGCCCTGCTCGACAGCTACGACACCGAACGGCGCCACGTCGGGCTCGCGATGGCAGAGCAGGCGCTGATCCGCAACCGGATCCGGCACGGCTACGCGACCGACGAGGATCGGCGGCAGATGGTGGACGACATCATCATCACCCTCGGATACCGTTACGCCTCGCCGCTGATCCTCGGCACCGATCAGCCCGGCGTCGTGCTGACCCCGGAGCTCGACCTCTCTGGGGAGCCGGGCACACGGGCTCCGCATGTGTGGCTGAACCGCGGCGGCGACCGGATTTCCGCGATCGACCTGTTCGGCGCCGAGTTCGTCCTGGTGACTGGCGCGGCCGGGGCGAGCTGGATGGCCGCGGCCC
Organism: Amycolatopsis sp. NPDC104775; assembly: GCF_055583325.1. Classification (NCBI taxonomy): domain Bacteria; kingdom Bacillati; phylum Actinomycetota; class Actinomycetes; order Pseudonocardiales; family Pseudonocardiaceae; genus Amycolatopsis; species Amycolatopsis sp. NPDC104775. Next base: position 1,145,178 of record NZ_JBVJOE010000002.1, read on the forward strand.
GGCAGCTCGCCGCCCAGTCGGGGATTCCTTTCACCGCGTACCAGGTGGACGCGGGCGACGGTTTGACCTCTCTCGGCGATAGCTGGGCACAGGTGTATGGCGTGAAGGACGATGGCGCCGTGCTGGTGCGGCCGGACGCGTTTGTCGCTTGGCGGTCGGTCACTGCCGTCGACGATCCGGACACGGTGCTCGCTGGAGTCCTGAACCGGGTAGCCGGCCGGGAATGACGGAAACGGCCGGGGCGCCTCGCTGCCCCGGCCGTTTTGTCTCGCCTTCACGCGGGTTTGCGGCCCACCACGAGGGTGTCGTTGAAACCGAGCGAGCGTGTCGCCTCGATCGAGAAGCCGGCGTCGGTGAGCCAGGTCTGGCAGTCCTGCGGCGTGTATTCCGCTCCGCCGCGGGTCGTCAGCAGCATATCGAGGCTGATCACCAGGTTCACCAGGTTCGGTTCGGCCGGGTTCAGCATCGGGTCGTACACCAGCAGCGCGCCGTGGGGGCGGAGTGCTCGGTACGCCTTCTCGACCAGCATCCGGCGCTCGCCTTCCGACCAGTCGTGCAGCACGTGTCCGATCACCACGGCGTCCGCCGCCGGGATCGGGTCGGTGAAAAAGCTTCCCGGTCGAAACGACACGTGGTCGCCTAGTTCGAAGCGCGTCATGTGCTCGGCGAAGAACGGCTCGACCTGTGGCAGGTCGAACACCGTCGCGCGCAGATGGGGATGTGCGGTCACCACGTTGGCCATCAGATTCCCGCGCGCGCCGCCGACATCCACCACCGTCCGGCATCCCGACCAGTCGAAGGCCCCTGCCAGCGCCGGACCGAGCGGAGCGTTCATCGTGTCCATCATGCCCAGGAAACTGCGCAGCTGGACCGGATCGGTCGACATCGTGTCGTACGGTTCGCCCGACTCCACTTCGCTTTGCGGCTCGCCGGTGCGCAACGCCGTGGCGAACCGGCCCCAAGCCGGGTACAGCATCCGGTGGGCGCGTTCGAGGAAACCGCCGATGTACTGCGGCTCGCCCGGAACCAGGTGCCGCTCGGCGCCGTGGCTGTTGCGGTAGCGACCGCCGTCATGGGCGAGCAGGCCGAGGCACACCAGCGCATCGAGGAAATCACCGGTGCCGCGAGGATGCAGGCCGAGCCGCGCGCAGAGCTGCGCCTTCGTTTGCGGCCCGTCCCGCAGGGTGGTGAACAGATCGAGCTCCAGTGCGGTGAGCAGAATCTGCGCCGTGCAGAACCCGGTGCCGATCCGCAAGTATTCGTAGGGACTGGTGGTCACGGTGTCAGCAGTCGTCATCTCTTGCCTTCTTCGATGGGTGGCGGGATCGGTCAGCCGGCGGTCAGTTCGACGACTACCGCAGCGTCCTTGTTGTCCTTGCCGCTGGCGACCGCTTCTTCGAACCGGCTTCGGGCACAGCGGACGATCGGCAGGTCGAGGCCGCCCGCGGTGGCTTCGTCATCGGCGAGCCGGAGATCCTTGGCCATCAGGCCGGCGCGGAACCCCGCCGGGTCATAGGACCGCTTTCGTATGAATTCGGCGCGGAAGTTGAGCACCGGCGACCGCCAGCCGCTTTTCATGATCGCGGTCAGCAACTGCTCGCGGTCGAGGCCAGCCTGCTCGACGAACTGCACCGCTTCGGCGAGCCCCGCGGTCTGCACGCCGAGCAGCAGGTTGAATGCGAGCTTCAGCACGCTCGCCCGGCCGGTGGAGCCGAGGTAGAGCGCACCGTGGCGGCTCAGGTCCCGCACCAGGTCCCGCACTGCATCCACTGTGGACTCGTCACCGGCGAGGAACACGCGAAGTTCCCCGTTGCGGGCCATTTCCGGGTTGCCGATCACGCAGAACTCCAGCCGGGTCACGCCAGCCGCAGCCAGCCGCTCCGCGGCGTCGCGCGCGTACGAGGGCGCCACAGTCGTGCCGTCCAGCACGATCGCGCCCGGCTTCAGCACCGGCAGCACGCCTCCGAACAGCACCTCCTCGACGGCCTTTTCGTCGCTCAAGCTGAGGATGACGACGTCTGCGTCCCGTGCCGCGTCAGCGGCCGAGGAGGCGACCGTCGCGCCGGCCGCGCGCAGCGGCTCCGCCTTGGCGGCCGTCCGGTTGTAGACCACCGTCTGGTGCCCGGTGTCCAGAAGCCGTTTCGCCATCCCGGAACCGACGCCACCGAGTCCGAGCACCGCGAGCTTTCGCCCGCTCACCGGCCCGCTCCGGCCGGATGATCGTCGATGGACAGCTGCGAGACACAGCGCATGACCGCTCGGTCGAAATAGGACTGGAAACCGGCGGGCGTCGAAGTATCGCGCGACTGCGTGAGAAATCCGGCGAGCCGCTGTTCGATCCGGTGCACGCCGGACTGGGTCGCCATCTTCCGCGAGATGTCCTCGAACTCGCCTTCGTAGTGGATGACCCGCACCAGGACGTCGTCCTTGACGAACACCGCGGTGCCCAGCAGCCGGCCGCGGGCAGCGCCTTCGGCATCGGCCAGCACAGGGTCGTCCACCCGCTGGAATTCGGTGAAGATCTCCGCGATCTCCTCCTCGTGGCCTGGTTTGACGCGATAGGTGATCGCGGCATACGGCATGGGATTCCTCCGGCTGGGGTTGGTTATTCGATGCGCAGCGGCAGAAGTGAGCGTCCTGATGCTGCGGGGTTCGGCTGGTGCCGGGCTGGTCCGGCGAGCGAGGAAGAGACCAGTGATCGACCAGCGGGTCGCAACGGGCCACCGGCATCTTCGAAGGAAGCGCCGAACCCCAGCCTGTCCCTGCATTGTTGCCCGGAGGTGTGCTCGTGCATCGCACTCTCATCGTCGCCCGGATGGATCCGTCCGAAGCGGAATCGGTGGCTGAGATATTCGCGGAATCCGACAGCGGTGAGCTGCCGCGCATGGTCGGTGTCTCGCGCCGTACCCTCTTTCGCTTCCACGACCTGTACTTCCACCTCGCCGAGGCCGATGCCGGGATATCGGAAAGCCTCTACCAAGCGCGGGCGCATCCGTTGTATCAGGACATCAGCACCAAACTGTCCCGGCACATCCGCCCGTACGACCCGAACTGGAAGGAGCCCAAGGACGCTATGGCCGTTCCCTTCTACAGCTGGGAGGCAGGACGTGACTGAACGCGGGGCTCTGCCGGCGAAGGTCGCCGCGGACGACGTGCCGGCCAACCGGCGTCGCGGCGGGACGATGAAAGTGGTGCTCAGCCCGCGAACCTGCGGGACGACGACGGGATTCATGGGTGTGCTCACGCTGCGGCCCGGCGAATTCGTGTCGGAGCACTACCACCCCTATTCCGACGAATACCTTTACGTGGTGCGAGGATCGGTGACGGTCCGGGCAGGCGGTGACCAGTCGATCCAGGTGGACGCCGGGGAAGGCCTTGCGATCCCGCGCAACGTCCGGCACCGGGTCACCAGCTCCTCGGACGAGCCGGCTTTCGCGGTATTCCACCTGTGCCCGCTGGCGCCGCGGCCGGAGCTCGGCCACGTGGACACCGAACCGCCGCCGAATCCGGCGGACGACCACCCGCGCGTTTCGAGTCCCGCCGGCGAGGAGACCGGCCGTGACGACTGAGCGGCGCGTAGTGGTCACCGGTATCGGCGTGGTGGCGCCGGGGGCGATCGGCGCCAAGAACTACTGGGACCTGCTGACCGGCGGGCGCACCGCGACCCGCGGAATCTCCCTGTTCTCGCCGGAGGGGTTCCGTTCCAGAATCGCCGCGGAATGCGACTTCGATCCAGCCGCGGAAGGCCTGTCCCCGCAGGAGATCCGCCGGATGGACCGGGCCGCGCAGTTCGCGACGGTGAGCGCGCGGGAGGCGTGGGCCGACAGCGGGCTCGAGGCCGGCGACGTCGCGCCGGACCGCCTGGCGGTAAGCCTCGGCAGCGCCGTGGGCTGTACCACCGGGCTGGAAAACGAATACGTCGTGCTCAGCGACGGCGGAAAGCACTGGAACGTCGACCCGGACTACGCGGTTCCGCAGCTGTACGGCTACATGGTGCCGAGCACGCTGGCCTGCGAGGTGGCGTGGGCGGTGGGTGCCGAGGGCCCGGTTTCCCTCGTGTCCACCGGTTGTACGGCGGGGCTCGACTCGGTGGGCTACGGCTGTCAGCTGCTGTGGGAAGGCGCAGCGGACGTCGTGGTGGCCGGCGCGACGGACGCGCCGATTTCGCCGATCACCGTCGCGTGCTTCGACGCGATCCGGGCCACGTCGGCAGACAACGATCAGCCGGAGCGGGCTTCGCGGCCGTTCGACGCCACGCGCGGCGGGTTTGTACTCGGCGAAGGGGCGGCGGTGCTCGTGCTCGAGGAGCGCCGTGCGGCGCAACGGCGCGGCGCGCACATCTACGCGGAGATCCGCGCGTTCGCCAACCGCAGCAACGCCTTCCACATGACAGGGCTCAAGCCGGACGGCCGGGAGATGGCCGAAGCCATCGAAAACGCGCTGCGCGAAGCCGGCCTGGGGCCGGACGACATCGACTACATCAACGCGCACGGTTCTGGCACCCGCCAGAACGACCGGCATGAAACGGCGGCGTTCAAACGCTCTCTCGGTGCTCGCGCTTACGACGTCCCGGTCAGCTCGTTCAAGTCCATGATCGGGCACTCGCTCGGCGCCATCGGATCGCTGGAGCTCGCCGGCTGCGCGCTCGCACTGGAAAACCAGGTGGTGCCACCGACGGCGAACCTCACCACGCCGGACCCGGAGTGCGATCTGGACTACGTCCCGATCGTCGCGCGCGACCACGCGATGGACGCGGTGTTGAGCGTCGGCAGCGGTTTCGGCGGGTTCCAGTCGGCGGTGATCCTCGCCCGCGAGCCGGTGTCCTGATGAGCGACGCTGTCGTCGTCACCGGCATCGGGGTGCTGGCGCCGAACGGCGTCGGCACCGAAGCGTACTGGTCGGCAGTCCGCGAAGGCCGCAGCGGGATCGGCCGGATCACCCGGTTCGATCCGGCCCGGTACCCGACCCAGGTCGCCGGAGAGGTCGACGGGTTCGACGCCCGGGCAGTGGTGCCGGGCCGGTTGATCCCGCAGACCGATCGCTGGACCCAGCTGGGCCTGGCCGCCGCGGACCTCGCACTGCGCGACGCTCGGGTGGACCCGGCCGAGCTGCCCGAGTACGGCATGGCCGTGATCGTGGCGAGTTCTTCGGGCGGGACCGAATTCGGCCAGCGGGAGATCGAGAATCTGTGGAGCCGCGGGCCCGGCTGGGTGGGTGCGTTCCAGTCGATCGCCTGGTTCTACGCGGCGACCACCGGGCAGATCGCGATCAAACACGGGTTCCGCGGCCCGTGCGGGGTGCTCTGCGCCGAGCAGGCCGGCGGGCTGGATGCCATCGCGCAGGCACGGCGGGTGCTGCGGGAAGGGCGCTGCCTGGCGCTCACCGGCGGGACGGACAGCTCGTTGTGTCCGTACGGCCTGGTCGCGCAGCTTCCCACCGGGCGGCTCAGCCCGGTTCCCGACCCGGCGCGGGCCTACCTGCCGTTCGACGAACAGGCCGCCGGATACGTGCCGGGCGAAGGCGGCGCGATTCTGGTCGCCGAACCCAGGACCGCCGCTGTGGAACGCGGGGCCTTCGTGTACGGCGAGATCGCTGGCCACGCGGCCACCTTCGATCCGCCCGGCGCGGATCGGTCGAACCTGGCCCGCGCCGCGCGCCAGTGCCTTGCCCAGGCCGGAATCCAGCCGGGCGAAGTGGACGTCGTGTTCGCGGACGGTGCCGGTGTGCCAGAGCTGGACCGCCAGGAAGCCGAGGCGATCGAGGCGGTCTTCGGACCGCTCGCCGTACCGGTGACGGTGCCGAAAGCGATGACGGGCCGGTTGTATGCGGGCGGTGCCGCGCTCGACGCCGGGACCGCGCTGCTGGCCATCCGCGACGGGATCGTACCGCCGACGATCGGTGTGCGCGCTCCGCGTTTCGAGAACTGCTTGGACCTGGTTACCGAACCAAGACACCTGCCGATCCGGCGGGCGTTGATTCTCGCCCGCGGTTACGGCGGATTCAATTCCGCGTTGCTCGTGACCGCCCCGGAAGAACGGAGCAAGAAATGAACCAGCTTACCCTGGACGATATCAGGGACCTCATCCGGAAGAACGCGGGAGAGTCCGAAGAGATCGATCTGGGCGGCGACATTCTCGACGTTCCGTTCGACGAGCTGAACTGCGAATCGCTCGCGTTGCTCGGCATGGCGGTGCAGATCCAGAATCTGTGCCAGGTCGACATCTCCGGCGATCTGGTGACGGACCTGCGCACCCCCAGGATGATGCTCGCCTATGTCAACGAGCGGTCGTTCGCGCCGCGGGGAGATCACGCCCGCACCGACAACTCGATCCTCATCGACGCACCGATGGATCTGGTCTGGGAAATGACGAACGACGTCCGGTCCTGGCCCGAATTGTTCAGCGAGTACTCCTCGGTGGAGGTATTGGAAGAGCGCGGGAACTCCGTCGTGTTCCGGCTCAGCATGCGGCCCGACGAGAACGGCAAGGTGTGGAGCTGGGTGTCCGAGCGGGTGTGCGATCCCGAACTCCGGACGGTGCGCGCGCGGCGGGTGGAAACCGGGCCCTTCGAATACATGAACATCTACTGGGAGTACGTTCCCGTGCACCAGGGCGGGACGACGCTGGTCCGGATGAGATGGGTGCAGGACTTCCACCTGCGCCCGGACGCGCCGATCGACGACGCCGGAATGAAGCAGCGCATCGACCGGAACTCCGCGGTGCAGCTGGAGCGGATCAAGAGAACTCTGGAAAAGGCCGCAGGCCGCCGAGCCGGCGAATGACCAGCCTGCTGATCGCGGTGGTGCTGCTGGCGAACGGCCTCGGCGCCGGGGTGATGTTCTCGACGGTCGTGGGCATCACGCCGTTCACGCTCACGCTTTCCTACCCCGACTATGTGCGGACCATTCGTTTTCTGTGGCGGCGTTACGACCCGTTCATGCCGATCGCCAACGTGGCCGGCCTCGGTGCCGACGTGGCACTCACGCTGGTCGCGGACCGCCCGGCCGGGCTGCTCTTCGGCTTGCCCGCGGTGCTGCTGGCCGCGGTGATCGCGATTTCGCTGCTCAAGAACGTTCCCATCAACAAGTACGTCGTTTCGCTGGACGAAAAGCGGCAGCCCGCGGATTGGGCCGACCGCGATCCACGAAACCGGTGGAGGCTCTGGAACACGGCACGGACGGCGCTCGCCGTCGGTGCGTTCCTCGGCAACCTCATCAGTGTGATCATCCTTTACTAGGAGGACATTATGCGGCTGGAAGGAAAGAAAGCACTGATCACGGGGGGCACCCGCGGGATCGGCCGGGCGATCGTCCTCGCGCTGGCCGAGGCCGGCTGCGAGGTGCTCGCCTGCTATCGCAGCGACGCGGCGGCGGCCGGCGACCTGGCCGCCGCACTCGACCGGCTCGGCGCGAAGTACCGCGTCGTCCAGGCCGACGTGACCGACCCCGCGGCCGTGGACCGGCTCGCGGAGGAATGCCGCGAGCTGTTCGGCAGCCTGGACGTCGTCGTGCACAACGCGGGCGTGATCAGCCACATCCCGTTCCCCGAGCTGGCGCAGGACGAATGGGACCGGGTTCTCGACACCAACCTCGGCTCCGCCTACCGGGTGATCCAGCGGGTGCTGCCGCTGCTGAACGACGGCGCGTCCATCGTCAATGTCGGCTCCCGGGCGGCTGCGGTGGGGGTGCCGTTGCGTGCGCACTACACGGCGGCCAAGGCAGGGCTTGCCGGGCTCACCCGGTCTCTGTGCAAGGAATTGGGATCGCGCCGGATCCGGGTCAACGTGGTCGCGCCGGGCCCGATCGAGACCGAGGCGCCGACGCCGCCGGAGGTCCGTCAGCGCTACCAGGCGATGATCCCGCTCGGCAGGCTCGGCGATCCCCGCGAGATCGCGAACGTGGTGGTGTTCCTGGCCGGTGATCTGGCCGGATTCGTCAACGGCGAGACGATCAACGTCGACGGGGGAATCTGAGCCATGACGGCGAATCCGGTGTTCCGGGTGATGTTGCGGATGCAGATTCACCCCGGCATGGAAAAAGACTTCGAAGAGACCTGGCACTCGGTCGGTGGCATGATCACCGAGGTTCCGGCGAACCTGGGCCAATGGCTGTCCAGGAGCCTGGACGAGGACTCCGTCTATTACATCGTCAGCGACTGGGACAGCGAGGCGCGGTTCCGGGAGTTCGAGACGAGCGCGCGGCATCTGGAACACCGCACGAAGCTGCATCCCTTCCGCTCCGGCGGCACGATGACCACCATGCGGGTCGTGTATTCCCTGACCGGGGCGGGAGCTCGGTGACCGGCCGGGTCCGCGTCGTGCTCCACGTCCGGGCTCCCGGCGAGGGCGGGCCGGCGAAGATCGCCGAGGCGTACCACCGGATCAGCGTGCGGCTGAAAGGAACTCCCGGCTTGCTCGGCAACGAGCTGATGCGCTCGGTGCTGCGCGAGCAGGAGTTCGTGGTGATGAGCGAGTGGGCTGACCTCGATGCCTTCCGAAGCTGGGAAAAAGGGGCGGGGCACCGGGAGCAGACCGCGCCGCTGCGGCCGTACCAAATATCCGCTTCGCCATTTAATGTCTATATTGTCGAATCGGCATACTGAATGGTGTTCGCGAGGTTTGCCCAGAGGGCGGCCGCCCGTGCCGTGATGGCAACGTATTCACGTGCTTCATGATCGCCTGTTCGGCGGCTGCACGGTTGGCTAACCTGGTGCTAACCTGGCGGGAAGGCGGAAATTTTGTGCCGTGGAGTGGCCTGATGCCATTTAACGTTGGCATGGCTGGATGGCGTTCCGATCTAGTCGTGAACCGGGCGGCCATGGCGTGGGCCGCATTTCCCGTTTTTTCCACGGACAGGTGGTCACGGTAAAATTTTCGGGGGGGATGGGGGGAACATCGATGGATTTCTTCGTGCTCGGCCCGTTGCGAGTGATGGCGGCAGGCAGAGACATCACACCCAGCGCGCCGAAGATACGCGAACTGCTGGCCCTGCTGGTGCTGTGCCGGAATTCGCTGGTCCCGGCGGATTCGATCATCAATGAGCTCTGGGGCGAGGCGCCGCCGAGTACCGCGTTGTCCACCCTGCAGACCTATATCTACAAACTGCGTAAGATCTTCGACGACGAATCGGTCCTGCGGACCAACCCGTTCGGCTACAGCTTGGTCGTGCCGGATGAGAACGTCGACATGTCGAGGTTCGAAATGCTGTGCCAGCGAGGGAAAGCGGCACTTGACGACAAGAAACCGGAGCAGGCGAGCCGTGTGCTCGCCGAGGCGCTCGCGATGTGGCGCGGCCCGGCGCTGAGCGACGTGGCGCACGGCCAGACCGTGACCGCCCACGTGGTCCGGCTCGCGGAAATGCAGCTGCGAGCCCTGGAAATGCGGTTGGACGCCGACCTGCGGCTGGGGCTGCACCGCGAGGTAGTGCCTGAGCTGAAGGAGGTCACGCTCCGGCATCCGCTGCACGAAGGGCTGCATTCGCGGCTGATGATCGCGCTGCACCGGTCGGGCCGCCGGTCCGAAGCACTGGAGGCGTACCGGCGGCTGCGCGAGTCGCTGGTCGAAGAACTGGGGCTGGAACCGTCCAGCAAGATCGTGCAGCTGCACAGCGCGCTGCTCAGTTCCGACCCGACACTCGACGTCGCGACCAACGAAACACGCGGCAAGAACGAGAACGAGCTGAATAGACCGGCGGCCCAGGTGCCGATCCTGCGGGAGCCGCGGCCGGAAGTCCTGGAACACCTGCCACCGGATATCTCGGATTTCACCGGGCGCAGCGGCCTCGTCGCCGAAATCGAGCAGTGGTTGTCCAATGGAAACGGCGACGAGGCTGGTCGGCGGTCCGCGGTCATCGTGGGAATGCCGGGGGTGGGGAAGAGCACGCTCGCGATCCACGTCGCGCACCGGGTGAAACACTTGTATCCCGACGGGCAAGTTTACATCGGTGACTACACCGGCACGAAACCGACGAAACCGGCCGACGCATTGCGCTCGCTGCTCCGGGCGGCAGGGTTCTCCTCGGTTGCCATCCCGGTCGGGCTGATCGATTGCATTCAGCTGTTTCGCCAGTGGTGTGCCGGACGATCGATGCTGTTCGTGTTCGACAACGTCGATTCGAGTGCGAAAATCGCACAGGCGTTGCCGAGTTCGCGATGTGCGGTGATCATGACCGGCCAGTCGCACATTCCACCGGGCGGCCGGATGTTCACGGTGAACCGGATGGAACCGGCCGAGGCGGTGGAGATGGTCGCCAAGATCGCCGGAGAGGATCGGGTCGAGGCCGAGCTGCCGGAGGTGAAGATCCTGACCGGCCTCTGCGACCACCTGCCGCTCGCCCTTCGAGCCGCCGCGACCCGGCTTGTGACCAATCCTTCTCTTCTGGTCTCGGACCTGGAGCGGGCGCTGTCGCCGGTCAACCGGCGGCTGGACGAACTCCGGGTGGGGGACCTGGATGTCCGGCTTCGCTTCGAGGAAAGTTTTCAGAGCCTGTCCCCGCTGCAGCAGATGGTCTTCACCGTGGTGGGCACGTTCGGCGGCCAGAAGTTCTCCGCGGACGAAGCCGCCGAGATGATCGGGCGATCGGCGGCCCACACCGAAACCGTGCTGGGGCGTCTCGTCGAGAGCCACATGATCGTCGTACTCGGCCGGAACAGCAGCAATTCCCTGTATTACGAAGTTCCGACGCTGGCCCGGCTTTACGCGCGTGAGTGCCTGTTGCGCCAGGTCGGCGAGGGCTCCGTCGACGTGCTCGGCGAATCCGCCAACACCTGCTGAGAAGCCCTGGCGCGACATGGCGAGATGCGGGCGCTGAGGACCACGTCTCTTCCCCGGAAATCCCTGCCGTGTTCCGCTTTCCCGCCCCCGTCGGGCGAACTTCGGAAAAGCCTCGCCCCCACCCGTATGGGCTCGCCGTTCTGCCCTTCCGGATGCGCAGAGGCCGCGCTGCGGGGGCGGGGTGCGGGAATGGGCGTCACCACCCGCTTTTGCTCAAGCTGCACCGGCTGTGCGAGGTGGCCGGCGACATCGCGATGCCTCCACTCGGACAGAGGCCCGAGGTGCTCGGCCATTTTCAGCAGCTGTGCGCGTCAGCACGGTCTGAGCTCGCGCTGCACCTGACTCTCATGCCCGCCCCGACCGCGTGTTCCGCGGCTGCGTCAGTCTGCGGGCGGCTGCGGAGTCGCGAAAATGAGCGCCGGGGCAGCAGCCGCGGTCCGTGCTGGAACCGGTTGTGATGGGTTTCGGCATCGCCGACCGCTAACGGAAAGAAGCAGAACAGTGCTGAGCGATCATGAGAAAGACGTGTTGAGGTCCACAAACTTCGCAAAGGTGACTGCGGTACATACGGACGGTTTCCCACATTCGGCTTTGGAATGCGCCGACCTCGACGAGGAGAATGTCGTGTTCACCGCCGGAGCCGGGCGCGTTAAGGAACTCGTTCTGCGGGAAAACCCGACTGTTTCCGCAGCCATGCTCCACCGGGACTCGCCTTTTCACCCTCTCAGCCTGTCCGGGCACGGCCGCGTCGAAGCCGGCATCGATGGGAAGACCACGGGCCGGATCGCTCTGAAGTGCTGGGGCCGCGAGAAATACGCGTTCCGTAAGCCTGGGAAGCAGCGTGTCGGGGTGCGGGCAGTCTCTCGCAAGGTCCGCCGCACCGAGCCGGTTCCGGTGGCGGTGCGATGAACGCGGTCTGGATCCCGCTGGCGCTGGCGGCGGTTCTCACGGCGGCCGCGCTGGGCAGGACAGGCGCGCGACTGGTGCGCCTGCCGTCCGTTGTCGGTGAGATCGCGGCGGGCCTGCTGGCCGGTCCCTTTCTCGTGGCGCTGGCCGACGTCGGCTTGCCCGGGTTCCGCCTGGACCTGATCCGCGCTGTGCTCCAGGCGATCGGCGAGGGCGCGCTGGTGTTCTACCTGGTCGAGCTGGTTCGGGACCTGCGCGCACGTTTCCCGGGCGGAGGGCGCGGCACCGTGTACTGGGTCACGCTCTGCTCCTTTCTGCCCGCACTGCTGACCGGAGTGGCGTTCGCCGGCCTGGTGCTGCTCCTAGCCTCCCCAGCGCTGCGCGGGACTGCACCGCCATCGGCGTTGGTGCTGTTCCTCGGCGTGGCGTTCTCGGTGACCGCTGTTCCCGTGATGGCCCGAATCCTGACCGATCGCGGGCTCTCCGGAACCTCGGCAGGCAGACTGGCGCTGGCCGCGGCCGTTTTCACTGATTCGTTGGCTTGCCTGCTGTTGTCGATCGCTGTCGGCCTCAATGCCGGTGACGCGGCTGGGTTTGTCGGGACGATGATGGTGTTTGCCGGCGGCGTCTTGCTGGCTTTCGCGGGCCGCAGGGTGGCAGCCGGACTCAGCACCTGGTGCCGCCGCGCACCCCGGACGGCGGCCATGCTGCTCATCGTGGTCGCGCCGGCGGTGGGGTTCACCATGGAAAACCTGGGCCTGACAGCGGTTTTCGGTGCGACGCTTGTCGGGCTTGCCCTGCCTGCGGACGAACATTCACCGTGGGCGGTCCCTGTCCGCGCCGTGACGAGGCTGAGCAGACCGTTGCTGCCCGTGTTCTTTGTCAGCACCGGGTTGGCCGTCTTCGCGAAGGGAATTGGAACCACGCTGTGGTTCCTGCCGCTCGTGGCGGTGCTGCTGGGCTGTGCCGGGAAGCTGCTGGGCGGCTACCTCGGAGGCAGGCTCAGCAGCCGGAGCCGCGCTGATTCTTTGCGGATCAGCGTGCTGCTGAACACCCGCGGCCTCACCGAGCTCGTCGTTCTCCAGTCCGGGTACCAGCTGGGCATTGTGACCACTCCGGTCTTCCTCTCCGCTCTCGTCATGGCGCTGGTGACAACCGCGCTCAGCGGGCCGATGCTCTCGTTTGTCGACCGGCTCGAGACGAGGTACGCGGGCCTGCGTGCGGCGCCTCTGTCGTCGCCGTCTTGACACGTTCGGGTGTAGAGCGTCCACTTCGGAGGTGGTATATGCGGGATCGCACTCGTCCGCGACGGGTACGAGCAGCAGTGACCGACGAAACCTTCGGCCGGCGAGAGCAATTCTCACCGACCGAAGGTTGCAGCCGTTTCTTGGGCGCTTTGAGCAACCGCTCGGCCGCGGTCAGCCGCTCAACCGAGACGCCGGTGAACCCGGCGCGGCCGTGGTGCGCAAGGGCAGCTGATCGCGGACCAGGTCAGGTTGGTGGCGGCCGTAGTCCGGATGGTCGAACAGGTGCAGCTGGTAAACGTGGTCAGCCCACGGCGGGCTGAAAGGGACGCAACCGCGCAGGCCGAAAACCGGGCCGGCGAACCGGTTCCGGTTTTCGGCATTGAAGTCCGCGAGCGCCGCGAACTCCCCGATCCCGCCGACCAGCCCCAGCAGGTCGTCGAAGTAGCAAAGGATCCTGGGCAGCATCTGCGCGGCGAAGTCCTCGCCGAGCGCGTTGAGCGCTGCCAGGGTGGACGAGTAGTAATCCATGTCGAAGGCCAGAAACCCGATCGGGTGCTCGGCTCCATTGTCGGCGAGGAACGCCGGGACCGTCTCGGCCACGTCGCCGAGCACCAGGCGGGCCGGGCCGAGCCGTTTCGTCAGCTCGTCCCGGTTCATCGCGTAGAAGCCCTTGTCGAACAGGTACGGCAAGTCGCGATGGTCCGTCGGCGCGGGCAACCCGTCCCCGAGGTCGAAGCCCACCACGTCGACCCGCAACCCTGACGAAGTGCCGAAGTACCGCGCGTATTCGGCGAGCGCCAGCAGCCCATTGCCGCCCGCGACCCCGAACTCGGCCACAGTCACGCCGCGGTGGCCGAGCCGGCTCGCTTCGGCGACCGCCTTACGGACGCCGTAGGCATAGGCCGGCCGGTCGACCAGCCCGAACCGGTGCCGGGTCGGCAAGCTCAACCGGAGCCGCCGCGCGCAGCTCTGCAGCAATTCCTGCCGTTCGCGCGGCACCGCGAGCCGCCAAAGCGCGTCGGTGACGCGTCCGGCGAGCGTGGTTTCTCCGCTGCCGTTCCGGCCGGTACGCATGTGCACACTCCCTTGCCGCCTCACGGCGCGCAGACGAAACCCATGAAATAGTCCTGCACTTCGACCTCGTGCACTGTGCCGAACACCCGCTCCAGGATCGCCTTCCCCTTTTCCGAGGTGATCATCTGGGTCCGGTAGGCACGGGTCTTCCACCACCCGCCGGAAAGCCGGATGGACAACGCCGTGCCGAGGAACGCGGCGGTGCGATACAGATGCCCTGCGCCACCGTAGCGTTTACGCTCGAACTCGTGGAAATGGTCGCCGATCCACAGGTTTCCGATGAAGACACCGCCTGGTGCGATGAACGTCTTCATCCGATTCAGCACCTGCTCGACGTCGCCGAGATGGTGGATCGCGTCCAGGCACATCACCACCTCGGCGGCGCCGAGGTCGTTGTCCTGCCAGAAGTCGCCCTGTACCAGGCGAAGGTTCGGGTGCCGGACATGAGCACGCGCTCGCTGCAGCGCGTCCGCCGAGATGTCCAGCGCCGTGATGCCCGTGGCCTGCGTGTGCTCCGCGGCGAGTTGCGTGAACGCGCCGGTGCCGCAGGCGAACTCCAGCACGCTCTCGGCGTCCCTTCCGTATTTCCGGATGTATTCGGCGATCGTATCTTTTTGCAGGAGAAATTCAGGCCCCAGGACCGGATGGCGTTCCGCGGAGTCTCGATCCCAGAACCGCGCTGCCCAATAGTCCTTGCCGTCCGGCGGAACGCCGTCCAGCAGCGCGGAACCACAACGAGCCATCAGCTCGGCAAGCATGCGATGTCCTCTCGTCGGAAAATCGATTCGTGCCGCCGCGGTTCAGCCCGCCGCCGCGATCAGGGACTCGAGCCAGGGAACAAGTTCTGCCGGGCCGGGCTGGGCGGCGATCTCGGCGGCGACCTTGGCGGCCGCCCGCCGTGCCTCGCCCTCGCGCACCATGCGCGAGGCATCGGTCCTGATCCGTTCGGCGGTCGCCTCCGGACGCGGGATCAGCGCACCCGCACCGGCCGCCGCCACCTGCCGCGCGTGGGCCCGGTGATCCGGCAGCTGCGGCACGAGCAGCAGCGGAACCCCGCAGGACAGCGCGGTAAGCGTCGTTGCCGCGCCACCGTGTGCGATCACCAGATCGCAGCCCGGCAGCACCGAGTGCAGGGGAGCATCGACGACAACCCGGACCGACGGATCGACCGGCCCTAGGAGTTCTCGCTGCGCGGCGGAAAGCGCCACGACGATTTGCGCAGGCAGGCCGGCCAACGCGCGCACCACCTCGCCGGCGAAGAAACGTTCGGCGCCCAAGCGCGCCATGGTGTGGCCCCAGGTGACACAAATTCGCCCGGACTCGGCAGGCGCCAAGGACGGTGCCCGGCCGGGCCCGTTGAAGGGGACGTATCGCATCGGCTGCCGGGCCTCGCCGCCGGGCAGCCGCAGCGACGGCGGAACCGGGTCGATCGACGCCGTGCCGGTGAGGTCGGCGTTCGTGATCCCGGATCGAAGAGCAAGGGGCTCAACGAGATGCTCGGCGACATCCATGAGCGGGTGCTGGAGGTCCAAGCCGTGGAAGCAGCGGATGGCCGCGATGCCGGCGGCCTGTGCGGCGATCGGCCCCGCCCAGGCCGTCGGGTCGAACACCACGGCGTCTGCGCGCCAGTCGCGGACCAGTGCGGCCAGATCCGCCAGCATGGCTTCCGCGTTGGCCAGCAACATCCGGAAGGCCCGCGGCGCCATGCGGCCCGGCGGGGCCGGCTCCGGCGGCCGGTCGGCCGGGAGCGCGTACTCCCGGACCATGCGCACCGAATCGACGTCCTCGCCCACCGGCTGGACGACACAGCCGGTGCGGCTCACCTCGGCCTCCAGCGCGGGCGGCACGGCGGCCACCACGTCGTGGCCGGCCAGCCGGCAGCTCCAGGCCAGTGGCACCATCGCATGCCAGTGCGACGGCCACGCCCAGCTCGTGAAGACAAGGCGCACCGATTTACCTCCAGACCGTGGCCGGCCGCCTGCGACCGGCCTGTTTCGATGATGGCGAGCACCGCTGGTCGGCCAAGCAATGCCCGATCACCAAGCGGCACCAGGGTTTTTCCAACGGTCTCGGCGACGATGACGGGATTCGTCGAGGAGGTCGCCTTGCCGGACAACAGGGTCGCACTCGTCACGGGAGCCACCCGGGGCCTGGGCCGCGCCGTGGCCGCACGTCTGCACGGACTGGGATTCCGGGTGATCGTCGCCGGCCGAGATCTCGACCGGGCCGCGGCGACCGCGGCGTCATTCGGCGACCAGGCCCGGGCGGTGCGGCTGGACGTCACCAGCGAGGAGAGCGTGCGGGCAGTGGCCGCCGAGCTCGGCACGGTCGACGTGCTGGTGAACAATGCCGGCGTGCTGCTCGACGCAGGCACGGACCCGGTGGCGGTTTCGCTCGCGGATGTGGAGAAAACCATTGCGGTCAACGTGCTCGGTACCTGGCGGGTCACGAAAACGTTCTTGCCCGCGATGATGCGGCGTGGCTGGGGGCGGGTGGCGATGGTGTCCAGCGGGACCGGATCGTTCAGCAACGGCCTGTATGCCGGAACGCCCGGCTACTCGGTGTCGAAGACCGCGCTGAACGCGCTCACCGCGATGTTCGCCGCGCACTGCGCGAATTCCGGGGTGCTGGTGAACGCGGTGAACCCGGGCCGGGTGCGGACGAGGATGATGCCGGACGCGGCGGCGTCGCCGGACGAGGCCGCCGCCGGCGTAGTGGCTGCGGTGACGCTACCGGACGACGGTCCGACCGGACGCTTTCTCCGCGACGGCGAACCGATCGGCTGGTGAACCGGCACGGGACCGCCAGGTCGCGAGCAGCCCGTCCGGCAGGCTCACCTTGGGTCGCCAGCCGAGCACCTCCCGCGCACGCCGGATCGAGACCCAGACTCGAGCCCGGTCGAATGTCCGGCTTTCCTGACGCAGCAGGGCATGCGGACGGCCGGTCGCCTGCTCGAACGCCGCATGCAGCTCGGCCAGCGTAGTCCCGGCTCCCGCCCCGATGTTGAGAATCATGCTCTGCCCTGGCCGGACCGTGGCACGCAGCCGGTCCTCCTGCCGGTGCACCGCCGACATCGCCCGCACCACGTCGTCGATATACACATAGTCACGGATGTCGTCGGCGCGGCCGATGAACGGCAGCGGTTCGCCGGCGAGAGCACAATCGGTCCACGCACTGATCACGCCGTATCCCGCCCGCCCAGCGTTGTTCACCCCGTATACGTTGGTCAGCCGCAGAATCACCGGCAGTACCGCTCGCGCGTGGCCGGCCAGTTCCTCTTCCAGCTGCAATTTCGCCCGGCCGTAGGAATTCGTCGGTCTGGTCGGCGAGGTTTCGGTGTACGGCGGGTCGGCGAGCACGTCGTACACCGTTCCCGCGGAAACACCGAGCACGACTATCGGTCGCGTCCGGCTGCAGGACATCAAATCCATGAAACGTTCGAAAACCCGCAGATCCGCCGCGGCCCGTTCCGGGTGCCGTGCGGCGATCCGCGGGTTGATCGTGGTGGCCAGGTAGAAAATGATGTCCGACCGGGCGGCGTCCGGATGGAGCGCGTAGTCCCTCACGGCGGGACGCGACCGGGTGAACCGGATACAGGTCCCGCCCGCTTCGTCGAGCGCGTCGGCGAGGCTGCGTCCGATGAATCCTTCCGCACCCACCACCGAAACCAGGCACCGGTTCGCATCAGCTTTCATTTCGCCATCGTGACAACCGGCACTGGCCGCCTTCTGGGGAACCGAGCATCGCGCACTGACTTTTCGGTCGACGAAAACACCGGCCGTTTACCAGCGAAGCGCCGGTTCGGTTTTCCCGGCCGGCGCTATATTGCTCCAGCGCGCGCAGGCATCGGTCCCTTGTGGACATCAGCGGCGAGGTCTGGGGGAGTCGCCGCGCGCCGGCCAAGTTTCGATCAACCTGGAGGAAGCATCCATGCGTAAAGCAAGAAAGCTCGCCACCCTGCTGCTCACGCTGCTGGCAGCATCGCTGCTGCCGTTGGTCGCCAACGCTGCCGAGCGGGCACGGTACGCGCCCACGGTGCTCATGGTGGATGGAGCGGCGAACGTCCGGGACATCGGCGGGTATCCGGCGTCCGGTGGCAGAACCGTGCGGCCCGGCATCGTCTACCGTTCCGGGCAGCTGGGCTCGATCACGGCCGACGGTCTCGGCGCCCTTGGCGTGCTGCACCTCGCGGACGTCGTCGATCTGCGCAGTGATCGCGAAATCAACTACTTCGGCGCGGACAAGGTTCCGGCAGGTGTGCCGGTGATCAACGAACGGGAGACCCTGCCGGCGCCGAACACCGAGGAGATCGCGCTGAGCGACTACCGGCAGATGGTCGACAACGCCGACATCCGCGCGGCGACCGCCGCCACCTTGCGCCTGATCATCGCGAAGAAAGGCGCTCCAGTGCTGATCAACTGCACCGGCGGCGTGGACCGAACCGGCTGGACCATCGCGGTGCTGGAAAGAATTCTTGGCATGTCGGCCGACGACGTCATGTCGGACTACCTGTACTCCAACACCGTCCTCGGCATCACCGCGGCCCAGCCTCAGCACCTGCAAGCCGCACTCGACGAGACGGTGACGAACTACGGCTCGTTCATCGGCTACGTGCGCAACGGCCTCGGCCTCACTCCGATCGAGACCACCAAATTGAACCAGCTGCTTGCCAGCTGAGCGTGCCCCGCGGAGACGACGGGCGTCTCTCTGCCGTCTCCGCGGAGGCCGCCGCTCAGCCGACCACTTCGACCTGTCCCTTCGCGCCATCGACGGTGACGATCTGGCCGTCGCGCAGGATCTCGGTTCCGTCGCCGGTGCCCACCACCGCGGGAATGCCGTACTCCCGCGCGATGATCGCGGGATGTGACAGCAGGCCGCCGATGCTCTTGTCCGTGACCAGTGCCTTGACCAGACCGAACAGGACCGACCACTGCGCGGTGGTGTCGGGGCAGACCAGTACGTCACCGCGCTTCACCCGGTCGAACTCGGTGAGGTCGTGGACGATGCGCACCGGCCCGGTGTAGCGGCCGGTGGAGACACCGACGCCGCTGAGCCCGCCATCGCTCGCGTCACCGCGGGCCCCTTGGGTCGAGGCCACCCAGGCGTTCAGCTTCTGGATGTGCCGCAGTTCCTCCGGCAGGTCCGCGGGCGCCGCGCCGGCACTGGCGCCGCCGTGCGGGGCGCCCGCCGGCGCCTCTCCGTAGCTCACCGGCCCGGGGTTCTCGTCGATCCATCGGCGCTCGCCGCGCCGCCGGATGATCCGGTCGCGCAGGTCGAGCGGCTCGGTGAAGCCTTCCAGCAGTTCGGCATGGTCGAACAGGAAAGCGTCCTCCGGCGCGAGCGCGTGGCCGCGCTCGACCATCCGCCTTCCGATTTCCAGAGCCGTATAACGGGTGTAGGCGTGCGCGATCATCAGGTAGTAGTTCGTGTCGTCGCGCACGGGGTAGGCGTCGCGCGCGTTGGCGAGCGCCTCGTCGAATCGGGCGAGGTCCGAACCGGACCGCTCGGCGAGCGTCGTGCGAGCCTGCTCGAGCACGGCAGTGTCGGTCGGTTCGGCGCCGGTCGCGGCATCCTGATCGAGTTGCTGGGCGATCAGGTTGAGCACCAGCGCCGGCTGCTCGGCGATCGTCGGATCGGTGATGTAGAGCTGCATCAGGCGGCGACCGTAGCCACGCAGGTAACGGTCGAACTTCGCGGCGAACTCCGGTGCCACCCCGGCGATCCGGGCGGGTGTCGTTTCGTCCGCACCGGACAGCAGTTCGCGAACCTCGGGCAGTGCGGCCGCCTCGGAGGCCAGTTCCGCCAGCCGCTCCGACGGCTCGGTGGTCTTCGACGGCACCCCGGTCAGCTGGCCCAGCACAGTCGCCGCGTCCCAGCCGACGAGTTCCTCGGCCACCAGACCGAATTCGGCGACCACGAGTGCCGCCTCCGCCGCCGCGAGGAAGTGCACGTCGATGGTGTGCTTGTTGAGTTTCTCGACTTCGCCCAGATGCGCGACGAGATCAGCGTCGGACAGGGTGGTCAGGTCCACCGCGCCGATGCGGTCGATCCAGTCGACCAGCTCCGGCTCCCACTCCTGCCTCCACCGCCGCACGATCGCGGCTCGCTTGTTGTCGCGGATGTCCGCGATCACTTGCGCGCGCTGCTCAGGCGTCGGCGGTTGGAAGGTCATCTGGCGGTAGAGCCAGCCGCCGATCTCCCGAGATTCGAACCGCGGTCCCAGCGCGTTGGCGAACAGGTGGCGCATCGACTGGTTGAGCTGGTCGAGATACATCGAGCTCTGCAAGCGGCACATCGGGCGCGTGTAGAACATGTGCTTGCGCCAGTGACCGGGCGGTACCTCGATCGGCACCGGCACCGGGTCGGGCTGGGGCTCGGGCAGGGTGGTGATCGGACGTGCCTGGAGCAGCCAGACCTGCCCGTCCTTGACCGCCCACTCGATGTCGTACGGCGTGTTGCCGTAGTGCCGGGAAACCTGGCGTACGAGGGCGGCGACTTCGGCCGCGACATGCGGACCGACCGCCTTCTCGGTGTCCGGACGGGTGCGGACCTCGCTGTCGCCGAACGTCCATTCCTCAGGCGTCGCCTCGCCGGAGACCAGTTTGTCGCCGAGCCCGGCGACCGCGCTGACCACGGCCTCCTGCCGGTTTCCGGTGACCGGGTTGGCGCTGAACGCGACCCCGGCGGCGTCGGCGTCGACCAGCCGCTGGATCAGCACGGCCATTTCACGGCTTTCCGCCGCCGCCGCGTTCAGCTTCTGATAGCTGGCCACCCGCGCCGAGAAAGCGGACGCCCAGCAGGTCCGCACCGCGTGCACCATCGCGTCCTTGCCCCGGACGTCCAGCACTGTGTCGTACTGCCCGGCGAACGAGCTGTCCGCCAGGTCTTCGGCGATCCCGGTCGAGCGAACCGCGACCGCGACGTCGTCGAACGCCTCAGCGACGGCCGCGATCGCGGCGTCGATGTGCGTCGGCAACGCGACGGTCCGCAGCTCTTCGGCTGGTGCACCGTCGATGGTCGCCAGCACTTCGTCCAGCATGGTCTTCGGCAGTACGAAACCGTCCGGGACGGTGAATCCGGCCTGCATGAGCTCGCCCAGCTTGGCAGCCTTGCCGCCGATGAGCGGAAGGTCGTCGGCCGAAACGCAGTGCAACGGAATCGGCTCGTAATGATTGGCAGGCATTTTCCCACTTCCCCACGCGACGAATCAGGGCAGGCGGCATCGCGGGCTCGGCGCCCCCGGCCGTTCCCTGAGCTATTGGGTGATCAACAAGAAATGACTAGGGTGCTTCCCAGCCGATTCGACCGGTCTCGATGTCCTGGATCAAGCCGCGGACCCACGCCAGCTCGGCCTGACGCATGGCGCGGGTGTATTCGAGCTCCAGCAAGTTTCCCCGGTTCATGTGCGCCGCCAGTTCCTGGAGCAGGACACTGAACTTGCCGATCTCCGATTCCAGCAGCACGACTCGCCGGACTAGCTCGGCGGCCGCCTCCTTGGCAGGGAGATGCTGGATCTGGCTGAGCGCCCCGGTGAACCAGGGCCGCTCGTTGGTCGGTTCGGCAAGCATTTCGCGAAGCCAGTCGAGCAGCACTACCTCGCCCTGATCGGTGAGCCGGTAGACGGTCCGCTCCGGGCGTTTCCCGTCCCGGCTGGTTTCCACCGCGACGATCAGCTCGGCTCGTTCCAGCCGCTCGATCGTGCGGTACAGCGAACCGCGCCGCAGATCGAGCAGTTCGTGCTTGTGCCGGTACCGGATCAGCCGCTGCAGCTCGTACGGATGCATCGGCCCTTCCCGCAGCAGGCAGAGCACGATGACCGACCACAGGTTCGGCGTTATCTCACCACGTGCCATGACCGGTCCGCCTGTCCACTCGATTGGCTCCAACGAAATAGCTACATGCAACTATACGCACGTAGCTAGGCGGTCGGCAAACACGGGCCCGGAAGCGGGCAAGCCCGGGACAGCAAGCGGTCCGGCCGGCACGCGCCGACCGGACCGAGATGCCGGGGCCGATCAGCCGGCGAGTTTCCCGACGACGACCGCCGTGTCGACGTCGCCGACCGCGAACGTCCGGGGAGCGGAAAACCCGCACGAGGTCAGCCACTCGCAGCAGCGGTGCACCGGATATTCGCTTCCCGGGCCGACGAGTTGCATCTGCAGGCTCTCCAGCGGCGTGGACAGCGCCGTGCGGCGAGTGCCGTCGGCCATCATGTCGTAGACGAGCACGGCGCCGCCGGGGGCAAGCGTGTCGAACGCCTTGCGCAGCAAGGCCAATCGCTGCGGAGTGCTCCAGTTGTGCAGCACGTGCCCGAACACGAACACGTCGGCAGGCGGGAGTGGATCGGCGAAGAAATCCCCGGCGTGGAAACGAACCTGGCCGGTGGTGCCGCGGTCGGCCATGTGCTCCTCGAACAGCGACGCCACCTGCGGCAGGTCGAAACAGCCCGCGCGCAAGTGCGGGTGCGCGCTCACCAGCTCCGAGACCAGGTTGCCGCGGGCGCCGCCGACGTCGATCACGGACGAGTAACGGCCCCAGTCAAGGCACTTCGCGAGGTCCTGCGCGATGGCAGTGTTCATCGAGTCCATCGCGCTCATATAGGACCGCCACGCCCTCTCGGAACGGGACGTCTTCACGATTTCGTCGGTTTCCTGGACGACCGGCGCCTCGCGCCACGTCTTGCCGGAGCGCAACGCGGGAGTGAGGCGGTCCCAGGCGATGGTCCTCAACCGCAGCATGTAACCGAGGAACTGCGGCGCTCTCGAGTCCAGATACCGGGCCGCCACTTCGGAAACCTGGTAGTGCCCGGCCGGCGTTTTCACCAGCAGGTCGAGCGCGGCCAGTCCGTCCAGGAAATCGCCCGCGCCCCGGGCGTCGATGCCAAGCCGCGCGCAGGCGTCCGCCGCGCTGAACCGGCCGTCGCCGAGCACCGCGAACAGGTCGAGCTCGATCGCCGTCAGCACGAGTTTCGTGCCGTAGTAACCACGGAACAGTTCCAGCACCGGCTGAGGGGTCAGGTCCATGGGGCACTCCACGCTTTCGTATCCGCCGTGACTCCGATTTCGCTCAGCACCGCGGCCAATCCCTCGAGCTGGCCGATCTCGCGTCCGCAGGGCATGAAGATCAGTTCGTCGCAGCCAGCCGCGCGGTAGGTGGCGGCGGTGTCGGCAATTCGTCCCGGGTCGGTGAGCACGGCGGAGGTGATCCGCTGGCATGGGTGAGGGCCGAGGAAGCCGTAGTACTCGCTGATGTAATCGGCCGCGGTGACCTCAGCGTCCGATCCCAGCGCGAAATAGCACAACGCGGTGAGCCGGGGCGGCCCGGACCGTTCCTCGCCTGCCCAGATCATCCGCAACCGGTCGGCCAGTTCCGCGAACCCGTGCGCCGAACTGCCGCCGCAGATCCAGCCCTGACCGAACCGGGCGGCCCGGCGCAGCGCGATGTCGGTGTGCCCGCCGAACAGCAGCGGTGGTGCACCGCGCCACGGCCGGGGCCCGATCCGCGTCTCCGGCGTGTTCCCGTCGCCGCTCCAGACCCGGAGCATCTTGCGGGCCATCAGATCCAGGCGCGCACCACGCCTGCGGAACGGCGTGCCGGCGGCGAGGAAGTCGTCTTCGCGGCCGCCGGCCACGAGCCCGACGACGAGGCGGCCGGCGCTGATCTGGTCGATGGTGGCCAGCTGCTTGGCCAGCAAAGCCGCGTTGCCTCGGTACGGTGCCACCAGCGCGGTCGCCGTCAGGCGGATTCGTGTGGTGACCGCCGCGGCGGCGGCAAGGCAGGTCAGCGCCTCGAAGCTGCCGTAAACCAGGCGGTCCAGCACGGCCAGCGAGGAAAAGCCGGTCCGATCCGCCTCCGTCGCCCACCTGCTGAGCAGATCTCCGGACATGCCACGCACTGAGACCGGAAGTCCGATTCCCATTTCCATCAGCCGTTCTCCCTTGGCCGGCGGGATTTCCTCCGCACGTTGCCAGGCCCGGCTCGCGGTTTGCTGGTCGCGCCGATGCCCGCCGGGCACACGGGAATCAGTCATCGGATACCGAGGGTGGATTCGCCGGTGCGACGCTGCACGAGTCAGCGCAATCGCGGCGAGGAGTCATCGTGGTCCAGTACGCACTGCCTGCTTTTCCGTTTGCGGCTGCCGATCCGCTCGAACCGCCGGGGGAGTACGACGTGCTGCGCGAGACGAACCCCGTGGTGAAGGTCATGCTGCCGTCGTCGGATCCGGCATGGCTGGTGCTCCGGCACGCCGACGTGCGCAAGGTGCTGGCAGACCCGCGATTCAGCCGGGCGGCGATCACCCGGCCCGGCGCGCCGCGCATCCTGCCGATCGCGAAGGAGTCGAAGTCCATTTTCGTGATGGATCCGCCGGAACACGGCAGGTTGCGCCGGCTTGTGTCACGCGCGTTCAGCCCGCGCCGGATCGAGGGTCTGCGCCCTCAGGTGCAGGTGATCACCGACGAGTTGCTCGACGCGCTCACCGCACCCGCCGATCTTATCGACGGGCTCGCTCAGCCGCTGCCGATCATGGTGATCTGCGAGATTCTCGGTGTGCCGTATGGCGATGTCGACCGGTTCAGGCAGTGGACCGACCTCATGCTGAACTACGATCCGAAGCGTTCGGCCGAGGTCGTGGCGGCCCGCGACGCCATCAGCGAGTACCTGCGCAAGCTGATCGCGATCAAGCGCCGGGAACCGGCCGACGATCTGCTGACCGCGTTGATCGAGGCCAGTGACGATGGCGACCGCCTCTCCGAAGAGGAACTGCTCGCGTTCGGCTACACATTGCTGGGCGCGGGGTATCACACGACCACCGCGACCATCGCCCACGCCGTGCTGACGTTGTTGCGGGATGGGAAAAAGCTGGCGCGGCTGGTCGCCGACCCTGCGCTGGTCCCGGTCGCCGTCGACGAGTTGCTCCGCCGTTCGCAGGCGGGCGGCGGGATCGGCGCGTTGCGCATCGCCGTCGAGGACGTTCGGGTCGGCGGCAGGCTGATCCGCCAGGGCGACGCGGTGCTTCCGCTGATCAATGCCGCGAACCGGGACGGCGAGGTGTTCGCCGATCCGCACGGCGTGGAGCTGGACCGATCCCCGAATCCTCATCTGGCGTTCGGGCACGGCATTCACCATTGCCTCGGCGCGCAATTGGGAAAGGCCGAGCTGGAGATCGCGCTCGGCACGTTGCTGCGCCGGTTTCCGCGCGTGCGGCTCGCCTGCGACGAGCGAGAGCTGGCCTGGAACGCACGAGCAGCCTTCAGCCGTCCCGACACGCTTCCTGTCACCTGGTAGCCGACGCCGAGGAGAACGACATGGCATTCACCGCGATCACCTACGACATCAAACCGGGGTGCGAAGACGCCATCGCGGCGATTTTCAGGGATTTCAGGAGGGTCACCTCTTCGAAGGTCACTGATCGAACCGGACGCGAAGCCGGCCGGGTCGTCGCCACCTCTCTGTTCATCAAGAACGACACGATGGTGCGGTTCATCGAATACGACGGCGATTTCGACGCGGTCGCCGAATTCATGGCGCACCAGCCCGGTGTCATGGAAGTAGAGGCGAAGCTCAAGCCATACCTGGCCAAGCCGCGGAACACCGGGACGCCGGAGGGATTCGTCTCCACCTTCAAGAACAGCGTCATGCGATGTATTTCCCGGCTGCCGCCGGAAGGGAACTGATTTCCGTGCTCGTCACCGTGCTCGGGATACTGGGCGTCGGAGGCAGCGGCGTCGTCGCCGGGGTGCTGATCGCGGTCGCGCTCAGCATCGTCCCGGCACTGCGGGCGATGCCGGCGGAAAGCTATATCAGCGCGCACAAACTGCTGGGCCGGAACTGGGACCCGACAATGCCGATCCTGGTGCTCGCCTGCACGGCGGTGGAAATCGCGCTCGCCTGCCTCGCACCCGGTCCGGCGCGGAAGCTGCCCTTCCTGATCGCCGCGATCCTGCTCGCGGGCGTGTCCGTCGTCTCGCACTTCTGCAATGTGCCCATCAACAGGCAGGTGCGCGCGGTCGATCCGGCACGCATCCCGGACGGCTGGGCCGACCCCCGCCCGGTATGGCGAGCCTGGCATATGTTCCGCACGGCACTGGCGATTCTCGCGGTGGTCGCCGGCGGAATCGGCGCCGCGGTGCACTGAATCTCTCAGGGGAGGAACGATGGTGAAGCCGATGACCACGGCCGGGTTCGATCCGTTCGACCTCGCGTACCGCGCCGATCCTTACCCGGGCTACCGGCGCCTGCGCGACACAGCGCCGGTCTGCTGCGATCCTCGCGGCCACTGGCTGCTCACGCGGCATCGCGACTGCGTCCAGGTGCTGCGCGACCAGCGGTTCGGACACGGCAGCGGGGACCTGTTGCGGCAGAACACCTTCCGTCGTCCGGTGGACGGGAGGAGCAGGCCGTTCATCCTGCTCGATCCGCCCGAGCACACCAGGTTGCGCTCGTTGGTCAACAAGGCGTTCACCCCGGCGGTCGTCGCCCGGCTCGCGCCGAGGATCGAGCAGATCGTGCACGGGCTGCTCGACGAGGCGATCGAGGCCGACGACGTCGATCTCGTGGAATCGCTGGCCTATCCGCTTCCGGTTACGGCGATCAGCGAGCTGCTCGGGGTTCCGGTGCGCGACCACGTCGAGATCCGCGAACTTTCCCGGATCGTCGCGCGCGGCGTCGACCCGGATTTCCAGTACACGGACGAAGAAAAACGGCGCCGCGCGGAGGCGTTCGCCAAGTTCGACGAGTTCTTCACCGACCTGCTGGACTTCCGGCGCCGCCAGCCTGCGGACGATCTGCTCAGCAAGCTGGTCGCGGCGCGCGACGGCGGTGAACTGCTGAGCCGAGGCGAACTGCTCACCACCTGCGTGTTGCTCTATGTCGCCGGCCACGAAACGACGATGAACCTGATCGCCAACGGCGCTCTGGCGCTGCTCCGGGCGCCCGACCAGTTCCGCCGGCTGGCGCGGGACCCCGAGATCACCACGCGAGCCGTGGAGGAACTGCTCCGCTACGACTCGCCTACACAGCTGTCGCGTCGCACCGCGCTGTCCGATGTGGACCTGGCAGGGCAGCTGATTCCCCAGGGCGCGCAAGTGGTGGTGATCCGCGGCGCGGCCAACCGCGATCCGGAGGTGTTCGGCTCGCCGGACCGGCTCGACCTCGGCCGGGTCCGGAACCCGCACATCGCGTTCGACGGAGGAATCCACTACTGTCTCGGCGCCCCGTTGGCCCGGCTGGAAGGCCGCATCGTCTTCCGCGCGCTCGCGGACCGGGCGCCGGGCATGAGCCTGGCGAGCGAGGAGCTGTGTTACCGGGACAATCTGGTGGTCCGCGGGCTCGCGGCCTTGCCGGTCCGGATGCGGCCGTGACGCGGCGAAGGCGTGTGCAGCCGTGGTTCGTGATCCTGTTCATGTCCGACGTCTGGGAGCGGTTCGGCTTCTACGGGCTGCAGGCCACCCTGGTGCTTTTCGCGGCGGCACCGGGCGCGCAGGGCGGGCTCGGGCTGGAGCCCGTCGAGGCCACTGCGCTTTTCGGCGCGTGGATCGGCGTGGCGTTCATGCTTTCCCTGCCCGGCGGCTGGGCCGCGGACCGGCTTTTCGGTGCCCGGCGGGCATTGCCGGCCGGGGCGCTCGTCCTGGCCGCCGGCTACCTGCTCCTGGCGCTGCCGGGCGCCGCGCTGCCCGGCCTGCTGGTGATCGCGGCGGGAACCGGGCTCTACAAGCCGAACCACCAGGCCATGGTCAACGCCCTGCTGGGCGATCGCGGCCAGCGGGAAGCCGGCATCTCGGTGCTCTACGTCGCGACCCAGGCCAGTGCCCTGCTCGCGCCGTTGCTCATCGGCTATCTCGGGGAGCGGATCGACTGGCGGCTCGGGTTCGGGACGGCGAGTGCCCTCATGCTCGGCTGTGCCGTGCAGTTGTATTTGGCGAAGCCGGTCTTCCGCGGGATCGGAGAGGTGCCGGATCGTCCGCTCGGCGTGCGCGGGCGCCGGCTCGCGTTCCGGTACTTCGCCCCGGCCGCCGGCGTCGTGTCGGCGCTCGTCGTGGCCGGAGCGGCGGCCGGGTGGTTGACCGCCGGGCGGGCGGTGGCGATCGTCGGGGTGCTCAGCGTCGTGCTCCCGGCCATCGCATTCATCGTGCTGTACCGGAATCCGAAGCTCGACCGCGCGGCGCGGCGACGGCTGAGCACCTTTCTGTGGGTGTTCCTCGGCTCCACGCTGTTCTGGCTGCTCGTCGCCCAGGACGGCTCGGTGCTCGCCTTGTTCGCCAGGGATTTCACCGACCGGGCATTGGGCGGGCTGACCGTTCCGGCGAGCTGGCTGCAGGCATGCACGCCGCTGTTCATTCTTGTGCTCGCACCGGTTTCCGCATGGCTGCTGCCGAAGGCCGGGCGCGACGCCCACGCGGTTCCGGTCAAGTTCGCCACCGGGCTGGCCATGGCGGGCGCCAGTTTCGTGATCATGGCTTTCGCCGCGGAAAAGGCGACCACCGGACCGGTTTCGCCGCTGTGGCTGATGGCCGTCTTCCTCTTGCACGCCTGCGGCGAACTCGTGATTTCCGCGGTGGGCATCGCCGCCATCGCCGAACTCCTGCCTGCGGGCTTCCTCTCCCACGCACTCGGCATGTGGTGGCTGTTCGCGGCGCTCGGGGGAGGACTCGGTTCACAGCTCGTGCGTTTGACCGCGGTCGTTCCGTTGAGTGGCTACTTCGCCGCGTTCGGCGTCGTCGCCTGTGCCGTCGCGGCAGTCATGTTCCTGGCACGCAACAGGATCCGGCGCGGACTGGCCGAGACGGCACGCGTCGGGCCGGGCGAGCCGGAACTGGTGGATCACTGAACCCCATGAGAAAGGTGCGATTCGATGCGCGACAAGACGAAGGTTCTCGTCATCGGCGGCGGCCCGGCCGGCTCCACCGCGGCCACACTGCTCGCCAGAGCCGGGGTCGAAGTCACTTTGCTGGAGGCGAGACAGTTCCCGCGCGAGCACATCGGCGAGTCGATCCTCCCGTCGGTGCTCCCGATCCTGGACCTGATGGGCGCCCGGGAGAAGGTCGAGGCGCACGGTTTCCAGCGCAAGGGCGGTGCGTACTTCTTCTGGGGCGACGAGGAATGGGACGTCCGGTTCGGCGAACTCGGCGGCACCGGCACCTACTCCTGGCAGGTCGTCCGCTCTGAGTTCGACGCGCTGCTGCTGAACCATGCCCGCAGCCAGGGCGTCGAGGTCGTCGAAGGCGCGGCTGTCAAGGAGATCCTGTTCTCGGACGGACGGCCCGTCGCCGCCACCTGGAAAACCGCGTCCGGCTCGGGCACGATCGGCTTCGACTTCCTGGTGGACGCCTCCGGCCGCAACGGGGTGATGGCGAACAAACACCTCCAGAGCCGACGGTTCCATGAGGCGTTCAAGAACATCGGCGTGTGGGGCTACTGGCGCAACGCCGCTGCGCTCGACCGCGGTCCCGAAGGCGCGATCACGGTGAGTTCGGTTCCGAGCGGCTGGTTCTGGCTCATTCCGCAGCACACCGGCCTGGCCAGTGTCGGCCTGGTAAGCAGCACGGCCTCCTTCACGCAGCGACGCGCCGAACTCGGCAGTACCGAAGCGGTCTACCACGCGACGCTCGCGGAATGCCCGTCGATTGCCCGGCAGCTGGCCGATGCCGAACTCGTCACCGGGCTGACCGCCGAGCAGGACTACTCCTACGTGACGGACCGGTTCAGTGGGCCCGGCTTCGTGCTCTGCGGCGACGCGGCGTGCTTCCTCGACCCGCTGCTGTCCACGGGAGTGCACCTGGCCACCTACAGCGCCATGCTGGCCGCAGCCACCCTGATCAGCGTGCTGCACGGTGAAGTCGGCGAAGAAGCCGGGCGCGAGTTCTACGACACCGCGTATCGGCACGCGTACGAGCGCCTGTTAGTGGTCGTGTCGAGCTTTTACCAAGCGTACCGCGGCCGCGATCACTACTTCTGGCAGGCACAGCAGCTCAGCAGCGCCGACCGCCGCCACCTCAACCTGCACGAATCCTTTTTGTACATCGTGTCCGGCATCGAGGACCTCTCGGACAGCCGCGACGCCGCCTATCTCGCCGCGGTGCGGGAGATGTCCGGAGCCGGCTCCGGCAACCCGAACCCGCTGGCCAACCACAACAAATCAGTCGAGCAACGGGTCGCGCCGATTCGCCCGGAAACCGCGCTGCGCGGCCTTTACCTCGTCACCGAACCCAGCCTCGGGCTCCGCTGGAGCGAGCCAACGGACGCGGCTGTCCGATGAGGATCCTGGTGACCGGCGGGGCCGGCTTCATCGGCCGCAGGGTGGTTCGGGCGCTGGTCGCCGCCGGGCACGAGGTGCGAGTGCTGGACGCGTTGCTCCCGCACGCGCATCCCGGCGGCAAGCCGCCGGATATGCCGGAGAGCGTCGACTTCCGCCGAGGCGACCTGCGTGAGCCCGCGACGGTGGCGTCGGCGCTGCGCGGCATCGAGCTGGTCAGCCACCAGGCCGCGATGGTCGGCCGGGGCAGGGAGATCCGGGACGCCGTCAGCTACGTCCGGTGCAACGACGAAGGCACCGCACGGCTGCTCATGTCGATGACCGCGGCTGGCGTGCCGAGGCTGGTGCTGGGCAGTTCGGTAGTCATCTACGGGGAAAGCCGGTACGACTGCGTCGAACATGGCCGCGTCCGCCCGGAATCCCGTTCGCGGCAAGCACTGGACGCCGGGCAGTTCGAGCCGGCCTGCCCGCAATGCGGCCGTGCCGTCGTGGACAGCGCGGTAGAGGAGGACGACCCATTGGACCCGCCGCGCAACGTCTACGCCGTGACCAAGCTGGCTCAGGAGTACCTCGTCGGTGCCTGGGCCCGAGAGACCGGCGGGCAGGCAGTGGCACTTCGTTACCACAACGTCTACGGGCCCGACCTGCCGTTCCAGAGCCCGTATTCCGGCGTCGCAGCGGTCTTCCGCAGTGCCGTCGAGCGGGCGGAAGCACCCGAAGTCTTCGAAGACGGCCGGTCGCGGCGCGACTTCATCCACGTCGAGGACGTAGCATCCGCGAATCTGGCCGCACTCGGCTGGACCGGCGCGGGATTCCGCGCGTTCAACGTGGCCACCGGCCTGCCACACGGTATCGGTGACGTCGCCACCGCGCTGGCGGCCGCGCGGGGCACCCCGCCTCCGGTCGTCACCGGCCGATACCGTATCGGAGACGCGCGGCACATCGTGGCGTCTCCGAAACGGCTGATGACAGAGCTTCGCTGGCGGCCCCGGACGGATTTCGCCACGGGTATGACCGAGTTCGCGCATTCCCCGATGCGCGGCGCACTCCTGTCGTCGCGCTAGCTCTCATTCGTGTGAACAGTCCGGGGGAGGCCAAGAGTTCGCTGCTCGACCTGTCGGATGGTGCCGAGTGATGTCGGACAAGACATTCTCACGTGGTCGCGGGTCTCCATGGGTTGGTGCGGTGTCAGCTGCTGGTGTCGTGTGGTCGAGGTTCAGGGCTCGCCTCGGGCTCGCAAATGCCGGGTCGTGCCGCGTGATACCGGTGTGTGGGTAGCGCCCTTGGACGCGTCGGCGGTCGATTTGACGGTGAAGGCGTTGCTCGTGGTGGTTCGGCGGCTGGTGGTGTCCGAAGCTGGCTCGGCGAGTGTGCAGCGGGCAAGGCGGTTGCCGGTGGGTGCGAGCGCGGTGACGTTGGCGTTGCATGTGGCTGAGCGGTCGATTGCCGGAGACTGGCCGAGTGTCACCGCGGCGGCGCTACCAACCTCGCCAGCACCGGACATCTGGCGGCCTGCTCCGGCATCGCCCCCTCACCCATGTCTCCGGCGCCAGTGTCAAAGGCGAACACCCCGCCCGGATCGGCGAACCGCAACCATCACTGCCCACCAGCCTCTCTCCCGGTTGCTCTCCTTCGTGGGCGAGTGGGCTGCAGCCCATCCTCGCCTTGGCACCGGCGTCGTCGGCATACACCTCCGCCTCTTCGGTTCGCGGATCCTCATCCGCGAAAGTCAGGAACGCAGGACGAACTCGGCGACGTCGAGACCAAGCTGACGCCCAGCGTCGTGATCAAGCCGGGAGTGCACGCCCGCGGGGATGCGGCTCAACCCCGCTTCGTCGGCCGCGTCCTGGAATGTGCTGAACCGCCGGACCACGCCCGGCGTCGCCTCGGACGTCACCTCCAGCGCCCATCGCGGCCCGTACTCCTGGCGCAGGACCCGTGCGCCCGCCTGCGAAATCACGCTGTGCGCGCCGGGGTACGCCGGGTCCGCCGGGGTGGTGGCGAGGCTCGACCAGTCCGGAATCCCTTCGGTCGCCGGGTTTCCGTCGTCGGCGGCGAGGCGGACCGCGGTGATCGGCCGCCAAATCCGGTAGTGGTATTTCGCTTCGTAGAACGCGATCACGGCGTCGGCGAAGGTCAGGTTCAGCCGTGCGAACACCCGCGCCGCGACGAGCAGGCTGCTGTGTGAGCCGCCGACGACCGATTGCGTGATTTCGTTCCAGTAGTTCCAGATCGGGGCCGCCCAGAACCGCGCCTGCACGGTCTGGTCCGCGGTGCGGGTAGTGCTCTTGTCCCGGCCCGTCGCGGCGACCTCGTTCAGCGCTCTCGCGTACCGGGCGCTGTCCAGCGCGGGGTATGGGCAGGGCCGGAACTGCCCGGCCCAGTCGAGCACGAACGGCGTCACGGCGGGCCAGTGGGTGAACACCGCGGGCGCGAACGCGGGCGGCGTCGGCCGGTACTGCCCGGGGGCCGTGCCCGGCGTCAACACCGGCGGGGTCGCCGCGGAGCCGTCGTCCGCGCGCAGGCCGAGCAGCAACCGGGCCACCAGCCGCCCGGCTCGCACTCCGCGGTCGCGTGCGGCCGGCGGTATGCCGGTCAGTTGCCCGGTCAGCAGGCTCGCGAATTCGGCGGACCGGGTGGGGTAGAGCGCGGTCAGGACGTCGTGTGCGGCCTGCGCCGCTGCCGCCTCCGGTGCCGCGAGGCCTCGGACATCGAGGGTGAATAGGTAGGGATGCCCGTTGCCGGTCGTCGCGACGACGGCGTCGTGCATCGCCGCGTGCAGCAGCGCGAAGCTGCGCGTCGGGTGCACGGTCGCAGGCTGGAGGCCGGGCGTGCGCACGATCGCCAGCAGTTCGCGGTTCCAGGCGAGGACGACGTCCGCGCCGCCTGGCCGGATGGGCGTCGCCGCGGCGGCGGGCCTCGGCAGGCCGGTGGTGGCGAGCACGGCAGCGGCCGCCCCGCTGGTGACGAGCAGTTGCCGGCGTGACATCGATGTGGTCATTTCGCTCCCCGGGTCGTCGGAAATTCCGCCCAGGGATACGGTCTTTGGTTACGGCGTAACCCCGGTTCGTATCCCTGTAGTGGTGGGAAGAACCGGTGGGGAGAAGGCGGGCGGTGCCGGTGGCACAGCGGTTCCGGCGCAGACGCGCCGAACAGGACGAAGCGGGCGCGGCGCCTCGCACGCGGCTGCACGCGGTCGGCGCGGACGTCTACCCGGACTGGGAGGCGGTCTACCGCGACAACGTCGACCGCGTGTTCCGGCTGATGTTCTCGAAGGTCGGCAACCGGCCCGACGCGGAGGACCTCACCACGGAGGTCTTCCTGACGGCGTTGCGGCCGCTGCGAGTATCGGCGAGCGTGGGCGAGGTCCGGGCATACTTGCTGGCCACCGCGCGAACGGTGCTCGCCGGGCATTGGCGGCGCACGCTCGGCCGGGAGATCACCGCACTGGACGAGGAGCGCGACATCGCCGCGTTCGAAGCGGACACCGTGGACCCGGGCGTGCTCGCCCGCGCCGAGGCGATCCTCGCGCAGCTGCCCGAACGCTACGGCCGGATCCTGCGCCTGCGGTTCCTGCAGGCATGCTCGTTGAAGGAGGCGGCGGCCGAGCTGGGCACCACCGTCGGCAACGCGAAGGTGTTGCAGCACCGCGCGTTGCGCCAGGCGGCCCAGCTGGCGGAAGGGATGGAGACGTGAGCACTCGAGGCGTCCGCCGGTTCGTCAAGGACCTCCTGCGCCGACGCAGGCCGCGCCCGTTCGAGGCCGGTCCCGGCGACGAGGCCGAGCTGCGGACCGCGGTGCTGCTGCGCGCCGCCCGCCCCGGTGGTGCGGCGGCGAGCGAGGAGTTCGTCGCCGCGCTGCACCGCCGGCTCGCCCAGGAATTGCGCGAACCGGAGCCCGTGCGAGGCGGCAACCGGCGCCGGTTCATCCAGGTGTCCTCGGCCGCCGCGGTGGCGGCCGCGGCGGGCGCGGGCGTCGAATACCTGGTGACGTCCGGGGCCGAACCGGCCGCCGCGCCCCCGGAAGAGAAGACCCTGCGGCCCGAGAACGGCCAATGGCGAGCCGTTGCCGCGGCCCGCGACCTGCCCGAAGGCGCCGTACTGCCGTTCGACTTCGGGGCTGTCGCCGGGTTCGTGCAGCGTTCCGGTGGGCAAGTGCGCGCTGTTTCGGCGACGTGCACGCACCTCGGCTGCCGCCTGAACCTGGACGCGCCGGCCCGACGGCTGAACTGCCCCTGCCACCGGACGTCGTTCGCCGTCGACGGCGCGGTCCTCACGCACCAGCTCCCGGTGACCCCGCCGCCGCTGCCGCATCTGGTGGTGCGCGAGTCCGGCGGCGTCGTCGAGGTCCTGGTGCCGGCCGAGGGAGCGTAACCCCCGCGCGTATCCCTGGTATGAGGAAATCCGTTGGGGTGAAACACTTCCTGCTTATCATCGCGGCCGCGCTGGCGTTGACGGCCTGCGCTGCCTCGCCTCCCGCCACGCCGCCTCCCGCGGCACCGATGACGTCGATGCCCGGGATGACGCAGTCGCCGGCACCGACCGCGACCGCCAACTCGACGGCGAATGCCGTGGCCATCAAGGACTTCGCGTTCGCGCCCGCCGCGACGACAGTGAAGAAGGGCACCACCGTCACCTGGACCAACCAGGACCAGGACGCGCATACGGTCACCAGCACGGGATCCGGTGGCCCGCTGCGGTCGCCAACCCTCCAAACTGGACAGTCCTATCAGTACACCTTCAGCACGCCCGGGACTTTCGAGTACCTGTGCACCATCCACCCGTTCATGACGGCGACCGTGACGGTGACCCCGTGACCGAAGACGACCACGGCCCCGAAGGCATGACCCGCCGCCAGCTCCTACGCCACACGGCATGGTTCGGCGCCGCGGTGGTCCTGACCGTCACCGGTGGCGAAGTCATCAGCCGAATCGCCGCGCCGGGCGACGCAGCCGCCGACGGCGACCCGAACGCGCTGCGTTTCGTCCAGATCAGCGACAGCCACCTCGGCTTCACCGGGCCCGCGAACACCGCCGTCGAGTCGTCGTTTTCCGAGGCCATCACGCAGATCAACGCGCTCGGCTACCGCCCGGACTTCGTCATGCACACGGGCGACCTGACGCACCTTTCGACGCCCGCGCAGTTCGACCAGGTCAAGCAGATGATGAGCACCCTCAACACCGGGCACGTGTCCACGGTGCCCGGCGAGCACGACTCGATCGACGACGCCGGCCAGAAGTACCGCAAGGCGTTCGGCGCGGGCACGGCGGGCGACGGCTGGTACAGCTTCGACGTCAAGGGCGTCCACTTCATCGCGCTGGTCAACACGCTGGGCCTGGAAAAGCTCGGCCACCTGGGCACAGACCAGCTGGAGTTCGTGCGTAAGGACGTAGCGAAGCTCGGTTCGGACACGCCGATCGTGGTGTTCAGCCACGTCCCGCTGTTCGCGATGTACCCGACGTGGGGCTGGGGAACCGACGACGCGACCCAGGCGCTCTCCTACCTGCGGCGGTTCTCGTCGGTGACCTGCCTCAACGGTCACGTGCACCAGCTTTTCACGAAGACGGAAGGCAACATCACCTTCCACAGCGCGACGACGACCGCGTACCCGTTGCCCCAGCCGGGATCGCGACCGGCGCCGACGCCAGTGACGCTGCCCGCGGGCAAGCTCAAGGACGCGCTCGGCATCCGCGAGGTGACCTACCGCGCGGGCGGGCCGGGCCTGGCGGTGAAGGACGTGAAGCTGGCATGAACACCGCCCTCCGCCTCGCGACGGCGATATGCCTCGCGGCGAGCGGCTATCTCCACGCGCAGCTTTACGTCGGCGGCTATCGCGTGATCCCGGTGATCGGGCCGTCTTTCCTGGTTCAGGCTTCCGCGGCGTTCGCAGTGGCCGTACTGGTCGCCCTGGGCGGTCCATTCTTACTGCGGCTGGCGGCTGCCGCGCTGGCTGCGGGTGCCTTGGCGGGCTTTGTGCTTTCGCGGACGACCGGGTTATTCGGCTTTTCCGAACGGGGTTTTCAGCCCGCGCCGGAGGCTTTGCTGAGCGTCTTGGCGGAAGTTGCGGTGCTCGTCCTGGTCGCGGTTACCTTTTACCGGATGCGCACGCCGACAGCCCACCCCTGAACTCCGGCGGCGCATCGCGAGCAGCGGGCCTGTGGTGTGCCGCCGGTTCACGGCCTCGCGACGGGCATCTGCTTCGTGGTCGCCGAACTGGTCGAGGGCAGTCGCGTGGACCGGTGCCGATGCTGCGTCGCACGATCTC
This sequence comes from Amycolatopsis sp. NPDC104775, assembly GCF_055583325.1. Classification (NCBI taxonomy): domain Bacteria; kingdom Bacillati; phylum Actinomycetota; class Actinomycetes; order Pseudonocardiales; family Pseudonocardiaceae; genus Amycolatopsis; species Amycolatopsis sp. NPDC104775. The sequence continues at coordinate 1,181,691 of NZ_JBVJOE010000002.1, forward strand.
TCGCGTGCCGTGCCCGCGCTGCCATCGCCGACCCATCCGCGCCTTTTCGGTACATCGATGATCTGACCCCGGGCTTTCGCGCAGGGAAGCGCTTTCGCGGGTCACTCCGGTTGCTGGTGTCTCCGCGGAGTTCGCCCGCGATTTCCCGTATCGCGACGGGACATAGCACGGCTCGCGTGGGGAGAACGGCCCGATCGAGGCGATCGTGGAGGCGATCGCGGGATCACCCGCGCTCGCGAGGGAGAACGCGCCGAACACTTGCGAGTTGCGGAACGCTTGGGGACCACCCCCCGCTCGCGCGAGGAAAACGCGGCCGCGATTCCGGCGGTGATGCCGCCCGCAGGACTACCCTCGCTCGCGCGGGGAAGACTCTTCGTGAATTGGGTTATACCTGGCACCGGGCGCGTTCTCGCTCACTTTCTTCTGGCGATTGAGTTGGTCCTCCGTGCTAGTCGGCGTGGTGGAGAGGGCTGGGTTGGTCTTCAAAGGGCGGGGGTGGGATCTCTGGGTGATGAGTTGTCGGTGTGTTCAGCGCGGTGATGGGGACAGTCAGACCCGGAGGAAGGTGTCCTTCAGCGTAAAGGCCGGTCGGGGCGAGCAGTGCCGGTGCGGAGACCCGTTTGCGCTCGTACGCGTAAAGCGCGCTGTCGGCCGGACTTTGCATGAACGACGAGAGCCGGTCGCCGCGCAGTGGCGGCGACCGGCTCATCGCGGTGCTGTGCGGTTAGACGGTGATGATGGTCCATTGCTGGTTGGGGTGCACAAGGTCCATCCATTGCTGGACGAGTGTCGCGTTCCCCGTCTGGTTTCCTGCGGCTTCGATGACTTTGCCGGAGGCGACGTTGCGGAGTGCGACGGCGCTGCCGGGCGCGGTGGTGATTTCCCATTGCTGGGGTGCGCCGTAGTGGCAGGTGTACTGGGCGATGTTCGCGCCGTTGTCCGCGCCCGCGGCGTAGAGGTCGAGGCACTTGCCGGAGTTGCGGTTCTGCAGGGCGTATTTGCTGCCGCCGAGGTCGACGACGTCCCAGATCTGCTTGGGCGCGGAGGGGAAGCAGTCCCAGAGCTCGGCTCCGGCGAAGTCTGCCTTGGCGCCGTCGCCGACTCCGGCGATCTGGATGCAGCGGCCGGACTGGACCCCCTTGAATTCGACGGCCTTGGCGGTGACGGCGACGAGGGAGTAGGCGATGGTGAGGCTGCTTTCGCTGCTGTAGTCGATCCGTCCGCCGGCGAAGGTGTTGCGTCGGCCCTTAGGCAGGGGCAGTTCGTCGCTGGTCGGGAAGCCCAGGAAGGACTTCTCCGCGCCGAGCGAGAGCCACTTGAGCCGGATGTCGCCGTAGACGGCGTGTGCTCCGGTGGCGGGGGACCAGTAGATCGAGGCTCCGTTGCTGAGGGTGATGAATTCGCCCTTGCCGTCGGCGGTCTTGGCGGTGTCGGCGACGGGGTAACCGAGGATTCCGGTTTCCTTGCCGAATTCCGCGTATTTGGCTCCGATGGCTCCGTAGACGGCCATGGCTCCGCCGGCGGGGGTGTAGTAGATGGATCCGCCGTCGAAGCGCTGGACGAGGCCGCCGTTGGAGCCGAATGGGGTGGCTTCGGTGACGGGGTTGCCCAGTGGGCCGCTTTCGTAGTTCAGCGCGGCGTATTTCTTGTGGATCTCCCCGGTCACGACGCGCGTTGCGGCTTGTGCGGGGAGGTAGTAGATCGACGCGGTGGTGAAGTGGTTGTAGAGGGCTCCGCCGGTGGGAGAGGCGGTTTCGTCGGTCGTCGGGTAGCCGAAGGCCGGTTGCCAGCGGTTGGCGATCTCGCCGTGGAACTCGTGTGCTCCGCTCTGCGCGCTCCACGCGATGTGCAGCATGGCTTTGTCGGCCGGGCGGAGCACGTTGAGCGCCTGGCCTTTGGTTCCGACGAGGTCGAAGTCGTACTGGTCGTACACGGTTTGCTGGAGCAGCGTGTTCCCGAAGACGGCGAGAAGCTTGTCGAGCACCGGTCCGTTGTAGACGACCCCGACCGTGGCGCGTCCGTTGTCGCGGGTCAGGTAGATGCGCCCCTTCTCGTAGGGGCGGTAACCGGTGACGTCGGCGGTGAGGACCGGATCCCCGGCCGGCTTGCCGAGCTTGGCCTGGATCTGCTTGTCGGCGTTGTAGTGCCGGTCGAAGGGCGTGGGCGCTTGCGGGACCTCGACGAACCAGGACGCGGGGGTCTCAATGCTGCGGAGCGTGGAGACACCGGGAACGTAGAGCCAGGCGTCGGGCGCGCTCGCGGGGCTGATGACGATCGTCCGGGTGCTGTCCTTGGCGTACTTGACGCACCAGGTCGATTCGTTCCGGAAACCGGGGCTGCCGTCCGTCGGGGCGACGTCCACGTCCGCGTGGTCGCCCGAGGCGGGCCTCTGCCAGTGCAGGTAGGAATTGGGCCGGACGGTCGACTCGAACGAGAAACAGCTCGGGTCGCCCAGGCCCGGGGTGACGTTCCAGGTCATCTCCTGGTGAGTGCCCGGGGTCCATTTGGCGAGTGCGGCGGTGCCGCCGGTGTCGGACAGGTAAGTGTCCGAGTCGGGCCGGACGTCGGTGCGGATCGTCTGGCGCTGGTGCAGGTGCTGGCCGGTGGCGACGAACTTGGTCCGGTCGAGGGGCTGCCCGGCCAGTGCCGCGTCGGCAGCGGCGACAAGGTCGGGATGGACGAGGCTCTTGGCAGCCCGGGTCCGGATCTCGGTGATGGCGGTGATGTTCGCGTCGTCCGCCTTCTTCATCTCCTTGTCGGAGTCGCGTTGGGCGGCGGCTTGCGCGCCGGTGTCGACGTAGGCTTTCCAGTCGGCCGGGTTGGTGCTGAGGAACGCTTCGTAGGCGGCGACGTAGACCTCACTGTCCTTGGGCGCGCGTTTGAGGACTTCGCGCAGGAAGTTCTGGTCGGGCAGTTTGGCCAGGTCGTCGTCGACGGTGATGCTGATCTTCAGCGCGTAGGAAGCCGCGGTGACCCTGGCTTGGCGGGCTTTCGCTTCGGCCTTTTGCGCTTCGTCGCGGGTGGTGTCCTCGTCGATCAGGCGCTTGGTGTCCTTGTCGTGCTCGGTGATGATGCCGTCGGTGAGGAAACGCCACTGGTCCTCGGCGCTGCCTTTCAGCGCGGCGCGGGCGGCGGCCTTGACGGCGGTGTCCTTGTGGTCGTCGGCTTTGAGGTCGAGCAGGACGATGAAGTCGTAGACGGTCTTGTCCAGGTCGGTGTTGGTGACGGCGACACTGATCACCTTGGCGGCTCTGGCTTTCGCTTCGCGTTCTTTACTCTGCGCTTCGCGGCGGTCGGTGTCGATCTTCTGGTCGACGGCGTTGGCGGCGGCCATTCCGGTCTTGATGTAGGCGGTGGCGGCGTCGTCGCCGGCGATGATCGCGTCGATCGCGCGTTCGCGCACGGTCTGGTGCAAAGGCTCGAGCGGGCGCGGCTTGTCCAGGTCGGCGGCGGCCCGGTACATCGCTGCGACGAAGTCGCGGTCGGACAGGATCAACAGCTCGGGCCCGGCCACGATGCCCAGCAACGCGGCCGCGTTGCCCTTTTCCACCTCCGAGGACTGCGCTGCCGGTGCCGGGTCTTTGGCCGGTGCCGAGGTCAGGTCGCCGCCGACGGCGAGGCGGGCGTCCGGGCCGCCGTTGGACGCTTTGGGCGCGGGCGTGCCCTCGGCTGCCGCGCTGGGAGGGTGCGGGGCTGCGGCCGCGGTGATCGGAGCCGCGGTGGCGAGGACGCCTGCGACGAGAGCGACGGCGGCCGCGCGGGCGAGATTCTCGCGCGGCCGCCTTGAGCGCGGAGCGGATAACGAATCAGAACGTGTCACGAAACTCCCCCTGCCAGGATAAATGGCGCACAAGAAATGCGCGCGTGAACGCGCGCTAAAAAGAATGCTCGACGCCTCCGGATAAACGGAGCGAGGCGGGTAATCACACCTTTACCGAGAGTGTGATCGGTCTAGACCACAGCGGCGTTACCTGCTGTGACGGTCGTCACATACACTCTTTCGAGATGCCGTTTTCCTGCCATTGTTCTCACGTTCGGGTGATCCTGGGTTGAGGGGAAGCGAGGGGGACTCGGTGTTTTCACGTGCTCTTGCCGCCGGTGCGGCGGTCGTGACATTGCTGGCAACCGTGAATGTTGAGGATTCCGCTGCGAATCCGTTGACTGGCAGCGGAATTCAAGTTTTCCGGATTTCGGGGATCGAGGATTCGACCTGGTATCCGATGGTCAGGCAGATTGCTCTGTACAACTCCGAGATATTAGTCCGAGTGGCGGCATGGAATGCGATTCGGTCGCCCGAGGGGGAGGCCGCGCTGAAGGCGTTCGTGCTGACCGGGTTCGCGGAGGCCCGGCAGCGGTCTCAGCAGAATGCGGCCCGCAACCGGGATTTCGCGCAGCGGGTGCTGGTTTCCTACAGCGCGGCGTACTCACCGCGGGTGCACGAGGCCGCTGACCGGGCGCTGCGCGGCACGGACGCGGACCGGGAAGCCTTCGCCCGCACGGGTTTCGCCGAGGCCAGGGCATTGGACACGCAGGCCCGCGAAGCCGACGAGGCGCATCGGCAGGAGATCGCGCAGGCCGACCGGGACTTCGTGGCATCGCTGGCGCAGAACGACCCGGGCGAACAGGTCCGGCTCGCGGCGCAGCACGCGCTGCGCCAGGGCAGCACGGACGCCGACATCCGGGAGTTCTACGCGACCGACTGGATGGCCGCGGCGGAACTGGACGTCGAGTTCTTCCGGCAGCGCAGCCAGGAAGCGGGAGCGCGCTACTACGCGCTCATCCCCGGTCTGCTGGCCGATGCGCGGGAAGCTGAGCAGGAAGCGCTCGCCGCCAGCGGCGCGGCCGCGGAGCAGGCTCGCGCCGTTGCCGCCCGGGCGTGGGCAACGACCAAGGACAAAGCCGAATCCGCTCGCACGGCATGGGACGCCGAGCAGCGGCTGTGCGCCGAGCAGGCTCGGCATTGGCAGTCCGTCGTGGACCGCTACGCCGGGAAGACCGACCCGGTCTGGGCCTCGGTCACCGCGTCCGCGAACAAGAACCGCACTGCCTGGTCCAGCGAAGACTCGTTCGCGACCGGGCAGACCGTGCACTGGACCGACATCTCGGGCCAGGCCCAGGCGGGTTTCGACCGGATGTCGAAACCCGCCTGAACCCGTTCTCCGCTGATCTTCCGCGGCTCCGCCGGGGCGGTGCCGTGCGCTCTGTTCTGTCGACGAGGGGTGCGTTGCTGTGCGCAAACTGTCCAGAAGACCGAGAAGACACGCCGCGGTGATCTCCGGATGGCATCGGGGCCTCGTCGTCGCGATGACATCCGCTCTGTTGGCCGTGACCGCGGGGGAAGGCGAGAACGCCGTTGCCGCGTCGGCGGCAACGGCGGTTCACGGGCAGTGGCAGCCGCCGGACAAGAAGCCTCCGGCCGTCGCCGCGCATGCGGCCGCGGGGGAGCTGGATCCCGAGGACGCTGCGCTGATCAAGCAGATGCAGCGGGACTTGGTCACCGACATCGCCGATCATGACGAGGACCAGGAGGTCCGCGATGCCGCGCGGGAGACTCTGCGCCGCACGGACGCCGGCGACGCGGGTGCGATCGACGAGTTCTTCGCGCACGGCAACATGGATGCCAGAGCCAAGGCCAGGAAACGGAAAGCCGATGCGGACGCGGCCAACCGTGCGCTGATCGAACCGCTGGCCGGACAGGGCGGCCCGGCGTTCAACGCCGCCGTGGAACGGGCGCTGAAGGGAGACGCCCGCGCCCGGGAGAACTTCCTCGCCTACGAGCGCGACATCGCCGCGGAAGAGGACCGCCGGAACAACGCCTACGACCAGGAGTACAAGTCCCGGCGTCGCGGATACGTGCAGATGGTCGCCGACCTCGGCGGACCGGAAGTCTCCGCCGCGGCGAAAGCGGCTTTAGCGCAAGGGGATGCAGCGATCGAGCAGTTCTTCGCGACCGGGTATCTCGAGGCCGCCAAACGCGACGCGGATGCGCGCGAGAAGCATCTGGCGGATTTGGAGCGGCAGCGCAAGGAGGCTGAGGCCGCGTCCGATCTCGCGCAGCGCACGGCGCGGGCGATGACCGCGCGCCGGTACCTGCTCTCCGCCCACGCCGACGGCGTCCGCGCGCTGGAACGGGCTGCGAACGACATGACCGCCGCCGCGAACACCTCACGCGACATCGCGAAAACCCTCGCGGCCGACCAGGCCGGCCACAGCTACCACCCGGAGCTGTACCAACGGGCGAAGGACGAGGTCGCCCGTCACGTCGCCAACGCGGCCACCGATGCCCAGAACGCTCAGGCCGCCGCGGGCGCGGCGGTGGCGCAGGCGAACATCCTGGTGCAGAACGGGATGCCGCACGGTTCGGAATGGGCGAAGGTCGTGCAGTCGATGGGCGCGTCCGCGACCGCTGCGAAACAAGCAGCGGACACCGCTTCGCACGCCGTGGACGCGATCGCCGCCGACGCGGCGGCCACGGACGCTTCGGAGAAGGCCAAGGCGCACGAGGAAAACGCTCGCCAGTGGCGTGCCAACGCCGAGGTGAACGCGGCCGCGGCCCGGCAGTTGGCCCAAGCCGCCGCCGACCAGGCCGCCGCCGCGGCCACTGCAGCCGCTCGGGCCAAGCAGTCCCACGCCGACGCGCTCGCCGCCCTGCACCAGGCGCAGCAGCACGCGCAGAACGTCAAGGATTCCCGCGCCGCCGCCGAACGCGAACGCGACACCGCCGCGACCAAACGCGCCGAAGCCGAATCCAACCGGCAGCAGGCCGCAGCGAAGCGCGCCGAAGCCGAGGCCAAGCAGCGCGAAGCCGCCCAGCAACGCGACGTCGCGTTGCGCGAAGCCAACGTCGCCGCCCAGAAACGCCGCGAAGCCGAAGGACAGGCCGATATCGCCGCACAGAAACGCGGTGATGCCCAGCACCAGGAACAGATCGCTGCCGACCGGAGCAAGGACGCCCGACGCCAGGAAAAGACCGCCCACGACGCCGACGCCGACGCGCAAACCCAGGAAACCAACGCGCACCAGGCCCGCGACTACGCCGCCGAGGTCGGGAAATCGGCGGAGACCCTCAAGCGTAAGGCCGAAGTCCTCGAAGCCCTTGCGCAAAAGGCGCAGGGCATGGTCGAAGTCGCCCAGGGCGACAAAGACCGTGCCTGGAACGCCGCGCACCAGGCCCGCGCCGACGCCGACCAAGCCGCCGCAGCCGCGAGGCAAGCACGGTCGGACGCCGACGCCGCCGGCACCGCCGCCGCGAACGCCCGTAGCGCGGCGATCCAGGCGAACTTCGCGGCCAGCAACTCCCGTGCCGCTGCCGACCGCGCCCAGGCCGCGGCCTCCCAGGCCCGTGCTGCCGCTGACGACGCGGAAGCTGCGGCCGAACGGGCCCGTGTCGCCGCCACCGAAGCGCAGGCCGCTGCCGCGCGGGCGGACCAAGACGCCACGCGCGCTGAATCCGAGGCCGCGCTTGTCCACCAGGCGGCGATGCGCGCCAACGCCGCCGCCGCCGACGCCACCGCTGCGGAAGCCCGGGCTGCGCAGAATGCCCGCAACGCTGCCGACCTGGCCCAGCAGACGGCGGTCAAGTCCGCCCAGGCGCTAGAGGCCGCGCAGCGCACCCAGGACGAAGCCAACGCCTCCGCTGTGGAGGCATCGACCGCCGCGCTGCAAGCGGGCATCGCCACCCGTGCCGCCAGCGCGGCGGTGCAGTCCGCGTCCGGCATCGCCAACCCGGCCGACTCCGCGATCGGGATGGCCGCGCCGTTCGCCGGCACCGATGTCGACGCCGACTTCGCGCAGAACGTCGCCAACCGGGCTCGCGACACCGGCGCCAGCCAGGTCGACGCCGCCCAGGCCGCGGCCAACGACGCCGCCGAACGCGCCCGTATCGCCGCCGAAGCCGCGAAAAACGCCGCCGGCGAAGTCGCCCCCGCCTACCAAGCAGCCGCCGACGCCGCCAACTCGGCCTCCGCCGCCGCACGATCCGCCGCCGACGCCCAGGCTTCCGCCGCCGAGGCCGCCAAGGAAGCCGCCGGGGCCCGTCAAGCCGCCGCCGACGCCAATGTTGTCGACACCCAGGCCCAGGCCGACGCCCAAGCCGCCCGCGTCGCCGCGAACCAGGCCGCCGCCGACGCCGCGCTGGCCGGGCTGTCTGCTGACCAGGCCGAAGCCGACGCCCGCGCCGCCCGCACCGCCGCGGACAACGCCACCCGGGCCGCCAACGAAGCCTCCGCTGCCGCTACCCGCGCCGCCAACGACGCCGCCGCGGCGCAACAGGCGGCAGCGCAAGCCGCCAAGGATGCCGAGGCCGCGCGTGCGGCAGCCGACCGGGCGGAGCAGCACGCCAAGGACGCCAACGACGCGGCCACCAACGCCGAGAACTACGCCCGCGACGCCGAAACTCGCGCGAAGAACGCCGCCAACGACGCCAAGGACATCCAAGCCGAACTCGCCAAACTCCAGGAGGAGTTGCGCAAGGCCGACGAGGAGGAGCAGCGCAAGGCCGCGGAAGAGGCGATCAACGACGACAGCGAGGTCCCCGCGCTCACCGCGGACGAGGAAACCGTCCTCCGCAAGGAGAAGGGCCAGCAAGGAGTCGACGACTACAACAACAACCGCGTCAAGGCCAACGCCGGCCTCATGGGGTTCATCACCGAACAAGGCGGGCAGGTCCTGCTCGACCTCATCGGCTACACCGACGCGAAGAAGTGTTTCACCGAAGGCGACTTCATCGCCTGCATCATGACCGTTGTCAACGCCTTGCCCCTGTTCAAGTTCATCTCCGTCCTCTCCAAGATTCCCGACGCCGTCTCGGCCACCGTCCGCATCGTCAAGGGCATCCGGTCGTTCAAGGACGCCGTCGTCGCCGCCCGACGCATCACCACCAACCTCCGCAACTATGTCCGCGGCCTCATCAAATGCCGCGCACCCGCACTAGCCGGTGGTGGGGGAGAGACTTGCACCGTCGTCGACAAAGAAGCAGAACTCAACAAACCCGCCCCCAGAGTCGACCCCGCACCCGGAATCCGGCTCGACCCCACCAAAGACAAGAAGAAGCTCGACGACTGCGCCAACGGCACCATGAAGCCCGATGATCCCAAGAACGGGGACATGGAACCCTTCACCTACCTCGGCGACCCGGCGCTACGAGCGACCAGCGGAATCGTCTGCGCCACCAGACTCACCAAGGACGACAGAGACCGGCCGCAGCCGGCCGGATACAACAGCAACATCTTCCACGCCGGTCACCTTGTGCCCGCCCGGCTCAGCGGACCGAACGTGATCGAGAATATGGTCAACGAGTACCACCAGGTCAACCTGTCCGACGTCAAGAGGGTCGAGAACGCCGCCGCCCGGGCCCTGAAGTACAAGACCGACACCGAGATCATCTACCGTGTGTGGGTCCAGTACCCGAGCAGGACCGCGTGGGCGCCGCAGTGGGTCTTCATCGACGTCATCGGCAACAACGGCTACCGTTGTCAAGCCACCATCGAAAACATCAAAGACGGTCATTCTCCGAACAACGATGTCAAGTTCTGCTACTGATAGCCGACCAGTACGTCCGTCCGAGTGAGCCAACGAGGATCTTATGAGTTCAGCAGACCCATTGCCGGCGGTCGACGAGATCGCGCGAATCGCACGATGGTACGGCCAGGTCAATCCTGGTCGCGCCTGGTCCACGGTCGAACAGGACATCGGCACAGTGCTGCCGGATGATTACAAAGAACTGCTGAACCGATTCCCGTCGGGTACGTACCGAAACGTGATCACGGTAGTGAATCCGATCGACAGGCGGACGGACTACGCCGATTTTATTCGAGAAGAGATTCACGGAATTCTTGAAATTCTCAGAGACGACGATCTCGAATACCTTGAAGACACGAGCTACCGGGTTTTTCCTGAGCCGGGAGGGCTCCTGCCTTGGGGGCACGACGGCCAGGGCGGCATGCTCTGCTGGATCACCGAGCCGTCCGACCCCAACCGATGGCGCGTTACCTACTACAGCCAAGGGGGCGGCTTCTGGCGCGAACATCCCGGGCCGATGACAAAGGTCATCGCGGAAGTGCTGACTGGTCGCGAAAACATTTTCCGATGGGCGCTCGACGGCGAACCGGCTGTGTTTCGCGTGCCGTCCACGCTTCTCGCGGACGGCCAGTGGCTGCCCGATCCTGAGTATCGATAACTTCACGACTCTAACGGTCAGAACCAGCAGCCCGGCGAAGACTGATCTCGACTGCGCGGCAGGGCTGTGCGGATGCGTCGTAGGCGGGGCCCCGAACTTCGACGAGGACATCCCACCGCAAGCGGACGAACGAGCAATCATTGAGCGCGCTCTTGGCTCAGCCTCGGAGAGAAGGAGCCGCTCATCGTGCGGCTCACCAGAAGCCGATATCCGCCGACACCTTGCGCGCACCCGGCTCGGGGTGGGGCCGCTCGGCCCTGTACGTGCCGAGAAATGCGTCCGTACAGGTCAAGGGTCATCGGCGGGTGACCGCTCGCGGTCCGGCATGATCGCGTCTCGTGCTGGTTCGCTTCGTCTATCTTGCCGTTGTCCATGTGTTCGCGGTGTTGCGGCTACTGTCGATGGCCGACCGGGAGAAGGCCGTTGAGATACTCGCCCTGCGCCGCCAACTGACCATCTTGCAACGACAGCTCGGTGATCAGCGCCCCCGACTTCGGCCAGAGGACAAGATGTTCCTTGCCGCGTTGCTGGTGCCGCTGTCCCCCGGGGGGGGGGCGTCGGCTCCGGCTCTTAGTCACCCCGGACACGGTGCTGAGTTGGCATCGCGACCTGGTGAAACATCGTCACGCCCGCGTGAGCGTGAACCGAGGGGCCTGGGCGTCCGCGTACTCTCGCCTCGGTCCGCCGCTTCGTCCTCCGTCTGGCGGCCGAGAACCCCTCGTGGGGCTACCGGCGCATCCACGGTGAACTCGCCGTTCACCGCGCGGACCGGCCTGCAAACGAATACTTGCTGTTATGCAGCACCATTTTCGTGGACTCGCGCCATTTTCGCGATGCGAAAAGAACGGCAAAAGCCGCCGAGGTATGGCAAACGGCGGGCCGGCCGCCGCATCGCGTGGCTGCGGTCGCCGCGAGGGTGAAGAGATCATGGCTCGTAACAGCTGGCATGCACTGGCCGACTCCCTTCTTGCTGCAGGATCGATGCACTGGGAGTGAGCCATATGAGGGTCGTGTTCGTGCACGGAACTGGGGTACGCAAGCCCGCGTACGACGTGACATTCGACGAGGTGCGCGCTGGCCTTGAGCGCATCCGTCCTGGGTCCGTGCTCACCAGCTGTTACTGGGGCGATGCGCATGGCGCTCGGCTCGAAGCAGGCGGCGTAACGATCCCGACCTCCACTACGCGCGGGATGACAGACGGAGACGAACCCGATTTTGCTCTCTGGTGGGCGCTTCAGAACGACCCGCTGTTCGAACTGAGGATGATGGCGTCGCCCGGCTCGGGTGGCAGAGGCGGCCTAGATTTACCTCCGTCCGAAAGAACGACCGGGGAGCGACTTGCGCACGCTGCCCGGAGTCTGCCCGGCGATCGCCTCGCGGCGCTCCTGTCTGAAGCTGGGCTCTCCGACGCGTTCGCTGAGGCAGTCGGCACTGTGCTCGGCGACAATGTGTGCATGTCCGCGCTCCAGCGAGCTGACGAGCCAGGTGTGGCGGTCGGCCCCCCTCTGGCCCGGGCGATCGTCGCGCAAGCCGTCACCGCCACCGCGGTCGACGGGCCCTCCCTCGACGGTGACACGCGGGACGAGCTAGTTCGCGCCGTTGTCGACGCATTGGGCGAGGCTGGACGCGGGCTGGGAGCCGAAGCTGGCAAGCTAGTGGTGAACCTCGCGATGCGCGCCGGAGGCAGCCGATTCGTCGATCGCAAGCGATCCGCTTGGTCGGAGGCTGCAACGCCGATGGCTGGCGACGTAGTGAAGTACTTAGCCCGCGGGCAGGGCCTCCGTGATTTCATCGCCGACCGGGTTGTTGCGACGCAAGGCCCAGTAATTCTGCTCGCCCACAGCCTCGGCGGCATCGCGGCAGTGGAGCTCCTCGCGATGCGCGTGCTTCCCCAGGTCACATTGCTGGTCACTGTCGGCACGCAGGCCGCTTTGCTCTACGAGCTGGACGCATTGCCCCAATTGCCCTACGGGCGGCCGCTGCCGCCTACCTTTCCGCAGTGGGTCAACATCTTCGATCATCGCGATCTGCTGGCCTACCGCGGCAGCGGAGTCTTTCCCAATAGGGTGACCGATCATCGGGTCGACAACCGGACTCCGTTTCCCGGCTCGCACACGTCCTATTTTTGCCGGAAGAACAGCCGCTTCTACCGCTTGCTCGACGAGGTGCTGCCGTGATCGGCCGTCCGGACCGGACGGTCGCCGTCGTGGTGGGGATCGAAGAGTACGTGGCGGGCGAACTTTGGCGCCTCGACGGTCCGGTGCCTGACGCGTGCCGCTTCGTCGACTGGCTGCTCGACCAGGGCGTGCCACCCAAGAACATCACGCTGCTGAGCGCGCCGATCGAAGCCAACCGTCATCTGGTCGAGAAAGAGAAAGCGAAAGGCGTCGAAGCTGTCGCTGCGAGCGGCGAGACGATCCGAAATCGGTTCGCGACCAGGCTCCCTAAAGAGAACAGCGACTTGCTATTCATTCAGTGGGGTGGGCATGGCGTGGTTGACGACCACGGAATCAGGCGGTTGATCTATCCGGAAGCTGTCACCCATGACCGGCGTAACTTGAACCTCACCAGCCTCTTGGCGGCAATGCGGACTAACGCATATTCCGGACACCCTCGCCAACATGTGGTGATCGATTCCTGTCTGACGTACGCGAAGACGATGGGTTGGGAGGCGGGACTGCCCGACGAGGGATTCGTTCGGGCCGACGAGACCTTCCGTGATCAACGAGTGCTGTTCGCAGCGAGCGACGGTGAGAGGGCGGGAAACTCGGACACCCGGCAGACCGGCCAGTTCTCAGAAGTCGTCCTTGAGGCGCTGCATGCTTACGGCGGGAACACTTGGCCGGTTGACTTTGACTCCGTGCGCGACGCAGTCAACGCCAGGTTCAGGGAACTGCAAGCAACAGGAGATGCTCGCCAAACTCCCAGTCACATATGGTTTAAGGCAGGCAGCGACGAGGACGAGACGTTGGTCTTCTCGGGCACGCCCGCGTCACAGGCGATGCCCGACACGAGTCGCCCGCCGTGGTTGCGGCCTCTTCCCACGGAACGGCCCAAGCTCTATGTGGGCCGGGGCAGAGAGCTCGAGACCGCACGCTCGTTTGTTTCAGCGGGCAAGGTGATCTCCGTCGTCGGCCCTGAGCATATGGGGAAGAAGACTTTCATCAACCGGCTGCTGACGGACGACAGCTTCGCCCGCTTGCTGCCGCACGACCGGCCTTGGGCGTACTTGGGACTGGATGTACCAGGCGGCGGAAGCCAGTTTCCGGTTTCCCGCCGCTTGGCGAGCCTGATCAAAGCAGACTTGTTCACGGTCGAGGACTTCGACGACATCGGTTCGACGACAAAGAAGATTCAGTTCGCCTTGAGCATCCTTCCCGGCGCGGTCGGCCCGCGGGACTTGGTGACTGTGATCGACTGCGCGCGGTTCGGGGAGGACGTTGCCGACCTCGAGGCTGACCTCGATCAGGTTCTGGCCAATTCGGCGTTCGGCCGGTCGGTAGTGCTGATCGCGAGCACAACGGAACTGGACGTCGACGGCGAGCGGCAGTTGCGCCGCATGCCACCGGTAGAGCTTCGAGCCCTGACCGAAGTAGAGGCAGCCGAACTGCTGACGGCCGAACTCGGAAAGTACAACATCAAGACCCATGCGCGGGAGGTTATCGGCTCGGCTAACGACCCGCGCGTGCTCCGGCCGCCAATTCTGCTGTTCGGCGTCGACGCGTACACCCAGAGGCATCCGCACCTCGCAGAGCACGCCGCGGATCCAGATGAGTTGGCCCTGGATTTGCTGGACGCGTGCCGAGCCACCGTGACCGCGGAGTTGGAGGCTACCGGATGCGTGCTGGTAGACAGCGACAATGCTCCGTCTGCGCTAGCCCCGCTGATGATTTGGTCGCTCACGCGGGGAGATGGTCTGAGCAAAAAGGCATTCGAGGACGCGGGCCTCAACCGAGATTTGTTCGAGCGGCTGGTCGACCAAAGCGTGCTTGTCGAATTGCGGCCATCTGGCGACGGGCAATACGAGTTGAGCCCCGCGACGCGTGAAGCTCTCAGGAACCTGCTTCTCGTCGCTTTCGGCGGACGCGCAAAGAAGAGACTGCGACCAGGGGAAACGCGTGCGCTCGGACCAGCCGCCTCGGACGTCACGGTGCTCGACGCGGCACTGGCCCGGACGGCGCTCGCGCTCTTCGACAGCGAATTCTCGCGTGTCTCGGAGTACGACAGCGACGAAGCACGCCTTTCTCTCTTGTATGCAGTCGAATGTGCGGTGGGCTGGCTGAAGCAGCACGTCCCGGTCAAGGCGCCGAAGTTGATGCGCCAGCTTGAGCAGCTTGCTAATTCGGCAGATATGGAAGCACTGGTGCTGCCAGTCGACCCGGCCGGAACCTTCGAAGAAGAGGCGCAAACAGACTCAGACCTGATGTCGCCGAGCGCCAGGCTCTACCGTGTGGTCTCCAGCCTCAACGTGCGGATGCGAGAACAGCCGACGGCAGCGGCAACACAGAGCTTTGTCAGCGTATGCGAGCAGGCGGCGGCGGTGTTGAGAGAGCAGGGACCGGACCTGACATCCCAGATGATTCGTGCGCTCGACAGTGCGATGTACTTCGGCGGAAGACGCTTCAATTGCCACCGAGAGCTCCTACCGATCCGGCTTGAACTTGCCAGTACATTGCACGAGAACGCGGCGCGCATCGCAAAAGGAAGGACGGGCCGGATCGCGGCGACAACCTCGTGGTTCTTGAACACTGCCGAGGTCCAGTTGAACGAGCACCAGGCCACGAGCGCTCGGTCGAGTGCCGCGGCGGCGTTCGATCTGATCGCGATGTTGCCTGAACCGATCACCACTGTTGGCCTGGCCAACCGGCTATGGCTCGGCGCTCGCGCGGCGAACACGGTCGCGCGGCTGGCCCGCGACGAACAAGAACGGATCGACGCTCTGCACGAGGCGATGTTCCTGAACAAACGCGGATTGGAAGAGTGCGCGCCAACCATGGCACTCCGATATCTTTGGTCTAAGCGTTATCTGAATGCTGCCAGGAACCACGCGCTCGAACTCCGAAATGACCAGGATCGAGCCGACGCTGCGGACTCGGCGCTTGGCGTGCTGACTTTCCACCACGGGGTTTCGGAGGCCTGGTCACTGGCTATGTGCCGCGCGGTGGCACGCTTTCTGAAGGCCGTCGCGCGGCACCAGGCCGACCCTTCGCTGCGGCTTGACGGAGCGAACTCCGTCGTGAGCCTGCTGCGAGCGCACCATCAGGCCATTCTCGCGCAGTCGGCAAATGGCGACTCCGGCGCTCTGCTTGACCTGGCCGAGGCGGTCGCGTTCAAAGCCGCTGTCCTTCGGGAGAACGATCATGCGCGGCGGGCCGTAGCGGAAGCACGAGAGGCGGAGCGGTACGCCGCGCGAGCAGTGGCAGAATGTGCAAGCGCCGACGGATACCGCGTGTGGCTGGAATGCCTACGTGCACTCGACGATCTGGCCATAGTCAGACGAAGTGACCAGAAGCCTTCGGCAATGCGGCGTCAGGTCTTGAGCAAGGCCAAGCAGTGGCTGAGAAACGAAGACTTCCTGAGCCCCAGGAATGCGGCCTTGGCGCGTCTATGCATCGTGGAGCAATGGCGTCAGGACGGGCGTGGTCTCCGAGGCGTTGTTCAAATGAGCGGGCTCGACGACAACAAGAGGAAGCTGGAGCAGTTGCTCCGTATCTACCGAGACCGGTCGCGTGTCCTGGATGGCCACGAAAAGCGTTACGGTCCGACCGTCGAGACAACATTGCTGCGTACAGATCTCGAGCGAGAGTACTGGCAAACAAGGCCCGCCTATGAACATCATCTAGACGCGGCAAGTACGGGGAAGCACTGCGACAAGGTGCTGGGCATCCTCGATCGGGCGGATGAGCTATGGCCTCACGACACCAGAATCGCTTTTGCTCGCGCGCGATTCCAACGATATCTGTGGAATTACGCCGCAGCGGCCGAAATTTTTGAAGGAGTGATCCTCACTGCACGAAACGGCGAGCACCGGCGTCAAGCCCAGCTTGAGGTCGCGGAGGTGCTCCTCGCGATGGCCCGCTACGGCGGAACCGACGGTGTTTCCGTCGAATCCGTCATGCGCAGGGCAGTTGATCATCTCGCTGAGCCGCTCAGTCACGAGTTCAACCCGAAACGTGTGGTCGTCCTGTACGACCGTATTCTCCTGGAAGCTGGCGGCGAACTCGACTGGAGCCCGATCGACAAAGAATTCCATGACAAGATCGGTGACGACTACGCGGCGAGCATCGGTCAGTATCTTAACCGGCGTCGGCTCCAGTCGGAAGACGCCGACGGCGGATCCGCCGGAGACGGCGAGATCGGCGACAATTTAATCAACACCACCGATAACCTGGCTAAGCTGCTTGACGAACATTTCACCGAAATCGACCTTATTGAAGGCATTGGGCAACTCTACCTGCGGCACTCTGAGCTCCTGTCAGCTGTTGCCGGTCGTTCGGAAACGATCGAGGACTTGGACGCGATGGCGCGAGCAGTCAGATCCGCGCGGCGTGCCTACGATTGTTTCGACGCATGCCGGATCCTGATGGATTTTGTGTACTCAGACGAGCTCTCGGTGAACAAGTTCCGCCGCGCGGAAGCGATCAGGCGAGCAGCGTTGATCGCCGGGACGGCCGATCCGTTTCCGTGGCCGCCGGAGAAGAAGTCGAGCTGGCTCAAGGTCGCGGTAGATCTCTACCAGTCGGTGGCGGCACGTTCGGTCGGAAAATTCGGCGAGTTAGCAAAGGGGAGAGCAGGCGAATCGCATAGGCTCCTGAACGAACTGACAGCCATGATGTCGACCCAAGATCAGGCATAGGTGGTCTGGGCGGTTCCGATGACGCTGTACTCGTCGCTGAGCGGTAGCTGAGCCGGGGCTTCGCAGCCGAGGCCGGTCCATTTCTGCCGGGCGGCGGCCCGGCAACTGTTTCCTCCGGGTAATCATCAAATCTGGGATTGCATACGACGCGAGTTACGTCGGTGTTGTCCGCGATCGGTGAGGTTCGTTCATGGTGACACCGGCGGGTCAGGAACGCTGCGTGAGAGGCATTCATCGTTCAGGAAAGCGCGGTGCCAGGGCAACCGTGTGTGCCGTCTGATAAGGGCAATGGCCTGATTGCCGATTCATCGTCGCATGGGCAACGTTGTAGGACGGCGGGTCCCGCTGCGCGGGCCAAAACCTTACACTGGGCAGAAGTTTGCTCTGGTCCGGCCCGCGCCGGTCTGCTGATGCGGACCAGCGCGCACCAGCCGTATTAACTCGAGGGCGGTGAGAAGCTTGTTGAGTGCGGCCTTTTCGGTTGTGGGGTTGGGACTGGTCGCTCGCAACTGGCATCGGATCGGTTGCCCATGCGCTCGGACCTCGAGCCGGGACCCTCGTGTGTACGGCCGCGCTGCTTGCGTGCGCCGCGGCGGGACTCTTCAGCCGGCCCATCCGCAGGATCGCCCGACCGGCAGGTCGGGTTGCGCGTTCTTGATGGTCTGTCCTAGAGGGCATCGTCTGAACAAGGACAGCGGACGATGGTGCTCGCGCACAAGCATCCCGAGGACCGCGACCCCGTCGAGGAAACCTCGCGACCGTCGCCCGCAGCGCATCGCCGTTCTTCTGCCGCCACCGCATCGTCGACACCGCGGGACACGTGCACCGCGTGCTCGTCGTCGCCGACCGCCTCTACGACAGCACCGGCACCGGCGTTGGCACCTTCGGCTAGGCGGATGGCAGATTCAGTCCAGGTGCGCAGGCTGGCCGATCATGCGGGGCAGCGGCTGCACGTCGAATGGCGACCTTGCCAGAGTGTCCGGGTGCGGTCGTGCCGGGTCGAGATCGTCTGTGGTGCCGTGTCCCTTTACAGTGGGCTTCCAGCGTGACCGATTTGAGCAGGTAGGGGATGCCGCGTAACCGACGCCCGCAGGACCGGGAGGAGAAGCGCGGCGAGATCGTCGCCGCGGCCGCCCGGTTGTTCGTGGAGGAAGGCTACGGCCCCACGACGGTGGCGCGGATCGGGCGGGAGGCGGGGGTGACCTCCAATACCGTCTACTGGTACTTCAAGGACAAGGACGAGGTACTGGTCGCTGTTCTGGACGCGCTGTTCGCACAGTTTCTGTCCGGTGTGGCGGAACGCTCGGCCGAACCGCCGGTCGAGCAGTTGCTGTGGGCAGTGAGCGAGTTGCGGCGGGTCGACCGGCTGATCACGACGGTGCACGCCAGGGTCGCGGCCTCGGAGTCGCTGCGGGCATGGCACGACGGCTTCCACTCGCAGGTGGAGGCGATCCTGCGGTGGCATCTGGCCGCGTTGGGCGTGCCGGAAACCGAGCAGGACGCGATGACCCGGATCGGGGTGTTCGTTGTCGAAGGGATGTTGACGCACGCGGGCGACGCCGCGGGCGATCGCGCCGTCGTCGAGACGTTGGTGCGCAGTGCCCGCGGCATCGTCGCCGTGCCGGACTCTCCTGACCGCAGGTGACGCGGCGGGGCGGCTACCGGCCCGCCGCGGCCGCGAACCGGGCGGCGAGGAACCGGATCTGGTCTGCGACGGCACGCTCGAACAGGTCGCCGACGTAGATGTCGAAGTGGTCACCGTCGTAGTGGTTGACCTGGACGTGGTCCTGCCCGCCCGCAAGGCGGGCCGTGGTGCGCGCAGGGGCGGCGCGGTCGTCGTCGCACACGCACACCAGGGTCGCGGCGGCGATCTTGCGGATGTCCTTGCCCGGCCGGTAGAGCGGCAACCGCAACGCGAGCCGGGCCGCGATCGCGTTGGCACTGTCGCCGCGACCGTCCGGGCCCGTCATGACGCCCCAGATCGAGTCGCGGCCGACAGCGGTGTCGGCGGGGCGGAACGGCGGCCCACCGGTCTCGACGGTCGGTGACAGCCCATTGCCCACGGCCGGGAGGCGGGCGAGGACCGCGGCGGTACGAGGCGAGAGCCGAGACCCCGCGGGCATCAGCTTGGATGCCGCGGCGATCGCGGTCGGCGACACCAGGAAGGCGGGCATCCACCACGCCCCGACCACCGGAGCCAGCACCGGCTTCGCGCCGAATACCGACCCGGCGACATCGAACAGGGCGGCGATGACGAGCCCGGCCATGCTCGCCGGGCTGGACCGGAACCGGGAGAGCAACGACGCCGGGCCGTCGGTGAACGGGCACTGGGCCACCACGGCGGCCACGCCGTGGTCCTCGCTCGCGATCCGCAGCGCGTGCCCGCCGCCGAACGAGGTCCCCCACACCGCGATCCGGCCCTGGTCGACCTCCGGCAGGGACCGGCCGTAGGCCAGTGCCGCCCGCCAGTCGTCGAGCTGGTCGCCGATGTCGAGCAACTGACGAGGAGATCCCTCGCTGGCGCCCAGGTACCGGTAGTCGAACACCAGCACCATCCACCCCTGCGCGGCGAACCGTTCCGCGAACGCGTCCAACCGCCACTCCCGCACCGCGCCCAAGCCGTGCGCCATGACCACCAACGGCCGAGGCCCGCTTTCCCCTGCGGGCGAGTACAGCCACGCAGCGCACTGCACGCCGCCGGACTCGAACCACACGTCCCGCCGCATCGGCGCGGTGTGGCTGTCCTTCTCCGCCGAAGTCTCCATCGCCCACCTTGCTCAGCTCACCTGTGGCTCTTGACTATCAATCAAGAGCTAGTGGCGCGAAGGCTAGGTCTCTCTTGATTGGAAGTCAAGAAACGAGTCCTGCTGCTGCGTCGCCGTTGCCTATCGGCACCGCGGCGGAGCCCCTTTCTCGACGTCCAGAGCGGCCCTGGTGCGCTGTCCAGGCGGGTTGGCCAGGGCAGGACGAGGTCGTCCGTGATCCGCGTCGCGTGAGTTGTTCCCCCAACGGGGTCCTTCCTTCTCGATCGTCGGTTCCGGGCGCGTCGACCGGTGCGGCCGCGCTGTCGCGGCGACGTTCACGGGGTTGCGCGGTAAGGAGGTATCGCCGCGCAGAGGGCGGCCAAGTCACGGCCGGCGCTGTGGACCGTCGCATCGGGACGGACTACGGCGGCGTGGGCGAAGCCGCGGCGCAACCAGCGGTGCAGGGCGCTCCCGGGCGGGGCCATCACGAGCACGGCTCCGCGTTGTTCGATGTCCGCGCGCTGTGCGGGCGACGGCTCGGCGGTGCTGACGAACGCGAACCGGCCGGCTGTCACCTCGTCGAGCCGTTGTCCGCTGCCGACCGGTGCGTTGGGGCATTGCCGGCCGGCCAGGGAATGCCGCAGGGGCGGGCGCGCCACCAGCGCGGAGCGGTGCAGTGCCGGGGTTGCGGTTTCGAGCACGCGCTTGCGCAGGCCGGGCACGAGGTGCAGATGCGGTGCGGCGACGCGGCGGAGGAGGTTGCCGAGTTCGCCGCCTTCGGTCATCGCCGTGCCCATCAGCTTGGCGATCCGGATCATGGTGGTGGCGTGGGGTTTGCGTTCCGTCTGGTAGCTGGCGAGGACGGTTTCGGGGAGCGTGCCGTCGAGCACGCCGGCGAGTTTCCAGGCGAGGTTCATCGCGTCGCGCATCCCGGCGCCCATGCCCTGGCCGATGAACGGCGGGGTGAGGTGGGCGGCGTCGCCGAGGAGAAAGACCCGCCGGTCGCGCCAGCGGTCGGCGACCTGGGCGCGGAAGGTGTACTCGGCGACGCGGACGATCTCGAGGCGGTCGGCCGGTGTCTCCCCGGTCCATGGCTTGAGCAGGGGGAGCAGTGCGGCCGGTTCGCGGTAGTCGTCGGCTGTTTCGCCTTCGGTCAGCTGGAATTCCCAGCGGTAGCGGTTCTTTCCGATGCGCATGTAGGTGGCGGCGCGGGTCGGGTCGGAGACCTGGTGCACCCCTTCCCAGGCGCCGAGTTCGGCGTCGGTGCGGATGTCGGCGACGAGCCAGCGCTGGGTGAACCCGAGGTCGCGCATGACGGCGCCGATCGAGGTCCGGGTCAGGCTGTTCGCTCCGTCGCAGCCGAGTACGTAACGCGCGAGCACCGAGTCCGGTTGACCGGACTCGGTGAACGCGACCCGTACGCCGCCGACCTCCAGGGCGAGCGAGGTGACCTCGGCGCCGCCGCGCAGCGTGACGACGCTGTGCCGCTTGAGGCCTGAGCGCAGGAGCGCTTCCAGTTCGGGCTGGTCGAACATGCTGGCCTCGGGGTAGCCGTGCCTGCCGTGCGCCGCGTCGCGCTGGAACTCCGCGAGCACGCGCAGGTCCCGGTCCACGAGCCGCAACCCGTTGCAGCGCCAGGAAATCGCCGCGAACTCCTCGAAGAGGCCGAGCCTGCCGAGGATGCGGCAGATCTCGTCGTCGAGGTGGACGGCACGAGGCTGGGGGTAGATCGTTTCCCACCGGTCGAGGACGAGGCACTCGACGCCGTACTGGGCCAGCAGGGTGGCGGCGGTGAGGCCGGTCGGGCCCGCGCCGATGATCACCACGGGCACCTCGGTCACGAGGCACCTGCCAGGCGCCAGCCGATCGCGTAGCGGCCGAGGACCGCCTTGACCGCCGGCTCGGCGGCGTCGCCCGAGACCCGCACCACCGCGATGACCGAGCCGTCGTCGACCTCGGCGTCGATGTCGAGGACGCCGGGCAGCCCGGCCAGGGCTTCGGTGAGCTCGCGCCGGGTGGCGTCGGCGCGCAGCGCGGGTTTGTACGGCTTGCCCAAGTCGGTGAGCGGCAGGGCATCGAACACCGTGACGGTCTTCGGCGCGGCTGCGGACTCGGGGACTCGGTCGCGGGCCCAGCCGGCCAGTTCCTGCTCGGTGGCCATCGAGCCGGGAGCGAGCGTCACGTAGGCGACGGGGACCTCGCCGGAGTGGGCGTCCGGCCGCCCCACCGCGCCCGCGGCGGTGACCGCGGGATGGGCGAGCAAAGCGTCCTCGACGATCGCGGGGTCGATGTTGTGGCCACCGCGGATGATGAGGTCTTTGGCGCGGCCGGCGAGGTGGACGAATCCGTCGGGGTCGAGGCGGGCGAGGTCGCCGGTGTCCAGCCAGCCGTCGACGAGCTTGCCGAGGCCGTCGAGCACGTGGCCGTGCTCGTCCTGGCCGGTGACGTAGCCGGGGAACACCGCGGGCCCGCTGATCGCGAGCACGCCGGTGTGGCCGGGTGGAAGGTCTTCCCAGGTGCCGTCCTCGCGGACGCGGACGGTTTTCATCCGCTGGTAGGGCAACCGCTGACCGACCGAGCCGGGCCGGGGCGCGTCGGGGAAGCTGCGCGCGCTGGCACAGGTCGCTTCGGTCAGGCCGTAGCCTTCGACGAGCGTGATGCCGGTGCGGGCCTGGAAGTTTTCGCGGACGGCGGCCGGCAGGGGCGAGGCCCCGACCATGGCGAAGCGCAAGCTGCTGATGTCCGCGTTGACCGGGCACTGCGCGAGCACCGCGTACACGGTGGGGACCGCGCTCATCGTCGCGATCCGGTGGTGCTCGACGATTTTCCAGAACTCGCCGTAGAGCGGGAGGTCGCGATAGCCCAGCGGCCCGGCCCAGACCGTGGCCTGTCCCCTGAACAGCGGCGTGAGCAGGGTGACGACCAGCGCGTTGACGTGGAACAGCGGCAGCGCGGCGAAGAGCGTCGCGTCGTCGAGCAGCGAGTTGGCGGCCAGCATCCAGGCGTCGGCGATCTCCATGGCGTGCGTGTGCGCGGCCAGTTTCGGAGCGCCGGTGGTGCCGCCGGTCGGGAAGAACGCGGCCAAGTCGTCCGGGCGGGGCGGTTCGCCGAAGAACGCCGCGGAGTCTTGCCCGGCCGCCAGCTTGCCGAGGTAGCCGACGCGGATCCCGGGCAGGCTCGGCAGGTCCGGGGCCGGGTCGGCGGCGCCGGTGGGCCGCAGGACCAGGAGGGAGTCGACGTGTCCGTCCTGGGCGAGGGCTTGCGCGGTTTCCCAGATGGCCGGGGACAGCTCGGGACCGGCGGCGACGAGGACCCGCGCGCCGGAACGGCGGAGGAGCTGGGCGAGGTGCTGGTGTGAAAGGCCGCCGTTGAGGGGTGCCGCGATCCCGGCGAGTTGCGCGGCCAGGGTGGCGGGCACAAGTTCGGCGGTGTTGGGCGACATCAGCGCGATAGCGTCCCGTCGGCGGACGCCGATCTCGTGCAGCAGGTTCGCGTATCGGTGGACGTCGCCGAGCAGTCCGGCGAAGGTGCGCTGCTCAGCTTCGCGCCAGCGCGCGGCTTCCGGCAGCACGGTGAGCGCGGTGCGGTCCGGCCAGGTGGTGGCGGCGCGGACCAGCAGGGCGTAGGTCGACGCGGGAAGGCCGCGTGCCGCCAGCGGCACGGCTTCGATCGCGGCGAGGTCGGTGGGGTCGGCGTACTTGGGCCACTGCAGGTCAGCGTTCATCGGGCGTGCCTCACCACCGTGCGCTGGGTGCCCAGGTCGATCGCACCGTCGTCGGTGGCCACTCCGGCCTCGATGACGTCGCCGTCCTGGAGGTACCGGGGATTCCGTCCCTGGCCACGGAAGAACAGCTTCCACTTGAGCGCCGGCGGCAGGAGCGAGCCGATGATCTCCACCGCCTTCGGCGGGGCGGACAACGCCGTGCCCGCGGGGGTGCCGGTCAGGACGAGGTCGCCCGGGTCGAGCCGCTGGAAGCGGGCGAGGGCACGGAGGGCTTCGGCGGGGCGGTAGATCATGTCGGCGACCGTCCGGTCTTGGCGGGTTTCGCCGTTGACGCTCAGTTTCAGCCGCAGGTCGGGGAATCGCTTGAGCTCGTCGGCGTCGAGCAGGACCAGCGCGGGCCCGATGGGGGTGAACGTCGGGTAGGACTTGGCCTCGTAGAACTGGGTCTGGGGCAGCTGGATGTCCCGCGCGGAGACGTCGTTGGCCACCACCAGGCCCGCGACGTACTGCGAGAGGTCGTCACCGATCTCCGTGCCGACCGTGATCTCCGTGCCGATGACGAGGCCGATCTCGACTTCGTAGTCCAGGAGCCGCACGTGAGCGGGCCGCACCACGTCGTCGTGCGGGCCGCTGATCGAGCCGGACGACTTGCGGAAGAACGTCAGCGGCACGGTGCCCGGGTTCCCGCCGGTGTCTTCGACGTGCGAGGCGAAGTTGGTCATCTGGGCGACCACTCGGCACGGAGCGGTGACCGGCGAGACGAGCTCAAGAGTCTCCACCCCGACTGTGCGGCCACTGGCCGCCGCCGCGTCGAGGGCTTTCCGGTCGGCCAGCAGTTGTGCGGTGGTCGTGGCCGGGGTGGCCACTTCGGCCGCTCCGGCGGGGGTGGCGACCCACCAGGCGTCGGCGGTACGGAGGACGGAAATGCTCATGACACAGCTACTTTCAGCAGGCCGCGAAGGCGGTCGAAGTCGAATTCGTTTTCCTCGCGCAGCGCGCCGACGATGGCGCGCAGCTCGCCGAACGCTTCCCGGCCGGGTTTGACGCCGAGGAAGTCCTTGGTGGCGGGCGGGCCCCACTGGGCCAGTCCCGATGCGGTCATCGGCGCCCAGCCGGGCTCGAGCGAGCAGTCGAACAGGTCGCCGTCGCTGAAGTGCTCGACGAGGAATCCGTCGGGGTCGCGCCAGTAGTCGAACAGCTGGCTGCCCTGGACGTGCCTGCCGATGCCCCACGAGCGCCGGTAGCCCCGCTCGAGCAGGTACTCGCCGCCGGCGGCGAGCGAATCGAGGTCGGGTACCTGGTAGGCCGAGTGCACGTACCGGTTCGCCGGTCCGAGCACCATCGCGAGGGTGTGGTGGTCGGCCGGGGCGGCACCGCGGTCGCAGCGGATGAAGCTCATCACCGGGCCACGTGCGCGCTGGCCCGGGTAGTAGAGGAAGTCGCTCACGATCAGGCCCAGGTGGGCCAGGTACCAGTCGAGCGTTTCGCGGTACTTCCGCGTCTGCAGCACGACGTGGCCGAGTCGCTGCACCTTGACCGGCTCCCGCCGCGGCCGCTGGGTCGCGTTCACGCGCCGGACGTCGTGCCCGAAGTTGAAGGTCAGCGGCTCCTGCCCCGGCAACGCCGGAAGGTCGTGCGTGCCGGACACGATCCGCACCCGGGCGCCGCTCGGGTCGCGCAGGTCCACGGTGGCCCCGCCGAGGCTCTCCGGCAGGCGGTTGACCTGGTGTCCGGTCGCCTCCGCCAGCCGAAGCACGTCCGCCGGGTCGGCGGCCCGGAACGCCGGTCCGGTGAACCGTGAGCGCGGGCCGCGGCGGATCAGGACGCAGGGTGCGCCGGGTTCGGTGCCGCGCAGCTGCAGTTCGTCCGCGGTGCGCAGCGACGTGGTGAACCCGAAGGCGTGGGCGAACAGTTCGGCCTTGGCCAGGTCCGGCTTCTCGAACTCCAGCCACGCCAGGTCGTGCACCTTGATGACCGGATTGCGCGCCCTCCCCGGGTGTTCGCCGGGCAACGCGCCTTGCTCGCTGTGCAGGTCGGCGTGGGGATCGGTCATCGCCCCTCCCATCTAGTTGACGATATCGTCACCTGCGAGCATATCGTCAGTCAAGCGATTCTGACGATTTCCTCATTTCTGAGGCGGTCCGCTAGGGTGGCTCCCAGGAGGTGTGGGGCATGACCGAGCAGGGGGTCGGCGACCGGTCGGCGCGGCGCAAGGCGCGGACTCGTGCGGCGCTGCTCCGCGCGGCCCAGGCTTTGATGGCGGCTGGGAACACGAACGTCCCGATCCTGGAGATCACGCAGGCCGCCGACGTCGGGATGGGGTCGTTCTACAACCATTTCGAGAGCAAGGAACAGCTCTACCAGGCCGCGGTCGAGGACGCGCTGGACCGCTACGGCGCCGTGCTCGACGAACTGACCGCGGATCTGGAGGACCCGGCGCTGGCGTTCGCGCAGAGCTTCCGGCTGAGCGGCCGCCTGCACCGGCTGCGTCCCGAGCTGAGCCGGGTGCTGCTGAACAACGGGCTCGCCCTGGCCACGGCCGAGCGCGGGCTGGCCCCCCGGGCGCGCCGGGACATCGAGGCCGCGGTCGACGCCGGCCGGTTCACGGTGCGCGACCCCGAACTCGCCATGGTCACGGTGGCCGGCGCCATGTTGTGTCTCGGCCAGCTGCTGCACGACCAGCCCGGTCGCGACGCCGCGGAGGCGACCGACCAGGTCGCCGAGGATCTGCTGCGCATGCTCGGCTTGTCCGCCGACGAAGCTCGCGAACTCTGCCGGCGTCCGTTGCCTGATGTCGGTGCGGCCGGTTCCCGCGACTCAGCCGCGTAGCTCAAGTTCGCTCATCCGTCTGGCTGGTGCTTTGTCGTGCTGTGCAGTCGGCGTCCCCAGCAGTCACCCGACTGTGGGGTGCGGTGGAGCGTGCGCGGCAAGACATCACGGAGAGGCGCGCTGCGATGAAGCACTCCCACTCCGGTGTGTGCTGACGGCGACCGGAGCAGGCGCCGTTTATCTCGGTCAAGCAGCGCACTGCGCCAGTACCGGCGAAAGCAACCAGGCCAACGGCTGCAGCGCGGGCAGTCTCCCGCTCGAGACGGCGGTGACCTTCAACCGTGGCGGCTCATCGGCTGGCCAGCGGCACGGTCATCGGGACCGGTCGGCTGGCGTACAGCAGCTGGCTGACCATCCGCAGGATCGGCGAGAAGGCCCAGAATACTTGTGCCTACAGCGATTTCGCGCTGGTGAAGGTCGCGGAGAAGGACTACGACAAGGTCAATCCGAGCCTGCCGGTGCACTCGCCCCGGCTGGTGGCGTAGTACTCGCCGAAAATCGGGCCTCAGGCTCTCGCCTGTTGCTCCTGTGCATTAGCTGCCTCGTAGGCTGACTTATTCTCGGCCACGTCATTGACGATCTTCGTCTTATGCAGGAACAAAATATTTGAGTGCTCCTTGACGATGACCTTGCATTTCGAAGCGTCGTCGATGACTTTTACCCAAATGTCCACGTTGGCGCCCACGCGGTCAGCGAACCTCGCTCCAGCTGAATCCCGCCACGAGTCCGCAAGTTCTGCTCGACATCCCCGAGCGCCCTCCGTTTGCCTCCGAGTTCATAGACGAAATCGAGCAACTCATCCTTGAGGCCCTCGACATCGTCCTCATTGTCTGGAGGTCATGAGTCATAGTCGGGCTTAATTCTTAACCAGAGCTTGCTGATTGGCTCTACTATCATTATTCGCCTCCTGATCGCCAGAAAGTGGGACTACACCGCTCGACGGTCGACGCGCTGGGCGTCCGCCTACGGCGGCTGCGCGCGATCGCGACAGCAAGTACACCGGCTCCTTCGACGCCGAGGAGATCGAGGTGCTCCTCGCCGCGCCCCAGGCTCCGTGGATGAATGCTCATTGCGAAAGAGTGATCGGTACCATTCGCCGCGAGGTGCTCGACCACATTCTGGTCATGAGCGAGGCGCACACCGGACGGGTCCTTGCCGAGTATCAGGAGCACCGCAACAGGCACCGGCCGCACCGGTCCGAGGTCGGCGGCCTCCCGACGTCCAGGATCAGCCCGATGTCGTCCAGGACTCCGGGACCCGCAGACTCTTGCGCACCCGGTTCCTCACAGGAGTCATCGACGAGTATCGATACGCCGACTGAGCTGCAGCGACGACTTTTCGAGCCCTACAGGGTCAGGTCTTTGATCGTGACGACATCGCCGTGGCCGGGGGCGACCCAGTCGGCATCGAGCTTCGCGATCCGGTCGAGCGCGGCGAGCCACTGGGTGGTAGAGCCCATCGCCAGGTTCGACACTCGAAGAAGACGGTGTCGCTGGTGAACGCGCCGTACTGCGGAATTCGCGCGCCGGGCGCTCTCGGCCGGTTCAGGGTCGGCCGAGGAGGCTGTCGGCGACGTGTTGGAGGTGCTGGCGCATGGCGGCGCCGGCGCCGTCTGGGTCGCGGTCTCGCAGGGCGGTCACGATGTCGGTGTGCTCGCGGTGGTAGCAGGCGCGCAGTTCGGGGGTCGAGGTGCGGCGTTTGAGGTTGCCCCAGATGGGCAGGGCGCGGGCGGTGTTCATGACGTCGAACATGTTCATGAGCAGGCCGTTGTGGGCGGCGGTGGCGATGGCGCGGTGCAGGGTGGCGTCGGCGCGTTCGAAGCTTTCGAAGTCTGCGGCCTCGCCGCCCATGGCGAGGGAGTGGGCGATGCGGTCGAGGTCGGCTTGCGTGGCCACGCGCGCGGCGAGAGTGGCTACTTGCGGTTCGAGCAGTTGCCGCACTTGCATGATTTCGGCAGGGCTGGTGTCGGCGGGGGCTCCGTCGACCTGGCCGACGGCTGCTTCGGTGAGGAAGGTGCCGCGGCCGACGTGGCGGACGACCAGGCCGTCGCGTTCCAGGGCTTCCAGGGCGCGGCGCACGGCGCTGCGGGGTGCGGAGAGTTGTTCGACGAGGGCGCGTTCGGTGGGAAGTTTCGCGCCGGGGCCGAGGCTGCCGTCGCGGGCGCCGTCGACAACGAAGGCGCGCAGCGAGTGCTCCACCGTGGGGCTACACGATCGTCAACGACGTGACCGCGCGGGATCTGCAGCGGGACCACAAGCAGTGGCTGCTGGGCAAGTCGCTGGACACGCACTGCCCGATGGGTCCGTACGCGGTCACCGCGGACGAGGTCCCGGATGTGACCGCGCTGGAGCTGGAGACCTCGGTCAACGGGGAGAGTCGGCAGCTGGCGTTGGCCAAGGATCTGATCTTCGACATCCCGGAGCTGATCGCGACGCTGTCGGCGGGGATCACGCTGCTGCCCGGCGACATCATCGCCACCGGCACACCGGCCGGGGTCGGGATCGGGTTCGAGCCGCCGAAGTTCCTGCAGCGCGGGGACGTCGTCGAGGTGTCCGTCTCCGGTCTGGGCGCGCTGCGCAACCGGATCGCCTGAGCGGAAAGGAAGCGGAAATGCGGATCAACGGCGCTCAATTGGCGGTCGAAGTCGAGGGTTCGGGCCCGGCAGTGCTGATGGTGCACGGGCTGGGCGGCACGTCGAATTTCTATCAGGTGCAGGCGCAAGCGCTGGCCGAACGGTTCCGGGTGATCCGGGTCGATGCCGCCGGGGCCGGCCGGTCGGGGCTGCGCGAGGGGATCAGCATCGAGTCCCACGCGGACGACCTCGCGGCGGTCCTCGACGCCGTGGGCGTCGACGCCGCGGCAGTGGTCGCGCATTCGATGGGCACGCTCGTCGCCCGCGCGTTCGCGGCCCGGCATCCGCGGCGGGCGACGGCCCTGGCGCTCTTGGGCGCGGTCGCCGAACCGGCCGACGCGGGACGGCAAGCCCAGCGAGACCGCGCCGCGGTCCTGCGCGAACAAGGCACCGCTGCCGTCGCGCCCGGGGTGGTGGCCAATGCCCTGTCCGAGACCACAAGGCGGGACAAGCCCGAAGTCGCCGCGTTCGTGCGGGAACTGGTGATGCGCCAGGACCCCGAAGGCTACGCCCGCAACTGCGAAGCGCTCGCCGCCGCGACCGACCCGGGAGCGGTTCCCGCGGATCTGCCGCTGCTGCTGATCACCGGTTCCGACGACAAAGTCGGCCCGCCCGCGGTGAGCCAGGCGCTCGCTGCCGCGCACGGGGACGCCACCGTGTCGATCCTGCCCGGCGTCGGGCACTGGACAGCGCTGGAAGCCGCCGCCGATACCACCGATCAGCTCACGAAGTTTCTGTAATCGCAACGCTTCTGCGCCTCAATGCCGAGGAGTTCCCCATGTCCGTTCCCGCCAGCAAGACTCTGTTCCGTGACGTGTCCATTCTGGACTCCACCGGGCCGACCCCTATCGCGGCGACGTGCTCGTCGACCACGACCGCATCGCTGCGGTCGGCGCCGTCGACCCCGCCGCGGCCGGCAACGCCCGCGTGATCGACGGCCGCGGCCGCACGCTGATGTCCGGGCTGTGCGACGCGCACACCCACTTCACCTGGAACAACAGCGGCGACCTCGACGGTCTGGCCGCGCTTCCGGTGGAGGAGCACCTGCTGTTCGCGATCGAGTCCGCCCGGTCCTACCTCGATTCCGGCTACACGATGTGCCTCGGCGCGGACTCGGCCAAAGACCGCCTCGACGTCGTCTGCCGCGACGTCATCAACGCCGGCCGCTTCCCCGGGCCGCGGTACCTGGCCAACGGCCCGGAAATCGCGGTCACCGGCGGCGAGCTGGTCAAGGGCATCACCTGGTTCGCCGACGGCCCGGAGGAAATGCGCAAGGCCGTGCGCCGTCTCATCGAGATCGGGGTCGACCAGATCAAGCTCTCCATGACCGGCGAAGAGATCACCGGCACCCAGCGCGCCGAGGACACCTACATGTCCGACGAGGAAGTCGCGGCGGCGGTCACCGAGGCACACCGCCGCGGCAAGCGGGTCTGCGCGCACGCGCGCAGCGCGGAAAGCGTGAAAATGTGCGTGCGCCACGGCGTCGACATCGTCTACCACGCCAGCTTCACCGACGAGGAGGGCATGGACCTGCTCGAATCCGCCAAGGACTGGATCTTCGTCGCGCCCGGCGTGAACTGGCTCGTCGCGACCCTGTACGAAGCAGCCGACTTCGGCTACCCCCAAGAAGCCGCCGAAGCCGCCGGCTACAAACGGGAACTGGAGACGGCCACCGCCGCCATGATCGAAATGCACAAGCGCGGCATCCGCGTGCTGCCCGGCGGCGACTACGGCTTCGCCTGGACCCCGCATGGCACCTACGCCCGCGACCTGCAGCACTTCGTCGAACGCTTCGAGTTCACCCCGATGGAAGCGATCCTCGCCGCGACCGCGCAGGGCGGCGAGATCATGCTTCGCCCCGACGAACTCGGCAAGGTCCAGCCCGGCTACCTCGCCGACCTGCTCCTCGTCGACGGCGACCCGCTCGCCGACATCACCGTCCTGCAGGACAAGACCAAACTCCACGCCATCATGAAGGACGGCAAGTTCCACAAGGAACCCGCCGACCGGCCATGACCCGCCCTCCGGGACGGGCGGCCGCCACCACCCGCGGCCACGGCCGCCCGTCCCGGCACCGTCCCCGCACTCAGCACGCGCCGAGGTATCCGTGACACTGCTTGTCTGCGCCACCTGCCCCCGCTACGACCCCCAGCACAGTGGCGAATTCAGCCACACCCTCGCCCCCGCCATCGCCGAGCACCTCCGCGGCGACAAGGTCGACATCCGCCACGTCCAATGCCTCGGCGGCTGCCCGCGCGACGGCGTCGTCGCGCTCGACGGCCCCGGCAAGGCCCGAGTCCGCTTCTCCGGCCTCACTGTCGACGACACCGACGCCATCCTGCGGGCCGCTCACGCCCACGACGCCTGTTTCACCGGCGTCCCCGGCGACTGGGAAATCCCCGACACACTGGCCGGACGGATCAGCTCGATCACCCTCAAACGCGCCGCGCACACCCCCTTCGGCGCGCCGAGCGGCGACGCGACCCCCGCGTTCGACAGCCCGAACGAGACGAGCAACCGCGGTGGTGTCAGCCAACGTTCTCTCGGCACCCATCGCCAAGCGCGCAGATCTCCTGCAGGACAAAGAGAACCGCACCGCTGAGCATCGCGCTGCGACCGCTCTTCCTGCCGCCGAAGACTGGTTTGCGAGACATCTTTGGCACTGCAAGGACATTCCGCTATCGGTCGCCTACGTCGGCACGGTGTTGCTGTGCCGGTTGTACGTGTTGTTCTTTGTTGAACACGACCGTCGTCGTGTCCACGTCGCAGGGGTGACCGCTCGTCCGACTGCGGAGTGGGTGGTTCAGCAGGTCCGGAATGTGCTGACGGACCTTGACGGTCGCGTGGACGGTCTGCGGTTTCTGATCCGTGACCGCGATGCGAAGTTCACTACTGCGTTCGATGCGGTATTCGTCTTGGTCGGCATCGGCGTCCTGCGCAGTCCTGTTCGGGCGCTCCGGGCGGACGCGATCGCTGAACGCTGGGTGGGCAGTGTTCGCCGCGAGTGTCTGGGTCGGATGCTTGTCGTCAGCCGGCGTCGCCTCGAACAGATCATGGCCGAGTACGTCGTCACGTCAATCGCTATCGACCTCATCGCTCCTTGGGCCAGCGACCGCCCGAACGGCAGGTTCCGGTCCGGATGCGTGATACCGGATCGGTATGTCGGCGCGGTCGGCTTGGCGGTCTGATCTACGAATATCAGCAGTCGCATGATGTGACACAGTTTCGGCACCCACACGTTCGCGGCGGCGATCGTCCCGCAGCAGTCGGCGCGAAGTCTCGGGCTCGCCAACGACCACAATGGACAGTCCGGAACCGGAGGAAAACCTTCCAGAAGATCAAAATCCCCAGGTCGATGAATCTTAAGACCTGGGGAGTGAGGGTGCGCCATCAGGGACTCGAACCCCGAACCCGCTGGTTAAGAGCCAGCTGCTCTGCCAATTGAGCTAATGGCGCTTGGTGCTTCCCGCCGCTGTGGTTTCCCTCGGCGACGTGGAAAAGATTAGCAGGGCGTTCAGGCCCCGTTTCAGGGGGGTCCCCTTTTCGGTCCGCCGGGGCAACAGCCCTGGTCAGCGGTGGTGGCCCGCGGTGAACGCGGTCGGCGGAGCCTGGCGCGACGGCGGCGGAGGGGAAGGGGAGCCGCAGTGAGCTGTGCGACATCGGCACAGGCAAGGGTACCCCCGAAACGACAAAACCCCGGCTTCGCCGAAAAAGATCTCGGTGAAGCCGGGGTGTACGGGTGGCTAACGGGGCTCGAACCCGCGACCTCCTGGACCACAACCAGGTGCTCTACCAGCTGAGCTATAGCCACCATCTGGCAAAAGATCTCGCGATCACCTTGCTGGAAGCAATCCTAGCGGGTGCCTGCGAGCGCTTTTCAGGGGGTCACCCTCGGTGGCGTTCCAGCACTTCGGCGGCGGCGGCTTTGGCCTCGTCGCTCGTCGGGCCGGGCTGGGGGACGAAGGCGATCGCGCGGTAGTACTCGAGTTCGCCGACGGACTCCCGGATGTCCGCGAGCGCGCGGTGGGCCAGGCCTTTCTCCGGCTTGGCGTAGTAGATCCGCGGGTACCAGCGGCGCACCAGCTCCTTGACCGACGAGACGTCGACCATCCGGTAGTGCAGGTGGCTGTCGAGCTCCGGCATGTCGCGGGCGATGAAGCCGCGGTCGGTGGCGATCGAGTTGCCGGCGAGCGGGGCGCTGGCCGGGTCCGGCACCCATTCGCGGATGTACTCCAGCACGCGCTGCTCGGCCTCGGCGAGCGTGGTCGTCGAGGCGCGGACTTCTTCGGTGAGGCCGGACTTGGCGTGCATGTCGTGGACGACCTGCGGCATGCCGTCGAGCTTGGCGTCGTCGACGTGGATGACGATGTCGACGCCCTCGCCCAGCACGTTCAGGTCGGCGTCGGTCACCAGCGCGGCTATTTCGATCAACGCGTCCTTGCCGAGGTCGAGCCCCGTCATCTCGCAGTCGATCCAGACAAGATGGTCGTTCACCCGCACCACCCTAACCCGACACGGGGATATCAGCGGCGTCACCTGGGCTTCCGGCGCGTTACGCTCGGTCAGCCAGTGCAGCGGGGTGTGATTTCGGACTCGGAACGGGGTGCGGCCAGTGGCCGAGCAAGCGTCGGGACCAGCGGCGGAGATCGCGCAGGGGTACGTCAGCGACGGGGCGGCCGTCGAGCTGGGCGCGGTGGTGATCGACGGGAAGACCGAAGCGTCGGCCGCTGTCCGGCTGCCGCTGGCGACGTTGAACCGGCACGGCCTGGTCGCGGGCGCGACCGGCACCGGCAAGACCAAGACGCTCCAGCTGATCTCCGAACAGCTGTCCGCGGCCGGGGTCCCGGTGGTGCTGGCCGACGTCAAGGGCGACCTGTCCGGGCTGTCCGCGCCCGGCGAGGCGAGCGACCGCACCGCGAAACGGTCCGCGGAACTGGGCGACGAATGGGCGCCCGAGGCGGGTCCGGTGCAGTTCTTGTCGCTCGGCACCAGCGGCACCGGGATCCCGGTGCGCGCGACGATCACCAGCTTCGGGCCGGTGCTGCTGTCGAAGGTGCTCGGGCTCAACGAGACGCAGGAGTCGACGCTCGGCCTCATCTTCCACTGGGCTGACCAGCGCGGTCTCGCCCTGCTGGACACCAAGGACCTGCGGTCGGTGATCACCCATCTGACCAGTGACGAGGGCAAGGAAGACCTCAAGGGCATCGGCGGGGTGTCCGCGGCGACCGCGGGCGTCATCCTGCGCGCACTGTCCAATCTGGAGGCTCAGGGCGGCGAAGAGTTCTTCGGCGAGCCCGAGCTGGACGTCCACGACCTGATGCGCCAGCAGGACGGCAAGGGCGTCATCACCCTGCTGGAGCTGGACAATCTGCAGTCCAAACCGGCGCTGTTCTCGACCTTCCTGATGTGGCTGCTGGCTGAACTGTTCGAGGAGCTGCCCGAGGAGGGCGACCTCGACCAGCCGAAACTGGTGTTCTTCTTCGACGAGGCGCACCTGCTGTTCTCCGACGCTTCGAAGGCGTTCCTGGAGCGGATCGAGCAGACGGTGAAGCTCATCCGGTCGAAGGGCGTCGGCGTGTTCTTCTGCACGCAGCTGCCGACCGACATCCCGAACAACGTCCTGTCCCAGCTCGGCGCACGGGTCCAGCACGCGTTGCGCGCGTTCACGCCGGACGATCAGAAAGCGTTGGCGCGCACGGTAAAGACGTATCCGAAGTCGCCGCACTACGACCTTGAGTCGGCGTTGACGTCGCTGGGGATCGGCGAGGCGATCGTCACCGTGCTGTCCGAACGGGGTGCGCCGACGCCGGTCGCGTGGACGCGGCTGCGCGCGCCGCGGTCGAAGATGGGGTCGATCGGGGCGGACGCGATCCGGGCGGCGGTCGCGTCGTCGGAGCTGAACGCGAAGTACGCGGAGACGATCGACCGCGAGTCGGCGTACGAGAAGTTGGCGGCGAAAGCCGTGCCAGCCCCGGATTCCGCGCCGGAACCCGAGGCGCCGGCCGCGCCCAAGCCGGAGAAGGACGAGCCGGGGATGCTCTCGCAGGTGTTGAGCAACCCGGCGGTGAAGTCGTTCATGCGCTCGGCGGCGAGTTCGCTCGGCCGGGAGTTCTCGCGCGGGCTGTTCGGCAACCGGCGGCGTTGAGATACCTGACAGGAGATGGCAGGTATCTGCGGTTGACTGGGCGGGATCGAGTTTCCGGCAGAGGAGCAACAGCATGACCAGGACCGCCGTCGCCGCGTTCGAACTGGACAAATGGGAGCCGCAGGCGCAGGACGAGGCCGAGGGCACGGCGTTCGCGCGGGTGTTGATCGAGAAGACGTTCACCGGGGCGGTCGAGGGGACCAGCCGGGTCGAGATGCTGACGGCGTCGAACGAGACGTCGCGCGCGTACGTCGCCTTCGAGCGGTTCACCGGTTCGGTCGACGGGCGGAAGGGAAGCTTCGTCCTCCGGCACACGGCGGGGGACGAGGGTTTGTCGCTGGTTCTGCTGCCCGGCTCGGGCACGGACGAGCTGGCGGGCATCTCCGGAACGGCCGAAATCGCTGCGGACGAAGCGGGCAAGCACACGTTCACGCTGGCCTACGAGCTGCCGGGCGCGTGAAGAAGCCGCTCTCTCCGGGCCCCGAATTCCCGGAGAGAGCGGCCAGGTTTCCTCACCGTCCCAGGTGTGAGGAGTGGAGGCGGGCCGCCCCGACCACGGTCCGCCTCCCTGCTTTCGGTCAGCCGTTCCCGATCTGGTCGACGATCTTCTTCGCGTCGTTGATCGGGATGGCGAACCCGATCCCGACGCTGCCCGCCGAAGAGTTCGGGCTGTAGAGCGCGGAGTTGATGCCGATCACCCGGCCCTGGCTGTCGACGAGCGCGCCGCCCGAGTTGCCCTGGTTGATCGAGGCGTCGGTCTGGATGGCGGTGTAGCTGGGGCCGGACGTGACGTTCGACGTCTGCCTGCCGAACGGCGAGTTCTGCTGGTCGCCGCCTCCGCCCCCGACGTCGGAAAGCGGCCGGTTGAGCGCACTGACGATGCCGGTGGTGACGGTGTTCTGCAGCCCGCCCGGCGACCCGATCGCGATGACCTGCTGCCCGACCGCGAGCTTGCTCGAATCGCCGAGTGTCGCGGCGGTGAGCCCGCTCGCGCCCTGCGCCTGCAGCACCGCGATGTCGCTCTTGGTGTCCGAGCCGACGACGTTGGCTTGATACTTCTTGCCGTCCGACGTGGTGACTGTGACGGTCTGCGCGCCCTGCACGACGTGCGCGTTGGTGAGGATCCGGCCGTCGGCGGTGAGGATGACGCCCGACCCGATCGCCGTGCCCCGCCCGGTCGTGACGTTCACCTGAACGACGCTGGGCACCACCTTCGCGGCGACCGTGCTGACGTCCCCGGAAGCCGTCGTGTTGCTGACTGTCTGCCCGGTGGCGGAGGACGACGCCGTGGTCGAGGGCGCGCTCGAACCGCTCGTCAGCCCGACGATCGCTGCTCCAGCACCGCCACCGAGGAGCGCTGCGGCGAGTGCGGTGGCTCCGATGAGGACGGGCAGACGGCCGGGGCGTTTCTTCGGACTAGCCAGGGCTGCGGGTGGCTGCGCGGGCTGGGGCATTGGTCCGTAGTGCGGGGTGCCGGGTTGGTGTGGGGTGCCAGGTTGGTGGTGCTGGGTGTCGGGTTGTGGCACGGCGGTGGGTTGGCGCACGGGGCTGGATTGAGGATGTGCCGAGCCCGGTTGGTGTTGCGGGGCAACGGGTTGACGGGGCGGAGTGCCGGGTTGGTGCTGGGCGTCCGGGTCCGGCAAAGGCGTGGCGCTCGGCCCGGGCTGCGCGGCGGCAGTCGGCTGTGCTGACGGAGTCGTGCTCGGCCGGACAGTGCTCGGCTGTGGAGCGCTTGGTCCCAATGGCTGAGCCCCGCCGGACGGCTGCTGAGCACTGCCCGGCTCAGACCGCTGAACGCTGGCAGCCGTCTGCTGCCCGCCAAGCGCTCCGGCCTGCCCGCCTCCGACCTCGCGCGGATCGCCCTGTCCGCCCGCGAACGGACTCGACCCGGCCCGGTACTGGCCGTACTGCTCACTGCTCTGGTGCGGCTGGCGCCCACCGGGGGCAGCGGGGCCGGGCCGGTTCTCGTTCTCGGTCATGAACCCAGACTCGCGCCCGTGCTTATGAACAGCCTGTGGAAAACCCTCAGGCTTTCCTGAGAAGAATCAGCTGAGAATTCTCAGCCGTTCTCAGCCAGGGCATGCTCGTCCGTGCCGTGCCGTGCCGTGCCGTGCCGTGCCGTGCCGTGCCGTGCCGTGCCGTGCCGTGCCGTGCCGTGCCGTGCCGTGCCGTGCCGTGCCGTG
>NZ_JBVJOE010000003.1:0-548784 GCF_055583325.1 Amycolatopsis sp. NPDC104775
GGGGGTTGTTTGTAAGGGCGTTTTCCCTACTGGGAAAAGCACCCGCCGAACGTCATCACAATCAGCTTCGGGGTGCCCCACCCACTCCCCACGCGCAATGTCGCCCCCCGGGCGACGAGCCGCCCGCGAGCCCCAGACCCACTCACCCCACAGTGGTCAACGGCGCCCTCCCCAACTTCAACGCCAACGAATCCAACTGCCTCCGCACCGCCCCCGGCAACGGCACCCCCAACGCCCGGCACTGCTCCAAATACTGCGCCTCCCGCCACCCGGGATACCGCACCGGCGCACCGCCCTCCCACCCGAGCATGCTCCCGAACACCGCACTGGCCGCCCGGTAAAACCCATCCGCACTCCGCAACGTCGTCGGAGCGATCGCCATCACCAGCAACCCGGTGTCGTGCTCATGATCAGCCACCCCGGACAACACCCCCGCCAGCACGTCCACCATCAACGCGAACCCAGCGAACTGCGGATTCCGAGCGGCATCAGCAAGATCGATGTCAAACACGAACTCCGGATAAGCCCCAGCCGGAGCGGCCATCCCCAACGGATGCACCGGCTGATCCGCATACCCCCCAGCCGCCATCACGATCCCGATCATCCCGTGCGGCAAAGCCCGGGCGGCATGATGCCCAACCCGGCCGAACGGCCCCACCCCGCGCACCGACAGTAGCCCGACGCCAAACCGCCCAGCCCGCTGCACCGCACGATCCATCGCATCGCCGACCGCCCACAATCCGGACGCACGACGGTAATCGATGAGCGCCGCAGCCCCGCGGTCCGCGATCAGCAACGGCTGCGCACCAGGACTGACCAATCCGTTTTCGATCGCGGGCAGATGCACGCGGGTCAATTCCCCGACGCCGGTTTCGGGCGCGCCGGTGAGATCGCCGTGGCACAACGCCTCCGCGGCCGGACGCGCCCGCTCTTCGGGAAAGCCTTGTGCCATCAGGACAACGGAAACGAGCGTGACCAGTTCGTCGGCGGGAACGCGGTGCCAGGCCTGCTCGGGAATCGGGGTGTCGGAGGGAACTTCCGGAACGGGGCGGCTGAGCCGGGGAGAACGTGGTCTGAGGGGCACTTCATCAAGGTTGCCGGGCGGTCTCGGACCCCGTCAACGAGGTTGGCCCTAGAGTGTGATGCGGTCAGCCGCAGAGACGTACCCTGAACCACATGTGCCGAAACATCACGACGCTCCGCGGCCTGCAGCCCGCCGCCACCACGGAAGAGATCGAAGCCGCGG
This sequence comes from Amycolatopsis sp. NPDC104775, assembly GCF_055583325.1. Classification (NCBI taxonomy): domain Bacteria; kingdom Bacillati; phylum Actinomycetota; class Actinomycetes; order Pseudonocardiales; family Pseudonocardiaceae; genus Amycolatopsis; species Amycolatopsis sp. NPDC104775. Next base: position 1,247 of record NZ_JBVJOE010000003.1, read on the forward strand.
CACGCCAGTACGTGCGCAAAGTGACCGGAGTCCAGTCCCTTTCGGACGCGACGCGCGAACCGTTCGAAGCGGCGGTCGCCGAAATCGCCCAGATCACCGCGCGGCTGCTGGAAGAACTCCCGCAGCGCCGCCAGCCGCCGGCGACCGTGCCGCCGCTGCGCCGTCCGGAAGTCCAGGCCCGGATCGCCCAGCGCGAAGCAGAGAAAGCCTGACGCCGCAATCACTCCACAGGCTGACCCGGGAACCTCGGCTTGATCTCCTGGTTGAGGTAGCGCCCCGGGCTGTCGGCGGCCATCAGCTCACGGTGCACCCGGGCGGGCACGAGGTGGTAGCGGTACACGCTGCCGTTGTGGAACCCGATTTCCAGCACCGACTTCGCGGCGTCGTAGCCGACGTCGCGAATGACGGAAGACTCCACGGGAACCCGGCGCACAGCACGCGCCAGGGTACCCGCGGCTGCCGCCCGTGGGCAGCTGACGAAAACGGCCCCGGTCCCCGCTGCAGGCGCGGAATCCGGGGCCGGACACTCGAGGCGTCAAGCGGAAGCGGAGGGATTTGAACCCCCGGTAGGTTTCCCTACGGACGCTTTCAAGGCGTCTGCATTCGGCCGCTCTGCCACGCTTCCTTCTACGTCAGGGTATCGCGCCGTCCTTCGACGTCGTCCAGGTGTTCGAGGACCCGGGTGAACGCCGTGGCCACCGCGGCCTGCTCGGCTGGCGTCAGCAGGTCGATGAGGTGCTCGCGGGCGCCGCGCACGTGCGTCGGGGCGGCTTCGGACAGTACGCGCTGGCCGGCGTCGGTCAGCTCGGTCAGCACGCCGCGTTTGTCCTCCGGGTCCGGGCGGCGGGTGACCAGCCCGGCCGCTTCCAGTTTGCCGATCTGGTGCGACAGCCTGCTCTTCGTCGAGCCCAGCTGCGCCGCCAGTTCGGTCATCCGCGTGCATCGGTCCGGCACGAGGTTCAGGCACACCAGGACCTCGTAATCGGCGAGCGAGATGCCGTGGCTTTCGGCCAGTTCGCGGTGCAGCCGCTGGCGCAGCCGCAGCGAGGCGACGATGTAGGCCCGCCAGGCGTGCTGTTCTGCCGGGTCGAGCCAGCGCACGTCCTGGTCATCGCTCATGTCCGGAAGCGTAGAAGGCCCGTTTCGCGACCGCCGTCCCGGCCCGCGGTGAAAATTTCCGGCGAACTTCCCCCAATGGAGGGTTACGAAAAGGTTGAGACTCGGCGCGAAGAAGCGCATCCTCGGGGGCAGCGGAGGGACGACGAGGATCCCGGAGCGCGCCGAAGGGCACGCCGGCCCGGTCTCCCCCCGGGAAAGGCCAGGTGGTGGCATGGCAGGTAATTCCCGCGGTTGACCGCTCGCTGTGTCCCCGCGATCGGCACGGCCCCGTTCCGGTTCGGTCGCGATTGCGAACAGCACGAGCACTCCGTGCGCTCCGGCATCGGCCATGCGCACCCGGCGTCGTTATGCCGCTGCTTCTCTTCGCGGCCTCGGCACCGCGAAGGCAGCGCCGGACGCCAGCCCGGCAGGTGGCCAACCGCTGTTCAACGAAACCTCGGTAGTACCTGGGTGCGGCCCCCAGCGCAGGGGCCGCACCCAGCCTCGTTCCCGGGTTTGCGGCTACCCTTTCCGCGTGCGATTCGACGACAACGCGGATCTGGACGCTTCCGAGATCCAGGACATGCGCGGCAGCGGCGGAGGCGGCGGCGGCATCGGCGGCCGCGTGGCCCTCGGCGGCGGCGGACTCGGCCTCGTGGGCCTGGTCATCTACTTCCTGATGTCCCAGTTCGGCGGCGTGCACAGCACGGGCACCTCGCCCGCGGCGGGCGGGCTCGGGCTCGGCGACGTCCAGTCCGGGCAGCAGCTGGACGCCGGCACGCTCGCGAAGAAGTGCAAGACCGGAGCCGACGCAAACCGCGACCACGACTGCGCGATCGTCGCGGTCGTCAACTCCATCCAGGACTACTGGACGCAGGAGTTCTCCCGTTCCGGCCAGACCTACCGCAAGGCGACCACCCGCTTTTTCAGCGGCGGCGTGCGCACCGGCTGCGGCGGCGCGACCTCGGACACCGGGCCGTTCTACTGCCCGGCCGACTCGTACGTGTACATCGACCTCACGTTCTTCAACGAGCTGAAGACCCGCTTCGGCGCGAAGGGCGGCCTGTTCACCGAGGCGTACGTGCTGGCTCACGAATACGGCCACCACGTGCAGAACCTCACCGGCACGTCCAAGCGCGGCACCGGCACCGGGCCGACGTCCGGTTCGGTCCGGCTGGAACTGCAGGCCGACTGCTACGCGGGCGTCTGGGCCAACCACGCCAGCACGACCCCGACCAGCTCCGGGAAGCCGCTGGTCCAGGACGTCACGCAGGACGACATCTCGCGCGCGCTCGACACCGCGTCCCGGATCGGCGACGACTACATCCAGAAAAACCTCGGCAACGGTCACGTCGACAAGTCGAGTTTCTCGCACGGCACCTCGGCGCAGCGCGAGAAGTGGTTCACCACCGGCTACCGCACCGGCCAGCCCGCCAGCTGCAACACCTTCAGCACCAACGACCTCGGCTGACCCGGGATACAGTCGGGCGCATGCACGCGATCACTATCCGCGAACCCGGTGCCCCTGACGTGCTCGAATGGACTGAGGTCCCCGATCCGGAACCCGGTCCCGGCGAGGTGCTGCTGGACGTCACGGCCAGCGCGGTGAACCGCGCCGACCTGCTGCAGCGGCAAGGCAACTATCCGCCCCCGCCCGGGGCGAGCGACATCCTCGGCCTCGAATGCTCCGGCACCGTCGCCGAACTCGGCGAGGGCGTCGAGGGCTGGCAGGTCGGCGACGAGGTGTGCGCGCTGCTCGCCGGCGGCGGGTACGCCGAGCGCGTCGCCGTCCCGGCCGGGCAACTGCTGCCGGTGCCCGCCGAAATCGAGACGGTCGCCGCGGCCGGGCTGCCCGAGGTGGCCTGCACGGTCTGGGCGAATGTCGTGATGCACGCCGGTCTCGGCGAAGGCCAGGTGTTGCTGGTGCACGGCGGCGCGGGCGGCATCGGCACGCACGCGATCCAGGTGGGCAAGGCGCTCGGCGCGACCGTCGCGGTCACCGCGGGTTCGTCTGAGCGGCTCGAACGCTGCCGCCAGCTCGGCGCGGACATCACGATCAACTACAGGGAACAGGACTTCGTCGAGGTGCTGCGCGCCGAGACGAAGGGCGCCGACGTCATCCTCGACAACATGGGCGCGAAGTACCTGGACCGCAATGTCGACGCGCTCGCCGCGGACGGCCGTCTGGTCATCATCGGCATGCAGGGCGGGATCAAGGGCGAGCTGAACATCGGCAAGCTGCTCGGCAAACGCGCGAGCGTGTTCGCGGCCGGGCTGCGCTCCCGTCCGCTGGACCAGAAAGCGGCGATCGTCGCGGATGTCCGGAATCGGTTGTGGCCCTTGGTGGAACAGGGTTCGGTGCGGCCGATCGTCGGCCACGTGGTGCCGATGGCCGAGGCCGCGTCCGCGCACCGGATGCTCGAGGAGGGCAGCATCTTCGGGAAGGTCCTGCTGGCCGCGAAGTCGTGACGCCGGGCCTCAGCGCAGTTCTTCGAGCACCCGCACCAGCTGATTGATCTCGAACACGTTGGAGTAGTGCGCGAGCCCGATCCGCACCGCTCCGCCGACCTCGCCGACGCCCAGCGACGCGAACACGCCGCTGGTGCCGTCGTCGGCGAACGCGCACAGGCCTTGCGACGCCAGGTACTCGGCGACCTGGGACGCTTTCGCGCCGGCCACGGCGAACGCGAGCGCGGGAATCCGGCGCATCGCGTCGCCGATCACCATCACGTGCCGCAGCGAGCGCAGTTCCGTGGACAGCTGCGCGAGCAGGCCGGCGTGGTACGACTTGGCCGAGCCGAGCGACGTCACCAGGCGTTCGCGGCGGGAGCCGGTCGCGGCGTCGTCGAGGCCGGCGAGGTAGTCGATGGACGCGACGAGACCGGCCAGCAGCGGATACGCGTGCGGGCCGAGTTCGAGACGCGCGGGTCCAGTGGCGGCCGGGTCGAGCGACGCCGACGCGATGCGTTCCAGCAGCTCCGGCTCGCGGAACACGAGCGCGCCGACCGAGGGCCCGCCCCACGAGGGAGCGGACACGACCATCACATCGGCACCGAGTTCTTGCAGGTCAAGGGGCACGAACGGGGCCGCGTAGGTCGCGTCGACCACCACGAGCGCGCCGACGCGTTTGGCGAACTCGATGACCGTGGGCACGTCCGGCCGGGTCCCGACGGACCCGGACGCCAGCGTCACCGACACCGCTTTCGTCCGCGCGGACACGAGGTTCTCGTACTGCCACGCGGGCAGCTCGCAGGTCTCGATGTCGATCTCGCTCCACCGCACGACCGCGCCGACCCGTTTCGCCGCCCGCCGCCACGGCGCGATGTTGGCCTCTTCGTCGAGCCGGGAGACGACGATCTCGTCGCCGATCGTCCAGCGTTCGGCGAGCGCGTCGACGAGCCTGCGCAACAGGACCGGCGCGCTCGGCCCGAGCACGACGGCGGCCGGGTCCGCCCCGACCAGATCGGCCACGGCCCGGCGGGCCGCGGTGACGATGCTTTCCGCCCGCTGGGAGGCCGGAAATGCTCCGCCCGGGCCGGACACCGGAGCCCGCATAGCGGTCGAAACGGCCGAAGCGACCTGTTCGGGCACGAGCATTCCGGCGGCGCCGTCGAAGTGAATCCAGCCGTCGCCAAGCGCGGGGAAGAGCCCACGGATACGAGCGACGTCGAACGCCATGGGGACACCGTACGGACGTGCGGTTTCGCGGTTGCCGCGGGGTTGGGCAGAACTGCCCGAACGGCCGCTAGGCTCGGGTCAGGACCGCTAACCGACGGGGATGGAGCATATGAGCGAGCCGAACTTCGGGGGAACGGGCGCAGCCGGGGACGCGGACGCGCCGCGCGTGGTCGTCGTCGGACCGGACGGGGTCCCGGTCGGCACCGCGCAGCCGGCACCCGAGGGCGAGGAGAACGAGTCCGTCGGCGACCTGGTCGAGGAACCGGCCAAGGTGATGCGCATCGGGACCATGATCAAGCAGCTGCTGGAGGAGGTCCGCGCCGCACCGCTGGACGACGCCAGCCGCAACCGGGTCCGCGAGATCCACCAGACGTCGGTGCGCGAACTGGAAGAGGCCCTCGCGCCCGAACTGCGCGAGGAACTGGAACGTCTCGTCCGCCCGTTCACCGAGGACCACACCCCCTCGGACGCCGAACTGCGGATCGCGCAGGCCCAGCTGGTCGGCTGGCTGGAGGGGCTGTTCCACGGCATCCAGACCGCGCTGTTCGCCCAGCAGATGGCCGCGCGGGTCCAGCTGGAGCAGATGCGCCGCGGCCTGCCCGCGGGCTCGTCCGGCTCCGCCGGCCACCCGGGCGAGGGCCACGGGCACGGCATCACCGGAACCGGGCAGTACCTCTAGCTTTACCTCTAGCTTTCCGCGGCGAAGAACGCTCGAAGATCCTCGATCAGCAGGTCGGGTTCTTCGAGCGCCGGAAAGTGCCCGCCGCGCGGGAATTCGGTCCACCGCACGATCCGGTCGCTGCGCTCGGCCAGATGCCGCAGCGGAAGGCCAATGTCGTCCGGCAACACCACGACCGCGGTCGGCACGGTCGACTTCGGCAAGGGTGCGCCCCACTGGACATCCTGGTCGGCGTAGATCCGCGCGGACGACGCGGCGGTGCGGGTGAACCAGTAGATCGACACGTTGGCGAGCAGATCGTCGCGGTCGATCAGGTCGTGGTCGGTGTTCGAAAAAGCCCGGAACTTCTCGGCGATCCAGGCCAGTTGTCCCGCCGGGGAGTCGGTGAGGCCGTAGGCAAGCGTGTGCGGCTTGGTGGACTGGATCATCGCGTAGCCGATCCCGGTCCGCTGGAAGGCCCGCGACTTCGCCAGCGACCGTTGCCCCTTCGCCAGCTCCGCCCCGCTGAGCCCGTCAAGATCGGCTTCTTCCCGGGCTACCGCGGACGGCAGCATCGTCACGTGCGCTCCGATGATCCGGTCAGGGAATTGGACAGCGAGTTCGCGGGAGATCAACGCGCCCCAGTCTCCGCCGTGGGTGCCGAAGTTCTGGTACCCGAGCCGGGACATCAACTCCGCCCAGGCACGAGCCGTCCGAGCCGGACCCCAGCCGCGGTCGGGGGCCGGGCCGGAGAAGGCGAACCCGGGCACGGACGGAACGACCACGTGAAACGCGACGGCTGGGTCGCCGCCGTACGAGCGGGGGTCGGCGAGCGGGCCGATGAGGTCGAGGAATTCGACGATCGAGCCCGGCCAGCCGTGGGTGAGGATGAGCGGGATGGCGTCCGGTTCGGGGGATTCGAGGTGCAGGAAGTGGATATTGGCACCGTCGATGGTGGTGGTGAACTGGGGGAAACCGTTGAGGCGTTCTTCCTGGGCGCGCCAGTCGAAGCCTAGGCGCCAGTAGCCGGCGAGGTCTTGGACTTCGGACACCGGAATGCCGAGCTCCCAGGCCGGGTCTTCGAAGGGGTCCGGCCAGCGGGTGTCGGTGAGGCGGCGGTTGAGGTCGTCGAGGTCGGACTGCGGGATGTGGATCCGGAACGGGGTCTCGGTCATGGGGGAAAGCTATGGGGGATTGAGGACAGATTCGGTCCTCAATCCCCCAGAGACTTGCTCACCTAGTCGAAATCGACGCTCCACCGCTGATTCGGCGCGTACTGGCAATCGAACAGCACCAGCCGCGTCTCATCGGCGTCACCGGCGTTCTGAGTGCTCAGGCACCGCCCGGACGCCGGGTTCTCGATCTGCCCGTCCGGCCGCTGGAACCAACGCTGCGCGTTGCCTCCGGTGCAGGTGTACAGCTGGACAGGCGTGGAGTTCCCGGTAGCTCCGTTCGTCACGTCGAGACACCGGCTCTTCATCCGAATGGTCCCGTCGTTCTGCGCGGTCGCCTGCTGAGCCACGCTGCCGTTGCAGGTGTACAGCTGGACAGGAGTTCCATCGGCATCGACGTTGTTCTTGACGTCAATGCACTTTCCGAGCACGCCGAGCATCCGGCCCTTGTGCGGATAAAGGCGCTGCGGCGCCCATGCTTGGGACGCCGAACCAGCGCAGGCCCGGATTGTCGCCGAAGCCGCGCCCTGTGCGGCGTCAAGGCACTTGCCCGCCTTCGAGTTGACGATGGTGCCGTCGGGGCGAAGCTCCCATTTCTGGGTTGCCGCGTCACCGTTGCAGGTGTTGTCGATCACCTGGGTTCCGTCGGCCAGCGCCCCTCCCTTGAGGTCAAGACAGCGCCCGAGCGCCCTGATCGAGTCTCCCGGGCCGAACGTCCAAGTGTCCGAAAGGGACAGAACACAACCCGCCGCGGCGACCGCCGCGCCATCGGCGACCACGCGGTTCGTCACGTTCAGGCAGCTTCCAGCACTGTTGACGACCTGGCCGGCGAGAGCATCGCGGTGCGCGAAGCCCCAGATCTGCTGTGCTTGACCAGTACAGTCCTGGATCGTCACCGCCGATCCGTTCGTCGATCCGGACGCGGCAAGGCACCGGCCCGCGGCCAAGTTGAAGATCCGGCCGTCGGAGAAGACCTGCCATTCCTGGGTCGGTCCTCCTGAGCAATTCACCGCGACGACCCGGGTGCCCGCGCCAGTTCCGGCGTTCTGGGTGTCAAGGCATTGACCCGCTGCGTGCAGAGACAGATCGCTCGCAGTCCACTGTTGGGCGACACCGCCGTTGCAGCCGTACATCTGGATGGTGGAACTGGACGGAACGCCGCCCGCCAGGTCCAGGCAAGAACCGCCGAGACCAGTGATCAGGTCGCTGCCGGAAACCCGGTTGGAGCGAACCCGAAGGTTCCGGAATTTGACCTGGTCTCCGGCTCCCCCGCCCAGCAACTGCATCATGGTGCGCCGCGCGAAGCCCCCCGGCTGGGTGTACTCGTTGACCTTCGTGCCGTTGAGCAGCACCGTGACCTTGGGCCCGGCGAGCGTGACCTCGAAGGTGTTCCACTCCCCGACGGGCTTGGCCGCCGAAACCAGCGGAGCCTGCGCACCCTTGATCGCGCCGGTCGCGTCCGTCGGAGCCGAGGACGAACCACCGATTGCGACCTGGACGCCCGGCAGCGCGCCAGGACTCCGGGAAAACCCGATCTTCAGTCCGGAGTCCGAGTTGTTCCCGGTGGCCTTCCAGTCCACGCGGAGCGTGTAGTCGTTGTCGTACATGTCGGACGGGTTCCAAGGACCTCCCGAACCCGCGAGCGTGCCGAACTCGCAGCCGTCCCGCTGCGCGCTGTCCGGACCCCATTTGGCGAGAGACGTCTCCGCCCGTCCGTCCAGAATCGACAGGAATCCGGGTTCGGAGGACGGCGCGACGCAATTGCCAGGCGCGGCAGCCGTCGCGCCCCCGACGAAGTAGCCGGTCACGTCAACCGAAGCTTCGACCGCGCCGTCACCGTTCGCCACCGTCAGCTTTCCTCCCGCGCCAAGCGGGACCACCGCGGTAGCCGGGGCGAACTGTCCCTGGTCGGCCAGCAACGCCGGCGCGTTGGCCCACCCGGTCTCCGGAGCGTAGAAGGACACTCCGCTGGTGACGATCTTGTCGGAAACCGAACCGGTCAGGAGCGCGCCGCTCGCGCCGAGCGGAACTCCTCCCACCCCCGCGACCTGAGCAGTAGCCGTACCGCCGCGGTTCAGGGACCCGCGAGGGACACCGGTTCCGGTACCGGTGTCGAGCACTCGCGCGGCACCCAGCGTCGGCACGTATTTGGCACCGGTCCCGGGGGCGAACCAGCCGAGCAGATCCACTGCCGCGTGAGTGAGTCCCGCGGAGTTGCGCAGCCGGATCTTGCCGTCGTCGCCGATCCGCACGATGGCCAGGTTCGATCGCCGTTGCCCGACGTTGAGGTAAAGGCTGCTCTGACCGGCCGGGTAGGTCTGCGGATAGGCGGCAATCGTGGCCGGTGCGGTCGCTTCCTCCGCGGAAAGGTTGACCACCACCGCGGTCGCGGCGTCTGGAACTCCGGAATTCCCGCGGATCTGCAGTGGTACTTCTTCCCCGGATCCGAGCGCGGTGGTTCGCGCTCCGGCGGACCCGTGGGTGTCGAAGAGGCGGGTCCCGCCGGGGACCGCGGTGTACGTGCCAGGACCGTCGGGACTGAAATAGCCCGCGTAGTCGATGACTACGCCCGGCGTGCCCGCGGTGTTGCGGATCCGTACCGCGTGGTCGCCGCCGAGCGGTACGACCATGGTCAAGGCCGTTTGCCGGTTGGTCTGGAGCGGGAACCTGATCGGCTGCACCGTTCCCGGGGCCTCCCCGGTGAACTGCAACTCGGTCGGCCCGTCGGAAAGCCCGGCGGTGACGGTGAGAACCACCGAGGTGGCGTTGTTGGGGACACCGGGAATCCCGAGGGTGAAGGTTTCCCCAGCGGTGAATCTGCGCTGATGGCCGCCGACAGCGGTGTTGGTGTCCAGGATCCGGGTCGGGTCGGTGGCCGGGGTGTAGCCGCCGGGGATCGCGGCGGGGGCGGAGCCGGGCGAACCGAGCGCGAGAACGCCGGCGCCCCAGTCGTTGGCGGATCCGCCGGAGACCGGCTTTGCCTTGGCCCTCAGCAGAGATTCGAGCTGAGCAGCGTCGAGTTGCGGGTTAGCGCCCTTGAACAGCGCCGCGGCACCGGCGACGTGCGCGGCCGCGGCCGAAGTTCCGGAGAAGCCGCCCGGACCGTAGGTCGCCGTGCTGACCGCGTCGAAGCCGGTAATGTCCGGCTTGTTCCGGCCGTCCACGGTGGGGCCGCGGCTGCTGTAGAGCTCAAGCTGTCCGGAAGCGGGTTTGGTGGCGCCGGCCGCGAAAGCGTAGGGAGAACTGGCCGGCTCGGCGATGCTTCCGGCCGGGGTTGGCCACTGCAACGATCCGCCGCCCCGCTTGGTCACATAGAGGTCGAACGGCATGGTGAAGGGGGCGTTGTTGTTCTTCACCCACAGGTAGAAGCTGCCAGCGGACCCGGTGTTGTTGGTGAAGGTGGTCTCTTCGACCGGAGCAGCGCCCCCGGTGGTGTCGCGCTGGGACAAGGTCGACCTGGCGACGACATGCGGATCATTGGCACCGGCCGGGGCGACTGCCTGGTCTGTGACGTACAGGTCGAGGTCGGTAGTGGTGACCGGCCACGCGTCCCAGCGCAGGGTCGCTGTCGCGGTCAGTCCCGAGCCCAGCGCGAAACTGTTGACCTCGGAGTTCCCGTTGAATTCGACCCAGCCGTTGTTGCCGCTGCGATCCGCGGCCTGCCCGGCGTAGTGCAATTGACCGTAGTTGCCCGCGGCCGTCGACCACAGGATCCCGGCCTGCCGCGATCGCTGCACAACCTGCGCGGGGCTGTTCGCGTCAGGCCCGGTGCCGTCGCCCCGGCCCGAACCGGGCACCGAAATCGCCGCGCTGATGACCTGGACGCCCTGCTGCTGGAGCCAATCGCTGGCCGGACCGAATCCCATGGTGTCCTGGACACAGGACAAGTAGAGCGTGGCGTCCGGCGCCATGTCGTGGACCACCTCGGCGACGTTGACACCGTGGTCGTCGTCCACTGTCGCGTCGAGACAGTTCGACCCGTTGGTCACCAGTTGAGTGCCGGAAGGCAACTCACCGGCCGCCTGTGCCTGGGCCAGCCCGCCGAAACCGACGTCCAGGATCCCGATTTTGACGCCGGCGCCCTTGTTCCCGGCCTGGATCCAAGCGTCCGCACCCGACGCGGCAACGCCTTCGGAGGTGACGGCCGCGGGCAGCACCTTGGTCGGTCGCTGGATCCCGTGCACCCCTGGCTGTTTGGCGAGCTCGCCGACCCGGTCCGCCGCGACCGCGGCCCGGACCTGACCGGACTGCGCAGCCGAAACAGTGCCGTCGACAGCCCGCACCGCGCGGTGGAGAGCTGCTTCGTCGGTGCCTCGCACATAAAGGAGCACGCGGCCGTCTTTGTCTTGGGCCACGCGCTCCTTCGGTCTCTGCAGCGCCACCGAGTCCGCGACCGGCGCGTCGCCCGAGGGCGTCGCGCTGGCCACCGACGCGAAGCCGCTCACCGCCAAGGACATGGTGGCGGCTAGCACGGCCGCACGTCGCAATGTTCTCATGTCACCTTTTCCGCTGGTCGAGGAAAATCAGGAAAATACTTGAACTGAATAGCCTTCTTCGCAGAGCGCCTCTTTATACACCGGAGAGATGATCTCGCCGGAGGCGTACCCGCAAAGGAAATCACCGAAGCCGCCGGGGTATTCCCACCATTCGAGGCTCTCCACCGCTACCACCGTCCAGGACGACGGATCCCCGCCGGTCTTCCAGAAGTAGAACCCATTCTCGTCGTTGTATCCCCACGGAAAAAGGCCGCCGGGAGCCGGAAAGATGGGATGCGGAAAATCACCGTCGGATCGCTCGTACAGCGCGGACCACATATTTCTGATGACCGGACTCTGCTCAACCAGGTTGAGTTCGGGATTACCACAGGAAGGATGCAATACATTAAGGAAGCGATCGATGTTCACGGCCGGGTAACTGTTCGCGTACTCCTGATAGTCGACCGGAACCGATATCCCGAGCCGACCCTCGACAGCAGCCCAGTCGATCGGCCGGAACACCGGATCGACACCCTTGAAGACCTTTTCGTAGTCAGGCACAGCGCTGCCCCCCTTGTTGATCGGGAGTTGTTCCGTTCTTGATCGTCACGTCGATGCACAAACCCTTGTTCCCCACCGCGAACATAGATATCGCGCTCGGAACCACGTTTGCGCCGTCATAGAGCGGCACAACACGGTAGTAGACTTCCTCGCCGCGGTTCTTCACCGCCTTGGCGATCTCCATCTCGTAGGTCAACATACCAGCCCAGCTGTTTCCGTTTTTATGGTTGAAGGTGACGATGTTATCCGGCTGATTCGAACCGCCGAACTGCCGTCCGATCAGATGACTGCGCGCGTTTCCGGCACCCGTTTCCCAGCCAGGTGGGTCGTGCCTGATCCTCTTGGCATCGCCCTCGATGTCGCCCGGGCAGAGGTGTGCCGTCCCGCCGGTCGCTCTGCCGAGCGAATCCAGCGGATCATTGCCGACCTTCGTCGTGCAGTCGTCGTCTTCGTCGTCGCGGCCGACGAGCTTCGGCACTCCCTCGCTCAGCGCGGACGCACCGACCAGGCTGGTGAGCCTGCCCCAGAATTCCGCGCCCGCCGAATCCGTGACCTTATTGGCTTCGTTGAAATACTCCTGCGTCTTGTCGGTCACCACGGTCGATCCGAGGACCGCCGAGATCTTGTCGACGATCTTCGTCACCGTGCTGCCCGCGGCGAGCTCCGCCGCTGCCTTCAACGCCTTCGCGATCCACGGCGGCGGAGGAGGCGGCGCCGGCGGATGCGGCGGTACCCGCGGGGGTGCCTTGATGCAGTGGATTCCCTTGCAGGGAACTTTTGGCGGTCGGGGCGGTTTGTGCCCTGGTCCGGGTCCGGGTCCGGGTCCGGGTCCGGGACCTGGGCCAGGCCCCGGACCGGGACCAGGGCCGGGGCCGGGACCCGGTCGCGGCGGGCTGTCGGTCCTCGGTGCCGGAGCGTCCGTAGTCGTGTAAACCCATACGACTACCGCCACGACGACGAGAATGAGAATCACCGCGGCGACGGCCGCGCAGAGCCAGGCCAGCGGCCCGCACCAGGGAACAATCGTGGCTTCCACCTCGACCGTCGTGTACAGCGTGACCGGCACGAGGCCCGCGCCCGCGAGGTGGCCGTTCAAGTCGGTGTTGCCCAGCGCGTCGCCGTTGCCGTACGTGTACCGGTTCGTCGCGGTGGACGGAGACGGGTCGAGATCCCAGTCGTCGCGGGAAAGGAAACCGCCGCGGGCCGGCGAGTACCACCGGGCCGCCATGTTCACCGTGCCGGTGTCCGGCGAAGTCCACGAACCCTGATAGCCGAGGTTCGAGGTCTCGCCTGAGGACGCGGTGACCGAACCGAACGGGTCGAACGTTCGCTGGCCGTCGACCGAGGTGCCGAGGTAGCGGCCGACGACGTCACCGTGCCGATCGCTGTACAGCAATCTTCCGGTGGTACCAACGGCTTTGTCCCCGAGCGCCGAGCCGTCCGGCAGTCGCGAGACTGTTCGGGAACCATCCGTCACGCTGTTGTTCGTCAGGCCGTCATAGGTCATCCCGATGCCGTTGCGGCTCTGTACTCGATCGTTGCTGTCGTAGGAATACGTTGCGCCACCCTGGCTCACGAGCCGGTCGAACGCATCGAACCCGTTGGTCGTGGTGACACCGTCCTGCGTGACCGAAGAGGTCGTTCCGCGTTTGGTGTAGGTGTAGCTCGCGCCGCCGCCCGACAACAACTGGTTCCGCGCGTTGTAGGAATACGACGAGTTGTTCACCGAAGTGCGGTTCCCGGCGTTGTCCCAGCCGTACGTCGTCTGCTTGGTGCCTTCCGTCCACGAGGCCAGCCGGCCGACGCCGTCATAACCGTAAGTGTTCGACGTCGTTCCGGTTTGCCTTGTCGACGTCTTCGACGTGACGTGGTCGTCCTTGTCGTAGCCGTAGGTATCGCCGAACACGACCCGGCTGCCGGTATCGGTCTGCTGGACGAGGTTGTCCGAGGCAAGCCGGTTGAGATTGTCGTAACCGATGTTCCGGGTGACCCGCCCGGCGACCGCGCTGTCCTGAGTGGTCGACAGCCGGCCGTCGGTGTCGTACAAGTACTGGACGGTGCGGCCGCTGATCGGGTCCGTCGCCGAGGTCATCCGGCCGGCCTGGTCGTACCCGAAGGTCGCCTTGCCCGCCGCGTCGGAACGCGTCGCGAGCGTTCCGTCGCCGTTGTACTCGTAAACCGAGGTTCCCATGACGCCTTGCGAAGTCCGCAGATTGCCTCGGTCGTCGTAGCCGTAAAAGGTGTCGCCGCCGGCGCTGCCGACCTTCGTCATGCGACCGTCGAGGTCATAGCCGAAAGTGCGATCTTCGGTAGCCGCCTCGGCGCCCTTGCCGTGCTCCGCGATCACCCGGTTCTGCTCGTCGTACTCCCGGGTCCGGCTGACGCCGCCGGGTGCCGTCATGCCGATCTCCCGGCCGCCCGCGTCGTAGGCCGTGGTCCAGGTGCGGTCGGCGAGATCCGTCGCCCCGTCCACGGCGGGCTCGACCACCGATTCCGGCAGCGACCACGAGTTGTAGGTGTAGTCCGTCGCGTTCCCGTTGCCGTCGACGAACCGGCTCCGGTTGCCCAGCTTGTCGTATCCGGTCGACGTGGTGACGGACTTCGTCCCGTCGACTTTTTCGACCTGCTTGACCATCCGGTTCAGGAAGTCGTAGCCGTAATCGGTGACCCGGCCCTCCGGAGACACGACGTGCAGCGGATTGCCATTGCCGTCGAAACTGCTGCTCGAAGCGCGTTGCTGCACGCCATTGACGAACTGCGCGACTCCGATCGTCCGTCCCGCGAGGTCGTAGGTCTGCTTGGTGACCAGGCCAGTGGGCTCGGTGAGGCTGGCCTGCCGGCCCATGTCGTCGTAGCCGTAGCTGATCGTGCGGTTGGTCGGATCGGTGACACTGGTCTTCTCGCCGGCCGCGTTGTAAGTCATCGTGCTGACGAAGCCCTGCGGCGTCGTCGTCGCCGTGACATTCCCGGCATCGTCGTGCGCGATCTTCCCGGTGAAGAAGGTGGTCTGGCCGCCGTACCGTTCGACCTGAGTAGCCGTGATCTGCCTGCCGAGGTCGTCATAGGTGAACTCGGTCCGAGCTCCCGACGCGTCGACTTTGCTCAACTGCTCGCCATTGGCGTCGTAGGTGTTCCTCAGCACCGAAGGCGTATCGCCGACCTGGGGCAAGGTCGTCGTGAGCAGGTTGCCGTACGGGTCGTACGTGTTGGTCGTGACGTGATTCAGCGGGTCGGTCGTCGTCAGCGGGTTGCCGGCGTGGTCGAACGTCGTCTTCGAGACGGGAATGATCGGTTGGCCGCCCGGCGGCGTGTAGGCAGGCGTGGTCCCGCTGACCGGCCTTCCCATGGTGTCCCGGCCGGTGAGCGTTACATTGCCCGCAGTGTCCTGGGAATGCGTGACCTCGCCGAAAGTGTTGTGCCCGACCGTTTCGGTCTGGGACACGTTCGCGGTCAGCACTCCGCCGGTCCAGACGTCCACCGGCGGCTTCTTCACCGAGACCGGCTTTCCGGCCGCGTCGTAGGTGTACTGGGTCTCTGCCTGCCTGCCGTCCGAAGTCGCGACCGGAAGACCGCGTTCGTCATAGGTCGTGGTCGTCGAGATGATCTGCCCGGGAGCCGCGGTCTGGTCCTGACGGCTCACCTGGCCGTCCGGAGAATAGGTGTAGTCGCTCGTCTCGACTCGGGACGGGTCGACCGCCCCGGTCGTGGAGATCCGCGTCGGATTTCCCGCGGCGTCGCGGACATACGTCGACTTCCGCTTCAGCCCGTCCGGATCGGTGGTGGACTCGGTCACGAAATTCGCCGGGTCGTAGGAGATCACCCCCTTGCGGCCGCCTGCCAGCACGACCGCGGTGATGTTCCCCGCCGGATCGTAGGTGCGCTGCTCGAGCACGATGTCGCGCGTCGAGCCGTTCGGTTCGTGGTAGCCCTCGAGCGTCTTGGACGCCAGCAGCCCGTCGCCGTAGTAATCGAAGCGGGTCGCCCGGTTCATCGCGTCCTGGGAACGGATCAACCGTCCCGACGCGTCGTAGCTCCGGTTCTCCACCCGCAGAGTGCCCGGCTGTCCTGGAGCCGACGGGTCGGCTCCGATGCCGCTGGCCACTCGCGAAAGCAGATGGCGCGCGTCGTCGTACTGGGCGGTCCACTGCGTTCCGAGGACGTCCGTCGTGACGACCTTGAGCAGGTCTGTCGAGTAGTCGTACCGGATCGTCCCGCCATCCGGATAGCCGACGGAAACGCGGTGGTCGAAAGCGTCGTAGCCAAAGGTCGTCTTCCGGGCCGGATCGCCGCCGGTCGCGTCGGAGACCTCGGTCGAGAGAAGGTTCCCGTTCCCGTCGTACTCGTTCTTGGTCACCGAGGTGTGCGTGACTCCGCTGACCGTGTTGAGCACACCCGGGCCGGTGATCTTCGCGATCTGCGAGAGCGGCGTGTACTCGGTCGTCGTGGTACTGAAGACCCCGCCGCCGGCGTTGCCGTCGGTTTCCGAGACACGTCTGCCGATCCCGTCATAGGCATAGGTGGCGATCAGGCCCATGACATTGCGGCTGGACGCCACATCGCCATTGGCGAAATAGGTGTTCGTCGTGGCTTGGCCCCTGCGGTCAGTGGTCCGCAGCAGGACGCCCGCGGGCACCTTGCCACCGCCGGCCGCCGATTCCGCCCCGGTCGCGTATGTCCGGGTTTCGGTCGGTGCGACGGACAACCCGTCCGGAACCGGATACGTGGTGGTCGTCAGCCGGCCAGCCGGGTCGTAGCTGTAAGCCGTCCGGTAGCGGGTGTCGGAGGCCGAGGACGATCTCGGGTCGGAACTGCTGATCTTCTTGTCCCGGCGCGGATCCAGCGGATCAGTCGATGTGAAATAGGTGGCGTAGGCGGTATTGCAGGAGTTCGCCGCACGGCAGGTGGTGCTGCTGAGCACGTTGCCGCGATCGTCGGTGGTCTGTTCGACCCGATTGCCGAGCTCGTCGACAACGGCCTTGAGGAAGCCCTTTTCGTTGTACTCCCAGGATTTCGAGAAGCCGTTGTGACTGCTCGAGGTAATCCGGCCGCCCTGGTCGGCGTCGAATTTGTAAGTCCAGTCCGGATAAGGCCCGTGCAAGGTGACGGAGCGTTCGGCCTGGTTGCGCACCGGGGCATCGAGTGTCCACTTGCGACCGTCGTGGTCGGTCAAGGTACGGGCGCGGTCAGCACGGTCGTCGTAGCCGATCACCGCGAACTTCCGGTTGTCCTGCGGCAGCGTGATTCCGGTCAGCTCGTCGACCGCGGCCGCCGCGTCGAAGTGCTGCTTCACCGCGAACGGACTGAGCGTGTGCTGGTAGAGCGCGACCTCATCGATCGAGCCGGCGAAATAGAAGTCCCCGCCGTTGGTGGACGGGAAGTTCTTGCCGACGCCCGCGCCGACAGTCATCTTCCCGAGCGTGCCGTGATCGATGATCCCGGAGATCGTGCCGAGCGGGACACCGTCGAGGTAGAGCGTCTGGCTGTTCACCCCCGCGGTCAAAACGGCGTGGTGCCAAGCGTTGTCATTGACCGGATTCGGACTGACGACCTGGCTCGGACCCGACACGTTGCGGGCAGCGAACCCGCCGTAGAGCGAACCGTCGATGCCGACGTAGAGCGCTGGGCGCCACTTCGCCGGTGCGGTCGAAGGGAAAGGTTGGTCCGCGTAGCTGAGAAGCGTCCCGTTCGCAGAGGTCTTGAACCACAACTCCGCCGACGCGGACATAGTCTGTTTGACCAGGTCGTCGGGCAGAGTCAGATAGCTTGACATCCCGTCGAAAGAGGCAGCGGTGTCCGACGTGCCCGCGATCGATCCACCAGTCCCGAAACCGAGCCCATGCTGCTGAGCGAGATCCGCGCCGGCGGTGCGGGCAACGGCGCTGGCTGCCGTCGCTCCCCCGTCCTCGCCGAGCCGCCAGTAACCGCGAGGCCCGTCGTCAACCACTGAGCTGCGGTAATGCGAACCGCTCTGGCGCGCGTAGTTCGTGCAGTTGGGGGCAGGCCCTGGTGCGCAAACACTGATCAACGTGTCCCCGGCATAGCTGTAGCGCCAGAGCAACGGAGCATCGCCCGGATTCGGCGGCGGAGTCTGTACCTCGGTCACATGCGCGCCGGTCCACATGATCGTGAGCGACCGGCCGGAAATGTCATTCGTGATGGCGGTGACCCGCCCGTCGGTGTATTCAAGGTGTTCGGTCAGCCCGGCGGAATCGGTGATGCGGATCAACTTGCCCGCGTTGTCGAAGAGCCACGTGCTGCCGCTGACGCCGCGAAGGGTGTAGTAGCCGGTCCCGCTGTCGTAGACCAGGTCGACGTTCTGTCCCATCGGCGGGGCGAAGGTCCCGTCCGGGTTGCGGCCGAACCTGGCCTGCCTTCCGTCGGGATAGGTAGCCAGGACATCGCTCACGTCATTCTGCGCAGTGTGATTCGGGACGAGCCGAGTGTCCAGGCGCGACGCCCAGCCGACTCCGAAGGCGGTGTCACGACGCGGATCCAAGCTGTTGTAAGTCCGGGTGACTGTGAGATCTGGACCGACCGTGGCCACTTTCGCATCGGTCGCGACCGTCGCGTAGTTGCCGATCTGCGGGTCCAGACCAGGCCCGTTCACCGTGTCGGGGCTCCCCGCGAGGTGCGAGGTGATCTCCGGTTGCGGAACACGGGTAGTCAAGGACAGCGGGCCGATCCAGCGAGGTGAAGAGTCGACCGTGTCGTTGGTCTTGACACCCCAGTAGTAGGTCTCGCTCCAAGCGAGCTTGCCCGAAGGCGGGGTCCAGCTCTCCGGGCCCCACGGTGAATCCGTGCAGTTCTGCGTCAGCGCGGAGTCGGTGCACATCCGGAACTGGAAGGTGAAGCCCTTGGCAGGCCAGTTGTCCGCGTCCGCCGCACGAGCGAACAGCGTCGGAGTCAACGTCTCGGTCGTCGCCCCGGTGCCGGGCTGCTGGTAGTCGGATCCGGGCGGGACGTTGGAAATCTTGAGCGGCGACGAACCGTAGGGCACCTCGTAGACGGAGTGGAAGTCCTGATTGGACGGATTCCACATGGTCAGCAACAGCTCGTAGTCGCCTGGCGCGAGAGCGCCGAGCGGCACGGTGACCGTGGCCTGGCCGCCCGGAGGCACATCGACTCCCGGCGAGACTCCTTGGGAGGTTTTGACGACCGGCCCGCCGTTGGGCTGGGTCACGACATAGCCCAGCCGGAAACCTCCGTTGGCAGGCCAGGTCGAGGAGCCTTGGTTGGTGACCTTCGCGGTAAAAGTGCCTTCCCGGTTGTTCGTCGGGAGCAGCACTTCGTTCAACTCGTACGCGGCGCCTTCCGGCGCGTAGCGGACGTCGAGGTACGGCTTGTTGACTGTGTTCGTCGAGGCGAAACGCATGAACGCCGCGCTGTCGCTCTCATTCGCGGCGCGAAGCGTGAACCCGTTGGCCAATGCCGTGCCGTGCGACCACTGAACAGCGAGGTCCTGAGGCAAGGGAAAGGATGTCCAGCTCTGGCCGGCACACCCGGAGCCGAGAGCGGGCACATTCGCCGTGGCGAGTGCGCGGCCCGCGGGCGCGCCAGGCCAAACAGCTGAGCGGCTCCACGGCTGGGTGGCTTCGAACAAGGTGGCCTGCCTGGGCTGGCAGGAGTAGACGGCGAGAACATCCACCGTCGCGCCGATGATGTACTGGTTGCGCAGCCCGGCGATGGCGTCCCCAAAGTGCAGGTACGACCGGGAAATCGTCCGTCCGCCGTTGGCCGAACCGGTCTCCAGGCTGATTTCGCCCGAGTGATCAGCAGTGGTACCGGACCGGACGTAGGTGCCGTCGGTCGCCGGCGGCTTGCCGACACTGGGGTCAACGACCACCGGGAAGACACGCGCGGGATCGTGCAACCAAGCCTCGTCAAGAGCGATCCGCAGAGTCCAGGTCCGGGCGTCGACTGGTTCGAGGGCGTACCGGACGCCGTCGCTGCGCACTCCGGTTCCCGTCGCGGGATCGGTCTTCGAGTCGGTCATGAACCCGGCCGGGACCGTGCCGCGCACAGACCCCGTGGCATCGAGCAGTTGGATTTGGTTGCCTGAGAGCTGCGGACGCAGCCCGCCGGTGCGCAAGGTGAACGAGTACGACGATTGCGCATGCGACGAACGCAGGACGAGTTCTTCCTTGACCCCGTTGGTCGTAGCCGTGAGCCGCAAATCGGTTTCCGGGCGCGCGTTCGGGTAGGTGACCGTATCGCCGCCGACGACCCCGTGAACATCGGATGCGTCGTGGAGGGCATAACCGACGGCGTTGCCGTCGAGACCGACGGTGGCAACCGGGTCGACGTTCGCCGACTGCCCGAAACTGATTTCCACAGGTCCGGTCTTCGGCCGCAAACGACCGTCCGAACCCAGCTGAAGCCCCAAGTCCGCCCTCGACCAGCTGCCGTTCGGTTGCCGGACGTTCGACTGTCCGCTGTGGATGCGGAGGGTTCTGCTGCCGTCCGGGTTGTCGAACGTTTCGGTGTCCGCAGTACGGTCCTGCGGCCGTTCGACGGCGTGCGGGTCGATGGCGGGCAAGTCGTGGCGCTGGGCAGAGGTGGCCTTGATCCGCTGCTGAGCGGCCGCCGGGCCGTTGAGCGGAGGCGGGGCCGCGGGATCGTCAGGTACGGCACCCGGCGGCCGCGGAGTGCGCCGGGCGTCCAACGCCGGCGTCCGGCCCCCGCCGTTGCCGGGGCCGCTGCCCAATTGCTGGCCCGGCGCACTGAGCGCGGCACCAAGAGCGAGAGGTTCCGGCGGCTTGGCATAGTCGGCGGCCGAACCGGCCACCGGAGCCAGCACCACGAGTACAGCGGCGAGTACGGACCATTTTCGCGCAGGCTTGAACCCCAGCGATCTCACCACGAAGACGCCCTTCGCCAGACCGAAACCGGCAGTCCCCCGACGCCAAGCGGGAACGCTATGCCGAGCTAATCAAACGGTCAACGACCTATCCGGAGCAATACCTGAATGTCGCAACTGGGGGAAATCGGGCCACTACGCCAAACGGCATACTTTGCCGGAAGGCTGCTATCGGCTGTTCAGACCAAGCTGTCGCGAAGGATGCGCCGTCGGTTTTCGCAATACCAGGAGAACCAGCACAATCATCGGATTCAGCGAAAAGACAAGCACCACTACGCTATTTTTAACCAACCGGCAAGATTATTACGCCGCACAGCTCAACAAGATCGGCTAAATAGCCGATCAAGCGAGCCGGGCAGCATACTGCCGGCTGTCAGTTATCCCGCCCGAGCTTTTCCTCCACCCGGGCAAGCCTTTCCTCGTACTTCGAGACCGCGGACAACCGCGCCCGGATGCGGGCGTGTTCCGCTCGCACCTCGTCGGCCTCGTCAGCCGCGTACTCCAGCCGCTCGGCCAGGCGCCCCGGGGAGCCTGGGCGCTCGAACGCCGCGACCCGGGCGTCCAGGGCCGCGATGTGCGGGGCGAGGCGGCGTTGTTCGTCGTAGAGCCACTTGACGTGTCCGTCGAGTTCGTCGCAGCGGGCGTTGATCCGGCCGAGTTCCTCGCGGAATTCTGCGCGCAGTTCGTCCCGGACCTCGTCGATGCGCGAACGGGTCGCGTCGATTTCCGGTCGCAGCCGGCCGTCGACGATGCGTTCGACTCGCAGATGAAACCGCACCAGCGCCGGGTGTCCGGCCCGAAACACCAAACGCTTCACGCGGGAAGCAGCACGACGCAGCTCGCTCACGGCAAAATCTCAATTCTTCCGGTTTCACTCCACGACTTGAGGAGAGCCGATTCCGCGTGCAATCGGTGCTCGGCGGTAATGCCGACCCGGTCTCCCCAGGCGTGCTCGAACATGGTCTGGTCAGGATTGTCGAGAATGGACACGCCGGTCAATTTCACGGTCGCCTCGGGAAACAGTTCCCGGCACAAGTACACCACCAGGGTTCCGGTGGTCGCCCACACCGGCTGCGCGGGATCCAAGCCCAGCAGCCGGACCAGCGGAACGACGAAGCGCCGATTCGAAATCGGCACGAAACCCAAGTCCGACGGCCACCAGTCCGGCAAGGTCTCCGGCTCCCAGAACAACCGGCCCGGCTCGGCGAGCAGGTACATCCGCGAGGGGTAATCCGCGAAAGTGTACGGAGACGCGGTCAGTCCGCGGTGCACGACAACGACATCCGCGCGCGTTCCGTACGCGGGAGATGCGTCCGGCTCGTCCAACGCGAACGTGGTCATCCGGAACACTAGGTCGCTCGAATCGATCAGTTCCGCACGCCGGGCATCGGGGGCCATGGGGGCATTGCCCACGACCGTGATGCTCTCGACCCGTCCCGGATTTCGGGCATAGGCCGACAAGAGGTCGCGAAGAGGCGCGTCCAGGTGGCCCAGGCGGGCTCTGCCGGACACCTCGTCCGCGAACTGCGTCGGATTCATCGCATCCCTACCACGTCGTGAGGATCCCCAGCCGGCCTCAGCTCGATCCCCTCGATCGACGTAAACCGAGCAGAAGGACAATAGCCGACGAACAAGATTCCCCGTCCTGGCAGGGCGGCACAATCCGACCTTCGGAGGCTCGTGCGGTGGGCACTGTGGCGATCATCCCGGCCCGAGGCGGTTCGGTCGGGCTTCCCGGCAAGAACCTCGTCCCTTTCCTCGGCCGCCCGCTTGTCGCACACACTGTGCACACCGCGCTCACTGCCGGTATCCAAGATGTGGTCGTCACCACCGACGATCGCGACATCGCCGCGGCCGCGACGGCCGAGGGGGCCGCCGTGGTCGACCGGCCGGCCCCGCTCGCCCAGGCCAGCAGCCGCACGCTGCCCGCGGTCGTGCACGCGCTGGACGCGAGGGAGGTTCCCGACTCGACGCTGGTGCTCCTGCTGCAGCCGACGTCGCCGCTGCGAACCGCTGACGACATCGCCGAATGCGTCGAGATCCACGATGGCCGGCCGAGCGGTTCCGTGGTGCAGATGTGCCGTTCCCACGATCACCACCCGCTCAAGGTGTGCCTCGAAGAGCCGGACGGCAGCGTCACTCCGGTTCGCACATGGGAGGACCTGGAAGCGCCTCGCCAGTCCCTGCCGCCGGTCCTCCGCCCGACCGGCGGCATCTACCTGGTGCGCGCCGGAGACCTGCGCACCCATCAGCGGTTCTTCGTGCCTGAAGTGCGGTGCCAGGTCATTCCCGCCGAACGAGCGGTCGACATCGACACCGCCGCGGACCTGCGCCTGGCCGAAGCGCGGGCGATCGAGCTTCAGCGGTCGACGAACACTTTGTAGAGCGACGGCTGCCACACCTCCTCGCCTTCCAGCAGCTCCGCGATCCGGCGCTGCGCGCCCGGCCCGCCGAACGCCGAATACGGCTCGCATCGACCCCGCGCACGCGCGTTCTCGATCGCCGCCGCGATCTTCGCCGAATCCGGGTCCACCCACGCCACGCTCGGCGCGGTGACCCGATTGCGCTGCCGGGTACCCACCGTGACAGACGGCGTACCGAGCACCGGGGCCTCCCGGACCCCGGCGCTCGAGTTGCCCAGCACCACGGTCGCGTTCTTCATCAGCGTCACGAAGTACTCGAACCGCATAGACGGCAGCCGCACGACGTTCGGCCCGTCGAGGCGATCCAGCTCGCGCCGGATTTCCCGGCAGCCCTCGTCGTTGTTCGGCTCGATCACGACCCAGTTGCCGCCCTGCAGCACCGCGTCGACGACCGCGGCCGCGTTGCGCCGGTTCTGGTCGAGTTCCGTGGTGACCGGGTGCAAGGCCAGCACCCCGTAGTCGGTGAACGGGATGTCGTAGCGGCCGCACACCTCGTCGAGCGAGGGCAGTTGCGGCGACGTCAGCACGTCGACCTCGGGACTGCCCACGACGAAGATCCGCTCCTCTTCCTCACCCAGTTGAAGCAGGCGGCGACGGGCCTCCTCGTTCGCGACGAGGTGCACATGCGCGTGTTTGGACAGTGAATGCCGGATGACGTCGTCGATCGTCCCGCTGACCTCACCGCCCTCGATGTGCAGGACGCGGACGTTCGCGAGCGAACCCACGATCGCGCCCGCGAGCGCCTCGACCCGGTCTCCGTGGACCACGATCGCGTCCGGCCGCTCCTCGTGCACCAGCCGCGCGAGCGCCTGCACGGTGTTGGCCAGCACGAGCGCCATCGGCTCGTCCTCGATCTGGTTCGGGATCAGGTGCAGCCGCCGCAGCCCGGCCCGCTCGATCTCGCGCACCGTGTAGCCGTAACTGCGCAACATGTGCATGCCGGTCACCACGATCCGCGCCGAGAGCCGGGGGCTCTCCTGCACCGCGAGCATGATGTCGCGCAATTTGCCGAAATCGGCCCTGGTCCCGGTGAGGAAAAGAACCTCCCGGACGGCTTTCTCAGCCAAGGTCCGCCCAGCTGACCTGGGTGTTGACCGCCAGCGCCTTCTTGGCCGGACGGCCGAGCACCGCCTCGTAGTCCTTCGCCTTGATCTCGCCGGTGCCCGGCCGCTTGACCCAGATGTTGTCCGTGGTCAGCTGCTCGCCTTCGGCGATGTCCTTGGTGGTGACCACGCAGGCGTAAGCGAAGTCGATCGTCGGCTGTTCCTCGGCGAGGATCTGCTTGCTGCCGCCGCGCGAGGCGTGAATCAGCCGGGAACCCTCGACCAGCCGCGCGAACTCCTCCGGCGGGGACGAAACCGGAATGTCCGGCCCCGGCCAGCTCATGTCGGACGTGAAGTGCCGCTCCAGCACCGACGCGCCGAGGGCGACCGCGCCGAGGCACGGGTAGATCGTCGTCGTGTGGTCGGACAGGCCCAGCTCAGCGTCGGGGAACGCGGTGCCGAGTTCGCTCATCGCACCCAGCCGGACCTGCTCGGGCGGCGTCGGGTACAGCGAGGTGCAGTGCAGCAGGGCGAATCCGACCCCTGCCTCGCGCAGAATCTCCACCGCGGGCGTGATCGAGGCGATGTCGTTCATTCCGGTCGAGAGGATGACCGGCTTTCCGAACGAAGCGACGTGCCTGATCAGCGGGTAGTTGTTGCATTCGCCCGAACCGATCTTGAACCCCGCGACGTCCAGCTCCGCGAGCCGGTCCGCCGCCGCGCGGGAGAACGGCGTGGAGAGGAACACCATGCCGCGTTCCTCAGCGTGGGCCTTGATCTCGCGCTCGTCTTCGGCGGTGAGCGCGACCCGGTTCATCATGTCCCAGATCGGTTCGTCCGCATTGCCCGGTACGACGTCGTTCGGGATCATTTCGTCGTTCACGACGTGTGTCTGGATCTTCACCACCTGAACACCGGCGTCGGCGGCGTCGTCGACCATCCGGTGCGCCTTCTTCGGGTCGCCCTCGTGATTGATCCCGATCTCCGCGATGACGACAGGCGGATGGTCGGAGCCGACCGGGTGCTGGCCGAGCATGAACATGAGGAGACCTCCGGATCGGTGCGGGAGTGCGGTCTGCTGGCGACCTTAACCGGTTCCGCGGCGTGGCCTGCCCCACCCGGGGCTCCCGCCCTGCCACCGATGCGGCACGTCTCATCGGTACCCTCGTCCACGTGCATGCCACCAGCACGGTTCACGCAGCCGAACCCGATGTCTCGACTCCGGTTCCACCGTCGTCGGACAGCAAGACGTTCGCGCGTGCCATCGACGACATCAAGACCGGTTTCGCCGCCCGCGAGCTTTGGACTCATCTCGGCTGGCAGGACATCAAGCAGCGCTACCGCAGGTCCATCATCGGGCCGTTCTGGATCACCATCAGCCAGGGTGTCATCGCGCTCGGTCTCGGCCTGCTGTATTCGCAGCTGTTCCGGACGCCGATCGAGGTGTTCCTGCCCTATCTCTCCACCGGCTTCATCATCTGGGGCTTCATCCAGGGCTGCCTCACCGAAGGCATGGAGACGTTCATCGCGAACGAGGGGCTGATCAAACAGGTCCCCGCGCCGATCAGCGTCTACGTGCTGCGCACCATCTGGCGGCAGACGCTGCTGCTGGCGCACAACATGATCGTCTACGTCGTGCTGCTGATCATTTTCTTCTCGGCGCTCGATTCCCCGTATTCGCTGGGGTCGCCGGACGGCGCGTGCCTGCCGGAGAAGTACTGCCACCCCGGGTTGAGCTGGAACATTTTCCTCGCCATTCCCGGTTTCGTGCTGCTCGCGCTCACCGCGGGCTGGGCGGCGCTGCTGCTCGGCATCATCTCGACCCGGTTCCGCGACATTCCGCAGCTGATCAACTCGCTGATCCAGCTGATGTTCTACGGCACCCCGATCGTCTGGCCGGTCGACCAGCTGCTGTCCGGCGGTGCGCGCGACGGTGCGTCGTGGGCGCTGCCGATCATCAAGCTGAACCCGCTTTACCACTACATGCAGGTGGTGCGGTCGCCGCTCATCGGACAGGCGGTGAGCTGGACCAGCTGGGTCGTGGTCGGCGGCATCACCGTCGTCGGGTGGGGGCTCGCCCTCGTCGCCATGCGCAATTACCGGTCTCGCGTCTCGTATTGGGTGTGACAGATGGTCAGCATTGATGTCCACAACGCGTACGTGGACTTCCCGATTTTCGACGCGAAAACGCGTTCGATGAAAAAGCGCGTGCTCGGCAAGGTCGGCGGCAAGATCAGCTCCGACCAGAAGGTGCCGATCATCGAGGCGCTGCACGACGTGTCGATCAGCCTCCGCGAGGGCGACCGGGTCGGTCTCGTCGGGCACAACGGCGCGGGCAAGTCCACGCTGCTGCGGCTGCTCGCCGGGATCTACGAGCCGACCCGCGGCTCGTCGCGGATCGTCGGCCGGATCGCGCCGGTGTTCGACCTCGGCATCGGCATGGACCCGGAGATCTCCGGCGTCGAGAACATCCTGATCCGCGGCCTGTTCCTCGGCATGAGCGCCAAGGAAATGGAGAAGCGGGTCGACGACATCGCGGAGTTCACCGAACTCGGCGACTACCTGCAGATGCCGCTGCGGACCTACTCCACCGGCATGCGGGTGCGGCTCGCGCTCGGCGTGGTGACCTCGATCGACCCGGAGATCCTGATCCTCGACGAGGGCATCGGCGCGGTCGACGCGGCGTTCCTCAACAAGGCCCGCGACCGGCTCAAGGACCTGGTCAAACGCTCCGGCATCCTGGTGTTCGCCAACCACTCCGACGAGTTCCTCATGGAGCTGTGCGACACCGCGATCTGGATGGACGAGGGGCACGTCAAGCAACAGGGTTCGCTGCGCGAGGTGCTCACCCAGTACAAGGGTCGCGACCCGTTCGAGAACATGAGCCAGGAAGGTCTCGAGCGCCTCGGCATCGAGCCCGCGACCACGACGAACGGCGGGGAATGATGACCGGCGAGACGCGAGAGCTGCCCGAGGGCGCCGTTGTCGGCGTGGTGGTCACGCGGCATCGCCGCGAGCTGCTCGCGGACTCGCTGAAAATCATCGCCGCCCAGACCCGGCCGGTCGACCACCTCGTGGTGGTCGACAACGGCCCGGACAAGTCCGCGCGGGACGTCGTGGAGGCCTACCCGCTGCCGTACACGTACCTCCCGTCGCACCGGAACCTCGGCGGCGCGGGCGGTTTCGCGCTCGGCATGCTGCACGCGCTGTCGCTCGGCGCGGACTGGGTCTGGCTGGCCGACGACGACGGCCGTCCCGCGGACGAGCACGTGCTCGAGATCCTGCTGGAGGAAGCCGAAAAACGCGGCCTCGCCGAGATTTCCCCGGTGGTGGCGAACATCGACGCCCCGGCGAAGCTCGCGTTCCCGCTGCGCCGCGGCCTCACCTGGAAGCGTTCGCCGGCGGAACTGGGCACGGATTTCCTGCCCGGGATCGCTTCCCTGATGAACGGCGCGCTGTTCCGTGCGTCCACTTTGGACGTCACCGGCGTGCCCGACCTGCGCCTGTTCTTCCGCGGCGACGAGGTGGAACTGCACCGCCGCCTCGTGCGATCCGGCCTGCCGTTCGGCACGTCGCTGCGCACGACCTACCTGCACCCGGACGGCTCGGACGAGTTCAAACCGATGCTGGGCGGGAAATTCCACGCGCAGGACCCGGAGAACGAGGTCAAGCGGTACTACACGTATCGCAACCGCGGGTATTTGCTGTCGCAGCCGGGAATGCGGAAGATCGGGGCGCTGGAGGTCCTGCGCTTCGGCCTGTATTTCGTGGGTGTGAAACGGGACCCGAAGGCGTTCCTGCAATGGCTGAAACTCCTCCGGCAGGGCCGGGCGGAGAAGTTTTACCGGTACTGACATCGGAAAGTCCGTTGTGGACGGTGCACTGACCGTCCACAACGGGCACCCGAGTTATTCCCCGATGACCGGCGGCGCGGAACGGTGGCCGCCGTATTCCTCGTTGTCGTCGATCTCCATCACGAACGCGGGCTGGTCGTTGCCGTCGTCGTACGGGCGGGCGCCGAAGCCCATGCCCGGGCGGGCCGGGGCGCCGCCCATTCCGCCTGCCGCGACGTCCGCCGCACCGGGGGACATGGCTCCGTCGCCGGGGCCGAACGAGCCGCCGCCACCGCGGCCGACCTTGTTTTCGTGTTCCTCGTCGCTGCCGAAGCCTCCGCCGCCACCGCCCATCATGCCGCCCATCGGCATCGCGCCCATGCCCGCACCTGCTCCGGCGCTGCCGCCGCTCGGGGCCGCTGGGGCGGCGGACGGTGCGTAACCGGCCGCAGTGGTCGCGCTGTCCGGCATCGGCTGGTGCACAGCACCGGTGAACTGGCTCGGGCCGCTGACGGTCGGAGCGCTCACGTGCCCGGCCACCGCACCGCCGCCACCAGCGACAGCGCCTACCGAAGCCGAAGCCGAGCCAGCGTCAGCCACCGCGGGAGGAGCAGGAGCGGGAGCAGCGTCGTGGTGCTCCGGACCGGTCGGCATCGCCACCGCGGCACTGCCGCCAGCCGCGACGCCGAACTTCGGCGGATGCGCGAACGTCGGCTGCTTCGAGCCCGACTGGTACAGCGAAGCGTCGTACTTCGACATCGTCTCCGCGGCCTGCTCATGCGCGGATCGGCTGTCCTGCTGCTTCTTCAACGTCGCGTCGATCTCATTGCTCATTTCGAGCGGGCTCGCGTGCGACCATTTGTCGAATTCCTCGGACCAGTCGAACGGGACCGCCTCGGGCATCGAATGCTTCGCCACCTGCGCGGCGGACGCCTGCTCCTCAACGATCTGCGCGGCCAGTTTCGCGTTCTGGCCATTCGCCTCGGCCCATTCGGCGAGGCTCACGAAATACGCCTGCGCACCGGCCGCGGCCTCGCCGCTCCAGGCGTGCGCGGCTTTCTTCACGGCTTCGCCCAGTTGCGTCGCGAATTCCTCGAACGCTTTCTGCACCTCGGTGTAGGCGTGCGAGACCGAGGAAACCTGCTCCACGTCGAGATTCGACTCGACGAACGACTTCAACTGCTGGTGCGGGTGCCCGAGGTAGTCGGCGTCCGACGGCGCGAGCCCCGGCTGCGGCGTGCTCATTCGGTGCCCTTCACGGTGCGGTGGGAGTCGACGGCCTGGTTCTCGTTCTCGGTGTAGACCCCGCCGGCGCGGGCGAGGGCCTCGTCGGCCTCCCGCAGGATCCGGCCGAATTGGTCCAGCACGTCGAGGGCCGATCCGGGCGCGTCGGCTCCGCTCTTGCGGTCGTGCTCGGCCACGGTCTGCCCGTACGGGTGGCTGCCGAGCTTCGGCGCGGTCGTCAGCGCCTGCGTCTGCGGCTTGAGCCGTTCGAGGCGCGTGACCATGTCGGTGAGCGCTTTGCGCAGGTCACCGAGCGCGTCGCCGTCGATGCTGAACCCGCCGGCCTTCGCGGTGCCGGCCAGCTTGTGCGTTTCGGCCGCGGCTTCGGCGATGCCCTTGGCGTTCAGCCCGCCTGCCGCCAGCGGATCAGTGCTCATGCGCCGGAGTTTACCGACGCGAGCCGCTCCGGTCAGGCGTTTGCCGAATAGCCTTCAAGCTGGGTGAACAGTTGTTGGGCCAGACGGGCATTGTCGGCCGGGGCGTAGGTGAGCCAGCGGTTGCCGTCGCTGGAATCGCGCGTGCTGAGCAGGTAACGGCCGAGTTCGGTGTCGAACCACGCGAGCGAAGGCAGCGCCCGCTCGTGGCCGTTGCCGTCGCCCACGTATGGCGTGAACTGACCGACCGCCAGCCGCGGCTTCTCGAAGATCCGCTGCACGGCCCTGAGCTGCGGATTGTGCGTGCGCGGACCGCTGACCCCGGCGAACGGGTCGTACGCGTCGCCCCGGACCGGCTGCTTCGACGGCCGTGCGACAGTCACCGACTGACCCGGTGCGGCGGGCGTGAGCGGCAGCAGGTCGACGATCGCCGGGACGATGCCGGTCGGGCGGACCTCCTCGAAGGCGAACATCCCGTCCCGCTGGCAGACGAGCACCGCGAACTGGCCGTTGGACGCCACCCGCGCGAACAGCTGCTCGTCGCCCAGCTTCGCCGCCGCGGACACCGCAAGGCCGGGCCGCGCGAACGTGGCGAGCGCGATCTGGACGTCATCGTCGATGCTCCCGCGCCGCAGCAGGCCGCGGCGGTCAAGATCGCGGAAGACGGCGTCGCGCACCGCGGCGCGTTCCTCGCCGGTGATGCCGATGTGCGGCACCACGAACGGCACTGGCGCGCGGCCGAGTCCGAGTTCGGCCAGCAGGAGATCCACCGCTGCCGGTGACAGCGTCAACGTGTACGGCACGACCCACCCCTAAATCCGGTCTCTCCCGGCGAAACCGTAGTCCACTGCGCACTGTCGCGGCTATCGGCGCCGAGCCGCCACGGGCAGGCATCGGATTCCGTCCAGGAAGTAAGCGGTGCGGCGGTCATAGGCGTCCCGGGCAGGCCGTTCGCCGTGTTTGAGGGCGAGGGCGGTGTCGACGACGAACGCGTGCAGGTCGTCCGCCGTGAACTCCGGCCGCAGCGCCCCGGAGGCTCGCGCCGCCGCGACGAATTCCTCGTTGGCCTCGCCGCCGACCCGGCAGATCTCCATGAGCTGCGGCGAGTCCGGATAGGTCCGCAGCAGGACGTCGTTGACGGCGGGCTGGCGGTACTGGAGGTCGCGCAGCGCGGTGAGGTAGCAGGCGATCCGCTCGCCGGCGTCGGCGATGGTCCGCGTGTGGTCGATGACCGCGAACAGCTCCGTCGCGACGACCTCTTCGATGACCGCCTCGATCAGCCCGATCCGGCCGCCGAACCGGTTGAAGATCGTCGCCTTGCTGACTCCTGCCGCCTTGGCGACCTCCTCCAGCGGGACCGTCAGGCCCCGCCCCTGGAAGGCGTCGATCGCAGCGGTCCGGATCTGGTCGGAATTGCGCTTGGCGTCGGCACGCAGCCGGGGTTCCGCGGGCACCGCGTTCCTCCGTTCCCACCGTAAGTTGACTCCCTTGGTCAGCTTACCTACAGTCGGCACGAGAGAAGTTGACCCGGGTAGTCAACTTATGTCCGGGAGGAAAAATGATCGTTGTCACCGGCGCGACCGGCGGGCTGGGCAGTGCCACCGTCGAGCACCTCCTCAAGCGCGTACCCGCCGACCAGATCGGCGTCAGCGTCCGCGACACCGCCAAGGCGCAGCACTTCGCCGACGGCGGCGTCCGCGTGCGGCAAGGCTCCTCCGAGAACCCCGGAGACTCTTTCGCCGGTGCCGAGCAGGTCCTGCTGATTTCCGGGAATGACCCCGCCGCCGACCTGGTCAGCCTGCACCGACGCGCTATCGAAGCAGCCGTCGCGGCCGGTGCCCGGCGGATCGTCTACACGAGCCAGCACGGTGCTGCCCCGGACAATCCGTACCGCCCGTCGGACCTCCACCTTGCCACCGAGGCGATCCTCGGCAACTCCGGAGTCGCCTGGACCGCACTGCGCAACGGTGCCTACGGCCCGCTTGACCAGGTGCTCGGCCCATGGCAGCGGACCGGCCAGATCGCTCAGCCGGAGGACGGCCCTGTCCCGTACACCGACCGTGCGGACATCGCCGAGGCCACCGCGGCTCTCCTCGCCAGCGACCGCTCCCTCGACGGTCCGGTCACGCTCGCCGCTCCGGCCGCCGTCACGTTCGACGATTTCGCCAAAATCGCCTCCGACCTCACCGGCCGCACCATCAACCGCGTCGTCCTGGCCGACGAACAATGGGTGGCCGAACAGATCGCGAGCGGCGTCCCCGAGCAAGCGGCCCGGTTCATGCTCACCTGGTACCAGGCCACCCGGGCCGGCTTTTTCGCCGAATCAGGCCCGCTACTGGCCGAACTTCTCGGCCGCGAACCCCGCACCGTCGCCGACCGGCTCGCGGAAACCGTTTAGCCCGCTTCCGCTGTGAGCGGATCCGCTGTCGGCGAACCGCTCTTGCCGCCGATGATCACCCACTGCTGCCATGGCTTCATGGCAGATCCCAAACCAGCACTCGTCCTGCACCTGGCGACGGGCGGCGAACCGCTGATCTTCCCGCTGACCGCCGACAGTTCCTCCACTGTTGAGGAAAAACTCCCGGACCTCCTGAAACACGGTGGCGTCCACTCGCTGGAAACCCGTGACGGCAACACTGTTTCCGTGAATTTCGTCCACGTGGCAGCCGCTTATGTGGACGATCTGAGCCGAAAGGGCAAATTCGGCCTGTCCGTTTAACGACGGGCGAGGGCGAGCAGTCCGGCGCGGATCTCCGGTCTGCTCGCGGCCACAAGCAAAAACGTCGCCTCGCGCACTAGCCGTCCGGCGTGCGCTCCGGCCAGCACCGCGCGGCTGCCGGTCGCCACGGCGAGCGCGCCCGCGGACCGGTACGCCAGGTCGGCACCGGCAGCGCGGGCGGCCGGGAGGGTGGCCGGGTCGGCGAGACCAGCGTCGAGGCGGCGACGGATTTCGTCCTGCTCGAACCGCAACGCCGTCGCGGTTTCCTTCTCGCCGGCCGCCTCGAGCAAAATGGCGCACCGCTCGGCCAATCCGAGTGGCGCACACCCGTTGAGCCGCGCCGCGAACGTATTGCCCGCCACGAATTCGTCGTAGCTGATCTTGGCGAAAACCGATTCGTCGGGAATGAAGTGGTTGTCGAGCTTAAGCCGCACAGTCGCGGTGCCTTGCGCGGCCATGAGCGTCAACGGCTCAGCGACCAGACTGTGCCCAACGATCGGCGAAACCAGGGCATTGACGATCGTGTCACCGTCCCGTCCGGACAGTTGCAGCAGGTCGATCGCGTCCCAGCCGCTCACGAACGGCGCTTCGCCGTCGAACCGGTAGCCGCCGTCGACGCGCTGGACCCGCACTCGCGGCGGCGTCGGGATCACGCTCGCGTACGCGACGCCCGCGCGCAGCCGTCCGCTGATCAGGTCCGCCAGATACCGCTCGCGCAGGTCCACCCGGTCCGTCGCGGCCAGCCCGGCGACGAGACCGTGGTGCTGCAGCCAGGTGAACGCGGTGCTCAGGCACCCGCCAGCCAGCGCTTCGAGCACGCCGACCAGCTGCTCCAGCTCCACCCCGGAATCCGGCGCGGCGAGACCGTAGAAACCTTCCTCGGCGAGCGCGTCGAAATGCGCTCGCGGCACCACGCCCAGCCGGTCCACCTCGGCCGCCGCCGGAAACAACAGATCGTCGGCAAGAGCACGCGCGCGGGAAACGAGGTCGGCCATGAATTCCAAGCTACCGAAAAAGACAGAAAGGGCGCCCGCGCCGAAACGCGAGACGCCCTTCCCGGACAGCTCAGCCGATCAGAGCTCGTACAGCCGCTTCCAGTTCTCCCGCGAGGTAAGCTCCGGCATCGCGCGCTTGTACTGCTCCTGCACGCTCGCGCCTTCCTTGCGCAGCCGGTTGATCACCTTCGCGCCGCGCTTGGCCAGATCGAACATCTTGACCTTGTCGTAGGTGCGCACGCGCACGCCTTCCTGCGACGCGTCGGTGACCACGGCGGTGTCGAACAGCGCGATGTGCCACCAGTGCGCCTCGTCGACCGGCACCGCGCCCAGCCCGAAGCGGCTGCGGCCGAGCACCTTGTCGAGGATGCGCTTGATCAGCACGAGCCGCTGCATGCTCGGCCGCGGCGCGCTGTTGATGATGCCGATGTCGTTGGACGCGATGCCCGGCACGTCAGTGGCCTTGTGCCGCTTGGTCTCCGGGTACGCGTCGCGGATCCGGCGGATCTCCTTCATCGCCTCGACGCCGCCGTCGCGCAGGATTTCCGGGCCCTCCAGGAAGTCCTCGACCGCCTTGATCAGCGTCGCGGAAAGGCCGTACTGCATGCCGAGCAGGTAGCGCACCAGCTGCGCCATCAGCACGCGGGAAAGCAGGTTCAGGTTGAACGGCGAGTGCAGCGCTGCGGTGATGATCGAGTTGCGCAGGTTGAAGTACCGGTGCCACTCGTCCCAGTCCTTCCAGTGGAAGTCCGCGTGCCACACGCCCGCACCCGGCAGGGTCACCGTGGGGAAGCCGTATTCGCGGGCCCGGTAGGAGTACTCCGCGTCGTCCCACTGGAAGAAGAACGGCAGCGGGTAGCCGATGGCCTTGACGACCTCGTACGGGATCAGGCACGACCACCAGCCGTTGTACCCGGCGTCGAGGCGGCGTTCCTGGCGGTTCGGGTTGCCGTCCTCGTCGACGCCGAGCAGGTCGGCGGTGGACAGCGAGTGCTGCACCGGCTGTCCCGGCTCCAGCGTGTTCAGCCGGGCGTACTCGGCCCCGACGTGCAGCTGGTTGGGGTGCAGCAGGTTGAGCATCTGGCCGCCGACGATGATCGGGTTGGCCGAGCGGTTGGAGAACGCCGTCACGCGCACGACGAGGTCCGGCTCGAGCAGCACGTCGTCGTCCATGAACAGCACGTTCGCGTGCTCGGTGGCGGTGTGCCCGGCCACCTCGTACAGGCCGCGGGTGAAGCCGCCCGCGCCGCCGAGGTTCGGCTGCTTGATGTAGTGCAGCTTCTCGCCGAGGTCCTTCGCGACCTGCTCGAAGCCCTCGCGCGATTCGACCAGGTCGGTGCCCTGGTCGGCGACGTAGATGGCGTCGAGGGTGTCGAGCGAGGACACGTCGGCGGCGAGCGCCTGGAGGTTTTTCAGGCAGTCGTCGGCGCGGTTCATCGTGCAGATAGTGACCGCGGTGGGGCGGATCGACTCCGGCGCGTCGACAGTCCAGCGGACCTGCTCGACCCGCAGCGTCTGACCGCCCTCGGTCTCGAGGTCGAGCCACAGCGCGCCGCCGTCGTAGAACTTGTCCAGCTTGCCCGTCAGCTCGATCTTGGCGTTCTTCGCGCCGGACACCTGCTGGGCGTCGACTACGCGCGGGTCGCCGAGCATGTCGGAAGCACCGAGCGACAGCAGCCCGTCGCCGGTGACGACGGCTTCAAGCTTCACCTCGGTGGCCGTGGTCCAGCGCTGCCAGTAGCTCGCCGGGAAGCGGCCGAAGTAGGTGTTGCCGGTCACCTTCGCGGACGGCTCCAGCACGACGCTGCCGCGCTCGCGCTGGGCGTTGCCCTGCACGACCTCGGCGTACATGTCCTTGCTGACGATCGGAGCCGGCCCGGCGTACAGCCCGCGCTGGGCCGTGAGCCTGCCTTCGGGGGCGTGTTCGGCGAACCGCGTCTGGCCTGCGGGGGCCGCCTCCGCGACCGGGGCTGCTTTACCGGGCATCGAACTCAGTTCTCCTTTACCGGCCGTACACGGAACACGACCCACTTGAGCATCACGAAATTGATCACAGTTGCCGTTGCCTGGGACACCACCCAGGCCAGCGTGGCCTTCCACCCCGACTCCGGCAGCACGTGCAGCATGAGCTGGTTCACGCCGACGGCGACGAAGAAGGTGACTGCGTACAGCAGAACGAAGCTGCCGACCTGGGCGTTCCCGTCGCGCCGCCCGTCGGCGAACGTGAAGCGCCGGTTCAGGAAGAACGCGGTCGTCGTGCCGACGACGAAACTGATCGCGCGCGCGACGTCCACCCACGGGGTGGCGTCCATGCCGACCGCTCGCAGCAGCGAGTACGTGCCCAGGTCGAGCAGGGCGCAGAAGCCGCCGATCACCCCGAACCGGATCAGCTGGCCGAGCAGCCCGGGGCCCGCGGGCACCGGCTGCGCTTGGTCACTCTGCGGTTCTGTAGCCACCACTTGGAATACCTTCTCGGCCTATTGCGTCAGTGTCCGTATTACCCACTTCGACGCTCGGACGCTTGTGCCTTGATGCGCAAAGTGTAGAAGCGGGCACTTCAGGGTCACGTTCCGGGCGGTGTTCGGCGTGGCTACCCTGGTCCGCGTGACCCAAGCACCGCAGACACAGCGCCGCACGCTCACCGGCTGGGGCCGCACCGCCGGGACCGTCGCCGACGTGCTGAGCACGCGCGACGTCGACGCGATCGCCCGCGCCGTCGCCTCCGCAGGCCCGCGCGGGGTCATCGCTCGCGGGCTCGGCCGGTCCTACGGCGACCCGGCGCAGAACGCGGGCGGCCTGGTCGTCGACATGACCGTGCTCGACCGCATCCACTCGATCGACCCGGACTCCGGCCTCGTCGACCTCGACGCCGGCGTCAGCCTCGACAAGCTGATGCGCGAGGCGCTGCCGTACGGCCTGTGGGTCCCGGTCCTGCCGGGCACCCGGCAGGTGACGATCGGCGGCGCGATCGCCAACGACATCCACGGCAAGAACCACCACTCGGCGGGCAGCTTCGGCAACCACGTCGTGTCGATGGACCTGCTGACCGCCGACGGATCCGTGCGCACGCTCACCCCGGAGGGCCCGGATTCGGAGCTGTTCTGGGCGACCGTGGCGGGAATCGGGCTCACCGGGATCATCGTCCGCGCGACCGTGCGGATGAAGAAGACGGAAACGGCGTACTTCTACGTGGACGCCGACCGCACCTCGAACCTCGACGAGACCCTCGGGCTCTTCACCGATGGTTCGGACCTCAACTACGACTACTCGATGTCGGTGCCGGACTTGATCTCGTCCGACAGCCGCCTCGGCCGCGCCACGTTCTCCCGCGGTTCGCTCGCGAAGCTCGACCAGCTGCCGCCGAAGCTGCGCAGCAACCCGTTGAAGTTCGACGCGCCGCAGCTGCTGACGCTGCCCGACGTGTTCCCCAACGGGCTCGGCAACAAGCTCACCTTCGGCTTGATCAACGAGCTGTGGCAGAAGACGGTGCCCAAGAAGGGCGCGCGCGGCAAGATCCAGAACCTCACGCAGTTCTACCACCCCCTCGACATGCTGAGCGAGTGGAACCGCGCGTACGGCAGCAAGGGCTTCCTGCAGTACCAGTTCTCCGTGCCGTTCGGCGCGGAGGACCAGCTCAAGGGCATCTGCCGGGCCATCTCGCGGTCTGGGCACTACTCGTTCCTGAACGTGTTCAAGCGGATGGGCGACTCGAACCCGGCTCCGATGTCCTGGCCGTCGCCGGGCTGGATGCTGAGCGTCGACTTCCCGATCAAGAACGGGCTCAGCCGGTTCTGCGAGGAAATGGACGAGATGGTCCTGGACGCGAACGGCCGCCTCTACACCGCGAAGGACTCGCGCACCTCGCCCGAGACGTTCGCGAAGATGTACCCGCGGCTGGAGGAGTGGCGCAAGGTGCGCGCTTCCGTTGACCCCGAAGGCGTTTTCGCCTCTGACATGAGCCGGAGGCTCGCACTGTGATCGACGCGGTCGGTAACCCCCAGTCCCTGCTGCTGCTCGGCGGCACGTCCGACATCGCGCTGGCGATCGCGGAGAAGTACCTCGCGGAGAAGCCGCTGCGGGTCGTGCTGGCCGCTCGTCCTTCGCCGCGGCTGGAGGAAGCCGCGCAGCGCTTGAAGGATCGCGGCGCCGAAGTGTCCACTGTGGCCTTTGACGCCAGCGACCTGGCGTCGCACCCGAAGGTGCTGGACGAGGCGTTCGCCGGTGGCGACATCGACGTCACGGTGGTCGCGTTCGGCCTGCTCGGCGAGGCTGAGGAGCTGTGGCAGGACCACGGCAAGGCGGTCGAGCTGGCGACGGTCAACTACACGGCCGCGGTGTCGGTCGGCGTCGCGCTGTCGGAGAAGCTCAAGACGCAGGGCCACGGCAAGATCATCGCGCTGTCGTCGGTGGCGGGCGAGCGGGTCCGCCGGTCGAACTTCGTGTACGGCTCGAGCAAGGCCGGTTTCGACGGCTTCTACCTCGGTCTCGGCGAGGCGCTCGCGCCGCACGGCGTGCAGGTGACCGTCGTCCGGTCGGGCCAGGTCAAGACCAAGATGACCGCCGGGATGAAGGACGCTCCGCTGACCCGGACCGCCGAGCAGGTCGCCGACGTCGCGGTCGAGGCCGCGCGCAAGGGCAAGGACCTCGTGTGGTCGCCGTCGGAGTTCCGGCTGGTGATGTCGATCCTGCGGCACGTGCCGCGGCCGATCTTCCGCAAGCTCCCGGTCTGACGTTTTCCCGGCCCGGCCTCCACCGAACGGTGGATGCCGGGCTGACCGGCTCGACGATGCCCTGAGGTCCCCGGTGCGCCGAAACTCGGGGCATGGGGAACGAACTCCGCTCGTCGCTGGCCGCGCTGCTGCTCGACCTCGGCGCGCCAGTCGGCGGCTACTACCTGCTTCGCGCCTTCGACGTCCCGCCGGTGTGGGCGCTGCTGCTGAGCGGTCTGCCGCCCGCGCTGCGCGTGCTGTACACGCTGGTCACCCGGCGTCGGGCGGACGGGATCGGCCTGCTCGTCCTGATGTTCCTGGCCATTGGCCTGGCCACCACGCTGATGACCGGCGACGCCCGGCTGATGCTCGTACGCGGAGCCTGGTTCAGCACGCTGGCGGGCGTCTGGCTGCTCACCAGCCTGGTCATCGGCCAGTACCCGACGACCTATCAGGCCGCCCGCGCTCTGCTGCCTGGCCGTGGCTCCCGTCTGGACGCGGCGTGGGAGACTCGGCCGTCGTTCCGCCGGGTGTGGCGAACGCTGACCGTGGCGTGGGGCGTCGGCAGCCTTGTCCACAGTGGACTGAGCATTGGGATGGCGTACACGCTGCCGGTCGACGATGTTCCGGGTCTCGACGCCGGACTGTCGATCGCGTTTTTCGTCGGACTGCAGGTGATCACGCAGATTTTGCTGCTGCGCGAAGGGACTCTGCGTCAGGTGCTTCGAACATCCACAGTGGACTGACTGGCGTCCGACGGCGGCCGCAGCCCGTCCACCAGCCGGGCCGGGTTCACCCCGAGCCCGTCGGCGAACTTGAGCAGGTTGTGCAGATTGATGTTGCGCAGCCCGCGTTCGACCTGGCTCACGAACGTCCAGTGCACTCCGGCCAGTTCGGCGAGTTGTTCCTGGCTCAGCCCCGCTTCGGTACGGAATTCGCGCACGCGTTCGCCCATGGCGCGCGTCGCGTCGGAGATCGGAGGCTTGGCCATCGTCGGTTAATCACACACGTCTACCGCCGCCAAGGCCAGAGCAGGAATGATCAGAACATTTATGCCTATAGCGTCTGCGTCTTGCCGGAGTGGGTTTTTCCGATAACCGCTACCTGTTCTCAATTGCAGACACCAACACCACGCGGGTGATCAATCGGCTACCGTGCTCATCGGCAGCCGATTGCGAAAACCAGGGCCGGGGAGGGCGCAGGTGCAGGAGGACGTCGAGCAGACGGTGACCCTGCCCGTCGAAGCACTTTCGGCCGTCTGGGACATGCTTGACCTCGGCGAACAGCATCCGATGCTGCGCGCGAACCGAGTCTGGGTCAAAACCGGGGCACACCGCGAACTGCACGCCGCCACCATCAAGCTCCTCGCACAACTCGGCCTCGCGAACAATACGGCCCCGTCCGCGCATTTACGCGCCACCCTGCACGTCCTCGCCGATGCCGAACGCGAGTATTTCGCCTGGTCGGCATTGCGCGGCGGAATCCAGCGGACCGTCATCGCCGCACAGCGAGAACAAACCGCGATTCTGGTATCCGCGCAGGACGGCCTGGTCGAAATCCAGCCAATCGCACCCACTCGTCTAGCCACGACGCTTTTCGGCACGCTCCCGCAAATCCCCGGCGCACCCGTGCGCTCAGTCTCGGTAGCGTCCGCGTCCGACTCGGCCCCAGACCCCTTCGACGAGACCAACAGCCACGAATACCTCGCCGCGACCCTGAACCAGCCCGCGGCGGCCACCCACCACCTCTACGCCGCGCGACGCACCGACGGCCGCCACCGCACCGGCGGCCCGATCCTCGCCGCCGACCTGGAATCGGGCCGGATCCTCACCTACCCGACAACCGACGGCCGCACCGAACTCATTTCCGGAACCCCGCGAGCGATCGTGAAGATCCTGAACGACACCTTCGCCGCCCTTTAACCCAGCACGACCGGGCAATGCGGATTCGGCGTCTCGGCCAATCCGATCATCGCTTCCAGCCGCTCGCGGGTGCGTTCGAGACCGGAGAGGTATTCGTCCAGCCGGGCTTTCTCCGCACGCAACCTGGCGACCGGCGACCTGACCGCGATTTGGCGGGAAATGGAGATCCTCGCGGATGCGGACAGCGCGACGGCGAAAGCCGCGCTGTCCGCATCCGACGGTGCTGTACCCGGCGCTGCGGGGCCAGTAAGGCAATGATTCTGCGCGAAAGGCTCGATCGAAGCCCTTCGCTCAGTTGCCGTTGCCGAACCCGGGCCCGTTGTTCCCGTTCCCGCCGTTCCCACCGTTCTGGCCGTTCGGGCCACGGTGGTGCGGGCCAGGACCGCCGTCCTGGAAGCGCTGGTGCTGACTCATCCCAGGACGGCCGGGATGGTGCGTCGAGGCCATGACACCACCGACGATGCCACCGCCGACGACCAAGCCCAGGACACCGACCGCGACCAGCTGGGTGGCCCGGTGGGCGACGAACCGGCGGAAGCCGCTCTGCTTCGGCGGCGGCAGGGGCATGCCCCACGGGCCGGGTTGCGCGAAATGGCCGGGCTGAGCCGGCTGCTGGGCGGCCGGACCGGCCTGCTGACCCGCTTGTTCCGAGGAAGGAGCGGGCTGGCCCAGCTGGTTGGTCTGCTCAGCGGGCGGCACTGGCTCGGTCTCCCCCGGCTGATCAGCCGAAGCAGCGGCCGAACCCTCGCCGGAGAGGTCCCCGACCTGGCCGAACTGCTCGGTCGGCTGCTGCCCGGCGGGCTCGCCGGGCGAGGGGTTCTTGTCGTCGTTCATCGTCGGTCCTCCGGGCTGAGCGGGTGGGAGACGGGGTGTCCCGGCTCCCACCCCTGAGGATGACCGTCGATGCTGTGCGGAAGCTGGATGCCAGCTGTTTAAATCCGCGCGCCGTTCACAGGTAGAACGACAGGAACAGGGTCACGACCCAGGTCGCGCCGAGCACCTGCAGCACGCGGTCCTTCAAGGCGATCTCGTCGGGCGCGCCGGCGTTGCCGCCGTCCACGTCGACCGCGTAGCGGAGCACCGCGATGACGAACGGGACCATCGAGACGACCGCCCACACCGAGTTGTGCTCGGCCTGGCGGATCTCGAACGCCCACAGGCAGTAGGACATGATCAGGATCGCCGCGGACGTCGCCCACACGAACCGCAGGTAGCTCGCCGAGTACTTCTTGAGCGAGGACCGGATCTTCGCGCCGGTGCGCTCGAACAGCATGATCTCCGCGTACCGCTTGCCCGCCACCATGAACAGCGAGCCGAACGCGGTGACCAGCAGGAACCACTGCGACATCGCGATGCCGCCCGCGACACCGCCCGCCACCGAGCGCATCAGGAAGCCCGAGCCGACGATCGCCAGGTCCACCACCGGCTGGTGCTTGAGGCCGAAGCAGTAGCCGAGCTGCACGGCCTCGTAGACCGCCAGCACGATCGCCAGCCGCCAGTCCGCCGCGAACGATACGGCGAGACCGGCCAGGAAGAACACCACGGCCGAGGCGTAGGCCACCGGGACCGGGACGATGCCCGCCGCGATCGGGCGGTTGCGCTTCGTCGGGTGGGCCCGGTCGGCCTCGACGTCGACGGCGTCGTTGATCAGGTAGACCGACGAGGCGGTGAGCGAGAACGCCACGAACGCGATCAACGCGTCGATGACCAGCTCGGTCCGGTTCGTGGCCTTCGAGAAGGCGAAGAACGGCGCCGCGAAGACGAGGACGTTCTTCACCCACTGCTTCGGCCGCGCGGTCTTGATCACCCCGAGCACGAGACCCACCGGGCTCGGGCTGGAGGTCGGGGCCGGGGTCGGGGTCGCGGAAACCGGAGCCGGAGCTTCGGTTTCCTCGGCCACGTCGGCCGTTTCGGTCTTCTCGGCAGCCGATTCCTTCGCTTGCGCGGATTCGGCCGTACCGGACGCGTTTTCGGTTCGCTCGTCGGTCGTTTCGCTCATCGCTTTTTGGTCAGCTTCCGTCGGATCAGACCGCCGACGACGCCTCCCAGGGCGGCTCCGGCCAGAACGTCTGTCGGATAGTGAACGCCGAGCAGCAGCCTCGAGGCGAGCATCGGCGGTACCAGGGCGGGGACCAGGTTACGCCCGGTCAATCCGGAGTAGAGCACCGCCGCCGCTGTCGTCGACGTCGCGTGCGACGACGGGAAGCTCAGCTTGCTCGGCGTGCCGACCAGAACCTCCACGCTGGGATGGTCCGGACGACGCCGCCGGACGACGCGTTTCACGGCGATCGACGCGGCGTGCGCGCCCACCACTCCGGCCGACGCGACCAGCCAGTCCTTGCGCCGGTCGCGGTCCACCGCCGCTCCGAGCAAGCCCAGCGCGAACCATCCCGCGCTGTGCTCCCCGAACAGCGACATTCCCCGCGCGACCTGCACCGTGCCGGGCTTCTTCAGCACCTTCTGGGTGCTGGAGAGCACGGCCACCTCACCGCGCGGGGTGTCCCTCTCAAGCATCGATCGTCCCGTCCAGGGGCGCGCCCTCGGTGAAATGCGGAGCGATCTTGTTGTCGAACATCGAGAGCGCCGACCCGATCGCCATGTGCATGTCGAGGTACTTGTACGTGCCGAGCCGCCCGCCGAAGAGCACGTTCTTCTCGCGCGCCTCTGCCTTCGCCAGCTCGCGGTAGCTCTCGAGCTTCTCGCGGTTCTCCGCGGTGTTGATCGGGTAGTACGGCTCGTCGTCTTCCTTCGCGAACCGCGAGTACTCGCGGAAGATGACGGTCTTGTCCTTCGGGTAGTCCCGCTCCGGGTGGAAGTGGCGGAACTCGATGATCCGGGTGTAGTCCACGTCGGCGTCGTTGTAGTTGACGACCGAGGTGCCCTGGTAGTCGCCGGTCTGCGCGACCTCGGACTCGAAGTCGACGGTGCGCCAGGTGAACCGGCCCGCCGAGTAGTCGAAGTAGCGGTCGAGCGGACCGGTGTAGACGGTCGGGGTGCCCGCCGGGATCAGCTCGCGCACGTCGAAGTAGTCGATGTTCAGCCGAATCTCGATGTTCTCGTGCTCGGCCATCTTCTCGAGCCACGCGGTGTAGCCGTTGACCGGCAGACCCTCGTAGGTGTCGTTGAAGTACCGGTTGTCGAAGGTGTAGCGGACCGGCAGGCGGGTGATGATGTTCGCGCCGAGGTTCTTCGGGTCGTTCTCCCACTGCTTCGCGGTGTAGTCGCGAATGAACGCCTCGTAGAGGGGACGGCCAATCAGTGAGATCGCCTTCTCCTCGAGGTTCTGCGCGTCCTCGGTCCGGAACTCCGCGGCCTGCTTCGCGATCAGCTCGCGCGCCTCGTCCGGCGTGTGCGATTTGCCGAAGAACTGGTTGATGAGGCCGAGGTTCATCGGCAGCGGGTAGACCTGCCCGTCGTGCTTGCCGAAGACCCGGTGCTGGTACCCGGTGAACTCGGTGAAGCGGTTGACGTAGTCCCACACCCGCTTGTTGGACGTGTGGAACAGGTGCGCGCCGTAGCGGTGCACCTCGATGCCCGTTTCGGGCTCGACCTCGGAGTAGGCGTTGCCCCCGAGGTGGTGGCGGCGCTCGAGGACCAGGACCTTCTTGCCCAGCTCGGCCGCGGCCCGTTCGGCGATGGTCAGGCCGAAGAAACCGGACCCGACGACGACGAGGTCGTAACCGCGAAAGTCGTCTTCAGTAATCTTGGCGGAGTTCGTGTGCTCGCTCACGGGCGCTCAGGGTACGCAGTCGCGCGACCGCTGCCCGAACCGACCTCGGCATCCCGCCAGGTTTTACCGGCACTACACACGTGAGAAGCATGCCTGCACCAGACACCTTCTGGACCTATCTCGGCGCGGTCGCCACGTACCTGGCCGTGCTGGCAGCCCCGGGCGGCCTCATCGGCCGGGCCGCGGGAGTGCGCGGGTGGGCCCTCGCCGGGCTCGCGCCGCTGCTCAGCTATGCCGTCACCGGCCTGGCTGGGCCCTGGTTGTCGGCTGTCGGTCTTCCCTACAACGTCTTCACCGCCGCGGCCTGCACCCTGCTGCTAGCGGGGGTCGCGTGGGGGATCCGACGGCTTTGCCTCGTCCGCGGCTGGATCAAACCGGGCGCGGAGGAGCCTCCGGTCGCCTGGAGCACGCGCGCGCAGTGGTCGGTCGCCGCGTGTGTCGTCGTGGCGACGGCGCTGTCGATCGCCGTTGTGCTGTCCGCGCGCGGCGGGACGACGGCGGTCTTCCAGCGCTGGGACACCGTCTTCCACGCGAACGGCATCCGCTACATCGCCGACACCGGCGACGGCTCGCTGGTCGGCATGGGCAAGATCAACTGGTATCCGGACGGCTCGTTCTATCCGAATGGCTACCACCTGGTCGGCGCGCTGGTGTACCAGATCTCCGGCACGAGCATCCCGGTCACGCTGAACGCCATCACCATGCCGGTCGCGGGCATCTTCGCCCTGTCGATGGTCGCCCTGGTCCGCCAGATGGGCGGCCGTGCCGTCTTCGCGGGCTGCACGGCTCTCATCGCCGCTGCGGCGACTACCGGCGCGTACGAGTCGGTTTCAAGCGGCTTGCTGCCGTACGCGCTGGGCATCGTTCTCACGCCGCTGACGGTGGTGGCGCTGCAACGCTTCCTCGTACGCCCAGGCGTCGACACCGGCCTGGTGTTCGCACTGACGGCGGACGGTCTGCTTGTCGCGCACTCGAGCGCGCTATTCGGCGGCGTCCTCTTCGCGGCG
This sequence comes from Amycolatopsis sp. NPDC104775, assembly GCF_055583325.1. Taxonomy (NCBI): domain Bacteria; kingdom Bacillati; phylum Actinomycetota; class Actinomycetes; order Pseudonocardiales; family Pseudonocardiaceae; genus Amycolatopsis; species Amycolatopsis sp. NPDC104775. The sequence goes on from NZ_JBVJOE010000003.1 coordinate 45,785, forward strand.
CCGCTGGTGCTGCAGCGCTGGTATCGGTCGCTTCGCCGGCTACAGGTGGACGGTGTGCCCGAGGGGCGCAGCGGGTGGCGCGTGATCGGCGGCGACATCGTGCGCACAGTGCCGGTCATGGTGTTCGCGGTCGTGTTCGCCGCGCCGCAGATCCTTGGCGCCATCAGCTTCACCTCCGGCGCGTACCCGTACCAGCCGTGGAATTCGGACCTGCCGGTCCTGTCCGCGCTGAACATGCTCGGCACGTTCCAGCAGGTGCTGCACAAGCCACAACTGTGGCTCACCGTGCTGCTCGTGGTCGGCGTGCTGAGCTTCCGCTCGCTCGGCAGGCTGCGCTGGCTGATCATCTCCGCGATCGGATTGTCCGGGCTGTTCGTGCTGGTCACCTGCTACGGAGCCTCGCCGCTGGTGATCTCGCTGTCGCGGCCGTGGTGGAACGACCGGTTCCGCCTGATGGCGCTGGCCGCGATCCCGCTGTGCCTGCTCGCCGGGCACGGCATGGCGGAGCTGCAGCGCTGGATCGCGCGGGTGATCCGCTCGATCAGCTGGGCACAGGAGCGGCCACAGGTGATCTCCCGGCTCGGGATCGCGGCCGCGGCGGTCGTCGTGGCCGTGACCGCGGTGCTGACCGGCGGTTTCTACCGCACCGCGAACGCCACCGCGGTGTCGTTCCTGTACTACAACGGGCCGGAGGGCGAGGTCACGCCGCCGGTCAGCCCGGACGAAATCGCGGCCATGGACTTCCTGGGCCGGATGCACATCCCGTCCGACGAGAAGGTGCTGAACGACCGGCTGGACGGCACCGCGTGGATGTACGCGCTGACCGGCGTCCACCCGGTCGCGGGCCATTACGACGGCGGCGGCCCCGTTTCGCCGGACGCGACTTACCTGTCGCTGCACTTCCGCGACTACGACCTCGACGCCCGCGTGCGCGAGGCGGTACAGCGGCTGAAGGTGCGCCACGTGCTGGTGGGCAGCGGGTCGATCGCCAAGGACGCACCAATCGCCCCCGGCCTGCGCGACCTCCGGGGCAGCGATTTCCTGCGCCTCGTGTACGACAACCCCGGCGCGCAGATCTACACGATCATCAAGTGACGTCCGGGACCGCGGCCGCCCAGCCGCGGTCCCGGAACCGTCACTCGGCCTTGAGACCCGGCAGCACTTCTTCCACGACCTTCTCCAGCACCGATTCGTGCCCCTCGTACGGCCCGCTCGAACGCGGCCAGTGCGCGATGACGTCGGTGAAGCCCAGCTCCCGGGCACGTTCGGTGGCCTCGCGGAACGCCGCGACGCTGCTGAGCGAGAACACCGGCGCCGCATCCAGGCTCAGGTGCCGCTGGATGCCCGCCGGTTCGCGGCCGGCCGCTTCGAGCCGCTGGTCGAACGTGCGGACCAGCTCTTCGATGCCGGTCCACCATTCGTCGAGGGTGTCCCCGCCGCGGCCAGTGGTGACCCAGCCCGCGCCGAACCGCGCGGCCAGCGTCATGGTGCGCGGGCCGTTGGCCGCGACCAAAAACGGCAGCCGAGGGCGCTGCACCGTGCCGGGCAGGTTCCGCGCGCCGCGCGCGGAGTAGTACTCGCCGGAGAAGTCGAAGTTGTCGGTCATCAGCAGCCCGTCGAGAGCCTCGACGAACTCGGTGAAGCGGTCGACCCGCTGCCGCGCGGTCAGCTCCGGCGCGGCGAGCACCTGCGCGTCGTACCGCGAACTGTCCACGCCCGCGCCGACGCCCAGCACGAACCGCCCGTCGGACACGTCGTCCAGGGTGATCAGCTCGCGCGCGAACGGCACCGGGTGCCGCGCGACCGGCGAGGCGACGAAGGTGCCCAGCCGGATCGTGGAGGTGACCATGGCGGCCGCGGTGAGGGTGGGCACGGCGGAAAACCACGGCCCGTCGACCAGCGATCGCCAGCCGAGATGGTCGTAGGTCCACGCGTGGTCGAAGCCGTACTCCTCGGCCGCGCGCCATTTGGGTTCGGCCGCCCACCAGCGGTCTTCAGGAAGAATTACGATGCCTGCTCGCACGAGGCCGACCGTAACGTCCGGCACTGACATTCGCTCGAACGGGCGGCGACCGGGAGAATGGGACGCGTGGAGAAACCCCGGTTGATCGCGTCCGATGTCGACGGCACCCTGCTCGGCCCCAGCGAACAAGTGACGCCGCGCACAGTGTCGGTCGTACAGCGCGTACTGGCCGACGACGTGCCGTTCGTGCTGTGCACCGGCCGTCCGCCGCGCTGGATCGCGCCGATCGCCGGGCCGCTCGGCCTGACCGGCTACGCGGTGTGCGCCAACGGAGCCGTGCTGCTCGACATCGGCACCGATTCGGTGGTCGCCGTGCACGGTGAACTCGAGCCGAAACTGCTGCACGACCTGGCCTCCGCGCTCGACAAGGCGCTGCCCGGCTGCCGGCTGGCCGCGGAACGGATCGGCACCGGATCGGTGGACCGCGAACTGCGCAATTTCGTGATCGAGCCGGAGTACCACAACCCGTGGGGCGACGAGAAGACCTGGATCGCGCCGCGCGCCGAGGTGCTCGGCAAAACCGCGATCAAGCTGCTGGTCAGCCGCCGCGGAATGACGTCGGAGGAAATGGCCGAAGCGGTGAGCGCGGTGCTCGACGGCGCGGTGGACGTCACGTACTCGTCCTCGGGCGGGCTGATCGAACTGTCCGCGCACGGCGTGACGAAGGCGACCGGCCTCGCGGACATCGCCGAACGCTTCGACGTGCCCCAGTCGTCGGTGATCGCTTTCGGCGACATGCCCAACGACGTCGAGATGCTGCAGTGGGCCGGGCACGGTGTCGCGATGGCCAACGGGCACCCGGCCGTGCTGGCGGTGGCGGACGAGGTGACTGGACCGGCCGCGGAGGACGGCGTCGCGCAAGTGCTGGAGCGCTGGTTCTAACCGCTCACGAGCGGCGGTCGAGCTCGGCGGCTTCCTCCGGCGTCGGCGCGCTGCCGCCCAGGTGCGCGGGCAGCCACCAGCGCTCTGCGTCGCTTTCCGGGGCCTCCGGGTACTCCGCCTGCGCCTTCTCCAGCAGCTCCGACATCCGGGCGCGCAGGTCCGCCGTCAGCGCTTCGCACGAGTCCTCCGGGCCGGGGCGCATCGGCTCGCCGATCACCACGGAAATCGGCACGTGCCTGCGGGTGAGGTCCTTCGGACGGCCCTTCGTCCACAGCCGCTGCGTGCCCCACAGCGCCATCGGGACCACCGGCACGCCCGCCTCGGCGGCCATCCGGACCGCGCCGGTCTTGATGTCCTTCACGGTGAACGACTGGCTGATCGTGGCCTCCGGGAAAACGCCGACGACCTCGCCCGCGCGCAGCCGCGCCACGGCCTCGTCGTACGACGCCTGCCCGGCGGCGCGGTCCACCGGGATGTGGTGCATGCCGCGCATCAGCGGACCGGCGACGCGATTGCTGAAGATCTCCTGTTTGGCCATGAACCGCACCAGCCGCTTCGCCGGGCGGGCGCCGAGGCCGCAGTAGATGAAGTCCAGGTAGCTGACGTGCGTGCAGGCGAGCACCGCACCACCGCGGGCGGGCACGTGCTCGGCTCCGGTCACCCGGAGGCGGTTGTCGAGCAGCCGGAACATCAGCCGCGCGGCAACCAGGACGGGCGGGTACACGAAGTCAGCCATGCGACCAAGGCTACGGGACCGTAGGTTTCCCGCCGGTAGGTCGCGCGGGTCGGCTCCGCCACACTTCAGGGACAGGACACGTAGTGGAAGTCCGGGGCGCGGTCGAGTTCGCCGACGAGGCGACTGGCGTCGTCGGCGCGCGGGTAGACCGAGATCCAGAGCTGAGTCCCGGTGCGCCGGAAGGTCGCTACGCGGTACCAGGCAGGCAGGTCGTCGGCACAATCCTGGCGGCTGGCGTACCCCGACCGGCCGGGCACGGCGAGCGTCGACCGTTCCGCGTCCAGCCCGACCACCAGCACCTTCGAGCCCGCGCGGCTCGCCAGCAGGCCCGGCGCCCCGGCGCTCACGACGGACCCGGGCGGCAGGTAGCGGGCGAGCCAGTCGCCGACCTCGGCCAGTTGCGCGCCCTGCGTGTTCCAGGCCCGCACGCGCTCCAGCACCTCGGGGCTGAACACCGAGACCGCCACCGCGACCCCGGTGAGCGCCGCGGTAGCCGCTGGAACCGCCCGGGAAACCGCTCGCGGCCGCGGTGCTGGAGTTAGGACACCGCATCCCGCCACCGCGACGACCGCCAGCAATGGCGGCACCGGCACGAGCAGCCGCCACGAAAGTCCCGGATCCTCTTCGAAGACCAACACGAGCACGGTGTGGCCGACGGCGAGCGCCAGCAACAACCACAACGCCGACCGGGCCTCCGCCGCGCGCCCCCGCGCCGCCACCAGTCCCGCCACGACCGCGGCGGGCACGAGAAAACCTAAGTGCGCCAAGGCGAAGCCGCCAAGATACGGCCAATCCGGCCCGGACAGCAGAGTCGCGTCCGGCGCGAACCGGTCGTAATAGGTGACGCGCCAAGCCGTCCACGGCACCAGGAACACCAGCGCGCCCAGCACAAAACCGACCGGCGCCCACCAGGTATGCCGCCCGCGCACGGCTGCGAAGACGAGCCAGACCGCGCCGACGACCGCGAGCACCAGTCCTTCCGGCCGCGTCATCACCGCACTGGCCCCGAGCACGCCAGCGACCAATGGCCGACCCGCGACCAAGGCATATGCGACGCAGAGCACCAGCAACGCGAACATCGGCAGCTCAGTACCCGAAAGCCCGTACACCGCGAGCCCGTTCGCGCCAGCGGTCAGCAAGGCCGCCGCGACCCCAATCGCCCGCCGGGGCTCGACCTCGTCCGGCAACGCGAGCGCGGCAATGCGATTGGCGAGGAAATACGCCATCAACACGCACCCCAGCGCTGCCACGCTGCTCAAAACGACAGCCGCGTCCGGCACTTCCGCTCCGAATGCCCCGCGTGGCAATGCGATCACTACAAGCCAGAGGAAATTCGCGTACGTCTCGCTGCGGTCACCGGTGTTGAATACCGGACCAATTCCGTCGGCGATGTTCTGCGCGTACCGGAAACTGACGTACGCGTCCTCGGTCGCGGTGGCGAACAACAGCTGATGCAGCAGCGAAAACCCGAGAACGAGAAGAAGAACCGCGACCCGCCACCGCCGGTCCCGCCCCATCCGCCGCCAAGCGGCGACGACCAGCGCGGCCAGCGCCAGCCATCCCCCCACGACCGCGTAAACCACGCGCCCCCAGCCTCCCGCGCCCCTCACCCGTCCGGCCGACCCCTGGCGGACCGTTCCTCACCAGTTCCAGTCAAGCGCGCGGCCGCGTTCCGCCGACATCAGCCGATCGGGTGTATGTCAGGGTCAGCTCGGCACTGCGTGTGGCACGGTCGTCCCGCTATCCCGGCTGCACGCCCCCTGATCGGCCCAGGCATAGTTTGATACGTGCTTGCCGTGTGCGTTGCTGTCGTCGTGATCGCTCTTCCCGGGCTGCTGACCGGTCTCGCCCTGGGACTGCGCGGGTGGACCCTCGCCGGCCTCGCACCGCTGCTGAGCTACGCGATCGGCGGCCTGACCGGCCCCTGGGCCGCAGCCATGGGCCTGCCGTTCAACACCCTCACGTACGCGATCGCGACCGTGCTTTTCGCGGGCGTCGCGTTCGGTGTCCGCCGGCTCACCGTCCGGCGCTGGCCGCACGAACCGGCCCCGAAGCTGTGGGATCTGCGCGGGCACCTCGCGATCGGCGCCTGCCTGGTGATCGCCGCCGTCGCCGGCATCTACGCGATGGTCCGCGGGCTCGGCACGATCGACGCCCTGCCGCAGGGATTCGACGCCGTCTACCACGGCAACGCGGTCCGCTACCTCGCGGACACCGGCGACGGCAGCCTGTTCGGCACCGGCACGGTCAACTGGTACGGCGATGCCGCGCCGGTGTTCTACCCGAACGCGTACCACCTGCTCACGGCCTTGACCTACAACATCAGCGGAGCCAGCATCCCGGCCGCGCTCGACGCGAACACGCTGCTGCTGCCGCTCCTGCTGCCGCTGACGCTGATCGCGCTGGTGCGGGAATTCCGAGGGCGAGCCGTCCTGGCCGGCGCGGTGGCGCTGACCGCGGTCGCCCCGGTTTTCGGACTGTACGAGTCGATGACCGGCGGGCAACTGCTGCCGTTCGCTCTCGGCAACGCGCTGACTCCGCTCGCCGCCGTCGCGCTGAACCGCTATCTGAACCGGGTCGCGCCGGACACCGGGCTCCTCCTGGTCCTGACCGCCGTCGGGCTGCTGTGCGTCCATTCGTCCACCTTGTTCGGCGGAATTCTGTTCGCGGGGCCGCTGCTGATCCAGCGGTGGCTGCGGAACTGGCGGCAGATCGGCCGCGACCTGCTCGCCCTGCTGCCGATCGCCGTGGTGTCGGTGCTCGCCGCGTGGCTGCAGCTGTTCGGCGCGCTCGGACTCGCGGCCAGCAACGTGCCGTACGGGGGCTGGCCGAGCGAATACCGTTCTTACGAATCGATCGGGGCCCTGCTCAGTTTCCAGCACAAGCTGGAGGCGTATCCGCAGCTGTGGCTCACCGTCGCGCTCTTCCTCGGCATCCTTTTCCTCGGGCGAGCCGGGCAGTTGCGCTGGATCGGCGTGTCGGCAGCGCTGACCGGCGCGTTCTACGTCGTGGTGTCCTCGGACGATTCGCGCCTGGTGATGGCGGTTTCGCGGCCGTGGTGGGACGACCCGTGGCGGCTGATGTCCTTGGCCTCGCTGGCGTTGTCCGTGCTCGCCGCGATCGGCCTCGCCGAAACGCAGGGCTGGATCCGCGATCACGTGGAGTGGATCCGCACCCGCTTCGCCGCCCGAGCCGCGCTCGCGGCAGTGGTGCTGCTCGGCTTCGTGGTGATGAGCAAGGGCCTGTACGCCAAGCCCAACGGCGACATCGTGCACACCGGCTACCACCAGCCGGACCCGGAAACCCAGCGAGTCACGCCGTATGAGCAGACGGCGATCGAAGAACTGGGCAAACTCGTCAAGCCCGGCGAGTGGGTCATGAACGACCGCAGCGACGGGAGCGCCTGGACCTACGCCCTCACCGGAATCCGGACCGTAGCCGCGCACTTCGACCCGATGCTCCCGCCGACCAACGCCCAGTACCTCGCCCTGCACTTCCGCGAGTACGAGACGGACCCGAAGGTCCGCGAGATCGTGCGGAAGATGAACATTCACTGGCTGATTCTCGGCAAACCGGAGGTCGGCGCGAAGTACTCGATCGGCCTGCGCGGGCTCGATGCCGGTGCACCGTTCCTGAAAGAGGTCTTCCGCAATCAGGATTCGGTGATTTACCAGCTGAATCGATAAGAGAATCGTTGGCGAGCCCGTCTAGCGGCCAGAAGGTAGACGTCCTTCCGATTGTTCGATGCAACGACCACGTGGTTCCGCTTGACGATCACCCCGGAAGCGGACGGCACGCGGCTCCCCGGCGGCCAGCAGGTCGACGCGGGCTGGTACCGGTACTCCGCGAACACCGACACCTGGCTGCCGGTAGGCACCAACGGCACCAGCGTCGGCTCCGGTTGGAACCTCGATATCCACGCCACCGCCGCGCCGGACTCGTGCAAGCTCGTTCCGTGAGCGGAACCCGGCTGAAAACCGAGGAGGCCGCCCGAACCCGGGCGGCCTCCTCGGACAATCAGAAACTCAGGCGGCGTCGGCCGGAACCGGGCGACGGGCCGCCATTTTCGCGGCCAGTGCGGCGAAGCCTGCCGTGAGCAGGTCCGCCACGGTGAACATCACTCGCGACGCCACCGCGAACGCCGTTGCCTGGCCGACTGTCAGGCCGCTCGCGGTGAGGACCGCGACCTGCGCGACCTCTCGGACGCCGACCCCGCTGGGCAGGATGAAAGCGAAGGTGCCGACCGTCATCGCGACGGCCATCGCGCCCACGCACAGGACGAAACCGTTGAAGCCCGGCGCGCCGACCGAGTTCGCCAGCAGCCACAGGTGCACGCCCTGCAGCGCCCACGCACCGGTGGAGGCGCCGAACGCCTTGACCACCACGCCCCAGCCCAGCGGCTCGGCGAGCGGCGGGCGGCGCAGGATCTTCAAGACCAGGGACGTGCCCCAGGACAGGATGCGCGGGTGCAGCAGCGCGAGACCGACCGGGATCAGCACGAACAGCCACATCGCCCGCGGGCTGTTGCTGAACACCGCCGGAGCCGCGAGCAGCGACACGACCAGCGCGGACACCACGCTCACACCCAGCTGGATCAGCGAGCCGGTGAAGATCCGGGCCCTCGCCAGGCCCGCCTTGCGGCCCAGTTCCATCTGCAGCAGGTACGCCCACACCGAACCCGGCACGTACTTGCCGAGCGAGCCGACCAGGCAGATCTGCGCACCGCGGGCGTAACCGATCGGCTTGCCGAGGTGGTCAACCAGGACCTGCCAGCCCCAGGTGGACACCAGGATCGACAGGACCAGCGCCACCAGGCTCAGCGCCGACGACTGCCAGGCGACGTCCGCCAGCGTGTGCCAGAACTCGTTCCAGTTGGACGCCAGGCTCTTCGCCGCGAAACCGATCACCAAGAGGATGGCGACCCAGCGCACGACGTCGAGCACCCGCGCCTTGGTGGACTTGCGGGTTTTTCCGGTGGTCGCGGCGTCCTCAGTGGACGCGGCGTCGTCCCCCGGCGTCTCCGTACGAACGGTCGTCACTGCCTCTCAGCTCCTCAGGCCTGCACTGTGACCAGTCGGCTGAACTCGGACAGCAGATCGTAGCCGTCCCAGACCCCGGCGAACGTGAGGGCCGACCCGAAGGGCACGACCCGGTCCACCCCGCGTCCGGCGAGAGCCGTCACGAATCCGGTCAGTTCTTCGCGGGTGAACCCGAATTGGCTCACCGTCTGATCCTTGCGCTGCACGATCGGCACCAGTTCGTCCAGCGACGCCACCGAGGCGTTCGCGAACGTACCCGCGCCCAGCCATTCGCGCGGCATCACCGTGGCGTCGGCCAGCTCGAGCGTCACCAGCGCGTTGCCGTCGAAGCGGATCGACGACACCAGCCCGTCGACCGCCGCGCCGTACGCCGACACCCGCTTCTGTACCGCCATCGCGGGCTCGGTGACGTGCTGTTTCGCTGCCAGCACCTCGGCGAGCAGCCCGCGGAACTCCTGTCCGGCGGACCGCGCGCCCGCCTCGTCGCCGACCCAGAACACCGCACGCGGCGACGAGCAGGCGGCTTGGTCGAACCAGTACGAGTCGTTATAGAAGCCCTCGGCTGCGGCCTTGCGCTGCTCCGGCGCGGCCTCCTGCCAGCCGCGCACCGAGGCGATCGCGAACGACGATCGGTCCGGGAACGTGAGGTCGCGGGCGTGCGGGGCCAGCGGGTATTTCCGCAGCGCGGCCACCGAAGCGTCGCCGCCCCAGATCACCCGCAGGTCCGCGGCCAGCGACAACGCGCCGCTGACGTCGTCGCTGCGGTCGTAGGTGACCATGCGCTGGGTGGCCCGGATGGTGGCCGCGGTTTCCGGCGATACGTCTTCGAGCGCCGCGTTCAACGCTTCCAGCACGGCCTCGGCGGCACCGGCCGAGCGCGAGGAAACGCGCACGACGTTGCTGTTGCCCGCCAGCGCCGACAGCGCCCAGGAGTACACGAAGATGGTGTCCACGTTGGCCGGGGGCACGTGGAAAACGAGCCCGCGCGGGAACCGCAGTGCATCGCCGCTGGTTTCCAACGTGGACAGTGACTTCGCGAGTTCTCCCTTGCGCAGGAAGAAACCCAGCGACGCCAGCTCCGGGAAACGCCGCGCCAGCGCGGGCGCGAGCAGCTTGCGCGCGAACTTCGTGACGAACTCGACCACCCGCGGATCGCCGACGGTCAACCGGCCGCCGGGCGGCTCCTCGCGCAGCTCGTCCAGCACCGCGTCGACCGAAATCGAATCGCCGAGCGGAAACCGCTGTTCCAAGGCACTCACGCGGCGGCTCCAGTGAACGTGTCCGAGCATCCGCGGGCCTCGGCTTTCGGCAGCCTGCCCAGCACGGAGAAGTGCTTGCCGGGCCAGTCCCCGTCGTCGATTCCGTTGTAGACACCGAGATCCTCGGTGAGCAGCACGTGTCCCGGATACGACCGCGGCAGCGTGCTCACCACCTCGATGACGCCCGGCTTGCCGACCGGCTGCTCTTCCCAGGTCTCCGGGTCGCGGATCACGACGTCGGCGAAATCGGGGCAGTACAAGGAGTTCCCGGACGGACCCTCGAGGAACACGGTGCCGATCTGCTCGATCATCCCGTAGTAGTTGTGGATCCGGGTGAGACCGGTGTCCTCGGCGAAGCGGCGGCGGAATTCGCTGTTGTCGACCGCGCGGTCGATCAGCTTCTTCCAGCCGCCGGAGTGGATGAGGATGCCGTTCGACAGGTCGAGCTTGTGCTCGCGCGCGACCTCGTAGAGGTACTGCCACACCATGAAGGTGAAGCCGAAGATCAGGAACGGCCGGTCCCCGTATTCGGCGAGGAACTTCCGCACGGCCTCGACGTCCGGCTTGTCGTTCTCGTCCAGCACGTAGGTGTGCTTGCGGCCGAAGTTCGCCATGCCGAGCACGCCCGCGCCGCGCGCGGAGAACGACCGGCGGTTCTTGATGATGCCGATGGTGTCGACCATGAGCATCGGCAGCCGCTCTCCGCCCAGTACTTCCTGCAGGGTGGCGCCGAGCTGCTTCGTCTGCGCGCCCGCCGCTTCCTTGTCCAGGTAGATCCGCGACGCACCGGCCCCGGTGGTGCCCGAGGACGTGAGGGTTTTGAACACCTCGGCGTCCGGAATGGACTTCAAATCATGCGTTTTGAACATCCGCACCGGCAGCCACGGCAGGTCAGCGATCGTGGCGAACGACGCGTCCGGCGCGAAACCGAGCGAGGCGAGGATCCGCTCGTACCCGGCGGAGTTCGCCCGGTGGTGCGCGGTCAGCTCCGCAAGCTCCGGAAGCAGCGCCGCCTCCCGCTCCGCCTGCGAGCGCGTGAACACACTCATACCCGTCCTTCCAGCGACCGGTAGTCGATCTTCCCGCTGGCCAGCAGCGGCACAGTGTCGATCGGACGCACGTCGAACCCGCTGGCGTGCAGGTGCAGCCGCTCCGCCAGCGCCCGTGCGGCGTCCTTGCAGATCGCCTTCGCGCCGTCGTCCTCGGGCAGTTCGGCGAACAGCACGACCTTGTCGCCCGCGGGCACCGCGGCCACCACATCGATGCCCACCGCGGCCGTGCGCACGGCTTGCTCCAGGTCGTCCAGGCTGACCCGGTTTCCGAACACCTTGCCGATCCGCTTGAGCCTGCCGGTGATGTACAGATACCCCTCTTCGTCGAGGTATCCGAGATCACCGGTGGCCAGCGTGCCGCCGTATTCGTCGCCCGCGCTCAGCCCTGCTTCGTCCTCGGCATAACCCATCATCACGTTGGGTCCACGGTAAAGGACCTCACCGACAATTTTGGGATGCGTGGTTTCCTCGCCGTCGTCGCGGCGGATCGCGAACGAGCCGCCGGGCAGCGCCGGGCCCGCTGAGCCGATCTTGTCCGCGAGCCGCTCCGCCGGAACGGTGGTCATGCGCGGGGACGCCTCGGTCTGGCCGTACATGACGTACATCCGGCCGCCGACCGCGAGCATCTTGTCGTTGAACTCGGCGACCAGGTCGTCCCGCAGTTTTCCCCCCGCCTGGGTGAGGGTGCGCAGGGTCGGGTACTTCGCCGGGTCGAACTTCAGCCGGCGCAGCATTTCGTAGTGATAGGGCACGCCGGACAGCGAAGTCACGCCGTGTTCCTTGACCGCATCCCAGAATCCGCGACCCAAAACGCCCGACTGTTCGATAACCACAGTCGCACCACGCAGCAGATGCGAATTCAGCACCGAAAGGCCGTAGCTGTAATGCAACGGCAGGCAGGTCGGCGCGACCTCGTCCGCGTCGATCTCCAGCACCTGCGCGATGGCGTCGGCGTTGGCGAGCAGTCCCTGCCGGGACAGCCGGACCAGCTTCGGATTGCCAGTGGAACCGCTGGTCGGGAGCAGAACGGCGAGGTCGGGATGCGGGACGGCACCGTCGGCCGCCTCGCGCACCCAATGCCCGTCTTCGGCCCGGTAGCCCTCGGGCTCGTCCGCTTCGGGCGCGGCCAGGACGGCAGCGGGCCGGAACCGGGTGATCAGGCCTTCGAGCACCTCCGCGTCGAGCGCGGGGTCGATCAGCGCGATCGCCCGTCCCGCCTCGAACGCGCCGAGGTACCGCAGCACGCTGTCCAGGTCCAGCGACATCCGCGCGAACAGCACGCCGGACGGGAGCTCCGTCACCGCGGCCGCGGACCGCTTGATCTCCGCCGTCAGCTCGTCGCCCGCCAGCGTGCGGCCCCCGGCCACATCGACCAGCCGGGCCCCTTCGCCAACCAGATTCACCGAACCTCCTCGCCCTCGCGAGCGCACTTCACAGCACCAAGCCGCCGTCGACGCCCAGCACCTGACCGGTCACGAACGACGCCTCGTCGCTCACCAGGAAGCGGATCGCCTTCGCCACGTCCTCGGCCACGCCGAGCCTGCCCAGCGGCGTGCGGGCGATGTTGTCCGCCTTCGCGTCCTCGGCGAGGCCCGCGGTGAGATCGGTGTCGATCACGCCCGGCGCGACCGCGTTCACGCGGATGCCGGAGCGGCCGAGTTCCTTCGCCGCCGAACGCGCGATGTTCGCCACCGCTGCCTTCGACGCCGCGTAGACCGTCTGACCAGCACTTCCGTACTCGCCGACGATGCTCGCCAGCACGACGATCGAGCCTGTCTTCTTCCGCATCATCGCCCTCGCGGCGGCTTGCACGGTATGCAGCGTGCCGGCGACGTTGGTGCTCAGCGTGGTGTCGACCAGGTCTTCCTTGATCATGCCGAGGAGCGCGTCCTCCATGATCCCGGCGTTGGCGACGACGATGTCGAGCTTGCCGTGTTCCTTCGCCACGCCGCGCACCAGCGTGGAGACCGCTTTGGCGTCGGTCACGTCGAGCGCGAGCCCGGCCGAAGCGCCGGCGGCGGCCGCGGCCTCCTTCGCGCGCGATTCGTCACGGCCGGTCAGCACCACGGTGGCCCCGGCCTCGGCCAGGGCCTTCGCCGTGGCGAGGCCGATCCCGCGGGTCCCGCCGGTGACGAGCGCGACGCGTCCGGACAGATCAGTCATTCTTCGACTTCAGCTCGGTCACCATGTCGACCGCGACCTTGAAGCTCGACATGTCGATCACCTGGTCGGTGTCGAACTCGACGTCGAACTCGTCCTCGATGGCGGCGACCAGCGCCATGTGGCCGACCGAGTCCCACGCCTCGAGGTCGCGGTACTTGAGGTTCTCGACGTCAACGTCCCCGTCGAGGTCCAGCGCCTCGACGAAGACCTCGCGCAGCTTGGGGGCGATTTCCGACATTCACAGCTCCTAGTGTTCCTCGCGCGGGCGGGCGTCCCACGCTTTGACCACGGTAGAGAGGTCCCCGGGAAGGCGATCGGCCAGCCCGTCGTCCGGCAACGGGCCCTTGCCCTTGAGCCACGGCGAGAGCGCCTCGATCGTCGCCTCGTCGAGGCCGCGCCGGGACAGCCCGACCACATTGACGCCGGTCACCCTGGCGGGGTTGCCTACCGCGATCGTGAAAGCGCCCACTTCGCGGCGGACCGCCGAGCTCATCCCGACCATCGCGCCCGGCCCGATCACGACGCGCTGGTGCAGCACCGTGCCCATGCCGAGGTTCGCGCCGTCCCAGATGTGGCAGTGCCCGCCGGTGATCACGTTCGACGCGACGGTGACGCCCGAGCCGACCAGGCAGTCGTGCGCGATGTGGCCGCCGCGCAGGTAGTAGCTGTCGCTGCCGAGGGTGGTGGTGCGCCAGGTGCCCTGGTGCACGCTCACGTACTCGCGGATGCGATTGCGATGGCCGATCACGACGCCGTAGCCGTCCTGGTCAGGATCACCGGTCGGCGCTTCTTCCCAGGCCGCTGGATGCGGACGCCCGCGGTCCTCGCCGGGCGTCCCGATGGTCACGTGCGGGCCGATCCAGTTCCCGTCGCCGATGCGGGTCGGGCCGACGATGACCGCGTACGGTCCGATGACGTTGCCTTCGCCCAGCTCCACGCCCTCGCCGACGACTGCCGTGGGGTGGATCCGGTTGGGTGCCGCAGGTGACACAGTCGATGATCCGTTCGTCGCTTCCGGCCGGGACGGCCTGGGGTCGAGGGCTGGCGGCGGCGCCCGGTAACGTGTGGCCCGCGTGCACGCAGGGCGTCCGGGCGCAGAACCGGCGGCTTTCCGGCCTCGCGGCCGGAGCGCCTAGCACTGTACCGGACGCATCGATTTCCCCAGCCGAGAGAGACTGCCGATGATCCCCATTACCGTGGTCGACGTCCGAGACGCGGAGGACCTGGTCGTCGAGGTGCTGCGATCCGGCGCCATCGCTCAGGGGCCGATGGTCAAGCGCTTCGAGGACGCGTTCGCGCATGTCGCGGGCACGAAGCACGCCATCGCTGTCAACAACGGAACGACCGCGCTCGTCGCGTCCCTGCAGGCACTCGACCTGCAGCCCGGGGACGAGGTGGTGACCTCGCCGTTCACCTTCGTCGCGACCCTGAACGCGATTCTGGAAGCGGGCGCGACCGTCCGGTTCGCCGACATCCGGCGCGACGACTTCGCGATCGATCCGGACGCCGTCGCGGCCGCGATCGGCCCGCGCACCAAGGTCCTGATGCCGGTGCACCTCTACGGCCAGACCGCCGACATGGGCAAGCTCGCGCCGCTCGCCGCGGAGCACGGGCTGCACGTGGTCGAGGATTCCGCGCAGGCCGTCGGCGCCTCGTTCGAGGGCCGCAAGGCGGGGTCGTACGGCATCGGCTGCTTCTCGCTGTACGCGACGAAGAACGTGACCACCGCCGAGGGCGGCGTGATCACCACGGACGACGACGCGCTGGCGGACAAGCTGCGCGTGATGCGCAACCAGGGCATGAAGGCCCGCTACCAGTACGAGATGGCCGGGCACAACTACCGGATGACCGACCTGCACGCCGCGGTCGGCATTCCGCAGCTGGAGAAGCTCGACCAGCTCACCGCGGCCCGTCAGGCCAACGCGAAGCGGCTGTCCGAGGGCCTCGCCGGCACGCCGGGCCTCGAGGTGCCGCAGGTGCTGCCCGGCCGCGAGCACGTGTGGCACCAGTACACCGTGCTGGTCGGCCCGCACGCGATGCTCTCGCGCGAGGAATTCGCCGCCGCGCTGACCGAAAAGGGCATCGGCAACGGGATCTACTACCCGAAGATCGTTTTCGACTACGACTGCTACCGCGGGCACCCGCTGATCCCGGACGCCCGGGTCGAGGACTTCCCGGTCGCGTCCGCCGTTGCCGCGCAAGCGCTTTCGCTTCCGGTGCACCCGCATCTGACCGAGTCCGAACTGGACCGGATCATCGAGACCGTTCGCGAGGTACTCGGCGCATGACGCACCGCATCGCACTCGTCGGCACCGGCAACATGGGCTCGCTGCACGCGCGGGTCCTGTCGCAGAACGACCGGGTGGACCTGGCCCGCGTGATCGATCCGCGCGAGGAAGCGGGCCGCGCGGTCGCCGAACGCTACGAAACCCAGTGGACGCCGGAAATCGGCTCACTGTCCGATGTGGACGCCGTAGTGCTCGCCTCGGCCACCGAGGTGCATTACGAGCTGGCGCAAGAGATTCTCGGCCAGGGCAAGCCGATGCTGGTCGAGAAGCCGGTGTGCAACAGCCTGGAGTTCTCGCAGGAAATCGTTGCCCTGTCGGCGAAAAAGGACGTCCCGCTGATGTGCGGGCTCCTGGAGCGCTACAACCCGGCCGTGATGACCGCGCGGGCGCTGGTGAACGAACCGGTGCACCTGATGGCGCGCCGGCACGGCCCGTACGCGCCGCGGATCAAGACCGGGGTCGCGTGGGACCTGCTGGTGCACGACGTCGACCTGGCGATCCAGTTCTTCGGCGGGGCCACGCCGGGCCGGGTCACCTCCAGCGCGGGATATTTCCACCCGCAGTCGGTCAGCGGGGCCGAGGACACCATCGAAACGGTGCTGTCGTTCCCCACCGGGCTGGCCACCGTGTCGGCTTCGCGGCTGGCGCAGCGCAAGGTCCGGTCGCTGATGGTGTCCGAACTGGACCGCATGGTGGAGATCGACCTGCTGCGCCGCGACGTGACGATCTACCGGCACGTCTCGCACGATTCGGTCACCCCGGACGGTCTCGGCTACCGGCAGCAGACCGTCATCGAGATCCCGGAACTGGTCACCGCCCGCGAACCGCTGGCGACTCAGCTGGACCGGTTCGTCGACCTGCTGGAGGGCAAGGTCGACGCGGACGTCGAACGGGCGCTGATCCTGCCGTCGCACGAGGTCGTGGCGCAGGTGCTGGCCGAGGCCGCCTGATTTATTCGGTGAGGCGTTTGCCGTCCGCGGAGTAGGCGACCAGCGGGGTCGCCCTCTCCGCGGACGGCACGTCATCCTGGTCGAACCAGAACACGACCACGTCCGGATCCTCGCTCCAGCGCGCCGTGTGCGCCGGGATCGTGCGACCGTCCACTGTGGTCTCGATGCGCGCGGCCGGTCCGCTGAAATAGCCGTACACCGGCACCCAGACGTCGGACACGGTCATGCCGCCCGAGGTGGCGTGGAAGCCGAAAGTGCGGTCCTTGCCGTCGGATTCGTTGGCGAGGTAGAGCGGACGCAGGTTGCCGTCTGGCTCGTACAGGCTGGCCATCACTCCGAATTGGACATCCGGAAGGTTGTCCGGGTCGTCGACTTCCGTCGCGTAGAAGACAAGTTCCGCGCCGTCGGCGTAGGTACCGGTGGAAATCACCTCGCCGAGCGGCTTCGATCGAGCCGTCGTCGGAGCCGGGGCCGGGATTGTCGAGGACACGCTCGTCACCATCGGCGTCGGTGCCGCCGCCGCGTGCACCTGTTCCGGCGCACTGCCCGGCGAACGCAGCCAGACCGCGCCGAACACCACGGCGACCACGGCCGCCGCCGCGCCCGAGGACGTCAAAAACCGCCGCCGCCGCCGGATCCGCCCGCCTTCTTTGAAGATCCGGTCGAGATCGGGCTCCTTGAAGGGTTCGGCGGGCGCTTCCTGAAGCGCGGCGCGCAACCGGTCAAGTTCGTCGGTCATGCGCTCACCTCCCCGACCAGCGCGTCGCCGTCCACACGCAGCTTCGCCAGTGCACGCGAATTGGTGCTCTTCACCGTGCCGACGGACACGCCCAGTTCCTCGGCGACTTGGTGTTCCGGCAAATCGAAGAAATGCCGGAGAACCACTACGGCCCGTTCCCGCGCGGTGAGCCGAGCCAAGGCGTCGGAAAGCCATTCCCGATCGGTGACGGCGTGCGAGATGTCCGGGACTTTCGCCGGTTCCGGCATCTCATCGGTGGCGTATTCGCGAATCGGGCGGCGCCAGAGGTCGATGACGTGATTGGCGAGCACGCGCCGGGCATAGGCGTAGGGGTTCTTGCGCCGCACTCTTGGCCAGGCGGCGTAAGTGCGGGTGAAGGCGGTTTGCGCGGCGTCCTCGGCCTGGTGGCGGTCGCCGGTGAGCAGGTAGGCCGCGTGGGTGAGCCGAGCGGAACAGGACCGCACGAAGTCGGCGAACTCGTCGTCCCCGCGCACTGTCCCACCTCTGTTTCCCGGTCCCGCTGTGGTGTCCAGGTTACGTGGGTGGGAGACGTGCGTCGATGTAATGGCTGGTCAGTCTGATCTCACTGGCGACGCATGGTGTTCGAGGTGGTGCTTGGTGTCAGCGTTGGGCGCGCGGGTCGATCAGCGCGTCCAAATCGAACTTCACCGGAACCCCCGCGACCTCCAGCTCCACCGCGCCGGAATACTCGCCGAAATTCTCGTAATCGCCGTCGATCAAGCGGTACGCGATCATGCTCACCGGCGCGTCCAGATCCACGATCCAGTAATGCTCGATCCCCGCATCGGCGTACTCGAAAAGCTTCGCACCCAGATCGACGTCCTTGGTGGCGGGCGAAAGGACCTCGACCACCAGGGAAACGTCGCTCGCCTCGACCCGCGGGACGTTGGCTTCGATGAGGTCCGACGGCGCGACCAGCACGTCCGGCACCCGCACTGTCGGCGGGACGTCGGCCAGTACCGTCTCGAATTCTCCGACCGCTACCAGCTCCGGCGGCAGCTGCGTCGTCAGCAGATACGGCAGTCTGCTGACGATCAGCTGGTGGAGCGACATCGGACGCGGCGACACTGACAGGACCCCTTCGACGACCTCGACTCGGACCTCCGGGTGCGCCGGAAGGTCCGCCCAGTCGTCAAGGGTCAGGAGGTGGTGAGGCCATTCCAGGACACTCATGACTTCTCCTTCACCGACAGTGACTGAGAACAGTGTCCCATGTTACCCGGAGCATCCGCCAGCGCGTGACGCACCGTGTCCGAATCACTTCCCCGTGAAGTCACCCGACGGGGATCCCCAGCCGGACGGGTCGTCCGACAGTGCGCGGCGGCGGGCGTTTTCCTCGCGGACCCGCTTCACCTCCGCCTCGATGTACTCCTCGTCGTAGCGCTGGAACACCCGCGCCGGGTTGCCCGCCACCAGCGAGCGTGCCGGGACGTCCTTCGCGACCACCGAGTTCGGCTGCACCGTCGCGAAGTCGCCGATCGTCACGCCCGGCATGATCACCACGAGGCCGCCGATGAAACAACCCTTGCCGATTTTCACCGGCTTGCGTTCGATCAAATCACTGCCGGAATGGTTTTCCAGCGCCATGTTCGCCAGCCAGCTCGAATGCGTGAACACCAGCGTGTTCAGCCCGATGCTGGTGTGCTCGCCGATTTCCAGGCCGCCGCTGGCGTCCAGCGCCGCGCCCTCGCCGATCCAGCAGTGTTCGCCCATCGTGAGGTTGTCCGGGCTGATGATCTTGACCCGTTCCCGCACGCGGCACGATTCCGGCAGGCCGTAAAAAGCCGCCCGCTCGGCGTCGTTCATGTACTGCGCGACGAGGTCGTTGAGGATCATCGGACGCAGCCGGTTGCTGCGCTCGTCGTCGAAGAACATCAGTTGTCCGCCACCAGTTTCGTGAGCACCCGCAGGTGTTCCTCGGCCACCACGTCCAGTCCGAAGTTGTCCCGGACCATCGCCGCTTCCCGTTCGGCGATCCGCGCGCGTTCCTTCGGATCGTCCAACAGGGACAGTACGGTCGCCGCGACCGCCTCGGAGTCGTTCGGCCGCACCAGCAGGATGTTCTCGCCGTTGTGCAGTTCGATGCCGGGGTAGTTGTCCTCGGCGACCGACGCGATGGTCGCGGTGCCGGACAGCATCGCCTCCAGCGACGCGGTGCCGCAGCCGCCGTTGAGGTCGTGCGTGACGATGTCCGCGGCCGCGAAATACGCCGGCACGTCCGCCTTCGGCACCGCGCCGGTGACGATCAGCGCGTCGGACACACCCAGTTCCTCGGCTCGCTGCTGGAATGCTTCGTGGTACACCCGGCCGACGATCACCACGCGCAGGCTGGGGTGCCGCTCCAGGATCGCGGGCAGCGCCTCGATCAGCGGCAGCCGGTTGCGGAGCGGGATCACGTGCCCGAGCGACACGATCAGCGGCGCGTCCCCGATTTCCAGTTCCGCGCGCACGTCCTTGGTCACCGGCTTCGCGAAATGCCCGGTGTCCACCGCGATCGGGAAGTACTCGGAGTTCTCGTCGCTCGTGCCGTAGCGCTCGACGCAGTAATCCACGCCGAGCTTGTCGAGGATGATGAAGCGCGGGCGCAGGTATTTCAGCACCGGGTTGACCAGCATCGCGTCCAGCGCGCGGAAAACCCGGCCGTACATCTTGTTCTCGCTGATCAGCAGCGTGTGGATGGTCAGCAGAACGGGCAGCTTGTGCCGGCGCGCGTAGATGCCGACCATCCAGGACAGGTCGAAGAACTGCCCGTGCAGGTGCACCGCGTCCGGTTTGAACTCGTTCAGCAGCTTCCACAGCCGCCGCCAGTTGCCCGGCCGCATCGACGCGAACGTCATGTCGAAGTCGATCGAAAGGCCGAGCTGCGGCATCTTCACCGCGGGAAGGCGCACGACGCGGTATCCGTCGCGCTCCTCTTCCGCCGGCGCGTCACCGTAGGCGGCGGTGATCGCCAGCACCTCGTTCCCGGCGGCCGCGTACTCGGCGGCCAGCGAGGCCGACATGTGCGCGCTTCCGCCCACTCGCGGCGGGAAGAAGTTGTTCACCACCACGATCCGCATGGGCTTTCCTTCGGCCGGGCCCGCAGTGCTCATTACGCATTCCCCTCGGAAGACGCGCCGGCGGAGAGGCTCACGCGGAGTCCCGCACCAGGGCGCGCATGCCCTCTTCGACCGTGATCTGCGGCTCCCAGCCGAGCACCTCGCGGGCCCGGGTGATGTCCGCGGCGCGACGCGACACGAGGACGTCGCGCTTGTTGAACACCGGCTCGACGTCGACGCCGACCGCCTCGATCAGGATCTTCGCCAGGGTGGCGATCGAGGTGTCGATGCCGGTGCCGATGTTGATCGGCAGGTTCGACTGCTCCGACTCCAGCGCGGCGACGACGCCCTTGGCGAGGTCGGTCACGTGCACGAAGTCCATCGACTGGTCGCCCGCGCCGTCGATGATCGGCGGCTGGCCGGCGCGCAGGCGCTGGATGAAGTGGTTGATGACCGAGGTGTAGTACGCCTCGATCTTCTGGCCGGGGCCGTACACGTTGAAGAACCGCAGGGCGTTCCAGGACAGGCCCTTGGTGCGCTCGTAGAACCCGAGCAGGTCCTCGCCGGCGCGCTTGGAGATGCAGTACGGGGTGAGCGGGTTCAGCTTGTCGTCCTCGTGCATCGGCAGCTTCTCCGGCTCGCCGTACACCGAGGCGCTGGAGGCGAACACCAGTCGCTCGACGCCCTCGTCGGCCGCGGCCGCGAAGACGTTGTTGTTGCCGACCATGTTGATGTCGATCGACTCGCCCGGGTCCGCGATCGACTTGTTGATCGACACGGTGGCGAAGTGGATCGCGTGCGTGCAGCCCCGCATGGCCTCGCGGACGCCAACGCCGTAGCGCACGTCTTTCTCGACCAGTTCGACCTTGCCGGTGGCGACGAACTCGTTGACGCGGTCGCGGTCGCCGCGGGTCATGTTGTCGAAGATGCGGACCGTGTAGTCCTTCTCCAGCAGGATCGGGATCACGTGCGAGGCGATGAAACCGCCGGCGCCGGTGAAGAAAACTTTCTTGTCGGACATGGGTTCTCCTCAGGAAGGTCGGCGGGGTCAGGAAAGAGCGGACACGGCTTCGCGCACGGTGGTGACCACACGCTCGACTTCGCTGTCGGTGAGTTCCGCGTGCATCGGGATCGCCAGCTGGCGGCGGAAAGCGTCGGCGGACACGGGCAGCGGCTGCTGCTCGCCGTACACCGGCTGCAGGTGGGAGGCGTAGGTGCCGAAGTTGCACTGCACGCCCTGCTCGCGGATCCGCAGAGCCAGCGCGTCGCGGCTGATCTCCGGGGCCACCGTCATCAAGTATGCCTGCCACGGGTGTTCGCGGTCGGGCGCCTCGACCGGCACGGTCAGCGCGTCGACGTCCTCGAACGCCTCGTGGTAGCGCTTGGCCACCGAGCGGCGGGCGGCGAGCAGGTCGGGCAGCCGGTCGAGCTGGACGCCCATGATCGCGGCCTGGATGTCCGACAGCCGGAAGTTCCAGCCCAGCTCGTGGAAGGTCGGGATCGGCAGCTCTTGCGAGCCCTCGCGGCTGATCGCCGGTTCGATGCCGTAGGTGTGGATCTTGCGCGCGTGCGCGATCAGGTCCTCGCGGTTGGAGACCAGCGCGCCGCCTTCGCCCGCGGTGATGCCCTTGCGGCCGTGGAAGGAGAACGCGGCCAGGTCGGCGAGGCTGCCCGCCGGGCGGTTGCGGTAGGTCGCGCCCGCGGAGCAGGCGGCGTCCTCGAACAGCCACAGGCCGTGCTTGTCGGCGATGGCGCGGTACTCGTCGAAGTCGCCGGGCTGGCCGGCGACGTCCACGGCGAGGATGCCCACCGTGCGCGGCGTGATGAGCGCTTCGATCGAGGCCGGGTCGGCGCTGAAAATGTCCGGGCGGATGTCCGCGAAAACCGGCTTCGCGCCCGCCTGCAGCACCGAGTGGCCGGTCGCCGGGAAGGTGTAGTCGCCGACGATCACCTCGTCGCCGGGCTGGACACCGAGCACTTTCAGTCCCAGGAACAGGGCGGAGCCGCAGTTGCTGGTGGTCAGGGCGTGCGCGGTGCCGGTGGTCTGCGCGAACCGCTCCTCGAAGCGACGGCACGCCGGGCCCGCGCCGGCCAGCCAGCCGGAACGGAACACTTCGGCGACGGCTGCGAGCTCTTCGTCGCCGACGGTCGGCTTCCCGAGCAGGACGGGTTCGCCCACTGTAGATCTCCTGTGCATCGGGGTGTCCCGCATTGCGCGGGGTCGCGCCAAAGTGTATAGAAGTCGCGCTTGGTGCCTGTTTCGGGGACAGAACCCACGGGTAAGCACCCGTTCGGGGCATAGGCTCACCGCATGCGGATCGGGGTGCTGGGGGCCGTCGTCGCGTGGGACGGCGCGGGCGGGACGGTCGCCGTGGGCGGGACGCGAGGCCGGACGCTGCTGGCGTTGCTCGCGGCGGACGCCGGGCGGTTCGTGTCCGCCGAACGGCTCATCGACGGGCTCTACGGCGAGGACCCGCCGGAAGGCGCGGCCAACGCGCTCCAATCGCAGGTCTCGCGGCTGCGCGGTGCGCTGAAACTGCCGATCGAACTCACCTCGGCGGGGTACCGACTCCGGATCGAACCGGACGAAGTGGACGCGCACCGCTTCGAGCGGCTGGCCGGCGCGGGCCACCGCGAGCTGGCCGAGGGCGACCCGACCCGGGCCAGCGATCTGCTCGGCGAGGCGCTCGCGTTGTGGCGCGGACCAGCGTTCGCCGACGTTCCCGCGGCCGAGGTCCAGGCCACTCGGCTGGCCGAACTGCGGGCCGAGGCGGCAGCCGACCGGGTCGACGCGGAGATCTCGCTTGGCCGCGCCGCGGACGTCCTCGACGAGCTTCGCGCCACCGTCGCCGAACACCCACTGCGCGAGCGATCGCGCGCCCAGCTGGTGCGGGCGCTGCACGCGACCGGGCGGACCGCCGAGGCGCTGGCCGCGTTCGAAGACGCCCGCCGCACGCTCGCCGACGAGCTGGGCGCGGACCCTGGTCCAGACCTCACCGAGGCGCACCTAGCCGCCTTGCGCGGCGAGTCCGCGAACGCCGCGACGCCGTTGCCCGCGCAGCTCACCAGCTTCGTCGGCCGCGACGACGAGCTGCGCCAGGTCGCGGACCTCCTGCGACAGGCCCGGCTTGTCACGCTGCTCGGTCCGGGCGGGACTGGGAAAACCCGGCTGGCCATCGAAGCCGCGGCCGATGCGGGACCGTGCGTCTTCGTGGAACTGGCCCCGCACCTCGCCGACGACGTTCCGCAGGCCGTCCTTACCGCGCTCGGTTTGCGCGAGGGGGCCCGCGGTCGGCAGGACCCGGTCGACCGTCTCGTCTCGGCATTGCGCGACCAGGCGACGCTGCTGGTGCTGGACAACTGCGAACACGTCATCGCCGCCGCGGCGCGGTTGGTCGCACAACTGCTGCCCGCTTGCCCTGGGCTACGCATCCTCGCGACCAGCCGGGAACCGCTCGGCATCACCGGCGAACAGCTCGCGCCGATCCCCCGCCTGGCCGTTCCGCCGCCCGGCGCGCCCGCCGTCGAGACTTATCCCGCGGTCCGGCTGTTCCTCGACCGTGCCCGGGCGAGCGACCCGGCATTCCGGCTGACCGGCGAAACGGCGGCCGATGTCGTGCGGATCTGCACCGCGCTCGACGGCCTCCCGCTCGCGCTGGAACTGGCCGCTGCCCGCGTGCGCACGCTGCCGGTCGCCGACATCGCCGCCCGGCTTGACGACCGCTTCCAGCTTCTTGCCCGAGGGAGCCGCACCGCGGACGAACGGCATCGGTCGCTTCGTGGTGTCGTGGAATGGAGCTGGGATCTCCTCGATGACGACGAACGCCGCCTCGCCCGTCGGCTGACCGTCTTCACCGGAGGCGCGACGCTCGCCTACGCCGAGCAGGTATGCGACGTCCCCGTCGACCTGCTCCCCGAACTCGCCGACAAATCGCTCGTGGAACCGTCGAGCGGGCGTTACCGAATGCTGGAGACGATCCGCGCGTTCTGCGCGGAAAAGCTCGACGCCGCTGGCGAGACCGAACAGTTCCGCCGCGCGCACGCAGAGGCGTTCCTGCGGCTCGCGGAAGAAGCCGACCCGAAGCTGCGTACCGCGGAACAGCTGGACTGGCTGCGGAAAATCGACGCTGAGTACGACAACATCGTGGCCGCGCTCCGGTGGTCAGCAGCGGCGGATCCTTCGCTCGCCCTGCGGATCGCCACCGCGTTGTCGATGTATTGGTGGCTGCGCGGACGACGCTACGAAGGCGCGGCGCTGTCGATGGAAATCGTGCGGCACTGCCAAGCGGAACCGCCGGAAGGACACCGCGAGCAGTTCCTCATGTGCCTGCTGACCGCGATGGCCGGCGCCCCCGAAGCCGCCGAGACCGCGAACTATCGGTCCTATGTGGAGCAGTACCTCGTGGACAGTTCGTGGACCCCGGAGCATCCGATGATGCTCATGCTGTCCGGCGTCGTCCTCGGCCCGCCGGAAGACGACGACGCTCGGCTCAGGTTGTCCGGGCTGAAAACGCATCCCGACCCCTGGCTCACCGCGCTCGTGCCGATGGGCGACGGCCTGCGCGCAATGCTCGCCGGGGAATTGGACGAAGCCGAACGGGGCCTGAGAGAAGGCGAAGCACGCTACCGGGCACTCGGCGAACGCTGGGGGTTGTCGATGGCGCTCGACCACCTGTCGCAACTGCTGGTTTTGCGCGGCCAGCACGAAGAAGCGCTCGCCGCGATGACCGAGTCCCTGTCGCTCATGCAGACGCTCGGCGCGACCGACGACTACGCGGACCTGCTCTGCCGTCGCGGCGACAGCCGAGCGTTGCGCGGCGACCTCGATGGCGCGAAGGCGGATTACGAACGGACCGTCGAACTGGCCCACCGCACCGGCATGCCGGAAACGCGCGCCAGCGGTCACGTCGGCCTGTCCGGCCTCGCCCGCCGCTCCGGCGACCTGGCCACCGCACGGGCCCTCGCCGAGCAGGCGCTCACCGAATGCACGGCAGACTCGTTCTCGGCCGCCATCGTGCGGGCAGCCGCGTCGATCGCGCTCGGCTGGATCGACGTCGCCGAGAACCGCCCGGAGGACGCTCGCCGCCGGATGCGGGTGGCTGTCGAGACCGCGCACCGCTGGCATGACCACGGGTCACTGGCCACCGCGTTCGAGGGGGTCGCCGGGGTCTGCGCGGCGGAGGGCCAGTTCTCCGACGCCGCCGCTCTGCTCGGCGCGGCGGCCTCGGTGCGCGGGGCCGCCGTGCCCGGCCAGCACGATGTCGCGCAGGTCACCGCGGCCGCCGAAAAGGCACTCGGACCGGACGGATTCGCCGCCGCCTACACCACCGGTAAGCAGCTAGAACCGCATCAACGCCTCGGGCTGGCCGGATTCTCCCCGGTTCAGTGAACGGGTACCACGCCGTCGGGGGGTACGCAGCGGCGCACCGGAGCGCGTAGCCTTCCCTGCCGTGCGGAACGTCGTGGTGATCGGTGGGGGAATCGTCGGGCTGTCGGTCGCGTGGGAGCTGTCCCAGCGCGGTCAGGACGTGACGGTGCTCGAAAAGGAAGCTGGCTGGGCTGCGCACCAGACCGGGCACAACTCCAATGTCGTGCACGCTGGGCTCTACTACAAGCCGGGCTCGTTCAAGGCGCGGATGTCGGTCGGCGGCAACCGGTCCATTGTGGATTTCGCCCGGCAGTACGGGGTGCCGGTGCAGGTGTGCGGCAAGCTCGTCGTGGCCACCCGCGAGGAGGAGATCCCCGCGCTGAACACGCTCGCCGAGCGCGCCGAGGCCAACGGCGTGCCCGCCAAGCGGATCACCCCCGCGGAGGCTCGTGAGTACGAGCCGGAGGTGTCCTGCGTCGCCGCGCTGCGCGTCGAGTCGACCGGGATCATCGACTTCCCCGCGGTGTGCGCGGCGCTCGTGCGGCTGCTCGACGAGGCGGACGCGGACCTGCGGCTGAACGCGCCCGCGCTGGGCATCCGCCCGGCTCGCGGCGGCGGCGTCGAGGTGGCTACCGGCTCCGAGGTGTTGCACGCGGACGCACTGGTCAACTGCGCCGGTCTGCACGCGGACCGCGTCGCCGAAATGGCCGGCATCAAGCCGAGCGCGCGCATCGTGCCGTTCCGCGGCGAGTACTACGAACTGAAACCGGAGCGCCGCCACCTGGTGCGCGGCTTGATCTACCCGGTGCCGGACCCGACGCTGCCGTTCCTGGGCGTGCACCTGACCCGCATGCTGGACGGCAGCGTCCACGCGGGCCCGAACGCCGTGCTCGCGCTGCGCCGCGAGGGCTACCGCTGGGCGGACGTGTCGGTGAAGGACCTCGCTGACGTCGCCCGGTTCCCCGGTGCCTGGAAGCTCGCGCGCAAGTACGCGTACCCGACCGGCCTCGAAGAAGTGCTGCGGTCGTTCTCGAAGAAGCGCTTCGCCGCCAGCCTCGCGCAGCTCGTGCCCGCGGTCACCGAGGACGACATCGTGCGCCACGGCTCCGGCGTACGGGCGCAGGCGCTTCGCCCGGACGGTTCGCTGGTGGACGACTTCCTGATCGAGTCCACGAAGGACCAGGTGCACGTGCTCAACGCGCCGAGCCCGGCGGCGACGAGCGCGTTGGAGATCGCCAAGTACATCGCCGACCGGGTCACCGACTGAACCGTCCGATGTAGACGGTTCAGCTCGGCAGATTCCCCGACACCATCGGGATTCCGGCCTTGATCACGTCGCACGCCTTGCTCTTGTCCGACAGCTGCCCGCTGACGATCTGGATCGAGGCGGTGTCCGAAACCGCGAGCCCGGCCGCGCAGATCACGCCGCCGGAATCGTTGAAGTTCGGGAACAGCGACCATTTCCGGCCGTTCGCGTCGATCTGCTCGGTCGGCGCGACTTCCATGCCGGGCCAGCGTTTCAGCGGCACGTCCGGACCGACCCAGACCTCGAACGGCTTCTGCCCGCCGTCTCCGTCGGTGTCCTTCCACAGGCAGTAGGTCACGTTCGGCGAGATGACCTTGGAGCTGTCCAATTCGCCCTGCGGCACCATTTTCAGCTGCTGCGCCTGCTCCGGCTTGAGCAGCTGACACGGGTTGACCGACGCGAGCGGCCCCGTCGGCGCGGTGCCTTCCGGCGGCGTGCTCGGCGTGATCGGCGGCGCGGGCTGCCCACCCGGCAGATGCGCGGCGACCTGCGGGATGACCTTCTTCGTGCGCTCGCACGCCTGCGCGTCGTCCGGATAGGACACGCTCACGAAGGCGAACGACTTCGGCCCGAGCGTCGTGTACAGATCGCAGCTGCCGCCCATGAACCCGGCGTAGCGCGTCCACTGGAACCCGCCGAGCGGCACCGGATCGGCCTTCTTGATCGCGCCCTGGAGGTAGTCGTCGAGGCTCAGATCCACCGACCAGCCGACGGACATCACCACGGTGTGCTCGGTGTCCGTCGCGGTCCACAGGCACATCGCGGGCGCGCGCTGTTCCTTGCTGGCCTTCACCGACCTGCCCGGCGGCTTGTACCCAAGCCCGGCGAGCTGCTTCGCGTCGAGCAGCTTGCACGGGTCGACGACCGGCGTCACCGGCCCCTGTCCCGGCACCGGCGAAGCCACGCCGCTCACCTGCTGCGTGCACCCGGCGAGCAGCATCGCGGCCGCCGCCAGGGCGACCGCCGCTCCGTTGAACCTCATCGGCTGTCTCCTCCTCCGCCCCGCACCCTACTGACCAGTGCGGTTCCGCACCCGCGGAACGGCGAGGAACGACCCGGCGATCACGGCTTCGGCACCGCACGGCGCAGGACGAGCGCGGAAACCCCGGCGGCCACCACGACCACCGCGGCGGCGGCGATCGCGATGGCCATCGTCGTCCCGCTCACCCGCGGCCGGAGCGGATGCGAGTTCGGCACCAGCAGAATGACGCCGGAGCCGATCGCCGCGAGCAGCAGGCCGAAAAGCCAGATCCGCACCGAACCCTGGCGAAGCGTCGCGAGAAACTTCGCGTCCGCGGACCGGAACATCGGCCGCCGGTCTCTCCCCCGGAGCAGCATGACCCCGTTGACGACAAGGCAGAACGCCGCGCCGCCGATCGCGATCAGCCCGAACCGGAACGACGCGTGCGTTCCCTTTTCGGCGGTAAAGAGCAGCCAGCCGGCGACCGCCAGCGCCGCGAAGGCCAGCGTGTAGTCCACTGTGGCCAGCGAACCCGCCTTGCGCAGAGCAGGGATCAGGGCTCTGTCGGATGCCATCTGAGGTTGTCTCGCCTTCGCGAAGTTCAGCGCTTGACCGGCTCCAGCACCTCAAGCCCGCCGAGGAACGGGCGCAGCGCCACCGGCACCCGGACCGAACCGTCGGGCTGCTGGTGGTTCTCCACGATCGCGACGATCCACCGCGTGGTCGCCAGGGTGCCGTTCAGCGTGGCGGCCGTCTGCGGCTTTCCGTTGTCGTCGCGGTAGCGGACCGACAGCCGGCGGGCCTGGAAGGTGGTGCAGTTGGACGTCGAGGTCAGCTCGCGGTAGGTCTCCTGCGTCGGGACCCACGCCTCGCAGTCGTACTTGCGGTAGGCGGACGTGCCGAGGTCGCCGGTCGCGGTGTCGATGACCCGGTACGGGACCTCGATCGCGGCGAGCATCTCCTCTTCCCAGCCCAGCAGCCGCTCGTGTTCGGCCTCGGCGTCCTCCGGCTTGGCGAAGACGAACATCTCGACCTTGTCGAACTGGTGCACCCGGATGATGCCGCGGGTGTCCTTGCCGTACGACCCGGCCTCGCGGCGGTAGCACGACGACCAGCCGGCGTAGCGGCGCGGACCGGCGGCGAGGTCGAGGATCTCGTCCGAGTGGTAGCCCGCGAGCGGGACCTCCGACGTGCCGACGAGGTACAGGTCGTCGTCGCGCAGCCGGTACACCTCCGACGAGTGCGCGCCGAGGAACCCGGTGCCGGCCATGATCTCCGGGCGGACGAGCGACGGCGTGATCATCGGTGTGAAGCCGTTCGCCGTCGCGCGCGCCACGGCCATGTTCAGCAGCGCGAGCTGCAGCTGCGCGCCGACCCCGGACAGGAAGTAGAACCGCGAGCCCGACACCTTCGCGCCGCGCTCCATGTCGAGCGCGCCGAGGCCTTCCATCAGGTCGAGGTGGTCGCGCGGGGTGAAGTCGAACGACGGCACCTCGCCGACGGTTTTCAGCACCGCGAAGTCGTCCTCGCCGCCGATCGGCGCGTCCGGGTGCACCAGGTTCGGCAGGACGCGGAACAGCTTGTCGAACTCTTCCGAGGCCTCGTTCTGCTCGACCTCGGCGGCCTTGACCTGCGCCGACAGGTCCTTGGCGCGGGCGAGCAGAGCGGGCTTGTCCTCCGGGGAGGCCTTCGGCACCTGCTTGGACACGGACTTCTGCTCGGCCCGCAGCTTGTCGGCGGTCGCGATCGCAGAGCGGCGGCGCTGATCGAGGTCGAGCAGCTTGTCGACCACTCCCTCGTCCTCGCCACGGGCACGCTGCGACGCGCGCACGGCTTCCGGGTCTTCGCGCAGAGTCCTGGGGTCAATCACGGACAGAAGGGTAGTCGCAGGCCAGCCACGACTTCGACGCGGTTTCCCGTACACACTGTGCGGCGCCCCGCGGACAACCCGACAGTCTGATCGTTGTCGCCCGTTTCCCGCGCTCCCCATACTCGCTAGAACCCGGAGCGGAGGGAACTCACATGACCGACGACCTGCTCGCGCGCCACCGTGCGGTGCTCCCGTCCTGGATGTCCCTGCTGTATGACGAACCGATCGAAATCGTGCACGCGCAGGACCGCCGGCTCACCGATTCCACCGGCCGCACCTATCTCGACTTCTTCGCCGGCGTGCTCACCAACGCCATGGGTTACGACGTCCCCGCGATCAGCGACGCCGTCCGCAAGCAACTGGACACCGGCGTCCTGCACACCTCGACGCTGTACCTGATCCGCTCGCAGGTGGAGCTGGCCGAACGCATCGCGCAGCGTTCCGGCATCCCGGACGCCAAGGTGTTCTTCACCAACTCCGGCAGCGAAGCCAACGACACCGCGCTGATGCTCGCCACCCAGTACCGCCGCAGCAACCAGGTGCTGGCGATGCGGAATTCGTATCACGGCCGGTCGTTCGGCACCGTCGCGATCACCGGCAACCGCGGCTGGTCCGCGTCCTCGCTGAGCCCGATCAAGGTCAACTACGTCCACGGCGGCTACCGCTATCGCAGCCCCTTCCGCGACCTGCCCGACACCGCCTACATCGACGCCTGCGTAGCCGACCTCGTGGAACTGCTGGAAACCGCCACCGCGGGCGACGTCGCCTGCCTGATCGCCGAGCCGATCCAGGGCGTGGGCGGGTTCAGTTCACCGCCGGACGGGCTGTACAAGGCGATGAAGGAAGTCCTGGACGAGCACGGCATCCTGTTCATCTCCGACGAGGTGCAGACCGGGTGGGGCCGCACCGGCGACCATTACTGGGGCATCCAGGCACACGACGTGGTGCCGGACATGATGACCTTCGCCAAGGGTCTCGGAAACGGCCTGGCAGTCGGCGGCGTGGTCGCCCGGGGCGACGTTATGGACTGCTTCCAGGCGGAGTCGTTCTCCACCTTCGGCGGCAACCCGGTGTCCATGCAGGGCGCGCTGGCCGTCCTGGACTACATCGACGACCACGACCTGCAAGCGAACTGCAAAGCCCGCGGCGACCAGCTGATGCACGGTCTGCGTTCGGCGAACAGCCCGTTCGTCGGCGAGGTGCGCGGCAAGGGCCTGATGATCGGCGTGGAACTGGTCGAACCAGGCACCACGACGCCGAATACCGCCGCCGCCAAGCGCATGCTGGAAGAAACCAAAAACCGCGGGCTGCTCGTCGGAAAGGGCGGGCTGCACAAAAACGTCCTGCGCATCGGGCCGCCGATGACCCTCACCGAATCCGAAGCCGCCGAAGGCCTGCGGATCCTGCTCGACTCCCTCGCCGCGCTCTCCTGACCGGTTTTTGTCGTACCCCGGTGCGAAGATCCGTTCTCGTGAACACCGAACAGTTCTGGGCTCTGATCGACCAGGCACGCGGCCAGGCCTCCGCGCCCCGCGACAGCTACGAAGTGGCCGAACAAGCCTGCGCCCTGCTGGCCGCGCGACCGCGGGAGGAGATCGTGGCCGCCCAGCAGATCGTCTGGGACCTGCTGGCCGACTCCTACCGCGGTCCGCTGTGGGCAGCCGCCTACCTGGCCAACGGCGGCTGCTCCGACGACGGCTTCGACTACTTCCGCGGCTGGCTGGTCCTGCAGGGCCGGGAGGTCTTCGAGCGGATCGTGGCCGCCCCGGACGAACTGGCCGAGCTGCCCGCGGCGCGCGAGGCCGCCGAGGACTGCGAAGAACTGGAGTGCGAGGCCGCCTTGGGCATCGCCTCGAGCGCGCACATCGACGCGACCGGAGAGGAGCTTCCCGCCGATTCATTCACCATCCGGTACCCGCCGCTGGACCCGGACTGGGAGTTCGATTACGAGGACGCCGACGAACTGCGGCGCAGGCTGCCCCGGCTGGCCGCGGCCTACCTGGACTGACCCCGCGGCGGAACGGCCGTGCGGGAACGCTTCCCGCACGGCGGTCAGTCAACGCCGCACAAACCGCGCCACATGCTCGGCGAGCGTCTCCCCCGCGTCCTCCTGCAGGAAATGCCCGGCCCCGGCCACCGTCGGATGGTCCAGACCAGCAGCTCCGCGCATGGAACGCCGCAAAATCGGTCCCATCGCCCCGGTGATCGGGTCCCCGTCGGAAAACGCGCACAGGAACGGCACGTCCAGCTCGCTCAGCACAGCCCAAGCCGCCCGGTTCGCGTCCGAGGCCGGATCGTCCGGCCGCGTCGGCACCAGCCCCGGCATCGCCCGCGGTCCGGCCTTGTACATCTCGTTCGGGAACGGCGCGTCATAAGCCGCCCGGACGTCCTCCGGCAGCGCGGTCTGGCAGCCGGACTGCACGCACCGCCCGACGTCCAGGATGTGCGCGCCTTCAACCGCCTCCCGGAACTTGTGCCACACCGGCGGCATGTCCACGTCCCCGGTCGGCAGCCCGGTGTTGGCCGCGACCACCCCGGCGAACCGGCCCGGGTTCTCGGCCACCAGGCGCAGCCCGATCAGCCCGCCCCAGTCCTGCCCGACCAGCGTGACCCCTTCCAGGCCCAGCACGTCGAAGGAGAACCGGCGCATCCATTCGACGTGCCGCGCGTAGCTGTGGTCGACGATCTCCGCGGGTTTGTCCGACCGGCCGAATCCGACCAGGTCCGGGGCGATCGCCCGCAATCCGGCGTCGGCCAGCACCGGAAGCATTTTCCGGTAGAGGAACGACCAGCTCGGCTCGCCGTGCAGGAGCAGAACCGGCGGCCCGTCCGCGGGCCCGGCCTCGACGTAGCCGACTCTGATCAGCCCGCCGTCCGGATCGGACAGGTCGGTGTAGGAAGGTTCGAAGGCGAAATCGGGCAGGTCCGCGAACCGGTCTTCCGGCGTCCTGAGGAGTCGCACGGTTCCCACGTTAGTGGGAACGGGACCGCGCGGCAGTGCGCGAACGCTAGGAAATCGCTACCGCGACGACCAGTCCGAGCCCGAGGTGCGCCGCCGCGACGACGACGCTCGCCGGCGCGAACTTCTCGCTCTGGATCGTCGACCCGACGTCGATCCGGGTCGCCCACTCCAGCAGCCGCACCGCCAGCACCTGCACGATGACGCCGAGCAGGCCGTAGACCAGCGACGTGATCAGCCCGGCGGTGAGGTCGCTCGCCGAGCTGTAGATCGCCACGACCACGATGAACGCCATCGACAGCAGCCCGGACGCGGTCACGATCACCGCGTTCGGCAGCCCGCGGGTGACCAGCTTCGACAGCTTGCCCGGCGTGGTGAAGTCGATCGCGTAGAAACCGGCGAACATCAGCACCAGGCCGACGATGCCGTACAGCAGGATCGCGCCGATCCCGCGCACGAGGTCGGAACCGAAGGTCGCGGGCAGCGCGAGGGTCGTGGTCACGGGGTCTCCCTGGATGGCCAATTCGCACCAGTTGAATCGGACATCCAGGGTTGTATCACGACTCCGGGATCCGGTGCGGCACAAACGCCGCGCCGTCGTCGGTGACCAAACCGCTGGTCTCGCGGATGCCCAGCCCCGCCGAGGAGTCCCCGACGATCCACGCGCCGAGCGCGGGCCGGTACCCGTCGAATTCCGGCAGCGGGTCGAACGCCTGGTAGACGTAGCCTTCCGCGCCGTAGACGCCGTCGGTCTGCGTCTCGTACCCGGTGGCCACGATCTGCACGTTCGCGCCCTCGCGGCCGAGCTTCGGCTTGCGCACGTACTCGGTCAGCAGGCCGGGGTCGTCAGCGAAGGCGGGCAGCAGGTTCGGGTGCCCGGGGTAGTTCTCCCACAGCACGGCGAGCAGTGTCTTGTTCGACAGCAGCATCTTCCACAGCGGTTCTACCCACAGTGTGCGCGGCATGGTCTCCACCGCGAACTTGCCGAACTCCTCGTCGACCACCCATTCCCACGGGTAGAGCTTCACCACCGTGGACATCTGCGCCTCGGCGAGGTCGACGAAGCGCTTGAGCACCGGGTCCCAGCCGATTTCCTCGATCGCGAGCCCGACCGTGTCGAGCCCGGCCTCGGCCGCGGTCTCCTGCAGATACGCCGTGGTCACGTGGTCCTCGCCGCTCGGATCGGCCGCGGACCAGGTGAAATGCAGTTCGTTCGACGGCAGCTTGCCGCCGATCTCCGCCCAGCGCTCGACCAGCTTCTCGTGGATGGAGTTCCACTGGTCGTCTTCCGGGAAGACGTCGGTTTTCCAGTGCCACTGCAGCAGCGACGCCTCCAGCAGCGTGGTCGGCGTGTCCGCGTTGTACTCCAGCAGCTTGGCCGGCGATTTGCCGTCGTAGCGCAGGTCGAAACGGCCGTAGACGTGCGGGTCCTGGCGTTTCCACGACTCCGCGATGTGCGGCCACACCCATTCCGGGATGCCGAAGCGGTGGTACTGCTCGGTGGTCACGACGTTGTCGACGGCCTCCAGGCACATCGAATGCAGCAGTTCGACGTCCGCCTCGAGCGAGAGCACCTCGTCCATGTCGAAGACGTAGTGCACCGACTCGTCCCAGTACGGCCGCGGCTTGCCGGTGCCGTCGCGCGCCGGGGTGCCGTAGACCAGGCCCTGCTCTTCGACGATCCGCTGCCAGTCGCGGCGCGGTTCCCGCCGGTCCCGATACACCTACGAGCCTCCGCTCTTGCCGGTCCCGCCGGTGCCCCCGGAGGTGCCGCTCTTGCCGCTGATGCCGAACCCGCCGCGCTGGATGCTGGTGCCCGACTTGGTCGAAACGTTGGTGTTGCCCGACGGCGCGGTGTACGTGCCGCCGGACACGCGCTGCCCGATGTTGCCGGTGCCGCCGTAGTTGTAGCGGTACTGGGTGTACCCGGTGCCGCCCGGAATCGGGATGAACCAGAACCCGCCGCTGTAGTGCCCGTGGTTGGCGACCGCGTAGTCCTCAGAGCAGTACTTGTCGTCCTGGATGATCCCGTCGGAGGTGACGCAGGACGCGGTGACCTCTTTGGGCTTGGCGATCGTGTAGAACGTCGCGACCAGCCCGACGAGGCCGACGGTGACGCCGCTGCCGATCAGGATCTTGCGTTTGGTGGCCGCCTTCGCGTCGGCCGCTTCCCGGGCCGCGAGGGCTTCCTGCCGTTCGCGCTCCTGGTCGGCGATGGCCTGCTTACGGGCTCGCTGTTCGGCCACCGACGGTTGCCGGGGTTGCGTGTTCTCGTCCTGGAACCGCATCGAACCCGGCTTCTTCGGCTCCTCGGGCGGCTGCACGCCGCTGTTGTCGTCCTGCGTCATGTGCGCTCCGTAATCCCCCAGCACTGCAAACCCCGTGTTCCACCCTAATCGACCCGGCACACGCGCGGTTCATGCGGCGCGGGCATCATGGGTATCGATGTCTCAACGCTCGGAGCGGTTCCCTTCGCGTATGCAGACCCTGACCACCCGCGTGGTGATGGCCGGGGTGTTCTTCGGCGCGGTCATCGCGCTGGCCTTGAGCGTCGCCTTCTCCTGGACCGACACGCTCGCCGGAGGCGCGGGCGGCGGCGAGGGCAAGCTCAGCGAGGCCGCCCAGCAGGCGTTCCACTCGCCGCCGGGCACCTGCCTGACCTGGAGCGCCAAGGACGCCTCGGACGCGCACCAGGTGCCGTGCGAGCAGCCGCACCTGTTCGAGGTCACCACCGTGGTCGACATCGGCGCGAAGTACCCGCAGCAGGCTCCGTTCCCGACCCTCGACCAGTGGCAGGACATCGCGCAGCAGCAGTGCAACGCCGACGTGCGGCCGTATCTCGGCCACCCGCTCGACCCGTACGGCAAGCTCACCACCAACCTGCTGCGGCCCACCTCGGCGCAGTGGTCCGAGGGCGACCGCCAGCTGCGCTGCGGCCTGCAGTTCGCCGGTCCGGGCGGAACGCTGCAGCCCACCACCGGTGCGGCGAAGACCCAGGACCAGTCGATGGTGTGGGCCCCGGGCACCTGCCTCGCGCTGGTCGGCAAGGGCGTCGGCGACCCGGTCGACTGCGGCAAGCCGCACTCCTACGAAATGATCGCGACGCTCGACCTCGCCTCGCACTTCAAGGACGGCTACCCGAAGCTGGACGACCAGAAGTCCTGGCTCGACACCGAGTGCAACAAGGCCGCGAAGGACTACACCGGCAGCTCCGACCTGTCCTCGAAGAAGCTCACGCTGGGCTGGGACTCTCGCGAGCAGGAGAGCTGGGACGCCGGGTCCACCAAGGTCAACTGCAAGGTCGCGGCCACCCTGCCGGACGGCAGCGGGTTCCAGGCGGTCACCGGCAGCGTGAAGAGCGGGGCGTCCGGGTCGTCGAGCCAGCAGCAGAGCCCGCCGCCCAGTTCCAGCGGAGGCAACTGAGCAGTGCCCGTCGAGATGAGCCAGGCGCGGTTCGAGGAACTCGTGTCCGACGCGCTCGACCAGGTGCCCGCGGAGTTCGCCGCGGCGATGGACAACGTCGTGGTGCTGGTCGAGGACTTCAACGAGGAAGCACCGGACATCCTCGGGCTCTACCACGGCATCGCGCTCACCGAGCGCACCAGCCACTACAGCGGGGCGCTGCCGGACCGGATCTCCATCTACCGGGTGCCGATCCTCGACATCTGCGACACCGAGGACGACGTCGTCGAAGAAGTGCTGATCACCGTGATGCACGAGCTCGGCCACCATTTCGGCATCGACGACGAGCGGCTGCACGAACTCGGCTGGGGCTGATTCCGGCGGCATTCCGTCAGCCCGTTGCTCTTCCCTGATCATCTTCGCGCCGCGCTCGCGGAAAACACCGAAGGTCAGCAAAGCGTCACGGAATGCCATCGACCTCCCTAGACTGGCCTCACCAGGGCGTTTCCCTTTCTCGTGAGGTGGTTCGTGTCGCATCGTCAGACGGACAGCCGGCTGCGCTGGCTGCTCGCCTCGAGCGGCACGGCGAATCTCGCCGACGGCATCGCCAAGGTCGCTTTCCCGCTGCTGGCCACCACGCTCACCCGTGATCCGGTGGAGATCGCCGCGCTGTCGGCGGTGCAGTTCCTGCCGTGGCTGCTGTTCGCCATCCCGGCGGGCACGCTGGTCGACCGGATCGACCGCAAGAAGGCGATGCTCGCCGCGAACGCGATGCGCGCGCTCGTCGTCGCCGCGGTGACCGCGCTGCTCGCGTTCGGTTCGGTGGAGATCTGGACGATTTACGTCGCGTCGCTGCTCGTGGGTGTCGCGGAGACGGTCGCGGAGAGCGCGGCGAACGTGCTGCCGCCCGCGCTGGTCGGCGCGGACCGGCTGGAGAGCGCCAACAGCAAGCTGCAGGCGTGCGAGATCGTCGGCCAGACGTTCCTCGGGGGCCCGGTCGGCAGCGCCACCTTCGCGATGTTCGCCGTTTTCCCGTTCCTGCTCTCGTCGGTCGGGTTCGCCGTCGGTGCCGCGGTGCTGCTGGGCATGGCGGGCAGCTACCGGCCGCGGCAGGAAACCACCTCGCACATCCGGGCGGATTTCGCGGACGGCTTCCGCTGGCTGCGGCGGCATTCGCTGCTGCTGCGGCTGCTCGCGATCGCGGGTCTGCTCAGCCTGATCAGCGAACTGGCCCAAGCGCAACTGGTGCTCTACGCGCTGGAAGACCTGCATTTGTCCGACGCCACCTTCGGCGCTTTCGCGTTCGTCGGCGGTGCTGGCGGCCTGCTCGGGGCCGGGTTGACGCCGCGGCTGGCCCGGCGCGTCGGACGGCGGACGGTCCTGGTCGGCGGGGTGCTGTTCTGCGCGCTCGGCTTCGGCGGCATGGGTCTGATCCGCCAGCCGGTGGTGTCCGCGGTGCTGTTCGGCGTTTTCGCGGCGGCGGTGGTGGCGGTGAACGTCGTGCTCGCGACCGCGCGCCACACCTTCGTGCCGGGTGAACTGCTCGGCCGCGTGCTCGGGGTGTGGCGCACCGTCGTCTGGGGCGCGATTCCGCTCGGCGCACTGCTCGGTGGATTGCTCACGAAACTGCTCGGGTCGGCGGGCGACACTTTCACCGCGTCGGGCGTCCTGCTGCTGTTCGTGACCGGCTATGCACTGTTCGCGCTGCGCGCGCACCCGCTCGATGACAAAACGGCCTCGACCGGCGACGGAGCCCGTTCGCAGCAGTGATCCGGCGCGGTTTTGGTGCTGAAATAGCACCTCACCCCGGCTGCCCGGAGGTATGTGATGACCGCGCTCGACACTCCACCGCTGCCGGACGACGACCGCGACACCGAAGTGGAATCACCGCCGCCCGCCACCCGACGGCCGCTCGTCCTCGCCGCTGTCGCCGGGTTCGTGCTCGGCGGATGCGTGCTCGGGCTGCTGTGGGGGCTGTCCGGTCAGCGCGCCGGAGCGAATGTCGACGCCGCGGCCGCCTGTGCGGCGTTCAATCGAGCGGGGCACATCCCGGACACCACCGGCGGCGTCGACGCCGTGCAGTTCACCCGGATGTCCGACGACTCGGTGCACCGGGTCACCGGCGCGATGGAGCTGGCCAAGGCAGCGGCCACGTTCGACGGCAGCTACCAGCCGCTGGCCAAAGCCCTCGACGCGGTGAACAAGATGGTGCTCAGCAGCCGTTTCGACAACCGCGACGGGCAGGCCGCGGTCGTGCAGACAGAACAGCTCTGCGCGCGGGGCTGACCCGCGCGCAGAGAATCCGTCACGACTTGTGCACGGTCTTCACGCCGAGCTGTTTGCCCGGGATGTTCGTGCCCGCGCAGCCGAGGCCGTCGAGAGGCACGAACTTCGACGCTGTCTCCTGCGGCAGGTACACGCGCAGGCCCTTGACCGGCGTCGGCTTGCAGACGCCCGGGTCGAAGTTGCGCACCTGCGCGAACTGCAGATCCGCCGCCGCGGTCTGGCCGGGAGCCAGCTTCACCGGAGCGCCCTTGGCCCCGTCGCGCTCGGCGGCCGGGCCGATCTGGGTCCCGTTTTCGCCGCCAACGTAGGACACGCCAGGGAAGCCCTGGATCGTGCACGGCGTGCCGCTGGTGTTCTTGATCAGCAGCGACCGGTACTCCGAACCCGCACCGGCGTCGCCGCTGCCCAGCGACAGGGACACGTCGCCGGCCTTGCACAGGCCGTTGTCGGCTGGCGGTTTCTCGGCCGGTGCCGCGCCGCCGCTCGGTGCGGACGACGAGGAAGAAGGAGCGGACGACGCGGCGGACGGAGCCGACGACATCGGGCTGCTCGGCGGGGTGTCCGAACTCGCCGGGCCGCTCGCGGCGGGAGCGCCCTGGCCGCACGCGGAAAGCAGCAGGGCCCCCGACGCGCCCACTGCGGACAGGAAGACCAGGGAAAACCACGTTTTCTTCGTGTTTGCCATCTCACTCGCCTCGCTGTGCTGGTGAACGCCTCACTGGTGGAACCTTCATCCGGAGGACGTGCCAGGTCCGGACGGGGTTGCTCCGCATCCGGTGAGTTCCCCACCGGAGCCGCCTTCACTCAGCGTTTCCCCGCACGAGTGATCAACCGCTCACGAAAGGCGGGTGTCCACCCACCGCAGACACTCCCAGCCGTGCTCCCGGGCTTCCAGCTCGACGAACTTCGTGTTCGGGATCAGCG
Organism: Amycolatopsis sp. NPDC104775; assembly: GCF_055583325.1. Lineage (NCBI taxonomy): Bacteria > Bacillati > Actinomycetota > Actinomycetes > Pseudonocardiales > Pseudonocardiaceae > Amycolatopsis > Amycolatopsis sp. NPDC104775. Next base: position 85,051 of record NZ_JBVJOE010000003.1, read on the forward strand.
CCTCGTTCGCCAGCTCAGCGGGCACGTTCGAGGCCAGCCACTCCCCGGCGAGCCGGATCGCGCCGCCGTGGCTGACCAGGACGACCACCCCGTCCGGCGAGGTCTCCTCGTGCTTCGCCCGCAGCTCGGTGGCCGCGCCGACCATCCGGTCGCGCACCTGCGCACCGGTCTCCCCGCCGGGGATCGAGACGTGCAGGTCGCCTTCCGTCCACGCCTTCACCACACGCAGGTAGACACCGATCGACTCCAGGTCGGTGTTGCCCTCGAGGTCTCCCGCGTCGACCTCCTTGACGCCCTCGATCACTTGCACGTCGAACCCGAATGCCTCGGCCAGCGGTGCCGCGGTCTGCTGCGCACGCACCGCCTCCGACGCGTACACCGCCACGATCGGCTCGTCTTTCAGCTCTTCGGCGAGCGCCGCGGCCTGCTCGCGGCCGAGTTCCGTGAGCGGCGGACCGGGCAACGCGGTGTCCAGCGCCCGCCGGACGTTGCCCTCCGTCTGTCCGTGCCGGACCAGCAGCAACCTCACGCGCCCTCTCCCTTCAAAACCGCGTCGACCCACGCCTGCGCGTCCAGGAAATCCTGGTTCCCCGCGCCTTCCTCGATCGTGGCCGCGACCTCGTCCGCCCGCGGGTGCGAACCGAGAAAGCGCAGGTGACAGCGGCGGCGCAGGGCGGTCATCGCGTCGATGATCCGAGGTTCGGCGACATGGCCTTCGAAGTCGATGAAGAACCGGTACTCGCCGAAGTTGCTGCGGGTCGGCCGGGCGTCGATCCGGGTCAGGTTGATCCCGCGGCCGGCCAGTTCGACCAGCAGGTCGGACAGCGTTCCGGTGCGGTTGACCGCGGCCGCGACGATCGACGTCCGGTCGGCGCCGGTGGGCGCGGGCAATTCGCCGGGACGGCGCACCATCAGGAACCGGGTCTGCGCGTCGCGGACGTCGGCGACCCCGGTCGCCAGTTCCTCCAGCGGATAGTGCTCGATCGCGACCGGCGCGGAGACCGCGGCGTCGAAATCGCCCTCGACCACGCCGACCGCCGCCGCCGCGGTGGACGACGAGGCGACCGGGGTGGCGTCCGGCAGATTCGCCTCCAGCCATTCGCGGACCTGCGCGAGCGCGTGCGGATGGCTCGCGACGGTGCGGATTTCGCCGCTGCCCGGCCGGGTGAGCACGCTGAAGTGAATGGGCAGGATCGTCTCGGCCGTGGCGACGAGCGGGTCGCCGTCGCTGAGCCCGTCGAGCGTCGCGGGCACCACGCCTTCGACGGAGTTCTCAATGGGCACGCACGCCGCGTCCGCGGCCCCGTCTCGGACGGCCTGCACCGCCAGCCGGACGGTCTCGTAGGGGGTCAGGTCCTCGCCCGGCGCGAGCGCGCGGGCGGCCTGCTCGGTGAACGTGCCCTGAGGGCCGAAATACGCGATCCGCAACACGAGCCTCAGGCTAGCGACCGCGTGCGTGGCGCTTTTCACTCGGACAGCCGGTGGCTAAACCGGTTACGCCGGGTGGCGTTTTTTGCCATGCTGGAACGGTGACCGCCGACTCAGGCACACACGCCGGGCACGGGGAAGCCGTTTCGCCAGGTTCTCCCCGAACGCCGGATTTGGTGCTGTGCGCCGTCGATGAACCGCTCGCCGCGGCGTGGACCTCCGCCGTGGCGGACTTCGGCGGCTCCGTCCGGGTGCACCGCGGTTCGGTGCTCGACATCGCCGCGCAGGCGGTGGTCAGCCCGGCCAATTCCTACGGCTGGATGCGCGGCGGGATCGACGCGGTCTACGCGCGGGCGTTCCCCGGCATCGAGCAGAGCGTGCGCAGCGCGGTACTGGCCTCTTACGGCGGTGAGCTGCCGATCGGCGAATCGGTGATCGTCCCGACCGGCGAGTCCGAACCGGCGTGGCTGATCAGCGCGCCGACCATGCGCGAACCCGGCGAACGACTGCCGGCCGACACTGTCCACCCGTATCTCGCGGCCCGCGCGGTGTTCCTGCAGTGGCAGCGCGGACAGCTGGATTCCGGCCCGGTCGCCTCGGCGGTGCGGACGATCGCGATGCCCGGGCTCGGCACCGGCGTCGGGGGCGTGGCACCGGCCACGTGCGCCCGTCAGGTCGCGGCCGCGTGGCAGGAAGTTTTCGGGGCCAACGGTCACCATCGGTGATCGAATCCCCTGCCAGTTCAGGGGTGCGTGCATCACATCACAGCGCGTTCACGCGCGGTAAGCCCTACCGTTGATACGGCGTTACGGAAGTAGCGCAGACGGAGCCAGCGCAGGCGACGGCCGAGGAGTGTGCGATGCCCACACGGGTCCGTGAACTCAGCCCTTACGTAGAGCTGCATCGGGAACAGTGGCGGGAGCTGCGCAGCTCCACTCCGCTGCCGCTGACCGCGGACGAGCTGGTCCGGCTCCGCGGGCTCGGGGAGCAGATCGATCTCGCCGAGGTCGCTGACGTGTACCTGCCGCTTTCGCGGCTGATCAATCTCCAGGTGAAGGCCCGGCAACAGCTGTACGAGGCCACCACCACGTTCCTCGGCGAGGACTGTCGCAACACCAAGGCTCCGTTCGTGATCGGCATCGCGGGCAGCGTCGCGGTCGGCAAATCGACCACCGCCCGCATCCTGCGCACCCTGCTCGCCCGCTGGCCCGACCACCCGCGCGTCGACCTCGTGACGACCGACGGATTCCTCTACTCGCGGGCCGAGCTGACCCGGCGCGGGATCATGCACCGCAAGGGTTTTCCGGAAAGCTACGACCGGCGCGCGCTGCTGCGGTTCGTCACCGAGGTGAAGTCCGGTGCCGAGCGGGTGTCCGCGCCGGTGTACTCGCACCTGGCCTACGACATCCTCCCGGACCAGGAACAGGTCGTGGAGCGGCCGGACATCCTCATCATCGAGGGACTGAACGTCCTGCAGCCCGGCCCGAGCCTGACCGTCTCGGATCTGTTCGACTTTTCGATTTACGTCGACGCGCACATCGACGACATCGAGCACTGGTACGTCGAGCGGTTCTTGAAGCTGCGGCACACCGCGTTCGCCGACCCGGCCTCGCACTTCCACCACTTCGCCGGACTGCCCGACGACGAGGCCCGCGAAGAAGCGCGCCATCTGTGGCGCACTATCAACGAGCCGAATCTGATGGAGAACATCAAGCCGACCCGGCCCCGCGCGACGCTCGTGCTCCGCAAGGACGCCGACCACGCCATCAACCGCGTTCGACTGCGCAAGCTCTGATTTTCACCCACAAGCGTCTCACCGATCCCGTTCCGCAACAGGGACCGGAATTGCTGGCCGATCGGCCAGCGTCTTCGTAACCACTTGGCCGATACCCGAGGCCCCGGTCGCGAGCGACCCTGAACACAGCAGGAAATCGCACCTGACCTGCGAAGGAGGCCACGATGTTCGCTATCGTCCTGACCTGGGTCGGCGCGGTATTGGGATTGACTCTGCTGGTCGCGATGGCCGCTGGCGGGTTCGTCGTCGACTTCGACGAGGCCTGGCGCGAGCGGCGGGTGAAGGCACGCGGCACGACGGAGCCGACCAGCTGAGGCCCGCGCTTCGGCGCGGGGCAAGATGTGCGGCATGAGTCCGGTGAGCCGCGCGCGCAAAAAGAATTCCCTACCCACCGCCCCCAGCGTCAACGGTCTGTTCAAGGACGTGCTGCGGGACTTCTCCGCGGTCGCGGCCGAGCCCGGTCCGTTCGACATCGACCTGCTCGGTTCCGAGGTCGTCGGGCAGTGGCGGGACGTCGTCGTGGAGGACGAACCGGAAAACCAGCTCGGGCTTGAGCTGATCGCGTTCGCCCAGCGCAAGATCACGCCCGGCGCGGCGGCGCTGCTGACCGCGTTGAAGGTGCTGGCCGAGTCCGAAGAGGAGCGTGCGGCGGCGGCCGAGGCGCTCGCCGTGGTGCTCGGCCGGGGCATCCCGGAGCCGGAGTGGGCGGGCGAGGTCGGGCAGGTCAGCGTCGGCGAATGCTGGCGCACCGGGGACGTCTACGGGGACGAATCGTCGCTGCTGTGCGTCTTTTCCCGCGGCGACCACTCGCTCGGCCTGCTCGCGTTGCTGGACTTCACCGAGGGCGGCCGGGTGCGCGACCTGGTGGTCATCGAGGAGCCGCACGAGGTGCTCGCCGAAATGCGCTCGCAGGTCGAGGAAGACGGCGAACTGGTCGTACTGGAGAAGATCGAGCCCGCCGACGCGCACCGGCTGCTGGTGTCCGGGATCGCGGCCACGGACGCGGTGGACGAGCCGGATGTCGGCGAGGACTACACGCGGTTCCACGCCATCGCGCTGACCTGGGCGCGTTCGCTGCCGGAGCCGTCGGAGGTCCCGCCGGTGGCCGAGTGGAGCGCCGAACAGCGCGAGGGAGCCGTCGAGCAGTTCCTCGCCAACACGAACCTGCCGGACGCCGACGCCGCCCGCGAAATCGCGAACCTGCTGGTAGACCACGGCTGCCGGGTCGAACCGGCGAACCCGCTGCGTGTCGGCCCGGAAAAGCTGGCGCGGTTCCTCGAATCCTTGCTGGACGGCGAATACGAGCTGGAAGACGAGGACTCCGTCGCTCCGGTCGTGCTGGCGTGGGCCGGTTGGGCCGCCGCCCGTGCCGGGCTGTCCGAAGTCGCGACGGCCGCGTTGCTGGAAGAGGTCACCGAATACCTCGGCGAGTACCTTTCGGACGAGGACGAGGAAGAGGACTTCAGCGACTATCTCGACGGCACCGAATCCGCCGAGGAAGCACTGGAAGTGGTGGCCCGTCGCCGGTTCGCGGTGCCCGAACTGTCCACAGTGATCGGTGACGAGGAACTGACCGACCTGGACCCGGGCGACCCGGAACAGCGCAGGCTGCTGGTGATCGGCGCGCACCCGGAGTACCACGAATCGCTGGCCGCGGAGGAATTCGACGGCGCGGACGGCCTCCGGCTCGCCCTTGAGACGTCCATTGTGGACCAGCTGTGGGACGACGAGCCCGCCGAGGTCTGGACCGCCGCGCAGAACCTGCTGCGGCAGGACCTTTCCCGCGCCGACGTGCTCGACCGGCTGGTGACTGTCCTCGAAGGACAGTTGACCGAAACCGAGGAGGACGACCAGCTGGACTACGACCTGGACGCCTACCGCGCCGCACTGGCCGAGATCTAGCCCTTCGGAAGCGCGATCCGGGCCGACCGGATCTCCGCGAGCAACCGGGTTTTGCGGCGGTGGACGTTCACCAGCTCGGCGACGTAGCCGGTGAACTCCTCCGCCGTACCCGCTTGTTTGTGCAGCGTGCGGAGTTTCTTGAGGCACTGCGCCGCTTCCTGGTACGCGCTGGCGTCCTTCCGGGCGATCAACTGCTCGATTCGCTCGCGATACTCCGGAATGGATTCTTCTTCTTTCCGCGACGGCTCCGCCTGCCGCGGCTTCTCTTGGGGCTTCTCTGTCCTTTGTGGCCTCTCCGCCCGCTGCGGAGTCAGCACCCGCGCCGCGTACGCGATCGCCTCGCTGTGCCGTCCCGCCGCTCGCAGCACCCGGACGATCTTGAGACTGATGTCCACCCGTGGCGGTTTGGCCGCGAGAATGGCGACCAGCCCGTCCACGTCCCCGCTGGCCTCCGCGATTTCCTCCCGCAGCCGTTGCGCGATCTCGTGCTTCTCGCCCGGCTCGTTCGCTATTTCGTCCACAATGGACTTCATTCGGGCGAGCCCGGCGTCCCCGAGTGCCGCCGCGAAATCCGCCACCGCGATCGCCCGCCCGCTGAACGCCGCCTCCAGCACCCAGTCCGCGAGCTGCGCCGGATCCGGCGGACGGGCCGCACAAGCCCGCGCGTACAACGCGACCGCCTGGTCAAGCCGCGCCTCGAGGTCCGCGGCGAGGTCGCCGTGCTGCTCGAGCATGCCCACGATGTCGTCCACCGCCCGGCGGGCGAGCGGGGCGAGATCAGCGCGGCTGCCGGAGTCGAGCAGCCGCCGCACAGTGTCGAGAACCGCACCGATTTTGGCGGTGTACTCGACCGGGTCGGGGACGCTCACCCGAACAGTCTGCCGTATCGCCCGTAACCGGCGTGTGGGCCAACGGCGTACTCTTTTCGGCCCAACCCGGACACCCCAGGTGAGCACCGCGCGTGATAATCAGGTCCAGTGACCCTCGACGACCTCATCCAGCGCCTCCGCGACTTCGCCGCCGCCCGGGACTGGGAACCGTTCCACACCCCGAAAAACCTGACGATGGCCCTGTCCGGCGAAGTGGGCGAGCTGATCGCCCTGTTCCAGTGGCTGACCCCGGAGGAAGCCGCGAACTGGCGCTCCGACCCGGCCCAGGAGTTCAACGTCCAGGACGAAATCGCCGACGTGATGCTGTACCTGGTCCGGCTGGCCGACGTACTGGGAATCGACCTGCTGGAAGCGGCGAACGCGAAGGTGGACCGGAACGAGAAGAGGTTCCCTCCGCTAGCTCGCTGACCTGATCCGCTTCGTCTCGTCCAGATACCAGCCGCCGACCAGCGTTCCGACCGCGAAGACGGCCAGCACGATCCCCGGGCCCACTCCGGCGCCGCCGAACATCGCGGCCACGGTGAGGACCATCAGGATCAGTCCGAGTCCGATCAGCACCCGGCCGACGAGCCTGCTGTGGCCCGTCTGGTGCCCTTGTTGTTTTGGCTGCGGGACCGGAGCGCTCTCGAAGCCGAGCAGCACCGCAGCCTCGTCGAGCCGCGCGACGTGCGCACCGAGTTCGAGCGCACGGGAAAGCCGCGGTTCGGCCTCCCGCACGCCTGAGTCGTACACCAGGTGCGTGACCGAACCCGTCAGGTTCTTCGCGAGTTGGAACCCTTCCGAGAGCACCCGCGCCCGCAACTGGTCCGCCGCCGCTGTCGCGCCGAGCACCAGGACTCTCGTCGGCTTGCCGCCGGTCGCGGTGACCTTGAGGTCCACCACCCCTTCCAGCGCCCCGAGCGCGTCCGCGACCTGACGGAGTTCGCGGTACTCGGCGGACGTCACCACGCCGTCGGCCTCCGCGACCCGGCGCAGCTCAGCGACGAGACCGGCGTGCACCCGCCGCACCTCCGCCGGGTCCAGCCCAGCTTCGGCCGCGAGGTCTTCCAGCGCCCAGACCTCCTCGTCGGTCACGAACTGATCGCCGACCGCTTCGGCAAGCAGATCGAGGTACGCCTGCGCGACCGGCCCGCCGTCGCCCGCGGAAACCCGGTCCACCGCCTCGGCCATCCAGCCCTTCTCCGCCCCGGTGACCGACCGGCGCAGGGCTGTCGCTTCGGTGGCATACCGCGGCAGCTCCGGAAACCGCACTGGCTGCGTCAACCGCAACCCGTGCGTCCCGAGGAGAGCGATCATCGCCTGCGCGCACGCCCGTGCGGCCGGTTCGGCGAGATAACCGGGGAAGTCCTCGATGCCGAAGGCGCGGGCGATGGTGGCGAGGCGGTAGTTGGGCAGCGGCAATGCCGCCTGCGCGACGTCCTTGAGCGAGATTCCCGGCAGCGGCGGCAGCCGGACGCCTAGCTGGCCGATCTCGACGAGAAGGCCGTCCACCGAGGACAGGTCGTGTGCGACGACGACCGCGCCTCGGCACAGCTCGAACAGCCGGCTGAGGATGTCTCCCAAAGCAGGCGCGGCAGCCAGTTCCGCCGCGGTGATGCGGTGCGGATTGCGCCGGTTCGCGTCAGCGGCGACGACCGTCGCGAACTCGCCGAGGAACGTCCCGTCCCCGCGAAACCGGATCGCCGCGATCTCCAGGACTCGGCCGGTGCGCAATCCGGTCGCCTTCACGTCGATCGCGGTGAATTCCGTGCCGCTCGCGGACACTCGCCCGGTCGAGGACAGGGACAGTCGTTCGATCAGCTCAGCCATCGTGGACGCGCTTTCTCCTGGACGGTTCCCCTAACCATCGGGAGAAGCGGGCGAATCGTCACACGCGGGACGGAAAACACTGACTTTGTGACGCATCCGTGACTTCTTCTTCGCTCGAGAAAATCCGACTGTTCGGGCGCGTAACACTGGCCGCTGTTTTTGCGAACACCATTCGGCACCCGCCGCAGGAAGAGGAATTCCGAATGCACCCCACGCCCGCGCCGCCGGCGCGTCCCAAGCTGAAATTACCGGCCTGGCTGAAGATCGTTCTCAGCGCCTTCGCGGTTCTCTTCATTCTGGGCGCGGTGTTCGGAAAGTCGGCGCCCACGCCGGAGCCAGCTGCCGCGCCAGCCGCGCCGCCGATCATTACCCCGGCAAGCACATCAGTCTCTCCAGCACCGGTGACTTACACCGTAGCCACCATCACCGACGCCGCCGACGTCGAACTGGCTGGTTCCGATGGCAGCCGTCGCAGCGTGCACATCCTCGGTCTCGAAGTGGCGACCGGAAGCAACTGCTACGGCAGCGAAACCGCGGCATGGGCCAATAACAAGCTTGCTGGCGCGACGGTAAAGATCACTACGGACACTACAGACGGCGTCGCGCTGGCCTTGAGCGACGGCACCGATTATGCGACCGCGGCACTCTCGGCCGGGTACGCCCGGCTGGCCGGGAATGTCGTCCCCGATTCGCTGCGCAACGCGTCGAACTCAGCCCAGCAGGCAGCGACCGGATTGTGGGCGGAACCGTGCAAGGGAATGATCACCGCGCCGACTCCGGTCGTGATTCCGGCGCCGCCGAAGGAAACTCCCGCTCCGCCTGCCCCGCCGCCTGCTCCGCGCACGTCGGAACAAGCCGCGCCGCCGCCGGTTGAGGAAGCACCACAACCTGAGCAACCGAGCAGCGTGTACTACAAGAACTGCGCGGCCGCGAAGGCCGCCGGGGTGGCACCGCTCCATCGCGGCGACCCGGGTTACCGCCCCGCCCTGGACCGAGACGGCGACGGGATCGCCTGCGAGCGGTGACTCCTTGGTGTCGTGCGGCACCACCGGCGGACGAACCGCTCCACGCCCCGTAACCTGGAGATATGCCGATCCAGGTGCTGCTAGTAGACGACCACGAACTCGTCCGGCGGGGCCTGCGCGACCTGCTCAGCGACGAGGCCGACCTGGAAGTGGTCGCCGAGGCCGGGAGCGTCGAAGAGGCGCTCGCGGTGGCCATGCACGTCGAGCCGGACGTCGCGGTCGTCGATGTCCGGCTCGGGGACGGCGACGGCATCACGCTCTGCCGTGAGCTGCGGTCGAAGCCGAATCCGCCGGCCTGCCTCATGCTCACCGCGTTCGACGACGAGGAAGCCATGGTCGGCGCGATCATGGCGGGCGCTTCGGGCTATCTGCTCAAGCAGGTTCGCGGCCAGGACGTGGTGAACGCGGTCCGCGAGGTGGCCGCCGGTCGGTCGCTGCTCGACCCGGTCAGCACTGCCCGCGTGCTCGACAAGCTGCGCCACCCGCCGACCGACGAGCTGGCCGCCTTGACCGATCGCGAGCGGGACGTCCTCGAGCTGATCGGACAGGGGATGTCGAACCGCGAGATCGCCGAACGTCTTTTCCTCGCCGAGAAAACGGTGAAGAACTATGTGACGTCCGTGCTCGCGAAGCTCGGCATGCAGCGTCGCACCCAGGCCGCGGCGTGGATCGCCCGGCGCGGCAAGTGAATCAGCTGCCCGCGACGGCGCGACCGTAGCGTTCGGACAGCAGCCGCAGCCGCGGGATCAGCTCTGGCGGCGATTCGACGGTGAAGTCCATCATCAACATTCCAATGTAGACAGCCACGGTGTCCAAACTGTCCGCGCCGGTGACGAGCACACAATGGTTGTCGTCAATAGGTTCGACGACGCCGACTGTCGGATTGATCCGCGCCAAGACCTGGTCAGCCGGGGCGTCGATGCGCAGACGCGCGTGCACGAGCCACCCGCTCGCGGCGATCGTGCGCATCGCGAAGGCGGTGTAATCCCCGCCGGGCAAGGGATTCGGCTCGAACCGGCGGCGGGTCGGCATCCGCGGCCGCATCAGGTCGACGCGGTAGGTCGCCCAGCTGCCGTCCTGCGGGTCGCGGGCGACCAGGTACCACCGCCGTTGCCAGCTGAGCAATCGATACGGCTCGACCAGGCGCAGCTCGTCCGCGTAGTCGAACCGGAGCCATTCGACGTGCCGGATCGCCCGCGCGACCTCCTGCAGCACGGCACCGTCGACCTGCGGATCGGGCGCGTCGGTGCCCGTATTCTCCGGACCGCGATCGATCGTCGACCGCAACGCGTCGACCGTTGGCCGCAGCCTCGACGGCAAGACCTGTTCGAGCTTCGCGAGCGCCCGCGCGCCCGCCTCCTCGACCCCGGAGATGCCCGCCGCGGCCCGCAGACCGACGGTGACCGCCACCGCTTCCTCGTCGTCCAGCAGGAGCGGCGGCAGCTTTCCGCCGGAGCCGAGCCGGTAGCCGCCGACGTTCCCGCGCGTCGCCTCGACGGGATAGCCCAGGTCACGCAGCCGTTCGACGTCGTTCCGGATCGTCCGGGCCGAGACGCCGAGGCGTTCCGACAGCTCCCTTCCGCTTCGGCCAGCCGCCGTCTGCAGGAGAGCGAGCAGCGTCAGCAACCGCGCCGTCGGATCGGCCATCGAAACTCCTTTTTCTATTAGGAACTTATCCTACCTAATAGCCTCCTAATGTCTTTCTCATGACGAACGCAACCGCCTCCCTCGCCCTCCGCCCCTTCACCGTCGAGGTCACCGACGCCGAACTCGCGGACCTGCACGACCGCCTCGCCCGCACCCGCCTGCCGCAGCCGTCGCCGACCGACGACTGGGACGCCGGCACCCCGAACGCCTACCTGCGGACGGCGCTCGAAGCGTGGCGGGCCTTCGACTGGCGCGCCGCCGAAGCGCGGATCAACTCCGTCCCGCACTTCACCACCGAGATCGACGGCCAGACGTTCCACTTCATCCACGTCCGCTCCGCCCACGCCGGCGCGACGCCGCTGCTGCTCGCGCACACCTACCCCGGCTCGTCGGTCGACTACCTCGACCTGATCGACCGCCTCGTCGACCCGGTCGCGCACGGCGGCCGCGCCGAGGACGCCTTCGACGTCGTCATCCCCGACGCGCCCGGCTACGGCTTTTCCCAGCCCCTCGCCGAATCCGGCTGGACAGTCGCCCGCGTCGCCGCCGCGTACGACCGCCTGATGCGCGGCCTCGGGTACGAGAGCTACGGAATCCACGGCTCCGACAACGGCGCGCTGGTCGCCCGAGAACTCGGCCTGCTCAACCCGGACGGCTTCCTCGGCCTGCACGTCCTGCAGCTGTTCTCGTTCCCGTCCGGCGACCCGAGCGAATTCGAACGCCTCGAACCGGCCGACCACGCCGGCCTCGCACACATGCAATGGTTTCAATCAGTCGGTGGCTACAACACGATGAACGCCTCACGCCCGCAGACGGTTTCCGTCGGCCTCAGTGACTCCCCGATCGGATTACTCGCCTACAGCGAGCTGTTCAACTCCTTCGGCAACGGGACGTCCCTCGTGCCGCTGGAAACGATCCTGCTGGAGGTGAGCGTGAACTGGTTCGCCAACGCCGCTTCCGGGATGAGCCGCAGCTACCTGGAGAACGCCCGCGCGCAAGCGGAGCCAAGGGTGAGCGACGCGCGCACCGGGGTCGCGGTGTTCAAGGACGACTTCCAGACCATCAAGACCTTCGCCGAACGCGACAACACGAACATCGTGCACTGGAGCCGCTTCGAGGAAGGCGGCCACTTCGCGGCACTGGAACGCCCCGACCTTCTCGCTTACGACATTCGCGCTTTCTTCGCTAACCGCGACTGACCCTTGCTGATTCCGCGCCAAAACCCCGTCCGCGTTGCTGCGGACGGGGTTCTCGGCGTCCAAGACAGAGCTGAGGGTAGCCGACCGCCAGGGATTGATTCACCCAATTGAGTGCCGAATGGATGTTCGATTTGTGGATACCATGGGGAACGGCTCGGTGGCAGGCGAGATAATTCGAGGAGGGAGTGTGTTCATGACTCGTGAAGGCTGAATCTCTTAGTGCGCGGTGTGTTCACAGCGGTGGGTTCACAGCGGCGCGAGTTGAGACAGCGTGTTTGCTGCGAGCGATTCGGCACCAAACCGAGGCAGTGCGTTCACTGCGATCCGAGACGACGGATTCGAGACTGTGGTTTTAGGCGCGTGAGGTGGCAAGCCTGAAACAGCAGTAGGCCGAGGTGGCGTTTCAGTACTGCGCTAGGTCGCCGCAACGCGGGGTCGACGACACAGTGCAGGCCAAGCAGTCCGGCTGACGTTTGATGAGTCCGGCGCGATGATGGCTCAGTGCGAAGTGGTTACCGCGACGTGCTCGCACGGCGCGGTAACCGCCGCTCGGACACGGGTTGGGTGGGTTCGCTCGGACGCAGGGCTGGGTGGGTTATTGCGTTGCAGGCCAGAGTGATTCGGTTGCTGCGGTCTGTGCGTTGCTGCAGTCTGTGCACTGTGCACTATCGCCGATGGGTCGCATCGCAGCACGGTGGTGCCGCAGGATGGCTGGCTGACGTACGCCCAAGGCGACCGGCGGGCGTCAGAGTCCGACTGGTGAGCGTTGCAGTGCGACTGCCGCGGCTCGCATCGCAGTGCGGCCAACGTTGTCGCGTGGCAGGAGTCGCAACGCGGCTCACACCGCAGGGCGGCCAACATTGCTGCGTGGCAGGAATCGCAACGCGGCTCGCATCGCAACGCGGCGACACCGCAGTGCGGACTGGCGCGACGTTCCGCTCGCATCGCAGCACGGCCAGCGCCGCCGTGCAGCGACGTCGCAGCGCAGCGAGCGTGTCGCGTGGCGGAAGCCGTAACGCGGCGGCACCGCAGTGCGGACCGGCGAGCTCGTATTGCAGCGCGGCCAGCGCCGTCGTGCAGCGGCGCCGCAGCGCAGCGAGCGTGTCGCGTGGCGGAAGCCGCAACGCGGCTCGCATCGCAACGCGGACTGGCGCGACGTTCCGCTCGCATCCCAGCAACGGCCAGCGCCGCAGTGCAGCGGCCTCGTCGTGCAGTGGCGTCGCAATGCGGCTGACATCGCAGCGCAGCGGCACCGCGGTGCGGACTGGCGCGCGTTCCGCTCGCATCGCAGCACGGCCAGCGCCGCAGTGCAGCGGCGTAGCAGCGCAATGGACGTTGTCGCACGGCGAAAGCCGCAATCCAGCTCGCTCCGCAGTGTGATGGCACCGCGGTGCGGCTCACGTCGCAATGCGACTGGCACCGTCACGCGGCTAGCGTCGTCGAGCGGCGGCGTCGCAGCGAACGGCACGTTGCGGCTGCACTAACCCGTCCAGCGCGACGGATAGACGTCCGTTGTGGCTGATGAAAACCGTTGCCGCCTGGCGACTTTCCCCACTATCACCACCACGCGGCCACCGAAAGCACTCACTCAAGCGGCAGATCGAACGCGACAAGCGTACCCAAACTCGGCGAGGAATTAAGGAAAAACCGACCCCCAGCTGCATCGGCACGTTCGGCGAGATGCCGAAGCCCCCGGGTAGCAACCCCTTGCGGAACCCCAGAACCATTGTCCCGCACGCGAAGCTTCACACCCTCCGCGTCCCGGGTCAGAGTCACCCGGGTTTCACTCGCGCCGGAGTGTCGGACCACATTGGACAGTGCCTCCCGCAGTGCGGCACGAATGTGATCGGCCCGCTCGGCCGGGATGTCGGCGAACTCGCCGGACAGCTCCAGAGTCGGCGGATACCCGAGCAGCTCGCCAGCGATGCGTACCTCGCCACGCGCGGATTCGGCGAGGTCCGTCGGGGTCCCGGGGTCGTGACGTGGCTCCGGCGACCGCAGCGCGCGCACGGTGCCGCGGATTTCCTCGATGGTCTGGTCCAGCTGGTCGATCGCGTCGGACAGCCGGGCCCCGTCGGCCTGCGCGAAGCGTTTCCGCATATTGCGGCGGACCCGGTCCAGCTGCATCCCGGTGCCGTAGAGCCGTTGCACGATCACGTCGTGCAGCTCGCGTGCGATGCGTTCACGCTCTTGGTACAGGGTCACGCGATGCCGGGCGTTGGCACCCTCCGCAAGCGCGAGCACCACTCCGGCCTGCGCCGCGAACGCCGCGAGCATCTCGACCGTGCCCGCGGAAAACGGCTCGCGCCCCTGCCGCCGGTACACCGTGAGCGCACCGAGCACCCGCCCACCGGACCCGAACGGCGCGGCAGCGAACGGGCCGTACCCGCGCAGTTCGTCCGGCACATACGGGGCCGTGCGCGGATCGACGATGAAGTCCTCCGCCGCGATTGGCTCGCTGCCGCGCGCGACCTGGCCAGCCGCGGAGTCCGTCTCGAGCGTCAGCCCGCGCAACTCCCCGACCGGCCCGCCTTCGACGTCGCCCGTCGGCACCTCCGCGAGCAAGCCGTCGACCCCATACGCCGCTTCGACTACGACACGCCCGTCGTCGGCGCTCACCATCGCCAGGCCGAGGTCAGCGTCCGCCAACTCGACCGCCCTGGCCACGACTGTTTCCAGCACCGCTTCCGGGTCGTCCCCGGACAGCGCGGTGCTGGTGATCTCCGTGGCCGCGGAAAGCGCACGCGCGGCAAGTGTCGGGTCCATGAGCAACTCCGACCTTAGCGCGGCCCCGAGCCCCAGACCCGAAATCGTGACCGTCACCAACAACCCTCCGTCACGCCGCCACCCGCGGCACCGACCGCCGCACGACGCGCCCGTCCCGAACCTCGAAAACGATGTCCGCTCGCAGCTCTTCGTCCGCATTGTGCGTTACGTGCACGACTGTCCGTCCAGCAAGCTCCGTACGCAACATCGTCCGCAACGCCCGCGCCGTCGGCTCGTCAAGATGCGATGTCGGCTCGTCCAGCAACACCAACTCCGCCGACGGAGCCGCCAGCAACGCCCGCGCCAACGCCACCCGCTGCGCCTGCCCACCGGACAACCCGGCCCCCGCACTGTCGAGCACCGTCGCCAAATCCAGCTCGGGCAACCGCACCTGATCCAGCACCCGCCGCAAATCGGCCGTCTCCGCCAGCGGATCCGCGAGCCGCAAGTTCTCCGCCACCGTGGTCGACACAAGCATCGGCTCCTGCGGCGCCCAAGCCACCTTCCCCGGCACGTCGACCTCGCCGCTGCGAGGCTGGAGGAACCCCAGCAAGGCCGCAACCAGCGTCGACTTCCCAGCCCCACTCGGGCCGACAACCGCCACGTAAGCCCCCGTCGGCACGCTCAACTCGACGTCCTTGAGCACCGCCTCGCCACCGGGCCACCCCAGCTCAGCACTCCGCAACCGAACGGCGGCTGGCCGGTCCAATTCGCCCACGGACTTAGCGGCGGTGGGCGCTGCCTCCCCGCCGGGCCACCCCAACTCAGCACCCCGCAACCGAACGGCGGCTGGTCCGTCCCACTCGCCCGCAGGCTGAGCGGCGATGGACGCTGCCTCGCCCCGCACTCCGGCATCCCGCTGCCAGACCGCGGTCGAGTGATCGAGGCCCGGCGCACTCGGAGACTGAGCGATGACGGAACCCGTCTCATCCCGCGCCCCAACCGCAGCAGGGTCCGCCGCACCGCCAGGCCGAACGGTGGCCGAATCCGCCTCACCGCGGGCCCCCACCACACCTGCACCCCGCGACCGAACCGCAGTCCCGCGCGATCCCGCAGCATCCGCAGGCCGAACCGAAGCCCCCTCACCCCGCTGGCCCGCTTCCGACCTCCCACCAAGCCGCCCGCTCCGCACCGCCTCAAACTCAACCCCGGCGGCAACGTCCTCCGACCCACCAACCACCGCGCCAAGCCGAACCCGAGCCGCCCGCAGTGTGTCCCCATGCACCGCCGCCTGGGGCAACAACGCCAGCACCTCCGCCAGCGCCAACGGCACCAACGCCAGCAGCGGAGCCATCACCCCCGCCAGCTCCCCACGGCCGACCGCCCCCGCCGCGAGCATCGTGCTGACCACCGCGGCCGCGCCCGTCGCCAGCGTGATCAATGCGTCCGCCGCGCCCGCGCCGAATGCCTGTCGCCGGGTGTCGGCCGCCAGTTGGGTGTCTGTCGAAGCGAGCTCGCGACGCCTCGAAGCCGCCCGGCCGTAAGCGAGCAGCTCCGCGGCCGACGAGAACAGCACCAGCACCCGCGCCGCGACGTCACGGCGTCCGGCCGCGAGAGCCGAAGTCGCCCGTCGTTCCAAGCGCAACGCGACCGCCGGTGCCGCCAGACCGACCAGCACAGTCAAGGCCAGCACCAAACCGGCCGAGGGCAGCACCATCGTCTGCACCGCGATGGCCCCGGCCGCGACCAACCCGACGACGATCGGCGGCGAGACAACTCGCGGCAGCAAATCCCGCACGGTGTCGACGTCCGTCACCAATCGTCGCTGGCTCTCCCCGGCTTCGAGGCTGCGCGCCGGTCCCAGGCGTACCAACGCATTCCACAGTTGAACCCGCAAGCGTCCGGCGATCCGGAAGGCGGCGTCGTGTGTCACTAGCCGTTCGACATAACGCAGTCCGGCTCGGCCGAGTCCGAACGCGCGCACTCCGACGACCGCGACCGTCAAGGTCAGGATTGGGGGCTGCAACGACGCTTTGGCGATCAACCAGCCGGAGGTCGCGGTTAGGGCGATCCCCGCCAGGAGCGCGAGGGCTCCCAAGAAGGCACCGGAGAACAGTCGCCAGTCGAGCAACATCCGCCAGGGAAGAGGTCGCGCCTTGGAATTGTCCGAAGTGGACTCAGCGATCTGCGCGGAAGATGAGTCCGAGACGGCCACTGCGGCAGAACGTTCGTGCGCGGCGATTACCGCCGCCGCACCGTTCTCGACGGCTCGCTCGACAGCGTCCAGCACTCGCCGTGCGTTGACTTCGTCCAGGTGTGCGGTCGGCTCGTCCAGCAGCAACAACCATGCGCCCGACTGAACCCGCAGCAGCGCGCGAGCCACGGCGACGCGCTGACGTTGCCCCACCGAAAGCCGGTCGACCGGGCGGTCAGCAAGGCCCTGCAGGCCCAGTTCGGCGAGCACGCCGTCGACGTCCGATCCGGCGACCGCGAGTTCTTCCCGCACGGTGCCGCCGCTGAAAACCGGTGACTGCGGGACCCATGCAATACCAGCGCGCCACCGTTCGAGATCGGCTTCGGCGAGCGGGACGTCACCGGCCAGCACCGATCCGTCGTAAGAAGGGACGAAGCCCAGCAGTGTCGCCAAGGTTGTCGATTTACCGCCACCGCTCGGAGCGCGCAGCCACACGATCTGGCCGCGCCGGACTGCGAAACTCTCGCCGCCGGGGGCGAAACCGCCACGTCGGGCGACTTTTAGGTCGGACACAACCAACGATCCACAGGGTGCGGTCCGCGTTCCTTCGGCCGGGACGGGCTCCGCGAGCACCTCAGTCACCCGGCGGACCGCTTCCACGCCGTCCTCGCTCGCGTGGAAGGCCGCGCCGACCGCGCGGATCGGCTGGTAGCACTCGGGAGCGAGGATCAGCACGCCGAGTCCGATCGCCAGCGGCAGCGATCCCGACACCAGCCGGACGCCGATGACGACCGCCACCAACGCGACCGACAGCGTCGCCGCGAGTTCGAGCACGAATGCCGAGGAGAACGCGACCCGCAACGTCTTGAGCGTCGCGCGACGATGCCGTTCCGACAGTTTCCGCACGGTTTCGGCCTGTGCGTCGGCCCGCCGGAACGCGGTGAGCACCGGCAACGCCCGAACCAGTTCGAGCAGCAGACCGGACATCCGGTGTACCGCGTCCGTCGCGCCGGAAACGCGGTCGGCGGTGAATTTTCCGACCAGGACAGCGAACATCGGCAGCAACGGGACCGTCGCGGCGATGATCACCGCGGACGGCCAATCTGTCCACAGGATCGCCGCACCCGCCGCGAGCGGAACGACCGCTGCGGTGACGAGCGCGGGAAGGTACTCGCGGAAATAGGAGTCGAGTGCGTCGAGGCCGCGCGTGACCAGCGTCGTGAGTTCGCCGTGCCCGCGCCGGGCGAGCCATTCCGGACCGAGGCGCAACGCGTGGTCGACGACGCGGGCGCGCAGGTCGCGTTGCGCGGTCGCGGCGGCGCGCGCGGAGACCACCCGCACCGCCCAGCTGGTGCCTGCCCGGCCCACGACGAGCGCGAACAGAACAGCCAACTGGACGGTGCGGCCCCCATCCCCCAGCCCCCGGGAGACCACGTCCGCGAGGATGCTCGCTAGCAGAAATGCTTGCCCGACAAGGAAAACCGCGTTCCCGAACGACAACACCGCGACCAGGATCAGCGCTCGGCGCGCGGCCGGCCCCAAGGCCGAGAGCGCGCCGAGCGGACCCTTGCCCGGCCGCACAGGGTCCATGGGGGACCCGGTGGCGGAAAGGGGTGCGCGGCCGGGAAGTTCAGTCATGGTCAGTGCGCCGCCGGGATGTGCTGGACGCCGATGCGCTTGCGGAAAACCCAGTAGGTCCAGCCTTGGTAGATCAGCACCGCTGGCGCGCCGAACGCGCCGACCCAGGTCATCACCGTCAGCGTGTAGTGGCTGACCGCGCTGTTCGTGATGGTCAGCGAGTGTGCCGGGTCGAGCGTCGACGGCAGGACGTTCGGGTAGAGCGCGCCGAAGAAAGTCACCGCGGCGGCCGTGATGACGACGGCGAGCGCGGCGAACGCCTGGCCGTCGCGGTCGACATAGAGCCGCAGCCACGCCACCACCGCGGCGAGGACGACGATCACCAGCGAGATGAGCGTCCACAGTTTGCCTTCGCGGGCCTGGACGACCACCAGGAACGCGACCAACGGCAGCAGCCCGACCGGAAGGATTCGCAGCGCTAGCATGCGTGCACGTTCCCGCAGGTCACCGGTGGTTTTCAGGGCAAGGAACGCCGCACCGTGCACGAGCGAGAACCCGACGATGGCCACCGCGCCCAGCAACGTGTCCCACCGAACCGACTCGAACGGCGACCCGACGCGGTTGCCCTGCGCGTCCAGCGGCAGGCCGAGCACGGTGGTCGCGAGCAGCAGTCCGACTCCGAGCGGCGGAACCCAGGAACCGATGATGATCACGCGGTCCCACACGCGCCGCCACCGTTCGGAGTCGACCTTGCCGCGGTACTCGAACGCGACGCCGCGCCCGATGAGCGCGATGAGGACGAGCAGCAACGGAAGGTACGCCCCCGAGAAAAGCGACGCGTACCAGCCGGGGAACGCTGCGAACGTCGCACCGGCCGCGACGATCAGCCACACCTCGTTGCCGTCCCAGACCGGCCCGATCGTGTTGACGAGGACGCGCCGCTCGGTGTTCGTCTTCCCGAGGACCGGCAGCAGCATCCCGACGCCGAAGTCGAACCCTTCGAGGAAGAGATACCCCAGCCAGAACAACGCGACGATCGCGAACCACAGCGTTTCGAGTGTCATGCCCGCTCACCTCGTCCGGCACCCGCCGGCGTCATCCGATCGGCCACCGGGTTGTCCCCACGATGGCCCTGAGTTATCCACAACCCACGGAGTTGTCCACAGATTTGCTGTGGGTAACCCGCGAGAGCCACCGAGCGATTACGCTGGGTACGGGGCGTCCCCCCGGTGAGGGTGGGGGCTGCTTTCGCGGCGGAGGGCTCACGTCGAAGCCCAGTCCAGGCCAGTGGAGCGGGCCGCGCCCAGACCCGGCCCTCCGGATCCTCTGGCGGCACCCCGGCCCGCTCCACCGGGTCAGTAGGCGAACGAAAGCGCCTGGTCATCGGAGTCCTCGGAATCATCAGAACCGTCCGGATCTTCGGAGTGAGCAGGAGGCATCACCGCGTCCACCCCGCCCCGTACGTACTTGCGCATCAGGTACAGCTCCACCACACCCAGCACCGCGTACAGCACCGTCAAAGAGATCAGTGACGTCAGCACCTCGCCGACGGTCAGTTTCGACACCGCCTGCGCCGTGAACATCCACATGCCCTCGACCCCGGTCGGATTCGGCGCCACCACGAACGGCTGACGACCCATCTCGGTGAAGATCCACCCCGCGCTGTTGCCGATGAACGGGGTCGCGATGCCGCCCAGCACCATCAGCGGGAACCAGCGGCCACCGGGGATCCGGCCTCGCCGGGTGAGCCACAGGGCCAGCAGGCCGATGCCCGCGGAGATCGCGCCGAAGCCGATCATGATCCGGAAGCCCCAGTACGTCACGGGCAGGCTGGGCACGTAATCGATCGGCTTGCCTGCCAGCGCGCCGAGCGCCGGGTCGTTCGGGTAGTTGGTGCCGTATTTCGCCTGGTATTCGGTGACCAGATTCTCCACGCCCTTGACCTCGGTCGAGAAGTCGTTGTGCGCCAAGAACGACAGCAGCGCGGGCACGTTGAAGGTCTTGACGTCCTCGCAGTTCGCGTTCGCCACGTCGCCGATCGCGATGATCGAGAAGCTCGCCGGTTTTTCCGTGTGGCACAACGCTTCCGCTGACGCCATCTTCATCGGCTGCTGTTCGAACATCAGCTTGCCCTGCATGTCTCCGGTGATCGCGAGCACCGCGAACGCCACCACGCCGACCCAGCCACCCAGCCGCAGCGACGAGCGCCAGACGTCGCGGTGTTCGTCAGAAGATGAACGCTTGCGCCACAGGTGCCATCCGGCCACGCCGACCAGGAACGCCGCGGCCACCGAGAACGCGCCGGCGAGGGTGTGCGGGATCGCGGCGAGCGCCGTGTTGTTCGTGAGGACCGCGCCGATCGAGTTCATCGTCGGCTTGCCGTTCACGAACTCGACGCCCACCGGATGCTGCATCCACGAGTTCGCGGCGAGAATGAAGTACGCCGAGGCCATCGTGGCCAGCGAGAACGCCCAGGCGCAGGCCAGGTGGATCTTCTTCGGCAACCGGTCCCAGCCGAAGATCCACAGGCCGAGGAAGACCGACTCGACGAAGAACGCCAGAAGACCCTCCATCGCCAGCGGCGCGCCGAACACGTCGCCGACGAACCGGGAGTAGGCGCTCCAGCTCATCCCGAACTGGAACTCCTGGACGATCCCGGTGACCACGCCCATGGCGAAGTTGACCAGCAGCAGCTTGCCCCAGAACTTCGTCATCTTGAGGTGCCGCAGCTTGCCGGTGCGCACCCACGCCGTCTGCATGGCCGCGACCAGCACCGAAAGTCCGATGGTCAGCGGGACCATCAGGAAGTGGTAGACGGTGGTGATGCCGAACTGCCACCGCGCGAGCTCAAGGACATCCACGTGTCCGATCCTCCGCGCGCACCCCCGCCCCAGCCAGTTCAACACGTCCTGAACAGACTGGGACCAACGTCCCGACCTGCTGAAATCCGGCCACGCGCCCGGGCGGAGCTACCCCGATCAGGTGGCTAGCGGGTCTCTTCGACCAGCCACGACAGGTACCGCGGGCTCCCGCCGATGATCGGCGTCACGATGACCTCGGGCAGGTCGTAGGGATGCCGCACGTTCAGGAATTCCTCCAGCGCGCCGGAGCGATCCGCGGCCGTCTTGCATTCGACGCGCCATTCGGCCGCCGTCTGCACCTCGTCCTCCCACCGGAAGACGCTGGTGATCGGCCCCACGATCTGGGCGCACGCGGCGAGCCGGGCCTCGATGGCGCTCGCGGCGAGAGTGCGCGCGGCGGCCTCGGAGTCGACGGTGGTGGTGACGACGACGTGGTCAGCAGACATGACCCGCACCGTACCGTAGCCGGAAAAAAGAATTCGGCGCACCGAAAAAAATTATCCGGACCACCGGCGGCGAGCATTCTGCCGACCTGATCAGGCAATTCGCGAAACCCATCAGCTTGCGGTTTTCTGAATCTCCCCTTTATCGTTGCAGTGAAAGGGGTGAGCACGAACCCATGTCTCCCGCATTGATCGCTCTGTTCAGCGCGTTCGGCCTGGTACTGGCCGTCGAGCTGCCGGACAAGACGCTCGTCGCGACCCTGGTGCTCACCACCCGTTTCCGGGCCTGGCCGGTATTCGCCGGAGTATGCGCCGCGTTCGCCGCGCAATGCGTGATCGCGGTGGCTTTCGGCAGTCTTCTCACGCTCTTGCCGGAAACCCTTGTTTCGGTGCTGGTCGCCGCGATGTTCGGCGTCGGCGCGTTCCTGCTGCTGCGCGAGGGCTTCAGCGAGGGCAGCGAGGCGGGCGAGGACGCGTCGCGGTCCGGACCCGGACCGGTGTCGTTCCTGCGGTCGGCGCTCACGTCGTTCGGCGTGCTCTTCGCCGCGGAGTGGGGCGACGCCTCCCAGCTGGCGACAGCCGGTCTCGTCGCGCGCCTCGGCAATCCGTTCGCGGTCGGCGTCGGAGCCTTCGTCGCGCTGGTTTCGGTCGCCGGGCTGGCGGTGTTCATCGGCGCGAAGATCCGCGACCGGCTCCGGCCGAAGCTGATCCAGCGGACCGCCGGGTTCGTGTTCGCCGGATTCGCCGCGTTCGCGCTGGTGCAGCTGCTCTGGTAACGGCGGCTTCACAGGAACGCCAGGTAACCTCTTCGGAACTTCCGAACGAGGACCAGGTGAACCCCCGGTGACGCCATGGTCTCCGCCATGACCGTCGAGGAGCGCCCGTGCCGACCACCTCCCGCGCCGCCGGGTCGCCGGTTTCGCCGGTGCACGGCCGCCTCGCGCTGGTCGGCATCGGGGCGGCCGTGGTCATCGCCACGGACCTGCACCTGCGGCTCTCCGCGCAGATCAGCCCGATCTGGCAGACGCTGTCGGAGTACGTCTACGGCAGGCTCGGCGACCATTCGGCCGCGCGGCTCTTCGCCGTCATGTGCCTGGCTCTCGCACTGGGTTCGCTGGCGTTGCTGGCCGGGCTGGTCAAAGCCCGCCGCTCGCCCGCGGTCGTCCTCCTGCTCGGCGTGTGGTGCGCCGGCCTCACGATCTGCGCGACTGTCCCGGTCGACCCCAACGGCGAAGCCCGCTCCTTCGACGGCCAGTTGCACAACGCCGCCGCCCTCACCGCGTTCCTCGCGCTCCCCACGGCCGCCTGGCTGCTGACCCGCCGCGGCGGCCGATCCTGCCCGTGGGAACCGCGCCGCACGACGATCCGCCGGCTGGCTGTCGCGAGTTTCGCCAGCGTGGCCGTGGTGCTGGGCGGCTTCGTCTTCACCCTGATCACCGGACCCGCACAGCAGGACGTGACGCTCGGGCTGTTCGAGCGGCTCCTGTTCACCGTGGATCTGGCGCTGCTGCTGACCATGGTCCGCCCGCTGCTCGCCGCTTCCCGCCGCTAGGCCCGCAGCACCTCGGCAAGCCGCAAAGCCGCCTCCACCGCCAACGGCCCGACCTCGTCCGAGGCCAGCGGCTCCAGCGAGATGACCCCGACGCTCGCCCGCAGCCCCGGCACCCCGCGCACCGGCGCGGCGACCCCCGAAGCACCCGCTTCGATCTCGCCCGTCGAGACGCTCCACCGGTCGGTACCGCCGGGCCGCAACGCCATCGCCCGCCCCGCCGCGCCGGAAGCGAGCGCGTGCCTGCTGCCGACCCGGTACGCCACGTGGTAGCTCGTCCACGACGGCTCCACCACCGCGACGGCCTGCGCGTGATCGCCCTGCGCCACCGTCAGGTGCGCCGTAGCGCCGACTTTCTCGGCCAGTTCGCGCAGCACCGGCCGCGCGGCCTCGCGCAGCTGTGGCAGCACCTGACCGGCCAGCCGCAGCACCCCGACGCCGAGCCGCACCTTCGTGCCGTCTCGCCAGATCAGGCCGCGTTCGGCCAGCGGCACCAGCAGCCGGTACACCGCCGCGCGGCTCGCGCCGATGGTCACCGCCAGTTCGGAGATGGTCGCCGCCTGCTCGCCCGAATCGGCCACCGCTTGCAGCAGCGCCAGACCGCGGTCGAGGGTCAGCGACCCCTCCCTGCTCACAACAGCTCGAGTTCACCCAGGTCGGCCACCGGCTCGGCGAACGACGCCGCCGCGTACGACCCGAAAAGCTCCCGCACGGCCTTCGCGGCGGGCTCCGGCAACGCGCGGGCTTCGTCCGCGAGCGCCTTGCCGTCGGTCGATTCCAGCGCCGCCCGGACGTCGCCGCCGGAGAGGCAGCGCGCCGACGCGACGAGCAGGTTCAAGAAGCCGTGGTGCGTGAAACCGGTCTCCGGGTCGACGTGCCGGACCGCGCGGTGCAGGCTGTTCGTCGCCTTGAACGACGCCCCCGGCGATCCGCTGACCACGGACAGGAAGTCCGCGACCTCGTCCACGCTGGGAAAGTTCTCTCCCGCCTTGCCGCCGCAGCGGATCTTCGGCCAGCTGCCGTGCTCGATCACGTTGCGGACGCCGTCCAGCCAGCCGACGCCGCGCCGCGGTTCGACCACCCGGATGACGTCCTCGGGCACGAACTCCGAGACGCGCTCGAGCCACACCTCGTCGACGTCGGACGGGGCGGGCATCTCCACCATCCGCAGCGACAGCAGCTCGCTGCGCGATTCGACGATCGAGATCGCCTTCGGAACCCCGCCGAGCCCGGTGTCGATGATCAGCGACAGCGGCAGCGGCTCCTTGGGCTTGATCTTGATCAGCTCGGTGATCAGCTCCGGCAGCCGCGAGGCCTGGCACAGGAAAACCCCGAGTACCCCGGCGTGTTCCCCGCTGCGCGATTCGAAGTGCGCGCGCAGCGCCTCCGGCATCGCGACGTCCGCGGGCGGGAAGAGCGCCGAGTCGTCGACGAGCCGCGCGAACAGGGGAGGAATTCCACGGGGGCCGGGGGGCGTGAGTTCCACAGCGCTTGACACGACTGACACGCTAGTAGCGTACGGCAAGGGGACAAAATCGTTCGCTCTGCGGACACTTTTCGAGGCCCTCCAGACGAGCCCGAGTTCCGTCCGATTCGCCGAATTCTCCCGGCAGCGCTGTCTTGCTGATCCCCTGACCAGCACTTTCCCGTTCCCTGGGTGATCTTCCCGCGCACTCTTCCCTTTGCGCGGCAATTCAGGTTAGGCTCACCTAAGTAGGAGGTGAGCCGTGACCGAGGCACCCGTATCCGTGCGCCGCCCGCCCGCGCCGAATCCCGCCGAACGCGCCAAGACGATCGCGACCCGCGGCGGCCCGGCGACGATCATGCCGACCGTCGAGCGCGCCGGCTGCGACGCCGAACGCGTCGAGCCCGTCCTGCATCACGTGCACCACAGCGGAAGCGTCAGCATTCTTCTGCCGGACGAGCACCCGATGGTGTGCGCGTCCCGGCAGGCTCAGCGCGGCGAGCTCGCCGTCATGGTCGAGCTCGCCGACCACGCCCCGGTAGCGCTGCGGGAACCGGTCCGCGGCCTGCTGTGGATCACCGGATGGCTCCGGCCGCTGACGGCGGTTTCGGCCCGCGCGCGTGCGGTGTCGATCGCCGAACAGCGGCCGGACCACCGGCTTCTCGACGTCGGCCACGGCCTCACGCTGCTCCGGCTGACCCCTGCGTCCCTGGTCCTCGCCGACGCGGAGGGCACGCATTCGCTGCGGCCGCACATGTTCAGCGCGGCCCCGCCGGACCCGTTCCACGACTACGAGGCGGAATGGCTGCGGCACCTGGAAAGCGACCACCCGGACGTGGTGGAACAGCTGGCCCGGCACCTGCCCGCGGAGCTGCGCGGCGGCCGGATCCGCCCGCTCGGCCTGGACCGGTACGGCCTGCGCCTGCGCGTCGAATCGACGGCGGGCGACCACGACGTCCGGCTGGCGTTCTCCCGCACGGTCGACAGCCCGCCGCAGCTGGCCGCGGAATTGCGGCGGCTCATCGGCTGCCCGTTCCTGCGCGGCGAAGCCTGACTGTCAGCTGTCCGCCAGCTCCGGAGGAAACCCGCCGGTCGCGATCGGCCCCCACCGGTCGATCGTGATCCGGATCAGGCTCTTGCCCTGTTTGCGCATCGCCTCGCGGTATTCGTCCCAGTCCGGGTGCTCGCCCGAGATGCTGCGGAAGTAGTCGACCAGCGGCTCGACCGAATCCGGCAGGTCGATCACCTCGGCGGTCCCGTCGACCTGCACCCACGGGCCGTTCCACTCGTCCGACAGCACGCAGACCGACACTTTCGAGTCGCGCCGGAGGTTGACCGCCTTCGCCCGCTTTGGATACGTCGCGATGACGATGCGGCCCTCGTCGTCGACGCCGCAGGTGTTCGGGGACAGCTGGGGCCGTCCGTCGGCGCGGGTCGTCACCAGGATCGCGCGGTGACGCGGTTTCAGGAACGCGACCAGTTCAGCGCGCTCGACCTTCGTGTTGGTGGCGATAGTCCTCGGCATACCCCGACGGTAGCGTGCGTTCATGCGCACCACAGAACGTTCCGGAGGGCCGTCCGGCCCGCGATCCTGGCTCAACCCGGCGCTTCCGGCGTTCCCGGCTCAGCTCACCGACCCCCGCGAGCGGCGCGCGGTCAAGATCGAGCTGATCCTCGTTTTCGGCATCACGCTGGGGATGTCCGGTGCGCGCAGCCTGCTGTCCCTTGTGGACTCTCTGCTGCGGCCGACCCCGTTGGCGCAGCAGCAGGTCCAGCTCAACGTCCCGCGCGCCGCCGCGAGCCTGCTGGACCTGCTCCAGCAGTTGCTCAGCGCCGCGCAGCTCGTCGGCTGGGGCGGGCTCGGGCTGTACCTGCTGTGGCGGGCCGGGCTGAAACTGCGCGAAATCGGCCTGAGCCGCCGGATCCGCTCCGACGCGCTCATCACCGTCGGAATCGCCGCGCTGATCGGCATTCCCGGGCTCGCGCTGTACTTCGTCTCGTATCACCTCGGGTTCAGCCTCGCGGTGCAACCGTCCACTTTGGGCGACACCTGGTGGCGGCCGATCGCGCTGACGCTTTCCGCGTTCGGCAACGCTTTCGCCGAGGAAGTGCTCGTGATCGGGTATCTGCTCACGCGGCTGCGGCAGCTCGGCGTGCGCGAGAACGCGTCGCTGTTCGGCGCGGCGGTACTGCGCGGTTCCTACCACCTGTACCAAGGGTTCGGCGGGTTCGTCGGCAACCTCGTGATGGGCCTGGTGTTCGGCCGCGTGTGGCAGCGCTCCAACCGGCTGTGGCCGCTCATCGCCGCGCATACTTTGTTCGATGTGGTGTCCTTCGTCGGCTATTCGTTGCTGAAAGGCCGTCTTTCCTGGCTCCCGTGATGCCCGCTCATTAGGCTCGCACTTCGTGAGCGAGACGAGCGAGAGCACCGCACCGCCCAGGGTCGACAGCGAAGTCGGGCCGCTTCGGGCAGTCCTGCTGCACCGGCCGGGAAACGAGCTGAAACGGCTCACTCCCCGCAACAACGACAAGCTCCTGTTCGACTCCATCCCGTGGGTGAGCCGCGCCCAGCAGGAACACGACGCGTTCGCCGACGTCCTGCGCGGCCGCGGCGTCGAAGTGCTGCTGCTGGCCGACGTTCTCCGCACCGCGCTGGAAGACCAGCGCGCGCACGCCGCCGGGGTCCACGCCGCGGTGGACGACCGGCGGCTCGGCAGCGATCTCGCGGATTCGCTGAGGTCGCACCTGACGAGCGTCGACGCGCCCGCGCTCGCCGAGGTCCTGATGGCGGGCATGACGTTCGAGGAGCTGCCGTCGGCCGAGGGCGCGTCCCTGGTGCGGATGATGCACCATCCGCGCGACTTCGCCGTCGATCCGCTGCCCAATCTGCTCTTCACCCGCGATTCGTCCGCGTGGATCGGCGACCGCGTCGCGATCTCGTCGCTGACCATGCCCGCGCGGCGGCGGGAAACGGCGCTGCTCGACCTCATTTACGCCTACCATCCGCGATTCCGCCACGCCGCCCGCGCTTACGGCGCGCATTCCGCGCCGATCGAAGGCGGGGACGTGATGCTGCTGGCTCCCGGCGTCGTCGCGATCGGCGTCGGCGAACGCACGACCCCGGCCGGAGCCGAATCGCTCGCTCGTTCCGTATTCGCCGACGGGCTCGCGCATACCGTGCTCGCGGTGCCGATCGAACAATCGCGCGCGACAATGCATCTCGACACCGTATGCACGATGGTCGATGTCGACGCCGTCGTGATGTATCCGCTCGCCCGCGATTCCCTCACCGCGTTCACCATCAAACCGACCGGCGACGGCGGCGTGAAAGTCGCCGGCCCGACGCCATTCCTCGAAGCCGCCGCGGAGGCGATGGAGATCGACCGGCTGCGGGTGATCGACACCGGCCTCGACCCGGTCACCGCGGAGCGCGAGCAGTGGGACGACGGCAACAACACGCTGGCACTGGCCCCGGGCGTGGTCGTGGGGTACGAACGCAACGCGGAGACCAACGAGCGGCTCACCGAGGCGGGAATCGAGGTGCTGCCGATCGCCGGGTCCGAACTGGGGTCGGGCCGCGGCGGGCCGCGCTGCATGTCGTGCCCGGTGCGCCGCGATCGTCCGCCGAAGAAAAGTTAGCCTCTCCTTAATAAGGGTCAACACATTAAGGGAAGGCTAAGCAAAATAAGTATTTCCTTCTTGAGGAATGGTAACCCTAATAGGGTGGAGATCACCAGCCAAAAGTGGAAAAAAATCCGCTATTGACGTACCGTGACGGACATGGCCCTCATGAAGAAAGAACCGCGCTCCAAGTTCTACGAACTGCTGCAGGCGCAGATCCACAACGAGTTCAACGCCTCCCAGCAGTACATCGCGCTCGCGGTCTGGTTCGACAACGAGGACCTGCCGCAGCTCGCGAAGCACTTCTACAAGCAGTCGGTGGAAGAGCGCAATCACGCGATGGCGCTCGTGCAGTACATGCTCGACCGGGACCACCACGTCGAGATCCCCGGCACCGGCGAGGTCCGCAACGAGTTCTCCGCCCCGCTCGAGCTGCTTGAGCTCGCGCTGGAGCAGGAGAAGGGCGTCGCCGCCGACATTTCCGCGATGGCGAAGGCTGCCCGGGCCGAGGAGGACTACATCAGCGAGCAGTTCACCCAGTGGTTCCTCAAGGAGCAGGTCGAGGAGATCTCCCAGATGTCGACGCTCGTCACGGTCGCGCGGCGCGCGGGTGACAACGTCTACGAGATCGAGAAGTTCCTGCACCGCGAGGCCGTCGGCGACGCCGGAGCCGACTCCGGGATGCCCCCGGTCGCGGGTGGCGCGCTGTAACGCCCGGAACAGGCCTGGAGCCCGGTTGTCCCCAGTGTGGACAACCGGGCTTCCCCATGTGGATAACTTCATCGCCGCGCGTAGTGCGTGATGAGTACGCCGGTGGTGGTCGCGACGCTTCCCGTCAGCGAGAACTCGGTCAGCGGGGCCGGTCCCTCGAACAGTCGCGCGCCGCGGCCGAGCGTCAGCGGATGGATCAAAAGCGTGTAGTTGTCGATCAGTCCGGCGGTGTGCAGCGAGCGCACGAGCGAAACGCTGCCGATGATCGAAAGGTCCTTGCCCGGCAACGCTTTCAGCTCCGCCACGGTCTCCATCGCGGATCCGCGCAGCAGCACCGAATTCTGCCAGGCGTCCGCGTTTTCCAGGGTGGTGGAGACGACGTACTTCGTCGCGGCGTTCATATGCGTGGTGAACGGATTCCCGTCCGTCCGCGGCCCCCATGCCGTGGTGAAGTCCTCCCAGGTACGCCGTCCGAACAGCATGTCTCCGGGGCGGCTCATACCCTTACCCATCTCACGGGCCATGACGTCGTCGCTGTAGCCGGTGCCCCAGCCGCCTAGGTCGAACCCACCGCGCGTGTCCTCGTCGCTGCGGCCGAGGCCTTGGACGACGCCGTCGAGAGTGATGCTCAGGGTGACGCTGATCGAACGCATCAGGATGTCCTTCCGCTTCCGCGGGCCGCCGACCGGCCCGTCACCCGCTACACGAGCGGCGCGGAGCCACATCGACATCGCCCCGGCGGAATTTTCAGCTGGCGCAATCCTGTGTCTTCGCCCGGACCTCGATGCCCTGGACCGCCCCGTCCGAATTCAGCGTGAAGTGATACGCGCCGTCGTCACCGGTCGGCGACACGAGCGCGCTCCCTGACTCCGACGTGCCCGGGTAGATCGCGGTGACCTGGTCCTTCGGCGATCCCTCGCCCACGCCTTCCGGGGTGTGCGCGGCACCGTCGGGCTTCACCGCGACGACGCCGTTCTTCTGCGACACGACCGCCGTCGCATCGGGCACTCCGGCACCGCTGACGTCGTAGTAAGTGCAGCCAGCCGACTCTTTCACCGCCGTGAGCTTCATGCCCTGGTCCGCAAGCTGCTGCTCGGTCATGCCGAGCTTCACCGCACCGAGACCGTCCGCGGTCACCAGCGCTCCGGACGCGGCTTTCGGCAGTGTGGTCTGCGGCGGCGCGGGCTTCGTGTGGTGCGGACGCGCGGGCGGTACCGGCGGATCGGCCACGCTGGTCTCCATCGGCGCGGACGGCGCTTCCACCTGCGTCGATTCGGCACTCGACGGGGGTTCGGCTGCCAAGGAAGGCGTCGTGGGCTGAGCCGAAGCGACCTGCCGGGCGGCGACGTCAGATGCCGTGGGCTGCGTCCGCAACTGGAGCGCCACCAGTCCGGCCGACGCCACCGCCAGCACGCACGCCGCCCCGGCCGCGGACGTCAGGATCCGCTGCCTGCGCCGCCGCCGGCGCGCGCCCGCCACGATGGCCGACGCGGCGTCCTCGGCTGGTTCGACGGCTAGCCGGTCGTCGGCGAGGAGGGCGCGGAGCCGCTGTTCCAGATCGTCGGGCGCGCTCACCCAGCGTCGCCTCCTTCCTGGTTCCTCAGTTTCGCCCGCAGGGACGCGATCGCCTTGCTCGCTTGGCTTTTCACCGTCCCCTGGCTGATGTTCAGCGCCTTGGCGATTTCCACTTCGGACAGTCCTTCGTAGTACCGCAACACCATCACCGTGCGCTGCCGCGGCGGGAGGTCGCGCAGCGCCTGCCACAGCGGCTCGTGCTCGAACGGATCCTTCGGCGCGCACGGGCTGGTGTCGGGCAGGTCCGCGACCAGGTTCTCCCGGCGCGTCCGGCGCCAACGGCTGACGTGCGCGTTCGCCATCGAACGCCGCACGTACGCCAGCGGGTCGCCGGTCTTCTCCTGCACGTACGACCAGCGTGCGCCGATCTTTTCGAGCACGGTCTGGACGAGGTCCGCGGCGTCGTGCGGATTTCCGGTGAGCACGTGGCCGTAGCGGAGCAGCCCGGGCAGCGCCTCGCGCACGAAGTCGCCGAAGTCCGCGATGGCGTTGACGGCTTCCGCCTGCTGGCCAGCCCAGGGCGGATCCCCGCTCGCCAGGGGCAATGCGGCTGCCGTCACCGTATCGCCCCCTCCCCGGATGACCGCGTCCAGCGACGGTTCCTCGTCATCCCCACCACGCATGAGCGCCCCCGAGGGTTGTCCCGGCTCCGTCGCTACTTTCCGTAGCTGTGGACAACCGAGGTCAGCGCACGGAAAGAGACTCGGGCAGCTGCAGGGAGCCGCCGGAGTCAGTGGGGAAATCGTGGACCGCGACCACAGCGTTTCGCGGGATCGGGCCGTAGATGTGCGGGAACTGGATTCCGCGCGGGTCCGGCGGCGCCCCGTCCTCCCAGCGGACCGGCGCGTCGACCAGCTTGGGATCGATTTCCAGCAGCACCAGGTCGGTTCGGCCGCGGTAGAGCGCGTTGGCGGGCAAGGCGACCGTGCCCGGGTCCGAGCAGTGGATGAATCCGGCGTCTTCGAGCGACGGCGCGCGGTATTCGCCGTCGGCGGGCACCGCGGCCCACTCGTCACGAGTGCAGATGTGGAGGATCACGGGGCGATCATCCACCTGTGGACAACTCAGGTCGAGGTGTCCACAGGTGGATGACTCAGCGGATGGTGAGCTGCCGCCCGATCAGGCCGTCGCGGGCACGCCGCTCGGCGGCGTTGAGCGGCTCGTGCTCGAGCGACTTGAGCGCCTCGTCCAGCCGGGAGCCGAGCTGGTCCTTGGGCTCGGCCCACTCGCGGGCGTGCGCCTCCGGGTCGAGGTCCCACACCGGGACGAGCAGGCCGTGCGCGCGGAACGATCCGGCGTAGCGGGTGCCCTCGCCGAGGCCGAGCGTGCCCGCCGCGGACAGCCGCGCAAGCGCTTGCAGCAGCAGGTTCTCCGGTTCCGGGCGGACCCAGCGCAGGTGCGCCTTCTCGCCGGCGAGCACCCAGTACGCGCCGGAGCCGAGCCGGTCGGTGGGCATGATCGCGGCGTTCGCGCGCTCCAGGGACACCGCGACGTCACCGGTCGCGTCCGCGTCCTCGGGCAGCCACCACGCGAAGTCGGTGTGGAGAGCGACCTCCAGTTCCGCGCTCGGCACGAGCAGGTCCTGGAGCCGGTTGTGCTCGTCCGGATCGGTGGGCGACGTCGTGTCCGGCACCGACAGCACGTCACCCGGTTCGGCGTCGAGCAGCCAGCGCAGCGCGCGGCCGAGGTCGCGGCTGATGTCGGAGGACCGCGTCTGCACCTGCAGGCCGAGGAAGCGCTCGCCGTCCGAGCGGACGAACGCCGCCGCGGCCATGGGCAGCACCGTGCCGAGCGTGACGTCGCCGCCGTCGGCGAGCGTGAGCTTCGCCGTGGCCGACGGGACGAACTCGCGCAGCGCGATCAGCTCCGGCTCCGCCGCCAGACCCTCGAACGGCTGGCCGACGAAGACGTCGCGCACCTTCGGCTTGCGGTCCGGCTTGGGACCCTTCTTACGCGCGCCTTTACCCATTTCAGCCTCCTTGGAACTCAATGCCAGACGCTATCGAAGCGACTGGCCGCGCGGGCTCGCGGGTTAGAGTCAGCTCGTGTTCGACCCTCGCGATCCCGCCTTCCTCGCCGACCCGTATCCCGCGTTCGCCGCGCTGCGCGCCGAAGGCGAGGTGCACCAGCACGAGGGCCTCGGCATCGCGATCACGGTTTCGCACGCCGCGTCCGCCGCCGTGCTCCGCCACCGCGGGCTCGGCCGGATCTGGACCGACGCGCAGCCGCTCGAACGGTTCGCGTCCTTCAACCTGCTGCACCGCAACTCGTTGCTGGAGAACGAACCGCCCGCGCACACCCGTCTGCGCCGCGTCATCGCCGGCGAATTCGGCCGGGGCCACGTGCAACGGCTGCGTCCGATGGTCGCGGAACTCGCGGAGTCCATGGTGGACACTCTGGCCGCGAAAATCGCCGCCGACGGCAGCGCGGACCTGCTCGAACACCTCGCGCAGCCGCTACCGGTCGCGGTCATCGCCGAACTGCTCGGCGTCCCGACGTCGGACGGCTCGCAGCTGGTGACGTGGAGCAACGCCATCGTCAAGATGTACGAATACGGCCTGTCCGAGGACGGCCGCGATGCCGCCGAGCAAGCCGCCGCCGATTTCGTCGCGTATCTGCGCGACGTCGTCGCTGGCTCCCCGAGCGGGATCGTCCGCGACCTGACCGCGAGCGAGCTGACCCCCGACGAGGTCGTCGCGACCGCGGTGCTGCTGCTGATGGCCGGGCACGAGGCGACGGTGAACGTGATCGGCAACGGGGTGACCGCGCTGCTGACCCACCGCACCGAATGGGAACGGCTTAGGTCCGACCCAACGTTGCTGGACTCGGCTGTGGAAGAACTGATCCGCTTCGACTCTCCGTTGCAGCTGTTCGAGCGCACCGCGACCGAGGACGTGGAAATCGCCGGTCACCGGGTCGCGAAAGGCTCGAAGATCGGTGCGCTGCTCGGTGCCGCGGCGCGCGACCCGAAGGTGTTCGACGCCCCGGACACGCTGGATGTCGGCCGGTCGCCGAACGCACACCTCGGGTTCGGGATGGGGATCCATTACTGCGTCGGGGCGCCGCTGGCCCGGGTCGAGATCGCGGCCGCGTTGACGGCGTTGACGAAGCGGCTCCCGGACCTGCGGCTGGCGGCTGAGCCGGAGCGGAGGCCAGAGTTCGTGATCCGGGGACTGCGGACATTGCCGGTGACTGCCTGAGCTGCGCGATTCAGGTGGCGAGCGCTGCACAATCGCGCCTCCGCGAGGCAGCATCAGCGCCGTCCGACCGCGATCTCGCCTGGCGGTGAAGCGGCTTCCGGACCCTGCGGCTGGCGGCCGAGCCGGAGCGGAGGCCAGAGTTCGTGATCCGGGGACTGCGAACATTGCCGGTGACTGCCTGAGCTGCGCGGTTCGAGTGGCGAGCGCTGCACAATCGCGCCTCCGCGAGGCAGCATCGGCGCCGTCCGACCGCGATCTCGCCTGACGGCGAAGCGGCTCCCGGACCTCCGGCTGGCGGCTGAGCCGGAGCGGAGGCCGGAGTTCGTGATCCGGGGATTGCGCACGTTGCCGGTGACTGCCTGAGCCTCAGCGCAAACCCGCGAACAAGTCGTCCTCCACTCCACTGCCGAGCTCGACCGCGCCATTCGTGCGAGCTAGGTGGTAGTCCTCCCACGGCCATGCTTTTCGCTCAATCTCGCGGGAGTGAGCGAAAAACGGATGACCTGGATCCATCTGCGTAGCGTGCGCGCGCAACGCGGCGTCCCGGGTCGCGAAGTGCTCTTCACAGCGGATGCGAGTGGTCACGGTGAGCACGTCGGTCGGCGGCAGTTCTTCCAGGACCGGTCCCATCAACGACTCTTGACCAGCGGCAAGGGTCGCCTCGTGCATGGCTTCGAACCAGGATCGGCTGAGTGTGGCCAGGTAGTAGAGCTTGCGCGGGGATCCGTCGTCGGATTCGTCGAACGCCGCGCTCGTGACCTCGTGCGTGCGGATGTGGTCGGGGTGTGGATAACCGCCCGTCTCGTCATAGGTGACCACTACCTGTGGACGGAATTCCCGCATCAACTTCAGCAACGGTTTTGTCGCGTCGGCCAAGGGAATCCGCGCGAAGCTTCCGGCGGGAGACGGCTGATCCATCCCGGAGTCCTCGTGGCCGAGGAACGTCTGGCGGATGCCGAGAATCCTTGCCGCATCAGCCATTTCCCGGCGGCGGATAGCAGGCAGATCCCGCCGGACCTCCTCTCGATCCCAAGCCGGGTTGAGGACATCGCCGCGTTCGCCGCCGGTGCAGGTGGCGACCAGGACGTCGACGCCTTCGGCCGCGTAGCGGGCCAAGGTCGCGGCGCCTTTGCTGGATTCATCGTCAGGATGGGCGTGCACTGCCAGGAGGCGGAGCGTCATGCGCGAGTTCCTTTCGGGAAGAACAGGGCGGGGATAAAGCTCAGCAGGGAAAGCCCGAGTGCCCAGGTGAACGTGGTGCCGAACGCGGCGGCACCGGCTGGTTGCGCGTGCAGGACAGCCACCAGCAACGCCGTGCCCAGCGAGCCGCCGATGCGGTTGACGACGTTGATCGCGCTCGACGCGCGCGGGATTTGGCTGCGCTCCAGCGAGGTGTAGAGCATTGTCATGCCCGGGGTAGTCGTCGCGCCTAGGCCGAACCCACGGATCAGCAGCGAAACTGTCAACAGGGTCGGGCTTGGGGAATCGCCGAGTTGGGTGAAGGCGATCGTTCCTACCAACGACAGCGCGATGCCGGTGAGCATGACCGTCCGCGAGCCGAAGCGGGCCAACAGTCTTCCGCCCGCGATGAGAACGACAGCGGAACCTAGAGCCTGCGGTGCGAGCAGAAGTCCGGCAGTGAGGGCGGACGTGTGCTGGATTTGCTGGTAGTAAAGCGGAAGCAGCAACATCGAGCTGTACAGCGACGCGCCCAGCAAGAAGGTGCTCGCGCTCGCGACGGTAAAAGCCTTGTGCGCGAACAACTTCAAGTCGAGCAGTGGTGCTTGCGCACGACGGGCATGCCAGGCGTACGCGATCAGCAGGACGGCTCCGGCGATGGCGAACGTGGTGGAACCTTCGCCTAGACCGTAGCCGAGCGCGCCGAGCCCGGGCGGGAGCAGCAGGAGGCCGCGGACGTCGAGCGGATCGCGGGTGCCAGCGGGTTCCTCGCGTGGCAGCACCCGGACGGCCAGCAGCAAAGTCGCTACCCCGAACGGCACGAGCCCGAAGAACAGCCAGCGCCAGCCAAGGTCCTGGACAAGCGCACCGCCGAGCATCGGACCGAGCACCGGCGCGACGGTGGCGGGCAACGTGACGACGCCGATCATCCGGCCCAGCCGAGGACCGGCTGTCTGCGCGAAAATCGCCTGGCCCACGGGTTGCATGAGCCCTCCGCCGAGCCCGTGCAGCACGCGGAACGCGATCAGCGCCGGAGCCGACCAGACGAACCCGCACAGCACCGTCCCCAGCGTGAACAGCCCGACGGCCGCGAGCCACACCTGACGGCCGCCGAACCGGTCGGAGAGCCAGCCGGACAGCGGGATGGTGAGCGACGCGGCCAGCAAGTACGCGCTGGCGACCCACTGCATGGTCGGCAGCGAACTGTCCAGATCCCGCGCCATCACGCCGATCCCGACCGACACGATCGTCGCGTCGAGGATCGACAACACCGCGCCCAGGATCAGCACCCCGCCGAGCCGGCGAAGCCCGGAATCGGAGACCGGAAGTTGCGTGGTCATCGAATCACCCCCTTCGTTAGGTCGGACCTGAGATTAGGTCGAACCCAGTTAATGGGTCAAGCACAAATTTAGGTCGGACCTAGTACACTGGCCGGGGTGAGCCTCAGGGAGCAGAAGAAGCTGGAGACGCGGCAGACGATCTCGGCGGTGGCGACGCGGCTGTTCATCCAGCGCGGGTTCGACCAGGTGACGATCGCCGAGGTGGCGGAGGCGGCGCGGGTCGCCAAGATGACCGTGACGAATCACTTCAGCCGCAAGGAAGACCTGGTCTTCGACATCCGGAACGACTTCGTGGACTGGCCGGCGAACCTGGTCCGGGCCGATCCAGACACGCC
This sequence comes from Amycolatopsis sp. NPDC104775, assembly GCF_055583325.1. Classification (NCBI taxonomy): domain Bacteria; kingdom Bacillati; phylum Actinomycetota; class Actinomycetes; order Pseudonocardiales; family Pseudonocardiaceae; genus Amycolatopsis; species Amycolatopsis sp. NPDC104775. The sequence continues at coordinate 121,503 of NZ_JBVJOE010000003.1, forward strand.
CGCGCTGATCGCCGTGCGGGACGGATGCTTCGCGGAGCTGGACAAAGCGAGCGCGCTGCTCGGGTTCGCGGACGTGTCCTTCGTGCGGATGGTGCGGCAAAGCGAACGCCTCACGTCCGCGCTTCGGGACATGCACGCCGACCGGGAAACCCAGCTCGTCGCCGCGCTGCTGGACCGGCATCCAGACCGGGAAATGCTGTCGCGGACGGCCGGGGCGCACCTCACGTCAGTGCTGCGGCTTCTTCTCGACGACGTCTGGCAGCTGACCTGGCAGGACGTCAAGCTGGACAAGCTGGTGGAGCAGATCCGGGACTCCGCGGCAGTCGCGTTCGGCCAGCTGGAACCGGCGCTCGGCGATCTTTAACGCGCGGCGCCGACCGGACGCGCGGTCCGCAGCTCCGGCTCCGGCGCGCCCTCGATCTTGAGCACGCGGAAGTCGCGCAGCCGTTCCGGGGCGATCGGCATCAGCAGATGCGAGAACCGCCGGATCACCAGCGCGGTGACGATCGCGAGCCCGGCCGCGGCGAGGTCGGTGAACGCGACCAGCAGGACGCTGTCCGCCATCGCCTGCACCCCCGGCCGGATCCGCCAGATGATCGTGACGACCAGCAGCACCCAGTTCGCCACCCATGCGCCCCACCAGCCGAGCACGAGCCGCGAGGGCTTCGGCCGCTGGTCGCGGGGACGGCGCAGCACAGCGTGCTCCAGCTCGCCGATCACGGACAACGCGAGCGGCAGGTTCACGATCGGCACCAGCACGCCCACGAGGACCTGCCAGACCGGCCGCGGCGGCGCTTCCCCGGCTTCGTCGGCGGCGGCTTGCCGCGCGACCAGCAGCCACCAGACCGACAGCCCCGCAGGCAGCAGCGAGAAGATCGTGGTGAGCAGACCGGCGAGCATGACGAAGGCGTCGGAGAACCCGACGACACCGGTGTTCAGCGCGGAATCGCGGCTTTCCACGAGCAGCGCGTACCGCCAGACCTCCGCCGCGGCCGCGGTCACGGCGAGAACGGCGAACGTCCAGAGGATCGTCGTGAGGCTCCGCGCGAGCACCGGAATGCGGTCGATCGGCCGGATCTCGCCGGACGCGGTGCCCGGCACGTTCGTCGGGCGGCGCCAGGTCAGGTTCGGGAAGCCCCAGCGCGGCGGCACCGGATAGGACGGCGGGCCGGAGTAAGGCGTCGCGGGCACGGCGCGGCGGCGCGAGACGGCACTCGGCGGCGGCGAAGCGACCCAGCGCAGTTTGGCCGCTCGCTTCGGCGGGGACGGCTGCGGCTGGTGCGGAGCGGGCCGATGGATCGTGCCTTGCGGAGCGGCGGTGAACGGGCGCGCGTACGCCGGATGCTGCGCCGCGTACTGCGGAGGCGCGGGGTACTGCGGCGGGTACGGATACTGCTGGCCAGGATGCGGGGCTTGCGGCGGCGGCCAGTGCCCGGGTTGCGGCGGCACGGGACGCGGCTGCTGGGCCCAGCCCGGGATCGGCCCGTTCACCGGCGGCACCCCAGCCTGCCCGGGGTTCCCCGGACGAGATACCGGCTGCCCGGATCCAGCGTCACCCGGAGGGGAACCGTGCCCAGCGTCCCCCTCGTCCCGGCCGAAGCCAGGGACGAAGGACGCCGGATCCGAGGATTCCGGCGGCTCGGGGACAGACTGGGCAGGCATCCGTCAGAGGACCTCGGGTTCGGCGTCGGGGTTTTCGCTCACCATGCGGCGGCCTTCGCGGGCCCAGGCGCCCATGCCGCCCGCGACGTTGACCGCGTCCCAGCCGCTCGCGTTCAGCCAGGCCGTGGCGCGCGCCGAACGGCCGCCGGAGCGGCAGATGACGTACACCGGGTTGTCCTCGGGGAATTCGGCGAGTTCGCCGACCCGCGCGGGCAGTTCGCCGAGCGGGATGTGCACCGCGGCGGGGGCGTGCCCGGCGGCCCATTCGTCGTCCTCGCGGACGTCGAGCAGGGCCACGTCCGCGGGCAGGTCGCGGACTTCGGCGGTCGGAATTTCAGCAGGGCTCACCACAGGTCCATGCTCCCATGTCATGACGTTGTACGCGTGTGAGGAACGCTAGCCGCTACGCCTTGCGGTGGCGTCCCCGGCCGGTGCGCAGCTTCTCGTCGGCCTGGCCGAACCGGGCGACGGCGCGGTCGCGCATCAGGCCGAGCGGGTCGGGGGCGTGCAGGCGCAGCATGATGTCGTTCACCAGTTCCGGGCGGCCGGACCGGGTCAGCCGGCTCACCACATAGGTCGCCAGGAACGCCGCGGGCACCGAGATCAGCGCTGGCTGCACGGTGTACCACGTCATCTTGGCTCCGGTGTACTCGCACACGATGTTGTACGCCAGCGCGCCGAGCACCAGTCCGCCGCCGACGATCATCCCGGCCAGCGCGCCCGGCCAGCTGAGCTTGCGCCACCAGATGCCCAGCAGCAGCAGCGGGCTGAACGTGGACGCGGCGAGCGCGAACGTCATCCCGATCGACAGCGAGATGTCCTCGGTGCGGAAGATCAGCGTGAGCACCATCGGGCACACCGCGACCAGCAGCGTCGCCACCCGGAAGTCCCGGACCCGGCCGGGCAGCAGGTCCGTCGACACCACGCCGGCGACGCTCACCAGCAGCCCCGAGCAACTGGAGAGGAACGCCGCGAACGCGCCCGCGGCCGTCACCGCGGCGAGGATCTGCCCCGGCCAGCCAGGCAACACCGCGGTCGGCAGCAACAACACTGCCGCGTCGGTGTTGCCGGTGAGCAACAGCTGCGGCACGTACATCCGCGAGAGCGCGCCCAGCATCGTCGGGAACAGGTAGAACAGCCCGAGCAGCAGCAGCACGTGCACGGTGGTGCGGCGCGCGGCCTTGCCGTCGGGGTTGGTGTAGAAGCGGACCAGGACGTGCGGCAGGCCCATGGTGCCGAGGAAGAGCGCGAAAATCAGCGAGTACGTCTGCAGCAGGTCGCTAAGACCGCTCGACGCCGGATGCAGCCAGGCGTCGTTCGTCGTGGGCGCGTCGCTCACGATCGGCACCGGCGTACCCGCGGCGAATTGCAGCGTGGTCCCCGCGGACACCTTGTGCGGCACCAGCGGCGACCAGCGCGCCAGGCCGCCTGCCGGACCGTTGTCGATGTGGCCGTGGGCGTAGAAGAACGTCTCGGTGGTGACCTTCACGGTCACGTCGGTTTGCACCGTCACCTTGGTGTCCGACGGGAAGACCGGCGGCGCGGGAGCACCGAGCGCACGCACGCCGCCCGGACCGCCGCCAGCGAAGAAAACCATGCACAGCACGAAAGTCGGCACGGCGATCGCGAACAGCTTGAGCCAGTACTGGAACGCCTGGACCACGGTGATCGCCCGCATCCCGCCGGCCATCACGTTGACCGCGACCAGGACGATGACGAGAAGCGCACCCGCCCACGCCGGTACCGGAACGATCTGCGCGAGCGTCAAACCAGCGGCCTGCAGCTGCGGGACCATGTAGAGAATCCCGATGAACACCGCGCCCGCGGTCGCGAACCGGCGCAGGCCGATCGAACCGAGCCGCGCTTCCACGAAGTCCGGCAGCGTGTACGCACCCGACCGGCGCAGCGGCGCGGCGACGAACAGCATCAGCGCGAGGTACCCGGCGGTGAAGCCGATCGGGTACCAGGTCGCGTCGGCACCCTGTTTGAGCACCATGCCCGCGACCCCGAGGAACGAGGCGGCGGACAGGTATTCGCCGGAAATCGCCGCCGCGTTGCGGCTGGAGCGCACGGTCCGGCGGGCGACGAGGAAATCGTGCGTGCTGGTGGCGCCGCGCGACGAACGGAAACCCAGGTAGTAGGTCGCGAAGGCGACCAGCGCGAGGCCGGTCAACGTCCACGGGGTCAGCTGCACGGCGTGAATCCTCGCACGACCACACGCTTCCGGGACGCGCCGCCACCAGGCAAGGCATCCCCCGCGCGGGTCAGTTCTCGATCATGTCGACGAAGTCGCGTTCGTGCCGTTCGGCCAGCCGGTTGTACCAGAGGCCGACGGCGAAGAGGAACGGGAACGGAAGCAGGCCGAGCACGAGCCACGGGATCGGGATGCCGATCACGGTGAACCGGGCGACCGCAGGGAGGAAGTAGAACAACGCGGGCAGCGTCCCGAGCACGACCAGCACGAGCACCGCCAGCCACACCGACGTCCGCAACTGCACCTTCACCAGGTCGCGGACCAGCAGTTTTCCCCAGCTGGTCTGCTCTTCCAGCTCGATCCGCCCGCGCATCCGGCCCGACGACTGCCGCGAATCGGCGAGCACCACCTTTTCTCGCTTCGGCCGCACGTGCGCGGGTTCGGCAGACCGCGGGGCCGGTTCGGGGGCGGGCGGCACCGGTTCGACCACCGCGCGGTCCTCCGGCCGCACGCCCAGCGTCGGGTCCGGTTTGCGGACTCCGTTGGAGAGCCGGTGGTAAGGATCTTCGGGCGAGGACATCGACGGCTAGCCGCCCCGGCCGGAGCCGACGATCCGGTCCTTCAACGCCCGGGTGTGCCGCCGGCTGACCGGCAGCACTTTTTCTTCGTTGCCGATCACGACCTGGTAGCCGCCCTGCCCCATCCGCATTTCGGTGATCAGCGGCAGCGCGACCAGGAACGACCGGTGGATCCGCACGAATCCGGCCTTCTCCCAGCGTTCTTCCAGCTGGGCGAGCGGGATCCGGACCAGGTGGCTGCCCTCGGTGGTGAACAGCCGCGCGTAGTCGCCCTGCGCTTCCACCCAGCGCACCGACGAGCGCGGGATCAGCTTCGTGGTGCCGGCCAGTTCGACCGGAATCACCTCGTCGTCGTTCTTCACCGGCTCGGCTCCGCCTTGGCCGGCGGGCGGGCCCGCGACCGTGGCCAGCTTCTCGCGCACGCGGGCGACCGACCGGTCGAGCCGGTCCTGCTGGAACGGCTTGAGGACGTAGTCGACCGCACCGAGGTCGAACGCGTTCACCGCTTCCTCGGCGTGCCCGGTGACGAACACCAGTACCGGCGACGGGTTCATCGCCGCGATCACCCGCGACATCTCCATCCCGGACAGGCCGGGCATGTCGATGTCGGCGAACACGGCGTCGACCGTCGGCAGGCCGTTCGCCCGCCGGGCAGTCAGTTCCGGGTCGTCGTGGGAGAACAGCCGCAGCGCGTCGGAGGCGTCCGAGGCCTGGAAAACGCGGTGGATGTGCGGGTTGTTCTGGAGTCCGTGGCTGAGTTCGTCCAGCCCGGCCAGCTCGTCGTCCACGGCAAGGACGATGAGTTTCCGGGTGTCGTCGTGAGCACTCACAGTGAGACGCATCCTGCCGATTGCGAGGTGCGTTGTCCAGACCCGATTGAAGAGAGCCGCTTGTGAGTGGCGTACCGGAGTCGCCACTCACCTCCGGTCAGAGCCCGAACCGCGACCAGGCGGCCTTCGTGGTCACCGCGTCCAGCAGCGCGCTCGCCGCCGCGGGTGCCCCGATGCCGAGCCGGGCGAGCAGCGGTTTCTTGGGCTCCGCCACGGAAATCTCGGCGTCCGGGTACCGCTTGCGGATGATCTCGCGCAGCGAACCGAGCCCGTCGACCAGCCCGAGGTCGACGGCTTTCTGCCCGAGCCAGACGTCGCCGGTGAACAGATCGGTGGAGTCGGACAGCCGGTCGCCGCGGCGTTCCTTGACCCATTCGACGAACAGTTCGTGCAGCTGTCCGTGCATGTTTTTCAGCCACTCGACGTCCTCGGGCTTCTCCGGGCTGAACGGGTCGAGCCGGGATTTGTTCGCTCCCGCGGTGTGCAGCCTGCGCTCGATGCCGAACCGCTCGAGCAGCCCGGTGAACCCGAACCCGCCGCTGATGACGCCGATCGAGCCGACCATGGACGTCCGGTGCGCGTAGATCTCGTCGGCCGCGCAGGCCAGCCAGTACCCGCCGGACGCGGCGACGTCCTCGGCGAAGGCCAGCACCGGCACGCCCTTCTCGTCGGCCAGCTGCCGGATCCGTTCCGCGACCAGCCCGGACTGCGTCGGCGCACCACCGGGCGAGTTGATCTGCAACGCGACGGCCTTGAGCCGGTCGTGCGCGAACGCCCTGGTGAGCGCGGATTCGACGGCAGCGAGGTTGATCGCCCCGCGAGCCAGCGGCGACGGCGTCGGCGTGATCACGCCGTGCAGCTTCACGACGGCGACCACGTCCTTGCGGTCGCCCCGGTCGCCGAGCACGGGAAGGCGGGAAGTCAGCTTGTCGGTGACGCTCATCTGCCCAGGCTAACCAGTTCAGTGCGCGGGCAGCATTCCCGAACGCGAGCCGTGCACTCCGTCGGGTTCCGGCTCCGGCTCAACCGGCACCGGCGGCTGCGGGACGTCCGCGGAGTAGTCCGGCATGTTCGGCCGCACACCGAGCTTGAACTTCGGCACCCGCAACGCGACCTTCATCCCCGCCCCCGGCGCGGTCTCGACCGTGAGCGCATAGTCCTCGCCGAACACCTGCCGCATCCGCTGGTTGATGTTGCCAAGCCCGACGTGCGCGCCGGTGCGATGCGCGTTGCGCAGATCGGTGAGCTGCCGCGGGTCCATGCCGATGCCGTCGTCCTCGACCGTGATCAGCGCTTCGTGCCCGTCGTCCCGCGCGATCACCGTGACACAACCGCCGCTCGGTTTGCTGGCCAGCCCGTGTTTGACAGCGTTCTCCACGAGCGGCTGAATGATCAGGAACGGCACTACGACGCTCAGCACCTCAGGCGCGATCTTCATCCGCACCTCAAGCCTGCCGCCGAATCGCGCGTTCTCGATCGTCAGGTAACGGTCGATGTTGCGCAGTTCCTCGGCGAGCGTGGTGTACATACCTGAGGTGCGGAACGAATAACGCGTGAAGTCCGCGAAGTCCTGCAGCAGTTCGCGCGCTTCCTCCGGATCGGTGCGGATCAGCGCGGAGATCGTATTGAGCGCGTTGTAGACGAAGTGCGGCGAGATCTGCGCGCGCAATGCCTTGATTTCCGCCTGCTGCAACTGATTGCGCGATTCTTCGAGCCGCGCGAGCTCGAACTGCGTGCAGACGAACTGCCCCACCGCCTCGGCCATCTGCACCAGCTTGCCGCGCGTACGCCCGACGACGATCAGCGTCGCCTCAGCCTCACCCTCAACAAGAATGGGAACGATCGCGGCGGTCTTCATCTTGCAAGTGCCACGGTGATTGCACGGCATCTTATTGTGGTCAGCAACAGCCCGACGATGCTTACGCAGCGCGGTGCCAATGTCCTCCACGACGTCCAGGTAGTGATCGGTGGCCTCGCCCGCCCAAGACAGCAACGTGCCTTCACTGTCGGTGATCCCGACGGCAAGACAGTCGAGCACCTCGAGCAACTCCGCCGTCATCCGGTTGGCGGCCTCCTCGTCAAGCCCCGCCCGCAAGTTCGGCGTGGCCTTGGACATCCGGTGGACAGCCTGGAGAACGGCGTCCTGGATGACTCCCTTGGGCCGCCGCGCCCGGAAGGCGAGGACCAGCACCACGATCACCAGGATGCCGACCAGGACCCACGGGACGACCAGCGCATAGGGGAAGTCGGACACGACGTCCATGCTCTGCGCTCGACCGACCGGGTGCAAGGTCTGCTTCCCACTTTCTGTCCAGTAGCGACGACCGAGGGTGGGCAAACCCTACCGTCACTCCCGGTGAGCGTGAGGATCTTGCGCCATTCGAGTGGTGGCAGTGGCTGTGGGTCGCCGAAGAGTGGGGTGAAGGGACCCTTCATCACTACGCAAGGTTAGAAGTGAAGGTCCCCTTCATTGCATGGCTAGTGCGGATGAGGGTTCTTAGGCGGAGGGCCGAACCTGGTTTCCGGTGGAGGCTGGGCCGCCCCTGGCTTCCCGGGGGACGGCCCGACCAAGCTTCCTCGGGGGCGGACCGAGCCGAGCTTCCCCCGGGGGTGGATCGACCCAGGCTTCCCGGGGGCTGCGCAGATCTTGGCTTCTAGGCGGGGCCGATCTTGACTTCTGGGAGGCTGCGCCGACCTTGGCTTCTAGGCGGGCCGATCTTGACTTCCCGGGCGCGGGCCGACCTTGGCATCCCGGGGGCGGGCCCACCTTGGCTTCTAGGCGGAGCCGATCTTGGTTTCTGGGAGGCTGGGCAGATCTTGGCCTCCCGGGAGGCCAAGCCGAACCTGGCCTCTTGGGGGATTGGGCCGACCATGGGCTTCTTGGCGGCTCGGGCCGCCCCTGCTTTCCGGGAAGCTGGATCCCCAACGCTCGCGACGCCCCCACCGCATGCCGTGAGGGCCACCTTCACGGCCCCTGATTCCCTCAGGGGTCCCCTCACGACCTGCAGCCCTCGCGGGAAAGCCCACAACCGACGATCGCGCAGTCAGCACGCGGCCGACCATGACAAGTCAGGCGAATAAGCGCCTGTTCGGGCAAGTCAGCGCCATCAATGCGCCACAACTCGGAGCCGCAAATACCAGCTAAGCGCGCAACAACACTGCCCGCTCAGGTTCTCCAACGCCTGCCAACGCCCGTCAAACACAGCCTCAGCATCACGCCCAAACCGCCACCACCGCACTCACGGCCCCAGGCAGCCACACCTGGCCCTGCACCCCGATACGAAGCCTCCCCTGCGGTTCGGGGTGCCCCCACGCACGAACCAGGCGCAATGTCGCCCCCCGGGCGACGAGCCGCCCGGCACCCCTCACTTCAACAACCGAGACATCCGCCGATCAGCCAACGGCTTCCCCCCAGTCTGACAAGTCGCGCAATACTGAAACGACTTATCCGCAAACGAAATCTCCCGAATAACATCCCCACAAACCGGACAAGGCAACCCAGTCCGAGCATGCACCCGCAGCCCAGACCGCTTCTCCCCCTTCAACCTCGCCGCCTTCTGCCCCACCGACCGCTCGACCGCGTCCGTCTCCACCTCCCGGATCGCCTCGGCCAGCACCTCCAGCGCCCCGTCGTCCAACTTCCCCACCGTCGCGTAAGGCGACAACTTCGCCCGATGCATGATCTCGTCCGAATAAGCGTTCCCGATCCCCGCGATCACCGACTGATCAGTCAACGCCCATTTCAACCGAGTCCCCTTGCCCTGGAACAACTCCCGCAACTGCGAAGCATCAACCGCCAGCGCATCCGGCCCCAACCGGGCAACACTCGCCACCTCGGCCGGATCGGCGACGATCCACACCGCCAGCCCCTTCTTCGTCCCCGCCTCGGTCAGATCGAAGCCAGGACCGGACGCCGACTCCAGATGCACCCGCAGCGAAATCGGCCCCTTCCCCGGCTTCAACGGAGCTGGGGACAACGCGTCCGACCACCGCAACCACCCCGCGCGCGCCAGATGGATCACCAGGTGGAGATCACCGAGGACCACGTCCAGATGCTTGCCGTGCCGGGTCGCGTCCGTGATCTCGCGGCCGTGCAGCTCGGTGTAGGGCGGCACCGCCGTCTTCAACACGCTGAGCGAGGCGACGTCGAGCCGGAAAACGGTGCTCCCCACGGCGTGTTCACGCAGGTGATGGGCCAGTGCTTCGACCTCGGGCAACTCGGGCATGGCACCAGTCTCGCGCGCCGGCCGAGTTCCGGCCAAGTCTATTCGACCGGGTGCAGCGGACCGTCGAAGTCCGGCAGCGAATGCCTCTGGATCGTCTTCGAGATCCGCTTGACCTCGCCGGACACGGTGAACATGCCGCGGATCGTGCCGACCCAGCGCTCCGACGGCCGGTCGCCCGCGACGTCGCCCTCGGTCTCGGCGACCACCGTCCACGGGCGGCGCAGGATCCACCGCAGCGGGAAGAACAACACCACCAGCAGCAACGCCAGCAGCACCCACGCGGGCACCTTCACGACATCCGGGGTCCAGACCACCAGCGCGATCACCAGGAACCCCATGACCACGATCATCGCGATGCCAGGTCCGTAACTGCCCGCGACGTCGTGTTCGAAATCGTCTGCGGTGGCGGGAGCCCGCCACTCCATCTGGGCACGGACCACCCAATGGCGACCGTCTTCGCCGCGCACCAGCCGGTTCATCCTGTTGCCTCCCGGGCGACGTCGAACTCGGTCAACGTTACCGTGACCGTGCCGTCGAGCGCGAGGTGCTCACTGAGAGTTACTGGTGGTTTGCCGGGTTTTGGCTGTTCGGGAGCTTGGGTCCGCTGAGGAATCGGCCGAACCGGTGACATCGTTCCCGGACGGGGAGTCCGTCCTGGCCGACGTCTCGGGCTTGGCCGCTTCGGAAGACGGCACCGGCTTGACCGGCTTGGCGGGCCTGCCCGGCCGGGAAGACTTCGAGTCCTTCGGGCAGGACGAGTAGGGGGAAGACCGCGGCGAGGACGGAGGGAGGTGCCGCGACCCGGCCGGTGTCGTCGTGACCGACGGCGGCACGTACGAATCCGGCGACGGCACATACGACGAGCGCGGCGGAGCGAACGTCGGAGAAGTCGTGTCGTCGGTCGTCGTGCTCAGCACGCCCGGGCTGGACGAGTTCGTGGACGTGTCCAGATCCGACCGGGACTCCGTGCTCGACGACCGGCTCGTCATCGGCGAACCCGAATGCGTGCCGTCCTGACCAGGAAGATCGTCCCGCGGCGTCGAATCAGTCGAACCGGTCGAACCCGACGTCGATGACGAGGACGACTCCTCCCCGGAAACCTGCTGATGCGAGGGCGGCAAATGCGGCAATTCAGCCACGCCCACATGCGGCGAACCACCACCCTGATGAACCGCCACGTGCACCGGCCGCGCGCTGCCGTACAGCTTCCCGGCGATCACCCGCGGACCCTGCTGCTCCGGCGGCTGAGGCTGCTCCGGCGGCTGCAACGCCAGCTCCGGCGCCCCACCGCCCAACCCGACGTCCTGCACCGGATGCGACCCGAACACCAGCGGACCCGCGGTCAAACTCACCGCACCCGCCGCCGCGGTCGACGCCAACGCCAGCCCGATCTTCACCTTCGAGCCGAACACCACGCTCTTCACCGTGGCGAGCGCACCGGCGGCCTTCCCGACCCCGGCCAACGCCGGAACCGCGAGCACCAGCACCTCGGCGTGCGCCCGCAGCGAAGAACACACATCCCGCAGCTCATCCTGCGTCGCCCGGCACGACGGACACCCCAGCAAATGCGCCTTGATCCGCTCCGCCTCCGCGCCGGTGACACTGCCCGCGGTGAACCCGCCCAGCTTCTCCACCACCGCCCGGCACGTCTCCGGCCCCCGGTTCACCGACAAATGCGCCTGCAGATACGCCGCCCGCAACCCCTGCCGCGCCCGCCGCGCCAACGCCGCCGTCGCGTTCGCCGACAACCCGAAATGCGGAGCCACCATCGCCGGCTGCTCGCCCTCGACCTCGGTCTGCCACAAAACCGTGCGCCACCGCTCCGGCAAACTCGTGAACGCCGTCGTGATCAACGTGTGCTCAGCCGTCCGAGCAGGCGTATCCACCCCAGCGCCCGCCCGGAACGTCAACTCGTCATCAGTCACCGGCACATCGCGCCGCGCCCCATGCCACTCCCACGACACCCGGCGCGCGACCGTCAGCAGATAAGCCCGGATGTAGTCCCGCGGACCCGCTCCGCGGCGCAACGCCTGCAGCACGCGGAAGAAAGTCTCCGCGGTGATGTCCTCAGCCTCAGAGCGATCCGCGGCAAGACTCTGCGCCAATCTGCGCACCGCCGCGGCATGCAGCTCGAACAACTCCCCGAACGCGGCATCCTCGCCGTCGCGCAGCCGCTTCAAAAGTGCCTGCTCGTCGGATTCCGAGGCCGCTGGTGGCGGCGCCGTGCCCAGCTCGGTCATCCGGCAAGGCACCTCCTCCCCCGAAGGACTCACCACTGAAGTCGATTGGGGACACCATACGGAGCAGAGCGCCCGTCGTCACCCCTTGTGCGCTCAACGTGACGCGCGAGCACCGCGTCTCAGCAGGTCCACGGCAAAAACGGGGGCCCCGAAAGTGTCACCGAGACGACGGTATAGAGTGTCTTCAACACCGAGCACCAAGCGGTTAACGCGGATGTAGCGCAGCTGGTAGCGCATCACCTTGCCAAGGTGAGGGTCGCGGGTTCGAATCCCGTCATCCGCTCAGGTCTGAAGGGCCCGTATCCACGGAAAGCGTGGATACGGGCCCTTCGCCATATCACCCGGGGGGCCGAGCCCCCCGGACCCCCGCGGTGCCAGTGGGTGGCGGATGGGTAGTGGGGCCAGCTTTGTAGCTTGCGGAGCAAGCGGAGAAGCGTGTAGCTCGCGGAGCGAGCGGAAAAGGCGGGGAGCGGGCGGAGAAGGTCCCAGAAGGTCCCAGAAGGTTCTCCGGAAATTGCCTGAGTTATAGCTCGTAGGTGTCCAGGAGGGTGGGGGCTACTGGGGACAGGTGTGGGTCGGGCAGGGGGGTTACTTGGCCTCTTGCCATTCGGTAGGTCTGGAAGGCGTTGTCGTTTTCTGGGTCTTGGTCGTCCCAGATGTGCAGGAGGCCGTAGGAGCCGGGGGCCAGTTCTCCTACTCGGGCGAAGGTTTCCAGGAGTTGCGGGGTGATGGCTCCGCCGTGTTTGTCTAGACCACCCAGATGGAGCATGGGGAGGCCCGCGCTCCAGCGGAGGTCTACCAGGTCCAGCAGGGTTGTGTTGCTGAGGGAGCGGTGGACTCGTTCGACCAGGCGCTCCAGCAGGGCGGCGTCGTCGTCGCCGGTTGTGGTGGCGGCGATGGTCACCCAGCCGTGGTATTCGAACACGAGCGAGACGGTAGCAGCGGCGATGGTCAGCGGGTCAGCGCAGAGGGCTGGCCGTCCCGGCGGAGCTGGTTCGTGAGGATGCCGTCGGCGTGCTTTTCGACTGCGGGAAGCAGTTTTTCGCCGAAGACGCACAGGGTGCGTTCCCACGGATGGCCGAGCGTGCCGTAGCTGAAGTCGGCGGCCAGGAACAGGTGGTAGTCGCCGCGCGGGAAGATCGGGACTGGCCAAGGCGCGTTGTGCTGCATGCGGTGCGGCCAGAATTTGAACGACTGGTGCTGCCAGTGCAGGACCCACAGCCAATCGTCCTCCGCGGTGACCTCCTGCAGGGCAGCCAGCACCACGCGGGCCACGTCGTGTTCTTCCACCGCGTACGGGCCGAGGCGGAACTCGGCCGAGGCGCGGTCGTATTCGCCGGTGGAGAGATCCCAGGCAGCCGACGGGCACGGCTCCTGGAAACCCGGCCAATCGTGCGCGAAGGTGCTCGGCCAGAACCTGAGCTTGTCGTGCACCCAATACCAAGCGGGTTCGTCAGCCACTCGCGAGAGCGGCTCCCAGGCTGCGGCAGCGTTCACTTGGCGACCTCGAAGTCATCGGCCGGGCTCGAAACTGCCGAAAGCTTCGTGTCCGGGGCCGGGATTGTCCAGTCCACTGGAGCCGAGCGCCAAGCTCTCACTCGACCGGGTGGCCCGCGGACCGGGAAACGCCGCCCGGTCCGCAGGTTCCTTACCCGATACCCCCGCCGGTCATGCACGCAGCCGTCATGCGGCACGCCACAGCGTGACGAACGCCGACGCCTCGCTGAACGCCCACGGCCGCAGCCGCTCCCGGTCCCGCGCCGACAAGGTGAACTCCTTCGCCCGGCGCACGTCCACCACCAGCGCTTCCCCGCCCGGGAGCAGCTCCGGCATGCCCTCGGTGAGCAGCCACAACGCGAGCTGCGCGGCGTCCCGGGTGAGTGGCTCCTCCTTGAAATACAGCCAGGTGGCGAACCGGCGGCCGTTCGACTTGCGCAACCCCAGCTGCGGGCTGATCCCGATTTCCAGCTCGCCGAGCGAGAACTTCGCCCGCCCGACCTCGATCAGCTTCGGATCGCGCCTGCCGAGATAGCGCAGCCAGCCCTCGGCGATCGCGGCGTAATGCGGACGCGTGCGCTCGTCGGCGTTGTTGACCAGCGCGCGCATCGCCACCTCGTCCTGCCGCGCCGCCCGGCCAGCACGGATCGCGTTCGCCGCGCGCCGGTAGTAGTTGAACGCCGCCCGCGCCGGGTCCTCGTACAACCGGCGCTGCCTTCGGACGAACGACGAACGCGACGGACCCTTGCTGGCGCTGTACCCGACGAAGGTGGGCAAGGTGACGTAAGCCGGCTTGGGAGAGGTCATGGGCGGCCGCCTTCCGGTGGATGGTTTCCCCAGTACACGGCCAATTTTAGAACATATGTACGACAGTTTTCGCCGCTTAACGGGTGACCGGCGGCCACGGACCGGCGAGTACCGCGCGTGCCTGCTGCAAAACCTGTTGCTCGCAGTAGCTGACCGGCGTGACGTCGGTCGGGATCCAGGTCGCGAGCATCGCCAGCCACTGGCGCAGCTCGGTGAGCGCGGCTGGGTGCCCGAGCCGTCCGTCGAGCGCTTTGACGCTCTTCGCCGCTTCGGCGAGCCGGACGTCGCCGCGCACCATCTCGCCGAGGTGCCCGCCGAGCAGCTGCCATTGGGCCGCGGTCGCGTCGGCCGGGAGTTCGATGCCCAGCTCCTCGACCACGTGCGAGAAGGCGTCGGAAACCGCCTGGTGGTTGCGGTGGTCGAGGGCGGCCAGTTCGGGAAGGGAGGGCGCGTCGAGGCCCTCGCCGACGGCCCGTGCCCCGGCCTCGACGAGTTCGGCGGAGGTGATGTCGAGACCGGCGAGCCGATCCACGGCAAGGGCGGCGAGCGCACCGCGCGCGGAGGACATGCTCCCGATCGTACGGAGCCGCCGCGGGTTCCCAGCCGATCCGGGAAGCGGGTGCCTGATCTGGGCAGATCTGGGCTGATCTTGCGCACCTGAGCCCCACGGAACCGGAGCGCGTGGAACACTATCGCCCGAACCGGTGACAGGGGGTTGCGTGATGAGCTGGCAGGAAGAACTCCGTCGTTTGGACGCGGAGTTGGCCGCCGGCCGCCTGGGACACGCCGAACACCGCCGCCAGCGCGACGAACTGCTCGCCGAGGCGTCGGGCGGCGGGGCGGCTTCGCCGGTGGCGTCGCCATTGCGGCAAGACACGCCTTCGCCCGCACCCACGTGGAGCACCCCGGCTCCCCAGGCGACTCCCAGCAGCGCGAACACCGCTGGACCGGACAGCCCGGCAGCGAGCACGGAAAACCCGTCCGCGGAACCGAGTGCCGCTGGCACTTCGCCGGGCGTCGCGACGATCGCCGAACCGGGCGCCAAGACCCCGGAGCCGCCCGCGGCCCCCTTCTTCTCCCCGCCGCAGAGCACGGCGGGCCAGGTCAGCCCGCCCGCACCGCATCAGCCCCAGCCGCAGCTCCCCGCGCAGCCGGGCACCTGGCCGGGCGTCGCTCCCGTGCAGTGGCATACCCCCGGCCAGCCGCACCAGCAGAGCCAGCCAGCCGTCGGATGGGCCAGCACCAACCCGGCGATGCCCGCGCCGGAGCCGCCCGCGGTCGAATCGTTCCTGAACTCCGGGGCCGCGGTCCCGTCGGCCGAGAAGACCCAGCCCGCCTTCTCGCACACCCCGGGCACCCCGTTCTCCACCGACCGGCCCACCACCGCGCCGAGCCCCGCCGACGACCGGCCCACCGCGGTCTTCGGCGCGATTCCCGCGAACGGGAACCAGCCGGAACCACGGCGGCTGTGGGAGGACGACGCCAAACCGCGGCGCGGGAAGCCGACCTGGCTGTTTTTGTCGCTCGCCGTGCTGGTGGTGCTGGCGCTGGTCGTCGGCGGCATCTGGTTCCTCGGCACCAAGAAGGATTCGAACGACACCGCAGCCCCGCCGCCCGCCGGTTCGTCCGCGCCGAACACCCAGCCGGCGTCCCTTGAGGACAAGCTGCCCGCGCTGCCGGGCACGCCCAACCCGGAAAACTCGACCATGGCGCTGGACAAAGCAGTCCAAGCCAAGGCGGTGTCCGACGCCGACGCGAACCTGATGCGCGCGGCGGGCGCGGACCAGCTCGTCTACCACGCCTATGCCGTCGCCGACGGCGGCACGACGGTTCTCGCCGTCCCGACGCCGTCGAAGGCGCAGGCCGGTCAGCTCGTCCAGGGCCTGCGGCAGAACCTCGTCACCGGCGGGTTCGACAGCAGCCCGCTCGGCCCGGCGGCCACCGATCTGCTCTACACCGGAAGCAGCCCGGCCGGACGGGTCATGGCCTTCTGGTACACCTCCGGCGGCGTGTCGGTCGGCATCGGCGTGTCGGGCCCGGTCGGCCAGGATCCGGCGGCGCTGCGGTCCCGGATGGAAGAGATCCGCGCGAAGGTCGCGGCCGCGCTGCCCGCGAGCTGAACACACCCCGGCGCACAAGGCGACCCGCCAGGTCACGTGGGGTCGCACCCGTGCACAATGTCCACGTCGTCACACACAATCGGGTAGCGGCGACGCATTGACCGTCGCCATGCCGACAGATAAGGGGGGCCCTGGTGTCCTGGCAGGAGGAGCTGCGCCGGCTGGACGAGGAGCTCGCGTCAGGGCGACTGTCCGCGGACGACTATCGCATCCGGCGTGATCAGGTGCTGTCCTCGGCCGTCGGCCAGCAGGACCAGCCCGCCCCGCCGCCGCCGAGCCAGAGCGCGGACTCGACGCAGGTGATCGCCCCGGTCAGCCCGCCCGGCGGGATGCCGCAGCAGCCGCCGCAGGCCCCGCCCGCCGACGGCGGAGCCGAGCGCACCCAGGTCGTGCAGTCGTGGCAGACCCAGCAGCCGCCCGCCGACGCCGGTCCCGAGCGCACCCAGGTGGTGCAGCCGCAGCAGCACCAGCCGCAGGCGCACTACTCCCCGCCCGGCGGGTTCCCGCAGGGCACGCCGGCCTCGCCGCCCGGGGGCTTCCCGCAGCAGCAGCCGTGGAACGCGGCCGAGAGCGACCAGACCCCGCCGTGGGGCGGCGGCGATCTTCCCCCGCTCGGCCCGTCCGGCGGCGACTCCGAATGGGTCCGCCAGGGTCCGGAGTACTTCACCGACAAGCCGAAGAAGAGCAACGGCAAGAAGATCGGCGCGATCGTCGGCGCGGTCATCGTGCTCGCCGGCATCGCGTTCGGCGCCTACTGGCTGTGGGGCCGCGACAGCGGAGGCGGCGGCACCGACCAGACCACCGCGCAGCACCAGCCCGGTCCGTCGTCGGCTCCGAAGCCGCCGGACCCCCTCGGCGTCGCGAGCATGCCGGGCAAGGCCGAGACACACGACGACATCACGTCGTTCTCGCAGGTCGACACCCTCAAGTACCTCAACCCGCAGGAACTGAGCGCCTACCAGGCGGCGGGCACCTCCAAGGTCAAGTTCGTCGTGTACCACCTCGACGACGGCAACCTGATCACGCTCTTCCTCGCACAGGCCAGCAGCCCGACCGCGGCGAAGACCGCGGCCGAGAAGCTGATGGAGGTGCAGACCACGAACGGGGCCAAGCGCGACACCACCGCGCCGAACGGCGTCTACGCGACCGCGATCGACCCGAAGGAAGGCCAGTCGGCCCAGTCGCGCGGGCACTACGCGCACGGGAACGTGATCGTCCGCGTCGAGGTGTCCGGCAAGTCCGCCGACCAGACGAAGACCGACTTCACCACCGCGCTGAACCAGCAGCTCACGGTGCTGACCGCCGATGCCTGAGCCCGGCGCCACCGCCTGCACGATCGTCGCCCGCAACTACGTGCCCGCCGCGCGCGTGCTGGCCCGGTCCTACCTCGAGCACCATCCGGGCGGCCGCTTCGTCATCGCGGTCATCGACGCCCCGCGCGAGCAGTCGGAACAAGCCGGCGACGGGCTCACCGTCGTCGGCCCGGCCGCGTTCGGCATCGACGAGGACGACTACCTGCGGATGGCGACCGCGTACTCGGTCACCGAACTCGCCACGTCGGTGAAGCCGTACCTGCTGCGCGAGCTGCTGAAAGAGTCCGAGGCCGCGATCTACCTCGACCCGGACATCGAACTGTTCGCGCCGATCCCCGAGGTCGCCGAACTCGCCCGCGAACACGACATCGTGCTCGCGCCGCACTTCCTGACCCCGTTGCCGCAGGACGGCATGGAGCCAGACGACGCGGTGATCATGGGCACCGGGATGTTCAACCTCGGCTTCATCGGGGTCGGCCGCGGCGCCGGGGCGTTCCTCGACTTCTGGGCGGGCCGGCTGCGCCACGACGCGATCGTCGCGCCCGAGCAGCAGCTGTTCACCGACCAGCGCTGGGTCGACCAGGTGCCGTCGCTGTTCCGGCACCACGTCGTCACCGACCCCGGGTTCGACGTCGCGTACTGGAACCTCCACGAGCGGCCGATCGGCCGTGACGAGGACGGAAACCTGACCGCGGGCGGCGCGAAGCTGCGCTTCTTCCATTTCAGCGGTTACCGGCCGGAGAAGCCGTGGCTGCTCAGCTTCCACTGCGCGCGCAAGCCGCGCGTGCTGCTGTCGCACAACGATGACCTTCGCGCCATCTGCGATTCGTACGGCACGAAGCTGCGCGAAGCGGGGTACGCCGAGTCGCTCGACTCGATTCCGTACGGCTTCAAGGACTTCCAGGACGGCACGCCGGTGCCGAAGCTCGCGCGGCGCGTTTTCCGCGAGGGCTGGATCAAGGCCGAGCGCAAGAAGAAGCCCGCGCCGCCGCACGCGTACGGCGAGGACGGTGGGCTCGCGCTGCGCGAATGGCTCGCCACGCCCGAGGACCAGGGCCAGGCCGCGGCCGGGCTGAACCGGCTGACGCACGCGATCTGGGCGTCGCGGATCGACCTGCAGATGGCGTTCCCGCATCCCTACGGCGACGACGCCGACGCGTTCCGGCACTGGTGCACCGGGTCCGGCGTCTCCGAGGTCGGGCTGCCGGAGTGGGCGCTGCCGGCCGAACCGGTCGCGACCCGTCCACCGCACGACCAGTTCGGCGTGAACCTGCTCGGCTACCTGACCGCTGAGCTGGGGCTCGGCGAGATGGGCCGGATCGTGCTCGAAGCGATCGAGACCGGCGGCGTACCGGTGGCCACGGTGCTGGAGGAGAAGGCGGTCTCGAACCGCACCGGCATCGAGCGGCCGGCGACGGTCGGCGATCCGCGGTTCCCGGTCAGCGTGTTCGCGGTGAACGCGGACCAGACCCGCACGATCCTGACCAACCACCCCGAGGTCGGGGCCGGGCGCTACCGGATCGGGCTGTGGGCGTGGGAGCTCGAGGATTTCCCGCAGTGGCAGCACGAAGCGTTCGGGATGCTCGACGAGATCTGGACGGTCAGCGACTTCTGCCGTCGTGCGTTCGCGGCGCATTCGCCGATCCCGGTCAAGACGATTCCGGTGCCGGTACGCGATCCGGGCGAGCCTTCCCCGCCCGCGCGCGAAAAGGGCGAACCGGTGCGGTTCCTGTTCGCCTTCGACTTCAACAGCGTCGCGGAGCGCAAAAACCCTTGGGGCGCGGTCGAAGCGTTCCAACGCGCCTTCCCCGGCCGCGAGGACGTCCGGCTCACCGTCAAGGCGATCAACGCGAAGCTGCACCCGCAGGCCGCCGAACGGCTGCGCGCGGTGGTTCGCGGCGACGACCGGATCGAACTGATCGAGCGCTATCTCAGCGTCGCTGAGCTGCACGAGCTGTACGAAACAAGCACCGCTTACGTTTCGCTGCACCGCAGCGAGGGCTTCGGGCTGACCGTCGCCGAGGCGATGGCGCGCGCGATGCCGGTGATCTCGACGGATTACTCCAGCACCACCGAATTCCTCGACGCGTCCACCGGCTGGCCCATCCCGTACCAGCTGGTCCCGGTCGGCGAGGGCAACTACCCGTACCACGCCGACGCGGTCTGGGCGGAGCCCGATCTGGACGCCGCCGCGGCCGCCATGGTGCAGATCGCCGACGATCCGGCCGAGGCGACCGCCCGCGGCCGGCGCGCGCGGGAGGTCATCCTGCGCGAGCGGTCGATGGCGACCGCGGCCGAGTGGATGCGGCGCGAACTGGAGCAGGCGCACGAGAAATGGCAGGAGCGGCAGCGCACCGCGGCACCGGCGCCGGAGCATCCGCTCAGCCCGCTGCAGCAGGCGACCGAGGCGTTGCGCTGGCGTCCGGAAGCGGGCGCGCCGTCGCGGCTGCCGCTCGCGCCCGCGCTGCGCAAGGCCGTGCTGCGCGCGATCGACCACTACGACGTGCACCAGCGCCACGTCATGGGCGCACTGCTCGCGGCCACCGAGGAAAGCAACCGGCGGTTGCTGGACCGGATCGAAGGCCTGGAACGCAACATCGACGAATCGCGCCGGGCCGCGCTGTCCACGCGTGCGCTCGGCGAACGGCTCGAAGCGTTGCGCGGCACGGTCGACCAGCTGCGTCGGCAGGCTCCGGAAACGGACGTCGCGCTGCGCAATCTCGAAGCAGACGTGGCGAAGCTGGCCGAGGGCTACGACGGCGTCGGCGCGGAGGTCGAAGCCGCGGCGGGGACCGTGCACAAGATGTTCGCGCGCCGCGACGAGCGCCTCGACGCTGACGAGAAGGCCATCCAGCGGGTGACCCTCGACGTCAGCGCGATGCGGGACGCGGCCCGGCTCCGGCACGCTCCGGTGCCGCGCGGGGCGGACGTCGTCCAGTGCGACGTCGGCGCGCTGCTGATGCCGGTCGACGAGGTCATGCTGCCGTGGATCCTGTTCCACCGGTCCTGGGAGGACAGCGAGGCCGAGCTGATGGCGTCGCTGGCCGAGGGCGCTTTCCTCGACATCGGCGCGCACGTCGGCTACCACACGCTGCGGCTGCTGCGCGCCACGCCGGAAGTGACCAGGGTGATCGCGGTGGAGGCCGACCCGGTCAACGCCGCGTACCTGCGCCGCAACGTCGAGGTCAACCTTCCGGCCGCGGCCGGTGCGCTGGTCACCGTGGTCGAATCGGCCGCGTGGGACGAGCCCGGCACCGTGCATCTGGCGCAGGCGACGCCGGGCAACAGCGGCGACAACCGGGTCACCACGGACGGCTCCGGCGTCGAGGTCCCGGCGGTGCGGCTGGACTCCGTGCCCGAGGTGACCGAGCAGCGGATCGGCCTGGTGAAGGTCGACCTGCAGGGCCGCGACCACCGAGCGCTGGCGGGGCTGGCCGAGGTGCTGCGCCGCGACCGGCCGCACGTCGTGTGCGAGTTCGACCCGGGCGCGATCACGGAGCTGGGCGACGACCCGGCCGCCGTGCTCGCCGGGTACCGCTCGCTCGGCTACACGCCGAAGGTGGTCACCGACGACGGTCCGGCCGAGAAGGTGCTTGAAGACGCGGCGATCATCGCGGCGGCGAAAGCGGACGAGAAGGAATTCGTCACGCTCTGGCTGGCGCCCTGAGCTGATCGCGCACGTGGTTCCTCAGGGAGCCACGTGCGCGATGGTCAGCAGGAACGCGCCGTACCAGGCGCTTCCGATGGTGATCACCGGCAACAGCACCGCCAGTACCCGGTTCGGCAGCTTCGCCAGCATGAGCGCGACCGGAACGGTCAGCACGAACGCGGGCAGCAGGAAACGCGCGCGGGACTGGAAGAAGTTCGAAGAGCACAGCGCGATCACCACGGTGAGCGTGCCGTAGATCTGCCACGGCAACGGCAGCCGCGTCGCCCACGTCCAGAACTGCAGCACCACCGCGGCGAGCACGACGAGCGCGGTCACCGTGATCCAGCTGGCCTCGTCCGAGGTGAGGCCTTCGCGGACCTGGGTCCAGGTGAAGACGCCGAAATCGAAGTGCATCAGCCAGGCGTTCTGCAGCCAGAACCAGCCGTCCGGGCGGCCCGTCTGGATCCAGACGTAGCCGAGGTAGCCGAGCAGGCCGAGCGGCGCGATCAGCCCGCCGACCCACGGCCGCCAGCCGTCGCGGCGCTGGAAAACCGCGATGAGCGCGGCGACGCCGACAGCGGCGATCAAAGCCCCGGAACTCGCCCGGGTCAGCCCGGCCAGCACCGCGATCCCGCCCGCGGCCAGCCATTCGCGGCGGCCGAGCAGCACCAACGTCCAGGCCACGAGCGCCATCAGCAGCGATTCCGAGTACGCCAGGTGCAGCGCTGTCGAACCCGGCCCGATCGACCAAAGCACAGCGACCAGCAGCCCCACCCGCGGCCCGGCCAGGTCGCGGCCCAGCACGAACAGGCCCCACGCGGCCGCGCAACCGGCCAGCAGCGAGATCGTCATGCCGGCCACCAGCGGCGGGATCCCGATCAACGTCAGCAACGCGACCGTCGCCGGGTACAGCGGGAAGAACACCAGGCTGTTCTCGACCGGCAGGCCGTCGGTGCCGAGCGTGACCGGCTGGTCGTAGCCGTGCTGGGCGACCGAGAGGAACCAGTTCGCGTCGAAGTTGTCGATGAACCGGCCTGGCGACACGTCGGCCTTCCAGCTCATCATCCACAGCACGCCGAACGCGACGATTTGGAACAGCAGGTAGAGGCTGATCGCCGGGGCGGCTTGGCGGAAAGCGGCTCGCAGGGTCGGTGAACGCTCGACGGCGCCGTCGAGACTGGACTGCTGCACGCTCCCCGAACTCCTGAACTACCTAGCGCAAAGCGGACGAATTCCTGCCTGATCGTACCTTCCGACTGCATAATCCGAGGCCAGACCGCATTTTGTGACTTATCCCCAGCGTGGCCGCGAATTCCGGGGAGTACGTCCTGGCGCGGCCGGGCAGGCGGTAACCTTCACCAGGTTTGCCGGTGCGGAAGACGGGGGTGAGCACGCTGGCCGAGCCGAATTCCGCTGCCTTGGCCGAGCCGCCCGCACTGCCGAAGAAGACCCGGATCGTCTTCATCGACATCGGTCGCGGCCTCGGCGCGCTGCTGGTCTTCTACAGCCATATCGCCCACCCGTGGGTCATCGCGAAGAACGACAAAGCCCCGTACGTCGACTTCATCGAGGCGCTCACGAGCGGTCCGATGCACATGTCGAAGCAGGGCATCGGGCAGATCGCGGTGCCGTTCTTCTTCCTGGTCAGCGGTTTCGTCGTGACGCCGATCGCGTTGCGCCAGGGTACCGGGCGGTTCGCGCTCAACCGGTTCATCCGGGTGTACGCGCCGATGCTGTTCGTGGTGCTGCTGACGGCGTTCCTGCTGCTGGTGAACCTGCATCCGCCGTCGACCGGGCAGTCGCAGACGCTGAACCCGCTCACCGTCCTGACCAACACCGCGCTGGTCAACTACCTGATTTTCCCGCAGGTCGTGCTGGTGCCGGTGGCCTGGACGATGATCGTCGAGGTCATTTTCTACCTGCTGCTGATGGCGGTGCTGCCGCTGCTGCGCCGGTGGGTGTGGCTCGCGATCGCGGTGGAGCTGACGTTCATCTTCGTGGTGATGATGAGCCGGTCGCAGTTCGGACCGTCGTGGTCGCTGTTCGCGGTGAACGTCTCGTACCTGCCCGCGATGGTGATCGGCCAGGTCATCTGGGCGACGACCAAAAAGCAGATCCCGCTCTGGACCGGCGCGCTCTACGGCGGCTGCGCGTGGTCGCTGTACGTGCTGGCGGACATCATCAACGTCGGCCGCGTGGACAGCTCGTACAACCTCGCGCTGGCGTTCGCCGTCGCCTGCTTCCTGATGGGGATGTTCGCCGAGGACCGGCTGAAACAGCGCAAGATCTGGACCATGCTGTCCGAGCGCAGCTACTCGATCTACCTGCTGCACATGCTGGTCACGTTCGTGCTGCTGCAGCTGCTGCGCCCGGCGGTGCCGTTGCCCATCGCGCTGCTGATCGTGATCCCGGCGGTGTTCGGCGTGGTCGAGTTCAGCTACCGGTTCGTGGAACGGCCGAGCCACTCGCTGGCGCGGCGGTTGTCGCACCGGCCGAAGCCGCCTCCGCCCGCGCCGGTGACGCCCGAACCTCCGGTCGAGCCGCCGGTCGAAACGCCGGGGACTGCCGCTCAGTTCGTGGACGACACCGAGGTGACCATCGAGATTCCGAGGATTCCCGCCGAACCGCTGCCGCCGCGGCGTCCGGCGCCTCGGCCGCGTCCAGTGCAGAACGGGCGGACGCCGGGCAACGGTGCTCCGCCGCCGAGCGACGCTCCGCGCGCGATGCCGCCGCGGGCGAACGGTGGCGCGCACCGGGCGCGTCCCGTCGAATCGGGCTTCGACCGCACCGCTGAACCGCCGGTGCGCCGTGCGATGCCGCCGCGGCGTCCGTCAGCTCCGCCGGAGCTGCGCCACCAGCCGGACCAGGAAAACCAGGCCCAGCGCGGCGACCAGGACGATCTCCCACGCCACCGGAACTCCTTCCGCCACACCCCTCGCTGAGGTGTGATGCTCTGCCGGTAAGGCGTGCGAGGGTGGGACGACGTTCACCGACACGGCGTAACTCACACTCCCGGCTTAGCTCATTCGTGCGAGCCGCGGCGCGGGGTGACGAGGCCGGATTCGTACGCGAGCACCACCAGCTGGGCCCGGTCGCGCGCGCCGATCTTGGTCATGATGCGGCTGACGTGCGTGCGCGCCGTCGCGGCGGAGATCACCAGGTGGGCGGCGATTTCGTCGTTCGACAGCCCGCCCGCGACCAGCGCCAGCACCTCGCGTTCGCGTTCGGTCACCGCTTGCACGGCCGAGGTGTCGATCCGCCGGTGCTCCGGCCGTCCGACGATCTCGGCGATCAACCGGCGCGTGACGGTCGGGGCGAGCAACGCCTCCCCCGCCGCGACGACCCGCAGCGCGTGCAGGAGTTCGACGGGTTCGGTGTCCTTCAGCAGGAAGCCGCTGGCCCCGGCGCGGAGTGCCTCGTAGACGTACTCGTCGACGTCGAACGTGGTCAGGACCAGTACTTTCACCCCGCGCAGGTCGGGATGCGAGGTGATCCGGCGGGTCGCTTCGAGGCCGTCGGTGCCGGGCATCCGGACGTCCATCACGACGATGTCCGGCCGGTGCTCGACCGCCTGCGCGACGGCCTGTTCGCCGTCGCTCGCCTCGCCGGCCACCTCGAAGCCGTCCTCGGTGTCCAGCAGCAGCCGGAATCCGGCACGGACCAGGGCCTGGTCGTCGGCCAGCACGACGCGGATGGTCATTTCTCCCCCTCCACGGGCAGTTCCGCCCGCACCTGGAAACCCTGCCCGGTGACGCTCGCCTCGACGCTGCCGCCGAGTGCGGTCGCGCGTTCCCGCATGCCGCGCAGACCGTGGCCGGGCGTCGGCTGGCCGGTGCCGCGGCCGTCGTCGCGCACGATCAGGACCAGCGTGCCCGGCTTCCGCTCGAAGCGGACCTCGACGCGCTGAGCTCCGTCGGCATGCCGGACGACATTGGTCAGCGACTCCTGCAGGATCCGGTAAGCCGCGCCGTCCACTGGCGCGGGCAGGTCGCCGGCTTCGCCGTGCAATTCGACTTCCAACCCAGCGGCGCGTGCGTGATCGAGCAGTTCGTCGACCTGCGCGAGGCTCGGCGCGGGCGCACGGTTCTCGCCGGAACGCAGCACGGCGAGCGTCGCGCGGAGGTCGTTGAGCGCGGACGCGCTGGCCGCCTTGATGTTGAGCAGCGCCTCTTTCGCCTGCTCCGGCCGCCGATCCGCGACGTGCGCCGCGACGCCTGCCTGGACGTTGATCATCGCGAGGCTGTGCGCGACGACGTCGTGCACTTCGCGGGCGATGCGGAGCCGCTCCTGCTCGGCCATCCGATGCCGGTGCTCGTTGGCCTGCTCGCGCCGGGCGGCGACGGCCGCGAACTGGAACCGCACCGCGGTCGCGATGCCGATCACCGCGGCCATCCAGACCACGGCGAAAAGCGCCCAAGCACTGACCGCAAACGTTTGCGCGGTGATGATGCGGACTACATACGCTCCCGCTAGGACAGTCGCCCCGGTGCTCCCGGCGACGACCGGTCCCTTCTTCCGCGTGAGGACGAAGAGCGCGACGGTGGGGACGATAATCACCGGGCCGCCGGGCTCTGGCGACAGGTAGTACGCGTACGCCGAGGCCGCGGTGAGCACAAACAGCGGCAGCGGGTACCGGTGGACGAGCAGCAGGGTGGGCACGGTCGCGGCGAGCCAGGCGGCGCCGAGCGGGCTCAGCGGGTGCGGGGCATGTTGCCAGCGGCCGGACGCGCTGGAGCCGCCGAGCACGAAGGCGAGCACCACGAAGGTCCGGAACACCCGCCCGAACCACGGGTTCTGAGCCCGCCACCAGTAGTGCATGGAGCGAAAGCTACCGGGGAAGACGGCTGGGCGCGTCCGTCGTGGAGCGCGGAATCCGGCTACGCGTGGCGAGGTATGTCGAGGACGTTCGTCCGGCTCCGTTCACTGGGTAACTGGCGGAAAAAGATCTGCTCTCGGCTGGAACGCCCCCGCGGAGGTCCCGGCCAGCACGAAGGCCGACGGCCGCGCGGCACGCCCGAAGTCACCTCCGGCGAGGGCGTGACCCACCTGCGCTACCGCGTCTTGGGCACGAACTCCAGCAGCTTCTCCCGCGTCTCGTCGTTCGCCGGGGTGTAGACCGACATCCGGATCTCCGAGCGGCGGCCGGCGTAGAGGTAGGTGAAGTCGAACGTCAGCAGGCCCGCGTCCGGGTGCAGGTAGCGCTTGCTCTTGGCCTGCTCGGTGTTCACGTCGTGCTGGCTCCACAGCTCCGCGAAGCACGGCGACTCCGCCATGAGCCGTTTGACCAGCGACTTCCACCCGGGTTCACCCATGTGCTCGGCCATCGCCGCGCGGAAGGACGAGACCATCCGCGGCACGTTCTGCTCCCAGTCGACCATCCGCTCTTTCCACTGTGGATTGAGCAGGCATTGGACGAGCGTGTTGCGTTCCTCGTACGGGATCTTGTCGACGCCGCCCATCAGCCAGTCGTAGCCGGCGTTGTGGCCGATCACGTCGAAGCGCGCGTTGCGGACCGCGACCGGGAACGGCTCCAGCTGGACCATCATGTCCCGCATCGAGGGTGTGATCGCGGAGCAGTTCTTCTTCTCGGTCACCGGTTCCGGCGCGCCGGCGAGGGTGAACAGGTGCACGTGCTCGTGCGGGTCGAGCCGGAGCGTGCGGGAGATCGCGCTGAGCACCTGCTCGGAGGCGTTGATGTCGCGGCCCTGTTCGAGCCACGTGTACCAGGTGACGCCCACCCCGGCGAGCTGCGCGACTTCCTCGCGGCGCAGCCCTGGCGTGCGACGGCGGCCGCCGAGCGGCAGTCCTACCTGCTCCGGCGTGATGCGCCCGCGCCGGTTGCGGAGGAACTCTCCCAGCTCGGTCCGGCGGAGGCGGTCTTCGATGCCACTGGTCACGAGTACCAGGTAAGCACACCGCCGACCCTGTTACCAGGTAGTCGCAGTACCAGGATAGAAGCACACCTGGTACCAGGGTTTGCGGCAGCGGAACGTAGTACTCATGACGACTACCACCACCGCCCCGGCAATGGCTACCGCCGCTGTCGGGACGCCGGAGCGGACGGGACTCACGTCCGCCGGCTTGATCACTGTGCTGCTGGGGGCGGCGCTGCCGATCATCGACTTCTTCATCGTCAACGTCGCCCTGCCGACCATCGATGCCGACCTGCACGCGTCCACCGCGACCCTCGAACTGGTCGTCGCGGGCTACGGCATCGCGTACGCGGTGTTGCTCGTGCTCGGCGGCCGGCTTGGCGACACCTTCGGCCGCCGCAAGCTCTTCCTGCTCGGCCTCACGCTCTTCACGCTCACCTCGCTGGCGTGCGGGGTCGCCCCGGACGCCGCGACGCTGGTCATCGCCCGGGTCGCGCAGGGCGCGGCTTCGGCGATGCTGCTCCCGCAAGTGCTCTCGATCATCCAGGCCGGCACCACCGGCGAACGCCGCTCGCGGGCGATCGGCCTCTACGGCGCGACCGGCGGGATCGCCACCGTCATCGGGCAGCTGCTCGGCGGCGCACTGGTGGCCGCCAACCTGTGGGACCTGAGCTGGCGGCCGATCTTCCTGGTCAACGTGCCGATCGGGATCATCGGGCTGCTGCTCGCGCGCCGCACGGTGCCGGACAGCCGGGCGAACAACCCGCTCGGCGTCGACCGCTGGGGAACCGTGCTGCTGGCCGTTTCGCTGCTGTCGCTGCTGATCCCGATCATGGAAGGCCGCGCGCTCGGCTGGCCGTGGTGGAGCATCGCGCTGCTGGTGCTCTTCCCGTTCGCGGCTTTCGGCTTCGCCCGGGTCGAGCGGAAGCTCGAAGCCGTGGGCGGTACGCCATTGCTGCCGCCCGCCCTGCTGCGCACCGCGAGCGTCCGGCACGGCTTGACCGTCGCGGTCCCGTTCTTCGCCACCTTCGGCTCGTTCATGTTCGTCTACGCGGTGACGCTGCAGAACGGCCTGCACCTCGGCCCGCTCGGCGCCGGGCTGGCGTTGACCCCGATGGCCGTCGCGTACTTCACGACGTCGCTGGTCAGCAGCCATCTGGTCGCCCGGTTCGGGCGCAAGATCGTGCCGGTCGGCGGGCTGATCCTCACCGTCGGGCTGCTCGCGCTCGCCGGAACCGCGCTGCTGGACTGGCCCGACCTGTCGATCTGGCAGCTGGCCCCGGCGATGGTGCTGATCGGCGTCGGCAACGGGCTGACGATGAGCACGCTGTTCCGGGTGGTGCTGTCCCGGGTGCCCGCCGACCTGGCCGGAGTCGGCGGAGGCGTGCTGACCACCACCCAGCAGACCTCGCTGGCGCTGGGCGTCGCGGTGCTGGGCAGCCTGTTCGCCAGCCTGAGCGTGCCGGGCGCGATGGGGTATCAGGGGGCGTTCGTGCTGGTCATCGGGATTCTGGCGGCACTGGCGGTGCTGGTCAGCGGGCTGGCGCGCAAGCTTCCCGACCCGCGCTGAGAAATTCGTCCGACGGAAAACCCCGCTCCCGGACGACGATGGGGATGTGACGGAACCTCGGGTGCAGCCAGACCCGGCCTTCGCGCTGCTCGGCCTCTACGAACGGGCCCTGCCGGAGGTCTATGGCTACCTGCTCGCGAGGTGCGGCGACCGCGTGCTGGCGGAGGAACTGACGTCGGAGACGTTCCTCGGCGCAGTCGCCGCCTGCCGCAAGGAGCACGCGCCGCCGGTGAGCACGCCCTGGCTGATCGGGGTGGCCCGGCACAAACTGGCCGACCACTGGCGGCGGGCCGAACGGGAACAGCGCGGGCTGCGGCTCGTGCACGACGCCGAAGGCGACGTCGAGGATCCCTGGGACGAGCAGCTCGACGCCCTGCGCGCGAGGCAGGTGCTCGAATCGCTGACGGTCTCGCATCGGGCGGTGCTCACCTTGCGGTATGTCGACGGCCTGCCAGTGCGCGACGTCGCCGCGCATCTGGGCCGGACCATCCACGCGACGGAGGCGTTGCTGACGCGGGCCAAAACCGCGTTCCGCCGCAGCTACGAGGAGAAGGAGGGACGCGATGGCTGAGCCCTTCGACGCGCTCGCGCTGCCCTCGACTCCGGCCGACCCCGATCCGGCCTTCGCCGAGCAGCTGCGGGACGACCTCCGCCGCCTGATCCTGAACGGAGCGGAGATGACCACCACTGAAACCCAGCAGGCCCGAGCCGGTGCGCTGACGCCGTACCTGGTCGTGACCGACGCCCGGGCCGCGCTCGACTTCTACGTCGAGGTCTTCGGGGCACGACGCCGGTCCGAGCCGATCGTGATGGACGACGGCCGGGTCGGACACGCCGAACTGGACATCGGCGGCAGCGTGCTGATGCTGGCCGAGGAATTCCCCGAACTGGGCAACGTCGTCGCTCCGGAGGGCGGCGCGCTGGTGCGGGTCGAGGTGCCCGACCCCCGGCGTGCGGCGCGGCGGGCGGTGGAACTGGGCGCGGAACTGCTGCGTCCGGTCGAGGACCGCGGCTACGGGCTGAACGGCGTGATCCGCGACCCGTACGGCCAGCGCTGGCTGGTCGGAAAGGCCGCGCCGAGCGCGCAAACGCCCGGGGAGCGCACCTATCGGCACGGCGAGGCCGGTTATTTCACCTTCCAGGTACCCGACGACGTCCGGGCCAAGGCGTTCTACGGCGCGGTGCTCGGCTGGCAGTTCAACCAGGGCAGCCTGCCGACCGCGTGGCGCATCGAAGGAGACGGTCTTCCCGGCGGGCTGTGGGGCGGGCCGGAACTGCAGCCCGGCTGGAAGCTGATGTTCGCCGTCGACGACCTCGACGCGGCGCTGCGCCGGGTGCGCGAGGCGGGCGGGCAGGCAGGCGAGGTGGAGCACCAGCCGTACGGCCGAACGGCCGATTGTGCCGACGACCAGGGGATCGAGTTCTGGCTGTGGGAACAACCACGCACGTGACCTCGGCCAAAACCTCGGCGGCAAACCGGCCGCCGGGGCGCACACTCGGGAAGATGAGCCCGCACTGGACGCCTCGAGACGAAGCCGAACTGACTGCCGGCTGGCAGCTGTGGCTCGCGCTGGACTCCTGCGCCTGGCCGGGACCGGACTGGGACGGCACGCCCGCCGAGGCCGTCCGCGGCCTGGAGCGGTGCTTCACCGCCTGCGACGAGATCCTCGCCGCGTACGGCCAACCGGATTCGGCGGTCGCCGGGCTGGTGCGTTCGATGCTGCTGGCCGCCAACTGGACGCTCGGACTCTGGCGCGACGACGCGGACCCGCTCGATTCCGAGCGGGCCGCGCTGCTGCACGCCGATCTCGCCGCGTTCTCCGATCACGCGGAGAGCGTCCGGACCTTGCTGGCCGCGGGCGGCGGGTGGGCCTCGCTTCCGCTGTGACCCGCCCGCCGACTGTCTACATAGGACTTACCAGCGCGCGGGCCGCTTCCGCTCCGGCTCGTACGGCTGCGTGATGACCTCGATCCCGTTTCCGCCCGGGTCAAGGAAATACACGCCGCGGCCGCCGTGGTTGTGGTTGATCTCGCCGACCTGCTTGCCCATCGGATCGGCGTGGTAGGCGACCCCGGATTCCTTCAACCGCGCGAAAAACGCGTCGAAGTCGTCCTCGGGGATGAGGAAACAGTAGTGCTGCAGCTTGCGGTCCTCGTCGGGGATCGTGGCGAAGTCGAGCCGGACGCCGTTGCTGGTTTCGACGGGGATGAACGGGCCCCATTCCTCGCCGACCTCGAAGCCCAGCAGGTTCGCGAAGAATTCGGCGGATTCCCGGTTGTCCCGGGACGGGACCATGAGGTGATTCAGTTCAAGTGAAACGGACACGAAGCAATGCCTCCAGAAGGCATCCCAGCACCTCCATGCCTCACCCAGCCGGTGACCGACACGCGATGCCGCGCAAGAGCATAGCGCAGTTCGCGCGATTTTCCGATCAGGAAACCGGAACCCGCCGCCGGGCCGCGCGCGGGCGGCCGACGCCCTGCCAGGACAGCCCGGCGTCGAGAATCATGCCCGGGTCAAGGAGATTGCGGGTGTCGACGACGTCGTCGCCCTCCATCGCGTCCGCGATCGCCACCCAGTCCAGGTTCCGGAACTCGGCCCATTCGGTAAGCACCACAACGACATCCGCGTCCTTGGCGACCTGGTACGGATCGTCCACGACGGTCATCCCAGCGATCCCGCCGGACACCGCCGGGTCGTACGCGGTGATCTCCGCGCCGAGCGCACCCAGCACCGAAGACACTGCCAGCGCGGGAGAATCGCGCAGATCGTTCGTGCCCGCCTTGAACGCCAGGCCCAGCACGCCGATCCGCGCACCGGCCAGCGTTCCGCCGCAGGCACCGGCGATCTTCGCCACGATGCGGTCGCGCTGGGCGATGTTCTCGTCGATCGCCGAGGTCAGCATGCGGAAGTCGTAGTCCACCGATTCGGCGACCTTGACCAGCGCGCTGGTGTCCTTGGGCAGGCACGAACCGCCCCAGCCAGGGCCGGGCTTGAGGAACGTGCGGCCGATCCGCCGGTCGTAGCCCATGCCTTCGGTGACCAGGTCGATGTCCGCGCCGAGCCGTTCGCACAATTCGGCGATCGAGTTCACATAGGACAGTTTGAGCGCGAGAAAGCAGTTCGCCGCGTACTTGACCAGTTCCGCGCTCGCCGCGTCGGCGACCACGATCGGGGCGGCGAGGTCGCCGTACAACTGCCCGACCCACGCGGCGGCGGCCCGCGAATCGGACCCGACCACGATCCGGTCCGGGTTCAGGAAGTCTTGCACCGCAGTGCCTTCGCGCAGGAATTCCGGATTGGACACGACCGGCACGTCGTCGCGGCCGACCATCGCTTGGATCCGTTTCGCGGTGCCGACCGGCACCGTCGACTTCGTGATCAGCGCGCAGCCGGGCGGCAGCACGTCGCCGATCTCCTCGGTCACCGCCTCCACCGCGCGCAAATCCGCGGACCCGCCCGCGCCCATCGGCGTCGGCACGCAGAGGAACACGCCCTCCGCGCCGCGAACGGCTTCCCGCGCGCCGACGACGAACGACAGCCGTCCGTTCGCCAGTCCGCGGGAGACCAGTTCGGCCAGTCCAGGTTCGAGGATGTCCACGCGCCCGGCCGACAGCCGGTTCACTTTCGCCACGTCCACGTCCACGCAGGTGACGCGGTGCCCGAGGCTCGCGAGACAAGCCCCCGTGGTCAATCCGACGTATCCCGTCCCTACCACCACGATCCGAGCTGAGCTCATGACGTGAAGGTGACAGCCGGAGTTGACCTCAGTGCTAACGGAAGCGGTCGCGGCCGAATACTCCTCGCGACGAGAAGCGGGTGAGGCGACACACTCCGGCCGGCGTGCGAACGAGCGTTAACCTGGGCGCGGAGGTGCACCGCGGCACCCGAGAGCAGGAGGAAGGCTGAAGATGCAGATCACCGACACCGCAGCGCTCGTCACGGGCGGCGCTTCCGGGCTCGGCGGCGCGACCGCCAAGGCGCTGGCCGCGAAAGGCGCGCGGGTGTTCGCCCTTGACCTCGCGCCCTCGATCGAGAAGGCCGAACGGGTCGATGGCGTCACCTATGTCGAGGCCGATGTGACCGACCCGGACCAGGTGCAGGGCGCCGTCGACACCGCGGCCGGCTCGGGCGTCCCGCTGCGCACGGTGGTCAACTGCGCGGGCATCGGGCCGTCCGCGCGCATCCTGTCCCGCAAGGGCCGCCACGACCTCGGGCTGTACGCGAAGGTCATCCAGATCAACCTGATCGGCACCTTCAACGTCGTCACCATCGCCTCCGAGGCGATCGCGAAGACCGAGCCGCTGGCCGACGACGCCCGCGGCGTCATCATCAACACCGCGTCCGTCGCCGCGTTCGACGGCCAGATCGGGCAGGTGGCGTACGCGTCGTCCAAGGGCGGCGTGGTCGGCATGACGCTGCCCGCCGCGCGCGACCTCGCCTCGCACGGCATCCGCGTGCTGACGATCGCGCCCGGCATCGTCGACACCCCGATGCTCGCCACCGTCAGCGACGAGTTCCGCGCCGGACTCGCCGCCGGGGTGCCGTTCCCGAAGCGGCTGGCGCGGCCGGACGAGTACGCGCAGCTCGCCCTGTCGCTGATCGACCACGACTACCTCAACGGCGAGGTCGTCCGCATGGACGGTTCGCTGCGGATGGCCCCGCGCTGACCTGCTAGCGAGTGGCTGTGCCGCCCCCTCGGCGGCACAGCCACCCGGCCGGTCACTCCTTGCGCAGCCGCACTTCGAGACCGATCCCGTCCGGGGTCACCTCGCAGGTGCGGAACTTGCTCTCCGCGACCGTCGCGCTGAACTGCTCGGGCGTGTACGCCCGCCGCCGCAGCCCACGGAGCGTGCGGACGGTGGTGAACGTGGCCACTGGACCGAGATCCATCCGCGCGACCTCAGCGTCCAGCTCCGCGTCCGTGGTGCTCTTGCTCAGGTCCTGGATCAGCGCGACGCCGCCCGGCCGCAGCACCCGGTGCATCTCGTCGAGCGCGTCCACCGGGTCGGCGAAGTTCTTGAACGCCGCCTGGCACACCAGGAAGTCGAACGATCCGTCCACGAACGGCATCGCCGCCACGTCGCCGCGGCGGAAGTCCACCGAGACGCCCTGTTCCCTCGCATACTCCTTGGCCAGCTGGACAAAGGTCCGGCTGACGTCCAGCCCGGTCACCGTGCAGCGACCGGTGCGGGCCAGCTCCACCGCGAAGAAACCCGGACCGGGCGCGACCTCGAGCACGTCGGAGCCTTCGGCCAGCTCCGAAGCCAGCATTTCGGCCGTTTCGCGGTACTGCACCAGCTGCGGTTCGGTGCCCCGCCCCCGCGCGTAAGCCCGGGCGACCGGCCCCTCCATCTCCGGCAGCAGCTTCGTGCGATGGCGTTTGACCTGGGTGTTCCCCATGTGCTTTCTCCCTGTTCGGTTGAGACCGAACCGGGCGCCGCGGGGCCGGTATCCTTCTCGACGCAGCCCGAGGACAGGTATCCGCACCCGCGGTTTCCGGTTCGACGGTTCCCGGTCCCGGGGGGCGGTGTGCCAGCACCTCCTCCGGGACCTCTTCATTCGCCTTCGTTCGCGATGAAGGCGGCCATGTCCGGCAGCTCCCCGGTTTCCCGGTAACGCCGCCATTCCTCGACCCCCGGTATCGCACCGGTGGCCAGCTCTTCGCGCAGCCCGCGGATCCATTCGGCTTCCGCGCGCCACATCGCCAGTTGGTACTCCGCCTCGACGAGGACCAGCCTCGGCAGCTCGGCCCGCATCTTCACCAGCGCCTCGACGCGCTCGCCGATCAGCCGGTCCAGCGCGCCGACCCGGTGCTCCAGCTGCTGGTCGACGACCTCCGGCCGGAGCGCGAGCATCACCGACAGCCCGGTGTGAAACCGCGTGGGCTCCGGATCCGGGACCCCGATCAGCTCGGCGATCCAGTCCTCCATCTCGGCCTGGCCCGCCTCGGTGAGCCGGTACACGGTCCGCTCCGGCCGGGCCCCGTCCCGCACGTTCTCGACCGCTTCGAGGAAACCGTGCTTTTCGAGATTGCCGACGACCGTGTAGAGCGAACCCCACTTGATTTTCAGGTCGCCTTCCTTGCCGCGTTCCCGCAGCAGAGTGGCGACTTCGTACGGATGCATCGGGCGCTCGAACACGGTGCTCAGCACGGCGAGGCCCAGCAGGTTGGACACCTTCCGCCGCTTCACTCCGCGCCTCCTCGTGGACGAGTACTCGCCGACGAGTATACGCAGAAGCGCGCTGAACCGGCAACGACGAAACCGAGAGATGCCGCGAGGCACCGCCGAAGGGTCAGATGTCCAGCATGTACGGGACCTCGTCCTGCGCCCGCTCGCTCATCCACTCCCGGAGGGCCTTGGTCGCCAGGACGTCGTCCTCGTTGTAGCGCAGCAGCCGCTCGCGCTGTTCGTCGTCGGGGACCGCGCCGTCCATGCCGACCGCGTCGCGATACCACCGCATCGACGCCTCGCCGCCCGCCTCCGGATCCCGCCAGGAGAACCCGGCCACCGGTGCGATCACCTTGAGCCCCTTGCCCCGCGAGCACAGGAATTGATCCGTCACGCTGCGGAAAAGATCCACCCACTCGTCGGAGTCCACAAAGGACTGAACCGTGCGCTTCTCCGGAATCCCGGAATACTCCCCGAACCGCTCGACCGAACCGAACAGCCACCGGTTCTCCGCGAGCGCGTTGTAGCAATACGCCCGGAAAGTCAGCCCGGCCGCGAGGGTCCGCTCCCGGACATCGGTGAACCAGGCCCAGAACTCGGCGAACGACCGCGCCTCGTCGACCGTCGGCAACGGCTCCCAGGTCGCGAACGCCCGATACCCCCGCGGCACGCCGATGTCCGCCCCGGACAGCAGCGTTCCCCACAGATAAGCCCCGGAATCACCGAAGCTTTCCATGTCCACGTCGACTTCGACGTCCGCGCGCGGCACCTCGACCTCCGGTGTCCGCCGCACCACCGTCAGGTCCGCCAGCCACGCCCGCGCCAGCATGATCGCGTCGGAGAACGTGCCGCCCGTCCAGTTCATCGGCGGCATCTCGGCGGCCGGGTCCAGCGCGGCCAGCTTGTCCACAGTGGACACTCCGACGCGGCGCAGCTCTCCCGCGTCCTCGCCGCGCACCACCAGGCTCACGTCCCGGGTTTCGGTGAGCACGACCTCGCAGGTGGCCCAGAACGGACACCTGCGGCACTCCAGAACCCGGGAAGGCGCGGCCAATGCCTCCGCACCGGTCGCCGCCGCGGTCGCCACGGCGAGCCGGTCCGCGAAGCGCGCGTCGTATTCGTCCAGCGCGCTGCGGCCGCCCGGCCAGGTGCCCGCGGTGAGGTCGTGCCAGACGACGACATCCGCGTCGAGACCGATCACGCCGCCGACCGCGCGTCCGCTGGCCGCTTTGCCGTAGGTCTCCAGCATCCGCCGCAGATGCGCGAGCCGCAGCTGGTCCCGCGGCTGCGACCGCACCTTGCGCAGCTCGTCCGGCGAACGGCGGGCCGGATCCAGCTCGGTCATCGCGGTGGTGGGCGCGCCCTGGCCGCGGTCGGTGATCCGGTGCCGGACCACCAGCACCGGCACGTATCCGTCGCCGACACGCACCAGCAGGTCGATTCCGCCGCGCCGGTGCCCGACCGGGTCGGCGGGCAGCAGCGCGCCCCAGATGTACTGAATGCCCTCGGCGAACGCCTGCTCGGTGAGCCGCACCCGCTCGCCCGCCGGCGCGGTGCGCGGCACCCGCGCCCACGTGACGTCCGGACCCGAGGCCGCGACCAGCTGTTCGAGGATTTCCTCGCGATGCGCGGTCGCGTCGTCGATGCGCTGCTGCGCGGTCGGATCCGGCGGCGGCAGCGGCACGTCGCGCATCGCCGGGTCGTGTTCCAGGTGCACCCGGCGGCGGCAACGGCTCACCGCTCCCGCGTCGAGCAACACCTCGTCTCCCATAGCGATCACAATAGATCGTGGGTACGACATTCCCCGCGCGAGCCGACATGCCCGTCAGGTCGGGGACCAGTAAGTTCATCCGGAGAAGGCGTGGGAGGTAACGGCCATGGCGCGCAAGGCCAAGCAGGACAAGGCCAAGCAGGACGAGGGTGAAGCCCGGTTCACCCCGAAGAAGGCGAAGAACGCGGTCGCGGTGGCCAAGGTCATCGGGCCCGCGGTGCTGCCGGTGCTCGCGCCGTACGCGGTCCGCGCCGCGGGCGCGGTGCGGGAGGCGTACGACCGCTACCAGGCCCGCAAGCTGGGCGTGGCGGTCGATCAGCTCGGCGAGTACACCGGCCGCGGCGCGGCGCTGCACGCCCGGATCGCGGGTCTCGTGCAGGGGCTCGGCGAGCTGAAGAAGTCGGCGAAGGCGACCGACGCGGATCAGAAGTTCGCCGCCGAAACGCAGTCGACGCTGGAGCAGCTGTCGGCCACGGTGCGTGCCGCCGAGCGCATGCCCGCCGCTCGGCGCAAGGCCGCGCACCGCGCGGTGACCGGCGAACTCGACCGGCTGGAAGAACAGCTGCTGCACCGGTTGGGCATCTGAAAAAGGCTCCTTGCGGGAAGCTGATTCCCGCAAGGAGCCCTTCCCGGCTTCGGGCGCTACTTGATGAAGCCCTTCCGCAGCATCCAGTCGTGCGCGACGGTTCCGGCGTCCTTGCCGTCCACGTCGACCTGCTTGCACAACTCGACCATCTGCTTGTTGTCGATCGCCGCCGCCACCGTCTCCAGCGGCCCGCGAATTTCCGGATGCTGGTTCAGGAACTCCGTTCGCAGCGTCGCCGCCGCGTTGTACTGCGGGAACGCCTTCTTGTCGTCCTCGAGCACGCGCAGGTTCAGCCCGGAGATCCGGCCGTCGGTGGTGAACACCTCGCCGACCGGGCAGGTGCCGTTGGCCACCGCCGAATAAATGGTGCCGATCCCGAAATTCTCGACCTTCGGGTTCTTGAACCCGTACGCCTTGACCGCCGCCGGGAACCCGTCCTGGCGGCTGGTGAACTCCGTTTCCAGGCAGAACCGGTTCTGGTCCGGATGCGAGGTGAGGAATTTCGCCAGATCCGAGGTGGACTTGAGGTTGTTCTTCGCCGCGTATGCCTCGGTGGTGGCGAACGCGTACTGGTCGTTCAGCGGCGAGTAGTTCAGCCAGGTGACGCCGTACTTCTCCGCGTCGGCCTTCGCCGTGGCCTCGTACTGCGCCTTCTCGCCGCCCGGCACCGGCAGTTCGTTGCCCTGGTAGTTGATCCAGCCGGTGCCGGTGTACTCCCAAGTCACGTCGGTCTGCCCATTGAGCAGCGCCTGCCGCGACGAGTTCGACCCCTTGATGTCGGTGAGGTCGATGACGTCCGCGCCCGCCGCGCTCAGCGCCATTTCGGCCATGTAGCCGAGGATGATGTTCTCGGTGAAGTCCTTCGACCCGACCACCACGCGCTGGCCCTGCAGCGACGGGATCGGCCGGATCGAGCCTGGTTCGATCTTGAACGGGATCGAGGTGTTGACGTCGAGCCCGCACGCCGAGAGCGTCCCGGCGAGCAGGGCGGCGCCGACCAGCGCGCCCGCCTTTTTCAGGACGTTCATCAGCGCAGTCCCTTCGGTCCGAAGTACTGCTCGGCGACCGCGCCCAGCCAGTCCACCAGCAGCGCCAGCGCGACGGCCAGCACCGAACCGGTGATCAGCACCTTGGTCAGGTTGAGCTTGTAGCCGGTGTCGATCAGCAGGCCGAACCCGCCCGCGTTGACGAACATGCCGAACGTCGCGGTGCCGACCGCCAGCACGAGCGACGTGCGCAGACCGGCGAGGATCAGCGGAACCGCGAGCGGGAATTCCACCCGCCACAGCACCTTCTGCGCGGACATCCCGATGCCGCGGCCGGCGTCGATGAGCGACGGGTCCACCTGCTGGATGCCGACCATCGTGTTGCGCAGCACCGGGAGCAGCGAATAGAACGCCAGCGGCAGCGCGGCGACCCAGAGCCCGCCGGTCGCGCCGGTGAAGATGAACCACAGCACCAGCACGCCGAGGGCGGGCGCGGCCTGTCCGATGTTCGCGACGGCGAGGAAGATCGGCGCGAGCCACTTCGCCCACGGCCGGGTCACGACGATGCCGAGCGGCACCGCCACCAGCACCACGATCGCGGTGACCACGACGGTCATCGCCAGATGGTCGCGCAGTGCGGTGAGCAGCGACTCCGCGTTGAGCGTTTCCTTTTCGGTCGCGGTGAGCCCGCTGGCGAACACCCAGACGAGCGTGGCCGCGACGATCAGCACGACCACGACGGGCTGGGCGAACAGCCGGACGCGTTCCGCGCGGCGGGAGCCCGACTCGGTGCTGAATCCGGTATCGACGGCAGCGGTCATGCCGTAGCCCCGTCCTCGTCGACGTGGTCGTCGGCGTGCTCGTCGCGCAGCTGCTGGATCGTCGCGATGACCGTGTCCAGCTTGATCGTGCCCGCGTATTCGCCGCGCGGGCCGGTGACCGGCACCGAACCGCCTTCGGCGAGCATCGCCTCGAGCGCGTCCTGCAGCGTCGACTGGAGGCTCACGATGTCGCGCAGCGGCTTGCCGACCGAGCCCAGCGACGTGGCGTTGGTCAGCTCGCGCACGTGCACCCAGCGGATCGGCCGCCGCCGCTGGTCGAGCACCAGCGCGAACGGCTTGCGCGATTTGCTCAGCTTCTCCCGCACGTCGGCGGGCGATTCGTCGATCGTCGTGGTGAGCGCGTCCTGCTGCAGTTCGACGTCGCGCACCCGCAGCAGAGTCAGCTGCTTGAGCGAAGCGCCGGCTCCGACGAATCCGGCGACGGTGTCGTCCGCCGGGTTCGCCAGGATCGACTCCGGGGTGTCGTACTGCAGGATCTTCGACTGGTTGCCGAGCACCGCGATCCGGTCGCCGAGCTTGACCGCCTCGTCGAAGTCGTGCGTGACGAAGACGATGGTCTTCTTCAAATCGGTCTGCAGCCGGAGCAGTTCGTCCTGCAGGTTGCCGCGGGTGATCGGGTCGACCGCGCCGAACGGCTCGTCCATCAGCAGCACCGGCGGGTCGGCGGCGAGCGCGCGAGCCACGCCGACACGCTGCTGCTGCCCACCAGAAAGCTGACGCGGATAGCGGTCGCGGAATTCGGCCGGGTCGAGCCCGACCAGGTCCAGCATTTCCTCGACCCGCGCGGTCACCTTCTTCTTGTCCCAGCCGAGCAGGCCGGGGACGACGGCGACGTTCTGCGCCACGGTGAAGTGCGGGAACAGCCCGGCCTGCTGAATCGCGTAGCCGATCTGGCGGCGCAGGGTGTCCACGTCGAGTTTCAGCGCGTCCTGCCCGCCGATGGTGATCCGGCCGGACGTCGGCTCGATCAAGCGGTTGATCATCCGCATCGTGGTGGTCTTGCCGCAGCCGGACGGGCCGACGAACACCACGATCTTGCCCGCGGGCACGGTCATCGAGAAATCGTCGACGGCCGGGACGCGGGTGCCGGAGTAGCGCTTGGTGACGTGGTCCAGTTCGATTTCGACGCCGGAGACGTTTTCTTCGGTCGCAGTGTGCTCAGCCACGGACACCCCTAGAAACGGTGAATCGCTTGATCAGGACATAGATGCCGTCGAGCACCAGCGCGAGGATGACCACGCCGACGGTGCCGGTGAGGGCCTGGTTGAGGGAGTTCGTGCTCCCGGCGTTGGTGAGGCCGGAGAAGACCTCCGCGCCGAGGCCGGGCCCCTTGGCGTAGGCCGCGATCACCGCGATGCCCATCAGCATCTGGGTGGCGACCCGCATCCCGGTGAGGATCGCCGGCCAGGCCAGCCGCAGTTCGACCCGGGTGAGCACCGACAGCCTGCTCATCCCGATGCCGCGGGCGGCGTCGGTGATCGCCGGGTCGACCGCGTCGAGGCCGACGATCGTGTTGCGGACGATGGGCAGCAGGCCGTACAGCACGAGCGCGATCACCGCGGTGGTCGAGCCGAGGCCCGAAAGCGGGATCAGCAGACCCAGCAGGGCGAACGACGGGACGGTGAGGATCGTGCTGGCCAGCGCCGTGGCCACGGCGGAGCCGATGGGGCTGCGATAGACGGCGATGCCGATCAGCACGCCGAGGATCGCGGCGAGGATCGTGCACTGCACGACCATGCTGGTGTGCAGCCACGCCTGGAGCAGCAGCCTTCCCCACCGGTCCGAGATGTACTCGAAGAGGTTCATCCGTATTCGTTCTCCCGCCAGCTTGCGAGCCCCGGACGTCACCCGTTCGGAGTAGCCCGACAATCGGCAGGGTGACTACCCGAAACGGATACGGTCGAAACCCCCACTTCTCGGTTGTGTTCACCACCGTTTCGCATCAGCGAGGGGTCGGCAACCGAAACCACGGGCCCCACCGAGCGGTTTTTACCGGATCGAGACCCGCCTACCTGGACGTTTTCCGCGGTTGCTCACCATTCGAGACGCTTCAGTCACCCACCGGAGTGCCGTTAAGCTGCCCGAATGAGCACACCGGCCCGGCACCGCGGCGCACTCGCCGCTGTCCGCGGCGGACTGCTCGCACTGAGTTCGGCGTCACTCGCCGTCACCGCGCACGCGGTCGCTGACGGCGGACTGCCGGATCCCGCGCTCACTCTTCTGCTGACCGGCCTGCTCGGCTGGACCGCCACCGCGCTCGCCGATCGGGCCCGCGGACCGCTCGGCACGATCGCCGTCCTCGGCGGCGGACAGCTCGTCATGCACCTGGTGCTGACGACCCTCGGCGGGCACGACCCGTCCGGAGCGGCCGCCGCGCCGGACGGCTGGGCGATGACCGCGGCGCACGCCGTCGCGACCCTGCTCACCGCGCTGGTGCTGGCGCGGGCGGACGCGATGCTGCTCGCGGTGCTGCGCGTGGTGCGGATATTTCTTCCGCTGCTGGTCCGGCCGGTGCCGGTGCCGGTGGCGGCGAGCGGGGTCGCGCGGTCTCGGCCCGAGCGGGCGGTGCCGGTGCTGACCGTGCAGCTGCGGCGCGTGCGTGGGCGGCGTGGGCCGCCGGGGTGCTCCTGAACTTCTCGTGAGCCGGTTCTCCCCGAGATCAGCGCTCACCACCCCCCTTCCCCTTTTCCGGCGCAGGCGTTGCCCTTCGCCGGCCCTTCCCTGTTCAGGAGCAGTTGTGTCCCACCATGTCTTCCGTCGCGCCGGCGTGCTCGCCGCGACCGTCGCCGCCACCGGTCTGCTCGGAGCTGGCATCGCGTCCGCGCACGTGACCGCCAACGTCTACGGCGACCAGCCGGCCAAGGGCGGCTACGGCACGATCTTCTTCCGCGTTCCGAACGAGGACGCGAAGCTCGGCACGATCAAGGTCGAGATCGACGTCAAACCGGACTACGGCATCGGCAACTTCCGCACCAAGCCGATCCCCGGCTGGACCGCCGAGGTCACCAAGTCGAAGCTGCCGCAGCCGGTGACCACCGCGTCCGGCACGAAGATCACCGAGGCGGTCACGAAGGTCGTCTGGACCGCACAGCCGGGCACGAAGATCGGTTCGACCGAATTCCAGGAGTTCGAGGTCAGCGGCGGCCCGCTGCCGTCCAATGTGGACCAGCTGGAGTTCCCGGCGGTCCAGACCTACGAGGGTGGCAAAGTGGTGGACTGGAACCAGCCCACCCCGCCCAGCGGTGAGGAGCCGGAGCACCCGGCCCCGACGATCAAGCTCGCCGCCGCCGAATCCTCGGAGCACGGCGGACACGCGCAGACCACAGCTGCCGGAGAGAACGCCGAGGCCGCGTCGTCGTCGGACAACACGGCGCGCTGGCTCGGCGGAGCCGGCCTCGTGGTCGGCGCGCTCGGACTCGGCGTCGGCGCGGGCGCGGTGCTGCGCTCCCGCCGTCCCGCAGCCGGAAAGACCGAAGGAACCAAGTAATGCGTAAAGCGCTTCTCGCGCTGGCGATTTCCGGGGTGGCCCTGCTCGGCACGGCCACCCCGGCGCTGGCGCACAACGTGCTGATCAACTCCGATCCGGCCAGCGGCGCGTCCGTCGCCAAGGGACCGGCGAAGGTCACGCTCACGTTCGACCAGTACGTGCAGAACGCCGACGTCAACCAGATCGCGGTGACCGGACCGGACGGCAGCCAGTGGGCCGAGGGTCCGGTGACGGTGGAGAACAACGTGCTCAGCGCTCCGCTGCGGCCGCTCGGCCCGGCGGGCAAGTACACCGTCGGCTACCGGGTGCTTTCCGCCGACGGGCATCCGGTGTCCGGCGAGATCCCGTTCACCCTCACCACCGCGGGCACCGGCACCCCGGCCAAGGGCGACGCGGCCAAGGCGGCCGGGGCTCCCGCCCAGTCGGCCCCGGCGGGCGCCTCGTCGTCGAGCGGGGTGCCGATCTGGGTGTGGATCGCCGGTGCGGTGGTGCTGCTCGCGATCGGCCTCACCGTCGCGCTGCGCACCGGCCGCGACCCCGGATCGGACAAGGCGGACCAGTGACGCGAGCCGAGACCACCTCCGCCGTCCGCTGGGCCACGCTCGCCTGCGTGGTCATCGCGGGATTCCTGGGCGCGCTGATCGGCATCGCGCTCACCGCGTCCTCGCCCATTCCGGGCGTGGTGGAACCCAGCGAGGTGGTCTCGGCTGCCATCCCGATCGTGCGCGTGCTGCTGGATCTGGCGGCGGTCGCGACGATCGGGCTGGCCCTGTTGTCCGTGCTGGTCGGCTACGACCGGCCCAAGCTCACCGAACCGGTCATGCGCCGGGCTCGTCCCGCCGCGGTCGCCGCCGCGCTGATCTGGGCGGCGACCGCGGTGGTCGCGCTGATCCTGCAGACCGCGGAGTACAAACCGGGGAAACGGATGCTGACCGCGGGCGACATCGGCAGCTACATCGCCGAGGTCGGCGCGGGCAAGGCGCTGGTGATCGTGGCGGTGCTCGCGCTGCTGCACGCCGCGCTCGGGTTCGTCGCGCTGCGCAAGGGCGAGAAGGTGCCCGCCGAGGTGCGAGTGGGCCTCGGCATGTTCGCGCTGCTGCCGCTGCCGGTCACCGGCCACGCGTCGAACTGGGCTTATCACGACTACACGATGATCTCGATGGAGTTGCACGTGATGAGCGCGGTCGCCTGGTGCGGCGGCCTCGGCGCGATGATCGTGCTGCTCG
Source organism: Amycolatopsis sp. NPDC104775 (assembly GCF_055583325.1). NCBI lineage: Bacteria > Bacillati > Actinomycetota > Actinomycetes > Pseudonocardiales > Pseudonocardiaceae > Amycolatopsis > Amycolatopsis sp. NPDC104775. Next base: position 165,134 of record NZ_JBVJOE010000003.1, read on the forward strand.
CGGCCAACCGGACGCTGCTCGCGCACGCGCTGCCCCGGTTTTCCAAACTGGCGACGCTGTGCCTGGTGCTGTCCGCGGTGACCGGCCTGTTCAACGGCATCGTGGAAATCCTGGCCAACCCGACGATCGGCTTCTGGGCGGGCGTGTTCACCACGCCGTACGGCCAGCTGATGGTGTTGAAGGTGCTGTGCACCGGCGCGATCGCGCTGCTGGCCGCCAACTTGCGGTGGCGGCTGATGCCGCGCATCGTCCGGCATCAGCGGACGGCGCTCGCTTCGTGGGCGACGCTGGAACTGACCGTTATGGGCCTCGCTTTCGGCTTCGCCGTGGTGCTCACTCGAGCCCCGGTCGCGGTGTCCTGACGGCAGAAGTGACCGCGGGTAGCCGCAACTTGCACAATGGGACTAGCAGTACGCTGAGTGGGGCGATCTGCCGGACCGAATTATCGCTGCGCAGCGATACCTCGTCAGCCATCGACGGAAAGCGGCGAACGGTCATCTGCAGTCGGCGAATGCACGTGCAGAATCCCGCTCAACGGTATCTCGTCCACGCGGTGGCCGTCCGGCCGGCGCGAAGGTCGGCCAGGCGGCGGCGCAGTTCAGCCCGCACCGGCGGATGACTGCGCAGGATCGGCAGCACGCTCGTCGTCAGCTTCAGCTCCCGGACCGCCCGGAGCACCGAAAACCCTGGCCAGGCCGTCACGTCGAAGCCATAGGCGGCGGCGAACTCCGCGTACCGGGCAGGCGGGTCCCCGAACCGTTCGCGGCCGACGGCGAGCGGCGTCAGATCCCATTCCGGCGGGCCGACGCAGGACGAATCGAAATCGCACAGCACCGGACCGTCCGGGCCGGGCAGCACATTCCCCGGATGCGCGTCGCCGTGCACGAACCCCCTGGCCAGCGGGAATTCCAGGGCGTCGAGCTGGTCCCGCACCCGCGCGCAGCGCTCCAGCAGGAACCGCCGGTCGGCCTCGGCGAGTTCCTCGGCGTCGGCGACGCGAGCCTCGATCGAACTCAGCGGATCCCATTCGGGCAGGCCCTCCGGCGGGGGCAGGGCGTGCACCTGCCGCAGCAATCCGGCCAGGTCGGCAGGCGTCGGCCGCGGTCCGGCGAACGGCACCAGATCCCACACGGTGACGAGGTGTCCGTGCACGTCCAGCGGCTGTTCGAGCCCGGACAGCAGCCGGACGGCGGGCACGTCGTGCCGGGCGAAATGCTCGGCGACGCGCACGACGGTGCCGACGCGGTGGCGCAATCGGGTGGAGCCGACGATCCGAATGACGACCGGTGCCCCGTTCAGTACGAACACCGCGTTGTTGGTGAACCGGAGCAGCCGCGCGCCCGCCGGATCGAGTCCGAGCCGAGCGCAGACAGCAGCCACTACCTGGCGCAGTTTCGCAGGGGTGAACCTGCCTTCGGGCAAGGCGAATCCGGTCGGCTCAGGCCGCGTAGAAGATCTTGAGCCGGTCGGCGAGGTCGCGGGCGTCGGGGTTGTTGCGCCGCCGTTCGGCTTCGGCCAGCAGCGGCCGCATCCGGTCCTTGACCCGCGCGGATTTGATGCTTTCCGCACATTCGATGGCCTTGCCGCCGATCTTCACGCCGTGGTCGATATCGCCCTCGAGCAGGTGGTTCGTGGCGAGCGCGCTGAGCATGAACGCCTTGCTGCGCGCCATGTCGTCGGTGTAGGTGTCGACCGCCCGGCTCAGCGCCGGGATCGCGTACTTCGTGTGCTCGGGGTTCTTCATCGCCAGCACGGTGTGCACGGTGCCGGTCATCGCGTAGACGTCGGTCTCGTTGAAGAACTTGACCCACGATTCGGCGGTGGCCAGGTCGGCGCGCGCGAATTCGTCCTTGCACCGGCCGAGCAGTTTCACCGACTGCTCCTCGTTGCCCATCATCGCGTAGGCCCACGCCTCGTTGGCGCAGAGCACGGCGACGGCCAGTTCGGAACCGGATTCCTGCGCGGCGATCTGACCGAGCTGGAACAGCTTGAGCGCGTCGTTCGCGGCGTCCTGGTGCAGGTAAACGCGGCCCATCCGGTACAGCACGTTGGCCACCAGATGGTGGTCGCCGCCCTGTTTGGCCAGGTCGAGCGCTTGCGCGAAATGACCGCGGGCGGAATCCATCAGGCCGGTGTCGAACGACGTCCACCCGGCGAGGCTGTGCAGGTCGGCGATCGCGGTGTACAGCCGCTGCTTCACCTTGTCCGCCGCGCTGGAGTCGAGCATCTGCTGTCCCCAGGACAGCTGCGCGACGACCGCGTCGCGGCAGAAACCGCCGCCGTACTGGTAATCGAGCGCGCGCAGCGCTCTGGTCGCCGCCTCCACCTGGCGCACGTCGGTCGTCCCGATGCGCCCGGGGGCGGGAGTGCGCGCGGGCGCCTCCGACCACGTGCCGGATTCCGGACCGAACACCGCCGCACCCATCGTGACCTGGGCGGCGTGCGCGAGGAACCTCCGTCGCTTCACGGACTCGTCCTCCTCAGCCTGCCGGCCGTCGGACGCGCCGACGACCCGTATCGCCGTGGTCTCGTCATAGGCGAGACCCATGTATCCACGGGGGACACCCAGGCCGTCGGCGATTCTCGTGAGCACGTCGTAGGCCATGACCTGGCGACCCTTGAGGATCTCCGACACCTCGGACTGCGACTGGCCGGTCATCGCGGCGATTTGGCGCTGCGATACTCCGTGTTTGCGCAACAGCCGGTACACGGCACTGACCTCGCGGGCGGCGAGCGCCTCCCGCATCTCGGGCTGTTCCCAGGCGTCGGCCGGAACCGGATTGCCTGACCGGGTGTCCGCGTGAGCGGTTCCGGAACCACTGCCAGCACTGGCATCCATTGCCATTGCGCCCCCTCACCGTCTCCTGGGCGTCTGATCAGCACCCTAAGCACACGCGAGAACCTTGTGAAACGCGCGGAGAACGGGGTTGATCGGCCGGGCCGAACTCCGTTGACCGCTTACCGTGGAACGCGGTCCGGTCACCGCTATGACGCGGTTTCGACCTTCTCTCGCCCCCGGTTTCACTTCACTGTAGTTGCCAGATCTCCGTCAGCGCCCGGACACCCGGTGCGATCACGGAGAGCGATGGACCCGACAACACAGATCTGCCGGCGCGGATGCATCCCGCAAGGTGCACCGGCCGGGCCGAGAAAGCGTGGAGGGACAGTGGAGCTCGTGGATTCGCTCGGTGGAGGACAAGGGGGGACCGCGGTGCGGTCCGTTCGCCCCGCCCCGGGAATCGCCACGGCACGTCCGGTGCCGCCTACTGTCGCTTCCGCCGTCGCCGCCTCGGTGTCCGCTGACCCGCGTACCGCGGGCGTGCGGCACTTCGAGGGCGGCCAGGTCGTGTGGCGCGTGCAATGCGGGGATCTGATCAGCCGCGAGCGCGCCGTCACGGTGTTCGTCGAGGACGACGAGGTCGTCGTGGTTTCCCCTCCCGGGGAGACCGCCCGTCTCACGTCCGGCCAGCTCGGCCAGCTCCGGGCCGCGCTCAACGAAGCCGCCACTATGGCGGAAAGGTGACGGTGAGTTTCTCCATGGATCAGGTTCTCGGCCAGGTTCTCCGCAACGCCGTATGGGAGCGCCTCGACATGCTGTCCGACCTGGCGGAACGCGCCGACGCCCCGTCGCTGGTCTCGGTCGCCCGCTCGGAACTGCCCCGGCTCGCCGAAGGCTGGCGCGCGATGCTGCAGGCGCACGAGCCCGACGAGCGCGGCGACTGCCCCACCTGCTCGACGCGCTGGCACCGGTGCAAGGCCCCGTGCTCGGTGTGGCAGGTAGCGCACGAGCACCTGGTCGCGGGCGGTCTTGCCCCGCAGGCGCTGTCCGCGGCCGGGCACCGTCCGGCCCGCCGCCGCGCCGCGGTCGCCGCCGTTCCCGGGCAGAACCGGCGGGCCGAATCCCCCGCGGAGACCACCGGCAGGCACGCGCTGGTGAAGCCGCGCGCGGTCAGCGCCTGATCTTCCGGGTGGGGTGCTTCCGGGCGGAGCACCTCACCCGGTCTCGACTGGCGAGCGCGCGACCTCCGGAAGCCCCAACCGGACTGGTCGCCCGGCATCCTCGCCCGGCCGAGGGCTGGTCCGTCCGTCCCCCCGAGCGAGACGGGCCGCCCTCGGCCACCCCCGCCCCTAAACGCGATTAATCGAAAAATGTCCGGCAGAACACCTAGCGGACGCAGTAATCGGACGCTAGGTTGAAGATCATCGCGCTGGCGCTCATCCGCTGGCCGCGACTCAGAACTCCGCGGGCCGGTGCCGTTGCACTCCCCTCCCCCGACCGGCACCGGCCCGCGGTTCCACTTCCCGAAACCCGTCGGCTCGTCCGGCGGGTTTCGGCGTTCGCACCGCTGGACAACGCTTTACGCGACGGCGCGTGGGTGCACTGACAAGGTAATTCCGCGCAACACCAGGACAACCCCCGCGGAACTGTCGGTAACCTGCCCAGGGGGGACCGTGCTTTCGAATTCGGCTGCGCGCCCACGTGAGCGAGTTGAGCGCGGAGAAGGGCCGATATGTCGAATCCACTGGTGGCCGAAAAGAAGGACTCGACCTCGGCGATCTCCGGCATCTCGATCCTCGAGGCCGGAAAGGGCCTGAAGGACGGTATCGAGTCCGGCGACTGGGCGGCGACCGTGATGGGCGCGGTCGGGGTCGGCATGGAAGCGCTCGCCGCGGTGATGGACCCGTTCGGCGCGATCCTCGCCGCGGGTGTCGGCTGGCTGATCGAACACGTCGGCCCGCTCAAGGAGGCGCTGGACAAACTGGCCGGGGACCCGGACCAGATCCACGCCTACTCCGAGACCTGGAAGAACATCTCCAAAGAGGTCGGCTCCGTCGCGCAGGATCTCGCCGCGCAGGTCAAAAAAGACATCGAGTCCTGGGAGGGCGGCAGCGCCGACGCCTACCGCAAACAGGCCGAGGAGGTCGCCAAAACCCTCGAAGGCGCCGCGCAGGCCTGCGAGGGCGCGGGCAGCGGGGTGAAGACCGCGGGCGAGGTCGTCGGCGCGGTGCGGATGCTCGTGCGCGACATCATCGCCCAGGTCGTGGCGCACCTGATCTCGTGGGCGCTGCAGGTGCTGTTCACCCTCGGCATCGGCATGGCCTGGGTGGTGCCGCAGGTGGTCAACCTGGTGGCCAAGACCGCCAAGCAGATCGCCGAACTGGTCAAGAACCTGACCAAGGCGCTCAAGGAACTCGGCAAGCTGCTCACCAAGGCGCGCGGCCTGTTCGACGACGTCGCCAAGTCGATGAAGGGCATCAAGTCGGGCGGCAAGGACGCCGGGCACACGCCGAAGGACATCAAGACGGGCGGCGGGTCGACCAAACCGTCCGGCGCGAAGGACACCCCGAACGAAAAGGGCGGCGGTGGCGGTGAGAAGCCGCCGCCGGTCAAGGACGAATCCACCACCACCTCCGGAGCCCACGACGGGCCGCCGGAGAACAAAGGCGGCGCGAACCACGAGCCGCCCCCGCGCGAACCCGCGAAAGACGAGACGCCGGGCAACGGGGAATCCGGTGGCGGAGCGGGCAAAAACGACCGCGGCGGAAACGAGCGGTCCAATCCGGAGAAGGACAAGACCGAGGCGTCCAACGCGAAGAACGAGGGCGACGGCGATCCGCCCTGCCTGACCGACCCGGTCGTCATCTCCAGCGGCGAGGTGCTCGTCGAGGACTACGACCTCGAACTGCCGGAATTGCTGGTGCGGCGGACGCATCGCTCGTCCTACCGTTCCGGGGGCTGGTTCGGCCCGACCTGGGCGTCCACTGTGGACCAACGGCTGGAGTCCGGCGACGAATACCTCCGGTTTTACGGGCCGGAGGGCGTCATCCTCTACTACCCGAAGCCCGCTGGGGACGAGCCGGTGCTGCCGATCGAGGGCGCGCGCTGGCCGCTGACCCGGCACGCCGACGGCAGCTGCACGATCGACCAGGCGCGTCCGGACCGGACCATGCGGTTTTCCGGCGAGGGCAAGACTTTGCCGCTCCGCTCGATCGAGGACGCCGACGGCGCGCGGACCGAACTGTCCTACGACGACGCCGGCGCGCCCGCGCTGCTCACGCATTCCAGCGGACTCCAGGTCGGCTTCCGGACCGACGGGCACCGCGTCACCGAACTGCGGATGATCGGCGCCGGCTCGGCTCCGGACGTCGTCGTGCGCGGCTATCGCTACAACTACCAAGGCCAGCTTTCCGAGGTCGTCAACTCCTCGGGAACGGCGATGCGGTACACCTACGACCCCGACGGCAGGGTCACGAGCTGGCAAGACCGCAACGGGGTCTCCTACCGCTACGTCTACGACGCCGAAGGGCGCTGCGTGCGCACCGAGGGCGATCAGGGCTTCTACAGCGGTGCCTTCGAATTCAACCCCGCGGCTCGCATCACCCGGTTCACCGATTCGCTCGGCCACGTCTCGGAATACGAATACAACCTGGAGGGACGCCCGGTCCGGGAGACCGACCCGCTGGGCAACGTGACGCTGTCGGAGTGGGACCGCTATGGCAATCTGCTCCGCCGGGTCGACCCGCTCGGCCGGGTCACCGAGTACACCTACGCCGAGGACGGCACGCCGCTCACCATCGCGCGTCCCGACGGCAGCCTCGCCGAACTGGAGCACGACGGCACCGAGCTGGCCTCGATCACGGTGCACGGCAACGGACGGACCTGGCAGCGCCGGTACGACCAGCCCGCGGAACCGGAGCTGATCGGCTTTCCGGGCGAAGCCGAGGTTTCCGGCGAGGAGCTGGACCAGTTCGGCAGGCCGCGCACGGCGCCCGAGGTCGGCGGCGGACGCGTGCGGCTGGGCTGGACGGTCGACGGCAAACCCGCCTCGCGCGTCGGGGTGCGCCGCGAGCGCGCGATGTGGCGGTACGACCGCGAGGGCAACGAGATCGAGCACGTCGACGAACTCGGCCGGGCGACCCGGCGCGAATACGGCCCGTTCGACGTGGTCACCGCGGTCATCGACCCTTCCGGCGCGCGCACCGGCTACACCTACGACACCGAGCTTCGGCTGACGTCGGTGACCGATCCGCTGAACCGCACCTGGACCTACACCTACGACCCGCTCGGCAGGCTGGTCGCGCAAACCGACTTCGACGGCCGGACCCGGACCTACGCCTACGACGCGGCCGGACAGACCGTCGCGGTGACCGAGCCGGACGGTTCGGTCACCGCGAACGAGTACGACCTGCTCGGCAACCGCATCGAGATCCGCACTCCGCACCGCACTGTGCGCTACGCCTACGACCCGGTCGGCAACGTCGTGCGCGCGGAATCCGCGGACTCGGTGGTGGAGTTCGACCGCGACCTGTACGGCCGGGTCGTCCGCGAGGCGATCGACGGCGTCGAGGTGCGCTTCGCCTACGACGAGGAACAACAGACCATCCGCCGCCGGACCCCGTCCGGCGCGGAAAGCGTGTGGGCCTTCGACGAGGAAGACCGGCCGGTTTCGCTGACCACCGCGGGGCACACCGTGCGCTATCGGCTGGACGGCGAAGGCCGCGTGCTCACCCGCGACACCGACGGGATCAGCACCCTGCAGCAGGCGTTCGGCCCTCGCGGGCTGGTCACCGCGCAGCAGGTTTCCCGTGGAACAACGCCGGTGCGGCGGCGCGGTCTCGAGTACTACGCGGACGGCAGTCTCGCCGCGGTGCAGGACAGCCTTTCCGGGAGAACCGCCTACACGCGGGACCCGGCCGGGCGCGTGGTCGCGGTGTCTTCGCCGGCGGGCACGGAGGAACTGCGCTACAACCCGGCCGGCGAACTGACCGCCTGGTCGGGCAGCTCCGGGCTGTCGTCGGACTACGACTCCCTCGGCCGCCGGATCCGGCACCGCGAGGTGCATCCGGGCGGCGTGCGGGTGTGGGAGTACTCCTGGACCGGCGAACTGCTCACGGGCCTGCGCACGCCGGACGGCGCGCAGTGGCGCTACCGGTACGACCCGCTCGGCCGGCGGATCGCCAAGGAGCGGTTGCTGGCCGACGGCTCCGTAGCGGAATCGACCCGGTTCGTGTGGGACGGCTTCGTGCTCATCGAACAAGAGCACACCGACCCGTCCGGAGTGCGCCGGACGACCACCTGGGAACGCAGGCCGGGCAGCGACGAGCCGGTCACCCAGCTCGAACGCGGCCCCGGCGGCGACCGGTTCGCGTCCGTGGTCACCGACGCCATCGGCACCCCGACCGAACTGATCGACGAGCACGGCGGACTCGCCTGGAGCGCGCGCCGAACGCTCTGGGGCCGGGTCCAGCCGGGCGGCATCCCGCTGCAGTTCCCCGGCCAGTACGCCGACGCCGAATCCGGATTGCACTACAACGTTTTCCGCTACTACGACCCGGCCGTCGCGCGCTACATCAGCCAGGACCCGCTCGGGCTGGAGGGCGGGCCGAACCCGAGCAACTACGTTCCCGACCCGTTCGCCAACACCGACGTGCTCGGCCTCAAATGCGGCGACAAGGACACGAGCCCGCCGCCCGCCGACTCCACGGCCAAGCACAACGCCGACAACGGCGGCGGGAGCACCAGTTCCGCCTCGGCCGACAAGGGCAAAGGCAAGGCCGACAACAAGCGCAAGCGCGACAAGGACGACGACGGTTCCAGCGGCTCCGACGGCAAGTCGAACGCGAAGAAAAAGAAGGACGACGTCTGGGACCGGACGGCGTGGAACTCAGACGCCAAGAACGCGCGCAAGAACCAGACCGGCGACAAAAACGATCCGTTCTACAAGGCCGACAAAAATGTGGCTCAGCGGCACATCATCTCGTTCCAGAAGATGCGCGACGGCTTGAAGAACTGGGTGCACGAGCAGCCGACCGAGAAACAAAGCGCGCTGACCAAGAAGTACGGCGAGGAAGAACTGCCGAAGCTGCACAACCAGCCCAAGAACCTGCCGCTCGGGCCGCAGCACACCAACGCCGGGATCGGCGGCGTGGCCACCCGGATCGACAAGATCGAGGACGGGGTCGCGGGCAAGATCAAGGTGGACAAGAACGACAAGATCACCACCGAGAAGCCGAAGTGGCCGAGCGAGTCCCTTGACAAGACCGGCGGCTACGCCACCAGGGACAACCCGACACTCAACAAGCATTCGACCCCGATCGGCCAGCAGGCGGACCGCATCACCGATCCGAAGGAGATGAACCGGGCCACCCGGGACATCGGCGACAGCGCGGACTTCGACTGGCCCGGCGGAAAGAAAGAGGAATTCGAGAAGTGGCACAAGTCCTTCCTCGAATTCACCGATCTCAAGGAAAATCCGAAGAACTACACGCAGAAAGACGTGGACGGCATCATCGACCGCTTCCATAATCTGCCCACACCGTCCGGGCGGCATCCCACGATCGACGAGTTCAACAAGGCCCCGGACGGCCACCCGTACCGGTTCGACGACAAGGGCAAGCCGGTCGACATCAACTCCGACCAGCACCCGGACTGGAAGCGCCCGGACAAGCCGCTCGACGGCAACGACATGCGCACCGAGTGGGGCAACCGGAACGCGCAGGGCAAGGGTCCGACTGACAAGGACTGGGACGACCTCGAGAACGGGAAGTACGACCCGAAGGAGTGGAGCGACCCCAAGAAAAAGGAGTACCTGGACGGGGTCGGCGAGCCCAGCAAGGACGACATCACAGAGGCCGCTGCCAAGCACGAGGCCACGGCCAAAGAGTGGACGGAGAGAGCGGACGAGAACGCGAGGAAGAACGGCTGGAAGGACTGACGCCGGAAGCCCGGTGCGGCAAGAGAACCGCGCCGGGCTCCGCGGATGTCAGGCGGTTTCCTCCGCGTCGCGGGCGGCGAACACCTCGCGTGCGGCGAAGGTGGCGTTCAACGCTCGCGGGAATCCCGCGTACACCGACGAGTGCAGGAGCGCCTCGGTGATTTCCTCTCGGCTAAGCCCGACGTTCAGCGCCGCGCCGATGTGCACTTTCAGCTGCGGTTCGCAGCCGCCGAGCGCGGTCAGCACGCCGAGGGTGACCAGCTGGCGGCTGCGGGGGTCGAGACCGGGCCGGTCGTAGATGTCGCCGAAGGCGAACGCCGCGACGTGGTGCCCGAAGTCGGGGTTGATGTCGGCGAGGGATTCGATGACGGCTTCGCCCTGGTGACCGTCTATCCGGGACAGCACCTCGAGGCCGTGCTCGCGGCGGGCGACGTTCTCCGGGCTGTCGATGTCGTGCTGAGTCACGGCCGGGGGCCTTCCTGGTAGAGAGCGATCTTGTATTCGGTGGCGGCGAGGGAAAGCTGGAGCTGGGCGATCTGCGCGCGCAAGGTGTCGCGATGCTCAAGCAGCATCTCGACCCGTTCGGGCACCGTGTCCGTGCCGGAATCGATCAGCTCGACGTACCGGCGCAGATCGCTGATCGGCATGCCCGACGTGCGCATCCGCGTGAGAAACACGAGACGGCGCACCGAAGCCGCGTCGTAGACCCGATGTCCGGCACCGTCGCGGGCGACCTGAACCAGCCCGATCCGCTCGTAGTACCGCAGCGTGTGCGGGTTCAGCCCGAGGTGTTCCGCCGTGGTGGCGATGTCCCATTCGGTCGCGTCGTCGTCGCGGGCCAGCTCCCGCAGCGCCTCGACCGACACTCCGCCCGGCGGGTCGACCGCCAGCCGCAGCGCCTCGATCAGCGCGTCTTCCTTCTCCATGCCGCAGACGCTAAGCCTGTGAGCGCGCTCAAACGCAAGCCCTAACCCACCGACCGCACGCGAGTCACCAAAACCCCGGCCAGCAACGTCGCCACGGCGGACGCCCCGAACAGCCCTGGATACCCGCCGAGCCACTGCAGGATCAACGTCGTCAGCAGCGGTGCGACCACCTGCGGCAGCGAGTTCGCGATGTTGACCACGCCGAGGTCCTTGGCGCGGTTCTGCGCGGCGGGCAGCACCTGGGTCAGCATCGCCAGCGCCACCGCCATGTAGGTCCCGAACCCGATGCCCAGCAGCGGCGACGCCACCAGCGCCACCGGCCAGGTCTGCCACACCACCAGCAGCACCGCGGCCAGCGCCATGATCGCCGCCGAGCCGAGGACGTACGGCTTGCGCTTGCCGGACTTGTCCGAGAAGTGCCCGGCCAGCACCGCGCCGATCACCAACGCCACGCCGTACAGCCCCATCATGATCAGCAGCCCGCTGTCCGGATCCGGGTAATGCACCGCGTCCTTGAGGAAGAACAGCAGGTAGAGCGTGCCGAACGCGTTGCCGAGGTTGATCATGAAGTGGCAGCCCCACGCCCACGCGAAATCCGGGTGCCGCCGCGGCGAGACCCACAGGTCGACGAGGATTTCGCGGATCCGGCCACTCGGCCGGAATTCCACCGGGAGCCGCGCGTCCGGCGTGCGCAGCACGAACGCCGCGGCGCCGGCGAGCACGATCGCGGCGCAGACCGCGTAGCCGAGCGGCAGTCCGGCGAGGTCGAGCATCACCACGACCACCACCGCGCCGAGCACGGTGCCGAGCATCTGCGCGATGCCGACCAGCCCGCCGACCTGCGCGCGCTGCCCGACCGGAACCCGGTCGGCGATGCCGGACATCAGCGTCGCGAGCATGCCGTTGAGCCCGGCCTGCACGAGACACCAGCCGATCGTCATCACCACGACGTTCGGGGCCTCGGCCAGCACCAGCAGCCCGGCCGCGCCGAGCGCGCCGCCCGCGATCGTCCACGGATGCCGCCTGCCGAACCGCGAACAGGTGCGGTCCGAGAGCAGGCCGATCGCCGGGTTCGCGACGAGCGCGACGGCCGCGCCGATCCCGGTCACGATGCCGAACACGGCTTCCTTGTGCGCGGCGTCGAGCAGTTCGGCCTGCTGGGGCAGGAGAACCTGAATCGGCGCGTAAATACCCAGCCAGAGCGCGATGTTCGCGAGGAACAGCAGCGTCATCCACCCGGCGCGGACGCGTTTGACCGGCTCGGCGAAGACGTCCGGGACAGCAGCGGCGGCGGTGTCACTCATGGCGGACCAGCTTCCGGTACCAGGCGAAGGAATCCTTGGGCGTACGGCGTTGCGTTTCGTAATCCACGTGCACGAGCCCGAACCGCGGCGCGTAGCCCTTGGACCATTCGAAGTTGTCCAGCAGGGACCAGACGAAGTATCCGCGCACGTCCACGCCGGCATCCATCGCTTCGCGCAGCGCTCGCAGGTGGCTGTCGAGGAATTCGACCCGTTCGGGGTCGGGCACGGTGCCGTCGGCGGCCGGTTCGTCGGCGAAACTGCAGCCGTTCTCGGTGATCTGGATCGGCGGCAGGTGCTCGCGGTAGCGCTCGTGGAAGGACACCAGCAGGTCGCGCAACGCCTGCGGGACGATCGGCGAATCGTTGGTGGTCATCGGATAGCCCTCGATCGGGCGCAATTCGAACGGCAGCGGGTTGCCCTCGCCGGGAGCCGTCACGCCTTGGGGTTCGTAGTAGTTGACGCCGTAGAAATCGAGCGGCTGCGCGATCGTGGCCAGGTCGTCGGCGAAGTTTTCCGGCAGGTGCGGGTGGACCTGTTCGGGGTAGCTGCCGAGCAGCATCGGATCGGCGAAGGTGCGGTTGATCAGCGCGTCGAGCCATTCGGCGGCTTCGCGGTCGGCTGGCGTGCCGTGGTCCGGCCAGATCGGCGAGTGGTTGTTCGCGGTGCCGATGCCGGTCGCGCCCGCCGCGCGCAATGCCTGCACGGCCAGGCCGTGCGCGAGATTCTGGTGGTGCGCGGTGGGGAGCGCGTCGAGCAGGAGGAACTGGCCGGGCGCGTACTCGCCGATGCCGTAGCCGTAAATCGACATGACCATCGGCTCGTTGAGCGGGATCCAGAGTTTCGCCCGATCGGCGAAACGTTCGCCCACGATCGTGGCGTATTCGGCGAAGCGGAAGGCGGTGTCACGGGAACGCCAGCCGCCCGCGTCCTCGATCGCCTGCGGCGTGTCCCAGTGGTACAGCGTGATCGCCGGGGCGATCCCGGCCGCGCACACCTCGTCGATCAGCTTGTCGTAGAAGGAGAGTCCTTCCGCGTTGGGCTTGCCGGTGCCGTCCGGCTGGATCCGCGGCCACGCGATCGACATCCGGTAGGCGCCGACGCCGAGTTCCGCCATCAGAGCGATGTCCTCGGAGTAGCGGTGGTAGTGGTCGGCCGCTACCTTGGCGTCCTCGCCCCTGGCGATCTTGCCTTCGGTGGCGGTGAACGTGTCCCAGATGGACGGTCCGCGGCCGCCTTCGGCCGTCGCCCCCTCGATCTGGAACGCCGAGGTCGAGACACCCCACAGGAAGTCGGGCGGGAAGGTCGGATGGTCCACGCTGAGCACCCCTTGCCTCCGGACACCCTCGCGGGTGAACGTGAAAAGTTCTCATATGTTAGGTCGTCACTCGTCTCGGGGGAAGCCCCGCGGGGCGCTAAAGTCCCAGATCAGATGAGTGAATCGCGAGAGACTCCGAGGAACGACGTGGCCGAGACCCAGGCTGAACCCACGCCGCTGCGGCGAAAGCCGGTTCAGCAACGCAGTGCCCGGCGGGTGGAACAGATGCTCGACGCGAGCGCCGTGCTCATCGACGAGCTGGGCTACGACGCGCTCACCACCACGCTGATCGCCAAACGCGCGGGCGTCGCGGTCGGGTCGCTGTACCAGTTCTTCCCGGACAAACGCGCGGTCGTGCAGGCGCTGACGCAGCGAAACCTGGAACGGTTCGTCGCCGCGGTGAACGAGCGGCTGCAAGAGCTGAGCCCCGAGCACTGGTGGAACATCGTCGACTCGGTGCTGGACATCTACCTGCGGATGCACCGCGAGGTGCCGGGGTTCTCGAAGGTCCACTTCGGAGACGTCATCGACGTCCGGCTGCTGGCCGACGACCGCGACAACAACTCGGTCATCGCGGATTCGCTGGTCGAAATCCTGCGCGGGCACGTCGACCGGCCCGCCGACGAGCTCCGGTTCGCCATCGCGATCGCCAACGAAACGGCGGACGCGCTGCTGAAACTCGCCTTCCGCCGCGATCCGAACGGCGACGAGCGGATCGTCGCCGAGGCGAAGAACGTGGTGAAGGGCTACCTGGCCAGCAAATTCGGCGACTGAGCGCTCAGCCGAAGTTCTGCCCCTCGCCGCGGTAAGTCGGGACGGTGCGTTCCACCTGGCTGCCGCGGACGAGGTGGTAGGCCAGGAACCGCTCGGCCAGTTCCCCGGCTTTCGCGTGCCGCAGCCAGACCCGGTCACCGAGCCGCAGGGTTCGCGCGGCCTCGCCGGTCACCGGCGTCTGCACCTCGCCAGCACCCTCGAAACCCAGCAGGCGCAAGCCTTCCGGCAGGTACGGCGACGGTTCGCGCGAAGGACCGGTCGGGCCGGAGGCGATGTATCCGCCGGAGTACAGCGTCGCCACGTTCTTCGCCGGACGGCGCACGACCGGCAATGCGAACAGCGCCGCCGGGCGCGGGTGGAAGTGCGAGTAGCCGTCGAACAGCGTGGGCGCGAGGAATCCGGAACCGGCGGCGATCTCCGTGACCACGTCCTCCGCGCCGGTGGTCTCGATGCTCCCGGTGCCGCCGCCGTTGACGAACTCCAGGTCCGCGACCTCGCGCACGGCACGCACCGCGGCACTCCGGCGCCGGGCGAGTTCAGCCGCGGAACGGCGTTGCATCCAGGCGACCACCCGGTTCTGCAAGCCTTTTCCCGCGGCGTCGCCGAGTCCGGCGATCTGGCCTTCGTACGCCATCATCCCGACCAGCTGGAAGCCCGGCCGGTCGACGATCTTTCGCGCCACCGCTACGGCCTGCCCCGGTGTGAACACCGGCGAGCGCCGGGTGCCGACGTGCACGCCGGGCAGCGGACGCCAGGACGCGTCGAGTTCGAGGCACACGCGGATGTCCGGGTGACCGTGGCCGAGCGCGGCGTCGACGAGGTCGAGGTGTTCGGTCGAATCGACCATGATCGTGATCGCCGCACGAGCACGTTCACTCGCGGCCAGGCGGCGGAGGGCTTCGTGGTCGGCGGTCGGGTACGCGACCACGATGTCGTCGGAAGTGCCCAGCTCAGCGTGCCAAACGGCCTCGGCGAGCGAGTAGCACATCAGGCCTTCGAAGCCGTCTCGCGCGAGCGCTCGCTCCAGCAGCGCACGGCAGCGCACGGACTTGCTGACCACCCGGATCGGCTTGCCCGCGGCCCGGCGCAGCAGGTCGTCGGAGTTGGCGTCGAAGGCGTCCAGGTCGACAATCGCGAGCGGCGGATCCAGGTCCTTCGTCGCGAGGTCGTACCCGTGCGCTGAGGTGGTCACGGCACTTACGGTACGACAACAAAGCTTGAAACGCGAATACTATTCACTTACGGTTCCGGCATCTATCGTGGGAACCTTCCAGCGAAGAACAGGTGCCGCAATGACGTGGAGCAACTGGGCCGGAACGGCCAAGGCCACCCCGCAACGGGTGCACCGGCCGCGCAGCACGGCCGAGATCGCCGAGGTCGTGCGCGGGGTGACCGAGGCTGGGCACCGCGTGCGGGCCTGGGGCAGCGGGCATTCGTTCACCGCCATCGCCGCCGCCGATTCCGACGCGCTCGACCTCACCTCCTGGACCGGCATCGAACGCGCCGACCTCGAAACGCGGCAGGTCACGGTCCGGTCTGGCACGACTCTGCGCACCCTCAACGCCGCGCTCGACGCGCTCGGGCTCGCCATGACGAACCTCGGCGACATCGACGCACAGACCATCGCGGGCGCGATTTCCACCGGCACGCACGGCACCGGTGCGCGGTTCGGCGGGATCTCGACGCAGATTGTCGCGCTGGAATTGGTGCTCGCGGACGGTTCGGTGGTCCGCTGCGCGGCGGACGAACGTCCGGAGTTGTTCCACGCCGCGCGCGTCGGCCTTGGCGCGCTGGGCGTGATCAGCACCGTGACCCTCCAATGTGAACAGTCCTTTGTGCTCTCCGCGCAGGAACGCCCGGAGCCGCTGGAACAGGTCCTCGAAGCCTTCGACGACAACGCGGCGAACAACGACCACTTCGAGTTCTACTGGTTTCCCTACGGCAGCAAGGCTTTGGTGAAGCGCAACAACCGCCTGCCACTGGACGCCGAGCGGAAACCGCTGTCCCGTCTGCGGCAGTTCGTGGACTACGAGCTCACCGAGAATGTCGCGTTCGGCGGGCTTTGCCGGCTCGGCCGTGCGGTACCGAAGCTGGTGCGGCCGCTCGGCGCGTTCGCGTCGCAGGTCTCGTCGCCCCGGGAGTACAGCGATCTCTCGCACCGCGTTTTCGTGACCCATCGCGGCGTGCGGTTCGTGGAATCGGAGTACGCGGTCCCGCGCGAATCCGTGCTCGACGTGCTGGCCGAACTGCGTGGAGTGGTGCCGCGGCTGAAAGATCCGGTGGCGTTCCCGGTCGAGGTGCGCGTGGCTGCGGCGGACGACATCTGGCTGTCCACCGCGAACGGCCGCGATTCCGCCTACATCGCGATCCACCAGTTCCTCGGCATGCCTTACCGCGAATACTTCGCCGCGTTCGAGGCCATCGCGGGCCAGGTAGGCGGGCGGCCGCACTGGGGCAAGATGCACGACCTCGACGCCTCCGTGCTGCGCACCCGCTACCCGCACTTCGACGATTTCCTGCGGATCCGCAAGGAATGCGACCCGGCCGGGACGTTCGCGAACACCTATCTCGACCGGGTACTCGGCACCGCGTGATCAGCTCGGTTCGAACAGCGAGCTGACCGACTCTCCATTGTGGATTCGCCGCATCGCCTCGGCCAGCGCCGGGGCGATGGACAGGATCCGCAGTTTCTCCGTGCGTTCCTCAGCGGGCACCGGCACGGTGTTCGTGCAGACGATCTCCAGCACGTCCTCCTGGCCGCCGATCCGCTTAAGCGCGCCGTCGGCGAACAGGCCGTGCGTGCAGGCCACCCGGATCGACCGTGCGCCCAGTTCGCGCAGCCGGTCCAGCAGTTCCAGCACCGTGCTGCCGCGCGCGATCTCGTCGTCCAGCACGATGATGTCGCGGCCGGCGATCTCGCCGATCACCGACGTGATCTCGACCCGGTCGTCGGCGAACCGCTGTTTCGCTCCAGCCGCGACCTTCGCGCCGAGCAGCCGGGCGAAATGCGCGGCTTCCTTGGCGTTGCCCAAATCCGGCGACACGACCGTGGTTTCCGAGAGGTCGTATTGCCGGAAGTACTGGGCCAGCTCGTGCAGCGCGTGCAGATGGTCGACCGGCACGCTGAAGAATCCATGCACCTGCGGCGAGTGCAGCGTCATGGTGAGCACGCGGTTCGCGCCCGCGGTCACCATCAAATCCGCGACCAGCCTGCCGCCGATGGAGATCCGCGGCGCGTCCTTTTTGTCCGAGCGCGCGTAGGAATAGTGCGGCATCACGACGGTGGTGCGCGCGGCCGAGGCTCCCCGGGCCGCGTCGAGCATCAGCAGCAGCTCGACCAGGTTTTCCTGCACCGGTTTGACCAGCGGCTGAATCAGGAAGACGTCCCGCTCGCGGCAGTTGGCCTGGAGCTGGACCTGCAGGCAGTCGTTGGCGAACCGGTCGATCTGCACCGGAAGCAGCGGAACGCCCAGGTTGGCGCAGATTTCCTCGGCGAGTTCGGGATGCGCGCTGCCGCTGAAAACCGCGATGTCGCGCATCAGATCCGGGACAACGCGTCGGCGATGGCGTCGTCGCCGGAGACCAGCTCCAGCGTGCGCCGGGCGGTCGCCGGGGTGTCGAGCAGCGCCAGCAGCACCGCGGCGACGTCCTCGCGCGGGATCTCCCCGCCCCCGGTCGTCTCCGCGATCTTCACCCGGCCGGTGCCGGAATCGTTGGTGAGCCGCCCGGGACGCAGGATCGTCCAGTCGAGGTCGCGGGCCTTGAGATCCTCTTCGGCGGCACGCTTGGCCCGCAGGTAAGCGGCGAAAACCGGCTCGTGCCCGGGGTCGTCCGCCTTGTCCGCGTTGATCGAACCGACCTGGATGAACCGGCGGACGCCCGCTCGCTCCGCGGCCTCGGCGAACAGCACGGCCGCGCCGCGGTCCACAGTGTCTTTGCGCCCCTCGCCGCTGCCCGGACCAGCGCCCGCGGAGAACACCGCGGCGTCCGCGCCTTCGAGCGCCGTGGCGACGGCGTCCACATCGGACTTTTCGAGGTCGAGCACGACGGTCTCGGCGCCTACCGCGGTGAGGTCGGCTTCGTGGTCCGGGTTGCGCACGATGCCGACCGGCGCGTCGTGCCGCTGCGCGAGCAGCTTTTCCAAGTGCAGGGCGATCTGGCCGTGTCCACCAGCAATGACGACTCGCATGAGCCCGACTCTATCGCCGCGCCAAGCCCGACGCCGGGAGTTCAGTCCGCCTCGGCGGGGACCGGAGCGTCGGCGTCCTCGCGCAGCAGCAGGTCGTAGGCCATCTCGTTGACCCAGCGCGAAACCGGGTCCTCCTGCAGCAGCACCCGGTCGTGATGGGTGTCGAGGTCGAGGTCGGTGGTGGCGTACGGGTCTGCGGTGACGACCGCGAGGCCGTAGGCGCGGGCGCGCGGCAGGCAGTTCGTCACGTAGTCATCGGTCAGCACGGCAGGCGATGGGAGCACCATCGCGGCCTCGCCGTAGCGCGAGAAGGGCACCGCGGAGGCCATCGCGGTCCGCCAGTGCCGGGCGACCGCGAGGACGCCGATGATCTCGGCGGCCGGCGCGGGTGCGGTCGCGGCCAGCTCTGGCCAGGTCCAGGTGTCGACGAGGGCGCGATCGGCGACGGGACCGACACCCATCGCGATCCGCTCCGCGTGCACGTCGGTCTTGAGCTTCGCGACGATGCTGACCTTGCGGCCGAGCAGGGTCGTCGCGGGCAGCACTACGCCGTTCCAGCCCAGCAGGGCCGCGGCCTTGCGCGCCAGCTCGTCGACGCTCGCGGGGAGCTCGATCGGCGGCAGCACCCGGCTCGCTGTCGTCCGGCTGCGCTTCGCACCGCCGGCGACCGTCGAGCGCTCGGTGTTCTGTGGGGTAGCCGCCACGAGTCCGCCTCCTTCAAGCACCTGTTCCTCGTACCGGCGAAAACCGGTACATGAACTGAGTACCAGGGCAAAGTCGCGAGGTCTCCGGGTTGCCGAGGCACGTGCGATCGGCGGCGCTCAGCGGTCGGTGACCGGTCGGTAGGCGGTCATTCGACTTCAGCCCGACCGTGCGGCCAACCGAGTGAGACGGAGGTGAGTGGCGGGTACGGAGCGCGTCCCCTGGGGTGTCGCGCCGCCCCGCGCGAGGCAGGGCAGGCGGCGCAATGGCTTACTCCGATCGGCCTAATAACCTCGGTTCCACAGTGGACTTCCGCTGGTCACCGGCGTCACCCGGATGGCGGGTGAGCTTCGCCGCAGCGAGGGTCCGGGTCTCCGGTTTAGGGTTACTCGTCGGTCAAGTACCCGCCGGGAGGACCAGGATGCGCTCGCCGAAGGACTTCTTCGCCCCGCTCGCCGTCGGAGCGCCGCAGCCGCCGCGGCAGATCCCGGTGCGGCCGTCGCGCATGATCCACTTTTTCGATCCCGGCAACGAAAAGATGGCCGCGAAGGTCCCCGACCTCGCGAAGAAGACCGACGTGCTGCTGGGCAACCTCGAGGACGCCGTCCGCGCTGACCGCAAGGAAGCCGCGCGCGCCGGGCTGGTGTCGATCGCGAAGGCGACGGATTTCGGCCGCACCCAGCTGTGGACCCGGGTGAACAGCCTCGACTCGCCCTGGGTGCTGGACGACCTGATCACGCTGGTCACCGAGATCGGCGACAAGCTCGACGTGATCATGATCCCGAAGGTCGAAGGCGCGCAGGACATTCATTACGTCGACCGGTTGCTGGCGCAGCTGGAAGCGCGGGCCGGACTGACGGAACCGCTGCTGGTGCACGCGATCCTGGAAACGGCGAGCGGCGTGGCGAACGTCGAGGAGATCGCCGGGGCGTCGCCGCGCATGCAGGGCATCTCCCTGGGCCCGGCCGACCTGGCCGCGAGCCGCCGGATGAAGACGACCCGCGTCGGCGGCGGGCACCCGGGTTATCTGGTGCGCACCGACCCGGTCGGTGAAGATCTCAACGAGGGCCGGTCGACGTATCAGCAGGATCTGTGGCACTACACGGTCGCGCGGATGGTCGACGCGTGTGCGATGAACGGCATCCTGCCGTACTACGGACCGTTCGGTGACATCCGCGACGTGGTGGCGTGCGAGGACCAGTTCCGCAACGCGTTCCTGCTCGGCTGCGTCGGTGCCTGGAGCCTGCACCCGGTGCAGATCGACATCGCGAAGAAGGTGTTCTCGCCTTCGCCCGCCGACGTGGCCTGGGCTCGCCGCGTGATCGCCGAGATGGGCGACGGCACCGGCGCGGTGATGATCGACGGGAAAATGCAGGACGACGCCTCGGTCAAGCAGTGCCGGGTGGTCGTGGAACTGGCCGACGAACTGGCCGCGACCGACCCCGAACTGGCCGCCGCGTACGACGCCGCGACGAAGGAGATCCAGTCATGACCGAGCTGCGCCCGCGGCGGTCCGTGCTCTATATGCCTGGCGCGAACGAACGCGCGCTGGAGAAGGCGAAGACCCTTCCGGCGGACGCGTTGATCCTGGACCTGGAAGACGCCGTCGCCCCTGACGCGAAGGAAGCCGCACGGGAGCGGGTCTGCGCCGCAGTCGGTACTTATGGCTCGCGCGAGGTGACGATCCGGGTCAACGGCCTGGACACCGAATGGCACGACGCCGACTTGCGCGCCGCAGCCGCCGCCGGTCCGGCCGCTGTGGTGGTGCCGAAGGTGAATTCGGCGGCCGAGGTTCACAACATCGAGCGCGCGCTGGAGCTGGGCGGAGCGCCGGAGCACACGAAGATCTGGGCGATGGTGGAAACGCCCGTCGCGATGCTGCACGCGGAAGAGATCGCCGGGGCGTCGGAACGGCTGACCGTACTGGTGATGGGCACGAACGACCTGGCGAAGGAATTACACGCGGAGTTCGTCCCCGGCCGGGGTCCGTTGCTGGGCGGGCTTTCGCTGTGCCTGCTGGCCGCCCGGGCGACCGGAAAGGTGATCCTGGACGGGGTCTACAACGACGTCAAGGACGCGGCCGGCTTCGAGGCGGAATGCGTGCAGGGGCGGCAGTACGGCTTCGACGGGAAGACGTTGATCCACCCTTCGCAGGTGGAGCCGTGCAACCGGATCTTCGCGCCGTCAGAGGAGGAGATCGACCGGTCGCGACGGATCATCGCGGCGTTCGAAGAGGCTTCGGCCGAGGGACGCGGTGTGGTGACGGTGGACGGGCGGATGATCGAGAACCTGCACGTGGAGAACGCCCGGCGGGTGCTGGCGTTGGCGGAGGCGATCGGCGCGGGCAAGCCGCTCAGCTGACCGGCCAAGGACGCTGTTCCCCGCGCAGCTCCTCGAATGCCGCCGCGACCCGCAGCACCTCCAGGTCCGCGAAGCGACGTCCCGCGATCTGCAGGCCGATCGGCAAGCCCTCCGGGGTGTAGCCGCAGTTCAGCGACACCGCGGGCTGGCCGGACATGTTGTACGGGACGGTGAAAGCGATGTGCTCGAACGGCCGCTTCGGGTCATTCGTCGGGGACGGCCAGTCCGCGGGCGGGGGCCCGACGGGGCAGGTTGGCGACAGGACAACGTCGTACGGTTCCGTCGCACGCAGGGCTGCCACGCTGATCGCGTCGATGGCGGCGAAACCGCGGTAAGTGTCCACACCGGACGCGGCTGCTCCCCCGGCAGCCCATTCCGCGATGTACGGCAACACTTTCGCGCGCTGGTCTTCGGACAACGCGGCCATGTCCGACCAGGCTCGGACGCGCCAGAAGGTGTCCAGGCCGTCCAGGTGCTCGCGGGTCAGGAAAGGGGCGATGGGTTCCACGATCGCACCGGCGGCGGAAAACAGGTTGGCCGCGGCCGTGACCGCGTCAGCGATCACCGGGGTGACGGAGAGGCCGACGCCCGGGTCCAGGTGGAGGCCGACGCGAAGGCCAGCGAGGGAACCGGACAGGGAAAGCCAGTCGATCGAAGCGGGTGGCAGGCTGAGGTGGTCTCGCGGGTCGGGTTGGGCCAGGACGCTCATCAGCAGGGCGGTGTCCGCGACGGTCCTGGTCAAGGGTCCGGCGACGCGGCCGAGGAAGGGCGGGTCGACGGGCACGCGGCCGAAGCTGGGTTTCAAGCCGACCAAACCGCACCAGCCGGCGGGGAGACGGATCGAGCCACCGATGTCGGTGCCTACGTGGAGAGGGCCGTAACCCGCGGCGGCTGCGGAGGCGGCACCGGCGCTGGAGCCGCCGGGGGTGCGCGTGACATCCCACGGGTTGCGCGAGGCGGCGTGGAAGCTTGAAAGGCCGGAGGTGAGCATGCCGTAGTCGGGCATGGTCGTCTTCGCGAGCAGTACTGCGCCTGACTCGCGTACGCGCGCCGCGGCGGGAGCGTCGGTCGAAGCAGGCGTTAGTGAAGTGGCGGCGGTGCCTAGCGGCGTGGGGACGCCGACGGAGGCGATGTTTTCCTTCAACGTCAGCGGGACGCCATCAATGGGTCCGGAGGGTTCGCCGGCGTGCCAGCGTGCTTCGGACGCCTTCGCTGCTTCGCGGGCCGAAGCGGCGTCGTACGCGTACAGGGTGCGTAGTTCCGGCTCGCGGGCGTCGATGCGGGCGAGGACGGCTTCGGTGACTTCGACCGGCGAGAACGTCTGCGCGCGGTACCCGGCTACCAGCTCGTTAGCGGTCAGGTCGGCCAATTCGGTCATCGCGGAACCTCCGATTCACGAAGCGGGTGGGTCAAAGCGACCGTCGACTGCGGTCCAGCCGCCGTCGACGGCGAGGACGGAGCCGGTGACGAAGGTCGAAGCGTCCGAAGCGAGGTACACGACTGCGCCGGCCAGCTCGTCGGCGCGCGCCCAGCGGCCGAGGGCTCCCTTCTGGGCGTAGGCGTCGTACCAGTCGGGGCGCGCTTTGATCTGCGCGGTCAGTGGTGTCTCTACAACGCCAGGGGCGATGGCGTTGACGCGTACGCCGGACGGTCCGAACTCAGCGGCCGCGGTGCGGAACAGCTGCACTAGGCCGCCCTTCGTCGCTGCGTACGGGCCTTGGCCGGGTTCGACGGTGGTACCGCGGATCGAAGAGAAGCCGATGATGCTTCCCCGGCCTTGCGCGACCATCGGAGCGCCGAACGCGCGTAGCACCTCGAAGGCGACGCCTAGGTTCAGCTCCACCACCCGGTCGAACTCTTCGCGCGTGTAGTCGAGCAGGCGTTTCCGGACGTTGGTGGCTGCGGTCAGCACGACGGCGTCCAGCGGGCCTAGTTCGGTGGCGGCAGCAGAGATGGCACCAGGGGCGAGCAGGTCGATCTCGTACGCCTCGCCGACGCCGGTCTCCCGAGCGGCGGTGACGTCGCGGTCCGCGCAGATCACCGACGCACCGTGGGCGGCCAGCGCTCGGGCGGCCTCGCGGCCGATTCCGCTGCCCGCGCCGAGCACGACGGCCCGGCGGCCGTCCATGCGGAACAGTCCGGCGTAGTTCACGGGCGCAGCACCGCCATCCTGGTCACGGTCAGCTCTTCCACGGCGAATCGCGGCCCCTCGCGGCCGATCCCGGAGTCCTTGACCCCGCCGTACGGCATCGTGTCGGACCGGAAACCCGGCACCTCGTTCACCACTACCCCGCCGACCTCCAGCTCGTCCAGCGCCCGGAACGCGGTCTTCAACGAACGGCTGAACACGCTCGCGTGCAAGCCGTACCGCGACGCGTTGACCGCGGCGAACGCTTCGTCCACATCGGACACTGTGCGCAGACAGACGACCGGGCCGAAGATCTCCTCGTCCCAGCATTCGACGCCGTCCGGGACGTCCGCGAGCACAGTCGGCTCCAGTACGCCGTCGCGCACCGAGCCACCAGCCAGCAGCCGTGCACCCGCGGCGAGCGCTTTGTCGATCCATTCGGCTACGCGGGCGGTCGAACGTTCATCTATCAGCGCCGAGACGCGAGTGTCCGGCGAACGTGGGTCACCAATAGTCACTTCACCGAGCCGCGCGAGCACCTTGTCGGTGAACTCCGCGGCCACGGCCGACACCACCAACACCCGTTGTACGGAAATGCAGGCCTGTCCGGACGCATAGAACCCGCCACGCAGCACGGCATCGGCGGCCGCATCGAGATCGGCGTCCTCCGCGACCACCAGCGCAGCGTTCGAGCCCAACTCCAGCAGGGTCTTCGTCGGCGCGGCGTCGCGGGCGATCTGGTGGCCGACGGCGGCCGAGCCAGTGAAGGACACCGCACCGATCCGCCGGTCCGTGACCAGCGCCGACCCGACGGAAGCGTCTCCGGTGACCAGCTGAACCATCGCGGGCAGGTCAGTGCACGAGCGCACCAGGTGCACCAGCCACAGCGTCGCCAACGGCGTTTGCGGCGCGGGCTTCACCACCACCGGACAGCCCGCCGCGATCGCGGGGGCGATTTTGTGCGACGCCAGCAGCAGCGGATAGTTGAACCCCGCGATGCCGACCACCACGCCGATCGGCTTGCGCTTCCAGAACCCGACCAGCCCGTCGCCGGACGGCAACAGGTCGAGCGGCACGGTTTCGCCATGCAGCCGCGACACTTCCTCAGCCGCGGCCTCCCAGGTGACGATCGTCCGCGCGACCTCGACCTGGCAGTCGACCAGCGGTTTTCCAGTCTCCAGCACGAGCAGTCGCTCAAATTCCGCTCGACGTTCGCGGATCACCGAAGCGACGTCGTTCAGCAACGTCCGACGGGTCCGCGAAGGCAGCGAAGCGACTTCGCGAGCAACCGCCACCGCCTCGTCGACAGCCCGCGCAGCCAGCTCCGCGGTGCCGACCGGTGCTTTGCCGATCACGCTGCCATCGTAGGGAAACACGACGTCCGCAGTATCCACTGTGGACACCCAGCCGGGACCGATCGGCAGGCCGTCCGGGTAGTCAGGCATCCGTTTCTCCCTTCAACCGGGCCAGCTCGGTCCGCAGATTGGGCGCGGCGGCCAGCAGTTCCCGGGTGTACTCGTGCTCCGGCGCGGCGTAAACCTGGTCGACCGCACCGATTTCCACGATCTCCCCGCTCCGCATCACCGCGACGCGATCGCAGACATGCCGCACCACGCCGAGGTCGTGCGATACGAAAACCAGCGTCAGCGAGAACTCGTCGACCAGCCGGGCCAGCAGATCCAAAATCTGCGCGCGTACCGAAACGTCCAGTGCGCTCACTGGTTCGTCCGCGATCAGCACACTCGGGTTCGGCGCGAGCGCGCGAGCGATCGAGATCCGTTGCCGTTGCCCGCCGGAGAACTGGTGCGGGTACCGCATCGCCGCGTCCTCGGGCAGTCCGACCGCGGTCAGCAGCTCGGCGACGCGCTCCGGCGACCGGCGACCGAGCGGTTCCGACACGATATCCCGCACACGCATCCGCGGATCGAGGGAGCCCATTGGATCCTGGAAAACGATCTGCATTTCCCGGCGCAGGAACCTCAGCTTTCGTTCGGGCAGCGCGTCAATCCGCTTTCCCTGGAACGACACCGTGCCCGCGGTCGGCCGGTCCAGCGCGGCGAGCAAACGCACCAGCGTGGACTTCCCCGAGCCCGACTCGCCGACGATCCCGAACCGTTCACCAGCGGAAACGTCGAAACTCACGCCGCGCAACGCGTGCACGTCCCGCCGTGCGTACCGCCGCTCCAAGTCCCGTACGGAGATCATCGCGCGCCCTCCAGGTCAGACGCCGCAAGCAACCGCTGGGTGTAGGCGTGCTTCGGTGCGGTCAAAACCTCCCGCGTCGAACCATGCTCCACAATGGACCCGTTGAGCATCACCAGCACCCGGTCGCACATCTGCGCCACCACCGCCAGATCGTGCGTGATGAACAGCAGCGAGCTTTCCGCCGACAGCCGCTGCCTGATCAGCGACAAAATCTGCGCCTGCACGGTGACGTCCAGCGCGGTCGTCGGTTCGTCGCAGATCAGCAGCGCCGGGTCGTTGGCCAGCGCGATCGCCAGCACCACCCGCTGCCGCTGCCCGCCGGACAGCTGATGCGGGTACGCCCGCGCGACCCCCGGCAAGCCAACCGCGGCAAGCAGTTCCTCCGCCGGACGCCCGCGACGGCCGTGCACCCGGAACGGCTCGGTGACCTGCCGTCCGATCCGCATCGCCGGGTTCAGCGCCGTCATCGGCTCCTGAAACACCATCGCCATCCCGTTGCCGCGCAACCGGGACAGCTCCTTTTCCGGCGCACCGAGCAGCTCCCGGCCGTCGAGCCGCACCGAGCCGGTGGCCGACAGCCCTTCCGGCAGCAGGCCCAGCACGGACAGCGCGGTCAGCGATTTCCCCGACCCGGATTCGCCGATCAGCCCGACCCGCTCACCCGCGCCCAGTTCGAACGAGATCCCGCGCACCAGGTCCGCGACCTGCAGGTTCTCCACCGTCAGCGTCATACCCGCGCCGCCAATCGGGGGTCGAGACGGTCGCGCAGACCGTCGCCGAGGAGGTTGAACCCGAGCACTGCCAACGCGATCGCGACACCGGGCACGAGCGCCAGCCGCGGATGCGCGGTGAGCAGCTCTTGCGATTCCTGCAGCATCCGGCCCCACGACGGCGTCGGCGGCCGGGTGCCGAACCCGAGGAACGACAGCGCCGCCTCGGCCAGCACCGCGATCGCGAACGACACCGAAGCCTGCACGATCAGCAGCCCACCGATGTTCGGCAGCACGTGCGTCCAGGCGATCCGCGGCCGGGACCGTCCGCCGGCCCGCGCCGCCAGCACGTACTCGCTGCTCATCACCTGCAGCGACCCGGACCGGGCGATCCGGGCGAACGACGGGATGGTCGCGATGCCGATGGCGGCCATCGCGGTGAGCGTGTCCGCACCGAAGACCGCGCCGAACATGATCGCCAGCAGCAGCGCGGGAAACGCGAGCACCAGGTCGTTCACCCGCATCACGAACTCGCCGAGCCAGCGCGGGGACATCGCCGCCAGCACACCCAGCGGCGTGCCGATCACCGCCGCGATTCCGACCGCGACGACGCCGACGTACAGCGTCGTCCGTGCACCGACGAGGAGCTGGCTGAAGACGTCGCGGCCGAATTTGTCCGTCCCAAACAGATGCTGCGCGGAGAAGCCGAGCAACCGGTCCGCCGCGTTGACCTGCACCGGGTCGTACGGCGTCCAGACGAACGACACCAGCGCGGCCAGCACGACGAGCGCGACCAGAATCCCGCCGAGCAGGAGATTTCCGTTGCGGCGCATCAGGACCCCCGCAGTCTCGGGTCGAGCACCGAATACAGCACGTCGACCACGAAGTTCACCAGCAGCACCCCGGCGACCAGTACCAGCACGATCCCTTGCACGGTCAGCAAATCGCGCCGCGCGACCGCGTCCAGCAGCATGCTGCCGAGCCCGGGCAGCACGAACACCCGCTCCACCACGACCGCGCCGATCAGCAGCGTCGTCAGCTGCAGGCCGAGCACGGTGACCACCGGGACGGACGCGTTGCGCAACCCATGCCGAAACAACGCCTGACCAGGCAGCAGGCCCTTGGACCTCGCGGTGCGCAGGTAGTCCTGGCCGAGCGTGTCGAGTACCGCGGAGCGGACGTAGCGGGTGAGCACCGCGCCTTGCACGAGCCCGAGCGACAACGCCGGGAGGATCAGTCCGCGCAGGAATTCGCCCGCGTCCTGGTCCGGTGGCGTCCATCCGCCGCTCGGCAGCCAGCGCAGCTGGACGGCGAAAATCTGCACCAGGATGATGCCCGCGAGGAACGCCGGGATCGCCACCCCCACCTGCGACAGCCCGGAAACCGCGACGCCGCTGGCCTTGCGATGCCGCACCGCGGCGAACGCGCCAGCGGGCAGAGCGATCACCAGCGCGACGATCATTCCCGCGCCGACCAGCCACAACGTGACGCCGAGCCGGTCCACCAGCTGCGGGCTGATCGCCTCGCGCGTGACATACGAACGGCCGAAGTCGCCGTGCAGCACGCCGCCCATCCAGCTCAGGTATTGCTCGACCAGCGGCCGGTCGATGCCGAATTCGGCGCGGGTCTTCGCGAGCAGCTCCGGCGTCGCGTTCACGCCCAGCGCGACCTGCGCGGGATCGCCCGGCAGCACCGCCATGAACAGGAACACCACAATGGACGCCACGAACAGGCTCACCGCGAAGACGGCCACCCGCCGCAGCACGCGCGCGGTCATGCGGGCCTCACCCCGGTCAGGTCGAAGGATTCGCTGACCTGGTTGCGCGCGAGCCCGGTCACCTTCTTCTTGGCGACCACGACGTTCGGGAACAGGAAAAGCCAGTCCGCGGCCGCGTCGGTGTTCAGCTGCCGCGCGACCTCCTTCATGTCCGCCACCTGCTCCTGCGGCGTGCCGCTGTCCGCCGCGGCGAGCAGCTGCTGCACGCGCTTGCTGTCGTAACCCCAGTAGTACTTGGGCTTTCCGAACGTCGCGATGTCGCGGGCCTCGACGTGCTGGATGATCGACAGGTCGAAGTCGTGGTCGGTGAAGACCTGCTTGAGCCACACCGCCGGGAAGTCGAGCGGCTCGATCGTCGCGGTGACGCCGATGTCCGCCAGCTGCGACTGCACGACCTGCGCCGCCGATACCGCGTAGGGAAGGTTCGGAATCCGTAGCCGCAGCTTGAGGTCGTGCACGCCCGCCTCGGCGAGCAACTGCTTCGCCTTCGCCGGGTCGTACGAGTAGACCTTCGATAGGTCCTCGTACCACGGATCGGTGGGCGGGACCATGCTGCCGATGAGCGTGCCGCGACCGCTGAAAACCAGGTCCAGGACGGCTTTCCGATCGATGGCGTAGGTGAGCGCACGGCGGACGCGCACGTCGTTCAGCGGCGCGCGACGGCCGTTGAACGCCAGCGTGACCTCGCTGTTCGTGGTGCCCTGCTGCACGGTGAACCGGTCGTCGCCCTGGAACTGCGGGATCGAATCGGCCGAGGTGAGATTGGAGATCACGTCGATCCCGTTGGACAGCAGTGCGTTGTTGAGCGCGGTCGGATCGGCGAAGTACTTGAGCACCACGGTGCGATACGCCGGTTTCTGGCCCCAGTACCGCGGATTCTCCCGCAGCACAATGGAATCGCCACGCCGGCGCGAGGCCACCTCGTACGGCCCGGTGCCGACCGGATGGTTCGCCAGATCCGCGACGCCGGTCGGGCTGAACATCGCCCCGAGCCTGCTGGTGAGGCTGAACAGCCAGCCGTTGCTGGGCTTCGACAGCACCACGCGAGCGTGGTCCGGCGCGACGACCTCGACGTGGTCTACGACGTCCATCGCCGACTTGAGCGAGATCGTCCAGTCGGTCTTGACCCGCATCAGCGAAAACTGGACGTCGGAGGCGGTGAACGGAGCGCCGTTGCTGAACTTGACGCCCTGCTGCAGCTGGAAATCGTAGGTTTTGCGGTCCGGGCTGATCGTCCAGGACTTCGCGAGCAGCGGCTCGATCCGGCCCTGCGGATCGAGCTTCACCAGGCCCTCGTAGACGTTGTAGAGCAGCGCCTGCGGGATGGCCACGCCGTCGGAACGGGTGAAGTCGAAGTTCGCCGGTTCCGCCGTGTAGCCCACGGAAAGCGTGTCCGGACCTGGGGAAACGCTCGCGCTGGAGCCTGCCGAGCAGCCGGACGTCACGAGCAGCAGCGCCAGTGCCGCCGCAAGGCTCCGGGCTTTCATTCCGCCTCCTGTGCCCTGCGGGATACCCGCACCCAGTCGGCGTCGCGAGCAGGCTGTCGCGATGATATGCCCACGCCGCCTCCAACTCAGTACACTGGTCTGACCAGTAACCCTAGGCAGACTCGCATCCGGCAGACACCGAGGTCAAGATGAAGTTCGAACCGGTGGCTCCGGTCCGCGCCTACGAGCGGATCGTCGAGCAGATCGAGGAAGCCGTGGTGAGCGGCCGCCTCAAACCCGGTGAACGGCTGCCCGGGGAACGGGAGCTGATGACGCAGTTCGGCGTCGGCCGCTCGACCGTGCGCGAGGCGCTGCGGGTGCTCCAGGCCGCCGAGCTGATCCGATCGCGACCGGGCGATCCACGCGGACCCGAGGTGCTGGCCGCTTCGCCGGGCGCGCTGCACCGGTCGATGCACCGGCTGGCGAGAGCGGAACACGTCGGACTGGCGGAACTGCTGCAATTCCGGATGGTGCTGGACGGTTCGTCGCATCTGCTGGCCGCGGAACTGCGCACCGCCGAGGATTTGTCCGCGCTCGACGCCGCGTTGGAAGGAATGGCGACCGCGGACGGATACGCCGAATTCAGCCGCGCGGACGTCGCTTTCCATGACGTCATCGCGCGAGTTTCGCGGAATCCACTGCTGGTGGTCAGCGGCGAAGTGGTCCGCGGCGTGGTGCTGGAATTGATCGAGGACAAACTCAGCCACGCCAACGACCGCGGCACGCTGATGCACTCGTGGCTGCGGCACCACGAAGAGGTGCTGAACGCGATCCGCGCCGCCGACGGGGAGTCGGCGGCGCGGCTGGCGCGTCAAGCGCTGTATGACAATTACGCGGAATACGTGCCGAAGGACCAGCGAACGCTGCTCACTCCGCTGCTGACCTGAGTCAGGAGACCAGGTTCGCGTACACCACGATGTTGTCTTTGTAGCTGTGCTCGGCGCGGTCGAACACGCCGCCGCAGGTGATGATGCGCAGCTGCGGCTTGTCCGTGTTGCCGAAGACGGCCTGGGTCGGGAACGTGTCCTTGGGGACCTGGTCCTTGTGGTCCACCACGAACCTCAGCTTCTTGCCGTCGCTGCGTTCGACGTCGACCTCGTCGCCCGGGTTCACGTCCTTGAGCTTGTAGAAGATCCCCGGCTTGTGGTCGCCGTCGACGTGCCCGAGCACGATCGCCGGGCCCACGTCGCCCGGCACCGGCGAAAGCCGGTACCACGCGGCCTGCATCGGGTTCTTCACCGACGGCACCGAAATCTGCCCGTCCTTGTTGGGCATCACGGTGATCAGCGACGATTTCGCGCCGATCTTCGGGATCTCGACCGACGTCGGCCGCAGCCCGGTGAACGGCTTGGTCACCGGGACCGCCGCACTGGCCGGAGCCTGCGCGGCGGGCGCCGCCGGGGCGTCCGAACCGCACGCGCTCAGCGAGAGGGAGAGGAGCAGAGCGCCCGCGAGAGCGACGCCCTGCCCGTACTTCCTGGTCATCAGGCGGCCATGCCCCCGAAGCCGGTTTCGACGCCGTGCTTCGGCGCGTACTTCACCTGCGAACCGCCGTGGCCGCCGGTGGTGCCAGCGGAACCCGCGCCCGCGCCGCCCGCCGGGGGAAGCTTGCCGCCGTCAGTCGGCTTGCCACCGCAGGTCCAGACCGCGCGCACGGTGCCGTTGTCGAACGAAACGCCTTCGTGGCGCTTGACGATCCACGACCAGTAGCGGCCGTCGGTCTCGTCCTGGTGCGGGCCCTCGACGAGGTCGAAGTCGTTGGAGTGCAAGCCGGTCGGCTCCCCCGCGGCGCACGCGATCACCACAGCGCCGTAGCCGTCCTCGAGGTCGAGGCCGAAGCCGATGTCGTCCACGTACGGCGGCTCTTCCGGAGTGCTGGTCTCCGAGGTCGGCGTGGTCGGCTTGCTCGAGTCGGTCGGCTTGCCGGTCTCGGTCGGCTTGCCCGTCTCGGTGGGCTTGCCGGTCTCGGTCGGCTTGCCCGTCTCGGTCGGCTTGCCGGTCTCCGTCGGCTTGCCCGGCTCAGTCGGCTTGCCGGTCTCGCTGGCCGGAGCCTCCGAGGTGGGAGCCGTCTCGCCGGAGGTGGCCGGCGCCGAGGAGGACGTCGCCGGGGCCTCCTCCGCGTTCGCGGCAGGCACGACGGCAAGGCTGATCAGGGCGCCCGCGAGCACAGCGCCCGCGAGTCTGCCCAGGGTCTTCTTCAAGATGATTACCCCTCTGAGAAATGCGCGATGACCCCCACCGCGCCCGCTGATCCTGCCGAAGATTCAGCCCAAAGAGGTAACCCTTTAGCTGGTGATTAATGACACGAGAGAAAGCGGTAACGAACGCCTTCCTGGCGGCGATGATTTCGCCCGGATGCCGGAATTCCGGCCCGCCGTGCCCATACCGTAACAGTCGCCAGGCAACCCGCACAGCCCTCGTTAATAAGTGGCGGAAATCAGCCGAGCGCGGTCAGCAAATCCCGCCACAGGTCCTCCGGGTCTTCCAGCCCGACGGAAAACCGGATCAGCCCCGGCGGCACGCGTTCCTCGCCGGGAAGCCACGCACGCCGTTCCACCAGGCTTTCTACCCCGCCGAGGCTCGTCGCCGACCGGATCAACCGCACGCTCGCGCACACCTTGTCCGCCGCGTCGGTGCCGGCGACCTCGAACGCCACCATCATCCCGAAACCGGGGTAGCGAACCTTGGTTACCGCCGGGTGTTCCGCCAACCGGGACACCAGCAACTCCGCGGTCCGGGTCTGCTCGGCGAGCCGCACCGGAAGCGTCCGCAGACCGCGTAAAGCGAGCCAAGTCTCGAGCGTGCCCGGTGTCGCGCCGACCCGAGTCCGTGCCGCGCGAAGTTCGTCCACAGTGTTCTCATCGTTCGCGACCGCGACGCCGAGCAGAAGGTCGCTGTGTCCGCCGATGAGCTTCGTCGCGCTGTGCACCACGATGTCCGCGCCGAGCGACAGTGGTTGCTGATACAGCGAAGTCGCGAAGGTGTTGTCGACAACCACGCGTCCCCGCGTGCCGCGCGCGATCGTCTCGATCTCCATCACGTCGAGCGTCGGATTAGTCGGCGATTCAAGCCACAACAGATCGGCATCGCAGTCGAGCCACGCCTGAGTGTCCGTCGGCTCCAATTCGGTGACCGTGAGGCGGCCGATTTGCTGTGCGTGCTTCAACGCTCCGCGCGTGACGGCGTAACTGAATGACGGAACCGCAACCGTCGACCCGACCGGCAACGAATCCAGCACTGCGGACAACGTCGCGACCCCCGACGCGAAGGCGACCGCAGTGCCGCCTTCCAGCGACCCGACGACCTCTTCGAACGAGTCCCAAGTGGCCGTTCCGTCGGAGCGGGAATACACCGCGTCCCCGCCGGCCTCGAAGGTGCTCGTGGCCACGATCGGCGTGTTCAGCGGCTCGCCGGGGCCGTGCGGCCGGCCCGCCGCGATCGCGCGGGTCCGCGGAGTCCAGTCGTCCATGCGGACACGGTAACTTCGCGACCGCGGGAACGGCAGGGCGACGAATATCACCAGGTGGGCAGTCGTTCCACAAAGTGGGCGGCGTCCTGGTCGGCCGAGCGATAGTGCAGGTAGACGGCGCGCGACAGCCGCGGCTCCAGCGGCCGGACCGCGACGGAGGGCGGTGGCGGATCCGGCAATGCCATCGCCGGCGCGACCCCCGCAGTAATTCCGGCGGCAGCCATCGCGACCACGGTCCCGACGTCGCGAACCACATGATCCGGCCGCCATTCGACCCCGTGCGCGGCGAATCCCTCCGCCAACGCGGGACCACACGTTCCGCCCGGATCGGCGACCCCAAGCTGGATCAGCTCCGCGAGCCCGACCCGGTCCCGACGACTGGCCGGATGCTCCTTCGGCACTACGGCAAGGAATTCGTCGTCGATCATCCGCTGAGAATCCGGACCGGACTGGGTGGTCACGGCGAGATCGATGGTGCCGTCGGCGAGCCAGCTGACGAGTTCGTCGTCCTCACCCTGCAACGTGAGCACCTGGCTCCGCGGCCAATCCCGGCGCAGCCGCTGCACTGCCGTCGGCACGAAGCGCACCAACGCACTCGCCACCGCACCGACCCGCAACGTCGGCGCGCGAACGTCCGCGGCGAGCTCGTTGATCGTCCGCAATCCGCCCAGCACCACCGAAGCGTGCGCCGCCACCGTGCGGCCCAATTCGGTGAAACCGACCTCGCCGCGATGCACGACCGGCCCGCCGAGCGCGCCTTCCAGTGCGGCAACCGCCCGGCTGACCGCCGACTGCGTCCGCCCGAGCGCTTCCCCGGCGCGCGTGAAGCTGCCGTGCTCCCCCACCGCGAGCAAGGCTTCAAGCTGGGCCACCGTCACGTCCACCGCTCGATGATCTCACCGCATCCTGCGAATGACGAGAAGTTGTTGGACGCATAACCTCAGGTGAGCTGTCCTGGAGCGCATGGTCGTTTTCGCGTTGGCGGGTCTCTGGCTGTGCTGGGGAACGTCGTTTCCGGCGATGCGGGTCATGGCGCAGACGCTGCCGCCGCTGTCCGCTTCCGGTGCCGCGTTCCTCGCCGCAGGCCTGGCACTGTGCGCACTCCGGCCGACCGCGTTGCGTGGCTTGAGCTTCCGCCAATTCGCTGCCGCCGCGGCGATCGGCATCTGTCTGCTTGGTGCACAAGGCACTGTCGCGCTCGCCGAACGCACGACCTTCGCCGGAACCGCAGCACTGGTAGTCGCCGCGCTTCCGCTATGGGTAGCCGTACTCTGCGAACGCCCGACCCGAGCCGGTTTGGTCCGGATCCTCGTCGGTTTCTCCGGTGTCGCTCTGCTGACCGGCACGCAAGCCAGCGCCTGGACCTTCGTCGTAGCGGCCGCCGGTTTCGTCTGGGCGATCGGCACCGTCCTCACCGCCCGCACGACCAACCTCCCCGGCCCGTGGGCAACCACCGCTATCCAACTGCTCAGCGGCGGCCTAGTGCTGCTCGTCATCGGTACGGCGACCGGCGAAATGGTCAACCAGCCCACAACCGCATCCTGGCTGGCGCTGGCCTACCTCGCACTGGTTGACTCCCTGGCCGGTTTCGGCCTCTACACCTGGCTGCTGCGCACGGCCTCCCCCGCTCTCGTCAGCACCTACGCCTACGCCGTGCCCATCCTCGCCTGCCTGATCAGCGTCCTGTTCATGAAAGAACCGCTCCGGCCGATCATGCTGGCCGGAGCGGTTCTCATCGTCACTTCAGTAGCGACCGAAGTCAGTGCGCGTAGACCTCGAACTCGTACAGCGAATACCCGTACTTAGTCCCGCGCGAGACTCCTTGCATCCGCACGAACCGCGCGTCCGAAGGCGCGAACGAGACGTTGTCCGTCCCGCCGTTCCCCTCCGTCACCACCGCGGCGTCGTGCCAGTCGGTGCCGTCCGTGGACAGCTGGATCTTGTATCCCTTCCCGTACGCCTTCTCCCACGACAGCACCGCTCGCGAAACCTGCTGCACTGACCCGAGATCCACGGTGATCGACTGGTTGTCGCTCCAGTCGCTCGCCCAGCGGGTGCCGGGGTTGCCGTCGACCGCGTTCGAGGCGGGCGAGTTGTAGAAGCCGGTTTCCGCGCTGGAAGCGTTCACCGGTTTGCCCGCCGCGAGGTTCGAGACGTTGTCGCCGCGGTGTGCGGGGTACTCCACGACCTGCTGGAACGTCGGCCGGTTCTGCGTGCTGATCTTGCCGTGCGTGATCCCGCCCAGCGGACGCTGGATCACCGTGTCGGCGCACCACTGGTCGCCGGCCGAGCAATCGCCGTCGCCCGGGTACACGGTGTTCGCGGGCTGGCCGGCCGCCGCGGTCAGCGAGTCGACCAGCGTCTGCCGGCACGCGGTCAGGTCGCCGCCGCCGCAGAACTTCGCGCCGAGCGGGCCCGCCACCGGCTGGCCGAGCGCGGTGCGGATGTCCTTGCTGACGTAACCCCACCAGCCGTGCTGATACGCCGAACCCTGGTGCGGCTGCCCGACATGCTTGCCCGGCGTTTCGTTCTGGAAGCCGGACGGGCTTTCGTTGATCTGCGACACGTTCACCATCGCGCCGAACGCGTCGTCGCCCATCGCCGGTTTGAACTCGCCGGTGACCAGCAGCGGCCACCAGGCGTCCATGATCCGGATCGCGTCGGCGTCGTTGTAGGTCTTGCTGCCCGGACTGGACTCGACGCGCTGGTGCCCGTGCTGCATCCACGTCTTCAGCTTCGCCTCGGCGTCGGCCGCGGCACCGGTGAGCGGGGCCTTGTCGAGCACCTGCAGCAGCAGCGGCAGCACCTTCTCCGCCCGCAGGTCGGCCAGCGCCGCGTCCTCCATCGCCTGGGTCAGATTCACCCGGGTCACCTTGGTGCCGCTGGAAAGCAGCGCCTTGACGCGGGCGTCCAGCAGATCGCCGCGGTGCACGGCGGACTTGTCCGCGCCGCCGGACGCGTAGCCGTTGGCCTGCGCGTTGTTCCAGCTGATGTAGTAGTCCTGGTTCACCGACTGCGGGTGCTGCGACGCGGGCGTGTAGTCGGCCTTGTTGCCCGCCGGGTTCCAGCCCGACCAGTCGAACCCGCGGTCGCCCCACGTCGGCATCATCGGGTCCACAGTGGAATTGCGCACCGGGTTCGCGCCGGAGTTGAAGTACGCGATGTCCTTCGAATCGGCGTAGAACCAGTTGAAGGTGAAGTTGACGTCGTTCGCGGCGCGCTGGAAGTCCGCGGCCGATTTGACGAAGCCTGGGTCGTTGAACTCCTGGAACCCGATCAGCGAATCCACCTCGTGCTGGAACGACGACCGCAGCGAGGAGTACGCCACCGGCTTCCCGCCCACCGTCGCCCGCGAGGTCACCGGGCCGTATTTCGTGCGGTAGCTGCGCAGGGTGTAGGACCCGGCGGCGGTGCCGTCCGCGACCGTCGGCGACCAGGCGTTCTTGCGCTCCACGGTGTCCATCGGGAGG
The DNA here is from genome assembly GCF_055583325.1 of Amycolatopsis sp. NPDC104775. Classification (NCBI taxonomy): domain Bacteria; kingdom Bacillati; phylum Actinomycetota; class Actinomycetes; order Pseudonocardiales; family Pseudonocardiaceae; genus Amycolatopsis; species Amycolatopsis sp. NPDC104775. The sequence goes on from NZ_JBVJOE010000003.1 coordinate 201,667, forward strand.
CACTTGCCCTGGTAGAGATAGTAGTTCGAGTCCTTTGTGGCCGGTTTGCCGCTCGGGTCGCACAGCGGCAGCGCGTAAGTGTCGATGATGTCCTGCGCCGCGGTCGTCGCGCTCCACGAGTAGTCCTGGCCGCGGCCGAGCAGCACGTACATGCTGATCCCGGCGAACGACGCGCCCCGCGCGCTGATGCCGGGACCCTGGATTTCCTGCAGCAGCAACAGCTGCGGCGCGAAATACCCGGTCTGCGGACCGAACACGGCGACCGGATGCCCGCTGGCGGTCTTCGCGCCGGACACCAGCAGCGCGTTGGACATGCCGTGCTTTTCCTTGAGCATGTTGCCCGGCAGCACGCCGTTGTCGAACATCCCGCGCGCCGATTCCTGATCCTTCGGCGCGGGCACCTTGACCTTCGGCTGTGCCGAGGCGGCCGAACCGGTCTGATCGAACACGAGCTGCTGGTTCGTCACCGACCCCTTGTCCGGCAACGCCGCGCCCTGCGGGTTCGCCGGAGTGTTGCCGTACGGGAAAGTCTGCCCGTCGTGCAGGGTCTTCACGGCCTCGGGATCGTCCGCGGCGCGCAGGCTTTGCCACACCTTCTCGCCCTGCTCGACGCCGTACTTCTCCTGCAGCGCCAGCTTCGCGACCGCGTTCTGCACCTCGCCGCCGCCACCGGCGCCGAACTGCGCGCCGACCACCGAGGCGAGCACGACAAGGTCGGTGAGCTTGAACGGTTCGATGGTTCCCGCGTTGGTGATCGCGTCGACGTGCCCGGTGAGCACGTACTCGCCCGGGAAATACCGGCCGTTGTGCGAATCGGTGATGTATTTGTTGATGCCTTCGATGTAGTCCTGCGCGTCGGCGAGCCCCTGCTTGCCGCGCGGGCCGCTCGCCGCCACCGCGTCGATCTGCTGCTGCAGTTCTTCCTCGGTGTAGGGCGCGGAGGCGAAGAAGGACTGCTCCAGCTCGCGGTTCGCTTCCGCGCCACCGGCATACGACGTCAGCTGGCCGCGCCCGACCCGGCGCATGATGTCCATGAGCCACAAGCGATCCTGCGCCGCCGCGTAGCCCGCGCCGTATTCGGTGCCGGACCGCGTCGTGCCCTGGATGTGCGGGACGCCGGTGGCCTTGTCGCGCGTGATCGTCACGTCGTCGCGCGGTTTGATCGTGCTCGCGACCTGGTCGGCGGGCACCCCGAAGGACGAGTCGTTGAAGAATTTGCCGATGGTGTCGGTCGTCAGCGTCTTGTACCCGCCCGCCAGATCGGCGTATTTGCCGAGCTGGTCGTCGGCGTGCCCGGGCTGGGTGCCGAACGCTTTGTTGGCGAGGATTTCGGCGAGCGTCGCGCTGCCGTTCTCCCCCGGCGGGAGGATGTCGTTGCACTGGCCCGCGCAATAGTCGTTGCCGGGCAACGCGGCGGAAGCCGGTGCCGCGGTCCCGATCTGCACTAGCCCGGCCGTGAGCACGGCTACCGCGCCCGCGGCCAGGATGGGGATGCGTCGTCGCATGCCACAGCTCCGTCCACGAAGGATGCCCCAGGGTGACCCAGCGCACGCTACCGACGGGTAGGACACATGTGAAGAGTTTTCGCGTTTATCCCCCTATTGGGAGTAGTCCATCCGGCGGTACTCCATCCGGCGCAGCGATTAAGCGATAGGTACGGTGAGCCCCATGAGCGTGGAAAAGCCCCAAGTCGAGCGCCCGGACGGACCGCCGCCCGCCGAGCTGCAGATCACGGACATCACCGTCGGCGACGGCCCCGAAGCCAAGTCGGGCAATGCCGTCAGCGTGCACTACGTCGGGGTCTCGCACTCCACCGGCGCGCAATTCGACGCCTCTTACGACCGCGGCGCGCCGCTCGATTTCCAGCTCGGCGCGGGACAGGTCATCCCGGGCTGGGACCAGGGCGTGACCGGCATGAAGGTCGGCGGCCGCCGCCAGCTGGTGATCCCGCCGCACCTGGCGTACGGCGAACGCGGCGCGGGCGGCGTGATCGCGCCGAACGAAACGCTGATTTTCGTCGTCGATCTCGTCGGCGTGAGCTGAGCCGGAAAGAAACGCGGGCAGCCGGGCAAGCCCGATCGGGCAGCCCCGGCTGATCCCCCTTTCGGGGGAAACGGAAGGCGCCTAACGTTCGCGTTGAGTAGTCGTCTTCCGGAGGATATTTCATGCGTTTGCGTGCCGCCCTTTCCGCTGCCTTCCTCGCCGCCGGAGCCGCGCTAGCCGTCGCGGCTCCCGCGTCCGCGGTCGCGAACGGCAACGATGTGGCACCCGGCGAATATCCGTTCGCGGCCAAGCTGTCCATGCCTGTCATCCCAAAGGCGGACGGCACCACCTATTCGAGCGGATGCTCGGGTTCGCTGATCGCGCCGCAATGGATCATCACCGCCGGACACTGTTTCCACGACGTCAACCGCAAGCCGGTTTCCGGCCCGGTGCCGTACGCGACTTCGGTGCTTCTCGGCACGAATGTCGATCAGCCCGGCCAGGGCGAGCGGCGCAGCGTCACCGAGGTGCAGCAGTCCGGCGTCAACGACGTCGCGATCGCCAAACTCGACCGGCCGGTCACCGACATCAAGCCGCTGACGGTCTCGCCCGCCGCGCCGGTCAACGGCCAGAAGGTGCTGCTCGCCGGCTGGGGCAGCCTGACCGAGGTTTCGCCGAAGCCGTCGGACAAACTGCAGCAGGGCGAAATGCGGGTGGTCGGCTCGGACGCCACCACCGCGAGCATCGTCGGGGTTTCGCCGCAGAAGAACACCAGCGCGTGCAGCTACGACTCGGGCGCGCCGTACTTCGTCGACGACGGCGACCACACCGGCCGCCTCGTCTCGGTCGAATCGACCGGCCCGGACTGCCCCCACTCCACCCCCGAGACCACCGCGCGCGTCGACATCCTCAAGAACTGGATCACCTCGCACATCCAGTGAGGGCAAGTCGCGAGATCGGTCGGTTTTAGTCGCCCATCAAGGGAATTCCGCCGTGCGGACGGTGTCGTTAGCGTGGAAGGCCGAGTGCATCGGCATCCGCCGGTGACCCGGACGAAGGGACAGAATGCGCGTCCGCGCCGCGATCTCCGCAGCAGTTCTCCTGCCCATCCTCACCGCGAGCCCGGCCTTGGCCGTCGCCAACGGTTCTGACGTCCCAGCAGGCCAATACGGCTTCGCCGCGAAGCTGAGCATGACCGGAATCCCGCTGCCGAACGGAAGCACGTACTCGAGCTTCTGTTCGGCAGCGCTCGTCGCGCCGCAGTGGATCGTGACCACCGGCCACTGTTTCCACGACGCGAACAAGAACCGGGTCTCCGGCCCAGTCCCGTACCCGACGACGGTGTCGCTCGGCCTGGTCGACGAAACCAAGGAAAAAGGCGTCCAGCGCAAGGTCACCCAAGTGCTGCAAGCGGGCCCGAACGACGTCGCGCTGGCCCGGCTGGACAGTCCGGTCACCGAGGTCGAGCCGCTCACCGTGAACCATCTGGTGCCGGGCGTCGGACAGCAGGTCACGCTGGCCGGCTGGGGCAGCCGGACGGCGCAGAACCCGGTGCCGTCCAAGCAGTTGCAGCAGGGCACGATGAAGGTCTCGTCGGTCGGCGGCACGACCGTCGGCATTCGCGGGGTCTCGCCCTCGGCGTCCACCAGCGCGTGCGCCTTCGACACGGGCGCGCCGTATTTCACCGACGGCAAGCTGATCTCGATCGAGAACAACGGCCCGGACTGCCCGCACAGTGCCGCGGAGACAACCTCCCGCATCGATGTCATCGCGGAGTGGATCGACGAGCACGCGAAGTGAGTACGGTGGAAGGGCCGTCGACCTGAGGAGAGTCGCATGCCCGAGCCGATCCTGACCGCTGTCGCCACCGCGCTGGCCACAAAGGCCGCGACCGGCCTGTACGACCTGGTCAAGCGCAAGTTCTCCGGCAACAGCAAGGCCACCGCGGAACTGGAGGCAGCCACTCCCGAGAACCCGGCCACCGTCACCGCGCTGGCCGAGCGGCTCGACGAGGTCAGCCGCCAGGACCCGGAATTCGGCGCGGCGCTGCGCACCGAGTTCGAGGTGCACCAGGAAGCACGCAGCGGCGGGGTGACGAACCACGTGGGCACCGTGGCCGAAGGGGCCAAGGTCGTTCAGCTGCGTGACGTACAAGGCAATATCAGCCTCTGAGCCTTTACGGACGACCGGCACGGAGCGCGATCGGTAAGATCGCTCTCCGTGCCTTCGTCGTCCTACCCCGTGCCGCGCCGCTGGCGCACCGTGCCCACGGAACGGACGATGCTGGCGGTAGTGCACAACGTCACCGCGGCGACGCGGCTGCTGGACGTACTGCCGTTGTTCGCCGGGGATCCGCGGGTGCAGGTGGTGTTCACCTGCCCGGATTCGAGCGCGTTCACCCGGGGGACGCAGGAGTACCTCGCCGCGCGCGGAATCCCGCTGGAGCCGTGGGAAGACGTCGTGACGGAGGATTTCGACTGGGCATTGGCGGCCAGTTACGGCGGGGATTTGCATCGCTTGCGTGCACCATTGACGGTTTTGCCGCACGGAATGGGTTACAATAAGTTTTTGGAAACCGGAAACCGGAAACCGGAAACCGGAAACCGGAAACCGGAAACCGGAAACCGGAAACCGGAAACCGGAAACCGGAAACCGGAAACCGGTTTTCGGGTTGTCCGAGCAATGGCTGATGCACAACGGCGAGGTGATCGCCGAACATCACGTCCTGTCCCACCCCGAGCAGCTCACCCGCCTGCGGCAGTACTGCCCGGCAGCCGCCGACCGCGCCGTCATCGCCGGAGATTCCTGCCTTGACCGCCTGCGAGATGCCCGAGAACTGCGCGAAACCTACCGCCAAGCCCTGGGCGTCACCGGCGAGCAAACCCTGGTGCTGATGTCGTCCACCTGGGGCCAGCTCTCGTCCTACGGCTCCGGCCCCGACCTCCCCGCCCGCATTGCCAAGCAATTACCACTGGACGAATTCGCCGTCGTTCTCGCCCTGCATCCCAACATCGGCCAAGGCCATTACCCATGGCAGCTGAAAATGTGGCTGCGAGATTGCCAGCGCGCGGGCGTAATCGTCCTCCCGGAAGAAGATCTGTGGCAACCAGCCGCGGTGGCCGCCGACGTCACCATCGGCGACCACGGCTCCGTCACCTACTACTCCGCCTGCCTGGGCACCCCGATCCTGCTGGCCGCTACCCCGCACGAGGCCGTCGACCCGGATTCCCCGGTAGCCGCCCTGCTGCGCACCGCCCCCGTCCTGACCGACGAAAACCTCGCCGACCAGCTGCGCACCGCCACCCAACCCGCGACCCTGGCCGCCGCGACCGCACTCGCCACCAGCGTCCCCGGACAGTCCGCGGCCCTGCTGACCGAACTCGGCTACCGCACGCTTCAACTCCCGCCCCCAGCTCAACCAGCCGGTTTCACCGCCTTCCCGCTGCCACGAGTCCACCGCCCAGAGCCCGGCGCGCAATGGATCCAGGTCCGCGGTGACGAAGTCACCAGATTCGCCGCGGAATCCGCCGACGCCCACCTAGTCGTCCACGTCGACGGCCCCGATCCCCGTCTATTGCGCCGCGCCGACATCGTGCTGGGCGACCGTTTCCCCGAGCCGGGACGCTGGATCGCCCTCACCCTCGCCGAATTCCCCGGCTGCGAATGGGCCGCCTGTCCAGCCGGATCAGGCTGGCTCGCGGGCAGCCGCGACGGCCTCGTCGTGTCCTTCACCGGCACTGACCTGCCGCAAGCCGTGCCGTCGCTGCTCTACACGCGCGACCAGCTTGGCCTGGATTTCCCCGAACAGCTGCCCTTCACCGCAGGCGGCCGCAAACACGAGGCACGCCTTACTGTCCACTATGGATAGTCAGAGCTGTTCGAGCCAGATCAGCAGATCAGTCGCCTCGGCCGTGAACCCGTGCATCCGAGCGATATTCACCGCGTCATTCACGTGCGCCTTCGCCTGCTCGCGGAACCCGCGAGCCACCGCCGCCTCCGCGCGCGACCGCAACGCGGCAATACGCTCCCGCTGCAGATTGGCCTGCTCCGCCGCCGAATCGAGTTCAGCCAGCACAGCCGCGCCTTCCTCGTAGGCACCGCCCTCGATCAGCTTCCGCCCCTGCCACAACCGGACCTTCACCAGGTTGCCCGGCTCGCTCTTCAACCCCTGCTCGGCCCGCGCTAGCAGATCGGCCGCTTCCTCCGGCGACACAACCTTGGCCAAATGCATCCGAATCAACGCGAGCCGACGACCGTTGCCGATCTCCTCAGCCAGCGCGAGACTTTCCCGAAAACAAACTTCCGCCTGGCCCAGCAACGAAGCCGCGTCCTCGAGCCGCCCCTGCTGTCGCGCGACCCAGCCAGGTTCGAAAAACGCGAGCCCCCGCGCTTCCAACGCGGACGCGTGCTCCTCCGACGTCGTGGCCAGCTCGGCCACCGCGGCGAACTGCTCCTGCGCCGCCGCCCAATCCCGCCGCTGCATCTGTGCGAACCCAAGCTGGGTACGGACCAACCCCTCGGCAAGCGGCATCCCCGCAGCCTGCGCCGCCTGAACCGCGTCCTGGCTCACCACCGCCAGTTCCGCGGGATACGCGCCGTCTTTGTAGACCGGCCACAACGCCCTCGCCAGCCGGATGACGTCCTCATGCGCCCCGGCCTGCAACGCGTCCTCCGCCGCGGCAAGCAAATTCGCCTGTTCCGCGAACAACCACTCCCAGGCATCCACCTCGGACGACGCCGGAGTGAAGCCCGGCCAAATCTTCGCGGGCCAGCCAGTAGGCAGTGCGCGTTCCGCGATCCGCAACCCCTGCTCGGCGTAGTACCCGACCACGACGCCGGATAGTTCGCCAGCCAGCCCAGCCGCGTGCAGACGAGCCAGCTCGGACATCCGGTACCGGCCCCGGATCACCTCGATCAGTTTGGCGGAAACCAGTTTCTGCAACGCGTCCTCAGCGTCGAACTCGTCGAGACTGAGCACCGCTGCGACCGTTTCCAGCCGGACGTCCCCGCTGCCCGGATGCGCACCGAAGAACCGGTAGACCGCTTGTTCCCGTTCGGTCAGCAGTTCGTACGCGACGTCGAACACCGCACTGGCCAAGGCGCCTTTGGCCCGGATCCGCGCGATCAGCCGCCGCACCGTCCCGCCTTGCCGGGCGAGGATCATTCCCGCGACGTTGAGTTCCGCGGCGGAACCAGCACAAATCCGAAGCAGCTCTTCCCGCTGCTCCGGCTCCGCGGCGAGCTTCTCCTCGCCCACGAGCTCGGTCAGCACACCCAGCGCCGCCTCGTTGCTCAACGGTTCCAGCTCGACCTCGCGAGCGGAATACCGAGCACGCAACGCTTCGAGCCCAGACCCGACCACGAGCACGTACGAGCCGGGATGTGTCGGCAGCAGCGCCTTCACCTCAGCCGCACTCAACGCGTCGTCGACCAGCAGCGCGACCCTGAAGTCGGCGGTCTGCGACTGCCACATCGCCGCCCGCCCCTCGAGACTCGCCTGCATCTCGTCCGGCCCGTACCCCAGCTTGGACAGCAACTCGGCGAGGACGTCAGCGCCCGCCCGATGCCCCACGCGCACGGAGTAGAAGCGATCAAATCGAGTCCGGTTCTGATGCAGCCAGGTCTCACACAGCGTCGTACGCCCACTGCCCGGCGCGCCCCGCACAATCGCGACCGCCACCCGATCAAGCGCCTCGTCGTGAATTTCGGTGAGTGCGGCCAGCTGACGCTCATTGTTCCGGTAATGCTTCGGCGGTGCCTGGACTTGCAATGCCGGCGTCGCCGGCCGCCGCGGCCCGTGGAAATGCACGTCGCCGTACACCTTGCCAGCCTGGAAGACCTTGTCCGCCTGGCCGTCGAAGTAGTTGCCGTCGCTCACCGCTTCCCCCCTCCCAGCTCAGGCTACCGGAAGCGTCACGTTCCGTGTCCAGCCTTTCACCGCGGCGCGGCATCAACATCGAGCCGTCCTCCCAGTACAAACACGCAGGCGACGGACTCCACTGCGCACTCCCCTCCCACAACACGACCGGCACGGCGTCCCCGACCTCAACCAACGCCACCCGCCCCGCCCCACGCACCACGGCGATCTCTCCGTCGCGCCCCTTCAACGCCGAAGCCGCTTCGAACGCCCGCCCTCGCGCTGGCCCGCTCGGCACTGCCACCAGCTTCCGGCGTCGCTTCGGAACGGTCACGAATTCCCAGAGCACCATGAAAGGCCAGGCGAGATTGGCGGCTATCTCGAGAAAAGTCTCCGCCACGCATCCCAGCGACCGATCGGTCCGCCTTCGCCGCCGATCGCGCCCTGCCTTGACCCGGCCGAGCACCACCACCCGCACCGGCTCCTGCCAGTCGCGCTCGAAGTGCTGCTCCAGCTCGTGCTCCATCAGCTGCTCAACCTACGGGGAGAGGGGAAGAAAAGAGAATAGGCGATGATCAGATTGACCGAGTTGAGGAGAGCCGCGATGACGGGAAGGACCAGATAAAGCACGATGGGCACCGTGAAATGGATTTGCCCCACTCCGGAATAGTTACCCGAAGTAACCACGATAACGACGTACCAGACAACGAATCCGATCGCCGCCAGCCACCCTGGGATAGCCGTCCCCAGCTGAACTCCCAGTACGGTGTACTCCTTCCGAAGCTTGAGGTGCCCGGACACCACATAGGTACGCGACACCATCAGCCCCACCCCGGAAACCAGCAAACAACACGCGGCGATAATCCCCAAGAAAACCGTCAGAGCGATTGTCACGTCATAGGAAGTCGGGAGGCTGTACCCCCAGACGGGCACGGCGATGACTATGAGCAGACCGATTCCGGCGCTCGCGGATCCCCGGCGCATCGTGGTGGCACGGATCTTCCTGACCAGAGCGGGAGGAAACCACCGACCGATCGGTGCCGGGGACGCGTAGGGGTTCATCCCTGAACACGCCAGTCAGCCGGATTCGCCATAGCTCCGTGTCGGAGGCCGACCAGGTGGAACCGAGCGTGTTCGCCAGCAGCCGCTGGCGCGATAACCACAGAGTCAGTCGCCGCCCACCGCGCGCCGATACCAGGCCGAAGCCCGACCTCGCTTGACAAAGCTCAGCCACCAAGCCCTCCCCAGGCCTTGCCGGTAGTAGCTGTCCGTATTCAGTGGACGCTCCGACGTTACAACACAACACTGCCGAAGCGACCGATTCGCACCTCACCCACCGACCACTCACAAAAATGTGTCCTGGCCCACCCCCGAGCCTCCCCCGCCAAGCGCAAACCCACCCAGCCTCCCAACCGGCACCGACAAGCACCGTGGGCTCCGAAGGCTTGGAACCTTCATATCCCATTAGCTGTCTTGACCAGTCACTTCCGAAGGAGCGCGACCACGTCCCACGGGTCGCGGCCGCGCAGGGGATCGAGGTACCACTCATTGCGATCGGTCACATCGGCGGCGCGGGGACGCAGGCGATGGCTGTACCGCTGCCGCAGCCGCTTGGACCGCCGATTCGCGCACCAGCGCATTCTCAATACGACAGGCGACAACCCCCGGCCTGCCCGATCAGCGTGACTAGGGGGCTTCTCGCCACCCAAACCCCCGCCATAGGCGAGGACGCCGACGTCGTACCTCACATCGCCCTCGGCATGCACCTCGTCCTGGCCAGCAGCAACCGAGGAACAGCAGCCGTCAAGCTCATCGACTCCGTCCTCGCACGTGGCCGCGAAATCCGGGAGATCGCCGCGGACCGCGGCTACACCCCCGCATACCGGAGAGCTTCGTCTGGCCGCTGTGGCAACGCGACATCGACATCATCGGCGACCTGCACCCAATCAGCGCAGAACCGTCCCGGGCCGAAACCCGGCACGATCTGGCTCGACGGCGACCGCTACTCCGAAGCTCCCTCCTCCAGACTCCCCGGCTTCAAACGCAACATGCCCGCCGAAGAAGAAGCGAAACTCCGCGCCATATACGACAAACGCGTCCCGCACGCCTTCACACCGCACAGCGCCCACGGCAAGGACGGCTACCAGCGGCTCAAAGGCCCCGCCGTTGCGGGCAAAGCCCACTACCCGAACGTTCCCCAGTCAACCTCCTGCTGGCCTTCCCGATGCTCGGCTACAACCTCGTCAAACTCCGCCGCTGGCACGCCCTGCGCTACCTGCCCGACCCCTGGACCCAATTCCTCGAGAACCAGACACCACCCCCGCGCCTCCAAAACCGACACGGGTCCGAACCCGTCGCCGTGCAAACGTCCTCGGCGATCGACCGGCCTAACCTTCTACCCCACTCCCACAACCCCGAATCACACTGGCCGATCGGCGGTAACCCCAGCCCGAAATCCGGTCCGCATCAGCCGCTGGCCCCGTTCAGTGCCTCCCGCAGCACACCCCACCCAGGAAATGTGTCCTGGCTCACGCCCTCAGCCCCAAGGCAAAGCCCACCCACTCAGCCCAACCCACCCCCCAACCGCCACCAACAAGCACCGCGGGGCTCCGGGGGCTCGGCCCCCGGGCGGAAGGACGACCGACAAACGGAAAAGGCCCCCAGTCGCGCAAGCGGCTGGGGGCCTGACCATGGTGGGCGAGGAGGGAGTTGAACCCTCACGTCCTTTCGGACACACGGACCTGAACCGTGCGCGTCTGCCATTCCGCCACTCGCCCGAGTTGCTTCCTTGAGGCAGCCAGCAAAGCTTAGCAGGGCCTTCTGACGGGTTTCACCGGGGGCATGCCCAACCCTTCCTCCCCCGGATAGGATCGATGCGGAAGCACACATGTGAGGAGGTTGTCCCCGGTGGGTCGCGTTGAGCGCTTCGACAGGCGGCTCGAGAACCTAGTGGGGAATACTTTCGCGCGCATGTTCGGCGGCAACGTCGTCACGCAGGAAGTGGCGGTTGCGCTCGAGAGGGAAGGCGAGGAGAACGTTCGTGAGCTGGCAGGCGGTCGGCAGCTCGCCCCGAATCACTACATCGTGTCGTTGGGGGCGGCTGACCACGATCGCATGGCCGGCGATGAGCAGCGGGTCACCGGGGTTCTCGCGAGGGCGGTGGCGGAACACCTCGCCGCGCAGGGCTGGGACACCTATGGTGACGTCGTCGTATCACTCGAGCGCAACGAGGCGCTGCATACTGGACAGTTCAAGACCCGTTCGTCCGTCGATCCCGACGCCCGCGCCAGCGCGGGGGAAGGTCCGTCACGGTCGGCACGACCCAGCAACGCAGGAGACCCACCAATGAGCCAGCCCCCCGGCTACGGCCAATACGACCAGGGTGACCCGTACGGCCAGCAGGGCCAGTACGGCTACGGACAGCAGGGTGGCCAGCAGCCCGGGTACGACCAGGGTTACGGCGGTCAGCCGCAGCAGGGCTACGACCAGGGCTACGGCGCTCAGCCGCAGCAGGGTTACGACCAGTACGGCGCTCAGGGCCAGCCGCCCGCCGCCGGGTACGACCAGGGCTATGGCGCTCAGCCGCCGGCCGCGGGGTACGACCAGGGTTACGGCCAGCAGGGCGGCTACGACCAGGGTTACGGCGGCCAGGCTCCGCAGGGCGGGTACGACCAGGGCTACGGGCAGCCGCCCGCCGGGGGCTATGACCAGGGTTACGGCCAGCCGCCCGCCGCCGGGTACGACCAGGGTTACGGGCAGCAGGGCGGGTACGACCAGTACGGCGGCCAGCCGCAGGCGGCCTACGGCCAGGACCCGTACGCGCAGCAGGGCGCTCCGGCCGCGGGACGTCAGCTCCAGGCGAGCCTTCAGCTGGACGACGGCTCCAACCGCACCTACTCGCTCAAGCAGGGCGGCAACGTCGTCGGCCGCGGGCAGGACGCGGACTTCCGGCTTCCGGACACCGGCGTTTCGCGGCGGCATCTGGAGATCACCTGGGACGGGCAGAGCGCGACGCTCGCCGACATCGGGTCGACCAACGGGACCACGGTCAACGGCACTCCGGTGCAGACGTGGCAGCTGGCCGACGGCGACGTGATCCGGGTGGGCCATTCGTCCCTGGTGTTCCGAACCCAGGGCTGATCGCAGACCGTCCACGGGGTTCCCGCAGAATTGTCGTGCGGGGGGGAACCGCGGCGTGCGTGGCGCCGCGGCTTGCAGGCACAGGCGGGAGCGGACACAACAAGTGCCAGAGCTGGTCGTTCAACTCACCAGAGTGGGCTTTCTCGTGCTGCTCTGGCTCTTTGTGTTCGCCGCGCTCCGAGTCGTGCGCTCGGACCTCTACGCCGCGTCGGGCCTCCGGGTCCAGGTGCCCTCCTTCCGCCGCAGCAAAGAGAAGAAGCCGCGGGGCAGCAAGGCCCCGCAGCAACTGCTCGTCACGCACGGAGCCCTCGCGGGCACCCGCATCGCGCTCGACGGGCGGCCGATCCTCATCGGCCGGGCCGACGACTCGACGCTGGTGCTCGACGACGACTACGCGTCGACCCGGCACGCCCGGATCGCGCTGCGCGGGGAGGACTGGTACGTGGAAGATCTGGGCTCGACGAACGGGACCTATCTCGACCGGGCTAAGGTCACTGCACCCCTCCGGGTCCCGCTCGGAGTCCCCATCCGGATCGGCAAGACGGTGATCGAGCTTCGCCCATGACTCTCGTCCTCCGCTACGCGGCCCGCAGCGACCGGGGCCTGGTGCGTTCCAACAACCAGGACTCCGTCTACGCCGGCCCGCGTCTTCTCGCGCTCGCCGACGGCATGGGCGGGCACGCCGCAGGTGAGGTGGCCAGCAAGGTCGTCATCGCCTCGCTCGCCCCGCTCGACGACGACGAGCCGGGAGACGACCTGCTCGCCCAGCTTCGCGAAGCCGTCCAGAACGGCAACGCGGCGATCGCCGAACTGGTGTCTCAGGACCCCGATCTGGACGGCATGGGCACGACGCTCACCGCCGTCCTGTTCGCTGGAAGCAGACTTGGCCTCGTCCACGTCGGCGACTCGCGGGCTTATCTCCTGCGCGGCGGCCAGTTCGCCCAGATCACCCGGGACGACAGCTTCGTAAACGAACTGCTCGAACAGGGCCGCATCACGCCGGAAGAGGCGGCGGTGCACCCGCAGCGGTCGCTGCTGCTCAAGGCGCTCACCGGACACGAGGTCGAGCCGAGCCTGACCGTGCGCGAGGCGCGTCCCGGTGACCGGTACCTGATTTGCTCCGACGGTTTGTCCGGAATGGTCAGCGACGAGACGCTCGCGGAGGCCGTGCAGATCCCGGATCCGCAGGATTGCGCCGACCGGATGATCGAACTGGCGCTCAAGGGCGGCGGCACGGACAACGTGACCGTCATCATCGCCGACGTGGTCGACGTCGATTTCGGCGACGACGCCCCGATCGTGGGCGGAGCCGCGGGCGACGGCAGCGACGAAATGCATCAGGGCGATTCCCCCGCGGCCCGGGCGCGCGCGCTGACTCAGCCGCCGCCTCCGCCCCGGCAGGAACCGCAGGCCCCGCAAGAAGATCCCAAGGCGAAGCGGCGGAAACGGTTTCGCTGGCTCGTGGGAGCGGTCGTGGTGCTGATCGTGCTGGGCGCCGCCGCGATCGCGACTCGATACTTCGTGCTCAGCCAATACTACGTCGGGGAAGGCCCTGATCAGGAGGTCGTGATCTACCGCGGCGTCCCGGGCAGCATCCTCGGCATCGACCTGCACTCGCTCGAGCAGGGCTCGTGCCCGCCGGGCCAGCTGTGCACCGACAAGCTCCGCGTCTCCGCGTTGCAGGAGGACGCGCGGATCGCCGTGCAGAACGGCGTGAAACGCGAAAGCCTCGACGACGCGCGCAAGTACATCGACGATTTCCTGCGTCTCAAGAAGAAATTGTCGGACTGCAAGCCGGCCAATTCCACGGGCGTCCCGCAGTCGGGCGCGCCCTCGTCCAGCGTGGCGCCTCCCGGCGGCACGCCTTCGTCGGCGAACCAGCCTGCGGGGAGGGACTGCTCGACGGCGGGTACGCCGCCGACAGGGGGCGGTCACTGATGGGCCAGCCGCTGGCCGACCCGACGTCCGCCCAATTCGCCACGAATCCGCCGCGAGACCTCCCCAAACGCCGGGGCACGGAGCTCGCGTTGCTGGCGTTCGCGGCGGGCATCGTCACCCTCGCCCTGGTCATCGTCGAGGCCAACCAGGAGCAGGAGCTGACGCTCTCGATCCTGTGGGTGGGGCTCGCGTATCTCGGCGTGCTCGCCACGACGCACCTCGCCGTGCGCCGCTGGGCCCCGTACGCCGACCCGGTGCTGCTGCCGTGCGTCGCGCTGCTGAACGGGATCGGGCTGGTGATGATTCACCGGCTCGATCTGGCGAAGGCCGAATCCGCGTTGCAGCGCGGCAAGGACTACTCGCCGGAGATCACCAAGCAGCTGCTGTTCACCGCCGTTTCACTGGTGCTGTTCGTGGTCGTGCTGGTGGTGGTCAACGACCACCGCACGCTGACCCGCTACAGCTACATCTGCGGCCTGGTCGGGCTCGGCGCGCTCGCGCTGCCCGCGGTGCTGCCCGCGAGCCTGTCCGAGGCCGGCGGCGCGAAGGTGTGGCTGAAACTGCCGTTCTTCTCGATCCAGCCGGGTGAGTTCGCGAAGCTGCTGCTGATGGTGTTCTTCGCGTCGTTCCTGGTGTCCAAACGCGACTTGTTCATGGTGGCGGGCAAGAAGTTCCTCGGTGTGGAACTGCCCCGCGCGCGCGACCTCGGCCCGATCCTGATCGCCGCCGCCGTCGCGATCGGCGTGCTCGTGTTCGAGAAGGACCTCGGCACGTCGCTGCTGTATTTCAGCATCATCCTGGTGATGCTCTACGTCGCGACCGAGCGCGCGATCTGGGTCGTGGTCGGGCTGTCGTTCTTCGTCGGCGGCTGCCTCATCGCCTACAACCTCTTCGGCCACGTCCAGCAGCGCGTGGAGAACTGGACCGACCCGCTCGGCCCGCGCTACGACGTGCTCGGCGGCTCCTACCAGCTCGCCCAGGGCCTGTTCGGGCTCGGCACCGGCGGCGTCGGCGGCACCGGGCTCGGCGCCGGCCGTCCGGACATCCCGCCCGCCGCGAGCACCGACTTCATCACCGCCGCGATCGGCGAGGAGCTCGGCTTCATCGGGCTGGCCGCGGTGCTGATGCTGTACACGCTGCTCGCGATGCGCGGCATGCGCAGCGCGCTCGCCGTGCGCGACACGTTCGGCAAACTGCTCGGCGGCGGGCTCGCCTTCACCATCGTGATCCAGATTTTCGTGGTCGTCGGCGGCGTCACCGCCCTCATCCCGGAAACCGGCGTCACCGCGCCGTTCCTGTCCTACGGCGGCTCTTCGCTGCTGGCGAACTACATCCTGGTCGCCCTGATGCTGCGCATTTCGGACGCGGCGCGCAGGCCGGCCACCCGGCCGAAGCCGCAGCAGCCGCAGGCTCCGATCGCCGAGGCGCACACCGTGATGGTGCGGCGTCCGCCAGCCGAGAACGACCCGAACGGGAGGACCGCGTGAACGCCCCCCTGCGCAAGGTCGGCATGGCGATGCTCGCGATGATCGTGCTGCTGCTGGCCAACGACACCTACGTCCAGGTCATCAAGGCCGACACGTACCGCACCGATTCGCGCAACCAGCGCGTGCTCTACGACGAGTACTCCCGCCAGCGCGGCCAGATCGTCACGCCGGACGGCACCGTGCTCGCCGGGGTGAAGCCCTCGACCGACAAGTTCAAGTTCTTCCGCACCTACGCCGACGGCCCGATGTACGCCCCGGTCACCGGGTACTACTCGATCAACTACGGCGCGGGCGGGCTCGAGCGCGCCGAGGACGACGTGCTGAACGGGTCGGACCCGCGGCTGTTCGTGCGCCGGCTCTCGGACATGGTCACCGGCCGCGATCCGCGCGGCGGCAACGTGAAGCTCACCATCGACCCGAAGGTGCAGAAGGCCGCCTACGACCTGATGACCAAGCGCGGCTACACCGGCGCGGTGGTCGCGATGGAGCCGAAGACCGGCCGCATCCTGGCGATGGTGTCGACCCCGTCGTACGACCCGAACCAGCTGGCGACGCACGGCACCGACCAGAACAAGGCCTGGGACGCCTACTCCAAAGACAAGAACAACCCGATGCTGAACCGGGCGATCTCGGAGAACTACCCGCCGGGATCGACGTTCAAGATCGTCACCGCGGCCGCGGCGCTGGAAGCCGGGATCGGCCCGGACACCCAGGTCAGCACCGCTCCGAACGTGCAGCTGCCGGGCACGAACACGACGCTGGAGAACTACGGCGGCGAGACCTGCCCGGGCAACACGTTCAAGGACGCGCTGGCGCACTCGTGCAACGTCCCGTTCGCGACCTTCGCCGGCCAGCTCGGCGCGGACAAGATGAAGGCGGCCGCGGCCAACTTCGGCATCGGGCAGAACGACCTGACCGTGCCGATGCGGGTCGTCGGCTCGACCGTCGGCCCGCTCGACTCGCCGGGCGCGCTGTATCAGAGCGGCATCGGCCAGCGCGACGTCCGGCTCACCCCGCTGCAGGACTGCCTGCTCTCGGCGACCGTCGCGAACAACGGCTACGCGATGAAGCCGCAGCTGATCCAGTCGATCCTGGCCCCGGACCTGTCGACGATCGAGAACGTCGACCCGGAGCAGCTCACCGGCAAGCCCGCGCTGTCGCCGGAGAACAACAAGATCCTCACCGACATGATGATCGCGTCGGAGTCCTTCACCAAGGGCGGCGGCAAGGACGACTCGCTGAAGATCGCGTCGAAGACCGGTACCGCCGAGCACGGCGCCGACTCGAAGAACACCGCGCCGCACGCGTGGTACACCGCGTTCGCGCCGTCGGACAACCCGCAGATCGCCGTGTCGGTCATCGTCGAGAACGGCGGCAACCGCGGTCTCGCCGCGACCGGCGGCACGGTGGCCGCCGAGATCGGCCGTGCCGCCATCGCCGCCCGGCTCGGGGGTGGATAGCCGATGCTGTCCTCGGGTCAGCTGCTGGCCGAGCGCTACAAGCTGACGAACCGGATCGCCGTCGGCGGGATGGGCGAGGTCTGGCAGGCGAGCGACACCCGGCTCGACCGGGTCGTCGCGGTGAAGGTGCTGAAAGCCGAACTGTCCGGCGACGCCGAATTCCTGCACCGGTTCCGCACCGAGGCGCGGATGACCGCGTCGCTCAACCACGCCGGGATCGCCGCGGTGCACGACTACGGCGAGACGGTCGACGAGGATCTGTCCATCGCGTACCTGGTGATGGAGTACGTGGAGGGCGATCCGCTGGCGGGCATCCTCGCCAAGCACGGCAGGCTCACCGCGGACTACACGCTCGACCTGCTCGAACAGGCGGGCACCGCGCTGCAGGCCGCGCACGAGCAGGGCTTGGTGCACCGCGACGTGAAACCGGGCAACATCCTGGTCACCCCCGCGGGCAAGGTGAAGATCACCGACTTCGGCGTGGCCAAGGCCGCCGACGCGGCCCCGGTCACCCGGTCCGGGATGGTCATGGGCACCGCGCATTACATCGCGCCGGAGCAGGCGCTCGGCCAGGACGCGGAGCCGGCCAGCGACGTCTATTCGCTCGCGGTGTGTGGTTACGAATGCCTTGCCGGGCACCGGCCGTTCCTGTCCGAGAACGCGGTGACCGTCGCGATGATGCACATTCGCGACGTCCCGCCGCCGCTGCCGCCGGACGTCCCGCCAGGCGCGCGGGCCGTCATCGAGGCGACGCTCGTGAAGGACCCCCGGCAGCGCTACGCCAGCGGCGGCGAATTCGCCGGCGCGGTCGCCGCGGTCCGTGCCGGCCGCCCGCTGCCCACCCCGCTCGGCCTGGTCAACGCCGCCTACGCGGCGGGACAGGCGCCACCGGTACCGCCGCCTCCAGTGCCGCAGGCGGCCGCCGGCACGCCGGTCGGGCCGAGTTCCAACCCGGCGTTCCGGCCGCTCTCGGCTCCGCCGGGTCCCCCGGTCCCGCCGCCGAAGCGGAACCAGTGGGGCTGGTGGGTGCTGCTCGCGGTGGTCGTCGTCGTGGTTCTGGTGGCCGTGGCGTTCCTGATCGCGAGAGTGGTGTCGGCCGGCAACGGCGGACCGCCGCGAAGCGTGGACAGCGGGAGCGGACCGACCTCAGCCACCCCGGCCGGTACGAGCGAGGCCCAGGGCCTGCAAGGCATGATGACCACACCTTGGACGGAATGGAACGGCACGAAGCGATGACGACACCCAGACTGCTCTCCAATCGGTACGAGCTGGGCGACACGCTCGGGTACGGAGGTATGTCCGAGGTCCACCACGGGCACGACGTGCGGCTGGGCCGGGAAGTCGCGATCAAGGTCCTGCGCGCGGACCTGGCCCGCGATCCGCAGTTCCAGGAGCGGTTCCGGCGCGAGGCGCAGAACGCCGCCGCGCTGAACCACCCCGCGATCGTCGCCGTGTACGACACCGGCGAGGCGAACACCGACGTCGGGCCGCTGCCCTACATCGTGATGGAGTACGTCGAAGGCCGGACGCTGCGCGACATCGTCAAGACCGAGGGTCCGCTGTCGCAGAAGCGCGCGATGGAGGTCATGGCCGACGTCTGCGCCGCGCTCGACTTCTCGCACCGGCACGGCATCGTGCACCGCGACGTGAAGCCGGCGAACGTGATGATCACGAAGAACGGCGCCGTCAAGGTGATGGACTTCGGCATCGCGCGCGCCATGCACGACGGCCAGTCGGCGATGACGCAGACCGCGGCCGTCATCGGCACCGCCCAGTACCTCTCGCCGGAGCAGGCGCGCGGCGAATCGGTGGACGCCCGCTCGGACGTCTACGCGGCGGGCTGTGTGCTGTACGAACTCATCACCGGCGAGCCGCCGTTCACCGGCGATTCCCCGGTCGCGGTGGCGTATCAGCACGTGCGGGAGGACCCGAACCCGCCGTCGTCGGTGAACCCGGCGGTGTCGCCGGAGCTGGACGCGGTCGTGCTGAAAGCGCTGGCCAAGGGCCCGGCGAACCGGTACCAGTCGGCCGCCGAGATGCGCTCGGACCTGGTCCGGACGCTGTCCGGGCAGCGTCCGTCGGCCCCGATGGTGATGTCGGACGACGAGCGCACCCAGGTGATGAACGCCGACCGCCGCCAGCCGGTGGCCTACGACGAATACCCCGACGACCCGGAAGAGGACCCGCGGGCCAAGCGCCGCCGCCGGATCATCTTCGGGGTGATCGCCGCGCTGCTCGTGGCGGGTGTGGTGCTGCTGATCTTCTGGCTGAGCGGATCGTTCCGCGACAAGGCCGAGAACGCGCAGATCCCGCAGGTGGTCAACCACCAGGTGACCCAGGCGAAGTCGGAACTGCAGCAGGCGGGCTTCTCGTCGTTCGCGCCGAACAAGTACGTGGTGTGCGGCCCGGAGGCGAGCAACCCCGGCGGCCTGACCTGCACCGAGGACCAGATCGACAAGGTCATCGCGGTCGACCCGGAGGTCGGCAAGTCGGTGCCGACCTCGTCCACGATCACGCTCACCGTCGGTCAGAAGCCGGGCAGCACCACCGTGCCGGACCTGCACGGCAAGTCGCAAGATGAAGCGAAATCGGCGCTCGAGCAGGCGAAGCTGAAACTCGGCAACACGACGTCGCAGCCCGTCGACAACCCGAGCGACGTCGGCAAGGTCGTGCAGCAGAACCCGACCGCGAACTCCTCGGCCACCGAGGGCACGGCGGTGGACATCGTCGTCGGGTCCGGCGTGAACCAGAAGGAAGTCCCGAACACGGTCGGCAAGGACTACGCGACGGCGAAGCAGATCCTGCAGAACGCCGGTTTCAAGCCCCAGCGGATCGACCAGGCCTCGGACCAGCCGAAGGACCAGGTCATCGATCAGCAGCCGAACGGTGGCAACCTGCCGCCGAACAGCGTGGTGAAGCTGACCGTGTCGTCCGGTCCGCAGCAGATCCAGATGCCGGACCTGACCGGGATGACCGAGGAGCAGGCGACGCAGAAGCTGCAGAGCCTTGGCTGGTCGGGCGCCATCCAGACGCAGTCGACCTCGTCCGGCGGCGGCAAGCCCTACACCGTGGTGAAGCAGAACCCGCAGGCAGGCAGCCAGATCAGCCCGACCCAGTCGATCACGCTGACGATCAAGGCCGACGACGGCAGCGGCGGCTCGACGACGTCCAGCTCCAGCGGCGGCGGGATCTTCCCGCCCGGCCACAACTGATCCGCTCGTAAGGAGGGCCCGCACGGTGCGCACCGTGCGGGCCCTTTTTTCGCGCCGGCCGATCAGTCCTGGTCGAGGAAACTCCGCACGCTGGCGAGCACCTCGTCTACGTCGTGTCCGCCGCCGCAGTCGACGTCCAGCTCTTCGACGGCCCCAGAGCGTTTCACGGTGAGCGACACCCGCCGTCCGTCGCACTGCCCGCGCAGCCAGCCGAAGAGGGACCGGCAGAAGGTGCCCGCCGACCGGCTGCTCACCATCACCACGACGCCGCTGCCCGGCCCGCCGAGCCGGACCCGGCCGGCGAGCTCGTCCTCGGCGCCGAGCCAGGAAACGAGCTGCTGCAACTCGTCCGCGGAGCCGTCCACGGTGATCGCGGCGATCCCTGCCGTCACGGATGCTCCCCTCCCGGGCCCAACAGACGGCGCGAGGGTAACCGACTCGATACCGCACCGGGAACCCCCAAATCGGCATTTGCTCAATGCAATTTGCAAGCTACATCGGCCGCGGTGGCCGGAAATACGGCTTGACCAGCGCGGAGATGCACATCGTCGCGCCGCGCGGGAAAGCTGCCGAAATCGCTACATTGCTGCCCAAACGCAGAATATTCCGGCCTCGACACCGCTGTCGGCAAGCATTAAGACCGGCGCGCGGAAACCGCGCCCACCACCGTCATACTGGCCGCCAGCAAAACCACCGACGTACCGATCGCCAACGCGAGCGGGCCGCCGTACGGGGTTCCGCTCATGAGCGATTCCAGCAGCGGATGCACCAGCGGAACCCATTTCCCCAGCAGCACCACGCCAAGTACGAGAACAGCCGCGAGAACTGTCCAGCCGATCCGCGACACCAGCAGTCGCGAGCACGGCAGGCCGATCGCGATGCCCATCAAAGCGCACGCCAGATGGGTCGCCAATCCGGCGCTGATGATCTGCCCGTGCAGTTGATTCCGATGCGTCGCGGACCATCCGACGGTCACCAGCGTGCAGACCACGGTGCAGCCGAAGACCGCCAGCACCGCGCCGCCGATGGTTTTGCGGTTGCCGCCGGCGTGGTTGAGGGTGATCAGGCGTTGCACCGGATCTTCGATGTCCAGCACCGCGATCGTCAGCCAGCAGCCGAGTACGAGCACCCCGGCGCCGCTCACGCCATACAGCGGCAGCACTGGCGAGCTCGGGTCCGCGTAGAGGATTGAGCACAACGCGAGGTAGGCGAGGCCGGCGGGTAAATACCGCTGCGAATGTCCCAGTAGCGCCAGGTAATAGCGGCTCACTGCGAGCACGGCGCCACCTCCCGCACGGACCAGCCGCCGGACAGCGCACGCAGCAGCACGGCGTCGGCGTGTTCGGCGTCGACCGTCAAAACCACGCCGCCTGCCTGATCCGCGACCGCGTGCACGCCGGGTTCGGCGGACCAGTTGTCGATGCTCGACGAGACCGGCTGCAGCGTGATCCGCTTGCGTTCCGGATGGATTTCCAGCGGCGCGATCCGGCCGGATTCGAGCCGGTATACCTCGTCGGCGTGTTCGCGCACGACGTCCGGCCGATGGTCGGTGAACACGACACTCGCGCCGCGCGCCCGGGTTTCCGCGACCAGTTCGCCGAGCACCGCGTGCGTGCCGACGTCGAGACCGGACCAGGGTTCGTCGAGGATCAGCAGCTCCGGCCGTACCAGCACGGCTTGCGCCAGGCCGACCTTCTGCGCGTTGCCTTTCGACAGCGTGCGCAGCTGCGCGTCCGGGCTGCCGACCAGCGCGAGCCGGTTCAGCAGCGGGTCGATTCCGGACAGGTCAGTCAGCCCGCGGATCCGCGCGAGATGCCGCAGGTACGCCCGCGCGCTCAGCCGCTGGCCACCCGGGAAGCGGTCGGGCAGGTAGCCGACCGCCGGGGTGCCGGTGAGCTCGCCGTACGACGCTCGCGACACCCCGGCGAGGATCCGCAGCAGCGTCGATTTGCCCGAACCATTGGCGCCAAGAATGCCGACCACCCGCCCGGCGGGCACCTCGAAATCGATGTGCGTCAGGACGGGTTCGCCGGTGCCGTAACGCTTTCCGACTCCGCTGAGCCGGATCAGCGGAGTCGGCGCGGTCACGCAGCCGCGGCCTTCTGCAGAGCGCGGGTGGCCCGCTCCAGGTCGTCGACGAGGGTCGGTTCGACCGGGTGGCCCGCCGAGGCCATCCAGTTCGCCAGCATCCGGTGGCCGTATTCGGTGAGCACGGATTCGGGGTGGAACTGCACACCTTCCAGCGGCAGTTCGCGGTGCCGCATGCCCATCACGATGCCGCTCTCGGTGGTGCCGGTGACCTCGAAAACGCCCCGGTCGATGGTGTCCGGCAGCACGGTGAGCGAGTGATAGCGGGTGGCGGTGAACTCCTCCGGCAGCCCGGCGAGGATGCCGGAGCCGGTGTGCCGCACCTGGCTGGTCTTGCCGTGCAGCAGCTCGTCCGCCCGGTCGACGGTGGCTCCGAAGTGCACGCCCAGCGCCTGGTGGCCGAGGCACACGCCCAGCATCGGCGTGCGCGTCTCAGCGCATTTCGCGATCACTTCAATGCTCTGACCTGCACGTTCCGGCGTTCCCGGCCCCGGGGACACGAGCACCGCGTCGAACTCGGGGACGCGATCGAGGTCGACGACGTCGTTGCGCCACACCGTGCAGTCGGCGCCGAGCTGCGCCAGGTACTGGACGAGGTTGTAGACGAAGCTGTCGTAGTTGTCGACGACGAGAACGCGCATGCCGCCAGCTTAGCGGCTCCCACCTGCTGGACCGTACGCCAGATCACAGTGATTGTTAGGATCGCCTAACTTACCGTGGAGCGGGTGAGCCGAATCCTTCGTGTCGCCGTCGTGGGCGCCGGTCCCGCCGGCATCTACGCCGCCGACCTGCTGGACAAGTCCGACGCGAGCGTCGAGATCGACCTGTTCGAGCGCATGCCCGCGCCGTTCGGGCTGATCCGCTATGGCGTCGCACCCGACCACCCGCGCATCAAGGGCATCGTGAACGCCCTGCACAAGGTGCTCGACCGGCCGAATATCCGGCTGCTCGGCAACGTCGACTACGGCACCGATCTCAAGCTCGACGACCTGCGCGAGTTCTACGACGCGGTCATCTTCGCGACCGGCGCGATGGCCGACCGCGCGCTGGACATCCCCGGCATCGACCTCGAAGGCAGCCACGGCGCCGCCGACTTCGTCTCCTGGTACGACGGCCACCCGGACGTCCCGCGCACCTGGCCGCTCACCGCGTCCTCGGTCGCGGTCCTCGGCGTCGGCAACGTCGCGCTGGACGTGGCGCGCGTGCTCGCCAAGACCGCCGACGAACTGCTGCCGACCGACATCCCGGCGAACGTCTACGAGGGATTGAAGGCCAGCCCGGTCACCGACGTGCACGTGTTCGGCCGCCGCGGTCCGGCGCAGGCGAAGTTCTCGCCGCTGGAACTGCGCGAACTGGACCATTCGCCGAACGTCGAGGTGATCGTGCACCCCGAGGACATGGAGTTCGACGAGGCGAGCGTCGCCGAACTGCGCTCGTCCAAGCAGACCGACATGGTCGTGAAGACGCTGCAGGAATGGGCGATTCGCGACGAGGGCACCCGTCCGCGCCGGCTGCACCTGCACTTCTTCCACGCGCCGGTCGAGGTCCTCGGCGAGGACGGCAAGGTCGTCGGCCTGCGCACCGAACGCACCGAGTACCGCGACGGCAAGGTCGTCGGCACCGGCGAGTTCCACGACTGGGACGTCCAGGCGGTGTACCGCGCGGTCGGATACCTGTCGTCGCACCTGCCGGAAATCCCGTTCGACCACACCGCGGGCGTGATCCCGAACCAGGGCGGCCGGGTGCTGGACCTGGACGAGAACCAGGTCCCCGGCGTGTACGTGACCGGCTGGATCAAACGCGGCCCGGTCGGCCTGATCGGGCACACCAAGGGCGACGCGGCCGAGACCGTCGCGAACCTGCTGGCGGACGCGGACACTCTCGCCGCGCCGCGGCATTCGTCGCCGGACGCGATCCTGGAATTCCTCGCCACGCGCGGAATCGAGTTCACCACCTGGGAAGGCTGGGGCAAGCTCGACGCGCACGAGAAGTCGCTCGGCGAGCCCGAGGGACGCGAGCGGGTGAAGGTCGTGGAGCGGGACGAGATGGTGCGGGTTTCGCGCGGCTGACGTCAGTTCACGTAGACGATCTTCCCGGGCGCGTGCTTGCGTTCGCTCAGCTCGTGCGCGGCCGCGGCTTCGGCGAGCGGGAAGGTCGCCGCGACGGGGATCTTTAGTCGGCCGTCCTCGGCGAGTTTTACCGCGGCGGCAAGGCCGTGGACCGCGAGCGGATCCGCGCCCGGGATCGTGGCGCTGTGCGAGAAGTGCACGCCATGTTGTGCTGCCGTGGCGTCGGTGATCGTGATGACCCTTGCGGGGTTTCCGGCGATCTTGATCAGGTCTGGCAATGCTCCCCCGGCGCAGTCGAAAACCGCGTCGGCGCTGTGGACTCGGTCGGCCAAGCCGGGACCGTAAGTCGTCGGCTCGGCACCGAGGGAACGTAGGAAATCGTGGTTTCGCGGGCTCGCGGTGCCGATAACGGTGGCCCCGCGAGCGATCGCCAACTGGACGGCGACCGTCCCGACCCCGCCCGCCGCGCCATGGACCAGGATCGTTTCGCCGGGGAGCTGATCCAACACCCGGGTGGCGGTTTCGATCGCACCCGCCGCACCACCCGCCTCGGCCCAGCTCCACGCGACCGGTTTGGCCGCCCAATGAACGAGAACGGCGTACTCGGCGTTGGCTCCGCGCCGATTCGCCGCCGTCATGCCGAAGACCTGCGCACCGGGTTCGATGCCGGTGACTCCGTCGCCGACCTCGTCCACCACTCCGGCAGCGTCGTAGCCGGTCCGGAACGGGAAGGTCACCGGCAGCATTTCTTTGCGCGCACCGGAGCGGATACTGGTTTCCCCGGTGGAAAAACCGGACGCCCGCACGGAAATGCGAATTTCACCCGGCCCGGCGTGCGGTTCGGCGACATCGGCGACGTGCACGACGCTCGGCGGGCCATACTGGGAAAACTGGACAGCTTTCATGCGTCCGACGGTATTCCGGCAGCTCAGCGGTTCCGCGGGAAGTGAGAGGGGTGGCGGCCGAAGTGAGACGGACCGACGCCGCGCACAACCGCGTGCGCATTCTCGCCGCCGCTCGGATGGCTGGCGCCGACGCGCCGATGCGGGAGATTGCGCGGCGGGCGCAGGTGAGCGTCGCGACGGTTTATCGGCATTTTCCGAACAAAGACGCACTGATCGTCGAAGCGTTCGCCGAGGAACTGGCGTTGTGTTCGGCCATCGTCGAGGAGGGGCTCGCCGCGGCTGATCCGTGGCAGGGCTTCGTCTCGGTGCTGGAGAAACTCACCGAGGTGCACGCGCGTGAACAGGGGTTTCGCGCGTTCGTCGCACAACTGCCGCGACGTCTCGACTTCGCCGCTGACCGCACCCGGACGCTGCGGATGCTGCTCGACCTCATCCGCCGGGCCAAGGAATCCGGAGACCTGCGACCGGATTTCGTGCTGGAGGACCTCGTGCTGGCCCTGGTCGCCAACGAAGGCATCCGGGTGGAACCAGCCGACGCGCGCGTCGCGGCGGTGCGGCGGTTCACGGCGTTGCTGATCCAGTCGTTCCGGGCTCATCCGGATGCCGCACCGCTTCCGCCCGCGGTGCGGGTGCCGATCAGCCGCGCTTAGCGGGCGGTGCTCGCCGTGCGGCTGTTCCGGTGGGAGTGATCCACCAAAGTGGTGATGAAACTCGTTTTCTCTTGTGGCCGGGTCCGGCGGGCCGGTAGCTCTGAGGGGTACCGCTGACCATGGAGGTTGTCTTGTCCTTGGACGTATCGCCCGCGCTGCTGGAAAAAGCCGAACGCGGGGAGGTCTCCGACGCCGAGTTCGTGGCCTGCGTGCGGGAATCGCTGCCGTACGCCTGGGAGGTCATCACCGGGGTGATCGCCGAAGCGGACGCCGCCGCGGACGGGTTCGCGGACAACGAAACCCCGCCGCCGAGCGAGGCTGAGCGCGGTCAGCTCCTGCGGGCGCTGGCTTCGGACGCGATCCGGGGCGGGCTGGAGCGGCATTTCGGGGTGAAGCTGGCGTTCCAGAACTGCCACCGGGTGGCGGTGTTCCGGGAGGCGGACGGCGACCGGTACCGGGCGTTTGTCTCGCCGCGGGGGCAATTGCTGAACCAGAGCCCGGAACTGCGGGACTGCTAGTCCGCACGCAGCGCGGGAAGCACCTCAGCACCGATCCGCGCGATATTGGCCATCGTGCCCTCCGGCGTACCGGACGCTTCCACGAACATGATCACGTGGGACACCCCGGTACGCCGGAGGCTCGTCCGCAGGGTCTCGACGCAATACTCAACCGACCCAACCGGATGGATCGCGCACAGTTTTTCCGTGTATTCCTGTGGATCCCGAGCCGGACCGGGTCGGTCATCCACCGGAACATGCGCGGCTAGGCCATCCGCCAGCCAACCCGGCAGAGCGCGACGCACCGCCTCGCGGGCATCCTCACCGACCTGGCACAGCACGGTCGAGACATGAGCCGCGGGCGCACCGTAAGCAGCCACAGTCGCCGCCTTCTCGGCATCATCCGCGTGCAGGCCCAGCAACAACGGCAACTCGCGTTCCGCCGCCAACCGGACCGCGGAGGAATCCGGGCCGCCGCAAGCCACCACGACTTGCGGAGCGCTTCGTGGAGTGGGACGCACCTGTACCTCGCGAAAGGCGAAATGCGCTCCTTGAGCCGAAACTCGCCCAGTGGCGGCGGTCAGCAAAAGATCCAGCGACTCGGCGAAACCCGTTTCATAGCGCGGCAATCCGGTCCCGAACACCTCTAAGTCCTGCCACGGACCACCCCGCCCGACGCCCAGCCGCAGGCGGCCGCCGGAAACCACGTCGAGCATCGACCATTGCTCCGCCAACGCGACCGGATGCGTCGTGGACAGCACGCTCACCGCGGTCCCGACGCTGATCCGCGAGGTCTGGCCGAGCACGTACGCGGCGAGCGTGATTGCTGACGGGCACACCCCATACGGCATGAAGTGATGCTCGGCCAGCCATACGTCGTCGAAACCCGCCGCCTCGGCCGCGCACGCCGCGCGGACGGTACGCCGCAGGACGGCAGCGTCGTCCTGGCCCGGAAACCGGCCCGAGACCAGGAAGACGCCGAACCTCAGTTGTTCACCGACACGTTGTTGAACCACAGCAGCGGGTCCAGCCACGGGAACACCACGAACATCAGCAACGCCACGATTCCGAGCACCAGCACGAGCGCGATCGCGAACTTCACCGCGAACGGACCGGGCAGATGCCGCCAGAGCCAGCCGTACATCAGGAACCGACTCCGATCTTCTTCAGCAACGTCGTGTAATCCGGCACCTGCGTCTTCGGCACCTGGCGGGTCAGCACGGAGGTGATGATCAGCCGCTCCTTCGCCGAGAACTGCGGGTGGCACGTGGTGAGCGTGAGCAGCGAAGCCTGCTGCGCCTTCGGCAACGCGTCAGCCGGCTTGTACGGCACCGCGTTCACCGCGTCGCCCTGGCTCGGCTGGACGACCTTGCGGCCGAACGTCTCGTCGTACGGGCCGCCGCCGGGGATGCTCGAATTGCGCAGCGTCCCCACGCCCTTGCACTCCGGCTGCGCACCCTTGCCGCTGCTCCAGCCCTTGATCTCGTCTTCGTAGGGCAGCACCTGGTAGATGAAGAAATCGGTGTGCGTCTCGATGACGATCTGGTCGCAAGAGCTCAGGTTGTCCAGGTCGTTGAACGGCGCGCCCTTGCCGACGCGGTGCCCGGCGATGCCGAAGTTGCCCGGTTCGCCCGGCAGCGCGGTGCCCTTGTAGTGGCCCGGGCCGACCGCCAGCGAATCCTCGCCGGTGCCTTCCTGGATGGTGAAGTTGAAGTCCGCGCCGAACGACGGGATGTGGATGCGCGCGAACGCCTTGCCGTCGATCAGTTCGGGGTGCAGCGTGCGGTCCTTCGACCAGTCGCCGTCGAGCTGATCGCTCGCGGTGTGCTGTTTCTCCGCGGAGAACAGGTCGGTGACCCACACCTCGTACACCATGAACAGCAGCACGATCACGCCCAGCGTGATGAAGATTTCGCCCGCGGTGCGGATCGCCACCCCGCCCTTGCCCAGCGGCGGCGGGGTTTTCTTGGCCTTCTTGTCGCCCTTGTCGTCCTTGTCGGCGACCGCGACCGCGGAGAACACCTCGGTCGGCTGCTCGGCGAACTCCGGACCGGTCATCCGCCGCCGGGACGGATCCGGGGCCCCCGGGCCCACCCGGCGAGGCATTTGACGGCCTTCTTCAGGCTGACGGCGGGGAGGACGGCCGGGGTCTCCGGGCTGGGCGCGGAATTCGCCGGTGCGGCGCGGGCCGTCGGGGCGTCGTTGCGGGGTGCCTTCGGCACGGAACTCAGCGGTGCGGCGGGGTCCGTTCTCGCGCGGTCCGCCGAAATCCCCACCGCGGGGGTCCCCCTCGCGGGGCCGACCCTGCGCCGGCCGGTTTTCGGGGACGTCCGGACGCGGTCCGCCCCGGTCGATCGGCGTGCGCTGTTCGGGTGATCTCCGGCCAGGGTCGCCGGCCACTCTCCGCCGCGGCGGGGTCTGGCCGGACTGCCGCCTCGGCGGCGGTGGCTGGCGGCGGACCGGGCGGTCAGGTCCGGTGCCGGGGCGGCGGTCGTCCTCGCCCGGCCAATCTTGCGGCGTCACGCAAGCTCCTCCCGCGCCCGGCCGGAGCCCTCCTCGGGACTCCAGGTGGCGCTATTGTCACAGTCTGAGAAACCCGACCGCTCCCGCCCGGTGCTGCGGAGCCGTCCTTTACGTTAACGTGTGCACGTGGCGCTGGTTGCGCACCCCGACAGCGGGACCTCGTCCAGGATGCCGCCACCAGGAATGCCCGAGAGCACGCGAGGAAACGATGCCGAAGTCGAAGGTCCGCAAGAAGACCGCGTACACCCCGCCTGTCGACCGCCGCACCCCGGTGAAGGTCCAGGCCGCGGGACCGTCGAACCTGTTCTACAAGATCGTCATGTTCGGCCTCATGCTCCTCGGGCTGGTGTGGCTGGTCGTGAACTACATCGCCGGCGACAAAGTTTCGTTCCTCAGCGAGCTCGGAAACTGGAATTTCGCCATCGGATTCGCCGCGATGATCGCCGGCCTGCTGATGACGATGCGGTGGCGCTGACCATCCGCCGGATCAGCTTTGCTCCGGACGGCCGATTGACACCGAATCACACCGGTGTGACTCATCCCCAGTGTGGATAACCCCTGTGGATAACCACCCGACCTCCTGGGCCCCACGCCGAAACCTCGTGGTAGTGGCGTGGGGCCTGACCACGTTGCTGCTGGTCGGAACCGTTCTGGACGCGCTCTTCGGCGACGGCAAGGGCGCGGTGCTCACCGGCCTCGCGACGCTGGCCGTCGGCGCGTTCGCGGTCCACTGGACGCTCGTGCGGCCTCGTCTGACCGCGGACGAGCACGGTCTGCGGGCCCGCACGCTCCACGGCACGCACCAGCTCCCCTGGATCGGCACGACGGTCCGGCTGCGCAGCACTCGGCGGCTCGGCCGGGACGGCGTGACCCTCGAGCTGGAACACGACGACCAGCTGTTCATCTTCGGGCAGACCGACCTCGGCGAGGATCCTCGCGACGTGCTGGACGTGCTTACCGAGCTGCGGGCCCGGTCAGCCGGAGCCTGAGAACTTGCAGGAGTACGAGTACTCCCCTTGAGCCTGCCGGAGAGAACAATCCAGCGAGGGGAACTCGGTGGCCCGCCAACTGACC
Organism: Amycolatopsis sp. NPDC104775; assembly: GCF_055583325.1. Taxonomy (NCBI): domain Bacteria; kingdom Bacillati; phylum Actinomycetota; class Actinomycetes; order Pseudonocardiales; family Pseudonocardiaceae; genus Amycolatopsis; species Amycolatopsis sp. NPDC104775. The sequence continues at coordinate 231,550 of NZ_JBVJOE010000003.1, forward strand.
AGCCCGACGAGCGCGATCGCCACGACGGCCGTGCCGATCGCCTGCCACCGGGCCAGATTGCGGGCCGGGGCGTAGAGCATCGCGCCCGTCACCAGCGCACCGGTGACAAGGCCGCCAGCGTGCGCCCAAATCGAAATGCTGGGGATGGAGAAGGTGATGTAGGCGTTGATCACCAGGTTGATGAGCAACGCCGTCGGGTTCAGCCGCAGCTTGAGAGTGATCACCGCGTAGCTGCCGAGTAGTCCGAAGATCGCGCCGGACGCGCCGACAGTGGGCGCGGAGCCCCCGAAAAGCAGCACCGCGGTGGAGGCGCCGAGCATCGACACGAAGTAGAGCGCGAGGTAACGGACCTTGCCGAAGACCTGCTCCAGCGCGCGACCCATCATCCACAGCGAGAACGCGTTCGCCGCGATGTGAATCGGGCCGTAGTGCAGGAAGCCGGAGGTGAAAATCCGCCACCACTCGCCGCCGCCGAGCGTGACCAGCGGTTGCAGTGCCCCCTGGATCCAGATGGTGGCCAGATCGTTTCTGAACAGGCTCTTCGCCTGGACGACGGTGATCAGGAAGACCACCACGTTCACCGCGATCAGCGTGGCGGTGACGGTGTAGGAGTTCGACAGCCGGGCCCCGGCGATCGTGCGGGAGCCCAAACCGGCGTCGCGATACTGCCGTTGCTGCTGTTTCCGCTGGTGCGCCCCGGCCTGGACGCAGTCGGTGCACTGGAACCCCACCGGGGCTTCGCGCAGGCAGTCCGGGCAGGCCGGACGCCCGCAGCGGGCACAGCTGAGACCGGTTGGGCGGTTCGGATGCCACCAGCAACCGGGAAGGGACGGCGCGGACGGGTTCGGCGGTTGGCTCACGATGACTCCAACCTACCGAAACCCCATCCCTGCCTGCGGCGCGTCAGTCTTCGACGGTGATCTTCTCGATGACCACGTCGGACAGCGGGCGGTCCGCCGGTCCGGTCGCGGTCGTCGCGATGGCGTCGACGACGTTGCGGGACTCCTGGTCCGCCACCTCGCCGAAGATCGTGTGCCGGAAGTTCAGGTGCGAGGTCGGCGCGACGGTGATGAAGAACTGCGAGCCGTTGGTGCCCGGCCCGGCGTTCGCCATGGCCAGCAGGTACGGCTTGGAGAACTGCAGCTCCGGGTGGAACTCGTCGCCGAACTTGTAGCCGGGGCCGCCGCGGCCGGTGCCCGTCGGGTCACCGCCCTGGATCATGAAGCCGTCGATGACCCGGTGGAAGATCGAGCCGTCGTAGAAGGGACCGGAGTTGCCGCCCTTCGCGTTCGGCTGGGTGTACTCCTTGGAGCCGGTGGCCAGCCCCACGAAGTTCGCCACGGTCTTCGGCGCGTGGTCGGGCAGCAGGTTCACGTGGATGTCACCCTGGTTGGTGTGCAGGGTGGCCTTGCGGGCGCTTTCAGTCACGCCCGCCATCGTGCCACCCCTTCGCACAAATGGGGGGTTCAGGGGGCCGTCCCGGCCCGTCGCGCCGGACGTCGGCCCAGGAAGAACACACTTTCCCGAGGTTTCCGAGACGCCCGCAGCGGGAAGCCGCAGCGGTGCGGGCGGAAAAAGGGCAGGATAGATGTCAAGCAACAGATCTGTTTCACAACGATTGATGAGGTGAAGACCATGACCCGGGCCGTGGAATCGGTCGGTGAGTCGGCCAAATCCGACTCGGCGGACCTGCGGAAGCTGGTCGTCGAGGCGGGCAAGGCGGGCGCGAAGGCCGCCGAGGCCGGCGCGGAGGAGCTGGGTAAGCGGAGCCGCCGTGCCCGGCGCAAGCTGGCGAAGAAGACGGAGCTGACCCGCAAGGAGCTCAAGAAGAGCTCCGCCGCGGCGCGCAAGGAAGCGCTCGCCCGCCTCGCCGAGATGAAGAAGCCGGGCCGCAAGGCCAAGAAGGCCGCGATCAAGGCCGCCGCGTCGGCGGGCGAGTCGAAGCGCCGCGGCAAGAAGGACTTCAAGGCGGCCAAGAAGGAGTTCCGGGCCGCTCTGGTGGAGGCGAAGAGCGCCGCCAAGGGCGTCCGCAAGCGCCGCCGCTGGCCGTGGATCCTCGGTCTCGGCGCGGTCGCGGTCGGCACCGCCGTCGCGCTGAAGTCGCGGCAGCAGGAGCCGCCGGTCGCCCCGGCGCCGCCGAAGGCCACGCCGCCCGCTCCCCCCGCCCCGAAGCCGGCTCCGGAAGCCAAGGACGCGAAGGACGCCAAGCCGGGCGAGCCGAAGACGAACGGCAAGGCGCCGAGCACCTCGGCTGCCGAGAAGAAGAACTGAACGCGCGAAAAGGGCCCGGGAAGTGCGTCCCGGGGCCCTTTTTCGTATCGCTTAAGCGGTTCCGCCGCCGATCCGGCCAGCCTCCCGGCGCGCCCCCCTGACGGGGCGGCCGGTGGCCGGAAGCTGGGCGGAGCCTGGCCTGATCAGGCCGCGGCGGCGTGCTTGTCGATCAGCTGGCCGAGACGCGGCAGCGCCTCCTCGACGTTCTTCTTGCCGTTCGGGCGCAGCTTCGAGTAGACCTTCTTGATGCTGTCGCGGCTGCTGCGCTCGGCGCGGGCGTCGGTGACCCCGAGCAGCGCGTCCGAAGCCTCGTCCGAGCGGCTGCTCAGGTAGGCGCCGAAGTCGTTGCCGCCCTGGGCGCGGTAGTCGCTGTAGAACGGCTCGAGGGCGTTGGAGAAGTCGTCCAGCAGGCTGTCGATCGCGGACGGGATGATGCCCGGCTTGATCTTCTTGACGGCGGCGAAGCCGGTCTTCACGACCGCGCCGGAGACCCCGCCCTTGTCGGCGACCTCGGCGTCCACGAGCTCCGCGAAGTCGGCGACCACGGTGGGGCGACGGCTCGAGTCAAGCAGGATTTCCTTGAGGGTGTCAGCCACGAATCTGTCCTTGTCGTCGAAAAGGGGTAACCAAAGTATTCGGTGCCGGACGGGCACCCGCCGCGCGAGTGTTGGGGGAACCGCGCGTGCTGCTTAGAGTAATACAAGATCAACTTCACTCACCCGTGCGGAGCCCGTTACTCAGAGCTTCAGGGCAGCGATAGCCTTTTTCGCCACTGTGCGTGCTTTGATGCTCTGCTTCTGGTTGCTCGTCACGATGACGGCGGCGTCCCCCTTGGCGACCGCGTACACCACCCCGTCGCCGGAGGGCTGGTAGCCGCCCTTCCAGCCGGCGGGATCCGAAGCCGGGTTCGACGTGTCGACCGGCGCGGCCTTGTTGACCAGCGCGGTCGCGACGTCGCTTTTGCCCACGTACACCCGCACGCTCAGCTGGAGGCTGCCGTCCGGGCGATAGAAAAAGCACGTCGGATGCGGCTCGTCGTCGGAAACGCTCACCTTGGTGACGTGCTGTCCGTTCGCGTCCTGCACTGTCTCGTTCGACAGGTACGGACACTCCGCGGTGCGCGCGGGCTGCGGGTCGGGCGGCAGGCCCGCCGAGGCCGACGCGGAACTCGCCGGCGCCGAAGACGGAGTCTCCTTCGCCGGGCTCGACGGAGTGCAGCCGGCGAGCAGGACCAGGGCTGGGGCGAGAACGAGAAGTCGGCGCATGGCGGGCACAGTCAACCATGCCCGGTGAAGTCCGCGCGAAGGCGGCGCGTGCGACGATGACCCCGGATTCCGCTCAGCCCCGGGGAGGTCGCGGACGTGCTCACGCCCGAGCAGTACTTGCAAGTGGTCGCCGAACGCGTGGTGCGCAGCGGCGGCAGGCTCAACACCGTCCAGATCGGACCGGTGACGACCGCGGTCGGCCTGTTCACCGAGTCGATCATGTTGTCGACGATGAACTACTGCGTGGTGGCCGGGGCGTATCCGGAGGTCGACGCGGCGACGTTGCAGCAGTTCACCGGCATGGCCACCCAGCACGCCCGCGCCAACGTGCAGGGCACGATCGGCTGGACCGCCGCCTCGGTGGTGATCTGCGGGCTGGTCGGCCGCGTGCATCCGGACGCCGCGCAGCTGGCGAGCGCGAAGACGAGCAACCAGTTCGGCGGCGAAACCCGGATGGTCGCGGTGGATCCGTACGCGGGCATGACGTACGCCTTTGTCGGCGGGAAGCTCTGGGGCGCGGCGATGCACGGCGCGATCAACGCGAAGCTGCAGTTCTGCTTCCCGCAGCCGGGCGAGGCTTTCCAGCAGGTGCAGTGGCAGGCCCAGCAGCAGGCGGCCTACGGGCAGCCGCAGCAGCAGCCTCCGCAGCAGGGTCCCGGCGGGTTCCCGGGGCAGATTCCGTCCGGCCCGATGCCGCAGACCGGCCCTCCGCCCGCCGCGGGTCCGGCCGGTCCGCAGCCGCCGCACTACCCGCCGCCGGGGCAACCGCCGTACGGTCGGTGACATGGTCTCGTTGCGCGGCTGGCAGTCCTTCCCCGAACAGCTTCCGGAATTCGACCCGGACCAGACCCCGGAAACGCCCGAGGAACTGTTCCTCGCCTGGCTGACCGAAGCGGGCGAGCACGTACTGGCCCCGCACGCGGTCACTCTGTCCACAGTGGACTCCGATGGCGCGCCGGACGCCCGCGTGGTGATCCTGAAAAGCGTCGACGAGGACGGCTGGGCGGTCGCGACCAGTTCGGAAAGCCCGAAGGGCCAGCAGCTGACGGCGAACCCGCGCGCGGCTCTGACGTTCTTCTGGCCTGGTCGCGGACGGCAGGTGCGCGTGCGCGGCCTGGTGGTTCCGGCCGCGCCCGAGGTGTCCGCCGCGGACTTCCTCGATCGCCCGCCGGCGTCGCGGGCCGAGGCGTACGTCGGGCACCAGTCGGAGGTTCTGACCGATCCGGCGAAGCTCGTCGAAGCGGCCGCGGCGGCCGCGGACTGGGTGGCGGAAAACCCGGACGTGGCACCGGAAACGTGGACGCGCTACCTGATCCAGCCGGAAACGGTGGAGTTCTGGCAGGCCTCGCACGACCGGCAGCACCTCCGGGTCCGCTACCGCCGCGAACCCGCGGGCTGGGTCCGCGAACGCCTCTGGCCCTAGAGCCGGGAGTTGGCGCGCAGCTTGGAGATCGCGCCGACGGTGGCGTAGCCGCGCCACTCCAGCGCGGCCGCCGGGGAGAAGCTGGCGAAGTCGACCGTCCAGCCGCCGTCGGGCTGCTGGCCCTGTTCCAGCCGGGTCAGGTCCGCCTCGATCGCCTCGGGGGTGAACAGCCGCCGGGACGGGCCGGGCACCGGGCTGAAATCCAGCGGACGCAGCACCTCGCCCTCGGAACCGCCCGGCACCGGGACGATCCCGTTGTCCGGCAGGAATCTCACCAGGCCAGTGAGCAGTTCGTCGGCTTCCGGATACCGGTCGTACGCGGCGTCGAGCAGGTGGATCGCGAAGCTCAGCTCGATGGCGTGCGGCATCTCCTCGATGTCCCGGATCGCCCGCAGGCACGTCTCGGTCGCCCGCGCGAGCCACGGATGCGCCGCGACCGCCGGATCGTGTTCGGCGACCCGCCACGCGGCCGACGCGGTGAACGCCGTGCTCTGCAACGAGAACACCGTCGGATCGGCTCCGGTCCAAAAGGGAGCGCACGCGGTCGGGTCGGCGACCGGGAACGCGAACGGCAACCCGCCGTCGGGGAACGAGACAGAGTCCAGCCAGTCGCACAGCTGCACGGCATGCGGCGTGGTCACCGGCGCGACGTCGGCGAACACCTCGAACGCGTGCAGCGCGCCGCCCGGCTGGCTTTCCGGCGCGCGCAGGTCGGGTTCCAGGCCCCAGCCGTAACCGCCGTCCGGATTCCGGTAGGCCGCGACCGCCGCGAGCACCTCCTCGGCCCGTCCGTTTCCGTACCGCAGCTCGAACCGCCGCTGGTCCAGCAACCGGCCGTGCCCGGCGAGGAACGGGGCGACGGCCTCCCATTTCACAGTCACCCGGACACCGTCGCACGGGCGTAGCGCGAGGGTCTTGAACGAATCGGCCACCCAGCCCGAAGGGATTACTGGGACTAGGGCGATCGTCGTGGCACGATTCGGAAGTGACCAGCAAACCGGACGACGCGCAGCGATTGGCCGATCTCGCACGGTTGCGCCGGGTGCGCGACCGGATCGACCGCGAGTACGCCCGTCCCCTGGACGTCGAGGCGCTCGCGCGGAGCGTCAACGTCTCGGCCGGGCACCTGAGCCGGCAATTCCGCGCCGCTTACGGAGAGTCGCCGTATTCGTATCTGATGACCCGCCGCATCGAGCGCGCGATGGCGTTGCTCCGGCGCGGCGATCTGAGCGTCACCGAGGTGTGTTTCGAGGTCGGGTTCTCGTCGCTGGGGACGTTCAGCACACGCTTCACTGAGCTGGTCGGGAAGCCGCCAAGCGTTTACCGCCAAGAGGAGACCGGAGCGACCGAAGGCATGGCGCCGTGCGTCGCGAAACAGGTCACGCGACCGATCAGGAATCGAGAAGCACCCCGCTCGGCGCGCACCTAGTGTGATCGCCATGGAGATGACCATTCACGCGAGCTTCCTCCCGCACACCGATCCGGAAGCGACGCTGACCTTCTACCGCGACATCCTCGGCTTCGAGGTGCGCAACAACGTCAAATACGGCGACATGGCCTGGATTACCGTCGGCCCGCCCGGACAGCCGGACACCTCGGTCGTGCTGCAGCCGGTCGCCGCGTTCCCCGGCCTCACCGACGACGAACGCCGGATGATCACCGAAATGATGGCCAAGGGCACCTACGCCGCGCTGAACCTGGCCACCAAGGACGTCGACGCGACCTTCAACCGGTTGCAGGCCAGCGAAGCCGAGGTCGTGCAGGAGCCCACCGACCAGCCCTACGGCGTCCGCGACTGCTCTTTCCGCGACCCGGCCGGGAACCTGATCCGCATCCAGCAAGCGAGCTGAAGAAGTCCGAGCCGGACCTCTGGGGAAAGAAACGGGGAGAGACGATGACGAAGGCCAAGGGGAAGACCACGCCGGGGCACGCCGCCGACAGCCATGACCTGATCCGCGTGCAGGGCGCCCGCGTGAACAACCTCAAGGACGTCAGCGTCGAGCTCCCGAAGCGCCGGTTGACGGTGTTCACCGGAGTGTCCGGCTCGGGCAAGAGCTCGCTGGTGTTCAGCACGATCGCGGCGGAATCGCAGCGGCTGATCAACGAGACCTACAGCAGTTTCGTGCAGGGCTTCATGCCGACGCTGGCCCGGCCCGAGGTCGACGTGCTCGACGGGCTGACCACCGCGATCATCGTCGACCAGCAGCGGATGGGGGCCGACCCGCGTTCGACGGTCGGCACCGCCACCGACGCCAACGCGATGCTGCGGATCCTGTTCAGCCGCCTCGGCACGCCGCACATCGGGTCGTCGCAGGCGTTCTCGTTCAACGTCGCCTCGATCAGCGGCGCGGGCGCGGTCACCGTGCAGCGTGCCGGGAAGCAGATCAAGGAGCGGCGCAGTTTCAGCGTCACCGGCGGCATGTGCCCGCGCTGCGAGGGCCGCGGGTCGATCAACGACATCGACCTCACTCAGCTGTACGACGACACGAAATCGCTCGCCGAGGGCGCGCTGACCATCCCCGGCTACACCCCAGGCGGCTGGAACTACCGGCTCTACACCGGCTCCGGGCTGGTCGACCCGGACAAGCCGATCCGCAAGTACACGAAGCGCGAATTGCAGGACTTCCTGTACAAGGAACCGACGCGGATGAAGATCGAAGGCATCAACATGACCTACGAGGGGCTGGTGCCGAGGATCCAGAAGTCGTATCTGTCCAAGGACGTTGAGGCGATGCAGCCGCACATCCGGGCGTTCGTGGACCGCGCGGTCACCTTCGCGACGTGCCCGGACTGCGACGGGACGCGGCTGAGCGAGCTGGCGCGGTCGTCCAAAATCGACGGGATGAGCATCGCCGACGTCTGCGCGATGCAGATCAGCGACCTCGCCGAATGGGTCGGGAAACTGTCCGAACCGTCGGTGGCTCCACTGCTGAAATCGCTGCACGAGACGCTCGAATCGTTCGTCGAGATCGGGCTCGGCTACCTGTCGCTCGACCGGCCGGCGGGCACGCTGTCCGGCGGCGAGGCGCAGCGGGTGAAGATGGTCCGGCACCTCGGATCCTCGCTCACGGACGTCACCTACGTCTTCGACGAGCCCACCATCGGCCTGCACCCGCACGACATCCAGCGGATGAACGACCTGCTGCTCCGCTTGCGGGACAAGGGAAACACCGTCCTCGTCGTCGAGCACAAACCGGAGGCGATCGCGATCGCCGACCACGTGGTCGACCTCGGACCGGGCGCGGGCACGAACGGCGGCACGGTCTGTTTCGAGGGCACTGTGGACGGTCTGCGCGCGAGCAAGACGTTGACCGGCAAGCATTTGGACGACCGCGCCTCGCTCAAGCCGTCGGTGCGGGAGCGCACCGGCGTGCTGGAGATTCGCGGCGCGAACACGCACAACCTGCAGGACGTGGACGTCGACATCCCGCTCGGCGTCCTGTGCGTGATCACCGGTGTGGCCGGTTCGGGCAAGAGCTCGCTGATCCACGGGTCCATCCGGGAATCCGACGACGTCGTTTCGGTCGACCAGGCCCCGATCCGCGGTTCGCGGCGGAGCAACCCGGCGACCTACACCGGGCTGCTCGAACCGATCCGCAAGGCCTTCGCCAAGGCCAACAACGTGAAGCCCGCGCTGTTCAGCGCCAACTCCGAGGGCGCGTGCCCGAACTGCAACGGCAACGGCGTCATCTACACCGACCTCGGGATGATGGCCGGGGTGGCCACCACCTGTGAGGTCTGCGAGGGCAAACGGTTCGACGCCTCGGTGCTGGAGTACCGCTTCGGCGGACGGGACATCAGCGAAGTGCTCGCGATGTCGGTCGCGCAGGCCACCGCGTTCTTCGCCGAAGGCGACGCGAAAACCCCCGCCGCGCACCGGATCCTCGAGCGGATGGAGCAGGTCGGGCTCGGCTACCTGACGCTCGGCCAGCCGCTGACCACGCTGTCCGGCGGCGAGCGGCAACGGCTGAAACTGGCCACGCACATGGGGTCGAACGGCGGCGTGTACATCCTCGACGAGCCGACCACCGGCCTGCACCTCGCCGACGTGGAGCAGCTGCTCGGCTTGCTGGACCACCTGGTCGAGTCGGGCAAATCGGTGATCGTGATCGAGCACCACCAGGCCGTGATGGCGCACGCCGACTGGATCATCGACCTCGGTCCGGGAGCCGGGCACGACGGCGGCCAGGTGGTCTTCGAGGGCACGCCCGCCGAGCTGGTGAAGAAGAAGCGGACGCTGACCGGGAAGCACCTGGCCGCCTATGTCGGCTAGTGCAGCGGCGGCCGCCGGTCGGCCCAAGGCAGCGCCTGCTCCAGCGTGCGGGAGACCTGCAACAGCAAGTCTTCCCGCCACGGAGCGGCCACCAGTTGGACGCCGACCGGCAGGCCGCTGGCCTCGTCGTGGTGCAGCGGGAGGGAGATCGCCGGCTGGCCGGTCACGTTGAACAGCGACGTGAAGACGCCCATCGGGTACGCGGCCACCACCGGGTTTCCGCTCGCTCGCCACGCGCCGATCTTCGGCGGCAAGCAGGCCATTGTGGGTGTGACCAGCAGATCGAAGCTGTCCATGAAGGCCTCGACAATGCGGCGGGACAACACCTGGGTCTGATGCACGCTCTCCGCGTAGGTCCAGGAATCGACCGACTTCGCGGCTTCGCGCTGCGCCCGGTTGTGCGGTTCGACGCGGTCCGGATCGACTAGCGGGATGCCCGCGCTGGCGACGTTCCAGACCTTCATGAACGTCGAGATCAGCTCCTCGGACGTCGGCAACGGAAGCGGTTTATCGACAATCTGGTGTCCGGCTTCTTCCAGCGCACGGAGGGTTTTGTCGACCGCGGTCAGGCAAGCCGGGTCGACGGTGATGCCATCGATCAGGGAGGTGGTGAGGACCCCGATCCGCAGGCCGGTCGGTGCTTCGGTGCTCAACGCATCGGCGAGCGACCGCGTGGACGTCGGCTGCGACCACCACGCACCCGGGTCGTGCCGGGCGAGGACGTCCAGCACCGCGGCGGTGTCGGCCAGCGTCCGGCTGACGACGCCGCTGGTCGCGAAGCCTTCGACCTCCACCACGGCGTTCGTGACCAGGCCGCGGGTCGGCTTCAACCCGACGAGACCGGTGCACGACGCCGGAATCCGGATCGATCCGCCGCCGTCCTCCGCGTGCGCGACCGGAGCCATTCCGGCGCTGACGGAGATCCCCGCGCCGCTGGACGAACCGCCGGGGGTGCGGTCCGGATCCCACGGGTTGCGCGAGATGCCCTGTGCCTCGCTTTCGGTGAACGGCACCGCGCCGAACTCCGACGTCGTGGTCTTGCCGAGCGGGAGGAAACCCGCGTCGGCGAACCGCTGCACAATCGGGTCTGACTTCGGCTGCGGAGACCGGTCGGTGGCCAGCGAGCCGTACGTGGTCGGCCAGCCTTTGACGTTGACGAGGTCTTTGATCGGCAACGGAACCCCGTGGAACGGCGGCAGTTCCTCCGGCTCGGACCGCACCACGGCGTCGGCGGCGGCTCTCGCGGCGGCCCGGACCTCGTCGTCGGCGCGGAAGCAGAAGGCGTTGAACTTCGGATCCAGTTCGGCGATGCGGTCGAGATAGCAGTCGGCGACCTCGACCGGGCTCACCTCCTTCGCCCGGACGGCGGCGGCGAGTTCGACGGCGGAGCTGAACGGATTGACCATGACGGATCCCCTTTCCGGTACCCGTTCAGCCTGGTCGGGGCGCTGGTCGCCGGTCTTGGAGAAATGTCGCGCCGCCGTACGATGGCGGCATGCGACCAGCCGAGTGGGCTCGCGACGGGGCAGCGGTGTGGGGCATCGCCGTGCCGTCCCGACCGCTCCGGCTGCCGGGCGTGCGGATGGCCGGGTTCGTCGGCGACACCGTCGATCTGGTCGACCTGACCGTGGTCCCGTACCCGGCGGTCACGCTGTTCCTCAACCTCCGCGAAAAGCTGCTCGTCAACGGCGTGGCTCGCGGCAGCATCGTCGCCGGGCTGGCTCCGCAAGGGATGCGGGTGCGCGGACAGGACATCGAATGCGTGCAGATCCGGCTATCGCCCGCGGTCGCGCACGCGGTGCTCGGGACGGAACTGAGCGGTGAGGTCGTGTCCCTCGAAGACGTCTGGCCTACCGAACTGCCCGGCCAGCTGCGCTCGCTCACCTCATGGAACGACCGGTTTGCCCTGGTAGAAGCCGCTTTGGGGAAACGGTACGAGGCCGGGCGGACGGTCGATCCAGAAGTCGCCTTCGCCTGGCGGCGGATGGACGCACACCGCGGTCAGGTGCGGATCGAGCAACTGGCCGACGAGACCGGGTGGAGCCGGAAACGGCTGTGGTCCCGGTTCCGCGGCCAGCTCGGGCTCAGCCCGAAACGCGCGGCGAGACTGGTCCGGTTCGACCACGCGGTTCACCGGCTCGCCGCGGGCGAAAGCCCGGCGTCGGTGGCCGCGGAAAGCGGATATGTCGACCAGGCTCACCTGCACCACGAGGTCAAAGCCTTCGCCGGAGTCACCCCCTCGGCCGCCGCGAACGCACCGTGGCTCGCGGTGGACGAGGTCGCCTGGTCCCGCCCCCACTGCGCGAACGGGTGATCGCGGTAGGCATGATCGCGGAGTGACTTCCCTCCGGCCCCCCGCTGTCGCGCTGCGCCGGTGGCTAGACCACGCCGGCACCCGCCGACCGGCAGTGTTCGCGCTAGTCCTCGCCGCGGTCGCCGCAGCCGCGGTAATTCTGTGGCTCGTCTGCACGATGTGGCCGCTCGACCTGGAGATCTACCGCTCCGGCGCGCGGGCGCTCGCCCAGGGCGAGGACATTTACGGCCCGCTCCCGCCGACCCGCACCGGGCTGATCCTGCCGTTCATCTACCCGCCGTTCGCCGCCGTCGTGTTCCTGGTGTTCGCCGCGCTGCCGCTGCCGCTGGGCGCGATGGTGATGCTCGCCGTCTCGCTGGCCTGTCTGTGCGGCACGGTCTACCTCGTGGTCCGGCCGCACGCCGGACGGCGGACCGCGTTGCTCGCCGCGCTGCTGATCGGCGCTGGCTCACTGGCCTTCGAACCCGTCCGCGAAACGTTGTGGTTCGGGCAGATCAACCTGCTGCTGATGGCGCTCGTGGCGATCGACTGCCTCGGCCCCCGGACCCGGCTGCCGCGCGGCGTCCTGCTGGGCCTCGCCGCCGCCATGAAGATCACCCCAGCCGGGTTCCTGCTGTTCTTCCTGCTGAAAAAGGACTTCCGCGCGGCCGTGACCACCGTGGTCACGTTCCTGCTCGCCGGTGCGGCCGGATTCCTGATCGCGCCGGAAGCGTCGATGAAGTACTGGTTCGGCGGCGGACTGACCGGCGCGTCCGGGATGAGCGGGTCGATTTTCGCGACCAACCAGACGATCCAGGGCGCGGTGCACCGATTCGGACTTCCGGACACGCCGACGCTGATCCTGGTCGCAGTGCTGACGCTGGCCGCGCTCGCGCTGACCATCCCCGCGATGCTGCGCGCCGACCCGCCGATGGCGTTCCTGCTCAACACCGCGGCGATCCTGGTGTGCTCACCGATTTCGTGGTCGCACCACTGGGTGTGGATCGTGCCCGCGATCGTGCTGTTCGCCGCTCGCGCGCACACCCGGCTCGCCGTCGCCGGACTGGCCGCCGTGGCGGCGATTTTCGTGATCGCCCCGCATTCGTGGCTGCCGAAGAACGGGTACCTGGAGCTGTCCTGGAGCCCCGTCGAGCACGTGATCGGCAACAGTTATCTGCTGCTGGCGCTGGGTTTTCTGGGCTGGCAATTCTTTTCGACGCGCCGTCACACCGCCGCGGCCTGAGCCAGCAGCGGCTCCGGCAACCGATCCGCGTGGAGGACGTGCAGCGTGCTGACCGCTCGGGTGAGCGCGACGTACAACCGTTGCAGCCCACGCTCTTCCGCCGCCACGATGTGCGCCGGTTCGACCACCAAGACCGTGTCGTACTCCAGCCCCTTCGCCAAACTCACCGGTGCCACCGTGATCCTGGCCGTCCCTTCGGCGCCCAACACCGTGTAGTCGAGCCCGTGCTCACTAAGCGCCCGGCTCAACTCCGGGATATCCGCGTCCGCGGCCAGCAACCCGATCGACCCTTCCTGCTTTAGCGCCTCCGCACAGATCTCGACCGCAGCGGCGACCGTCTCGTCCGTTTCGGTCAGGTGCAAGGCATCCGCGGAATGCCGGAACGACGTGGGACTACGCAGCTCCGGCGCGATGTGCGGAAGCAGCCGAGCCGCGAAGTCAAGAACATCCGCCGGGACGCGGTAGCCGTGCGTGAGTTCTTCGATCCGCCCGCCTGGCCGCTCCAGGTGGGTCAGCACAGTGGCCCAATCGCGGACCGCGGACGGACTGGTCGCCTGTGCGACGTCGCCGAGAACCGTGCACGCGCCGGCCAGCCTGCGCGCGATCGCCCGCAGCTGCATTGGGCTGAGATCCTGCGCCTCATCGACCACGACGTGCCCGAGCTTCGCCGGACGCTCAATCAACGCGGCGGCCTCGTCCAGCAACGCCAGGTCGAGTGTCGACCAGGTCATCGCCTTGCGGCTGCGCGGCCGTGGCCGGATGAGGGCTTCTTGTTCCTCGGCAGTGAGAATTCCGTCCGCTGCTTCGGCGAGACACGTCCGCTCGGTCAGCAGGTCGTAGATCAGCCGGGCAGGATCAACGGCCGGCCACATGTCGCGGACCGCCTTGGTGATCGCGGCGTTGCGCTGGAGTTGATGGAGCGTCGCGTTCGTGCCGCCGGACCGCTCCATCTCGCGCAGGATCCGATGTGCGAGCCGCTGCGTCAGCAATTCCCGCCCAGCGCGGTAATCCGCGCCGCGGCTGAGGGTTTCGCGGAGTTCCTCGGCGATGTCCTCGGGATACAACCGCCACGTCCGGTGCTGGTACTTGACCTCAAGCGTCCGGTCCACCGGTTGAATCCGCGCCCACAGCTGCCTCCGGACGACCTCCGCCATCCGAACGTCACCTTTGATGCGCGCCGTCCGCGGATCGTCTACATACGAGACGAGGTGCCCACGGCCGGTCAATTCGTCAATTGTGGCCTGGGAAACCGCCACCTCACCCAACGCCGGAAGCACCCCCGCGATGTACGCGAGAAACGCCCGGTTCGGCCCGATCACCGCGACCCCGCCCGCCTTCTGCAACCGCACCCGCTCGGTGTAGAGCAGATACGCGAGCCGATGCAGGCCAACCGCCGTCTTGCCGGTGCCCGGAGCCCCCTGGATGCACAGCGTCCGCTCGGCAGGCGCCCGGACGAGCCGCATCTGATCCGGCTGAATCGTGGCGACGATGTCCCGCATCGGCCCCTGCCGCGGCCGCTCGATCTCCGCGGTGAGCAGCCGATTCGCCGACGAACCGGGCCGATCGAGCGGCTCGTCCTCGTACGCGCTGAGCAGCCCGGAGTGGTCGAAACCGTAGCGGCGGCGAACCCGCACCCCCATCGGATGCTCATGATCGGCTTCGTAAAACGCCCTGGCGAGCGGTGCCCGCCAATCGATCACCAGAGGTTCGCCGTCGTCGTCACGAATCCCTCTGCGGCCGAGGTAAACGAGGTCGCGTTCGAGCGACCGGGTATGCGACCCTCGCGCGGCTTCGTAGACCTCGCCCGGCGGGTAGTCGAGGCGGCCGAAGAAGAGCGGTGCGTCGTCGATATCCGCTAGCTCCTCGGCGATCTCGCTGCGAAACTGCTTGAGCATGTGGTTGAAGTACTTGTCGTCGACCGCGTCGCCCTCGCCCATCCCCGTCGCGATCGCGGTCTTGACCTCCGCCCGCATCCGGTCCAGCTCCGCGTGACAGGCCTGGAGATACTCGCGCTCCGCCCGGATCTCTGGTTCCACTCCCGCCCCCTGTTTCTTGACTGAGTTAAATATACAACCGAGTCAAGCTTTTATCCGGGTTCGAGTTGGAGCTAGGCTGACGCCCGTGTCAGGACTGCGCGAGCGCAAACGCCGCCGCACGAGGGAATCCATCGCCTCGGCGGCGCTGCGCCTGTTCCGGGAATCCGGCTTCGACGGGGTCTCGGTAGCCGACATCGCCGCCGCGGCCGAGGTCTCGAAGCCGACGCTGTTCGCGTACTTCCCGACCAAGGAAGACCTGGTCATCCACCAGTTCGTCGACGAAAACGGCCCCGCGGAGATCGTCCGCGCCCGAGCTGACGGGGTGTCGGCGCTGTCCGCGCTGGAACGGTCTTTCCTCGACCGCCTGGCCGAACGCGACCCACTGACCGGCCTGAACGATTCTCCAGACGCGATCACCTGCCACACGCTGCTGTACTCGACGCCCGCATTGCTGGCCCGACTTGCCACTTACCTGCTGGAGAAGGAGCAGGAGCTGGTCGATGAGCTGCGGTCGTCGTGCGGGATCGAGGACGAGTTCACGGCCCGATTGGCGGCTTCGCAGATCTTTGGCGCACAACGGATCTTGGGATTCCACAATGCCCAGGAGATTCGCGGTGGTCGAAGCGCTGATGAGACGTACCCGGACGCTGTCGCGCGGGCAAAGACGGCTTATCGGATGCTGCGGGATGGCCTGTCTTCGGTGTTGTAGTCCGCAGGCCGGGTGTACGGGTTCAGGTCTGATCCGGGCTGTCGATCGGCAAACCCTGGTACCCCGTCCCCTGGTCCTGCTCCGCAGGCGGGTCCACCGGCACCCCGTTGCACCCCGTGCCCTGCTCTTGCGGGTCCGGAGTGTTCTCGTCCTTCGGCGGAGTCGTGTGCAGCTTGAAACCGTCCTTCTCGCACCGGATCTCGTGCGTGCCCTCCGCACCGGTGTCGGTCAGGCATCGCCAACCCCGGACGGTCATCAGGTAATTCGACCCGACAGCTTTGTCGATGTTATCGAAATACCCAGTGATGACATTGAACGCTTCCACGCAACCAACGGTACCGGCTTCGGTTTCGTCCGCGATCAAATCAACTTTGCGCGGTCCGACAGCGCCGCCTAGCTCGCTGCAATTAACACTCTCACTGGCCCGCCACCACCGCTGCCACCCTTTTTCACGGGCGCATTCGGCTGGCTCTTCGCCGCTACGTTGACCGGGGCGGACTGGTTGCTCGCCGGGGCTGCGGAATTCTGGCCTGAGCACGCGGAAAGCAGTGCGACCGCACCGAGAGCAGCTGCGACGGTGGCCAATTTGACAGTCTTCCTGAGCATTTCAATTCTCCCCTGACCAGCTCTTGGATTTCCCTTTGCCTATAGAGACGCACACCGCTGGGCAGGGTTGCGAAGAAATTCCGCGGACTTATCGATCAGCCCCAAAACCGCACTTCGGGATACCTGCGCGACGGCCCGTCCAGCAATCGCTGATGCACTCCGCGCAGGTGCTCGTCCAGGAACGCCGTCAAGTACGCCTCGCTGACCCGGATCCCCCGCAACGGATCGATCTTCAATCCCGGTATCCGCACCCCGGCCTGCTGAACGAGCAGCAGTTGATCGGTGAACATGCTGTGTTCCCCGTCGTCAACAGTGATCCACCGCTTCCAGCCAGCCATCTCGCGCCACGCCGAATCCCACGACGGGTCGACCGTCCCGCCCGGCTCGTGCACCGGTGTCCCGAACTGCAGAAACGGCCGATCCAGGCCAGTCACCGGAAGGTAATACATGCCGTCCAGCATCGCCCCGGCGCGAATCCGCCGGTCGGCCAGCATCGCCGGCACCGTGCTGGCTCCGCCGATCGAATGCCCGATCATCGCGATCCGCCGAGCGTCGATCAACTTTCCGCCGCCCCACACCGGGTTCCGGCCGACGAGCTGATCAAGCACGAACGACACGTCCGCCGCCCGGTTCTTGACGAGCTTTTCCCAGTCCTTGATCTGACATGCCACGCATTCGGTCGTATGCCCGTCCGGGAAGCTGATCGCGGTCGACTCGTAGTTATGCCCGATCCCCGCGACGACGTATCCCCGGCTGGCCAGTTCCTCCGCCAACGCCGACAACGTCGCACGCGGCAACGTGAACCCGGGTGAGAGCACCACCAACGGCACTCGCCGGTACTGCGGCGGAGCGTCCACAGTGGAATTCGTGCGCACCTTCGTCAGCGCGTCCTCAGGCACCGAAGGATCACCAAGCTCCTTCACCATCAACGACGATTCCCGCTGCGTGAGGTACTGTGTCGCCCGCCATCCGGGATATTGCGCCGGATACCACAGCGTCACCATCATTTCCCGCCGCTGCGAAGGAACCCACGGATCCGCGCGGGAGGTGTCGGTGAAGTGAAAGCTGGTAGTCCCGACCGGAGCGAAACCACCCGGCGCTGGCAACGCCAATCGCGGTGCCGCCTGCGCGGTGCCCGCCCCGGCCACGACGAGCATCGCCGCGATGACCGCTATCACGCGTAATCTCATGCTCTCAGCTTGGAGCGGCCAGCACCCGGGAACATCGGTGATGCCCCGGAGGCACCCCCGATGTCGGAATCATCTTCCGGGACGATGGATCAGCCGACGACGTCCGCCAGCCGGACGACTTCGTCCAGATCGTCGGTCACTGGCATGAAAATCAGCTCGTCCACACCCAACTCGGCGAACTCCGCGATGGACTTCTTCACCAGCTCCGGAGACACACAGGGCGCGACGCTGTCCGCGACTTCCTTTGGAGCCAACCGGTAAAAGTCCCGGACGTTCGCCAATCCGGCATCGACATTCCCCAAAACGAAGTACGCCAACGAAACCAGCCGCGGCCGCCCGTCCCGGCCGCCCTCGCTCCACGCACGTTTCGCCGCTTCAAACAGCGGCGCGCTCACCGACACCGATCCCGAACCAGCGATATAACCGGTGCCCCAACGCACCATCCGCCGCAACGCCTGCTCGGTATAGCCACCAAACAACATGGGCACCTGCCGAGCCCCTGCCGGCACCGCCGGGTTCTCCCCGCGAGGCTTGCCAGCCCACACTTCGCGGTAAATCTCCAGGTCAGCGTCAAACCGCGCACCCCGGTCACGCGCACCGAGCCCCGGCACCGTGAATTCCTCTTCCCGAAGTCCCACCCCGGCCCCGAACGTCAGCCGATGCCCGGAAACCCCGTCGATGCTCGCGATTTCCTTGGCCAGCAACGCAGCCGGCCAGGTCGGCGCGAGCAACACGCCGCTGAGCAGCCCGATCCGCGTCGTCGCCCCCGCCGCGGCCGCCAGCGAAACCGTGTCGCTCACCCCCGGATACGCGTACCTGCCGATCGTCGCCAGCGAAGAAAAACCCGCCTCCTCCGCCCGCGCCGCCCAGCGCGGCACCACCGCGGGGTCGACATCGCGCACTTGATTCGGAAGTCCTATGCCGATTCGCACCAGATGATCCTCTCGAACTGTTGCCTGCCCCCTGGCTAGATGACAGCATGCTGTCATGAACGAGAAGCTAGCGATACGACAGCATGCTGTCAAGAAGGCCTGCGACGCCTACAACGACCTGATGGACGAGGTCATCCGGCTCTCCGACGTCCTGGAGGCAGTCGGCAACGGCATCGCCCGCCCCACGGGATTGAGCGTCGCGCGGTACCAGGTGCTAGCCGCGGTCGAAGCGGAACCCGCCCCGGTCGCGTCGATCGCCTCGCAGCTGGGCCACACGAGGCAAAGCGTCCAGCGCGTCGCCGATCTGCTGGTCGACGACGACCTGGCCCGCTACCGCCCGAACCCCGCGCACCAGCGAGCCAAACTGCTCGAAGTCACCCCGAACGGCCGCGCGGCTTTGCACCGAATGCAAGCGGCGTACGAGGATCTGGCCCTCCGCACGACCGACGGCCTGGACCTGGAACGACTCGAACTGGCCCGGCAGACGCTCATCGAACTGCAACATCGGTTGAAGTCCGAACTGCCCTCCTGATCATTAAGCTGGTGCCACGCCAAGGAGGAAACCCGCGATGCGCAAGAGAAAAACGCTGCCGAAGAACTTCGACGAAATGCTGACGTCCACGTCACTCGCCGAACTCCAGGCAGTATTCGCACGCACCGAGTTGGACGCTCGCGGTGGATACTGCAAAGCAACGGCGCTCGGCTACCTCGATTGCCCGGACGAACTCATCGTCTGGCTGGTCGGCCAAGGCCTCGACGTCAACGCGGCCGACCAGTTCGGCGAGACTCCACTGTGGACTCGCGCCGCGAGAGGCGCGGCCGCGCAAATCCCGCTGCTGCTCTCCCTCGGCGCAGACCTCGAAGAATCACCACCCCGCCGCGGCACCCCCTTGCACGGCGCAGCCAGCCGACAACAACCGGCGACAGTGCGAGTGCTGCTCGAACACGGTGCGAATGTCCACGCCACGATCGCGGGCAAGCCGGGACTCACCCCGCTGATGTCCGGTCTGCGGGAAACCACGAACATCCGGATCGCGGGCATGGCCGAAACCGCCACGATTCTTCTCGAAGCCGGCGCGGTCGTAACCGATGAGGCGCGAGAGCAGGTACGCCGGATCGGCACCGAGTTCGAGTTTTACCGCGAGGGTTTCAATCCCGATTACCTCGACGAGATCGACGCGGGTCTACGCGAGTTGTACCGATTGTTCGACGTAGAGCCAGTCCCGCCACGGCTGACCCACGACGGCGTTTCCCCCATCACGGTGCCCGACGGCACCTGGCAGAAGCAGCACCAACAGCTGTGGAAACTGCTTGTCCCGGGCTCGGGCGCGGCGAAAACCCTTCAGGGAGAAGTGATCCGCTTGTCCGGGAAGCTCTCTCGCGAGATCCTCGACAACGGCAGCGTGAATTGGGACCGCGACTTCCGCACGCTGACCGACGCACTCTCCGGCTACTTCGCTTCTGGCTCCCCGCTACCCGAGCTTCCGGAAGCGCAGGCCCTCGCCAAACGCATCCGCTCGGGTAACGGCGACGACGAAGAACTGGCCCGGCTGTGCGAATTCGCCGTCGCGTGGGTCCGGCTCAACCCCACGCCCTTGCCGCTGGCCTCACCGGAATACCACCGTTAACCGGACAGCGCGCCACTGTCTGGCCAGCCCGCGGTACTGCGGCAGCCTTGATCAGGCGAGCTCCTTAGTCTCCAGCGAAAGACTGCGCACCATCCGATACCTCCGGAACCCACTGCCGCGCACGCCCGGAAACTCCTGCACCTTCCGCCACTCGTCAGACACCCCGACCGTCCCCCGGCCGGACCGCTCCAACGCCTCGCGATGCGACCGTTCGTCGGTCCACTCCGCATAATTGAGCACCCGGGTCCCGTCGGTGCTGACATGGAAATGCCCGGATATCCCGCCCGGCGCGGGCTCGTCCTCACTGGCCAACGCGCTGAACACGGTGTCCACCCAACGCCGCTGCCGCTGAGCATCCGCGTCGGCGAACTCCACACTCACCACGACGATGCATCCCGGAACCTCCTCGTTGTCCCGATTTCCGCTGCGATACAACCGATATTCCACCGGATCACCACCGGAAACCCGACGCACGAAATCAGGGTCCGCCGTTCCCTCCGCCCACTGGGTGTAGATCAGGGACGCTTCGGTGCTACCCAACGCATTGAACGAAAGCAGCCCCGCAGGCCACGGCTCGTTTTCCAGCCGAGCAAGAACATCTGCCGCCTCGACGGCCGTCTCCGCAACCAGCACAGCATCGACGTCCGTGCGAGCAAAGTCCGGCCGCACAACCTCGTTGATAGTCATGAATGTCCCTTCGCGATCAGTGCTGACCTACGAAGGATGGAACTTCAAGAGAAGTTGAAGTCAAGCCAGCGGCCGGTTCCGGGATCGCGCTGCGAAACCTCGGCATCAGCCCAGTCAAGCGACATCAAACCGGAAGGTCGGCGAGATCTGCTGGATTCCGATGCCCCGGCCACTCGGATCTGTCCCTCAACACGGGCCGCCGCCTGGTCACCATCCGCGCTCAACCCGGCGTTCGGGAGACCGTCTTCAAGATCATCGACTGGCTGAAGCAGATCCCCGAACGCACGAATCCCCGCCCGGCGATAGCCGAGCGGGGACTGTGAGTGGACCTGAGGGGAATCGAACCCCTGACCCCCGCCTTGCAAAGGCGGTGCTCTACCAATTGAGCTACAGGCCCGGTGCGGACCGGGGTCCGCGAAGTGGGTCAGTTGCGCGAGGCGTCCGCGGCCTTGACCGGCGCACTGCCATTCGCCGACGGGGCGGCAGGCGTCGTGGCTTCGCGCCACAGGTCAGCCTCGGCCTTGGCCGCCTTGTTCCGCTTGACGACGAACAGGACGCCGCCCGCGACGACCGCGAGTGCCAACAGCTTCTTCACCTGAAGCCCCCTTCTGAGTGCTTGCGCTACCCCACGATGCTACCGGACCCGCCGCGCGTCCCGTCCAGCGGTTCCGTCTCTCGTTCCACGTGGAACACCGGGAATATCCGGAGTGCTCGGTCCGTTGACTCCGACGGCCCCCGCGGCCACGCAACACTCAGCCCTGCCGGTCCTTCTCTTCCCGGCAGGGCTGACTCGTCTCCGCGAGCCGGGCGCGGGCACCAGCGAGACCCGATTCGACCAGGTCAGGCCGGTTGTTCTCCAGCCCGTACGTCACCTCGTACCACGGACCCAGCTGATTCCACGCCCACGCGCGACGGCGTAGTTCGGGCGTGACTTCGTACTCGTCCGAGAACGCCGCGACGCACTCCGCCGAGGTCCAGTGCAGCAGCCAAGCCAGGTCTCGCGCCGGATCGCCGAGCGACACGTCGGTCCAGTCGATCACCCCGCTCATCCGACCGTCCCGCTTGAGCAGGTGTTCCGGCCCAAGGTCAGCATGGATCAGGGTGTCCGCTGGATAACCCTGGACTTCCGCCACCAGCGCGCGAGCGCGGTCAGCCAACGGGCCGAGCAACGGCGGAACAGCATCGAGGGCCAGAACTTCCGGCACGGCACCGAGTTCGCGCGCCTTCGCCACGTCCGCACTGTGCAGAGCCCGAAGAAACCGCCCAAGCACCCGGCCGTCCTCGGCAGTCAGGTCGCCGGGCTCGCCGGGTACCAGTTCATGCCGCACGACCAACGGATTTTCATGCCACACCAACGGAATCGGCACCGTCAACGGCAACTGCGGCCCTAGCCACGGCAATACCCTCGTCTCGCGCAGCAGCCACGCGCGCACCTCGTCCCGTTTGGGCCGCCGCTCGACCCACCGTCCGTCGACAAGTGTCGCGACGCTGTCCCAACCCTCGCCCAGTTCCTCGCCATTCATGCCGAAATCCCGGCCGCGAACGCGATCTCCGAAACCTGCCTGCTGCCAACGGGAAGCGTGCCGAGCAGATCCGCGATCCGTTGCCGCTGCGCCGCCGTCGGCTGGAAATACATCGGCAGCACCATCCGATCCCACCACGCCCCGGTCTCCAGATCGACGATCACTGCCTCCCATCCGCCAAGACTGCGGTGCAGCCACCATCCCCGACGGCGCAGCTCTGGATCCGCGGATTCCTTCAATACAGCCAAATCCGCCAACGACCACAGCTGCGGACTGCTGCTGAGCACATCCCCCGCCAACCGGGCCACCCGCGAGTCTTCGCCGCTCATTTCCCGCAGCAGCCAAGGCACTTCCGAAGCGACAGCCTTCCCGCGAAGCAACGACAACCCGGTCTTCTTCAAAGCCAAGTCCGCACTCCGCGCAAGCTCGACGATCTCCGCACGGTCCAGCTCAACTCCGGTGTCCACCAGCCCGACGTACGCACGCGCCCGCACCACCGGCTCGGCAGAAGACCGCGCGACCGCCGCATAAACCGCAGCAGGATCGCGCCCCATTTGCTGCCATCGCAACCGCGCCCACATCCGCACCAGCACCGACCGGTCGAGCAGAAGTTGTTCCACCACAACGGGATCGAGCTGCGCCGCGGTCAGCTTCACCAATCCCAGCACCCGGCTTTCCGCGGACCGCCCGCGAAGCAGCGAATCGGCGATGACGTCCGGCGTCGCCTTCTCGGCGATCACCTGGATCAGCTGCCGCCGGACGAGCTGATCCCGTTCCCGAGGCAGCATCCGGACCGCGTCCGGCAACCCGAGCAGCCCGGACTCGAAGCTGCGCCGGAACGCCGATCTCCGCACGGCGAAGGTCTCGGAGTTTCGCAGGCACGCCCACACCGACGCCTCGTCGTGCGCGGCGACCAACGCACGCAAGTAGCGCGCATAAACCTCCGCACCCCGCTCACGCTGCGAAATCCGCTGCAGCACCGGCACGATCTGCTCCGCCTGCGCCAACGTCGTGCGCCGCAGCACCTCGTGTTCAGCCAGTTCGCGGACCACCTCGACGTGGTCGGCCACCCGGACCGCCAGCGCCCGATCGCTCACCACACCGTCCACAGAGCACAACACGTGTACGGCCTGCTCCCGGAGACGGCCGTCGGGATGCATCGAAGCCAACGCCGCGTCCACCAGTGTGGCGTTCTTGAGCTTCCACGCCTTCCCCAGCACCGGCTTCGGATAGCGGGACTGGCGGGCGTAGTAGTCGATCCGCAGCAGCTCGCGCGCAGTCGCCGACGAAAGCCAGGCCGCGGTTTCGGCCAGACCAGACTGGTAACGCCTGGTGGCCGCGGCGAGGCGCAACTGCTCACGGATCTGCGCTGGAGACTGCATGCGGTTGATTCTGGCGACCGCGCTACCGGACAGTCATCCGAAATACCAGAAAGGCCGGTCCGCGACTGCGAACCGGCCTTCCGGGGAACTGTGGGCCCAGGAGGACTTGAACCTCCGACCTCTTCGTTATCAGCGAAGCGCTCTAACCGCCTGAGCTATGGGCCCGTCGAACGAGGAGAACTCTACCGGACCCCTCATCCGCCCTTGCAACCGGGTAGCCGCCTTCCGAACCGCGCAGGCCTCCGCGACCCAAGAGGTTGGCCGACGCGAGGGACGGAGCCCCTGCAACCGGGTTACTCGCGCTCCGAGAGCGTGACCTCCAGCCCACCCGCGAGGTCCGCCGACACGTTGTAGATGAACGCGCTCACCGTGGCCAGCGCGGACACCAGCACGATGTTGATCGCCCCGATGATGGCCGCGATGCCGAACACGCGACCGGCGCTGATCAGCGGTTCCGGGGACGCGTTCGCGCCCTCGCCGCCGACCAGGGACGAGTACGTGCCGTTCAGCTTGTCCCATACGCCCATGCCGTCGAGCACGGTGTAGAGCACGCCGACCGCGACCAGCCAGACGAAGAACATCGCGACGCCGAGCACCAGTGCCAGCTTCAGCACCGACCACGGGTCGAACCGCTTGATCTGCAGGCTCGCCCGCCGCGGGCCCCGGCCGGGGCGGCGCAGCGCGCTCGGCGTCGGCCGGGTGCGGCCCGCGGGCGGCACGTCGGCCGCCGCCGGCGGTGCCTCGCCTCCGAAGAGCCGGGGCGCCGCCGAGCCGGTCACCGGGTAGTCGTTCTCGGCCGCGGCCGGTTCTGGAGCCGCGGTGGGCACGTCCTCGGTCGCGATCCGCGCCGTGGCCATGGCCTCGGAGTCGCCGCCGCCGTCCTTGGCGGTGCGCTGCCAGGGCGGGTTGGCCGACGCGTCGTCGGCCTTGTCGGATGGTGCCACGTTGAGTCAGTCCTTACCCGTGCGTGGGGCGCCGATCACTGCTCCGGCGCCGTGCCGTCTTCTGCTGTGGGCTCCTCCGGCGTAGCCTCGGCCGCTTCCTCCGAAACCACCTCGGAAGCCGAAACTTCCGAGCCCTCCGAACCTTCACCGGCTTCGGAAGCCTCTTCGCCACCATTGGCGACGTCCGAACCCTCGTCCGCGTTGCGTGCGACCGCGAGAAGAGTGGTTCCGTCACCCAGGTTCATCAGCCGAACGCCCTTGGTCTGCCTGCCCGCCTTGCGCACGTCCCGCGCCGGCGTGCGGATGACCCCGCCGCTGGACGTGATGGCGAACAGCTCGTCGTCCTCGTCGACGATGAGTGCCCCCACCAGCCTGCCACGTTTGCTGTCGTGCTGAATGGTGAGCACGCCCTTGCCGCCGCGGCCCTGGACCGGATAGTCCTCGATCGGCGTCCGCTTCGCATACGCGCCGTCCGTCGCGACCAGCAGGAACTTGTCCGGTTTGACCACGCTGATGCCGAGCAGTTCGTCACCCTCGTTGAACCGCATGCCCAGCACGCCCGAGGTCGGGCGGCCCATCGGGCGCAGCGCCTCGTCGGTGGCGTGGAAGCGGATCGACTGCCCGCCCGCCGACACCAGCAGCAGGTCGTCGTCGGCCGCGGCCAGCACCGCGCCCACCAGCTCGTCGCCCTCGCGCAGGTTGATCGCGATGAGCCCGCCCGCGCGGTTGGAGTCGAAGTCGGTGAGCTTCGTCTTCTTCACCAGGCCGCGCTGCGTGGCGAGCACCAGGTACGGCGCGACCTCGTAGTTCGGGATCTCGATGACCTGGGCGATCTGCTCGTCCGGCTGGAACGCGAGCAGGTTCGCCACGTGCTGGCCGCGCGCATTGCGGTTGGCCTCGGGCAGGTCGTAGGCCTTCGCCCGGTACACCCGGCCCTTGTTCGTGAAGAACAGGATCCAGTCGTGCGTGGAGCAGACGAAGAAGTGCTGGACGATGTCGTCCTGCTTCAGCGTCGCGCCCTGCACGCCCTTGCCGCCGCGCTTCTGCGAGCGGTACAGATCGGTTTTCGTCCGCTTGGCGTAGCCCGTGCGGGTGA
Source organism: Amycolatopsis sp. NPDC104775 (assembly GCF_055583325.1). NCBI lineage: Bacteria > Bacillati > Actinomycetota > Actinomycetes > Pseudonocardiales > Pseudonocardiaceae > Amycolatopsis > Amycolatopsis sp. NPDC104775. Next base: position 257,051 of record NZ_JBVJOE010000003.1, read on the forward strand.
TGGTGACGACGACGTCTTCCTGCGCGATCAGGTCCTCGACCGACACGTCGCCGTCGAACGGGATGATCTGGGTGCGCCGGTCGTCGCCGTACTTGTCGACGATCTCCATCAGCTCGTCGCGGATGATCGACCGCTGCCGCTCGGGCTTCTCGAGGATGTCCTTGAGGTCGGCGATCTCGAGCTCGATCTCGGCCAGCGTGTCGATGATCCGCTGCCGTTCCAGCGCGGCCAGCCGGCGCAGCTGCATGTCCAGGATCGCGGTGGCCTGGATCTCGTCGATCTCGAGCAGCGACATCAGGCCCGGCCGGGCCTCGTCCGCCGAGGGCGACCGCCGGATCAGGGCGATCACCTCGTCGAGCATGTCGAGCGCCTTGACCAGGCCGCGCAGGATGTGGGCCCGTTCCTCGGCCTTGCGCAGCCGGAACCGGGTCCGCCGCACGATCACGTCGACCTGGTGCTTCACGTAGTGCCGGATGATCTGGTCGAGCCGCAGCGTGCGCGGCACGTCGTCGACCAGCGCCAGCATGTTGACGCCGAAGTTCTGCTGCAGCTGGGTGTGCTTGAACAGGTTGTTCAGCACGACCTTCGCGACCGCGTCGCGTTTGATCGTGACGACGATCCGCATGCCGGAGCGGCTGTTGGACTCGTCGGCGATGTCGGCGATCCCGGTGAGCTTGCCGTCGCGCACCAGGTGCGCGATGTTCTCCACCAGGTTGTCCGGGTTCACCTGGTACGGCAGCTCGGACACGACCAGGATGGTGCGGCCCTTCGCGTCCTCTTCGACCTCGACGACCGCGCGCATCCGGATCGAACCGCGGCCAGTGCGGTAGGCGTCCTCGATGCCGGACGTGCCGAGGATCATCGCCTTGGTCGGGAAGTCCGGGCCCTTGATCCGCACGAGCAGCGCGGCCAGCAGTTCGTCGTCGGTCGCGTCCGGGTTCTCCAGCGCCCACACGACGCCCTCGGACACCTCGCGCAGGTTGTGCGGCGGGATGTTCGTCGCCATCCCGACCGCGATCCCGGAACCGCCGTTGACCAGCAGGTTCGGGAACCGCGACGGCAGGACGTCGGGTTCCTGGGTGCGGCCGTCGTAGTTGTCGCGGAAATCGACGGTGTCCTCTTCGATGTCCGCGAGCATCTGCATCGCGAGCGGCGCGAGCCGGGACTCGGTGTACCGCATCGCGGCCGCCGGGTCGTTGCCCGACGAGCCGAAGTTGCCCTGCCCGTCGATCAGCGGGTAGCGCAGCGACCACGGCTGGGCGAGCCGTACGAGCGCGTCGTAGATCGCCGAGTCGCCGTGCGGGTGGTAGTTGCCCATGACGTCGCCGACGACGCGGGAGCACTTGTTGTACCCGCGGTCCGGGCGGAACCCGGAGTCGAACATCGAGTACAGGATCCGGCGCGCCACCGGCTTGAGGCCGTCGCGCACGTCCGGCAGCGCCCGCGACACGATGACGCTCATCGCGTAGTCGATGTAGGAGCGCTGCATCTCCTGCTGGATGTCGACCGGTTCGATCCGGTCGTGTTCCGGCGGCAAGGTTTCCGTCATGGGGTCCTTCTTGTGAGCAGTCCTGGGAAGCGGGTGAGAAGGGGACGCCTACACGTCCAGGAAGCGCACGTCCTTGGCGTTGCGCGTGATGAACGAACGGCGGGCTTCCACGTCCTCGCCCATCAGCACGGAGAACAGTTCGTCGGCCTGCGCGGCGTCGTCGAGGGTGACCTGCCCGAGAAGCCGGTTCGCCGGGTCCATCGTGGTCTCCCACAACTCCTCGGCGTTCATCTCGCCGAGACCCTTGTACCGCTGGATCGCGTCGTCCTTGGGAAGACGGCGACCCGCCTCGACGCCGGCCTGGATGACCGCGTCGCGTTCCTTGTCTGAGTACGCGTACTCCGGCTCCGACCGCGGCCACTTGATCTTGTACAGCGGCGGCCGCGACAGGAACACGTGGCCGTGCTCGATCAGCGGCGTCATGAACCGGAACAGCAGGGTGAGCAGCAGCGTGGTGATGTGCTGGCCGTCGACGTCGGCGTCGGCCATCAGCACGATCTTGTGATAGCGCAGCTTCGAGATGTCGAAATCGTCGTGGATGCCGGTGCCGAGCGCGGTGATCAGCGACTGGACCTCGGTGTTTTTGAGGACGCGGTCGATACGGGCCTTCTCGACATTGATGATCTTGCCCCGGATCGGCAGGATCGCCTGGTACATCGAGTCGCGGCCTTCCTTGGCCGAACCACCGGCCGAGTCGCCCTCCACGATGTAGAGCTCGCATTCGCCGGGGTCGTTCGACCGGCAGTCCTTGAGCTTGCCCGGCAGGCCGCCGATCTCCAGCGCGCCCTTGCGCCGCACCAGGTCGCGCGCCTTGCGGGCGGCGAGCCGGGCCTGCGCCGACGAGATCGACTTGTTGATGATCGTCTTGGCTTCGCTCGGGTTGCGCTCGAACCAGTCGCCGAGCCATTCGTTCGACTGCTGCTGCACGAACGTCTTGGCCTCGCTGTTGCCCAGCTTGGTCTTCGTCTGGCCCTCGAACTGCGGTTCGGCCAGCTTGATCGACACGATCGCGGCGAGACCCTCGCGCACGTCGTCGCCGGTCAGGTTCGCGTCCTTCTCCTTGAGCAGCTTCTTCTCGCGCGCGTACGCGTTGACGACGCGGGTGAGCGCGGCGCGGAAGCCCTCTTCGTGCGTGCCGCCCTCGTGCGTGTTGATCGTGTTGGCGAAGGTGTACACCGACGGCGTGAACCCGGTGTTCCACTGCATCGCGACCTCGACCTCAAGCCCGGCTCCCTTGGCGTCGAAGGAGATGACGCTCTCGTGGATCGGGTCCTTGCTGCCGTTGATGTGCTTGACGAAGTCCTCGAGCCCGCCCGGGTAGCAGTAGACGACTTCCTTGACCCTGGCCTGCTTGCCCGCGGCGTCCTCTTCGGTCTCCTCGTCGGCGACGCGCTCGTCGCGCAGCGACAGGGTGAGGCCCTTGTTGAGGAACGCCATCTCCTGCAGCCGGCGCGAGATGGTCTCGAAGTTGTAGGTGGTGGTCTCGAAGATGTCGCCATCGGCCCAGAACGTGATGGTGGTGCCGGTGTCGGAGGCCGGGCCGAGGTCCTCCAGCGGGCCGGGGACCTGGTTCGTGTACTCCTGGCGCCAGCTGCGGCCGCCGACCTTGATCTCCGCCAGCAGCTTCGTCGAGAGCGCGTTCACCACCGAGACGCCGACGCCGTGCAGGCCGCCGGACACCGCGTAGGAGTCGCTGTCGAACTTGCCGCCCGCGTGCAGGATGGTGAGCACGACCTCGAGGGTCGGCTTCTTTTCCTTGGGGTGGATGTCGACCGGGATGCCGCGGCCGTCGTCGACTACCCGCACCCCGCCGTCCGCGAGCAGGGTAACCTCGACCTTGGTGGCGTACCCCGCCATCGCCTCGTCCACGGAGTTGTCCACCACCTCCTGGACCAGGTGGTGGAGACCGCGCTCACCGGTGGAACCGATGTACATGCCGGGGCGCTTGCGAACTGCTTCGAGGCCTTCGAGCACGGTGATGGACGACGCGTTGTACTCGCTCTTGTTCTCGGTCACCGGCGTTGTTTCTCCTCGTCTCGCCCGAGCGGACGCCCGCTACTACAACAGTGTACTTGCCCGCACGCGCTCACATGCGGCTAGGACACCCCTCAGCCGGTCGCAGAGGGACGAAATCACCCTGGCTTGAGTCATCTCGTATCCGAAGCCGCGCGGCCCGGTCCTCGGGGAACTCATCAGCCAGAGCGCAACCCACGTCAGCCGTACGTGTCACGCGGCCCGCGGCCAGGCACGTGCCGGGGCCCTTTCCGCCAGCTCGGAGCGGTCGGACCTTGGATCCGCATCCGCTTGACCACGCCGTTCCCGACGCCCGCGGCGATCTTCGCCAGCAATTTGCCCTGCAGCAACCGCAGCTGCGTGGCCCACGCGGTGGAACTCGCGCGCACGGTCAGCTCGCCGTCTTTCAGCGCCACCGGCTGGGCGTGTTCGGCGACGTCCTCGCCGACCAGCCGGGCCCACTGCCCGAACACGCGCGCGTTGGTCATGGTGTCCTGCCAGCCGCTGTCGGAGATCAGCCGCGAGACGAGCCTGCCGAGCGGCTGCGGGTCGCGCGGGTCCGCGCCCGGACCGGACCAGCGCCGCCGCGCCCGGTTCTGCCCGCTCCCCCCGATCCGGCCGCGCCTGAGGTTCGGCGGGGCTCCGCGTTCGCGGGCTTTCGCCTTCGCCGCTTCGAGCGCGGCGTGCGCGAGGTCGCGGCCGCTCGGTTTGTCCCCAGCGGCCGTCTCGTTCGGCCCAGTGGAACTGTCACGCTCCGTCGCGCCACGCGCGGAATTTCGGGAAGCATCGCCCGTTTCCGGGGTGTCAAGACCGCCATCTGGCCGGTTCGTCACGCGCGGCGATAACGCGGCTCCGGGTTTATCCACACTGTCCACAGGTTTGTCCCCAGATCGGTGGGCAACCCGCGTGACCCCGGTCACCCCGCGTGGTCGTCGTGGCTGTTCAGGCACGGTTCACCTCCCCGTCGGCCACCGTGAACCTCGCGCCGGCGAGCTCCTCGGGCACGTCCTCGGCCACCGCCGCGGTGATGAGCACCTGCTCGGCTCCCGCGGAGACCTCGGCCAGCCGGGCCCGGCGCTTGCGGTCGAGTTCGGCGAAGACATCGTCCAGCAACAGGACCGGTTCGCCCGCTTCGGCGCGCAGAAGCTCGTAACTTCCCAGCCGCAACGCGAGCGCGAACGACCACGACTCGCCGTGGCTCGCGTATCCCTTCGCCGGTGCTTCACCGAGGATCAGCTCCAGCTCGTCCCGGTGCGGTCCGACGAGGCTGATCCCTCGCTCCAGTTCCTGCCGCCGCGTGTCGGCCAACGCCTTCAACAGCAGTTCGCGCAGTACCTCCGCCTCGGCCCGCTCTCCGCCAGGCACTCCGTACGAGGGTGGAAGCGCTTCGCCGAGCGAAGACTTGTACGCGATCTTCGCCGGGCGAGAGTCGGGCGCGACTCCCATATAAGCGTCGGCCGTGTACGGCGCGAGGTCTGCGATGAGGTTCAACCGTGCCGCCAGCAACTGCGCGCCAGCCACCGAGAGATGGTCGTCCCACACATCGAGCGTCGAGAGCGCGTACGGATCTTCGCGACCAGTACGACGTTTGCCCGCAGTCTTAAGAAGCGCGTTGCGCTGCTTAAGCACCTTCTCGTAGTCCGCGCGCACGCCTGCGTACCGAGGCGCGCGAAGCACGAGCAGTTCGTCCATGAACCGACGGCGTTCACTCGGATCGCCGCGCACGAGCGAAAGGTCCTCTGGAGAGAACAGCACCGTACGCAGAATGCCGAGCACGTCGCGCGGTTTTCCGACCGCGCCGCGATTCACGCGGGCACGGTTGGCGCGGCCGGGCGTGATCTCGAGTTCGACCGTCAGCTCGCGGTCTTCATTGACGACCGCGACCCGGACGAGCGCGCGCTCACAACCGTGACGGACGAGCGGGGCGTCCGTGGCGACCCGGTGCGAACCGAGGGTCGCCACGTAGCCGATCGCTTCGAGCAGGTTCGTCTTCCCCCGGCCGTTCTGGCCGACGAGCACGACCGGCCCCGGTTCGAGGGCGAGGTCGGCCAGCGGCCAGGACCGGAAGTCGGTGACCTGGAGATGTCGCAGATACACGGGCGGGGACCGGGGAGCTAGCTCCCGGCCTTCTTCACCGCGTGCCCGCCGAACTGGTTGCGCAGCGCGGCGACGGCGCGCATCGCGGCGGAGTCCTTCTGCCGCGAGGAGAACCGGGCGAACAGCGCGGCCGACAGAACCGGGGCCGGAACCGCGTGGTTGACCGCTTCCTCCAGCGTCCAGCGGCCCTCGCCGGAGTCCTCGACGTACCCTTCGAGGTCGTCCAGTTCCGGGTCCTCGTCGAGCGCGCGCACCAGCAGGTCGAGCAGCCAGGAGCGGACCACGGTGCCGCGCTGCCAGCCCTTGATCACGGCGGGCACGTCGTCGACGATCTTCGCCGCTTCCAGCAGCTCGAAGCCCTCGGCGTAGGCCTGCATGATGCCGTACTCGATGCCGTTGTGGATCATCTTCGCGTAGTGCCCGGCACCGACCGAGCCAGCGTGCGAGAAGCCTTCCTCGCGCGGACCCTCCGGACGAAGCGCGTCGAAGATCGGCATCGCGCGCTGGACGTCCGACGCCGCGCCGCCGACCATCAGGCCGTAGCCGTTGTCCTTGCCCCACACGCCGCCGGAGACGCCGCAGTCGAGGTAGCCGACGCCGTGCGCCGCGAGCAGGTCGGCGTTCAGCTTGTCGTCGGTGAACTTCGAGTTCCCGCCGTCGATCACCAGATCGCCCTCGGACAGCAGCTGCCCGAGCTCGGTCACGGTCTGCCGGGTCGGCTCGCCCGCCGGGACCATGATCCACACGATGCGCGGACCGGACAGCTGGGAGACCATGTCCTCGAGCGAGGTCGAGTCGCTGACGTCGGGGTTGCGGTCATAGCCGACCACCTCGTGCCCGGCGGCACGCAGCCGCTCGCGCATGTTGAAGCCCATCTTGCCCAGGCCGACGAGACCCAGCTGAACCATGAGATCCCCTTTGGATTGGATCGGTTTTCCTCGGTTGGACGCGCCGCTCAGCCCGGCAGCCGGACCGGCATGAGCAGGTAGAGATACCCGGGGACGACGTTGCCCTCGGCGTCGGCTGGCTTGATCAGCGCCGGCCGGTTGGGCGTGGTGAAGGTCAGCTCGGCGCGGTCGCTGTGCAGCGCGCCGAGCCCGTCGACGAGGTAGCCGGGGTTGAACGCGATGGTGACCGGCTCGCCCTCGTAGTCGACCTGCAGTTCCTCTTCGGCGCTGCCTTCGTCGTCGCCGCCCGCGGACAGCCGCAGGGAGCCGTCGCCGAACTCGAGCCGCACCTGGGTGCCGCGCTCGGCGACCAGCGACACGCGCTTGATCGACTCGGTGAGCGCGCTGACCTCGATGACGGCGCGCGAGGTGTGGTTCGCGGGCAGCAGCTGGCGGTACGGCGGGAACTCGGCGTCGAGCAGCCGGGTGGTCGTGTAGCGGCCCGCGCCGGAGAGACCGAGCAGCCCGTCGCCGGAAGCGAGCGCGAGCTGCACGGTGGTGCCCGCGCCGCCGAGCGTCTTGGCGGCCTCGGCGAGCGTGCGCGCCGGGACGAGCACCGCGGCGTCGGACAGGCCCTCGGCCGGCTTCCAGGTGAACTCGCGCATGGCGAGCCGGAACCGGTCGGTGGCGACGAGGGTGAGCGTCTCGCCGGAGATCTCCAGCCGCATGCCGGTGAGCATGGGAAGCGTGTCGTCCTTGCCGGCCGCGGTGGCGACCTGGGTGACCGCCTGGCCGAAGACGTCACCGGTGAGCTCGCCCGCGTGCGCGGGCTGCGACGGCAGCTGCGGGTAGTCCTCGACCGGCATGGTCGGGAGGCTGAACCGGGCGCTGCCGCAGGTGATGGTGGCGCGGGCGCCGTCGACGGAGATTTCCACCGGCTGCGCGGGCAGCGCCTTGGTGATGTCGGCCAGCAGTCGGCCGGAGACGAGCAGCCGTCCGCCGTCGGCGATGGTCGCGGGCACGCCGACCGTGGCCGAGACCTCGTAGTCGAAGCCGGAGACCGTGAGCGCGTCGGACTCCCCGTCCGCGCCCGCGTCGAGGAGAACACCGCCCAGCACCGGCACCGGAGGCCGGGAGGGGAGGCTTCTGGCCACCCACGCGACGGCGTCGGCGAGCCCGTCGCGCTCGACGCGGATCTTCATGCGCGCTTCCTTTCGACAGCCGAGCCCCTCGGCTCGTGAAGGGGTCGCCGGGTACCGGTCGTGAGCACCGCGTGCGACCGGGTCCCCGCCGGTCCGGTCCGCCCCGCGCGGGAACGGACCAGCTGCAGACATCCACGTTAGGCCGTCGCCGGGGTCGCCGTCACCTCGGCCTCCCCTTCACTTTGTCGACAAGACGACACGAATCTCGGCTTGTCCCCAGTTTCCTCCTCCGCCTGTTTTTGTTCTGTTCTTTCTTAGAAGAGATGAAAAACCAGTAGCAGTAATAGGTGTTGTGGATTGTGTGGACAGAGCCCGTTCTCGCTGGTCGTAGCGTGCGGCGGCCTGTGGGCAGCCCTGGTGGCGGATCGGTGGATGGTTCGGGCGATCCGTGGATGGTTTCGAGCCCTCCCCGATTCATCCACAGTTGTCCCCAGTTGTCCCCAAGGTTGTCCCCAGGTTCAGGGCGAGTTGTACCCAGGCTCTGGGGGCAGCCGAAGCGGCCGGGATCGCCCTGGTGAGTGACGACCCACAGTTGTGGATCACCTGTGGGCAACCTGGGGAATCCGCGTGGACAACCCTGGGGACAACCTGTGGATTCGGTGTGGGCGGGGTGTGGAGCAAATCCGGGTCGCCGCAGCTCTGAGATCTGTTGGCACTGTGGGCAAACTGCGCACACCCTGGGGAAAACCCCTTGTGTATCAATGAGTTTGAGAAATTCTCTGTACACAGCCTGTGGACGTCTGTGGATACACGGATCGGCGTACGCGCCTTCACTCGCACAGCCGTACGTACGCACGCTTCGTGCGCGAAGCCAGTCATGGCAACAAAAAAGGACGCCACGGTGACTCCGTGGCGTCCTTTCGAGAAGGTCAGTGTCTACAAGCGAGTGTCCAAACGCGGCAGTCGGCTACTGCCGTGCACGCTGCTTTATCCGCGACGTCAGCTCTTGCACCTGGTCGTAAATCCGCCGGCGCTCGGCCATCTCCTTGCGGATCTTCTTGTCCGCGTGCATGACGGTCGTGTGGTCGCGGCCGCCGAAGGTCTGCCCGATCTTCGGCAGCGACATCTCGGTCAGCTCGCGGCAGAGGTACATCGCGATCTGGCGGGCCGTGGCGAGCGCCTTCGTCTTGCCCGGGCCGCACAGCTCGTCGAGCGTCACGTCGAAGAACTCGGCCGTGACGCCCATGATCGTCGGTGCGGTGATCTCCGGCGTGTGCGAATCCGGGATCAGATCGCGGAGCACGATCTCGGCGAGCCCGACTTCCACCGGCTGCTGGTTGAGCGACGCGAACGCGGTGACGCGGATCAGCGCCCCCTCCAGCTCGCGGATGTTCGCCTCGACCCGCGACGCGATGAACTCCAGCACGTCGCCGGGCACCGCGAGCCGGTCCTGCGCCGCCTTCTTGCGGAGGATCGCGATCCGGGTTTCCAGCTCAGGCGGCTGGATGTCGGTGATCAGGCCCCATTCGAACCGCGTCCGCAGCCGGTCCTCCAGCGTTTCCAGCCGCTTGGGCGGCCGGTCGGAGCTGACCACGATCTGCTTGTTCTGGTTGTGCAGCGTGTTGAAGGTGTGGAAGAACTCCTCCTGGGTGCCTTCCTTGCCCTCCAGGAACTGGATGTCGTCCACCAGCAGGATGTCGACATCGCGATAACGCCGCTGGAAGGCGACCTTGCGGTCGTCTCGCAGCGAGTTGATGAAGTCGTTCGTGAACTCTTCGGTCGAGACGTAGCGCACGCGCATGCCGGGGAACAGCCGCTGCGCGTAGTGCCCGACGGCGTGCAGCAGGTGCGTCTTGCCGAGCCCGGACTCGCCCCAGATGAAGAGCGGGTTGTACGCCCGGGCAGGCGCCTCGGCGACGGCGACCGCGGCGGCGTGCGCGAAGCGGTTGGAGGCGCCGATCACGAAGGTGTCGAAGTTGTACTTCTCGTTCAGCTTCGTCTTCGACGTCTGCGGCTGCGCGGGCGCGGTGTAGGGCTGTCCCGCGATCGGCTGGCCGGCGAACCGGGGCCAGATCTCGTTGGCGGTGGCGAGCGCCTCGCCCTCTTCGTCGACTTCCTCGTCCGGGTCCTCGACGTCGTCCAGGCCCGGGTGCACCGGCTGCTGTTGCGGCGGCGGGGGAGGCGGCGGGTCGACGCGCGCCGGAGGAAGACCGGCCGCCTCGACCTGCGGACGGCGCGGCGGCGGCATCGGCTTCGGACGCTCCGCGCGCACGTGGTCGGCGTGGCCGTTCTCGGTGTGCGGACTCGGCTGCGGCACCGGCTCCGGGCGGGGGACATCGTTTTCCACCCGGGCGGGTGACGCCGGATAGCGGGGGGCCGGGGCGACCGGCTCAGTGCTGTCGACCTTCACCGCGAGCGACACCGGACGGCCGAGCCGCCGGGACAGCGCTTCGGTGATCGAGGTGCGCAACGCGCGTTCGATGGCTTCCTTCGCGAAATCGCTCGGCGCGGCGAGCAGCGCGGTGCCGTCGAGGAGGCCGATCGGCCGGGTCACCCGCATCCAGGCCCGTTGCTGCGGGGAGAGGGTGCCGTCGGACAGCTCCCGCACCACCTGCTCCCAGATGACGCCCAGATTGTGCTGGTGCTCCGACACCGGTCTGACTCCCCTCCCCTCGTCGGCGCGCACGCCTCGGACCACCCCGAGCACGTCCTGGACGCTCGCCTCGAGCACGCGGTCCGGACTCACCCGCGCGACGGCACAGCGATATCCACAAAGTTGTCCACAGCTGTGCACTAATGTACGGCCGTCCGCAGCCACGCCCCCTGCGGGCTCGGCGTACCTCCCCGGGCGCCTCCACGCCCCCGGCGCCAGCGAGGCGCGTCAGTCCTGCCCGGAGGTCGAGAGAGGCACGCTAACAAGCCCTGCTCGATGCCACAAGACGTGGTGCTGCGCAAGCATTTCACGGTGTACGGCGTGTTGCCATTCGGTGCCGCGCCGTGCCGGGAGAGCAGTCTGGCCGGTCGGTCGCCGAGGGTGGCGGAGGGGCGCCTGCGGCGTTCACGACCGGGGTGCGTACCCTCGTAAGGTCTCCCGTATGCGACGGGTGCGTTTCGCGTGCCTACGTATGTCGTCGCTCGTCGTGACGAGGCCACCCGGTGGTAGGAGACAGCACGAACTTCCGTGCGACCCGCACGACACGCCGGGCGCCGGGGAATCCGCCGTCGCCCGACGGCCGAGACACAGGAGAAGCAGTGAGCAAGGGCAAGCGCACCTTCCAGCCGAACAACCGTCGTCGCGCGAAGACCCACGGTTTCCGCCTGCGCATGCGGACCCGTGCGGGCCGGGCGATCCTCGCGGCACGCCGTCGCAAGGGCCGCGCCGAGCTGTCCGCCTGATCCGGCTCCGCGCGACCGCGTCGTGCTGCCCGCTGGCGCACGTCTGCGGCGGAGCGAGGACTTCCGGGTCGTCCTCCGCCGGGGGTCCCGAGCCGGCAGGCGCCGCCTCGTCGTCCATGCGTTGACCACGGACCCGTCCGTGGCCGCTTCGTTCGCGGCCAGGGCGGGTTTTGTGGTGAGCAAGGCCGTCGGGAACTCGGTGGTGCGCCACCGGGTGACCCGGCGGTTGCGGCACCTCGTTTCCGCGCGTCTCGGAACACTGCCCGCGGGCAGCTCGTTGGTGGTACGGGCATTGCCTCCGGCCGCGTCCGCGTCGAGCGCGGAGCTCGGCGCGGATCTCGACGCCGCGCTGCGCCGGCTCGGCCTCGCGCCGTCCGGCCGTCCGGCCCGGGCCGATGCTCCCCGGCAGCCGCGTCAGCAGGACGCGGCACCCGACCACGGATCAGCGGTGTAAACGGCCATGGACGCCACCTCCGAACACAGCACCACCGAAGTACCTGAGGACGAGTTGCCGCCCCGGCCGGGTCCGGTCGCGTGGGTGCTGCTCCTCCCCGTGCGGTTCTACCGCAAGGCGATTTCGCCCTTCCTTCCTCCGGCCTGCCGGTTCTACCCGAGCTGCAGCGCGTACGCAGTCGAAGCCCTGACCCGCCACGGCGCGGCCAAGGGCTCCTATCTCGCGCTGCGCCGGCTGCTTCGCTGCGGCCCGTGGACCCCGCCCGGCCGCGACCCGGTGCCCGAGAAGTTCTCGTGGCGGCACCGCACGCCTGAAACACCGATCGAGGAGTAGCTCAGTGCTCGATTTCATCTACTACCCCGTGTCCTTCATCTTGTGGTGTTGGCACAAGGTCTTCGGGTTCGTGTTCGGGGAAGCGACCGCGATCTCGTGGATCCTCGGCATCATCTTCCTGACGTTCACCGTCCGCGGCATCATGTTCAAGCCGTTCGTGAACCAGGTCCGGTCGATGAAGAAGATGCAAGACTTCGCGCCGGAAATGAAGAAGATCCAGAAGAAGTACGCGAACGACCGGCAGCGCCAGGCGCAGGAGATGCAGAAGCTCCAGCGCGAGCACGGCGTCAACCCGCTCGGCAGCTGTCTTCCGATGATCCTGCAGATCCCGGTCTTCATCGGCCTGAACCACGTGCTGCGCGCGTTCACCATGGGGCCGGCGAACGGCGGTCCGAAGACCGAGAACTACTTCTTCAACGCGCACGACGTGAATTCCTACGTCAGCGCGAAGCTCTTCGGCGTCAACCTGGGCGAGGCCGTCAACAACGGCGTCGGCGCCGTCGCCGGGCACGTCGCGAACGGCGGCTGGCACTGGGAGGTCCTCCCGGTCGCGCTGCCGCTGATGATCATCGCCTCGATCGCGACGCACCTCACCGCGCGGCACTCGGTCTCCCGGCAGAACGCCTCGGCCGCGGGCACCCCGCAGACCGCGATCATGAACAAGCTCACCATGTACGTCTTCCCGCTCGGTGTGCTTGTCTTCGGTGCCTTCTTCCCGCTCGGCCTGCTCTTCTACTGGCTGGCGAACAACGGCTGGACGCTCATGCAGCAGCGCCTCGTCTACACGAAGATCGACAAGGAAGAGGCGGCCCGCAAGGCCGAAGCCGCCGAGAAGCGCGCGTCGCTCGGCCCGAAGCCGGGCCAGAAGCCGACCGCGCCGAAGGTCGGCCAGAAGCCGGTGCAGCAGAAGAAGAACCAGCAGCAGGGTCAGCAGGGCAAGGTGACCAAGGCCGGTTCGGCGCACGGCTTCGCGCAGACCGCGTCCGCCGCCAAGTCCGGTGGTGCCACTGCCTCCGAGAAGAAGACGGACGGAGCGGCGGAGAGCGCGCCGGAGCAGACGTCGACCCAGAACGGATCGAAGGAGAACGGCACCGGGGTGCCCGGACTCCTCAAGGACTCGAACAGGAAGTCGGGCCGGAAGCGTCGCTGACGCTTCGGGTTCGGAGAGGAGACTAAAGATGTCGGAGACGGTCGACACGATCGACGCCGATCAGGAAGAGACCAGCGCTTCGGCCGAGCCGAAGGTGAGCGGAGACGACGCCCTCGTGCAAGAGGGCGACATCGCCGGCGACTACCTCGAGCGGCTGCTGGACCTGCTCGACTACGACGGCGACATCGACCTGGACGTCGAAGCCGGCCGCGCGATCGTCAGCATCGACGGCGGCGACGACCTGGAGAAGCTGGTCGGCCCGCGCGGCACGGTGCTCGAAGCGCTGCAGGAGCTGACCCGCCTCGCGGTCCAGCAGGAGACCGGCTCGCGCAGCCGGCTGATGCTGGACATCGCCGGCTGGCGCGCGGACCGCCGCGAGGAGCTCCGCGAGCTCGGCCGGTCCACCGCCGAGTCGGTGCTGTCGAGCGGCGAGCGGGTGCGGCTGCAGCCGATGAGCCCGTTCGAACGCAAGGTCGTCCACGACGCGGTCGCGACGGTCAAGGGCGTCACGAGCGAGAGCGAGGGCGAGGACCCGAAGCGTCGCGTGGTGATCTTCCCCGAGGACTGAGCCCTCGGAGCAGTTGGACGCGCTGAGCACTGAGCCGAAGCGGCCCACCGGAATCACTCCGGTGGCCCGCTTCTTTTATGCCCGTCGCCTGACTCGGTTACCGGCGCGTTCCGACCATCGCGGTTGCTCCCTGAAACCGCGCTCAGGCGGCTTCACCGAAGAGGACCGTGCCCCTGTTCGATGGTGACTTCGTCGAGCAGGTCAGCTTCCAGGCATTGCCGCGCCCTCTGTTCTCCGTTGGCGACGACGTTCCGCTCCTCTGGTTACCTTTTCGTGGTTTCTGATCAAGGCGCTGTGGTCGCCGAGCCCGGTATGACTTTGTCCTCTGTCGCATGCAGATCTGATTCGGTGACGGCCTGGCGGGCCAGGCCACCCGGATCGGCACCGCATCTGAAACCTGCAGCATCCACCCCGCACTCGAATGCGCCATCGGTGCCCGAGCTCGCGCGGGCCCCGCTTTCGATGAGTCCGGGTGGGCGCGGCTTTCGATCGCGAGTGGCACCCGGTACGCCGAGGCGAATTACAAGCGTGGCGTTTCACGTGAAACCCGCTGCAGCTCTCCCCGTGCGATCGAGTTTCACGTGAAACCACCTGTGGATCACTCGACGTCTTGAGTGGAGTTGTCCACAGGTGCGGTCTGTCGGCTCGATTTGGCGTCGCCATCAGGGACAATCAAGCGGGCGCGTTTCACGTGAAACGCGCGGAGCGAGGAGTGGGAGTAGTGAGCTTGGACGGCGCCACCGGCACGGTCCGGACCGCGGCGGTGGAGGTGTTCGGCGAGCGCGTCGAGCAAGCCGCCGGGTATGTGGAGCTGCTGGCGACTCATGGGGTCGAGCGAGGGTTGATCGGACCGCGGGAGGTGGACCGGCTCTGGGAGCGGCACGTGCTGAACTCCGCGGTGATCGGTGAGCAGATCCCGTCCGAGGCGCGCGTGGTCGACGTCGGATCGGGGGCCGGGCTTCCGGGAGTACCGCTGGCGATCGCTCGACCGGACCTCGATATCGTGCTCCTGGAACCCATGGCTCGCCGGGTTGACTGGTTGGCCGAGGTCGCCGAGAAGCTGGAACTCCCGATCACCATCGTCCGTGGACGCGCCGAGGAGCGGTCCGTACGCGAGCAGCTGGGTGGCGCAGACGTCGTCACCGCCCGCGCGGTCGCCCCTCTTGCTCGGCTCGCGGGCTGGTGCCTTCCCCTGGTTCGTCCCGAAGGTCGACTGGTTGCCCTCAAGGGAGCCAGCGCCGCCGAAGAGATCTCCCGTGACCGCGACGCGGTACGCAAGGCCGGTGGTGCCGAACCACAAGTCGCGGAATGCGGGAAGGCAGTACTCGAAGTCCCCAGCACGGTGGTCCTGATCCGTCGCCTGCCGCCGAAGCCGAACCGGCCACGCGGCAGGCGGAGCTAGCGAACGACAAGAGCCGCGCCGTTCCACGTGAAACAACGCGGTGCGCACGTCCCCGAATCGTCTACCAGGAGGAGGTGTCGAGACCGGTGAATCCCCCGCCGTCCGACTCCGCGGAGGCCAGCCAGGAGATGGGCTGGACGCCGATCGCTGAAGAAGCCGTTCGCGCCGCGAGCGTGCTCCACCCCAAGGAAGGGGTGCTCCCCCGCCCGTCTCGCCGTCGCGTGCTCACCGTCGCCAACCAGAAGGGCGGGGTCGGCAAGACGACCAGCACCGTCAACCTGGCCGCAGCGCTCGCGGTGCACGGGCTGAAAACCTTGGTGATCGACCTCGACCCGCAGGGCAACGCCAGTACCGCGCTCGACATCGACCACCGCTCCGGGACGCCCTCCATCTATGAGGTGCTCATCGGCGAGGTCTCGATCGCCGAGGCCGCGGCGCAGAGCGAGCAGTCCCCCAACCTGTACTGCGTGCCCGCGACGATCGACCTCGCCGGTGCCGAGATCGAACTTGTCTCCATGGCGAACCGTGAGACGCGGCTCAAGGAGGCTCTGTCGTCGGGGGCGCTCGATCAGCTCGGCGTCGACTACGTCTTCATCGACTGCCCGCCCTCGCTCGGTCTGCTGACCGTCAACGCGATGGTGGCCGCGCAGGAAGTGCTCATCCCGATCCAGTGCGAGTACTACGCACTCGAAGGTCTCGGGCAACTCCTCAGCAACATCGAACTCGTGCAGCAGCACCTCAACCGCGAACTCAGCGTGTCGACGATTCTGCTCACCATGTACGACGGACGCACCAAACTGGCCGACCAGGTGACCAACGAGGTCCGGAACCACTTCGGCGACACGGTGCTGAAGACCGTCATCCCGCGCAGCGTGAAGGTGTCCGAGGCACCTGGCTACGGCCAGACCGTCCTCGCCTACGACCCCGGTTCACGCGGTGCCATGAGCTATCTCGACGCGGCGAAGGAGATCGCCGAGCGGGGTGTGAAGGAGAGGAGCAGCACCACATGACTGAGCGCAGAGGAGGGCTCGGCCGCGGACTGGCGGCCCTGATCCCGACCGGACCGGCGACGCCTCCTCCGGCCGCGACCGAGGCCAGCACGTCCGCGGAGAACGCGGCACGCGAGGACAAGGGCTGGTTCGCGGCGAACGGCGCGGCGGGCCAGGTCGCGGGCGGCGAGGTCGCCGGAGCGGTGTACCGCGAGATCCCGGTCAGCTCGGTCAAGCCGAACCCGAAGCAGCCCCGTCAGGTTTTCGACGAGGAAGCGCTCGCCGAACTCGAGCACTCGATCCGCGAGTTCGGGCTCATGCAGCCGATCGTCGTCCGCGAACTCGGCGAGGACGAGTACGAGCTCGTCATGGGCGAGCGCCGGTTGCGGGCCTCGCAGCAAGCGGAGCTCGAAGCGATTCCGGCGATCGTGCGGCAGACCGCCGACGAGTCGATGCTGCGGGACGCGCTGCTGGAGAACATCCACCGCGTGCAGCTGAACCCGCTCGAGGAAGCGGCGGCCTATCAACAGTTGCTCGACGAGTTCGCGGTGACGCACGAGGAGCTGGCGGGGCGCATCGGCCGCAGCCGTCCGGTCATCACGAACACCATCCGGCTGCTCAAACTGCCCCTCCCCGTGCAGCGGCGAGTGGCCGCCGGAGTCCTGTCCGCTGGGCACGCGCGGGCGCTGCTGTCGTTGGAGGATCCGGACAGCCAGGAAGAACTGGCGGCTCGGATCGTCGCCGAGGGCATGTCGGTGCGCGCCACCGAAGAAGCCGTCACGCTGAAGAAGAGCGAGAAGCCGACCAAGCAGAAGGCCGCTCCCCGCAAGCCGATTCAGGCACCCGGATTGCAGGAACTCGCGAACCGGCTGTCCGATCGATTCGACACCCGGGTGAAGGTCGACCTCGGCCGGCGCAAGGGACGCATCGTTCTCGAGTTCGGATCGGTGGACGATCTTGAGCGGATCGTCGGGATCATCGACGCGAATTCCGGGGAAAAATCGGCGAATCAGACCGACGAAACCGATTAGGGATCACCCAGGGTCGTTTCGTCACGGTGATGATTGCGGATCGAAACGGCCGTGGTCACCCGGAGTGGCCGCCGGAAAACCGGCGCGGGGAAGGGCGGCGGACCGCCGCCCGCCCCGTCCGCCTGAGTCGTTCAGTTCGCGCGGGCGACGGCGCGCGCGACGAGATCCGCGAAAACTGAACCGAGGGTGGTGCCGGCGGCTTCGACCGCCATCGGCACCGTCGACGTTTCGGTGAGACCCGGCGAGAGGTTCACTTCGAGGAAGTGGACTCCCCCATCGGGGGTGATCACCGCGTCGGTGCGCGAGATGTCGCGGAGCCCGAGCCACCGGTGCGCGCCGACGGCGAGTTCGCTGACCGCCTTCGCGGCTTCGTCGGAGATTCGGGCTGGGGTGAAGAAGTCGGTAAGACCCGCGGTGTAGCGAGCGGTGTAGTCGTAGACGCCGCTCTCCGGCACGATCTCCACCGCGGGCAGGGCCTCGGCCCCGTTCTCCCCTTCGATGACCGTGACGGCCACTTCAACGCCATCCACGAACCGTTCCGCGAGCACGGTGTCGCCGTACGCGAAGCAGCCGACCATCGCCGCGGGCAGCTCCGCCGCTTCGCGAACCACCTGCGTGCCAAGCGCGGACCCGCCCTGATCCGGCTTGAGGATCAGCGGCAGGCCAAGCCGCTCGACCATCGCGTCGAGCACCGACTGGGCACCCAGCTCACGGAAGGTACTGTGCGGCAACACAATCCAGTCCGGCGTCGAGAACCCGGCCTGCTGCACGAACGCCTTCGCGGTCGGCTTGTCCCAGGCGCGGCGGCAACCCTGCGAGTGGGTGCCGACGAATGGCACGTCGAGCATTTCCAGCACGGTCTGCACTGAGCCGTTCTCGCCCTCGCCGCCGTGCAGGGCGACGACAACCGCGTCCGGACGCTGTGTGCGCAGCCGCTCCAGCAGCCCGGCGTCGGTGTCCCACTCCTCCACCGTCAGGCCCTCAGCCCGCAGCGCGGCGGACAGCCTGCGCCCGGAGCGAAGCGAGACGTCGCGTTCGTGGGAAAGCCCGCCGGCGAGCACGGCAACGGTACGGTCGACCACCGTGGGAACTCCTTAGTGTTGCTGGGCCGGTCAGACCGTGTCCGGAGACGGGGTCTCGGGCCCCGGGATGGTGCGCGCCTTCACGCTACCGAAGGTGCGGCTGAGGTCCATTTCGGACTCAAGGACCGCGGCGAGCCGGCGCACGCCCTCGCGGATGCGCTCCGGGGTCGGATAGCAGTACGACAACCGCATCTGGCGGGAGCCGAAACCGTCGGCGTAGAACCCGGTGCCGGACGCGTAGGCCACCCGAGCGGTGACCGCGCGCGGCAACATCGCTTTGGTGTCAACGCCTTCCGGCACGGTGACCCATACGTAGAAGCCGCCGTCGGGATTGGTCCAGGAGCAGCCAGGCGGCAAATACTGTTGCAGTGCCGACAACATCGCGTCGCGGCGTTCGCGGTAGTTCTCCCGGAACTTCTTGATCTGGCCCTTCCAGTCGTGCGTCGCGAGATAGCGCGAGACGATCATCTGGTTGAAGGTCGGCGGGCACAGTGTCGCGGATTCCGCTGCCAGCACAAGCTTTTCGCGCACCGCGTGCGGCGCGAGCACCCAGCCGACGCGCAGCCCGGAGGCGAACGTTTTCGAGAACGAACCGAGGTACACGACGTTGTCCGGGTCGAGGGAGCGCAGCGCCGGGTAGGTCTGGCCGTCGAAACCGAGCAGGCCGTACGGGTTGTCCTCGATGATCAGCACACCGTGTTCGCGGCAGATCTCGACGATCTCCGGACGCCGTTCAGCGGACAGGGTAACGCCAGCCGGGTTGTGGAAATTCGGGATGGTGTAAAGGAATTTGACCCGCTGCCCCGCCTTTTCGGCCTGGCGCAAGGCTTCCCGCAACCCTTCGGGCACGAGACCGTGCTCGTCCATCGCGACGTGCACGACGTTCGCCTGATAGGCGGAAAACGAACCGAGCGCGCCGACATACGACGGGCCTTCGGCGATCACGACGTCGCCGGGGTCGCAGAAAAGCCGGGTCACCATGTCGAGGCCCATCTGGGAACCGACGGTGACCACGACGTCGTCGGGGTGCGCCTTGATCCCCTCGAGAGCCATGATTTCGCAGATCTGGTCACGCAGCGCGGGAATTCCGTGCGCGGACCCGTACTGCAGGGCGACGAGCCCTTCCTCGGCGATGATCTCGCCGACCTGAGCCGAGAGCGTGTCGAGCGGCAGCGCGGCCAGGTTCGGCATGCCGCCGGCGAGCGAAACGACCTCCGGCCGGCTCGCCACTGCGAAAAGCGCGCGAATCTCGGATGCGGTCATCCCGGCGGTACGTGCCGCGTACCGGTCGAGATGCGGGTCGAGATTGTGGCGGCCGGTCTGCGGCTTGGCGGGGCGGTTCTCGGTCATCGGACACCTGAGGGCTCGGTGGGTACCTGCTGGTAGATCCATCGAGTGTAACCGCGGCCTCTTCCGGCTCCCCGCTCTTCCGGCGCTTGTCACATCGGCCTATCCTCGGGGTGGTTCTTCCGGTTCTGCCTGCGCTCTTGCGGGCGTCGCGGCCGGAGTTGCGGGGTCCAGGGAGGTTTCAGGTGTCACGTCGCGTGGTGGGCGTCACCCTGGACAACCTCGAGCATCTGCCCAAGAGCTGCCGGCAGTGCGTGTACTGGGAGCTCGCGCCGCACCTGAAGGCGCAAGCCGAGGAGTACGGCTCCACCGAGGTCGAGAAGGAAGCCTGGGTGTCCAGCGTGCTGCTGGAATGGGGTTCCTGCGGCCGCATCGTCTACAGCGACACCCTGCCGGTCGGCTTCGTGCTTTATGCTCCGCCGAACGCGGTGCCCCGGTCGCTCGCCTTCCCGACGTCGCCGCCCAGCGCCGACGCCGTCCTGCTCACCGCTTTCCAGGTCCTGCCGGAATTCCGCGGTGGCGGCCTCGGCCGGATGCTGGTGCAGGCCGTGGCGAAGGACCTGACCAAACGCGGCGTCCGCGCGATCGAAGCCTTCGGCGACGCCACCCCCGACGACGAGGACCCGCTGGGCCAGCACTCGTGCGTGCTGCCCGCCGCGTTCCTGCAGAGCGTCGGCTTCAAAACGGTGCGCCCGCACCCGAAGTACCCGCGGCTGCGCCTGGAACTGCGCTCGGCGATCACCTGGAAGGAAGACGTCGAAGCGGCGCTGGAGCGCCTGCTCGGCCAGGTGACCATCACGACCGCGGAACCGAGCCTCGGCCGCGCCTGATTTTCTCGCCCGCCAGATCAGCCAGAATGACCTCGCGGACACCCACCATGAACGACCCTGTCGACTCGCTCTGCGCGGTCCACAACTCCCGGCTCCACCTCGGCTCGGCCGTCACTCTCTGTATCGATCCCCCGGCCACCCCCGCTTGCCAGCTTGCCCGACGCTTGCCGTAATCCACCCTCTTTCGCCCCGGCTCGAACCGCATCAATCGAGGTCAGCCCGGTGGTTCCCCTTCCGCGCGCCCACGTCAGCCAACCCCCCGCTCGACCCTCTTCAAGGGGCCCATACCACCTCTGCTGCGAGGGGAAAACACCCACTCCCGGTAGGTGTGCACAACTGTGGAAGAACACCCAAGTTATCCACAGATTGCAGATAGAGGCCGTGGAAAAGCTGTGGATGGATAGAATGGATCTGGGGACGCCCCCCGGTGAGGGCGGGGGTTGCCCCCAGGTGTGGTGGATGGTGGAGCAGTGGGGCGCAAGTTCTTGTGGCGCCGGTTAAGCGGTGTGGTGGCTCCGGATATTCGGCGTCGAAGGGAGCCGTAAAGGGGCGAGAGGGGCCGCCGGTGGGCGTGGCCGGAGTTGCGGGTATCCGCCTGGGGGCAATGCGGCCGGTGGTGACGGTGAGTAGTGATCGGCTGGGGTGAAGGTCTGGTCAGCACAGGTAAACAGGCGCGGGAAAAACAGCGCACTGAGAGGGGCTGCGGCGGGTTGGGGCGTGCGGGAGGGAGCCCTGGGCCGGATTCGGTGGGGAAAGGCCGGGGCGGGGTGAATCAGGGGGGCGTACTGGTGCGGGGAGAGCTATTCGGCCTTGGCCAGTTCGTGGGCCAGGACGTCGGCGAAGGTGAAGGTGCCGGTCGGCTGGTCGCCTTCGCCGAGGAGGTAGAGGCGCTTCACCGCGATGAGGATGCCCTCGGCCACGACGTCGCGGAAGGCGGGGTCGGCCAGGCGGGCGGCGTCGTCCGGGTTGGTCAGGTAGCCGATTTCCACGCGGACCGCGGGGCAGCGGGTGCGGGTGAAGATTTCCCACGTCTTGTAGTGCGTGCGGCAGTCCAGCAGGCCCGTGCGGGCGGCGACCTCGCGCTGGATGAAGCCGGCCAGCAGTTCGCCGACCGTGGACGTGGTGCCGTTGCCGGTGCCGAAGTGGAAGCTCGCCACGCCCTGCGCGCGCGGCGACGGGTTGCCGTCGTTGTGCAGGGACAGGAACAGGTCCGCGCCGGCGTCGTTGGCGAACCGGGCGCGTTCGAAATCGGTGGGGCTGTGGTTCGGGCCCCGGCTGATCAGGGCCTCCATGCCGGTGGCCTGCATCCGGCCTTCGAGCCGCCGCGCCAGGTCCCAGGCGATGTCCGCTTCGCGCAGGCCGCCGGCGACGACACCGAGGTCCTCGCCGCCGTGGCCCGGGTCGATCACGATGCGCTTGCCGCGCAGGCGCGGGCCAGCCTGGCGCACCTGCTCCTGCTCGCGCAGGAAGACCGGGCGGCCGCCGCGGGCGCGCGGCGACGACAGGCGGTGCAGTTCGCGGATGGTGGCCGGGCCGCAGATGCCGTCGGACGTCAGCCGCATGTCGCGCTGGAACGTGCGCAGGGCGCGCTCGGTCTGCGGACCGAAATACCCGTCCGGGCGGCCCGCGTCGAAGCCCAGTTCGGTGAGCCGCTCCTGAAGAGTGAAAACGTCGTCGCCGTGCACCGGCGCCGACAAAAGGTACTGGAGCGGGCGGCTCCCGAGGTGATAGCTCGCGCCCTTGAGCGCCTGGTACGTCGCTGGGCCCACTACGCCGTCGGTGATGAGCCCACGGCGCTGCTGGAACGCGCGCACGGCCTGCTCCACCGCGACGTCGAACGTGTTGTACCGCTCGGTCCCCGCCACCGGCGGGAGCAGATCCATCCCGGCAAGGATCGACCTGATCTCGGCGACGTCGGGACCGGCGTCACCGCGGCGGAGTACCCGCATGCACTCCTCGCTCTTCCTCAGGCACCGAAACCGGCTCGATGCGAAACAGAAACCCGGGTAGGGGTGTACCCAGGCACCTATTGTGCCCTGTGAACTCTCGGTAAGGACGCAGGCCCGGTCGGTGCGCCACCGGCGGGTGGGGCTCCGGCCGCCGGACACGCCGGGTGCACCTGCGCGCACACCCCCGCGCGGGTGGTTCCCGAACGTGCGAGAACCCGGGCCGGCGAGTCGATCGTCGCTGGCCCGGGTTCTCAGCAGGTGGACCGCTCAGAGCACGTCGGCGAGATCGGACAGCAGCGCGGCCTTCGGCTTCGCGCCCACGATCTGCTTCACCGGCTTGCCGCCCTGGAACAGGATCAGCGTCGGAATCGACATCACCTGATAGTCACGCGCCGTGTTCGGGTTCTCGTCGATGTCGAGCTTGGCGACCGTGATCTTGTCGCCGTTTTCCTTCGCGATCTCCTCGAGCACCGGGGCGACCATCTTGCACGGTCCGCACCAGGTCGCCCAGAAATCGACGAGAACGGGCTTCTCGCTGGTCAGGACGTCGTCCACGAACGACTTGTCGGTCACCTTCACGGGTTCGGACATCGCTTGCTCCTTCAACTCGGTGGGAAAGTCAGTGCTCGCCGGCGCCGTAGCCGCCGCCGACCAGTTCCGGTGCCTCGTTCGCCTCGGCCTCGCCGTGCTCCGCGAGCCATCGTTCCGCGTCGATCGCCGCGCTGCAGCCGGAACCGGCCGCGGTGATCGCCTGCCGGTAGGTGCGGTCCACCAGGTCGCCAGCGGCGAACACGCCGGGCAGGTTCGTGTAGGACGTGCGGCCCTGCGTGAGCACATAACCGTCCTCGTCCACGTCCACCTGCCCGCGCACCAGTTCGCTGCGCGGATCGTGGCCGATCGCGACGAAGAACCCGGTCACGTCGAGCGTCTTCTCCTCGCCGGACTTCGTGTCGCGCACCTTCAACCCGGACACCGTCCCGTCGCCCTCGACGCCGGTGATCTGCGAGTTCAGCTGCCACTTGATCTTGTCGTTCGCGCGAGCGCGCTCCAGCATGATCTTCGACGCCCGGAACTCGTCGCGGCGGTGCACGATGGTCACGGACTTGGCGAACTTCGTCAGGAAGGTCGCCTCCTCCATCGCCGAGTCGCCGCCGCCGGCCACCGCGATGTCGTGGTCGCGGAAGAAGAAACCGTCACAGGTCGCACAGGCGGACACGCCGCGGCCGAGCAGCTCCTGCTCGCCCGGCACCTTCAAGTACCGCGCGGCGGCGCCCATGGCGAGGATGACCGCGCGCGCGGCATAGCGCTTGCCGTTCGCGACGACGTACTTCACGTCGCCGGTCAGCTCAAGCGACTCGACGTCCTCCGCGCGCAGCTCGGCGCCGAACCGTTCGGCCTGCTTGCGCATCTCCTCCATCAGGTCCGGGCCCTGGATCCCGTCGCGGAAACCCGGGAAGTTCTCGACCTCGGTGGTGGTCATCAGCGCGCCGCCGAACTGCGTGCCCTCGAACACCAGCGGTTCGAGCTGTGCGCGCGCCGCGTAGACCGCTGCGGTGTAACCGGCAGGACCCGACCCGACGACGATCAGGTTCCTGATTTCCTCGGCAGCCACCCGTCAACCCTCCGCTCGTCATGACCTGTGCTCCAGGCTCAACACGATCGTAGGTGGAGGTGTTCCCGGCGGTGACGCCCGCTACGTCCGGGCGCTACTTCTTGCCGACGACCTTGTCGAACAGCTTGTCCGGGTTCCCCGGCCCGCAGTCCGCGCCGAACGCGACCAGCCGGAACTGCGCGAGCTTGCCGGTGGTGTAAATCGCCACCACCCCCGGCTTGCCCTCGACGGTCACCGGCCGCACGCCTGTGGGCCGCACCGCCGGATCCATCCCGGCCGCGGCGACACAGGCGTCGAACCGCTTCGCGTCCTGCAGCGGGCCGTAGTTCCGCACGCCGAGGCCACCGCCGAGCAGAGCTTCCGCCCCGCTGCCGTCGCTGCCGACGGTCGGGCCGCCTACCGCGGACGGTGCGGGCGCGGCGACGCCGGACGTGTCCGTCTTGGTCGCACTGGGCACGGTCAGCGTGATGGCCACCGCGGCGGCCGCGGCGGCGGTCAGGATCCCCGCGCCCCAGCCGAGCTGCCGGTTCCGCCGCTTCCGCGCCGCAGACAGGTCCACCACCGGCGCGACCTGCTGCTCAGCGGGTTCCGGTGCGGCCGCCGGAAACGTCGCCTCCTGCCGGGCCGCCGACTCCGCGGCGAGCGCGGCGTCGAGCCGGGCCGCGAACTCGGCGGGCATCGGCGGGGCCGGTTCCGCGGCGAGCGCGGATAGGTCGGCGGTGGTCGCTTCGAGGGCGTCGATGATCGCGCGCGCCTCCGGATCCGCGTTCACCCGCGGCCACAGCTGCGCTGCCTCCCGGTCGTCGAGGACCCCGGCGTGGAGGTCGGCGAGCAGGTCGACAGACCAGGGCGGCCCGATGGTTCCGCCTGCCCCCCGGCTCTCGTCCGTCATCGTCCCTCCCCGTTCCCCGGCGAGCGCTGGGCCCGCCCGGCACTCCGGGACTCCTCCGAAGTGGCGTGCTTGCGTTTGCTTTCGTTAGTTGGGACGTCGCCACCCCCGTCCGGGTTCCGCAGATGCCCGAGAACCTTCGCGAGTTTTCCCCGCCCGCGCGCGCATCGGCTCTTCACCGTGCCCTCGGCGATGCCGAGCATTTTCGCGGTCTCGGCCACCGAATAGCCCTCGACGTCGACGAGCAGGATCGGCGCGCGCTGATCCTCGGGCAGTTCGTCGAGCGCCTTGCGGACCAGGAGGCTGGTTTCCTTCTCCGCCATCGAATCGCCGGGCGCGGCCGGTTCGTTGAACTCCCCGGTCTCCGGCAGCGGCACGGTCGGCCGGACCTGCCTTCGCCGGATCCGGTCGAGGCAGGCGTTCACCACGATCCGGTGCAGCCAGGTCGTGACCTGCGACTCCGCGCGGAATTTGCCCGCCGCGCGGAAGGCCGAGATGAACGCCTCCTGCAGCGCGTCCGCCGCCTCTTCCGGATCGCGCAGCGTGCGCAGCGCTACCGCCCACATGCGGTCTCGATGCCGCCGGACCAGTTCACTGAACGCATGCGGATCGCCCGCGGCGTGTGCCGCGATCAGATCCGCATCCGTGGGAGCTGCAGCCGTCACCCGGCAGAGCCTACTGAGTCGCGATCGCAGGTCACGCCGCAGGCAGGAAGCTCAGTTCTCCGATCTGGGTCAGGAAGCCGTCGCCGCCGTTGTCGCCCAGCTGGGTGATCCAGACGATGAAGTACTGGCTTTGCGTCGGCTGCTGCAGCGTGATCGTGGTGTCCGGCCCGTTCAGATCGCCGCTTCCGACCACCTTGGTGTCGTCGAGCTGCGGGTTCTTGCTGTCCGCCGACCGGATCTCGACCTTCGTGCCCGGGCTGTTCGCGCTGATCTTCACCTGCGCGAGGTTCACCGGGTTGTCGAACGAGACCGCGATCCCGACGCCGGGTTTCAGCGAGGGGAGCTGCTGCTGGTACTGATCGGTCTTCCAGATCGTGCCCGGGTCGCCGTCGATCGTGTTCTTCGCCCGGCCCGGGTTGTCGCCGGAGCCCTGCGGGTTGTAGACCGAGGCCGACTTCGGGGCCACCGGATCGCCGATCTTCGGGCCCGCGGGCTGCTGGTTCGCCGGCGGCGGGGCCGGGTTGCCCGGTTTGGCCGGGGCCGAACTGCTCGGCGGGGCCGCGACGTTGATGGTCGGACCGGTCGGCTTTCCGTCGCCCTGGAACAGGTTGATCAGCATCAGCCCGCCCCACGCGAGGATCACCACGGTGGCGACCACCAGCACGGTGACGCCGAAGGCCAGCTTCCGCCGCCGCGCGACGTCCTTCACCGGCTTCTTCGTGGTCCAGATCGTGCCGTCGGCGTCGGCCGCCGGGTCTTCCTTGCCGACCGCGTTGATCAGCTGGGTGCGTTCCTCCTGCTCGGCGACCTGGCCGAGCACGCGCAGGATGGCCGAACTGGTGCGGATGCCACCGGCCCCGCCGTCCTCGATCGTGCGCACGGCCAGCGAGGACAGCTCCGGCGGCACCGCGGGCACCAGCGACCGCGGCGGCACCACGTGCCCCTGCGGGGTGAGCGGTGCCGCGGGGATCGCGGGAGGTCCGCCTGGCAGCGCCCAGCGTCCGGTGAGCAGCAGATACAAGACCGCGCCGAGCGCCTTGACGTCGTCGCGGAGGGTGGCTTCCGGCAGCGGACCGGGGAAGGCGAGCTTGAGCGCGCCGCCTGGTGTGAGCCGCAGCCGCTGCGGGTGGTCGAGGCCGAGGACGAGGCCGTTCTGGTGGGCGTGGTCGACCGCTTCGGCGAGCGCCTGCACCATCCGCGCGGCCGCGGCGGGGGCCACCGGGCGCTGCGCGACCAGGTCCACCAGGTCGCTGCCCTTGGTCCACTCCGCCACCACGACGCCGAGCAGTCCCTCGCTGGAGGTGACGCCGCTGCCGAGGCTGAGCACGTCCAGCACCCGGGCCACGCCGCCGTGCCCGAACTTCGACGCGTGCGCGGCCCGTTCCAGGGTGCGCCGCGCCTGCCGGGCCGCCTCCGGATCGGCAGGATCGCCGACCAGCAGCGTCAGTGCGACGTCTCGTTTGAGCTGTCCGTCCCGTGCGCGCCAGAGGTGCGCGGCGGCTCGCTCGTCTACCCCGAACTGGGCAAGCAGGCGATACCGGCCGTCCCCTACGACGCGCCCGGGCGCGAGCGATCCGCCCCGGGCGCGTATGCCCGCGGCGTCCCCCGCCTGCTCGCTTCGTCTCGTGTCCACGCTCTCTCCCGCTTCGCTCCCGGCACCGAGGGTACCCGGATCATCAGCCGTAGAAGCGTCGCGAGTCGTGAATCAATCGTTACCCGCGCTTGATCAATCGGGTGAATCTCGATGTTACGGGCTTCAGCTCCTCCACCTTGAGGGCCATGAGCACGCCGAACGAGACCACGATTCCGACGATTCCCTGCAGGACAAGCTTGATCCAGGCGTGCGGAACCGGACTGAGCGACGAGGGCACGATGAGCCCGACGACCCACGCGGCGGCGACCCCGAGGACGCTCGCCACGACCGTGAACAGGATCACCCCGATCACCCGCTTGCTGCGCAGGTTGCCGAGCGTCACCCACAGCCAGACCTGGCCGAGCATCGCGCCGATGACGTAGGTCAGCGCGTTCACCATCATCACGCCGAGCACGATGTTCTCCGGGTTCAGCAGCACCGGGCACAGGAACAGCAGCGGCACCTTGACCAGCGTCATCACGATCATGATCAACGTCGGCGTGCGGGCGTCCTTCATCGCGTAGAACACCCGCATCTGGAGCATCACCAGCGCGTACGGCAGCAGCGCGAACGCCGTGATCGCCAGCGCCTGGCCCATCCGCTCGGCACCTCCCAGGGAGCCCTTGCCCAGCGCGAACAGCGCGACGCCCATCGACGAGCCAACGATGGTCATCACCGCGGAGATCGGCACGAGGGTCACCGTCGAGATCCGAGACGCGTAGGACAGGTCGCTGACCAGCTTCTTCGTGTCGCCATCGGCGGCGGCGCGGCTCAGCCGCGGCATGATCGCGGTCAGCAGCGAAACCCCGAGCACGCCGTAGGGAAGCTGGAACAGCAGCCACGCGTAGTTGTAAGCGGTGACCCCGCCCGAGGTGCCCTTGGTGAGCACGCGGGTCGTGATCGTGAGGCCGACCTGGCTGACCGCGACGTAGCCGACGACCCACAGCGCCAGACCACCGAATTCCTTCATCCGGCTGTCGAGGCCCCACCGCCAGCGGGGGCGGAAGCCCGACCGCAGCAGCGGCGGGATCAGCATGAGCGCCTGCGCGGCGATGCCGCCGGTGACGCCGAGGCCGAGCGTGAGCACCTTCGGGTCGGTGATCGACGGATGGCCGGTGTCGATCGAACCGGGCATCAGCCACACCACGAGGATGGTGAAGATGACCACCAGGTTGTTGATCACCGGGGCCCAGGCGGTCGGCCCGAACACATGCTTGGCGTTCAGCATCGCCGAGACCAGCGCGAACACGCCGTAGAAGAAGATCTCCGGCAGCAGCAGGTAGGCGAACGCCGTGGTCAGGCCCGCGCTCGCCTGTCCGGACGAATCGATGTACAGCGAAGTGAACGCCGGTGCCGCGAGCACCGCGATCACCGTGCCGATGAGCAGGACGGTGATGCCGGTGGTCAGCAGCCGTTGCGCGTAGGCCTGGCCGTGGTCCGGATCGTCCTGCGAACGCACCAGGAGCGGAACCACCACACTGGTGAGCACGCCGCCGAGCAGCAGTTCGAAGATGATGTTCGGCATCGTGTTCGCGACGTTGAACGAGTCGGTCGCGATCCCGTCGCCGATCGCCGCGACCAGCAGCACCTTCCACAGGAACCCGGTGATCCGGCTGATCAGCGACGCGATCGCCATCCGGCCGGACGCCTTGGCGACCGAGGGACCCTCGTCCTTCGGCTGCTCGGGAGCCTCGGCCGGACGCGCGAGCGGCGCGTCCTTGATCCGCGGCATGACCTGGGTGGCCAGCGCGTCGTACGGGCGCAGCACGTCCGGGTCGGCGGTCGGCCAGCGCGAGGGAGCCGCCAGCGGGACGCCCGCGGTGCGCGGGATGAACCGGGTGGCGTCCGGATCCCGCATCGCTTCTTCCTGCCACGGCCGGATCGGCGCGCCCGGACGCGGGCCGCGGCCGCGGTGCACCGGCGGCTGCGGCCCCGGCACGTTCGCGGGCGGCGGCGTCGGCTGCGGAAGCTGGCCGCGGTTGGGCGGCTGGTTCACCGGCGGGAGCGGCTGCGGACCTGACGGCGGAAGCGGTTGTGGACCCGAAGGCGGGAGTTGCTGTGGTCCGGACGGCGGCCCGGACGGCCTCGGCGGAGGCGGCCTGCGCACTGGCGGCATGGCAGCCCTGGTCGGGGCCGGACGCTGCTGGCCGTTCGGCGGCGGCACGCGGCGTGGCGCGCGCTCCCGGGGATCGCGAGGTTCCCCGCCGCGCGGATCGATCCGGCGCGGCTGGGCTCGATCGGCAGGCGCCCGGTCGGCGGGCGGCCGGTCGTCCGGCAACGGCATCCGGCGGGTGCCGTTGGGCGTGGGCGGCGGCTGCCTGCGGTCGGCGGGCGGCGGCGGAGGGGGCGGCTGCCGGCGGGCGTCCCGAACCGCGCGACGAGGCTGGTCGTTCCGCCTCGGCGCCGAGCCGTCCCGCCGAGGACGCCCCGCACGCTCGGGTGGTTGACCCGGCTCTTTGTCCAACGCGTGCCCAATCCTCAGCGGTCCCCTGGTCCCTGCCATTGTGGCAGCGCCGACCTAGGGTAATCGGGAACGGGCGCGAGCACCCGGCCCCTCGAGGATGTCAGGGCGTGCCGCCCCGGCTTTCCTTGATCCTCCGGTAGATCCGCCGGGACGCGAGCAGCAGCAGCGCGCAACCAGCGACGACGGTGATGATGATGGTGATCGGGCCGTATTCGGTCGAGGTCAGCTCGAATCGCGCGGTCGCGCCGAGATCAGTACCCGACGGGGTGGTCAACGACACATCGACCGACAGCCGTCCGGCCCGCAGCGCCTCGATCTGCACGTACCGGGTCTGCCCGCCCTTCGCCGAGAAGAGGTAGTTCTTGGCCTGTTCTCCCCGGATCCCCATGTTGTTCTTGAGCGCGATCTGCGCGGTGACCCCGACCGGCAGGTCGTTGTGCACGTACACCGGCAGCGGTGACGACCCGGATGCGAGCGCAATCGTTTGCTTCGGCTGTTCGACGGTCACCTGATCGCGGATCGCGGCGAGTTCGGCGGTCGCGTTCGCCGAGGCGGACGAGGGGGCCGAGGACGGTCCGAACGCGGTCGAGCTGCCGCGGACCACCGCGTCGCGGACCGGCCCGACGATCGCCTTCGGTTCGACCCGGTTCCTGGGGTCGATCTGCATCGCGGACAGCAGGCTGGCGGCGTCCTGGTCGAGACCGGACAGCTGGTCGGCGACCGCCGCGCCGCCGTCCGAGCGGGTGTTCGCGACGAGGGAAGCGCTGCCTTCGGGGGTGCTGGTCAGCAGGTCGTCGAGCGTCGAACCGGCCGTCACCCCGGCGTTGGTGAGCTTGCCGAGCCCGGACAGGAAGGCGTTCAGCTCGTCGGTGGTGGCGTCCCAGCGCCGCGGCGGAGCGACGAGCAGCGGCCCGCCGGTGGCTCCCTCGGTGCGGCCGAGTCCGGCCTCGAAGGCGATCGCGGCGAGGCCGTTCTGCGTGGAGACCGCGCGCTGCGACGCACCGCTGTAGGTGGTGGGCGTCTGCGGGCCCGGCACGAAGCCGGTGAGACCGGCGGTGGCCATGGAGTTGGTCGGCTGTGCGCGCAGGCCGTCGGAAAGCGTGGCCGCGCCGGTGACGGTCTCGTCGTCACCGCCCGCCCGCAGTTTCGCGCTGTCAGTGAGCACGGTCTGGAAGCCGCCCGACGAAATCGCCGACAGCGCCTTGTCGTCCGGCGTTCCGCCCGGCCACAACACGCCGCTCTTCGACTCGACGCCGAGCACCTGGCGGATCGTCGCGGTGCCGGTCAGCGCCGTGGTCATGAGACCGGCGTCGGGATTGCCGTCGGCGCCGCGGACCTTGCCCAGCGTGGTGAGGTCGGCGTCGGCGAACGGCATCGGGACCACGCATCGGCCGGTGACCAGCGCGCGCAGCGCCGCCAGCCAGTTCGACGCGGCGTCTGCGCCCTTGCCGGTGACCCCGCCGCTGACGCGGTAACCGTCCCGCATCGCGTCGACGGTGCGCAGCAGGTCCGGATCGAGGGCGAAGCACAGCGAGCCGCCGACCTTCGGATTCGTCTCCTGCGCCGCTCGCGCCGCCGAGACCAGGGAGTAAAGCCGTCCGCCCGGGCTCAGCTCGTCGGCGAGCGAATCGTCGGTGAGCGTCATCGGCACGCCGAACGGCGCGGACTGGATGTGCGGAGTGCTGTCGGTGATCGGCCACAGCACGGCCAGTTTCGAATGCCGCGGCGTCGCCTGGTTGCTCGCGTGTCCCGGCGTCGACAGCACCGGCATGAGCAAGCTCACCGCGGCGAGCCGGGCCGGGCCGCCGTACTCCGGGGTGCCGTTCACGTTCACCAGCAGCGGGTACACGCCCGGCCGCAGCGCCGAACCGCGCGATCCGGTCAGCGGCACCGTGATGTCCAGCCGCGCGCTCTGGCCTGGCTCCAGGTCTTCGGCGAGCAGCGTGAAGTCGGTGAGCGGGCTGTCCTGCACCGGGTTCCCGGCGAGCACCGCGTCCATCGCGCGCGGACTGGCGAGGCGTTCGCCGATCTGCAGCCGGGCCATCGGCTTGACGATCCGCCGGGACCCGGTGTTGGTCACCGTCCCGGTCACCGTGATCGCCTGGTCCGAGCTGGTGACCACACGCGGGGCCAGCTGGCCGAGGTCGAGCCGCAAGCGGGCCGGTTCCGGCGACGGGTTCTCCTGCGCGTCTGCCGGCGCACCGAACAACGCGGTGGCGGCGACGATCAGCAAGGACAGCAAGAAGGCGGCGGGCCGCTTCACTCGGGTGCTCCCTCTCAGCCGCGCTCGTCGGGCGCGAAAAGTTCCGCTGCCCCGCGAACCAGCTTGCGCTCGTCCGCGTAGGCGAGGGTGGTCTCCAGCTCGGCCAGCGGAACCCAGGCGACCTCGGTCACCTCGACGTCCTCGTCCGACAGTTCGCCGCCGGTGGCTTCGAGCAGGAAATGGTGCACGGTCTTGTGCACCCGGCGCTGCTGCGCGACGAACCAGTAGTCGATGGTGCCCAGCGGGTGCAGCACGCGCGCGGAGATGCCGGTTTCCTCCTTCACCTCGCGCACCGCGGTCTGCTCCACCGTTTCCCCGTCCTCGATGTGGCCCTTCGGCAACGACCACAGCAGTCTGCCGTGTCGGTCGAGCCGCCCGATCAGCACCGCGCGTTCCCGCTCCGGGTCGACGACCAGTCCGCCGGCCGAGGTCTCGTCGACCGTGGTCAGCCGCCTGCCGCGGTGGCGCCGTCGCCGCCGGCGCGGCGTCGGCGGTCCGGCGCGACCGGCAGATCCAGACATGCTGCGATGCTAGAGCAAACGGCCGCCCGGGTACTCTGGCTCTCCGTGTCCGTGTCCGTGTCCGGCGGCGCCGGCAGCGTTGGCGTCATTCTCGTGGTGGGATTCGAGTGAACAACCTGGTCGCCCAGCAGAACGCGGTGACGGAATTGATGCGAGTGTCCCCGCTGGCCGACGAGCTGGCCGAGCGCTTCGCGCGCGCTGGCCACAGCTTGTACCTGGTCGGCGGCAGCGTGCGAGACGCGCTGCTCGGCAGGCTGTCGAACGACCTCGACTTCACCACCGACGCGCGCCCGGACCGGGTGCTGCAGATCGTCAGCGAATGGGGCGACGCGGTCTGGGACGTCGGCATCGCGTTCGGCACCGTCGGCGTCACCAAGAACGGCACGACGCTGGAGATCACCACGTTCAGGGCGGACAGCTACGACCGCGTCGGCCGCAACCCCGAGGTCACCTTCGGCGACACCATCGAGGGCGACCTGCTGCGCCGTGACTTCACCGTCAACGCGATGGCGATCGACCTGGTCGGGAAGACGTTCATCGACCCGCACGACGGCATGGACGCGCTGCGGTTGAAGGTGCTCGACACCCCGGCGCTGCCGCAGGAGTCGTTCGCCGACGATCCGCTGCGGATGATGCGCGCGGCCCGGTTCTCCGCGCAGCTCGGCTTCACCGCCGCGCCGCGCGTGGTCGAGGCGATGACGTCGATGGCCGAGGAGATCGACCGGATCACCGCCGAGCGGGTGCAGACCGAGCTGTCGAAGCTGATGCTCGCCGCCGATCCGCGACCGGGCCTTGAGCTGCTGGTCGACACCGGGCTGGCCGACCGGGTGCTGCCGGAGCTGCCCGGGATGCGGCTGGCGATCGACGAGCACCACCAGCACAAGGACGTCTACCAGCATTCGCTCACCGTGCTCGAGCAGGCGATCGCACTGGAGAAGTCGCACGAACCGACCAGTGAGCCGGATCTCGTGCTGCGGCTGGCCGCGCTGCTGCACGACATCGGCAAGCCGGCCACCCGGGAGTTCCAGCCCGGCGGCGGGGTGAGCTTCCACCACCACGAGGTGGTCGGCGCGCGGATGGCCCGCAAGCGTTTGCGGGCGTTGAAGTACTCGAAGGAGATCGTCGAGCAGGTCTCCCAGCTAGTGTTCCTCCACCTGCGGTTTCACGGGTACGGCGGCGGCGAGTGGACCGATTCGGCGGTCCGCCGCTACGTCACCGACGCCGGCGACCTGCTGACCCGGCTGCACAAGCTCGTCCGCGCCGATTCGACCACGCGCAACAAGCGCAAGGCGGCCGCGCTGCAGGCGACCTACGACGATCTCGAGGCCCGCATCGCGCGGATCAAGGAGCAGGAGGACCTCGACCGCGTCCGGCCGGACCTCGACGGCAACGAGATCATGCGGCTGCTCGGCCTCCCGCCGGGCCCGCAGGTCGGCCGGGCCTGGAAGTTCCTCAAGGAACTGCGGCTCGACCGCGGTCCGCTGGAGCACGACGAGGCGGTCGCCGAGCTCAAGAAGTGGGCGGCGGCGGAGGGCCTCGGCTCGGGCGGATAGTCCCGGGAAGTGAACTCAGGATCGCGGGTTCGCCACGATCCCCCTTTGGCCTCTGGATCATCGACCGGGCAGCCGAGATACTCCCTTTCTTGAACGAACAGGGGGATCGATGACGCGGCAGCAGGACGGGGACCGGCGCGGCGCCAGCTTTCTCGTCATGTTGCTGCGGCGCGGCACGCCCGCGCTGGCCACCGCGACGACCGGGCTGACCGACGAGATCGCCGATCCCACCCCGGTGCGCGCGCTGCAGCGGATCTCGCGGATGGCCGGTCCGGTCGACGACCGCCACCACGACGGACTGCTGCTGCGCGCGGCCCGGTACGTGGTGCTGGTCCCGCTCGTCTACCGGCTGCTGGTGGTGCCGGCGACGTTCGGGTCGTACGCGGTCAAGCACGGTCCGGCCGGGCTGGCGTCGGTCGCGATCGTCACCGTGTGCTCGGTGGCGCTGAGCGCGTTCGGACTGTTCTGGATGATGCGCCGGGCGCCCTTCCGCAGTGACCTCGCGGGGCGGCTGCTGCTGGTCGACCTCGTGGCGACGATCGCGTTCGAGCTGTTCCTGGGCGCGACAGTGTCGCCCACGGTGTTCCACGACGCGGTCGGCGTCGCGGACAAACACCTGCTCGGCAGCGTCGCCCTGCTCACGCTCGCCGTCGGCATTCCGTCCGGGCTCGGCCTGGCGGTGCTCAGCCTGCCGGTGCGGCTGCTGTCCGACCTGCTCAACCACGGCACGGTCGATTTCGAACAGGCCGCGTCGCTGTATCCGACGATGTTCGGCGTCTTGTTCACCGCCGTCGGCGCGCTGATCCTGCTCGGGCTCGGCATCCGGCTGGCGCTGGCGTACGGGATCCGCAACGGTCGGCTCGCCGAACGCGCGCGGCAGCACCGGATGCTGCACGACACGGTGCTGCAGACGCTGGAAGCGATCGCGCTCGGCGGTCCCGGCGATTCGGATCAGCGGCTGGTCGAGGTGCAGCGGCTGGCCCGCGCGCAGGCGATCGAGCTGCGGCAGACGATAGAGACCGCCGCGGCGCAGCGGGCCGAGGAAGGCGCGCGGCCGCTCGGCGAAAAGCTCGCCGCGCTGGCCGCGGAGATGGCGCGCGACGGTCTGCGCGCGCAGCTGGTGATCGCCGAGCTGGACAACGACACGCTGTCGGAGGTCCGGCAGATCGCGATCCGCGACGCGGTGCGGGAAGCGATGCGCAACACGATGAAGCACGCGGAGACGGACAAGGTCGTGGTGCGGGTGGAGGAACGCAACGGCGGGATCGCGGTGATCACGCGGGACCACGGCACCGGGTTCAGTCCGCACGATCGGCCGGCCGGGTTCGGCATCAGCGAGTCAATCACCGCGCGACTGGCCGAGGTCGGCGGGACTTCGCTGGTGGAATCGAGTCCGGGAAGCGGGACGAGGGTGACGTTGTGGGTGCCGCTGTGAGCGGGGTGGCCGGTGCGCTGGCGGCGTATCGGGACGGCGATGCCGAACGGGCGGGTGCGCTCGCCGCCGAGGCGGGGACTCCGTTGGGTGCTGAGCTGGCGAGGTATCTCGCGGCGGGACCGAGCGGTCCGGTGTACGACCAGCCGGCCGCGTTCACGGCGTTCATTCGCGGCGGCGGGAACGTCGAGTTGTACCGGCGGTTGAGCGAAGAACTGGCGGTGCGGTACGACTCCTGGCGTCCGGCGGCGTTGCTGGATCTCGGCTGTGGCGACGGGTTGGCGATCGAACCGGCATTGGCGCGGGCCTCGTTCCAGCCGGAGCGGATCGACCTCGTGGAGCCGTCGGAGGCGTTGCTCGCGGACGTCGAAGTCCCTGACGCGCGCCGGTTTTCGTTGACCGCACAGGACTTTCTCGCCACGGATGGTTCCACGTGGAACCTGACACAGTCGACATTCGCGCTGCAGTCGATCGAGCCCGCCGCTCGGGCCGAAGTGCTGAAAGCGTTGCGGCCGCGGACGGAGCGGTTGGTGCTGGCCGAATTCGACGTGCCGGACACCGCCGACCTGGAGTCGCTCGCGCAGCGGTACGAACGGGGCGTCGCGGAGTATGGCGAGCAGGCTTCCCTGGTGGCGCAAGGGTTTCTACTGCCGGTGCTGCTCGGTGTCGCAGCCGGGACGGCGCGGACGAACTGGGAACATCCGGCCGCGCAGTGGACCCGGCAGCTCGAAGCCGCCGGGTTCGCCGACGTGACTGTGGAACCGCTCGCGGACTACTGGTGGTCGCCCGCCGTGCTGATCACCGCTTCACAACCGGGATAGCGCTCCCTGCTCGAGGTGCTGCGCGATCGGCCTCGGCAGCAGGTACGCGGTGGCTCCGCCCGGTTGTTGCCCCCACGGCGCGGTGACGCCGGTCAGCACCCGGATCGTGCGCTGCACGCGGTACTCGTGCCGGTCGCGTTCGCGGTCCGGCGTCAGCGAGGTTTCGAGGAACCGCACCGAATTCTGGTGCACCAGATTCCCGGCCTCGGGACCGAACCGGACCACCGTCGTGCCGGCGGGCAGCGCGACGATCCGCTTGCCGCGGAAGAACGACAGCGGCGGCTCGCCACGCATCGGCAGGATCGGCCAGTCCGCGGGCTGATCGGATTCGTCCGGGGCCTGCGGCGGCAGCATCAGCAGCGTGCCCAGGAGGAACCGGGCCGCGTCGGCGAGGTTGGCGAACGCCACCGGCTCGACCGACGGCGGACGCGACACCTCCCAGCGGTTTTCCGTGCGGCGCAACGTCCACACGCCTTCGGTGGGCACCTCGTCCGCGCCGATCCGGTACGCCGAAGACGGCACGCCGTGCTCGACGAGCCGTTGCTGCAGCAGCGCCAACGTCTCAGCCGCGCGCAGCCCGAGGATCGGCTCGCCGCGGATCGCGCGGGCGAGCGAACTGTCGTCCGGGATATCGGCCTCGGTACGCCCCGGGCGCGGTTTGCCGAGCACGTCGGCCTCGGCGGTCGCGCGCACCAGATCGCGCACGATCGGCGGCCGGAACCCGGCGGCGCGGATGTGCTCGACCAGCTCCGGCTCCGGCGGAACACCGTATTTGCGCAGGTAGTGCGGCACGGCGGCGGGCCAGATCCAGGTGCCGTCGGTGTGGAACGCCTGCGGCACGTCCGGCGGCGCGCCGGGCGCGAAGATGTCCGGCTGCGGCACCGGCCGATGGAGCACGACTGGCGAGCGGAACAGGTAGTCGAGCACGCCGCGGACCTGGTCCGGCGGCACCGGCGGGCGGTTCACCACGGGCCGCTCGCCCTCGTTGTGCATGTCGACCGGCCGCGCCTGGCGGAACCCGACGCTCAGCGGCAGCCCGGCTTTCGCGCCGAGCCAGTCCGGAAGATGCTTGTCCGGCCTCGGGAAACGGGTCAGCTCGACGAGGTAGGACTCGCGGGCGGGCTCGCCGGCGACGTTGGGCGGGAGCCGCCAGTCCGGCTCCTGGTCGGCGTCGAAGTCGAAATCGAACTGCGAATCGGCGTCGAGCGTGAAGGTGCCTTGGAACCAGGTGCCGGTCTCCGGGTGGTACATCGCCGCGCGCAGCTGGGAGAACAAAGTGCTCAGCTGCGGCGTGCCGGGCAGCGACACCGAAACCGGGCCGTTCTCGTCGCCGACCGCGCGGACCTCCAGCTCGGCGTAGTCGCCGACCTGCCGGAACTGCGCCGCGACCCGCGTCCAGCCGCCGGGCACCTGGCGCAGCGTGCGGCCGATCCCCCGCAGGATCCGGGTCTGGTCGCCGCCGTCGACCTCGGCCTTCGGCTCGCCGTAGTCGTGCCGGGTCAGCCACAGCCCGGTCAGCTGCTTGCCCGGGACGGTCACCGAGAAATCGGTGAGCCCGAGCTGGGCGGCGCGCACCGGATCGTGCCGCGTCCAGCGCAGGGTCAGGTTCGGCTGGTCTCCTGGCGCGACCTCGAACAGCTCGTCGTCGTATTCGACGTAGGTGCGCAGGTCGAACGTCGCGGGCACCTCGTTCGCGAGCACGACCCTCGCGGGTTTGCCCTCGTGCTCGCGGTCGAAGCCTTCGGGCGCTTCCTCGTCGCCGACGACCGTCAGCAGCAGCGTGCCGTCGGTGGTGGAGCGCTGTGCCGCGAAAGTCCGATCGTCGAGCGTCGCGTACAGGCCGTCTGGGCGTTCTCCCGATTCCACCCGATACCGCACGTCTGGTTCCTCCCCGAAATCCCCCGTGTAGCCGCCACGAACTTAGCCGACCGTGTCACGACCCGACCATCGGTCACCGGAGACGGGAGAAGATGCGCCCACAAATACCTGCTCGGGTGACCGATCAGTGCCGCGGGTAGCGCCGCACCCAGGCGTCGCCGAGTGCGTTCCGCGCGGAATGGCGGTCGAAATGCCACAGCGCGTCGGTCGCCACCTGTTCGATCAGGTGGTGCAATTCGAGCTGTTCGACCCACTTTCGGGGCAGTCCCGGAACACCCACCCGAGCGCCGAGCAGCGCACCGGTCAACGCGCCGGTGAGCGCGCTGCGCCCGGAGTGGTTGACCGCGCGCAGCATCGCCTGTTCCGGGTAGTTCTCGAATCCCGACAGCGCGGCGAACGAACGGCCGAGGACGGACAGCGTGCTGTGCCCGTCGCCGATCAGCTCCGGCATCCGCAGGTCGGGCAGGCCGTGCTCGCCGAAGAACGGCACCGATTCAGCCACGAGGTCGCGAACCGGTCCCCACTCCGGG
This sequence comes from Amycolatopsis sp. NPDC104775, assembly GCF_055583325.1. NCBI lineage: Bacteria > Bacillati > Actinomycetota > Actinomycetes > Pseudonocardiales > Pseudonocardiaceae > Amycolatopsis > Amycolatopsis sp. NPDC104775. The sequence continues at coordinate 295,531 of NZ_JBVJOE010000003.1, forward strand.
CCGTCGTGCTCGTCGAGCACCTCGCGGGAGAGGTTCCACACCGGATAGCTGAACGAGTCCTTCGTGAGCGCCTTTTCGAACACCCACGCCAGGTAGGTCGCCGCGGCCACGTCGTCCGGCTGGTGCGTCACGCCGGCCAGATCGCGCACAACCTGGCCGATGCCGCCGCTGAACCCGGTGCCTGGTCCGGCCTCGGTCAGCACCGCGGGCAGCGCACCGAGCAGCGCGGCCGGACCCGACATCGGCGCGGCGTGCGGATCGCCGGTGACCAGCGCGAGATAGGCGTTGAGCTCGGCGTCCTCAATGGCGCGGCGGGCGTGCAGTTCGGGCACCTTGACGAGGAAACCGTCGGCGTTCTGGATCGCCGCGCCCTGCGTGTGCAGCCAGCGGCCCAGCGCGCCGCGGACGACGCCGGGGAACAGTTTTTCGACGTCGCGCGACTCCGGCTGTTCGCGATGCGGGCTGCGGATCACCGCCTCGGTCAGGAAAAGCAGCCGCTGCGTCATCGAGCCGATCCGGCCCGGCTGGTCGAACGCGAGCGGCAGGTCGCGGACCCCGTCCGGACCGTAGGTCGAGACGATCTCGTCCAGCCGCATCCGGTCGACGGCCGAGCCGAGCGCCTCGCCGAGCGCGAACCCGACCCACGCGCCGACGACCCGTTGCCAGCCGTACCGGAAGTTCTCCAGGCTGATCTCGGGGTACTTGCCGAAGGTGTCGAGCTTGGGGACGATCCGCCCGTCGTTGTCCCAGGAGGGCACGAGACCGTTGGCGCGCAAGTCGTTCGGCCGCGACCGGCTCGGCTCCGGCTGCTCGAACCGGCGCAGCCACGACCGGCCGAGGACGGTTTTGCGGCATTCGTCGGAGGTCAGCTCGAACCCGTGCCGCCGCGCGCGTTCCGCCGCCGCCTTCGGCACGTCGACCGGCTTCTCCAAGCCGATCCGGGCGGCGGTTTCGACGGCGAACTTCTCGAGGTCTTCTTCGATTTCCGGGCAGCGGCCGTTCTCGTCGACCCGCGGCTCGTGGCGGGGAAACCGCTTCGCGATCGCGGTCAGCTCGGCGCCGGCCACGTCCTCGAAGGTCGCCGGACCGCCGTTGATCACCAGGTTCGGCGGGTGCTCGAATTCGGCGAGGGTCGCCAGGTCGACCCGCCACCAAGCGTGTTCGCGGGCGGGCAGATGCCGGGTCGAGCTGAAAACGCGCAGCTCGTTGCGTTCCTCGGAGAAGTAGAAGCGGTCGGTCGCGCCGGTTTTGAGATCGAACGGCACGAAGACTTCGCAGCGCAGCAGCCCGATGAGCAGCTGTTCGCGCGAGAGCCAGCCGACGCTCGCGAAGGCGAGGAGTGTTTCCAGCGGGTTTTCCGGCTTGGGGTAGCCGCGGCGGATCGGACCGGCCTTGTACTCGGGGTTTTCGCGTTCGTCACCGGTCTGGTGGCCGTCGTTGTCGACCTTCACCCAGCCCGCGACCGCGGGCAGCGGCACGCCCAGTTCGCCCAGCCCGGCCTTCGCGTACTCCGGATCGACTACCTCGCGCCAGCTTTCCTGGCCCGGGTACGCGACCGGCGTGCTGAGCCCGCCCGGATGCGGATGCGCCTGGCGCAGCTCCCCGTCCGGCTCGCGCACGAGCACCGACGGGGCGGGGAACAGCTCTTTGTCCGGACGGCCGTCGTCGAGGAACGCGATGGTGTTGTACGGGATCGACCAGCCTTCGGGGACCCGCAGCACGCGGTCGTGGTCGACCCGGAGGCCGCCCGGTCCGGAGACCTCGGGGCCGTGCACGGCGCGCAACCACTTCCCGACCTTCTCCACCGCTTCCGCCGCTTCCACCTACTCGATCCTCTCCAGGCTTCCGTCGGACTCGTGTTCCGCGATCGGCTTGGGCAAGACGTACGCCACCGCGCCCCCGGGAAGGTTCGCCCAGGGCACCGTCACCCCGGTGATCACGTGGAGTGATCTTCGGAGGCGGAAAGTGCTGGTCGTCCCCTCCCGTTCGAGTGGCAGAGACGTCGTCGGGAACCGTACCGCCTGGTGGTGGACCAGGTTGCCGGGTTCTTCGCCGAACCGCAGAACGACGGTACCGTCCGCCAACCGAGTGAGTCTCTTGTTCCGCAGCAGCGTGAGGGGAGGGTCACCCGGTACCGGCTGGACCGGCCAGTCGGCGACCTCCCGCGCCGTTTCCAGCGGGGTTTCGCGGCCGCCGGTGGCGCGGGCGGGGTGCAGCAGCAACGCGCCGAGCAGCTGGTGAGCGGCGTCCTCGAGACGGCCGAAGGTCTGCTCGTGCCCGTCCGGCGCGACCACCACCCAACCGGATCTGACCTGGTAGAGGCTCCATTTCCCGGCTTCCCGGCCGCCGAGGCAACGGACGTCGGGCCATACGCCGAAGGAATCGAGCCGGTGGCCGAGGTGGGTCAGGAGTTCGGCGTCGGACAGGACCGGGTCCGGGTTGGTTTCCCGCTCGGCGGCGACGTCGGCTGCAGTTCGCTGGAGGTCGTCCGGCCTCGGTCGCGGACGAGGTTGCCCGGCGAGGTCGGCTTCCGCCGTACGGCGCACCAGATGGTCGACGTACGGCGGGTGAAAGCCCAGGTCGCGGATGTGCTGGAGCAGTTCCGGCTCGGGTGCGATTCCGAGTTCGCGCAGCTGCTCGGCCACCTCGACCGGCCAGATCCAAGTGCCGTCCGTGCGGTGCTTCGGGCCAGCCGCGGCCTCGCGTTCGAGGTATCGCAGCACGAGCGGCAGCTCTTCTTCTGACAGCGTTTCGCGGTTTTCGGGGTCGGCGGTGGCGTGCCGGAACACCACGCCGAGCGGGAGGCCGACGTGCAGCCGCCACCAGTCGGGGAGGTGCTCGTCGTCGCGGGGGAAGGTGGCGAGTTCGGCGAGGTAGGCGGACGAATCGGGCGGCGTCGTCCACGGGGGCTCGTCGTCGGTGAAGTAGTCGAAGTCGAAGGCACCGTCCGGGGTGAGGACGTAGCGCGCTTGGATCCAGGTGCCCCGGCCCTCGTGGTACATCTCGGCCCGCAACGCGGTGAGCCGCTGGACGATCTCGGAGGTGGCGACGGTATTGCGCGCCTGCACCTCGAAATGGTCGCCGAGCTGGGCGAATCCGAGGCCGGCCAGCGCGTCCGGATCGGCCCGGTGCGCCCGGATCAGGCGGCCGATCTCGACGAGTGCCTGCTGACCGGTACTCGTTGGTTCCACGTGAATCATTTCGTCCGGAGCGGACGACATCAGGACCCGCGACGGCGGTTCTGCGGCACGGGTCCGCGCGGACGGACCCGGCGTGGGGTCGGCCGCGGGGCGGGCATTTGCGCGGCGTGCGGCGGTTCAGGCGCGTCGGCCAGGTGCTGCACGAGTGCCTGGACGGTCGACGCGAGCTGTGCGGGCGTCGTGCGTTCGAAGGTGTCCGGGGCGAATTCGAGCCGACCGAGCGTGCCGGCCGGTCCGGCGGTCGCGCGGACGAGACCGTCGGGCGAGGTCAGGACTGCTGGAGCGGCGTCGAGACGGGCACGGTCGTCGCCGATGGTGCTCACGGTGGCCCCCCGTGTCGGTTGCGCGGGCCGAGATTAACTCGACCGGGTCACAAGTCACCCTAATGCCAGACGGTGAGTAACTACCCCCGTTTGGGTTCAACGGTTTGCGGCAGCGAATCGCCGCGCCGTCGGCCGGCCAGCAGATATCCGGCCCCGCCCAGCAGGTAGAGCACGGTCGCGCCGACCACCAGCTCAGGCGAGTACCCGTTGTCCTTGACGAAGATCGCCCCGATCGAGACCGCCACCACCTGGGTGATGTTGAACAGCGTGTCGTAAAGCGCGAAGACCCGGCCGCGAGCCTCGTCCGCGACATCGAGCTGCACCGAGGAATCCACAGACAGTTTCAGCACCTGCCCCGTCCCCATGACCAGGAACGACGCGACCAACGCCAACGGCAGCACCATCGGCAACCCCAGCCCGGCCTGCGCGACCGCGGCGAGCACCAATGTCGACAAAACCACTCGCGTCCGCCCGAACGCCCGAATCAGCCGAGCCGTCGCCAGCCCCGCGACGAGAATGCCCGCCCCCGCACATGCGACCAGCTGCCCCAGTCCGGGCAATCCGGCGCGGAAAATCCCGTCGTCGGTGAAGTAATTGCGCATCAGCAACACGCTGACCAGCAACGAAATCCCGAACGCCGCTCGATGCGCGAACAACGCGACGAACCCAGCCGTAACGCTAGGCGCCCGCCACGCATGCCGAGCCCCGTCGGCAAGCCCCCGCGCAACCGCCACCACCGGATTAACCGGCTCGTCAACCACAGCGGGTCCCAACGCCCCCTTGGCGAACCGATGCGCCAGAAACGCCGACAACAACGCCCCCGCCGCCGCAAACGCCGTGGTCTCCGCCGACCCGATGTTCCCAGGCCCGAACACCGCTCGAAGCCCGATCGCGCACCCGCCCCCGACCACCGCGATCGCCGACCCCAGCGTCGCCACCACCGCGTTGGCCGAAACCACTGACTGCGCTTCCACGACGTGCGGCAACGCAGCCGACAACCCAGACCCAATGAACCGGCTGATCCCCTCCGCAAGCAACGCGAGCGAAAACAACCCCATCCCGCCCGCGCCGGCAGCTACCGCCCCCACCGACGCCACGATCGCCACCGCCCGCACCAGATTCGCGAACACCAGCACGCGGCGCCGATCCCACCGATCAAGCAACGCCCCCGCGAACGGCCCCACCAGCGAATACGGCAGCAACAACGCGGCAAACCCCTCGGCAATAGCCAACGGATCCGCCGCCCGCTCCGGATTGAACAAAACGGCCCCAGCGAGCCCGGCCCGGAAAACCCCGTCCCCCCACTGCGCCGCGAACCGCGTGAACAGCAGCCGCCGAAACAACCGATCCCGAAAGACCAGCCCGAGAACCCCGCCCCGCTCCCCCGCACTCACCCAGCAACCCTACCGACCCCCCACGACAAAACGCCCCAAACAACCACCACCCACCCCGAACCACGCGGGGCAGCCCCACCAACGCCGCGCAACAACGCCGCAGCGAACACGCGCCAACCACCCTGCAGAACGCCAAGCCCCTCGCGAACGAACGAAGGCCGCAGAAACACCGGCAATGCCGCTGCGGCCTGCCAAGCGCGGAGCCGCAGGAATCCAAGCAAAGAACGCCGCAGCCCAGTCGAGCGCCGAAGTCGCGGCTACACCGACCAAGAAACCCGCAAAAACTCCAAGCGTGAAGACCGCAAGAACACCAGCCAAGAAGGCCTGCGACGCCCCCGAACGCCAAGGACCCAGCGAACGCCGAGCAAGGAAACCCAAGCCACCAGCCAAGAAGCCCGCAGACGGCTGAGCGCGGACCCCGAGGCAGCGGCCAAAGGTCTCCAGCAACCCCGCGCGAGAAAGCCCAGCGGATGCTGAACAAGGGGCTCGCGAGGAAACCGAGCGTGGAGATCACGCAGACGCCGAGCAAGGAAGCCGCAACAACACCGAGCGCGAAATCCCCGTGGACGCAGGGCGCTGAGCGTGGGGACAGGGACGCCGGACAAGGGTCCTCGGCAACGCCAGGTGTGAAAAGCCCCGCGGACGCTGGGCAATGGGCTCGCGGGGTGACTGAGCGTGGGGGGCGGGGACGCCGGACAAGGATCCTCGGCAACGCCGAGTGTGAAAAGCCCCGTGGATGGTGGGCAAGGGGTCTGCGGGGTGGCTGAGCGTGGGGGCGGGGACGCCGGACAAGGGTCTTCGGCAACGCCGAGAGGGAAAAGCCCTGTAGGCCGAGTGGGAAAAGCCCTGTGGATGGTGAGCAATGGCTCGCGGGGCGGCTGAGCGTGGGGCGCGGGGACGCCGAGCAAGGATCTCCGGCAACGCCGAGTGTGAAAAGCCCCGTGGATGGTGGGCAAGGGGCTTGGGGGTGGCTGACCGTGGGGCGCGGGGACGCCGGACAAGGGTCTTCGGCAACGCCGAGCGAGAAAGCTCCGTGGATGCTGGGCAAGAGGGCTGCGACGAAGCTGAGAGTGGAGGTCGCGGGACGCTAACCAAGGAAGCCGCGGCAACACCGAGTGCGAAAGCCCTGTGGATGCTGGACAAAGGGCCTACGAGGAAGCTGAGCGTGGTGCCCGCGGACGCCGAGCAAGGTCTTCGGCAACACCGCGCGTGAAAGCCCAAGGATGTTGGACAAGAAAGCCCGCTGGAAAAGAGGGCTGCGCGGAAGCCCCGAGAACCTGCGCGAGAAACCGACGCAACCGCCGAGAACGCACGGCAGGCCCCCGACCTCAAGTCGACAACCAAGAACGCACGCGCTACACACTCAACGCAAACAACCCCGGTACCAAACCCACACCAGCAAGCACCGACGCATCCCAAGACCCGCGCCCCACCCCCCAACCGCCACCCCCAAGCACCGCGGGGGTCCGGGGGGCTCGGCCCCCCGGGTACACGGCGCCGGTGACCCGAGGGAGGGTGCCGCCAGGCACCGAACAGGAGAAGCCGACACCGGCGCACTCGTTTCGCCTCTCGGCGGCTTGGCGCAGTGTGGCTCCGGCCGGGCCGGTATTCCACAAAGGCGGTTCTTCAGTGAGCCCGGGGGACACGAGTGCGCCGGCTCATTGTTCTCAACGGGGCGGGTGGTGCTGGTGTTCCCGTGCCGGGGGGATTTCCCGCGGCGGGTGATGGGATCATGGGTGGCGTGCCAGCGGACGCCGAGGTTGAACCGGGAACGCTCCTGGTCGCCGCACCCACGATGTTCGATCCGAACTTCAAGCGGACGGTGGTGTTCGTGATCGATCATCGGGCGGAGGGCACGCTCGGGGTGGTCTTGAACCGGCCGTCCGATGTTCCGGTGGACGACGTCCTGCCGGGGTGGGGTGCGCATGTCGCGGAGCCGCAGTCGGTCTTCGTCGGCGGGCCGGTGGACAAGAAGACCGCGTTGTGTCTCGCGGCGTTGCGGACTGGGGAGTCCGCTTCCAGCGTCCCGGGGGTCGTCGCGGTGCGGGGGCCGGTGGCGCTAGTCGATTTGGACAGCGATCCCGAGGTGCTGGTGTCGAAGGTGCGGGGCGTGCGCGTCTTCGCGGGCTACGCCGGGTGGGATTCGGGGCAGCTCGCGGGCGAGATCGAGCGCGAGGATTGGGTCATCGTCCCCGCGTTGCCCAGTGACATCCTCGCGCCGCCGAGCCGCGATCTGTGGGGGCAGGTGCTGCGCCGCCAGGGGGTGCCGCTCGCGTTGCTGGCCACCCATCCTGGCGATTTGCAGCGAAACTAGGCGTCGCTGGACTTCTGCAGGACTCCGCAGCCTCCGGCGCCGCACGCGCAGCCGCTGCAGCCGGCCGGGACCGGGGCCGGGGCGGGCACCGAGAGCGCGGCTCGCGCGCCCATCCGGGCTCCGGCGACGACCATCACCAGCAGGCCGAGCAGCCCGACGATCGCGGCGGCCACCAGGCCGGCGGTGGCGGGGATCGCGAGACCGGCGAGTCCGCAGACGACCGCGGCCGCGCCTCCGGCCAGGGTGGGGATTCCGGCCACCCGGTTGGCCAGCTGGAACGCCTCTTCGCTGCGCATCGAGGCTTCGGTCCGGACTCCGGCCCCGCCTGCCCTGGTCAGCCGTCCTCGCACGCCGAGGAAACCACCCCAGCCGACGACGACACCAAGGACGATCGGGACGAGCGCGATAGCGAACACCCCTTGAGGATAAGCGTGACCTCGCGGCAATGTCCCGGATACCCTCGTCGGCTGTGCTACGGGCCATGTCTTCGTCCACGCGACACCGGCTGCTCGCTGCCGCCGGGATCGTCACCTTGTCCTTGCTCGTCCCCGGCGCCGGGACTGCCACTGCCGCCGCGCCTCGGCCGGTCCGGCTGCTCGGCGAGCAGCTCGTACCGCACAACCTGCAGTTCCAGGGCACCACGGTCGGCGGGCTGTCGTCGGTCGACTTCGATCAGCGTGCCGGTGGTTACGTCTTCATCAGCGACGACCGGTCCGCGATCAACCCGGCCCGCTTCTACACCGCGAAGTTCGACGTCAGCGCCAACGGCGTGGGGCCGATCACCTTCACCGGCACGCATCCGCTGCTGCGCCCGGACGGCACGCCGTACCCGCCGCTCGCGAAGAACGATCCGGCCGCTCCGCAGAACGAGCAGACCATCGACCCCGAGGAACTGCGTGTCGACCCGTGGACCGGGCGTTACGTCTGGTCGCAGGAAGGCGACCGGCTCCCTGACCAGCACCTGATCCAGCCGTCGATCCGCGAAGCCACCCGCGACGGGCATTACGTCCGCGATCTGCCGCTGCCCGCCAACGAGCGGATGACGCCGGACGCCGGTCCGCGTCGCAACTACGTTCTCGAAGGCCTCGCCTACACCGGGTTCGGCACGCTGCTGGCCAGCGAGGTCGAGGCACCGCTGCTGCAGGACGGTCCGCCGCCCACGCCGACGTCGGGTGCGTTGTCGCGGATCACTCTGCAGAGCCGGTTCGGGCCGGTGCTCGCGCAGTACGCGTACCCGCAGGAGAAGCTTTTCGCCACACCGAAGCCCGCTACCGGATTCGCCGACACCGGTGTCTCGTCGATGCTCGCGGTGAACCAGGCGGATCCGACGAAATTCCTGATGATGGAACGGTCCTTCGTCACCGGGGTCGGCAACAAGGTGCGCATCTTCGAGATCGACACCACGGGCGCGACGAACGTCCTCCACACCCCGTCCCTGGCGGCCGCGAAGCACGTCAAACCGGTGAAGAAAAAGCTCCTCGCCGACCTTTCCGACCTCCCGCTTTCCACTGTGGACAACATCGAGGGAATGACCTGGGGCCCGGCGCTGCCCTCCGGCGAGCACAGCCTCGTGCTCGTGAGCGACAACAACTTCTCCGCGTCGCAGGTGACCCAGGTCGTCGCTTTGGCGGTCCCGTCGGAACGGCTTTGACCAGGGCGTTACGATGAGTGTATGAACACGGCTCGGCTGCTCCTTGGCCTGCCGCGCTGACCTGGCCCGATGACCGGCTCGGCGCGGCGACCCCTCATGCCTTCTGGCTGGGGGGTCGAGTTGTTTCTGGAGTGGCTCGACACGGAGGAAGACGGCGATGACAGGGTCTGACGAGGCCACCGGGGCCGCGGCGAAGAACGCCGCGGACGCTGAGCACGCCCCGCCGTTCCGCTACACCGCGGAGCTGGCCGGGCAGATCGAGCAGCGCTGGCAGGACCACTGGTCCGACCACGGCACCTACCACGCGCCGAACCCGGTCGGCCCGCTCGCGGAAGCGGGCGAGCCGGTGCCCTCGGACAAGCTGTTCGTGCAGGACATGTTCCCGTACCCGTCCGGTTCCGGCCTGCACGTCGGGCACCCGCTGGGCTACATCGGCACCGACGTCTACGCGCGGTATCACCGGATGATCGGCCGGAACGTGCTGCACACGCTGGGTTACGACGCGTTCGGCCTGCCCGCCGAGCAGTACGCGGTGCAGACCGGCACGCATCCGCGCATCACGACCGAGCAGAACATCGCCACGATGCGCCGCCAGCTGAAGCGGCTGGGGCTGGGCCACGACGAGCGCCGGTCGATCGAGACGATCGACCCGGACTACTACAAGTGGACCCAGTGGATCTTCCTGCAGATCTTCAACTCCTACTACGACGAGGACGCCCGCAAGGCGCGGCCGATCGAGGAGCTGGAGAAGGCCTACGCCGCGGGTGAGCGCGCGACGCCGGACGGCCGTCCGTGGGCAGAGCTGAGCACTGTCGAGCAGCGCAAGATCATCGACGACCACCGGCTGGTCTACATCTCCGAGGCTCCGGTGAACTGGGCCCCGGGCCTGGGCACCGTCGTGGCGAACGAGGAGGTGACCGCGGACGGCCGCAGCGACCGCGGCAACTTCCCGGTGTTCCGCAAGAGCCTGCGCCAGTGGATGATGCGGATCACCGCGTACGCCGACCGCCTGGTCGACGACCTGGATCTGCTGGACTGGCCGGAGAAGGTCAAGTCCATGCAGCGCAACTGGGTCGGCCGCTCGCAGGGCGCGCGGGTCTCGTTCGCCGCGGGTGACGAGAAAATCGAGGTCTTCACCACCCGTCCGGACACTCTGTTCGGGGCCACCTACATGGTGATCGCGCCGGAGCACCCGCTGGTCGAGAAGCTGACCGCGGCGCAGTGGCCGGGCGAGCACCCGGAGAGCTGGACCGGCGGCGCGAAGACGCCTGCCGAAGCCGTGGCCGCGTACCGGGCCGCCGCCTCCCGCAAGTCCGATCTGGACCGGCAGGAGAACAAGGAGAAGACCGGCGTCTTCACCGGCACCTACGCGGTGAACCCGGTCAACGGCAAGGAAATCCCGGTCTTCGTCGGCGACTACGTGCTGATGGGCTACGGCACCGGCGCGATCATGGCCGTGCCCGCGCAGGACCAGCGCGACTACGACTTCGCGAAGAAGTTCGAGCTGGAGATCGTCCGCACGGTCGACCCGGGCGAGGGCTTCGAGGGCGAGGCGTTCACCGGCGACGGTCCGGCGATCAACTCCGCCAACGACACCGTCGACCTGAACGGCATGGGCGTCGCGGACGCCAAGAAGACGATCATCGCCTGGCTGGAGGACCGCGGCGCGGGCGAGGGCACCGTGCAGTACAAGCTGCGCGACTGGCTGTTCGCCCGCCAGCGCTACTGGGGCGAGCCGTTCCCGATCGTCTACGACGAGAACAACCTGCCGATCGCGCTGCCCGAGGACCAGCTGCCGGTCGTGCTGCCGGAGGTCGACGACTACTCGCCGAAGACCTTCGACCCGGACGATGCCGACTCCGAGCCGTCGCCGCCGCTGTCGCGCGCGAAGGACTGGGTCGAGGTCACCCTGGACCTGGGCGACGGGCCGAAGAAGTACCGCCGCGACACCAACGTCATGCCGCAGTGGGCCGGTTCCTGCTGGTACCAGCTGCGTTATGTCGACCCGGCGAGCCAGGACGTGTTCTGCGCGCCGGAGAACGAGGCGTACTGGCTGGGCCCGCGCCCGGCCGAGCACGGCGTGGACGACCCGGGCGGCGTCGACCTGTATGTCGGCGGCGTCGAGCACGCGGTGCTGCACCTGCTGTACTCGCGCTTCTGGCACAAGGTGCTGTACGACCTGGGCCACGTCTCGTCGAAGGAGCCGTACCGCCGCCTGTTCAACCAGGGCTACATCGAGGCGTTCGCCTACACCGACAAGCGCGGTGTGTACGTGCCTGCTGAGGACGTCGTCGAGCGCGACGGCAAGTTCTTCTTCGGCGACGAAGAGGTCAAGCAGGAATACGGCAAGATGGGCAAGAGCCTGAAAAACGCCGTGACGCCGGACGAAATGTCGGACAGCTACGGCGCGGACACCTTCCGCGTGTACGAGATGTCGATGGGTCCGCTGGACATGTCGCGGCCGTGGGCGACCAAGGACGTCGTCGGCGCGCACCGGTTCCTGCAGCGGCTGTGGCGGCTGGTGGTCGACGAGCAGACCGGCGAGCTGCGGGTTTCGGCCGACGAGGCGACCGAGGCGGACCGGAAACTGTTGCACCGCACCATCGCCGGGGTTCGCGAGGACTACGCGGAGATGCGGTTTAACACCGCGGGCGCGAAGCTGATCGAGCTGAACAACCACCTGACCAAGGTGTACGGCTCGGCCGCGGCGACCCCGCGCGAACTGGCCGAACCGCTGGTGCTGCTGCTGGCTCCGCTGGCCCCGCACATCGCCGAGGAGCTGTGGCACCGGATGGGCCACGCCGACTCGCTGGTGCACGGGCCGTTCCCGGTCGTGGACGAGAAGTACCTGGTCGAGGACTCGGTCGAGTACCCGATCCAGGTCAACGGCAAGGTCCGCTCGCGGATCACCGTGCCCGCGGACGCGAAGAACGACGCGGTGCAGGCGGCCGCCTTGGCCGACGAGAAGATCGCCGCGCTGGTCGGCGGCAAGACGCCGCGCAAGGTGATCGTGGTGCCGGGCCGTCTGGTCAACATCGTGCTCTGAGCCAACGCCCTGAAACCGGCCCGGGAACTTCTCCCGGGCCGGTTTTTCGTTGTCCGCCAGCTCGCGGATCGTCACGACCGAAAGACGCCAGCTTCGTCCTCCTTCGCCCGCTTTTATTGGGGGGCAAGGGAAACACACCGGAAGGACGGACATGAACCTCGACGGCAAAGTGGCGCTGGTGACTGGCGGGAGCCGCGGAATCGGTGCGGCGACGGCACTGCGGCTCGCCGAGGCTGGGGCGGATGTGGTGCTCACCTACGCGGTGAACGCCGAGCAGGCGGCGGGAGTGGTCGACCGGATCAAGGCGCTCGGGCGGCGTGCGCTCGCGGTCGGTGCGGACAACGCGGATTCGGCCGCCGTGGAAGCCGCGGTGGAAGCGGCGGTCGCCGAGTTCGGGCGGCTGGACGTGCTGGTCAACAACGCGGGCGTCGGTTTCGTCGGGCCGCTGGAGCAGACCGGGATGGACGACGTCGACCGCGTGCTCGCGGTGAACGTGCGCGGCGTGCTGGCCGCGACCAAGGCGGCGGCCAAGCACCTCGGCGAAGGCGGCCGCGTGATCACGATCGGCAGCTGCGTGACCGATCGCGTGCCGGGCCCGGGAATGGTGCTGTACGCGGTCAGCAAGTCCGCGATGGTCGGGCTGACCAAGGCACTGGCCCGCGAATTGGCTCCGAACGGCGTGACGGTGAACCTGGTGCACCCGGGACCCACCGACACCGAGATGAACCCGGCCGATGGCCCGTACGCCGCGGACCAGGCGTCGGTGACCGCGGTCGGCCGGTACGGCAATCCGGCGGAAGTGGCGGACGCGGTGGCCTTCCTGGCGTCGCCGGACAGCGCGTACATCACCGCCGCGACCCTCTCGGTCGACGGCGGGCACGCGGCCTAATCGGAATACAGGCCGACGTCGCGGGCGAGGTCGGTCAGCATGGCCTCGAACAGCACGTCCGGTTTGGACACCGGGATCGGGTAGTTGCCGAACACCTCGAGGGTGACGTGGCCGTAGAGCCGCGCCCAGAAGGTGATCATCAGGTAGGTGAGCCCGAGGTCCAGCTTCTCCGGCGGGATTTCCCGCCCGGACTCCTTGAGCACCGTCAGCAGGTCCTGCTGGAACGCGGTGAGGTCGTCGCGGAGTTCGGGCGGGACCACGTCGTTCGGCGGCATGACCAGGTCGTGCTGGGCGAGCACGTGGCCCGCCGCGGCGAGGAAGATCCGGCCGAACGGCTCGTCGAGCCTGCGCAGCGCACTCCCGGTCGCGGTGCCGGTGGCCCCGGTCGGCGACGCGAACACCAGGGTGAATTCCTTGGTGTGGGTCAGTGCCCAGCGGCGGAACCCTTTGCAGATCTGGAACAGCTGCAGCAGGCCCTCGTCTTTCAGTTCCGCGATGTCCTCGGCGATTTCGGCGGCGAGGTCGGTGCAGACGTCGAGGCGGAGGTTTTCCAGCAGGTCGTCGCGGGATTCGTAGTAGCGGTACAGAGCCGGTGCGGTGATCCCCAGCTCCCGGGCGATGGCCCGCAGCGTGACGGCTTCCGGGCCCTGGCCGACCAGCAGGTTCCGCGCGGTCCGGCGGATGTCCGCTTCGGTAGCCGCTCGCGCGCGACCCCTGCGTGTGGGGCTGCTCATCTGGGCAGTCTAGGTGGTCTGGACACCGATTTCGCCGCCAGTCGCGCGAATCGGGGCGCCGCCGACGCCGATCACTCGGGGGGCTACGTGATCGGCGCCGGCGACCCGATGCCCTCTCCGGTGCGCTTCCGGTCGGGGCAACGTCATCGGCTCGAGGCCAGTGACGCTCGAAGAAGAGCGAAGCCCGGCGCAGAAGTGACGCCCGGGGGATACGGATCCCCCGATCGAGTGACGGGCTGACGCTGTTCCGCCTGATTGTCGCACTGAGCGCGGGGAAAGTTACAAAGGCTTTCACTTTCGGGCACGGATGGCGGAAAGGACGGGTCGTGGCAGAGTGGCGGCCATGAGTGCTGCGGTACTGGTGGTCGGGTCCGCGAATGCCGATTTGGTGGTGCCGGTCGACCGGCGTCCCGGCGGCGGCGAGACGGTGCTGGGCGGCGACACCGCGTTGTCCCCCGGCGGCAAGGGCGCGAATACCGCGGTCGCGGCGGGAAAACTCGGCGCGGACGTCGCGTTGCTCGGTGCGGTCGGCGATGATCCTTACGGTCGAATGCTGCGGGATTCGCTGGCTAATGCCGGTGTTGATACGCAATTCGTTCGCACTGTCGATCGGCCTACCGGAATCGCCTACATCACCGTGACGCCGGACGGGGAAAACTCGATCCTCGTCTCCCCCGGCGCGAACTCCGCGCTGGAACCCGGGGACGTCACCGACGAGGCGCTGGACGGGGTGCGCGTGCTCGTCGCTTCGCTGGAAGTGCCGCTGCCGACGATCGAACGCGCGGTGGTGCGGGCGCACGCGAACGGCGTGCGGGTGCTGCTCAACCTCTCCCCGGCGGCCGAGGTGTCGCCGGAAACGCTGGCCGCACTGGACGTCCTGCTGGTCAACGAGCACGAGGCCGCGTACCTGCTCGGTTCGGAAGGCGCGGATCCGCGCAAGCTGCTCGACCTCGGCCCGCGCGCGGCGGTCGTCACGCTCGGAGCCAAGGGCGCGGCGGTCATCGAGGGAGACAAGTCGACAACGGTCGAGTCGCCCAAGGTGAAGGCGGTCGACACCACCGGTGCGGGCGACGCGTTCGCCGGTGCGCTGGCGGCGGCCCTCGCTGACGGCGCTGACCTGGTCGAAGCCGCCGAACGGGCGGTGAAGGTGGCCGCGGTGACCGTGACCCGTCATGGTGCCCAGCCGTCGTATCCGACGGCCGCTGAACTGGAATGAGCCACGTCCGGCCGTGTTGCGGGTCGCGTGGGTAACGCGCTGCCCGGCGCTGGTGGACCTGCCGTCGGATTCGGGCTCGCGGACTCGGCGGAGACCTGGGGTTTCCGGCAGACTTTGCGGGGCCGGGTGCTGCGGAACTGGCCCGCGCGTGGTGGCACGAGGAGGTAGGTCCGGTGGTCGAACGGATGCGAAATCGGGAAAGGGACGCGGCGCCCCGGCGGAACGCCCTCTCCGTGAGCTATGGTCTAGACCATGTCTGAGAGTGCTGCCGCTCCGGCCGAGTCCGCTGTCGGTTCCTCGCTGACCGGGGTCGCGGTGAGCCCCGGACGCGCGAGCGGACCCGTCGTGCGGGTCGCCGAGCCGCTCGGGGAACCCGCCAGCACGCCCGCGCCGGAGGATCCGGCGGCGGAGGCGGCGCGGATCGAACCCGCTGCCCGCGCGGTCGCCGCCCGCCTGGAAGCGCAGGCCGAGGCCGCGACCGGCGAGGCGGCGACGATCCTCGTCACGACCGCCGCGATGGCCGCCGACCCGGCGCTGGCGGCTCAGGCTCAACAGCTGGTGACGGCGCGGAACCTACCCGCGGCCCGCGCCGTCTACCAGGCCGCCGAAGGATTCGCGGAAGCGCTCGCGGCCGCGGGCGGATACATGGCCGAGCGGGTCCGCGACGTCCGGGACGTGCGCGACCGGCTCGTCGCCGAACTGCTCGGCGTCGCCCCGCCCGGGGTGCCGGAGCTGGCGTCGCCGAGCGTGCTCGTCGCCCGCGACCTCGCGCCCGCCGACACCGCGGGGCTCGACCCGGCGAAGGTGCTCGCGCTGGTCACCGAGGAGGGCGGCCCGACGAGCCATACCGCGATTCTCGCGCGGGCGCTGGGAATTCCGGCGGTCGTCGCGGTGCGCGGGCTGCTGGCGTCCGACGCCAAGGCGTTGTCGGTCGACGGCGACACCGGCGTGATCGAGGCGGTCGACGCGTCCGCGCCGATCGTCACCGCGGCTGCTTCCGGTCCGGCCGAATGGAACGGCGTCGGCGAGCTGTCCGACGGACACCGGGTGAAGGTGTACGGCAACGTCGGCTCGCCAGCCGACGCGCAGGCCGCCGCGGACGCGGGCTCCGAGGGCGTCGGGCTGTTCCGCACCGAGTTCTGCTACCTCGACGCTCCGGCCGAGCCGTCCGTCGACGAACAGCGAAAAGCTTATGCCGCAGTGCTTTCGCCGTTCCGCGGCAAGCCGGTCATCGTGCGCACGCTGGACGCGGGCGCGGACAAACCGCTCGCGTTCCTGTCCCCGGACGACGAGCCCAACCCGGCACTCGGCGTCCGCGGCCTGCGGATCGCGTTCGACCGGCCGGAGGTGCTCGACCGGCAGCTCGAAGCCATCGCGGGCGCGGCGGAGGATTCCGGCGCGGAAGTTTCGGTGATGGCCCCGATGGTCGGCACCGTCGAGGAAGCCGCCTGGTTCGCCGAGCGCGTTCGCGCCGCCGGAATCGCGCGGGCGGGCGTGATGATCGAGATTCCCGCTGCCGCGTTGCTGGCGCGGGAAATCCTGGGAGTGGTCGACTTCGTGTCCGTCGGCACCAACGACCTCGCCCAGTACACCTTCGCCGCCGACCGCCAGCTCGGCGCAGTCGCGAAGCTGAACGACCCGTGGCAGCCCGGTTTGCTGCGCCTGCTGAAACTGATCGGCGACGCGGCGGAAGCGACCGGCAAACCGGCGGGCGTGTGCGGCGAGGCCGCGGCCGACCCGCGGCTCGCGCTGGTGCTGGCCGGCCTCGGCCTGACGAGTCTGTCGATGAACGCCCCGGCGGTGCGGGCGGTCGGCGCGAGCCTGGCGACCGTGTCGCGGGAACAGGCGCGCGAAATCGCGGCGGCGGCGCTGGCCACCGCCGATCCGGTCGCGGCCCGCAAGGCAGTCGCGGACGCGGTCTCCCGGTAAGGGGACGCCGGATCCGGGTGAGAGATGGGGTAACCGGATCCGGCGCCGGACGCTGGTCAGCCGAAAATGCCCCGCCGAGGGTGGCGGATGACCAGCGAGCCTCCATGGACACGGCCGGTCAGCACGTAGCGCGGGGTGCCCGCGCGGCCGTTGCTGCCGGTCTTGTCGTCGAGCGAGCCGAACTTGATCTCGGTGATCGAGTTGTAGTCCACCGCCGCGTGCGGCGGGATGATCAGCTCGACCGAACCCCACTTCGCGTCGAGTTCGATCTGCACCACCGGGGTGGCGACGCGGGCCTCGGTGAAGTCGAGCCTGGTGCTGCCGTACTTGTTGCGCACCACCATCGCGGCCGGGACCTGCCACGGGCCGCTGCGCTGCAGTGACGAGTACTTGGCGTTGAGTTCGAGCCGCTGGCCCAGCCCGTAGTTCGGCCCGTAGCCGGGCGGTTCAGGCAGCGGCGCGTACTGCGGAGCCGCGCCGGGGTGCACCAGCCCGGGCAGGTCGGCGAGGACGGCGTTGAGATCGCCCCGGGTGCGCGCCGCGAGCGCCTGGTCGGTGCGTTCAGTGAACTCGTCGAGGGTGAGCATCCCCTGCCCGATGGCTTTCTGCAGCACGCCGACGACGTGCTCGCGTTCGTCGTCGGACACCCGGATGTCGCGCGCGGTCAACGGCTTGGTCTCGGTCGCGGGCTGCGCACCGGTCGTCTCTTCCTCGGCCATGGCATCGATGGTAGAACTCGATTTCCGCTGGCAGATCGGGGAAAAACCCTGAACGGACCCGTACTCCGCGCAACAGTCGCGCTAGCCGCGGCCTGGTGCCTGCTGACCTCCTGCACGGCGAGCGCTCCGGTGCCCGCCCCGGTGAGTTCGGCACGCCCGACGCCCACCACGCCACCGCCGACCGGCCTCGACGGACAGGTTGCCACCGGTGGCATCGGCGTCGAGTTGCTGCTGGCCAGCTCGCCGCCGACGGTGTTCGACGCCGACTCAGGCGTGCGCGGCACCCTGCCCGGCGTGCCCGGCGGACAGCGGGTGGTGTCGGTGCTGCGGGCTGGCCACACCCCGGTCGTGCTGACCGCGCCAACCTGTCAGCAGGACAGTTGCGCCCCCGCCGATGTGTACGTCTACCTGGGACTTTCGCGCCCGCGGTCGCTCGGCAAAGCGGTGAGCGCGGCCCCGGGCGCGGACGGCACCAGCCTGTGGCTGATCCGCGAGGACAGTCCGGACGTCTGCCGGTTGGAACACGTCGCGCTCACCGGTGTCTCCTTCGGCCAGGGCACGGTGGCGTCCTGCCGCACGCTCGTCCGGGTGGAGACGGCGCACGGGTTGCTGATCACCGTCGGCAGCGGCACCGCGGAGACAGTCGACGTCCTGATCGACCCGGCCACCGGACGCACCGTGCAGCAGTCGCCGCGCATCCTCGCCGCGGCCGGCGACCGGCTCGTCCTCGGCGGCCTCACCGACCTGGCCGTGCTCGACCTGCGCACCGGAGCACGGAAACCGGTGCCACTGCCGGTGCCGCGGCCGAATCCGTCCGTGCTGCCCAGCCGGGACGGCACCGTCGCCGCGGTCGATTTCGGCACCCCGTCGTTTCCCGGAACCGGCACGCAGACCCGGGACCTGTGGCTGCTGAACCTGCGCGACGGCACCTGGCAGCAAGCGCCGTCGATGCCGTACTCGACGGAGAACCTGAAACGCTCCGGCCTGGAGTGGACGGAGGCCGGCGACCTGATCGTGGCCGACGGGGTGGTCGCGGCGTGGCATCCGGGCGAACCGGCTTGGCGGCTGGGAAAGGCGAAACTCGCCGCGGCGCAGCAGGCCGCCGGGGTCGCGACCTCCTGAACTCAGTCCTCGTCCAGCCCGTGTTCGATCGCGTACCGCGCCAGCTCGACCCGGTTGTGCAGCTGCAGCTTCCGCAACGTCGACTGCACGTGGTTTTCGACCGTCCGATGCGACAGCACGAGCCGCTCCGCGATCTGCCGCGCGGTCAGCCCCTTCGCGACCAGCCGGAGCACGTCGGTCTCCCGGTCGGTGAGCCGCGGCGGTTCCGGCACGCCGTCCGGGGCGTCGGCCATCCGCCGGTATTCGCCGAGCACCAGGCCCGCCAGACCGGCGGTGAACACCGGATCGCCGTCGGCCGTACGCCGCACCGCGTCCACCAGTTCTGCCGCGGACGCCGATTTCACCAGGTAGCCCGACGCGCCCGCCTTCACCGCTTCCAGCACGTCGCTGTGCTCGCCGCTGGCCGAGAGCACCAGCACGCGCGTGTCCGGCGCCGCCGCGGTGATCTCGCGGGTCGCCTCGACGCCCGACGTGCCGCCGAGGTTCAGGTCCATCAGCACCACGTCGGGCCGCACCGTGCGCGCGATCCGGATCGCCGCCGGGGCGTCCGGCGCGGTCGCGGCCACCTCGAACCCGTTCTCGGACAGGTCGCGGGCCACGCCGTCGCGCCAGATCGGGTGGTCGTCGACCACCATCACGGAGATCGTCCGTTCCGTCATCGCCCGTCCCTCATCGTGGCTGGCACCCGCACCTCCCACTCCGTGCCCCGGCCGGGAGCGCTGTCCAGCACCGCGGTCCCGCCGAGGTCGGCCACCCGGCCGCGAATCGACTTCACTACTCCGAGACGGCCCTCGGCCGCCGCTCGTTCCAGCCTGCCGCCCTCGATTCCCGGTCCGTCGTCGCGGATGCTCACCACGACCTCGCCGCCGAGGTCTTCCAGCAGCACCCAGGCGTGCGCGTCCGGACCAGCGTGTTTCTCCACGTTAGCCAGTGCTTCGCGGGTGATCGCGACGAGTTCCTCGGTGACGTGCGCGGGCAGGTCCACCGTCCCGGCCGGCGTCGACACCTGCACCGACGTGGTCGCCAGCAGCTGCAACGCCGAACGGAGATCCGCGGTGTCGCCGGACCGCGTCGGCTCGCTGCTCACCAGTGCGCGCAACGCGATCTCCTGCTCTCCCGCGAGACGCGCCAGCTCCGCTGCTTCACCGCCTACTTCGAGACCGCGACGTCGTACGCGCGCGAGCACTTGAAGCACGCTGTCGTGAATCGAGCGCGCGAGCCGTTCACGCTCGGCCGTCGCCGCTTCGGTGCGGAGTGCGCGCGCGAGCGCTTCGGCGGACGTACGGGCGAGCGTCGCCGCCATGCCGACAAGGAGACCGCTCGCGCACAACAGCACTCCGTCGCGGACAACGTCGAGATCGATCTTCTCGCGCGCGATGCCCGTGCCCACTGCGACGACAAGGCCCGCCACTACGCCGCCGCGCGCACCGAAGCGCGTAGCCGCCGCGAGGGGACCGACCGCTGCCCACACCGTGGTGATCAACGGCGAAGCCGCTTCGTACTGCGCGTCCGAGAGAATCCACGGCGACGTGAGCATGAGGCCCGTGGTGAGGGCGACGTCGAAAATCACCAGCCAGCGGTGCCGTCCGCTCTCGCGCGCGTACGCGAGACTTGACGCGGCAGACCACGCGCCCATCACCCCGACGACCAGCCACGCCAGCCATGGCCGTTGAAAGTCGGTGTGGTGCGCGATCACCACCGCCAGCGCGAACAGCCACGTGACGACACGCAACACGACAACGCCGCGCCACAGCGGCGTCGCCGGATCTCGGGTGGAACGAACGCTCACTTCTTGTCTTCTGTGCTCTCTTCGGTCCCGGCGTCCTTGTCGTCGGCGCCTTCTTCGGGATCGTCGTTCGGATTCGCGGCTTGGCTGTGCAGCGCGTCGACCGTCGCCGGATCGGGATCGTGTTCGTGCAGCAGCGACCGGACCCCGGCGTTGAGCACGGCCAGCAGCGGCACCGCGAGCAGCGCGCCCGCGATCCCCGCGGCGACCAGGCCGGTGGCGATGGCCAGCACCACCGCGAGCGGGTGCAGCCGCACCGCGCGGCCGAGCAGCAGCGGCTGCAGCACGTGGCTTTCCAGCTGCATCACGCCGACCACGATGGCCAGCACGATCACCGCGCCGATGATGCCCTTCGACACGAGCGCGATCAGCACCGCGACGCCGCCGGTGATCAGCGCGCCGATGATCGGGATGAACGCGCCGAGGAACACCAGCGTCGCCAGCGGGATCACCAGCGGCACGCCGACGATCCACAGGCCGATGCCGATGCCGACCGCGTCGACCACGGCCACCGCGGCGGTCGCGCGGATGTAGCTGACCAGCGACGCGAAACCGCGCCGTCCCGCCACGTTCACCCGGTTGCGCACCCGCTGCGGCACGCCGCGCACCAGGAACGTCCAGATGTTGTCGCCGCCGGCGAGGAAGAAGATCGTGACGAACAGCGTCAGCACGAAGCCGGTGAGGATCTCGCCGACGGTGCCCGCGGTGGTCAGCGCGGTGGTGGTGAGCGACGCCTGGTTGTTCTGCAGGAAACCGATGGCCTGGTTGATGAAGTCCTGGATCTGCTCCTGGCGCAGGTGCAGCGGACCGTTGATGAGCCAGTCCTTGATCTGGTTGAGGCTCGTGGTCAGCTGCTGCTGCAGTTCGGGAAGGCCGCTGGAGAACTGGGTGATCACGAAGGTCAGCAGGCCGCCCAGCACGGCGAGCCCGGCCACGAGCACGATCGCCGTCGCGAGCCCGCGCGGGAAGCGGATCTGGACGAGCCTCGACACCGCCGGGGCCAGCAGTGCCGACAGCAGCAGCGCGATCGACACCGGCACCACGACCGACGCGAGGTAGCCCAGCAGCCACACCACCGCGTACAGCGCGGCGACCACCACGATGAACCGCCACGACAGCGCGGCGGATACGCGCAGACCGCGCGGGATGAAGCCGGTGACATCGGCGACTGGTTCGGAAAGGGACGGTTGTTCGCGTTGTCCGCGCCCTGGCTGGCTCACAGGGTCAACCGT
Organism: Amycolatopsis sp. NPDC104775; assembly: GCF_055583325.1. NCBI lineage: Bacteria > Bacillati > Actinomycetota > Actinomycetes > Pseudonocardiales > Pseudonocardiaceae > Amycolatopsis > Amycolatopsis sp. NPDC104775. The sequence goes on from NZ_JBVJOE010000003.1 coordinate 317,086, forward strand.
ATCGGCCCGGCCGACGAAAACCGGGTGGATCGCCCAGCGGTCGGGCGAATCACCGCTTCGGCGGGGCCGGTGAACCGACTCCGGAGTAACCGGCCTCCTTCTCTGGGAATGACCCATCGTGAGACCCGGCCACACTCTGTGTTGTTCACACGATGGTGGCATCAAGTCGTGTCGAGGATGCGCGGCGGGCACGAAATTTGGTTGTCTCGGTTTTGCGCCACCGCGGAACTGTGCCGTTCCGCCAAAAAACCGGAATCAATTCTTGCCCGAGGAGTATTCACCTGTGACGAACGACGCTGTGCACGAGAGGCGGGGCGCGACGCGCTTCGGCCGTCTCGCGTCGCGTGCGTTGTTCGTCGTCGGCGGCGCGCTTGCGGCCACCGCGGCCGCGTGGGCCGTCTCCTCTGCCGCCGCTTCGGCGGACACCGCCGACGCGAGCGTCACGCCGGTCACCGACGCGACAGTCGCCGGGATCAGCGACGTCACCGACGGCGCGTCCCGGTTCGCCGGCGAGGTCGCCGGTGCGGTGCAAGGACTTTCGTCGTGCGGCCAGGGTGCCACCACGTGGTCTGAACCAGGCACGTCGCGGCCCACGTGCTCGCTCGCCCAGTTCAGCGGGGCGCACCGCGACGACCTCGCCGAGGGCCAGGAGGCCGCCGGAAAGGTCAGCGGCGCGGTGAGCGACCTCGGCCAGCACGCGGTGGTCAAGCCGGTGCAGCGCACGCTCGGCTCGCTCGAGCACATCGCGCGCAAGCCGGAGGACGCGCGCCAGGTGATCGCCGACGCGACCACCCCGCCGCCCGCCGCGCAGGATTTCGGCCGGAAGCTGTGGGATCTGCTCGACCCGAGCGCTCCCGCGAACCTGGTCGACCTGCCGAAACTGCCGACCGCGCCGGAACCCGCGTCCGACCAGGCTCCCGCGCCCAGCCTTCCCGAGCAGCCCGCCGAGACCGGGCAAAACCTCGGCGCCGCCTCGATGACCACGTCCGACGCACTGCAGTCGGTCTTCTCGGCGATGGACACGCAGTCCATCCATCCGGTGCAGGACGTCGAACTGCCGTCGCGGCACCACGGTGACGACGGTCTGCCCGGCGTGCCGTTCTCTCCGGCGCAGCTTCCCGCCGCGCCGCTTTCCATCCCGAACTCCCCGGCCGGTGGCAGCACCGCACCCGGAGGACACCTCGACGGCCTGCACTTCGGCGTTCCCTCCTGGGTCGTCGCCGCCGTCGACAACGCCGTGGCGGGTTCCACCCGCACCGGCCTCGCGCACACGCCGCGCACCCCGGGCGAGCAGCCCGGCGTCACTCCTGACTGATCCCCTCCACCCGCGGGGTCTTTGACGCACCGTCCGCACGCCTTTCGCGTGCCGTGGCCGTCATCGACACATATCCCGCGGGTTTTTCGCGCGCTGCGCAATTTCCGCGCACGCATTCCCCGGTGCATTCCTCAGCGACAGGAAGCACCGCCACAAACCCGCAAGGGACCCCGATATGAAGGAGAAAAACCCCATGCAGACCTGGGCAAAGCGCGGACTCCAGACCGCGTTGGTCACGGGTGGGTTGCTGATGCTGGGCACCGGCATCGCCTCGGCCGACGAGAACGTCAACCCGGACACCCCGGCCTCACCGCTGGATCTCAACGTCACCGTCCCGATCGACGAGGCCAACAACGCGATCGGCACCCCGCTCGGGCAGGTCGACCTCCCGGCGCACCACAACGAGATCAGCACCAAGCCCGTCACCTCCGCCGTCAAGGGAGCGCTCGCTTCGGCGAAGACGCCCGGCGGCTCCGCGGGCAGCCTGACCGGCAGCCTCCCCAAGGCTGACAAGCCGCGCCAGCAGCTCGAGCCGACCCAAGACGCGTTCAAGGGCAACAAGGTCAGCGGCGACCTCGTCGTCCCGATCCAGATCGTGGACAACGCCGTCGGCGTCATCGGCGACGCCCACGTGCAGGGCACCGACCACGACCAGACCTACAACCACAACCAGGACGTCGCGACCAACGGCAAGTACTCCGGCATCGCCGGAAACGTCGTGGCGCTCGACTGGGCGCTGCCGGTGCAGATCGCGGGCAACGGCGTCGGCCTGGCCGGCGGCAGCGGTGCGGTCAAGGGCGGTTCGGCGCACCAGAGCACCAGCGAGACCGGGAACATCGACACCACCGGCGAGGGCTCCGGCCTGTCCGGCAACGTCGTCGGCGGCCAGTTCGCGACCCCGGTCCAGGTGACCGGCAACGCCGCGTCCTGGATCCTCGGCAACGCCTACAGCGACTACAACGCTGACACCACCGCCACCTCCGGCGGTTCGATGAAGTCGAACGGCCAGGGCGCCTCGGGCAGCGGCAACGTGGTCGGCGCTCCGATCGCGCTGCCGGTCAAGTTCAACGGCAACGCCGGCGGCGTGTGGGGCTCGGACGCGGACTCCGTCTCCAGCTCCTCGGCCGACGCCAAGGCGGGCAACACCCGTCCGGGCAGCCTCAAGGGCATCCCGACCTACATCGAGACCGACGGGGACCACTCGTTCCTGTCCGGCAACGCCGCCGCCGCGCAGGCCAGCCCGGTCGCGAACGTCGCGTCCGTCGCCGCCTCGTGGATCGGCAACGCCGACACCGGCCTGCTCGGCCGCCAGGCCTCCTCCTCCACCCACGAGACCACGGCCACCTCCGGCGGTTTCGTGAAGACCAGCGGCAACGACGCCGCCGGCTCGGCCAACGTGGTCGACCCGGCGGTGGCGCTCCCGGTCGAGGCGTGCGGCGTGGGCGGTACCTACATCGGCCGCGCGGCCGCGAACTGCGACAACACCACCACCGCCACCTCCGGCGACGGCAGCTACACCCGCGGCAACGGCTCGACGCTGACCGGCAACATCGTCAACACCCAGATCGCTGGCGCCCCCGAGGTGCACGGCATCGGCGGCAGCCACATCGGCAACGCCACGGGCACCTCGACCGAGACCAAGACCGTCACCGCGGGCAACTACGACGGCAGCCAGGGCAACGACTCGTCCGGCTCGGGCAACATCGTGCAGGTCCCGGTGGCCGCGCCGGCCGAGGTGTTCGGCGTGGGCGGCTCGTTCATCGGGCAGGGCTCGGGCGACGGCTCCGAGACCAAGGTCGTGAAGGCGGGCGGCGGCGGCAACACCGCTGACGACTACGGCTTCCTCAGCTCGAACCTCGGCACCGTCCCGGTGTCGACTCCGGTGCAGTTGTTCGGCATCGGCGGCTCGTTCGTCGGCCAGGGCCACGGCAAGGCCAGCAACGACACCACCTCCACCGCGGGCCAGGACGTGCACGCCACCGGCGCGAAGGGCGCGGGTGCGGGCAACCTTGTCGAGGCCCCGGTTTCGCTGCCGGTTCAGGGCCACGGCGTCGGCGGCTCGGTGGCCGGCATCGGCACCGGCATGTCGGACAACCTGACCGACTCGAAGGCGGGCGGCAACGCCAGCGCCGACGGCAAGGACGGCGCGCTCGCCGGCAACATCGTCAAGGCTCCGATCGCCGGTGCGGGCACGATCTTCGGCGACGGAGTCGCCGGGGGCGCGATCGGCCACGGCACGGCCACCAACGACATCACCTCGACCGCGGGCGGCACCGCCCTCACCGATGGCGACGGCGGCGCGGTCGCGGGCGACATCGTCGGCGCGGACGCCGCTCCGGTGGCGCAGGTCTTCGGCGACGCGGTTTCCGCGGCGGGCGTGTCCTCGGGCGACGCCATGAACAACACCGTCGTCACCGACGCCGGCAAGGACACCACCTCGGGCACCGAGGGCTCGATCTCGGGCGACATCCTCGACCTCCCGGTTCCGGCTGTCGCGCAGGTCTTCGGCGACGGCGTGGCCGTGGGCGGCGTGGCGCACGCGATCGGCGACAACGTCACCGACGTGACCGACGGCGACGACGCGACCAGCACCCACGGCAGCGGCGAGGCCCTGTCCGGCTTCGACTACTACCACCCGCTGGGTGCGCTGGTGCAGGTCTTCGGCGTGCCGCTGGAGGTCCTCGGCGTGGCCACCGCCGAGGCCCCCAACTCGACCGACGTCGAGGAGCCGCCCGCGATCGACGTGCCGATCGGCGGCGAGATGGGCGCCAGCGAGCTCCCCGCGCTGCCCGCCGTTCCGGGTCTGCCGGGCCGTTCGGCCGCTCCGTCGCTGCCCGCCGCTCCGGCTCTGCCGTCGCTGCCGGGCCTGTCCGGCCTGCCCACCGCCACGACGCTGCCCGCCCCGGCGCTGCCGGGTGCCGAGCGTGCCGACGTGCCGCAGGTCAGCGGCCTGTCCACGCTGGGTCAGCTGAACCAGCTGAAGGGTGCTTCGGCGCTGCCGTCGGTGTCCGGGCTGCAGAACGGCGTCCACCTGCCGTCGGCCCCGGCCGTGCCGTCGCTGCCGGGCGTTCCGGCCCTGAAGGGCATTCCGGCCCTGCCGGGTGCGGGTGCGCAGCGTGCGGACGTGCCGGCGCTTCCCGCTCAGCTGCCGGTGAAGACCTCGCTGCCGACGCTGAACCAGCTGCCGGCCGTCACCGCGCTGCCCGCCCTGCCGGGTGCGCCGACGACCCTGCCGACCACGCTGCCGACCGCTCCGGCGATCGGTGACGCGACCGGCCCGCTGGGTGCGTTCCAGAAGCTGGCCGCGAAGCTGACCGGCATCTTCAAGAAGTGAACCGTTTCGCCTGAAACGGCCCGGGGATAACCCGGACGGGCCCGGAAGCCGCGTGCTTCCGGGCCCGTTTCGCGTGCTGGGTCAGAAAAATTCGAGCGAACGTTTCGCCAGTCCGTGCCAGAATCCGTCGATCACCGTGCGGCCCTCGCCTTCGGCCGAGCTGGCCCCGAGCGACACGAACAGCGGCGCGAAGTGCTCGATCCGCGGATGCGCCATCGCGGCGGCGGGGGCCTTGTGCTGGAAATCGAGCAACGCGTCGAGGTCACGGGCGCGCAATGCCTCGTCGCCCCAGTGGTCGAACTCCGCCGACCATCCCGGCGGGGTTCCGTTGGTGCCGTTGACCTCCTGCATCGCGCGGAGGTTGTGGGTGAAGAATCCGCTGCCGATGATCAGCACGCCCTCGTCGCGCAGCGGCGCGAGCTTGCGGCCGAGGTCGTAGAGCGCCCGCGGGTCGAGCGAGGGCATGGAAATCTGCAGCACCGGAACGTCGGCCTCGGGGAACATCTCCACGAGCGGGACGTAGGCGCCGTGGTCGAGGCCGCGGTCCGGGGCGTCGTGCACGGGGGTTTCAGTCGAATGCAGCAGCTTGCGCACCCGCGCGGCCAGCTCCGGAGCACCGGGTGCGGCGTATTTGACCTGATAGTAGCGCTCGGGGAAGCCCCAGAAGTCGTAGACCAGCGGGACCGTCGTGGTCGCCCCGAGGGTCAGCGGCGCTTCCTCCCAGTGCGCTGAAACGACCAGGATCGCGCGAGGTTTCGCCAGGTCAGCGGACCACTGGGCGAGCTGGCGGGTCCACGTCGCGTCATCGGCGAGCGGCGGCGCACCGTGGCTCAGGTACAGGACCGGGGTGCGGGTCGCCATGACTGCCTCCAAGTATTTGAAACTTCAACTACCACCGTACGCCTCGTTCGCGGTCTTGGCGAATACGCGCTCGGACGCCGGGAGAGTGCGCCAGACTCGTCCGGTGAAGTTCTTCTGCTACCACCGCGACCGCCCCGGCTCCGCCGCGTTGCGTGCCGAACTGCTTGAAGCTCATTGGTCCTATATGGACGGTTTCGCCGCCGAACTGATCGCCCGCGGCCCGACTCTGGACGGCGACGTCCCGACCGGCAGCGTGCACATCGTCGACCTGCCGGACGCCGCTGCGGCGCGCGAATTCGCTTTCGCGGAACCGAATTACCAGGCCGGTGCCTACCGGGATGTCCTGATCCGCCGTTGGGACAACGCTCTCGGTCGCACCATGTGGGACTTCCCCGGCGATCCGGAGGCGGCCAACCTGTATCTGGTGCTGGGCTTGGGTTCCGGCCCCGCCGTCGATCTCGAACCGTCCGCCGGTGACACCTTGATCGCCTACGGCCCGCTGTGGTCCGACGACGGCACCGCCTGGCTCGGCACGTCAGCGCTGGTGCAAGCCGCCGATGCCGACACCGCCCGCGCACTCCTCACCGCGGAGCACTACGCCGCGATCGAGGTGCACAACTGGGCACCCGGTGGCCGTTCCTGATCCGTCAGAGAGCCAAACGCCACACGATTCCGCCAGCCATGAGCGCCGCGAGGGCGAGAAGTGCAGCGAAAACCGTTGTCCCAGTGGTGATTCCGAGTGCGTCGCTGAGGTAGCCGGTGCCGACGGGCAGCAGCGCGGCCGGAAGGTAGCCACCGAAATTGAGCAGCGCGTTGGCCTCGGCGCGCCGTCGCTCGGGCACGTGCGTGCTGATCAGGGTGAGCCCGCCCAGCTGGCCAAGCCCCTGCGCGACCCCCGCGAGCACGGCGGTCACGACGATGGCCGCGATCCACTGCGCGTGCACCGCGACGAGCAAGGCGGCCATGCAGGCGACCCCCGCAGCGGCCCCGGCGAGCAGAATGGCGCGCACCTCAAGCCGTTTCGCCGTGAACTGAACCGCGGTCGCCGCCCCGAACATCACGAACGCGGTCACCCCGGCGAGCAGGCGATTGCTGGTGCCGAGCACGCTGGCCAGCAGCGCCGGTCCCAGCGAAAGCACGAACGACGTCGACGTGATCCCCGGCGCGAAAACCGCGATCCCGAGCGCGACGTACTTGCGCTGCGCTCGCGGCACAGCGGGAACCCGCACCCAGCCGCCCGCTCCAGGATCGACCGGACGTCGAAGCGGCAGCCGTGCCACCACGACGACCGCGCTGAGCAGTAGCACCGCCGAAACCACGAAGATCGTCACAGTCGGCCCGGGAAGGGTTTCCGACAACGCCCCGGCCAGCAGCGGCCCGAGTCCGGCCCCGAAGACCATCGCGGTGGACGCGGCGAGCGTCGCGGTACGGGCGCGTTCCGGCCCGCCGACGTCAACGACCGCCGCCATCCCCGCCGACACCGTGATGCCGACCGCGATCCCCGCGAGCAACCGTGCGACCGCCAAGGCGAGTACCGAGGTCGCGACCGCGAACAACCCGCACGCGACCAGTGCGAGCAAAACCCCAGGCAGTACCACAGGTTTCCGCCCCACCCGATCCGAAGTACGGCCCGCCACGAGCAGCGCGGCCAGCAGTCCAGCGATGTACGCCGCGAAGACCACCGTGAGCGTGCCGGCGGAGAACCCGAGCCGGTGCTGCCACAGCACATACAGCGGAGTGGGCGCGTTGGAAAGCACGAACACCGCCGTGACCGGCCACGCGGCGAGCCAGGGACTACCGGCCCGCGAGGGCGCTATGACGGCCATGGATCCTCCAGTACGAGATTATTCGAACTAGTACGAGCGAGCTCGAACATAGCAGTAGTTCGACTAAACTCGTACTGGAGTGGTTGAATGAGGACATGCGCTCGTCCTCAGTGACCGACCCGGATGCCCCGCCCGCCGAACTCCCCCCGCCCCTGCCCGAACCGGCCCGCGAAAACCTGCGGCTGGAGAGCGTCCTCGGCGCGCTGAGCGACCCGCTGCGGCTGACGATCGTGCGAAAACTGCTGCTGGAACGCGAGGCCTACGACCATCCGTGCGGCTGGTTCGGGTTCGACCGCCCGAAGTCGTCGCTGACCCACCACTTCAAGGCACTGCGAGAGGCGGGCGTCCTGCGGCAGCGGCAGTACGGGCTGGAACGCCGCAGCCGGGTGCGCGACGAGGACCTCAACACCCGCTTCCCCGGATTGCTGGATTTGGTCGCGAACTGGCAGCCCAGCGACGGTTGACCGCTGTATCCCGCCTCGCCGACCGGTCGATCTTGTGCGACGGCGGGAAAGCTCTCAACACCTGGGGGGCCGGATGAGAAGGCATGCGCCCACCTGGGCTGGGGTGGGCGTCGTAGCGGTCCTCGACATCCTTGTCGCCAATAACGGCGACTCTGTCGTTCGGGGAGTGAAGATCGACATCCGGGCGAAGGTGGGATCCCCGCACGGCTCAACAACAACCGGCCCGCTCACCCACCCGGAGGACAGGAACGGGGCACCCGACGTGCTGCCAGGGCATACGACACCGTGGACTATCGCCGTCGATGTGCCGGGCAAGGCCGTCGGCCTCGTCACCCAGGCGACGACGGACAGTCCCGCCGGGACTGTCTATTTCTCAGGCCCGCTTAGCTGAGCGAGCTTCCGCCCGGCACTGTGGCGCCACTGCGGATTCACTGCCCGTGATCGTCGGTGGCTGCCCTGAGCCGTTCCGCGGTATCGAACGACTTGGCTTGCAGTCGCTCCGTCTGATTTCGGTACCACTCCAACCAAGGGCTTTCGGCCGCTCGCCGCGTCACGAGGAGCTCCGCTCCTGCGTCGTCATCGGTTGTCACTACCTCGTAGCCGATTGAGGTCAGGATCGTCGCGATCGAGGTCCGCATCGCGGTGTCGATGGTCTTCTTCCACTGCCCGGCCGGATTGTCTGGACCGGTACGGCCCTCACTCCACCCCTCCAGCGACGCGGACCTCAAGATCGAATGGCTCACCCAATTGATAAACACACCACGATGCCCGAGGTTGTCGGCGAAGACATGCGCGCCGACCGGGCCAAGGGGATGGCCGCCGTGCAGGTAATCGGGAACCAGTGGTATCCCGGCGACTGCCAGGTCGGAGCTGACGAGATTGGCCAACAGGTACAACCTGGCGAGTTGATCTTCGGGCTCGTGCTGGTCTGGCATGTCCGCTCGTGCTCCTGGTTCCGAGTGACGCCCAGCCTCATCTCCACTTCATCAAGGAAGCGGCGATGAAGTGACCGATGAGAATAGGAAATGAGTTTTGAGACCCTGCAGGTCCGACGATCAGTCGTGGGCCAGATCGGCGAACCGGCTGTAGTGCAGCTGGTGTGCCACCACGATCGTGCTCGTCGGTCCCGCACGGTGCTTCGCCAGGATCAGGTCCGCTTCCCCGGCGCGCGGGTCGTCGCGTTCCCAGGCGTCCGGGCGGTTGATCAGGATGACGATGTCCGCGTCCTGCTCCAGGGAGCCGGATTCACGCAGGTCCGACAGCATCGGCTTCTTGTCGGTGCGCTGTTCCGGACCACGGTTCAGCTGCGAGATCGCGATCACCGGCACCTCGATCTCCTTCGCCAGCAGCTTCAGCTGACGGGAGAACTCCGAAACCTCCTGCTGTCGCGATTCGACGCGCTTGCCGGACGTCATCAGCTGCAGATAGTCGACGACCACGAGTTTCAGGTCGTGCCGCTGCTTGAGCCGGCGGGCTTTCGCGCGGATCTCCATCATCGTCATGTTCGGCGAGTCGTCGACGAACAGAGGCGCCTCCGACACCTCGCTCATCCGCCGGGCCAGCCGCGTCCAGTCGTCGTCGGACATCTTGCCGCCGCGCATGTCGGCCAGGCGGATTTTCGCCTCGGCCGACAGCATGCGCATCACGATCTCGGTCCGGCTCATTTCCAGCGAGAAGATGACGCTGGTCAGGCCGTGTTTGATGGACGCCGAGCGGACGAAGTCCAGTCCCAAAGTCGACTTGCCGACACCGGGACGGGCCGCGACGATGATCATCTGGCCGGGGTGCAGGCCGTTGGTCAGCTCGTCGAAGTCGGCGAATCCGGTCGGGATGCCCTGGGACTGGCCGCCGCGCGAGGCGATCGCGTCGATCTCGTCCATGGTCGGCTGGAGCAGGTCTTCCAGCGCGACGTAGTCCTCGCTCGTCCGGCGTTCGGTGACGTCGTAGATCGCGGCCTGTGCGCGGTCGACGACCTCGTCGATGTTCGCGCCGTCCGCCGCGGCCGCGCCGTAGCCGTACTGGACGATGCGCGTGCCCGCTTCCACGAGCCGGCGCAGCACCGCCTTCTCGGACACGATCTCCGCGTAATAGCCCGCGTTGGCCGCGGTGGGCACGGTCGCGATGAGCGTGTGCAGATACGGCGCGCCGCCGACGCGGCCGAGTTCGCCGCGCCGCTCCAGTTCGGCCGCCACGGTGATCGGGTCGGCCGGCTCGCCGCGGCCGTAGAGGTCGAGGATGCAGTCGTACACCGCCTGGTGCGCGGGCCGGTAGAAATCGCCGGGGCCGAGCGCCTCGATGACGTCGGCGACCGCGTCCTTCGACAGCAGCATGCCGCCGAGCACCGACTGCTCGGCCGCGATGTCCTGCGGCGGCTGGCGGTCGAACCCGCCGGGACCGGGGTCGCTGGGACCCGGATCGGACTCCGCGTACGCCGGACCGCGGTCATCGGTCACCGCCACTGCCCGGACACCTCCCTTGCTCAGCCGTCGTTCCGGCCTGCCCCGTCGTCTCGCGTGCGCCTGTGCTGTGCCGAACCGTGTTCGCCGCCCGCCGCACGAAGAAGCCAGTGCGATCGAACACAAGTTCGAGTATGCCGGAATCGGCCCGGCTTTCCCACTCGTCCGTCCGGTCCTCTTCGATGATGGACCGGGCGGTTCCCCGCGCCGGTGATCGCCACGCGGAGCCACCGGGCGTACTGGGTGCGATCGCACGCTAGATCCCTCGAAAGGACGAGCGCAATTCCGGGTGTTGACGGCTCTGTGGACAACCTGTGGATGACTGGGGGCAACGAATCACAGGTGCCGGTGAGCCTGTGGACAAAGTGGGGACAGTGCAGATCGGCTTCGCTAAACCCGCAGGTCAAGGCCTGTGTAGAGACTGTGGAGAACTCCGCGAAAACTCGTCCGGCGTGTCGTGTCGAACTGGCTCTTCGGCGTGTCGCACCCGCCTCGGTTCACCGCCCTGTGGATGGTTGCTACGCACGGTAGATCACCGACCCGATGGGCTGAATGAAGGAGAATTCCCCACCTGGCTCAGCCGATCGCTGCGGACAGTGAGTAACTCGGGAAAAGCGCAGGTGAACCGGGTGCGAACACGAAACCGGGTGGGGTTCACCGGGCGGCCACCTCGCGGTGCCGTGCCGGGAACCCCACCCGGAGTAACGCTCGGGACGCTCAGCCCAAGGCGCTCTGCGCTTGGCGCAGCCGTTCGGAAATCGCCTGCGGAGTGCCGGGGGTGAACACGATCAGCGAGTCCTGCCCCGGCCGCTCCTCCATCAGCCACCGGCCCTCGCTGGTGTCGATGAAGTTCACCGGCTTCGGGATGCGCCGCCGCCGTCCGCCGTTCGGGCGGGTCGCGACGTACAGCGCGCCGCTGCCGGTGCGCGGCAGCTTGAGGATCCGCTGGATCTCCTTGAGCGGCGAAAGCTGCTCGGTGCGCTGCCCGGTCTGCATGATCGAGCCCTGCGAAACGTCCTCCGACCCGGCGGACCGGCCGCTCTGGTACTCGCTGCGGCTGGTGACGAGCGGTTGCCCGCTCGCCGCCCGGCCCGCGGGCATGAGGTCGAGGAACGTCTGCAGCAGCAGGTCCGGCCGCTGGCGGGACACCGTGACGGTGTTCTCGCCGATGATCCGGAGCAGCCCGAAGCCGCCGCCGTTCCCGCTGCCGCACAGCACCGAGTAGTTCCCGGGGCTGCCGTCTTCGAAGGTGCCGTCGAACCAGCCGTAGAACTCCAGTTGCGGATGCGAGATGGACTCGATCAGCGCGAGCAGATCGCGGTCCATTCCGCGCGGGCCCATCAGGCCGGATTCGGTCAGCGCCTCGTTGACCTGCTGGTCGAGCTTGCGTTCGGCGTCCGGGTCGTGGAACACCGGGGTCTCGGCGATGGCCTGATGGGGCTCACCGCCCCGACGCCGGATCAGGTTGTACAGCGTCGGGAGGGTGAACTTGGTGGGTCGGTCGAGCGTGATCACGTCGGCTGGCCTCATTCACCGATGACCGGCGGAACGGTCAGCTGGTCGGAGCCGAAGAGCTCGTTGGCGTCTTCTTCCACCAGGTACTTCGTCTGGTGTTCCTCGTCCTCCTGGCCCTTGCCGCCCTTCGCGCCGCCGCCCATGCCGCCCATTCCGGCCGCACCGGCCTTGCCCGCCGCGCCGCCGCGCATGCCCGCACCGGCGCCCATGCCGCCGGCTCCGGCACCGCCGGCCATGCCGCCCGCGGCCGCACCGGAACCGGTGCCGCCGGGACCGAAGCCCGCGCCCGCGCCGAACGCGCCCGGACCGAAGGCCGCGCCCGCGCCGGAACCCGCGCCGCCACCGCCGCCGGGACCGAACTGGCTGGAACCGCCGGGACCGAACGTGCTCGGGCTGAACTTGCTCGGATCGGTCGTCGGAGGCGTCCAGCCCGAGGTCGTCGTGCCGTCACCGCTGCCCGGGTACTGGCCGATCGGGTCGGTGACGTGGTGTCCAGGACCGCCCGGGCCGCCGGGGAACGTCGTGTTCGGCGGAGGGGTGTACGGCGGAGTGGTGTGCGGCGGGGTGGTCGGAGGGGTGAACTTGGGCGGATCCATCTTCGGCGGGGTGAAGCCGCCGCCACCGCCGCCAGGGCCGCCGCCGAAGTTGCCGCCCGTACCGCCGGGGCCGCCGCCGAAGTCGCCGGGGCCGCCGCCGGGGTTGGAGATGTTGTTGCCCTGCCAGGCGCTGTACTGCGGCAGCTGGCTCGCGTTCTGCCCGCTGGCGTTGAAGTAGTTGGTGTAGGCCTGGACGTTCGCCTTGCCGGTCTCGTTGTACTGGTTGATCTCGTCGTCTTTGTCGCTGAACGGGTTGATCCCGTCGACGAAGCCGGCGTGCGGCGGGTCCTTGGCGATCTCCTGGACCTTGCCCTTGACCGTGGAGAAACAGTCGACCTGCGTGTTCAGGTACGTGTGGCTCTTGCCAAGGTTGTTGACCGAATCCTGCAGCCAGACGCCGAGCGGGTGTGCGCCCGCCTGCGCCGCGGTGGCACCGCCGCCCTGCCAGGCGGCGTCCATCTTCTTGTTCAGGTTGTCGATCTGGGTGATCCGGTCGTTGTGCACGGTCTTGAGGCTGTTGGCCGCGTTGACGCCGCCCTGCAGCGACGAGCTGTCGCCGACGTGGATCTTCTCCCAGATCGTGCGCGCGTCGATCGACCGGCCGCCGAGATCCGCCTCGGCGAGCTTCGCGTCCGGACCGCCGCTGAACAAGCCGACGAGGCTGCCGACCAGCGCACCGCCCGCCGCACCGACAGCGGTGCCGACGACCGGCACGACGGAACCGACCGCGGCGCCGACGCCAGCGCCGGCCGCCGCGTACTTCAATTCCTTGCCTACGGTATTGGCGTCATTCCCCATGATGAGCCATTCCTTCCGTGCTGAGCGCCAGCTGACTGCTGGTCATCACGCAGCCTTGAGATGTTTGATCACTGCGCCCGCGAACTTCTGCGCGAGGCCACAGGGGTTGCTCTTGTTCGGACCGGCCCCGATCGCTGGCGTGATGGTGATGGCGAGCTGGTCGGTGACCCCGAGCCAGAGCTGGCAGTTGCCGCTGGGCCGCAGGTCGGCCTTGGACGTGAAGACGCCCGGATAGCCGTCGACGCTCACCGGCTCGAAGTAGGCTTGCTGCGCCTTCTGGTCATAGATGTCGCTGATGCCGTTCTTGTTCTGCGGCACCACCCGGAGGCCGATGGAGTTCACGCTGTTGCCGGACGAGGTCCACTCACAGCCGCTGAGCTCTCCGCTCGTCTTCTTCCCCGGAACGACGAGCCCGAAATCAGTTGTCTCGGCATCGGTGAGGACCTTGCACGGGTTGTCGCCGAGCAGTTCCTGCGTGGGCAGCGGGGCGGGAACCTTCGGACCCGACCCGCCTCCAGCCGAGCTGGAACTCGCGGGTGCCTGCGAGGGGGTGTTTCCACCGCCGTTGTTACCTCCTCCGCTGCACGCGGTCAGGAGACCGAGAGCGGCGACGGCAGCGGCGGCGATCCGGATGGTGCGGTGCGGCATGAGCAGCTCAGACCTTCGTCTTGCTTGCGGCGTCGCGCGCTTCCTGCTCGGCGACGGTGATTTTGTTTTTGGCGGCCTTCAACGCGATGATGAAGTTGGTGACGTAGTCAACCATGCGCTGGTGCTGCTGGAGCAGGGTCTGCCCGGACGGGTTCGCGCCCTTGTCGACGAAGTCGTTGCTGGCGAACTCGTCAGCCGGGCGCTTGACGTTGGCGATCGTCTGCGCGTCGTTGAGGTCCGTCTTCAGGTTGCCGAGCAGGTCTTCCCACTGCTTGATGACCGAGTCGACCTCGTCCTCGCTGAACTTGTACCCGCCTGCCGTTCCGTAACCGCCGACCATGATCGGCGCTGGCGGTGGTACGTCGGACATCCGGTGACCCCCTTTGGCACAGTTCTCGCTCCCCAAGCGGCGAGATCAGCAAGTTGGATGGTAACGCACGCCAGTTGGTTCCCGCTTCGCCTTGAGTTGTTTCGAGAGTGGGCGCGAGCTGCGGGAAGACCGCCGAAACGAAACCGCCCCCGGGAGCGTCTCCCGGGGGCGGTTCGCGGAAAAAAGGACGCGAGCGTCAGTTCGCGGCCACGGCCTTGACCTCGAGCCGGAGGTCCACCTTCACGTTCGGGTGCAGGCGGGCGTTGACCGAGTGCTTGCCGACCGTCTTGATGTGGTCGCGCAGGTCGAGGACGCGCTTGTCGAGCAGCGGGCCGCCCTGTGCCTTGATCGCGTCGACGATCTCGCCCGCGGTGATCGAGCCGAAGAGCTTCTTCGACCCGGCCGCGGCCTTGCCGGTCAGCTGGATCGCGCCGAGACCCTCGAGCGTCGCCTTGATCTCCTTGGCGTGGTCGAGGTCGCGGATGCGGCGGGATTCCTGCGCGCGCTGGATCGTGCGCACGTTCTTTTCCGCGCCCTTGCTGGCCACGATGGCGTAGCCGCGCGGAAGCAGGTAGTTGCGGGCGTAGCCGTCCTTGACCTCGACGATGTCGCCGGGGCCGCCGAGGTTCGCCACGTCGGTGGTGAGAATGATCTTCGCCATGACTAGTGCTCCCCTCAGCGCGCGGTGGACGTGTAGGGCAGCAGCGCCATCTCGCGCGAGTTCTTCACCGCGATGGCGATGTCGCGCTGGTGCTGGCTGCAGTTGCCGGTGACGCGACGGGCACGGATCTTGCCGCGGTCGGAAATGTACTTCCGCAGCAGGTTGGTGTCCTTGTAGTCGATCGTTTCCGGGCGGCCCTTCTTCTCGGCCTTGCAGAACACGCAGACCTTCTTCTTGGGCTTGCGAATGGGTGGCTTGGCCACTGTTGTACTCCTGGAATTCTAGAAAGAAATTGAGATCAGAACGGGGGTTCGTCGGAGAAGCCTCCGCCGCCACCGCCCGCGGGCGGGGCCGAGCCCCACGGGTCGTCGGCGGGCGCGCTGGTGCCGCCGCCGCGATTGCCGCCGCCTCCGTTGAAGCCGCCTCCGCCGCCGAAGTCACCACCGCCGCCGCCACCGCGGCTGACCTTGTTGACCTTCGCCGTCGCGTACCGCAGCGACGGGCCGATCTCGTCGACCTCGAGCTCGACGACGGTGCGCTTCTCGCCTTCCTTGGTCTCGAACGACCGCTGCTTCAGCCGCCCCTGCACCACCACGCGGGCGCCCCGCGTGAGCGACTCGGCGACGTTTTCCGCCGCCTGCCGCCAGATGTTGCAGCGCAGGAACAGCGCCTCGCCGTCCTTCCACTCGCCGCTCTGGCGGTCGAGCGTGCGCGGGGTGGACGCGACGGTGAAGTTCGCGACCGCCGCACCGGACGGGGTGAAGCGCAGCTCCGGGTCGGACGTCAGGTTCCCGACCACGGTGATGACGGTGTCTCCAGCCACGGATGGCGTCCCTTCGGATCGGGCTCGGATCAGGCCTTGGCGGGCGCGGGCTTGGCCGCGGCCTTGACCTCGCGGCGCATGACCTTGGTGCGCAGCACGGTTTCCTGCAGCGACAGCTGGCGGTCCAGTTCCTTGACGGCGTCGGCCGTCGAGTTCAGGTCCAGCAGCGCGTAGATGCCCTCGGCGTTCTTCTTGATCTCGTACGCCAAGCGACGGCGGCCCCAGACGTCGACCTTCTCGACGCTTCCGCCCGAAGTGCGGATCACGTTGAGGAAGTTGTCCAGCGTGGGCGCGACCGTACGCTCGTCGAGCGTGGGGTCCAGGATGACCATTACCTCGTAATGGCGTGACATAACCACTCACCTCCTATGGTCTCGCGGTCACGGCGGATTCCGTGACAGGAGGGTTTGTCCAGGTAAGCGTACCCGGCGGGTCCGACAGTCCGGTCCGGCGGGTCAGCTGACGCGGCGCAGCACCCAGGTGCGCACCAGCCCGGCGGTGACCCCGGCCAGCACGATCACCGCGAGCAGCATCGGCAGCTGGACGTCCGAGGCTCCGCCCTGGCTCGCCAGCGCTTCGGCGTTGCCCGCGTTGCGGATGTCCGGGCTCTGCTGGCCCTGCGGGTCCTGGCCCGCCGACGGCTGCTGCGGCAGCGCGCCGGAACCGGGCAGGGTGCCGTAGCGCGCGCCGGGGGCGATCGCGGTGCCCAGCGCGCCCGGCGCGCCCGGCGCGCCCGGGGTCGCGGTCGGGATGTTGCCGTAGTCGCGCGGCGGGGCGATGCCGGTCGAGCCCGGCTGGTAGTTGCCGAGCGGGTTGCCGCCGCCGTTCTGCGCGGGCGCGTTCCCGTTCGACTGGGTGCCGCCGTTCGCCGGGGAGCTGGAGGACGACGGCGCCTGGTAGTTGTTCGCCACCGTGGTGAGCCCGCACGCGGACGCGACCCCGGTGCGGATCCCGTTCAGCACTTTGGTCTTGGTGTCCGGCAGGACGCCGAGGCCCCACTCGTCCTTCAGCGCGTTCGAGACGACCTGGCCGATCGCGTCGCCGCCGATCGTGCCGCCCGCGGCGTTCGGGATCGCGCCGACCTGCAGGTTGCCCTTGTTCGCGATGGCGTTGGCCAGCGAATCCGGCCACACGGTGAGCAGCCGCCAGAAGTTGACCTGGTCCTGCGCCGACTTGCGGACGATCTCCTTGACCGCAGAGCCGGGCACGACGACCGCGTCGCCCATGCCGCCGGTGACCGAGCCCTTGCACTGGTTCGCGAGCGTGGTCGCGGACGCGGTGCCGGTGCCCAGGAACGCGCCGCCGGTGAAGAGAGCGGCGAGAGCGGTGACGGTGAGTGCTCGACGGGTTCGCTTCCAGGTGGGGATTTTCCGCACGAGCACTATCCTCCGGGGTCCGTGGGCATGATTCGTCGCATCAGGATCAACGAATGGACTCCGGCAAAGATACTGGTGAGTTGGCCTAACTTGCAGCGGCCATTCGGCGGAGCACCCAGGTGCGGACCAGGCCCGCACTGACTCCGGAGAGTGCCAAAACTGCCACCAGAACTGGCCAGTCCAACCCGTTCGTGTGGTTCCCGCCGGTGCCCGGCAGTGCCTCGGCGTTACCCGCGTTCTGGATCGTGCGGTCGCCGCCGGTCGAACCATCCGGGTTGGCGACGCCGTATTGCGGTGCGTAACCCGGGATCTGGCTGCCGTACCGCAGCGAAGGCGACGGGCTGAACAATCCGGCCATCGCCATCGGGATGCCGCTGTAATCGCGCATCGGCGCGTACCCGGTGCTGTAGCCGTAGGACAAATTGCCGAAGTTCGGCAAAAACGCCGAGAACGGCGCGGCTCCGCCGCCGGCACCGCCGAAATCGCCGAGGATTGGGCTGGTCGAGCCGGGCATCTGGGACTGCTGGCCTCCCGGCGAACCGCCCTGCTGCGGGCTGCCCCCGTTGCCGCCGGACGGCGGTTGCTGCGGGTTCGGACCCGGATTCTGCTTGCCCGGCTGGCTGCCGCTGAACGCCTGGCCGGCGGCGGCGACGCCCTGCTGGACGGTGTTCGTGGTCCCCGCGACCGCGCCGTTGACCGCGCTCGCGACGGGCGCGCCGACCACGGGGACCGGCGAGACGACGGTGTTGACCACGTTCACCGTGACCCGGCAGACCGTGCCGAGGACCGCGTTGATGGTGCCGGTAAGCACGCCGGAGACCTGGCCGACGATGCCGAGGTCGATCGGGATGCCGAGCAACGGGGTCGTCGCCTTGACGTGGTCGCCGGGTTTGGCGGTGATGGTCGAGCCGCAGGTCGCGGTCAGCGTGCTCGCCGACGCGGTGCCTGGTGCGGCGAGTGCGGCTGAGCCGGCCAGGACGAAAGCGGCGGCGCCCACCGCGGTGGCCCTCCGTGCCCGGTGCTGCTGCATGGCCGTCGACCCCTTCGCCGAGTCCCGTCGTACCTGCCTTGCTGTGGACAACGACGGTAACGAAGACGAGTGACGCCCGCCTCCCCTCCGAGGTCAGGCATTCGGGTGGAAGCGGGCGCTACGCAGAGTCAGAGCAAGAGTCAGGCGGGCGTGCGGCGCAGCCAGGCGCGCACCAGCGCAGCGGCCACCAGAGCGAGTGCCAGTACGGCGATCAGCAGCGGCAGCCGGGCGGGCGGGTTGGCCGCGGGCAGGGCCTCGGCGGTGCCGGACTTCTTCGCGTCGACCGTCGGCACCTGGTTTTGCGGCAGCTGACCGGGCATGACCTGGGTGACGATCGGGGCCTGGACGAAGGTCGCCGGGAGCATCGCGGCCCCGGTGAAGATGCCGGACACCGCGTCGAGGCTGGACGGTCCGGACAGGCCGCCGCCGGAGACCACCGGACCGAGCGTGTCGCCGCCGGGGACGGGCTGGCCGGGGCCGCCGGGGCCGGGAGCCAGGGGCGGCGGAGCAGGCGGGTTGGGCGTGGGGCCCGGCGGTGGCTTCGGCGTCGGCGACGGGACGTTCGGCAGACCGCCGACCAGGCCCTGGGTCGCGTCGCCGACCGCGTTCACCGTCTTCTGCGCGGCCGGGCAGAGACCGTTCGCGGCGAGGTCGCCAGCCGCCGGGGCCTCGCCGACGCCCAGGGCCCGGACGGTGTCGCCGACGGGAAGCGTGAGCAACGGGTTGCGGCCGTCGGTCTGTTTCGCCTTCGAATCGAGGCCGACGGTGAGCCGGTTCGGCGCGTTGAGCGGAGCGCCCGCGTCGAGCGCTAGGCCGTTGCCGTCCTTGCCGTTCTGCAGCGTGGCCTGGCAGTCGCCGGTGAGTGTCGGGTTCGGGTCCGCGGACGCGGCGGCGGGGAACGCGAGAACCACCGGCAGCAGCGGTGCCGCGAGCGCGACGCCGAGCGCGATCGTCCGTCCAGCGCGTTTCCGCATGTCTTCCTCCCCCGACTGGATCACGGAACGCGCTCACGGTACTCCACGAGAGTCACCAACTGGGCCGGAAGGGCGAGATTCGCCCGGTAGTAGCGTCAAGGCATGCAGATTGGCGCCCATGTCCGCGACGACGATCCGCTGGCCGCCGTCGCCGAGCGAGAAGCCGACGTCGTCCAGTTCTTCCTCTCCGACCCGCAGGGGTGGAAGGCACCGAAACCGCATCCGCACGGCGAGGAGATCAAGACCTCCCCGGTCGAGGTGTTCATCCACGCGCCGTACCTGATCAACGTCGCGTCCAAGAACAACCGGATCCGCATCCCGTCCCGCAAGAACGTCACCCAGCACGCCGACGGGGCCGCCGCGATCGGCGCGAAGGGCCTGATCGTGCACGGCGGGCACGTCGGCGCGGGCGACGACGTCGAGGAGGGCTTGCTCAACTGGCGCAAGCTGTTCGAGCGCGAAGCGGAAAAGGGCGGCTTCGCGGTGCCGATCCTGATCGAGAACACCGCGGGCGGCGACAACGCGATGACCCGCGAACTCGACGTGATCGCCCGGCTGTGGGACAAGGTCGGCGAGTTCGGCGCGGGCTTCTGCCTCGACACCTGCCACGCCTACGCGGCGGGCTGGGACCTCGCGACCGCGGTGGAGAAGGTCAAGGCCATCACCGGCCGGATCGACCTGGTGCACTGCAACAACTCCCGCGACGAGCACGGCTCCAACCGCGACCGGCACGCCTCAGTGGTCGACGGCGACGGCACGATCGATCCGGAGCTGCTCGCCGAGGTCGTGCGCCAGGCGGGCGCGCCGGTGGTCGTCGAGACGCCGGGCGATGGCCAAGCCGCCGACATCGCGTACCTGCGCAAACAACTCGCCTGAACCCCGTGCGGGAACCCTGCTCCGGGTTCCCGCACGGCGGGTCAGGAGACCGGCTGCTGAGCGTCAGCGCGGGAGCGGCGGAAGGGCGCGAAGGTGACCTTGTCGCGCGCCCGCTCCAGCACGCCGCCCGCCGGGTCGTCGTCGCCGGAGAGCCGGACCAGGTCGGTGCGCGGACGGTAGATCTCGCGAAGCACCAGCACGCACAGCCCGACGACGGCGAGGTCGCGGATGACCACCCCGCCGAGGAACCAGCCCGCGGGCAGTCCTTTGTGGTCGACGCCGAGGTAATAGAACATGCGCGGGGCCCACACCGCCGCGTCGATGACCATCCAGGCCAGCAACGGCCGCCAGCGCGGGATCGCCAGCACCGCCAGCGGGACGAGCCACAGCGAGTACTGCGGGCTCCACACCTTGTTCGTCAGCAGGAACGCCGCTACGACAAGGAAAGCCAGCTGCCCGAACCGCGGCCGCCGCGGCGCGGTGAGCGCGACGTACGCGATTCCCGCGCAGCAGGCCAGGAACAGCACCGCCACGACGATGTTCAGCACGGTCGGCGTCTGTCCTTTTTGGAGCACGCCGTCGAAGCCCACCCAGCCGGTGGCGTAGGAGACCACGTTGTAGAGCGAATCGGGGTCCATCGGGCGCAACGTGTTGAGCCGGAAGAACTCCCACCAGCCGCGCGGCGCGGCCACGATGAACGGGACGTTCACGACTAGCCAGGCCAGCACGGTGAACCCCGCGGTCCGGCTCCACGCGCGCAGTTTCCCGGCACGCAGGCACAACAGGAAAAGCACGCCGAGCAAAAGCAGCGGATACAGCTTCGTCGCGACCCCGAGTCCGAACAGGACTCCGGCGACCTCCGGGCGTTTGCGCGACCAGGCCAGGATCCCGGCCGCGGTGGCCGCGGTGGCGAGCGCGTCGAAGTTCGTAAAGGTATGGACCAGGACGAGCGGGGAAATGGCGACGAGCACCGCGTCCCACGGCCGGCGTTTCGTCGTCCGCCCGGTGGCCCACACGGTGACGAGCCAGGCGAGCGCGAGCCAGAACGCGGAGATGTTGAAGTAGATCGCCACCGGCAGCGCGCCGGGAAGCCAGCCCGCGTTCGCGACCGAGGTCCAGCCTGCCGCGAGCTTCGCGTTGATCCACTGGAACAGGCCAGTGACCACCGGGTACTCCATGTACCGGGTCTGGTTCTCCGCGGTCTGCGAATCCTCCTGCCACGACGTGACGTAGGGGAAGGTGCGCGCGTCGTCGAGCTTTTCCGAACTGTAGAGCGGGACGATGTCGGAGTAGCACATGGCGACGAACGGACGGCCGGACCGCCAGTCGAGCTGGTGCACTCCGTTGGAGTCGCTGTACTGCTGGATGCAGGAGGCCTTGCCGAACCAGCACACCACCAGCGCGAGCACGGCCATCGCGAGCCCGACGCGCTGCGGCGACCAGAACCACTGCCTGCCGACCGCGGCGTGCGCGCCGATCGGACCGCCGATGGGTCTCGTCGCCGCGGCCACCAGCGGGTCGTGCCGGCTGGGGGCGATCCGCTCCGCCGGGGTGAGCGTACGGGGAGCCGAATCCGGCTCTTCGGCGGCGGCGGGCTGGGAGACGCGGGACACGTCGGGAGATGCTATCGGTCCGCGAGTGGGCTGCCGGTCATTTCGGATCCTCGTAAAACCCGGCAAGCACCTCGAAAGCGGCACCGAGGGCCACCGCCTCCTCGTCGAGGTCGCTCAGTTCGACGTCGATGCGCTGCCAGTACGGCACCGGAAGCAGGTCGCGCAGCTGCCCGGCGACAGTTTCGCGGTAGACGTCGGGCGCGCCGCGCACCGTCCGTCCGAACAGGACGATCCGTTCGAGATCGAGCACCTGCACCAGGTCGGCGAGTCCGATGCCGAGCAGCCGGGCGGCGTCGTGCGGGGTGCCGGCCGCGCGGTGCATGACCTCGACGCAGCCGCGGCGTCCGCATGCGCAGCGCGGCCCGGCGTAGGCGATGGTGGTGTGGCCGAACTCACCCGCGTTGGTGCGCGGACCTCGGTAGACGCGTCCGTCGATCAGCAGGCCGACCCCGATTCCGGTGCCGACGAGCACGACAGCCGTCGCCGCCGCGGTCTCTTCCGGCCAGGCGTGGGCGAAGGCGGCGGAGTTGGTGTTTTTGTCCAGCGTGACTGGCAGACCGGTGCGTTCGGCGAGCAGATCGCGCAGCGGGACGTCGTGCCAGCCGGGCATGTTCGTGGCGTCGCGGACGCGGCCCGCGTGGTGGTCGAGCGGACCCACCGCGCCGACGCCGAGCCCGAGCACTCGGGCCGGATCGACGTCAGCGAGCAGTTTGCGTACGCCGTCGCTGATCGCGGTGACCGCGATCTCCGGACTGAACCCGATCGGCAGCGGTCCTTCCACGATTTCCTCGACCTCGCCGGTCAGGCCGGTGCGCAGCACGAGAAAGCCGTCCCGGTCGAGCTGCGCGCCGAGGGCGCAGCGGGCCTCGGGGCGCAGCCGCAGCATCGTGCGTGGTTTGCCGACCCCAGCCGCGGGTGCGCGTTCGACGTCCAGCAGCCCTTCCGGAAGCAGGTCGGACACGATTTTCGACACCGCCTGCTGGGTCAGTCCGGTCCGTTGCGCCAGCTCGACCCGGCTCAGCCCGCCCGCGCGCAGGATGTGCCCGAGCAGCAGCGCGCGGTTGTGGCGGCGCAGCCCACGCAGGTTGACGCCGGTTTCCGCCATCGGCCGATCATGGCGGACGGGTAGCCTATTACGCAACAGTGTTGTTTAATGGCGGTCATGGCTGATGACGCGCGGGTCGGCATCCTCGGATACGGGATCGGCGGCCGGATCTTCCACGCGCCGCTGGTCGCGGCGACGCCCGGCCTGGTCCCGGCCGTGCTGGTGACTGCGAACCCGGAACGGGCCGCGCAGGCGCGCGCCGAGCATCCCGGCGCCGAAGTGGTCCCGGACGCGGACGCGCTTTTCGCCCGCGCGGGTGATCTTGATTTGATCGTGGTGACCACGCCGAACCGCACGCACGTGCCGCTCGCCCTGCGCGCGATCGAGGCCGGGATTCCGGTGGTCGTGGACAAGCCGTTCGCGCCGACCGCGGCCGAAGCGCAGCGGGTGGTGGACGCGGCCAAGGCCAAGGGCGTCGGCCTCACGGTTTTCCAGAACCGCCGCTGGGACTCGGATTTCCGCACGGTCGGCAAGGTGCTCGAGTCCGGCCGTCTCGGCACCGTGTTCCGCTTCGAGTCCCGCTACGACCGCTGGGTGCCGAAGATCAAGGACAACTGGCGCGAGTTCGGCGACCCGGCTGAGGCCGGTGGTCTGCTTTACGACCTCGGCGCGCACATCGTCGACCAGGCGCTCCAGCTGTTCGGCCCGGTCACCCAGGTGTACGCGGAGGTCGACCGCCGCCGCCCCGGCGTGCAGGTGGACGACGACGTGTTCGTGGCCCTGCACCACGCGAACGGCGTGCGGTCGCACCTGTGGTCGTCCGCGCTCGCCGGTACCCGCAACCCGCGTTTCCGCGTGCTCGGCGATCAGGCGACTTTCACCAAATACGGCCTCGATGTCCAGGAACCGCAGATCAAAGCCGGTCTTCGCCCGGGCGACGACGGCTGGGGCGTGGAACCGGAAAGCGACGCCGGGCGGCTCGGCGTGAACGACGACACCGAAGTGGTGCCGACCGAAACCGGTTGCTACGAAGCGTTTTACGCCCAGGTCCGGGACGCACTGCGCGGCGAGGCGGACTTCCCGGTGGACCCGGCGAGCGCGGTCGAGGCGTTGCGGGTGATCGAAGCCGCGCACCGCTCGGGCGCTGAAGGCCGCGTGCTCACGCTCGGCGGCTGACGCCGCCCTCTGAACGGCTGTGGCCGCGACGGCCTCCCCCCACCGTCGCGGCCACAGCCTTTTTCGTTATTCCTGCGGCGGATCCTCGCCCGTCGACGGACCGCCGCTGGGCGGGTTGTGCGACGAGGGCCGGCCCGACGGCCAGTGCGGAAGCCCGGTCGGCCAATGCGGCTGGCTCGGCCCGCCGCTGATCGGCCCGCCGTGGTCGTTGCCGTCGCCGTCCGGGTTGTCCGGCTGGTTGCCGTTGGTCTGCTGCGGCGGCTGCTGATCGTCGCCCGCGTTCTGGTCGCCCTGCGCGGGCGGGGCCTGCACGCCGATCAGCGGCACCTGGTCGAATTTCTCCGCGGGCTTCCCCTTGAGGTAGCCGTCGAGGAACTTCGCCCACAGCGGACCCGCGATCGTCGACCCGTAGATCGGCGAGGTGCCCGAGCCGTGCAGCGCCTGGTCGCCGTCCGCGCCGACCCAGGCCGCGACCGAAACCGACGGCGTGTAGCCGACCATCCAGGTCTGCGCGTTCGCGTTCGCCGCCCAGCTCGGCTCGCCGGGGCGCACCGTGTGCTGCTGGGTGCCGGTCTTGCCGGCGCATTCGTGGCCGGACGGGCATTTCAGGTGCGAGAAGTCGACCACCGGACCCAGCGCCATGGTCACGTTGCCCGCGATCTGCTTGCTCTTGTCCGCGCTGCTGTCGAACGCTGGCTTGCCCGGGCTCGGCTGCGCCTCGTAGGCGACCTCGTTCTGCGAGTTGGTCACCTTGAGCACGAAGTGCCGGTCGCGCTGGACGCCGTTGGCGGCGAAAGTGGCATACGCGCTGGCCATGTCCGCAGGCGTGATCTGGGTGTTTCCACCGCCGAGTGCGATGTTCGCGTCCGCGGTGGAGATCAGCGACTGGCCGCCCTTGTCCTTGATCTTCACGCCCGCTTCCTGAGCGGCCTGCCCGACCGGGCCTGGATGCGTCTGGTTCAGCACCATGTCGTAGAACACCGTGTTCGCCGACCGCTTCATCGCCTCGGCGACCGTGCACTGCCCGGAGCAGCTGGAGCTGGGACCCGCGTTGCGCACCTTGCGGCCGTCGAAGACCCGGTTGTTGCTGCCGTCGAAGGTCTCGTTGATCCCCTTGCCCATTTTGAGGAACGCGGTGAGGTCGAACGCCTTCATCGACGAACCGGGGTTCTGCGGCGTGTTCGCCCAGTCGCGAGCGCCCTGCTTCTTCCCGTTGACGTCGATGGTCGCCGGTCCGCCGTAATAGGCGAGCACTCCGCCGGTCTTCGGATCGATCGCCACCAGCGAATCGAGCAGCCGGTCGTCCGACTGGTCTTTCAGCGCGTCGGTCGCCGCCTGGGTCGCGAGCTCCTGGGCGCGCTTGTCGATGGTGGTCTGGATCGTGTAGCCGCCCGAGTAGTACTTGTCGTCCCCGATGCCGTGCTGACCAAGCTCGTCGCGCACCTGTTTGGAAATGAACTTGTACGGGGCGTTCGTTTCGTCCTTCGAATCCGCCAGCGGGATGACGTCCGGGAACTTCGCCGATTGCCGCTGCTGCGCGGTGATGTATTTGTTCTCGAGCATCCGGTCGAGCGCGGTGGTCCAGCGGCCCTGGGCCACCTTCGGGTTCTCCGAACGGCCCGGCTGCTGGATCAGCCCGGCCAGCAGCGCGGCCTCCGAATAGTCGAGCTTCGAGACGTCCTTGTGGAAGAAGGCCTGCGACGCCGCGCCGACGCCGTACGCCCCGCGCCCGAAGTAAATGATGTTCAGGTACGCGGTGATGATGTCCTGCTTCTCGTACGTCTGGTTCATCTTGAAGGACTTCGCCAGCTCGGTCCATTTACGGGTGAGCGTCGGGGCGTCGTTGTCGGTGGCCTTCTTGATGTACTGCTGCGAGATCGTGGACCCGCCGCCGGTACCGCCGGTGAGGTTGTTGAAGACCGCGCGCAGCAGGCCGGTGACGTCGAAGCCGGAGTTGGTCTCGAACGTCGAGTCCTCGGTCGCGATCACCGCGTGCTTCACCACGTCTGGGATCTGCTGCGCGGTGAGGATCTGCCGGTTGCCGCCCGAGGGCACGTCCTTGCCCATGGGGCTGCCGTCGGCGTACAGGTAGGTGACGGCCTGGTTCTGACCCTGCGCGACGCTCTGCGGCGAGGGCACGTCGACCATGAAGTAGGTGATCACGAACGCGATCGCTGGGAGGACGATGAAGAGCCCGACGAACGCGTACGCGCAGCGCCGGATGATCTTCCAGCGTCTTTTCTTGCGCTGGGCGGGCGTGCGGCCCTTCTTGTCCAGGTCCTCCGACGGATAGACCTCGTCCGGATCGAGCGGACCCTCGTCGCGGTAGCCGGCGTCCCGGTAACCGGCGTTGCGATAGCCCGGATCGCGGTAGTCGTCCTCGACCATCCGGTGGGTCATCAGGTCCGGCTCTCGCTGCGGCGGCGGGATCGGGCGGCGGCCGGGCGGCGGCGGACGGCGGCCCGGCGGCGGAGAACCGGCCGGACCCGCCGGACTGCCCGGCCCGGCGGCCGGACGCTGCGGACCGCGCGCCCACGGCGGCGGCCCGGACTGGGACGGAGGTGGTTGACGCCGCGGGTCGGGATCCCGGTCGGGCCAGGAGCGGCTGCGGTCGTCGTTCACTGCGGATCCTCTTCTCGGACGCGGGCAAGCTGCGGACGCAGGAGGCCCTCTGTTCACCAGACGCGCCAACCCCGGTCGAGGTTCACTCGCCTGGCCGATCCCCTCCGCTGGGGAGGGAGACCGTCGGTGAACCTACCGCACCCCCAGTCGGTCGGTACCGGCAAAAAGAGGCTCCTCTCCGGGGTGGAGAGGAGCCTCTTTCCTGGGTCGAGCGCGGATCAGCCAGTGCGTCGCGGCGGTTCGCCGTTCACCACGGGACCGCCGCCGCTGCCGGGGTTGCCGCCTTCGGTGCCGCCGCCGAAGATGCCGCTCGGACGGGTCGGGCTGGTCGTCGAGGACGGCGGATGCGACGAGCTGGTCGGCGGAGCCGACGACGAGGACGTCGTGGACGGCGGGGGCGCTTCTTCGCTCGAGGTCTGGCGCGGCGGCGGGGCCGTGCGGCTCGGCGTGATGACCTCGTCGGCGTCCTTGCCGATCGCGGTGACCTTGTCGAACTTCTCGCCCGGCTTGTCCTGCAGGTAGTTCGTGAGGAAGTCCTGCCAGGCCGGGCCCGCGATCGTCTTACCGAAGATCGGCTTGCCGTTCTTGTCGTGCAGCGGCTTGTTGCCGTCGCCGCCGATCCAGACCGCGGCCGACACCGACGGCGTGTACCCGACCATCCAGGTCTGGGCGTTGCGGTCCTTGTACGCGCTCGGGTCGCCGTCCTGCGGGTCGTACTGCTGCGTACCGGTCTTGCCCGCGCACTCGTGGCCGCTCGGGCATTTCAGGTGCGATTCGGCGATGACCGGGCCGAGCGCCTCGGTCACGTTCCCGGCGATCTGCTTGCTCTTGTCCGCGTTGTCGTCGAACGCGGGCTTTCCCTGCCCGTTGGTGTCGTCGAAGATGACCTCGTCCTGGGAATTCGTGAGCTTCGCGACGAAGTGCTGGTCGCGCCGGACGCCGCCGGAGGCGAACGACGCGTACCCGGCGGCCATGTCCTCCGGGGTGACCACGGTGGCACCACCGCCGAGGGCGATGTTGGCGTCGCTCGTGCCGAGCTTGGCCTTGCCCTTCGGAGCGGCCTGCACGCCCGCTTCCTTCGCGGCCTCCGCGACCCTGGCCGGTTTCGTCCAGTTCAGCACCATGTCGTAGAACACGGTGTTCGCCGAGACCTCCATGGCCTTCTTGACCGTGCACTGCGGACCGCAACTGGAGCTTTCGCCCGCGTTGCGGACCACGCGGCCGCCGAGTTCCCGCCGGTCGGTGCCGTCGAAGGTTTCGCCGAGGCCCTTGCCCATTTTGAGCCAGGCGGTGAGGTCGAAGGCCTTCATGGACGAGCCGGGGTTCTGCGGCACGTTCGCCCAGTCCGTGGCGAGCTTGTCCTTGCCCGCGTCGTCCTTCACCGTGGTCGGCCCGCCGTAGTAGGCGAGCACGCCCCCGGTTCTCGGGTCGACGGCGACCAGCGCTCCCCGGATGTTCTCGTCGGTCTGGCCTTCCATGTTGTCCTGGATGGACTGGACCGCGATCTTCTGCGCGTTCGGGTCGATCGTCGTGTAGATCTTCGCGCCGGTGGAGTACAGCTTGTCCTCGTCGTAGCCCTTTGCCTCCAGTTCCTGCACGACGCGCTGCCGGATGAAGTAGTCCAGCGTTCCGGCGTCCTGCTTCTTCTGCGAGTCGCGCGGGATCATCGTGGGAAGCTGCGCGGCCTGGCGGTCGGCGGGCGAGAGCCAGTGGTTGGCCACCATCTGGTCCATCACGTAGGTCCAGCGCTTCTGGACGTACGCGGTGTCGCGGTCGCGGCTCGGACCCTGGATCATCCCGGCGAGCAGTGCCGCCTCGGACGCGTTGAGCTGCCCGACGTCCTTGCCGAAGTAGGCCTTCGACGCGGCGGCGATGCCGTTCGCGCCGCGGCCGAAGAAGACGATGTTCAGATAGCCGGTGATGATGTCCGATTTGGACGTCTCGTTGTTCAGCTTGAACGACTTCGCCAGCTCGGTCCATTTACGTGTCAGCGTGGGGGCGTCGTTCTTGGTCGCCTGCTTGATGTACTGCTGCGAAATGGTCGAACCGCCGCCGGTGCCGCCGGTCGCCTGGTTGAAGACCGACCGCAGGATCGCCATCACGTTGAAGCCGGAGTTGGTCTCGAAGGTCGCGTCCTCGGCCGCGTACACGGCGTGCTTGACGACCTCGGGCACCTGGTTGGGCTGCAGCAGCTGGCGGTCGCCGCCCTGCGGGACCACCCGGCCCATCACCGATTTGTCGCCGTAGTAGAAGGTGATCGGCTGGCTCTGCTGCGCGAGCACTTCCTGCGGCGAGGGCACGTCGACGGTGAAGTAGGTGATCACGAACGCGATCGCGGGCACCACGAAGAACAGGCCGAACATCGCGTACAGCACCCGCCGGATGATCTTCCACCGGCGTTTGCGGCGCTGCTTCGGCGTGAGGTCGGCCTTGCTCTTCTTCTTGCCGTCCTCTTCGTCTTCCGGGTCGTCCTCGAAGTCCGCGTCGTCCGAGTACTGGGCGAGTCGGGTTTCCTCGTCGTACGGGTCGTAGCGGTCGTCGTCGTACCGGTCGTCGTACGGGGCGTAGCCGTTGTGCTCGGCGTGCGTGATCAGGTCCGGCTCGCGGTCGGACTCCGGAAAGGACGGCGGCGGCGGGACCGGGCGGCGCTGCGGAGGCCGTCCGTTCGGCGGCGGCTGCCGGAAGCCCTGGGTGCCGTTGCCGTTCGGGCCGCCGTTGGGGACGGGACGTCCGCCCGGCGGCTGACGGCGCGGCGGCGGTGCGCCCTGTCCGTCGAGGATCTGCGACGCACGGGTGTTCGCGCCTCGGTCCTGCGGGCCTTGGGGGGGACGGCCTTGCGGAGCACGGTTCTGTGGCGGGCGCTGCGGACGGCGCGGCTCGTCAGCCGCGGGCCACTGCGGGCCGCCTTCGTCGCCGCTCGGCCACTCAGGACCGGCTTCGGCGCGCGGGGCGCGCGGCGGACGCGGGCCGCCCGCGGGAGGACGGCGGGGCGGCGCGGGGCGCCGGGGGGCGTCATCGGCTGGCCAGGCGGGACCGGGGTCCTCCTGCGGTCGCCGGGCACGGCGAGGTGCATCTGGCTCCTGGCTCGGCCAGGAGCGGTTGCGGTCGTCGTTCACGAATGGGCCTCCGAGGGCTGCACTGCCGGCACCGCCGTCCGGGATGAACGGCGGCGCGCCGCCCCGCGTTCTGCAGCGGTTGTGGTACTCGTCACTGCCCGGCAGTCCTTCGCGGCCGGGTCGGCTGGGGCTCTCCCGTGCCGAGGACATAGGACAGAACCAGATGGTTCCAATGGCACGTCCGGCACACCTCTACGTCATAGACGGTGAACTCCCCGAAAATCCCGGACATCCGGGCCAGTTCGTCGGGGGTGCGTGCCGATCCCGAGACGTGCTTGAGCTCGTCGCCGTACACCCAGGAGACGAGGTGCAGCGGAGCCCGGCGGCACATCGGACAGGCCCGGTCCTCGGGTCTGCCGTGGAATTTCGCCGCGCGGAGCAGGTACGGGCTCGCGTCGCAGACCTCGTGGTCTCCGACGCGCCCGGAGCGGACGCCGGCCAGCAGCGCACGGCGCTGCAAGGCGTAATCCACAACCTGCCGCTGGTTTCGCACGAGGACAGAGTACGGGCTCTTTCTGTGTCCGCGGTGCCCCCTGCTTTCCCGCACCCAGGGCGACCGTTCGGACACGCCGGAAGTTAGCTAACGCTCTGGTCACGGATCAGCGGCCGCGTGCTGATCGCGGGTTACTTCCGCCACTTCGATGTATCGGCGCGATATACTCGGCGAGTAGGTTGGCTGAGCCAGTCCCGGGTGATCAACGAGACTGGCCGCGGCGTATTCCCGGAATGGGGTGTGGTGTGCTCGAACTCGCGATCCTCGGATTGCTGCACGAGGCGCCCATGCACGGGTACGTGCTGCGCAAACGTTTGCACGAGACGCTCGGGATGTTCCGGACGTTCTCGTACGGCTCGCTGTATCCGACCTTGCGCCGGTTGCTGCGGGCCGGCTACCTCGTCGAGGAGTTCGACGAGGCGGACGACCGGGCGTGGTCCCGGCGCGGCCGCCGCGTCTACAAGCTCACCGCCGAGGGCAAGGAACGCTTCGCCGAACTGCTCGGCGACGCGGGACCGCAGACGTGGGACGACGAGGGATTCGGCGTCCACCTGGCGTTCTTCTCGCGGACACCGGCCGACGTCAGGATGCGAATCCTGGAAGGCCGTCGCCGCCGCGTCGAGGAGCGGCGCGAAGGCTTGCGGGACGCGCTGGCCAGGGCCGAAGAGAAGATCGACCGCTACACCCGCGAGCTGCACCGGCTGGGGCTGGAGTCGAGCGAGCGGGAGGTGCGCTGGCTCAACGAGCTGATCGCGCACGAACAAGCCGAGCAGCGCGGCCCGGAGCAGCCGGGACCGAGTTGAGCGGCGGCCGCAACGGGGCGGCAGACCTGCAGATGCAAGTGAATGAGATTGAAGGAGAAACCGGCATGGGCTCCAACCGCCGCGTTCGGGTGGCCATCGTGGGCGTCGGCAACTGCGCCTCGTCGCTGGTCCAGGGTGTGCAGTACTACCGCGACGCGGACCCCGGTGCGCGCGTCCCCGGTTTGATGCACGTCCAGTTCGGCGACTACCACGTGCGCGACATCGAGTTCGTCGCCGCGTTCGACGTCGACGCGAAGAAGGTCGGCCGCGACCTCTCGGAGGCGATCTCCGCCAGCGAGAACAACACGATCAAGATCGCCGACGTGCCGCCGCTCGGCGTCACCGTCCAGCGCGGGCACACCTACGACGGCCTCGGCCGCTTCTACCGCGAGACCATCGAGGAGTCCGACGAGGCTCCGGTCGACGTGGTCGCCGCGCTGCGCGACGCGCAGGTCGACGTGCTCGTCTCCTATCTCCCGGTCGGGTCCGAAGAGGCCGACAAGTTCTACGCGCAGGCCGCGATCGACGCGAACGTCGCGTTCGTCAACGCGCTGCCGGTGTTCATCGCTTCCGACCCGGAGTGGGCGAAGAAGTTCACCGACGCGGGCGTCCCGATCGTCGGCGACGACATCAAGTCCCAGGTCGGCGCCACCATCACGCACCGCGTGCTGGCGAAGCTGTTCGAGGACCGCGGCGTGCAGCTCGACCGCACGATGCAGCTCAACGTGGGCGGGAACATGGACTTCCTG
The DNA here is from genome assembly GCF_055583325.1 of Amycolatopsis sp. NPDC104775. Classification (NCBI taxonomy): domain Bacteria; kingdom Bacillati; phylum Actinomycetota; class Actinomycetes; order Pseudonocardiales; family Pseudonocardiaceae; genus Amycolatopsis; species Amycolatopsis sp. NPDC104775. The sequence goes on from NZ_JBVJOE010000003.1 coordinate 348,626, forward strand.
AACATGAAGGAGCTGGAGCGGCTCGAGTCGAAGAAGATCTCGAAGACCCAGTCGGTCACGTCGCAGGTGGACCGGGAGCTCGGCAAGGGCAATGTCCACATCGGACCGTCGGACTACGTGCAGTGGCTCGACGACCGCAAGTGGGCCTACGTCCGGCTCGAGGGCCGCGCGTTCGGCGACGTGCCGCTGAACCTGGAGTACAAGCTCGAGGTGTGGGACTCCCCCAACTCGGCGGGCATCATCATCGACGCGGTGCGCGCGGCGAAGATCGCCAAGGACCGCGGCATCGGCGGCCCGATCCTCTCCGCCTCGTCCTACTTCATGAAGTCGCCGCCGGAGCAGTACGACGACTCGACCGCCCGCGACGCGGTCGACGCCTTCATCCGCGGCGAACTGGAGCGCTGAGCCCGTCCGTGCGGGGAACCCTGGGGGCTCTGAGTCTCTGAGGGTTCCCCGCACGGCTGTTCAGGGCAGGTCGGCGGTCACCAGTTCGGTTTTGGTCATCGCGTAGCCGAACTGGTCGGGCAGGTGCTTGCCGTAGCTGGCGGCGAGGTCGCCCGCGCGGTCGACGGTCGTCCGCCAGCCCTGTCCGGCGAGCCATTCGACCGGGTTCCGGCGGGGTTCGGTCGAGAGCACGTCGTTGACGTCCAGGCCGAGCCGGGTTCCGGCGTCCGACGACCGGATGGTGTCGAGGATGTCGGTGTTGCCGAGGTCGGGGATGTGTTCGATGCCGATCCGGCTGCCCGGCGCGCTGCGGGCGTGCACGAGGTCGAACAGCAGTTCCTCCGCCGCCGCGGGCAGATACGGCAGCAGGCCCTCGGCGATCCACACCGTCGGACGGGCGGGGTCGAATCCGGCGTTTTCCAGTGCGGCGGGCCAGTCCTCGCGCAGGTCCGCTCCGATCGCGTGGCGGCGGCAGCGCGGGACCGCGCCCAAGCCGCCCAGTACTTCCTGCTTGAACGCGAGCACCCGCGGCTGGTCCACCTCGAAGACATCGCGGCCGGAGAGGTCCAGCCGGTACGCGCGGGCGTCGAGCCCCGCGGCGAGGATCACAACCTGCGGCGCGTCCGCCCCGGTGACCACCTCGTCGAAGAACCGGGACCGCACCGCGAGGTACTCGGCCATCGCCATCCAGAGCGCGTCGCCGACCGGCTCGATCGGCATCGGCCGCGGCGGATGCGCGGCACGGACGAACTCCGCCGCGTACGGGTCTTCGATCAGCGGATCCGGGGACACCGTCGCGATCGCCCGGCCCGCGGCCACTCCGAGCGCGGTGAGCCCGACGCTGCTGACGATGTCCCAATCCTGGTCTGGTGCAGCCATTTCCACCCCTGATGCCGATCTTGTTGGCCGACGTTCAGGATGGCGCCGCGCGACCGGGTGAATACCCGCTGCGACCGATATGGGGTTATTTGCCGCTGTGGGCTGCGTCACGCACTGAGCGCGGCGGGCAGCGCGGCCAGATTCGGCAGCACCGTGGCCTCCCGCAGCACTTCCGGATCTGGCGGGAAGTGCGGGTTCGGCACCGCGAAGACCGTCATGTTCGCCGCGAACGCCGCGCGCAGGCCGTTCGTCGAGTCCTCCACCGCGGCGCATCGCGAAGCCTCGACACCCAGCAGCATCGCCGCCCGCAGGTAGACGTCCGGTTCGGGCTTGCCCGCGGCTACTTCCTCGCTCGATACCGCGACCGGGACCAGCGAGGTCAGATCGCACGCGGTCAGGAACGAGTGGATCAGCACCGGCGGCGACGAGCTGGCGATCGCGACCGGCCAGTGCCGGGAGATCTCGCGCACGACCTGGTCGGTGCCGTCGATCACCGGCGGGTGGTCGGCGTAGCGGGCGGCCATCTCGTCGATCACCTTGCGCGCGATCTCGTCCGGCGTGAGCCGCGCGCCGAGGGTTTCCACGAGGTAGTGCGCCCATTCCGGGGTGCTCATGCCCTGTTGCGCGCGCGTCGCCTCCGGCCGCCAGGTCCCGCCGTGCTCGGCGACTACGGCGCGGCGCACCTCGTCCCACGTCGTCTCGGAGTCCACCAGTACGCCGTCGAGGTCGAAGATCACCGCATCCACTGCTCCAGCCTAGGGGGCTTGGACTGGACCACCTTGTGAGCCGAATTACTTCGCTACCCTAACTAATTTTTGTTAGCCTAGCTAAGTGACTTCCGCGAAGGGCGATCTGGCGCAACGGCTGCGGCCGGTGGTGTTCCGGCTGTACTACCTGGTGCGCCGCGAATCCGTCCAGCTGCTGACGCTGACCCAGGGGTCGGTCCTGTCGGAGCTGGTCGGCCGCGGGCCGAGCCGGATGAGCAGGCTCTCCCGGCTCGAACGCGTCCGGATGCCGTCGATGACCGACGTCGTGCGCAGGCTCGAACGGCTCGGCATGGTGACCCGCCGTCCCGATCCCGAGGACGGGCGCGCCGTGCTAGTGGAGGCCACCCCGGAAGGCGAGCGGTTCTACGCCGAAATGATCGCGGGCCGCGAGGCGGAGCTGCGGGCGCGGCTCGATCGCCTCGATCCGGCCGAGCGCGCCGCCATCGACGCCGCGCTTCCCGCGCTCACCAAGCTGATCGCCGACTTCCACCGTGACGACCCCGCCGCGGAACTCGCCGTTATGTCTGAAGGAGGAACTGATCCGCGATGAGCGCTGAGCACCACTCAAGCCTGCTGGACGCGGTCAAGGGCCAGCCCAAACAGGTGTGGATCACCGCGTTCGCCGCGGTGATCGCGTTCATGGGCATCGGCCTCGTCGACCCGATCCTGCTGTCCATCGCCAAGGGGCTGAACGCTTCGCCGTCCCAGGTCACGCTGCTGTTCACGTCGTATCTCGGCGTGCAGGTGATCGCGATGCTGTTCACCGGCGCGATGTCCGCCCGGTTCGGGGCCAAGCGGACCGTGCTGGTCGGGCTGACGCTGATCGTCGCCGCGACCGCGCTGTGCGCCGCCGCCGGTTCGATCGAGCAGCTCGTCGGCCTGCGCGCGGTGTGGGGACTGGGCAACGCCTTCTTCATCGCCACCGCGCTGTCGGTGATCGTCGGCGCGGCGACCGGTGGCCAATCCGGCGCGATCCTGCTTTACGAGGCCGCGTTGGGCGTCGGGCTCGCCGTCGGTCCGCTGCTCGGCGCGCTGCTGGGCACGATCTCGTGGCGCGGTCCGTTCCTCGGCACCGCGGTCCTGATGGTCGCCGCGCTGGTGCTGTGCTCGATCTTCCTGCAGAGCGATTCGCACGAGAAGCGGGAGCCGATCAAGCTGCTCGACCCGATCCGCGCGCTGAAACACCCTGGCCTGCTGCGCACGTCGCTCGCTTCGGCGCTGTACACCGCCGCGTTCTTCGCGGTGCTCGCCTGGTCCCCGTTCGTGCTTGGCTGGAGCGCCATCGCGGTCGGGCTGATCTTCTGCGGCTGGGGTCTGTGCGTGGCGATCGCCGGCGTGGTGCTCGCCCCGAAGATGGCCGCCCGCTTCGGCGAACGGCACGCGGCGGCGCTGGCCGTGGTCGGTTACACCGTGCTGATGCTGGTGCTGGCCATCCCGAGCAAGCCGGTGGTGGTCGTCGGGATCATCCTGTCCGGTCTGGTTTCCGGGCTGCTGAACACGCTGTTCACCGGCACCGCGATGTCGATCAGCGACGCGCCGCGGCCGGTCGCGAGCGCCGGGTACAACTTCTGCCGCTGGTTCGGCGGCGCGATCGCGGCCACGCTCGTCGGGCACGTCGCCGAGTGGATGGGCTGGGAGCAGGGTCCGTTCCTGATCGCCGCGGTGCTCTGCCTGATCGCCGCCGTGCTGCTTTCGCAGCGGGAGAAGAAGGCCGACCCGCACACCGTGCCGAAGGAGGCCGCGCTCGTCGGTGACGAGGAGTTCTGAGCCTCGCCACCACCCTCGGCGATCGCCCCTGGACTGTCTGTTCGGGGGTGATCGCCGTCTTTGCGTGAATACACCCGCTGTTCACCTTTTAGTCCGGTTCAGGGGGTTTTCGCCGCATACGGTCGCTGCGTTCCCACCGAGAAGCGACCCTGGAGGCCCCGTGTCCCTGGAGCCCGGACGACTGCTGCCCTTGTTCACCGCGCATTCCGGCGGCCGGTCACCGATCACCTGCGAATACCGCTGCGGCAACGCGTGTGCGCACGAGGCCCCGAACCCGACCGGCAACGAGTACTTCGGCGACATCGCCAAGGGCGTCTCGCGCCGCGGCGTGTTCAAGGCGGGCGCGGTGATGGCCGCGGCGGCGGGCGGGTTCGCCGCGCTGTCCGGCACCGCTGCCGCGGCCACGCCCACCCAGGCTCCGGTGCCGCTGGCGAAGGGCCGTGCGGTGCCCGGCACCGACTTCACTCCGGTGCCGCCGAACAAACTCGACGTCGTCAGCATCCCCGACGGTTACGCCCAGCACGTGGTGATCCGCTGGGGCGACCCGGTGGTCCCCGGCGCGCCGAAGTTCGATTTCCGCAAGCAGACCGCGGCCGCGCAGGCCAAGCAGTTCGGCTACAACAACGACTTCGTCGGCCTGATCCCGCAGGATCCGCTCGGTCTGCGCAATCTGCTGGTCGTCAACCACGAGTACACCACCGAGGTGCACCTCTTCCCGGCCGATCAGTACGACCCGGCCAACCCCACCGAAGAGCAGGTGAAGATCGCCTGGGCGGCCCACGGGCTGTCGGTGCTGCAAACGCTGCGCGACCCGATCGGCGGCGCGCTGCGCACCGTGCCGAGCCCGCTGAACCGGCGGATCACCCTCGACACGATTTTCGAGGTGCGTGGTCCGGCGGCCGGTTCGAAGTACCTCAAGACGTCGGCCGACCCGTCCGGCAAGCGCGTGCGCGGGACCCAGAACAACTGCTCCGGCGGCGTCACGCCGTGGGGCACCGTGCTGTCCGGCGAGGAGAACTTCCACCAGTACTTCGCGCACGCGGACAAGGTGACCGACCCGGCGCAGGCCGCGCGGCTCAAGCGGTACGCGATCGGCACCGGCGAGAGCACGCGCAAATGGGAGCGGTTCGACCAGCGCTGGGACGTCTCCCGAGAGCCCAACGAGCCCAACCGGTTCGGCTGGGTCGTGGAAATCGACCCGAATGACCCGAATTCCACGCCGGTGAAGCACACCGCGCTCGGCCGGTTCAAGCACGAGGCGGCGAACGTCAAGATCACCGCGGACGGCCGGGTCGCGGTGTACTCCGGCGACGACGAGCGGTTCGAGTACATCTACAAGTTCGTCTCGAAGGGCAAGTACAAGAAGGGGAATTCCGCGCTCGCCCGGCGGCACAATTCGGCGCTGCTGGACGACGGAACCCTGTACGTCGCCAAATTCTCCGGCAACAGCCCGGGCGAGATCGACGGTTCCGGCAAGTTGCCCGCCGACGGCGAGTTCGACGGCACCGGCGAGTGGATTCCGCTCGCCAGCGGCGACAAGTCCTTTGTGGACGGATTCACCGCGGAGGAGGTCTACGTGTTCACCCGCCAGGCCGCTGACCGTGCCGGGGCGACCAAAATGGACCGTCCGGAGGACATCGAGCCGAACCCGGTCAACGGCCGGATCTACGCCGCGCTCACCAACAACTCCGACCGCGGCGCGGCGGGCAAGGCGGCCCCGGACGAGGCGAACCCGCGCACCCGCAACAAGAACGGGCACATCCTCGAATGGGACGAGGAGCGAGGCGACAGTGCCTCGACCCGGTTCTCCTGGCGGCTGCTGCTCGTCTGCGGCGACCCGGCGACAGCCGACACCTACTTCGGCGGGTTCCCGAAGAACCAGGTCAGCCCGATCTCGTGCCCGGACAACGTGGCCTTCGACCCGCACGGCAACCTGTGGATCTCCACCGACGGGAACACCCTCGGCGCGAACGACGGCTTGTTCTCGGTGCCGGTGACCGGGCCCGAGCGCGGGCACGTGAAGCAGTTCCTGTCCGTGCCGGTCGGGGCCGAGACGTGCGGTCCGGTCGTCACCGAAAACCTCGTGCTCGTCGCGGTGCAGCACCCCGGCGAGGACGCGGCCAGTTCGGCGAACCCGACCTCGCACTGGCCGGACGGCGGCAACTCCCAGCCGCGGCCGGCGATCGTGTCGGTGTGGAAGAAGGGCGCCTTCGGATTGCCCGGCCGGATCGGCCACCGGTAACACTTTGGGGTGTTTCTTACCGCCGCACGCCCATCCTGGGTCTAGCTTCACCGCGTGAGGCGGGCAAGGAAAGTCGCGATCGGACGTACGGCGGGCGCGGCGGCCAGTACAGCGATGCTGGTCGGCGCGCTCGCCGTCGTTTCACCCGGATCCGCTCCCGCCGAGGGGGCTCCGGACTGCGGCGGCATCGCGGCCAACCCGAGCGTGGAGGACGCCGGTTCGCCCGGCGGACCGCCGAGGGAGTACCTGTTCACCCCCGCCGCGCCGGTTCCGCGCAGCACTCCGGCCGACCGGGTGCCGAAGCTGCTCACCAGCACCGCGCACGCGGTCGACGGGCACGTCAACGCGCAGATCCAGACGCCGGACGGCCGGGTCAGCTCGGCCAGCCAGCAGGTGAAGGCGGTGCCCGGCGGGCAATACGCGCTGACAGTGTGGGCGGGCACCACGCAGTCCGGCCTCGGTTCGCGCGCGAGCGCGACCACCGGCCTGCGCTTCGCCGACCGCACCGGCCGGGTGCTGGTGGAGAAACCGCTCGCGGTGACGCACGACGTCGCGTCCGACGGCAAGCTCGCCCAGCAGGAGCTGGCGCCGGTCACCGCGCCGGACGACACCGCGGCGGTCTCGTTTTTCGCCCGCACCAACCACAACTGGGTGCTGTGGGACTGCGTGCACGTGGCTCTCGCCGCGTTCACGGTGAAGATGGAGGTGCGGAATCCGGCGGACGGAACGTGGGGCCCGTCGGCTGCCATCCCGGCCGGCGACGCCGCGCACTTCCGTATCTCCGTCGCCAACACCGGCACTCAGCCGATTACCGGGCTGCTGGTGAAGGACCCGTGGTGCTCCGGGCTTCCCGGCGCCTTCGACCTCGCCGGCGGTGCGTCGCGGGAACTCGCCTGCGACCACCCGAACCTCACCGAGGACGACAACGGGCACGTCAACACCGCGAAGGTCACCGGCACCGGTCCGGGCGGGCCGCTCGCCGAGCAGAAGGCGACCGCGACGGTCACCGTCATTCCGCAGCCGGCGGTCGGCAAGATCGGCGACCGCGCGTGGAAAGACCTGAACCGCAACGGCATGCAGGACGACGACGAACCCGGCTACCCGGATCTTCCGGTGACGCTCAAGGACGGCGCGGGCGGCACCGTCGCCACCACGCGCACGAACGCCGACGGCAGCTATCTGTTCGACCAGCGCAAGGACGGCACCTATCAGGTGTGCTTCGACGTGTCGAAGCTGCCGGACGGGCTCACCGTCACTCAGCGCGGCGCGGGTGCCCCCGGCCTGGACTCGGCCGCGGACCCGGCGACCGGCTGCACCTCGCCGTTCACCCTTGGCGGCAAGGACCGCGAACGGATGGACCTGGACATCGGCCTCGCCCCGCCCGCCCCCGCACCGCCGACCGTTCCGCCCTCCCCGACCGCCTCCGCCGCGGCATCCGCCGTGAAGTAGCCGACTCCCGACCACTGAGCGTCACGGGTGGCCGGATGCGAGACTGTGGCTGCACACCACGTCTCGGGGAGGTCTGGACCAATCATGACCGCGGCCGCTGGCGCGCAGCTGGACGACCCGCCTCCGTGGTACCGCCGCCCGATGACCTGCACGTGGGCCGCCACCGGGGCGGTCCTCGTGCTGTACACGGTGCTCGCCTGGCAGCGCCGGTGGATGAGCGACGACGGACTGCTCGTGCTCCGCACCGTCCGGCAAATCCTCGCCGGGAACGGACCGGTGTTCAACGTCGGCGAGCGCGTCGAGGCGAGCACGAGTCCGTTGTGGACCTGGCTGCTCGCCGGCGTCGGCACGATCCCCGGACCGCCGCTGGAATGGATCGCGGTGCTCACCGGCCTGCTGTGCGCGGTCGGCGGCCTGTTCTTCGGCCTCGACGGCGCCCGCCGGCTCTACGCCGGACCAGTGGCTCCCGCCGGTGCGCTGGTCGTGTGCGCGCTCCCGCCGTTCCGCGACTTCGCGACCTCCGGGCTGGAAACCGGCCTGGTGCTGCTGTGGCTGGGCCTGAGCTGGTGGTTGCTGGTGCGCGGCAAAGCGCCGATCGCCACCGCGGTCGTGCTTGGCCTAGGCCCGCTGGTGCGGCCGGACCTGGCGTTGTTCAGCGTGGTCGGCTTCGTCGCACTCGTGCTGCTGCGCCGTCCTCGATGGCTTGCCGTGCTTGGCTGGTTAGGCGCAGGCGTCACGATGCCGGTGGCATATCAGGTGTTTCGGATGGGCTACTACGGTTTGCTCACCCCAAACACCGCGCTCGCTAAGGAAGCAGCCAACAGCGATTGGCCGCGCGGCTTCGCGTATCTAGCCGACCTGATCAACCCCTACGTGCTGTGGATTCCGTTGCTGCTCCTAGTAATCGCAGCGATCATGGTGCGCCGATCCCTAGTTCTGCTGCTGACTTCACTGGCAGGCGCGCTTTTGCTCGCCCTGTACGTCGTGCGAGTCGGCGGAGATTTCATGCACGGCCGGATGTTGCTGCCCGCGTTGTTCGTGCTTCTGCTTCCAGTCATGGCGATTCCGGTGACCCGCAAGACAATCGCGCTGGCCGCCGGAGTCGCCGCGTGGTCGGTGATCGCGGGCGGCTGGCTGCGCGTGCCCTACGAGAACACCCATCTAGCGGTCAGCGTCACCGACGAACGCGGATACTGGTCATGGGCGACCGGACACGAACATCCGGTACTGGCCACGGACTATCTGGGCCAGGACGTCATCCGCCACGCCGTCGACGCGGTGCAAGCGACGAAGCAGCCAGCGGTGCTCGTCTACAGCTACGGCGACGTGAAACAGTGGTTCCGCTTTCCGACCGACCGCCCGTACGTGACCATGGCGGCCGACAGCATGGGCGCGATCAGCAACATCGTGTCGCTAGACGTGCGCATCCACGACGGCTACGGCCTGGCAAGCGACCTCGCCGCACATTCGACGTCGATCCTCCACGGCCGCCCCGGCCACTCGAAGTGGCTGGTAGCAGCATGGGAGATCGCCGAAGCCGGACGCGGCGACTACGCCACCGACGGCGAGATCCGGATGTTCCAGCCCGTCGAGATCGACGCCGCCCGCCAAGCACTGCGCTGCCCCGACGTGCGGGAAGTGCTCGCCTCGACCCGCGAACCCCTCACCTGGAGCCGATTTATCGACAATTTCACCGGCTCGATACACCGAACGGAGATCCGCTACCCACGCGACCCGCAGGCCGCGGCTCACTGCGGGACGTGACCTCCCCCTGACTGGCGCGCGTCCCGCAGACGCCTACCGTTGGCGGTATGACCGATCTGCCGCTCGCCTTGATCACCGGCGCCTCCCGAGGCATCGGCGCAGCTATCGCGCACCAGCTCTCCCCAACGCACCGCCTGCTCCTAGGCGGCCGCGACACCGACGCCCTGGCGAAGGTGGCCGAGGAACTGCCCAGCGCCGAGCCATGGCCGGTCGACCTCACCGACACCGCGTCACTCGAAGCCGCAGCGAGCAAGATCGACCGCCTTGATGTTCTCGTCCACTCCGCAGGCGCCGGCAAAATCGGCACCGTCGCCGACTCGCCATCGTCGGTATGGCGCACGAACCTCGAAGTGAACGTCATCGCAGTAGCCGAACTGACCCGCCTCCTGCTGCCCGCGCTCCGTGCCGCGAACGGCCACGTCGTCGTGATCAACTCCGGAGCCGGGTACACCGCTCGACCGGGCTGGGGTCCTTACGCGGCAAGCAAATTCGCCGTCCGCGCGTTCACCGACTCACTTCGCGCCGAAGAACCTGACCTGCGCGTGACGTCGATCTTCCCCGGCCGCACCGACACCGACATGCAGCGGAATGTCCGCACCCAAGAAGGCGGGAGCTACGAGGCCGACAAGTACCTGCGCCCGGATTCCGTGGCGACGGCCGTCCTCACCGCCGTGACCGCCACCCCGGAAGCCCACTTCACCGAAATCCAGGTACGTCCTCGCTGAGGTCAGGCGCGCAGCCGGGCGGCGGTGTCGGCCACCGTCGCCTGGATCTCGCGGCGGTCGACCCGGGTCGGCTCGGCGTCGGTGACGACCTGCTCGCCCGCGACCCACACGTCGCGCACCCGCCGGGAACCGGCCGCCCACACGAGGTTCGCCAGCAACTGCTCGTCCGGTACGTCCAGCCCCGCGGCGAACGCCGGGTCGTCGAGGTCGACGTGCACCAGGTCCGCCCAGCGGCCCGGCTCCAGCACGCCAAGGTCATGCCGCCCCAGCGCCTCAGCCCCACCCCGGGTCGCCATCAGGAAAACATCCTTAGCCGTAACCACAGTCGAATCATCGTTCGCCAACCGAGCCAACATCGCCGTCAGTTGCAGCTCTTCCCACAGATCGATGTCATCGTTCGACGCCGGACCATCCGTCCCGAGACCGATCGCCACCCCAGCCGCCCGCAAATCCTTGATCCGCGCGATCCCCGAAGCCAGCTTCGCGTTAGACCCAGGACAATGCGCCATCCCCACCCCACGCGCAGCGAAGATCGCGATGTCCTCATCCGACAAATGAATCGAATGCGCGGCCAGCACCCGCCCGTCGAACACCCCCAGCGAATCCAGCAGCCGAGGCACCGACCCGTACTCCTTGCGCTGCTCCACATCCTCCGCCGCGGCCTCAGCGACGTGGATCTGCACCAACGCCCCGCGCGCCGCCGCGGATTCCGCCGTCGCCCGCAGCCCATCCGGGTTCAGCATGTACGCCGAATGCGGCCCGTAACCCAGCTCGATCCGTTCCCCCGGACCGAACCGCAGGCCGTCGGCGTCGATCCAGCGGTCGATCGCCGCCAGCGTGGAGCGCCAGTCCATTCCGGGCAGCTCGATCACCGGCGGCGCGACGAGCACCCGGCCGCCGGTGGTGAGCACCGCGTCCACGAGCTGTTCGCCCTCGAAATACATTTCCGCGCTGGTCGTCACGCCGTGCCGGAGCATTTCGACCGACCCGAGCAGCATGCCGGTGCGCACGTCGGCGGGCTTCAGTTTCGCCTCGGTCGGCCAGATGATCTCGCGCAGCCAGCGCAGCAGCGGAAGGTCGCCGCCCATGCCGCGCAGCAGCGTCATCGGGCTGTGCGCGTGCGAGTTCACCAGGCCGGGCAACAGGATTCCGGTCAGCCGGGTCGTCTCGCCGGAGAACTCCGGCGCGCTCGAGGCCGGTCCGACGAAGGAAATCCGGCCCTCGTCGTCGACGTCCACTACGGCGTCGCGCAGCAGCGAGCAGGACAGGTCGGCGGGCAGGACTACCGGGGCATGGAAGCGACGCGACATAACGAGATAGTACGGGCGTCCCAGTAGCGGTTAATCCACTACGCCGCTACGCCAGGCCCAAGCTGCGATTTCCACTCGGTTACGTGCGCCGACCTTGCCCTGCACCGAAGCCAGATGCGTCTTGACCGTCGACAGCGACAGGAACAGCTCAGCGCCGATTTCGGTGTTGGTGAGCCCGCGCGCGGCGGCTTTCACCACGTCCAGTTCGCGCGCGGTCAGCGGCTCCGACGGTGCGGGAGCCTCTTTCTTGGCGGTGGTCCCGCCGTCGAAGTGCTTGAGCAGCCGCACGGTGATCTGCGGCGACACCAGCGCGTCGCCGCGGTCGGCCGCGCGCACCGCCTCGATCAGCAGCGCGGGCCCGGCGTCCTTGAGCAGGAAGCCGCTCGCGCCGTTGCGCAGCGCGGTGTGCACGTACTCGTCGAGGTCGAAGGTGGTCACCACGACGACTTTCAGCGGGTCGGCGACGTCCGGCCCGGCCAGCTGCCGGGTGACCTCCAGCCCGTCCAGGCCCGGCATGCGGATGTCGAGCAGGCAGACGTCCGGACGCAGTTCACGCGCCTTGGCGACCGCGGAGACGCCGTCGGGCACGTCCGCGACCACCTCGATGTCGTCCTGAGCGTCCAGGATCATGCGGAAACCCATCCGCACCATTTCCTGGTCGTCCGCGATCAGTACCCGGATCACCCGTCTGTCTCCCCGTTCGCCTCGAGCGGCAGCCACGCCTCGACCCGCCAGCCGCCGTTCGGCTCGCGGCCTGCCGAAAGCCTGCCGTGCAGCAGCGCGACGCGTTCGCGCATGCCGACCAGACCGTATCCGCCCGACCCGCCGGCCGGGCGATGAGTCTGCCCGCTGCCGTTGTCGGTCACCCGCAAGTGCAGTTCGCCTTCGACGACCTCGGCCAGCACGAGCGCCTCGGTGGCGTCCGAGGCGTGCTTGCCGACGTTGGTGAGCGACTCCTGGATCAATCGCAGCGCGGACCGGCCGACCTCGTGCGGCAAGTTCGCCGGAAGGTCGAGCCGCAGTTTCGTCGGGATGCCGTGGTTGTTCGCCTCGACGAGTTTGCGCAAGTCAGCGGCTAGGTCCGTGGTTGCCTGCTCGTTGAACTCGCCGGAGCCGGCCTGAGCGTCGCCGCGCATGCTGCGGACCAGACGGCGCATCGCGGCGAGCGCTTCGACCCCCGCGTTCTCGATCCGGCCCATCGCCTCCAGCGCGAGTTCCGGGTTCTTCTCCCCCATCATGCGCGCGGCCTGCGCCTGCACGACGATGCCGGTCACGTGGTGCGCGACCACGTCGTGCAGCTCCCTGGCCAGCGCCATCCGCTCGGCCGTCTGCGCGTCGGTGACCGCCGATTTCACCACCTGCGCGCGTTCGGAATCGCGCGAACGCAGGTAGAGGCCGATCGCGATGGCGATGCCAAGCAGCAGGACCGCGACGGTGGCGAGGGTGCCGAGCGTCGCCGGGTCGGTGAGCAGCCGGCCAGTGCGGTACGGGCCGAAGTTCAGCACCGTGCCGATCGCGACCACGCCGGACAGCACCACGATCCGCGGCCAGGCCCGGGCGAGCGGCACCGCTCGCACGACATTCACGACCACGCCGAAGCCGGCCACGATCTGGGTCGGCGGGATGCCGCCGAGCAGCTGGTAGCCGTAGCTGGGATGCAGGAACGGCGTCGCGAGCGCGGACAGCAGCAGGAGCCCGGCCACGACCAGGATCGCGTCCCGCGGGCGGCGCGGCGAGAGCGCGGTCACCGCGGCGGCACCGATCGAGCAGGCCAGCAGCGGGAAACCGCGGCTGCCGCTTTCGTAGGTGTAGCCGAATTCGATCAGCACGCTGATGCTGAGCATGCCTATCAACGGCCACTGGCCGCGCACCAGTTCGGTGAACCGCTGCATGTTCCGCAGCCGTTCCACCGTCGCCGGGTCGCGTTCGCGGCGCGGGCGGCCGATCGCGCCGGTGATCACGGCCACGACGAGGAGCGCGAACCCGAACAGCAACGACTGCGCGATGTTGCTGGAGTAGAGCCTGCTGTCGTACTGACGGCCGAATACCGCCGTGAGCGCGCCCATGATCAGCGCGCTGGTCACCGCGAACGCGACCCCGGGGCGAGCCCGGCGGGCGAGGAAGTAGACCATCTCGACCCCGGCCACCACCTCGGTGATGGACAGATTCGCCAGCACGCTCGAGTAGGTCGGGATGGAGAGGTAGCGGATCGCGAAGGTGCAGAACATCAGCGTCAGCGCACCGAATACGCCCGCCACCGCCGCGCGTTTGCGAGCCCACAACGCGCACGCCGCCATCGCGAAAATGCCCGGGAAGAGACCGAGGTCGACGAAACGCGGGCCGACGTTGTCGAGTGCCGCGTCGGTTACGAATACGACGTCGAACGCCAGTGCCGCGAGCAAAACGAGCACGGACATGTCGAGGCGGCGGGCGAGTTCGCCCGCCCGCGCGGCAAGCGATTGCGACGGCGGGGTGTGCGGCACACCGTGACGGTAGATGATCCGCGCCCGCGCGCACCTTGGCCACGTGGTCCGCGGCCATCGGCCGATCGGCCGATGAAGGCCGGTCAGGTACCGGCCGTCTGCCCGAAGTGGACACCCGCCCGAATCCGCGAGGCTGCCTTCCGTCGCAGTCGAAGACGCATGACGGAAACAGGGAGAGAGCTGGCGGATGACGAATCCACACCTGAGCGCCGGACCGGTGTTGTCGGGGCGCGGGCTGGTGAAGCGCTACGGGCAGCAGCACGCACTGGCCGGAATCGACATCGACGTCCAGCCGGGCGAGGCGATTGCCATCGTCGGCCCCTCCGGCTCCGGCAAAACGTCGCTGCTGCACGTGCTCGCCGGGATCCTGCGCGCGGACAGCGGCGAGATCTGGTTGCAGGGACAGCGGATCGACCAGTTCGGCGAAAAACGGCGCAGCGAACTGCGGCGGACCGAATTCGGTTTTGTCTTCCAGTCCGGAATGCTCGTGTCCGAACTGACCGCCGAAGAGAATGTCGCACTGCCTTCGCTGCTGGCCGGCGGAACTCGTGGCGAATCGATTGCCGCGGCGCGGGAATGGCTCGGCAAACTCGGCCTGGCGGGCAAGGAGGGCCGCCGTCCCGGCGAACTTTCCGGCGGCGAGGCGCAGCGGGTGGCGATCGCCCGCGCGCTCACCCACCGGCCGAAGGTGATCTTCGCCGACGAGCCGACCGGCGCGCTCGACACCCGCACCGGCCGCGAGACGATGGACGCGTTGCTGGCCGCCGCGCAGGAGTCCGGCGCCGCGGTGCTCGTGGTGACCCACGACCGGGAACTCGCCGAATCGATGCCGCGCACCGTGGCGATCCGCGACGGCCTGATCGCGACGAGGCTCGCGGCATGAACCCGTTCCAGCTCGCCTTGCGGGTGCTGCGCGGCGACCGGCGCACCCGCACTTCGGCGATCCTCACCGCGGTCGGCGTCGCCGTCGCGACCGGGCTCGTGCTGCTGCTGGCGACCCTGCCGTACGCCACTCAGGCACGCGAGCAGCGGGCGCTGTGGCAAAGCAGCGGCCGCTACGACTCCGGCCAGCAGAACACCCTGCTCGTCAATTCCTCCAAGGACTATTTCGACGGCAAGCAGGTCGCCCGCGTCGACCTCGCGGTCACCGGCCCGGCCGATTCGCTGCGCCTGCCGCCGGGCATCCCGCGGCTGCCCGGCCCCGGCGAGACGATCGTGTCGCCCGCGCTCGGGAAACTGCTCAACGCCACCCCGGCCGACCAGCTCGGGAACCGCTTCGGCAAGCCGGTCGCCGCGTTCGGCGACGAGGCGCTGCGGTATCCGGAACAGCTCGTCGCGCTCGTCGGGCACAGCCCGCAGGAGATGCGTCCCTACGGGCACAAGGACCAGCCCGGCCAGGACGCCTTCCCAGCCTCGTCGTTCCCGGCCGGGAAGGGACATCCGGACGGCCTGCTCACGGTGTTGTCCTGGGTCGGCATCATCGTGCTGGTCGTGCCGAGCCTGGTGCTCGTCGCGTCGTCGGCCCGGCTCACCGCCGCCCGCCGCGAACAACGGCTCGCCGCGATCCGGCTGGCCGGGGCGACTCCCGGTCAGGTGACCGCGATGGTCGCCGCCGAAACCGGCCTGTCGGCAGGGGTCGGCGCGCTGCTCGGACTGCTGCTGAGCCCGGCGCTGAGGGGGATGGCCACGTTCGTGCCGTGGGACGGCGGGACCTGGCTGGCGTCGGACTTCGCGCTTCCGGTGGGACTGACCGTGCTCGCGGTGCTGCTGGTTCCGTTGCTCGTGGTGCTCGCCGGGGTGCTGGGCCTGCGCCGGGTGGTGAGCACCCCGCTGTTCGCGACCGGCGGCCACACCGTGAAGCCGTTGCGCTGGTGGCGGCTGCTCGCGTTGCCCGCGGCCGGATTGTTCTTCTTCTACACCGTTTTCGGCGCCCGCAGCGGCGGCAACGGCAACCTGGTGCTGTTCGGCCTGTTGCTGGTGGTCGCTTCGGCGATGGTGGTCGGGCCGTGGGTCACCTCGGCGGTCGGCGGAACGTTCGTGCGGATCTGGCGGCGGCCGTCGTCACTGCTGGCCGGACGTCGGCTCCGCAACGACCCGAAGGGCTCGTACCGGGCTTCGGCCGGGATCGTGCTCGCGGTGTTCACCGGCTCGATGGCGCTCACCCTGCTGCCGTCGATCGAATCCCTCGCCGGCGGCGGACGCCAGTACGTGGACTCGGCGCTGTACGTCGACGTCACCGCGGACCGGGCTCCCGAAGCGGCCGAGCGGACCAACACCACGCTCGCGAAAGCCGGACTGTCCGAACGCGTCGTTTCGGTGGCCAGCGTCTACGTGATGCAGGGCGAGGGGAACTACCGGTCGATGCAGCGGGCGTACGTGATGACCTGCTCGGACGCCGCCAAACTGACCCGGCTCGGGATCACCCAGCAGGACTGCAAGCCCGGCGTCGGGCTGTACACGCCTTATCAGCTGGACACGAGCAACCTGCGGGTCGCGCGGTACGGCGGCGAGGACAGCACGGGCACTCCGCTCGGCGCGGTCACCACGGGCACCTACCACCCGGAAAAGCACAACAACTACGGCGAGTACGTGATCGACCCGTCCGCGGTGCCCGCCGGCGTCAAACCGAGCACGGTCACCCTGGTCGTGCCGACCGCTGAAGCCAACCGCGAGACCGTGCGGACCGCTCTGGTGCCCAACGCGGTCGGACAGGAGATCGGCAGCCGCGAGCAGTACCTCTACGGACAGCAAGTGCAGCTCAGCGACCTGCGCCGGGTCACCGTGATCGGCCTCATCGCGGCGGGCATCCTGGCCGGCTGCAGTGCCGCGGTCGCGACGGCGGGCTCGGTGATGGACCGGCGGCGGACGTTCGGCGCGCTGATGGCGGCGGGCACGCCGGTGCGGGTGCTGTCCCGGGCGTTGCGGATGGAGGCCGCACTGCCCGCGCTGGTGGCGACCATCGGCGCTGGCGTGACCGGCGTCGTGGTCGGGCTCGGACTGTTCATGGCGACGATGGAACGGGGGTCGGTCGTGTTCAGCCCGTGGATCGCCGCGCCGGTGGTGCTGGGAATCGGGGTCGCGCTGCTCGGTGCTTCGGTCTGCACGCCCGCGCTGAAACGGGTACAGGCGGAACCGCTGGCCGACGAATAGCTGGCCGCCGCCCCTCGTCGGGGGAGGGGCGGCACCGGGGGTGAAGGAAGCGAAGGGCCGTTGCCGGGGATGGGAACCCGGCAACGGCCCTTCGTCAGTTTCGGTTCAGCGCTTCTCGAAGATCAGATCGTGCGAAACCCGCCCCTCGCGGTCCGCCCGCTGTTCGAACTTCGTCACCGGCCGCCACTCCGGCCGGGGCGCCCAGCCGCCGGGCTCGTCGGCGTACCGGTTCCGCAGCGCGGGTTCCGCCGAGCACACCTCGAGCATCTGCTCGGCGTAGTGCTCCCAGTCGGTCGCCATGTGGAACGTCCCGCCGGGCGCGAGCCGCGAAGCGATCAGCGCCACGAACTCCGGCTGCACGATCCGCCGCTTGTGGTGGCGCTTCTTCGGCCACGGGTCCGGGAAGAACAGCCGCACGCCGGACAGCGTGCCGGGTTCGACGTGGCCGGTCAGCAGGACCACCGCGTCGCCGTGCATGAGCCGGAGGTTCGTCACGCCCAGCTTTTCCGCGCGCAGCATCAGCTGCCCGAGCCCGGGGTCGTACACCTCGACGGCCACGTAGTTCAGCTCCGGCGCGGCGGCGGCCAGCTGCGAGGTCGTCTCGCCCATGCCGGAGCCGATCTCCAGCATGACCGGCGCTTCCCGGCCGAACCACTCGGTGAAGTCGACCGGGCCCTCGGGCAGGTCGGACACCGTCCGGCCGAGCCGCGGCCAGTGTTCTTCCCAGGCCCGCTGCTGGCCGACGGTCATCCGCCCGCCGCGTTTGACGTAACTGACCACGCTGCGCAGCCGTGGCTGGTCCTCGTTTTCCACCCGGACAACATACGGGCGCGTCAGCGGACCGCTTCGAACTCCCCGAGCCGCGACCGCAGTCCGGCGAGCCCGGCGACCGCGACCGGCTCCGGCGCTCGGGCGGAATGCGCGGGCAGAACGTCGATCCAGCCGTCGTGGCGGTCGGTGTTCAGCACCGTCGTCGGGATGGAATGGCCGGACTTGCCGCGTTCGGACGGCATGAACTCCCAATACCCGGATTCGCCGTCGGCCGCCCAGGGCACGAATTCCCAGCCCATCCGCTTGCCGAGCAGCTGCGCCACCCGGTCCTCGATGCGGAAGCCGAGTTCGCGCGATTCGAGCCGCCCGCTCGCGACCGCGCGCAGCCACCACGGCGCGGGGAGCGTGTCGTCGGTTCCGCACGCCCGCCGGTACAGCCCGAGCACCGCGTCCTCGGGGGCGCGATGCACCCACGCCTGGCGCAGTTCCGCGGGCCGGGTCGCGGGCAGCGCGAACCGGGGCAGCTCGATCGCCTGGGACCATTCGAGGTCGAGCATCGGCTCGAGGCGAGGGGTCGGTACCGCAGCGTCGCGGGAAACGAGATTCTGATCAACGTCCACCGTCACGGTTCACCTCCGGAGAGCTGAGACGGGGCTCTAGCGTTGAATATCCGTGGGTTTCTGACAGTATGTCCGCTCGCTGTGAGAGAAGCCACACCGGTTTACGTGAATTTAATCCGAATGCTCGCCGCGCAATCGGGAATGTGCACGTGCAGGTCAGGCGTCCCGCCGATTCGCGGTCGCCACGCCCGCGGCGAACAACACCACGCTGATCGCGGCGAAATACGCGAGATATCCCCACGGCCCGAAAGGCGCCGACAGTTTCAGGGTCGTCCTGGTGAAATCGCCACCGGCGAACTGCGACGCCGCGTAGAACGGCATCCACTGGTAGAGGTCGCTGCCGATCTTGGGGATCAGCAGCACCAGGCCCTCGACCAGCTGGGTCCACACGAGCGTGATCGCCAGCGCCAGCGCGGAACTGCGCAGCAGCAGGCCGACGCCGACGCCGAGCAGGCCGGTCAGCGCGAAGGTCAGGGTCTGCCCGAACACGATCCGCCAGTCCGCCCCGGAATGCAGGCTGAGGTCGGCGTCCGGGCGCACGAGATGCGCCAGCCCCCACGAGCCGACGCCGGCGAGCAGGCCGAGCACCGCGCAGACCACGAGCACCACCGCGCCCTTGGCGAGCAGGACAGGCGTCCGCGTCGGCACGGCCTGGAAGGTGAGCCGCAGCGTGCCCCAGGTGAAGTCGGCCGTCGCGGCGAGCACCGCCAGCACCAGCGCGACCGTGCGGCCGGTGCTCGTGGCGAGCTGAGTATTGCTCACGTCCGCGGTGATTTCGGCCCCGGAAAGCCCGAGGAACAACGCGGTGAACGCGATCGGCGCGGCCACCGCGATCAGCGCGCACCACCACGGCGCGCGCGTGCTGAAAAGCTTGATCCGTTCCGCCCGCAGCAGATTCACCGCGCACCTCCACTGGTGAATTCGGCCGCCTGGCCGGTCAATTCGAGGTAGGCGTGCTCGAGCGATCCGGCCAGCGGGCTCAGCTCGTGCAGCGTGGCGCGCGCGGCGAAAGCGAGCTCGCCGATCGCGTCACTGTCCATTTCGGACACCAGGAACGCACCGGATTCCTCGGTGAAAACCGCGCGTCGTTCGGTGAGCGCGGTGCGCAGCGCGTCGGCGTGCGGCGTGCGCACCCGGACTCCGCGCGAACCGGCGCGGGCCACGAAATCGGCCATGGTGCCCTGGTAGATGAGCTGGCCGCGGCCGATCACCACGAGGTCCTGCGCGGTCTGCTCCATCTCCGGCAGCAGGTGGCTCGACACGAAGACCGTGCGGCCTTCCGCGGCGAGCCCGTGCAACAGCTGGCGCACCCAGTGCACGCCCTCGGGATCGAGGCCGTTCACCGGTTCGTCGAACAGCAGCACGCGCGGATCGCCGAGCAGCGCGCTCGCGATGCCGAGCCGCTGCAGCATGCCGAGCGAGAAGGCGCCCGCCCGTTTGCCGGCCACCGCGGAAAGCCCGACGAGTTCGAGCACCTCGTCCGCGCGCCGGTCCGGCAGCCCGTTCGTCGCGGCGAGAAACCGCAAATGCTGGCGAGCGGAGCGGCCTGGATGCCGCCAGGTCGCGTCGAGCAGCGCACCGACCGTGCGCAGCGGATCGGACAGCTGCCGGTACGGCTTGCCCTCGATGTGCGCGGTGCCCGCGGTCGGCGCGTCCAGCCCGAGCAGCAGCCGCATCGTGGTGGATTTCCCCGCCCCGTTCGGGCCGAGGAATCCGGTGACGCGACCGGCCCGCGCGGTGAACGTCAGGTCCCGGACCGCGACGGTGTCGCCGTAGGACTTGGTGAGTCCAGTCGCTTCGAGCACGCTGTCCCCCTTCTCGTGGGCCGAACTCTACCGAAACGAAAAGATCCGGGCCGCCCCCCGAATGGCGACCCGGATCTTGTTCCCCTTTTCCCCTTTTTCCCCTGTTCGGCTCCGCCGGCCCCCGCCTGACTCGCCCGAACTCCCTGTGGGTCTTTACGCGTCGCGCTTCTTCGCGACGCCGATCGCGATGGCCAGCAGCACCACGGCCACGCCGGCGAAGTAGGCCAGCGAACCCCACTGCGACAGCGGCGCTTCCGACGCGCCCGGCCCGTGCTGGGTGCCGCCCAGGAACCGCTCGGCGACCGTGAACGGCATCCAGTCGTGGATCTTGGGGCCGACGGTCGGGATCAGCTGCACGAGGTTTTCCACTGCCAGCACGTAGATCAGCAGCAGCGAAAGCGCGCCCGCGCTGTGCCGGATCAGCGTGCCGACCGCGACCGCGATGACCGCAGCGAAGGCGAACACCACGCCGATGCCGGCGACGTTGATCCAGTCCGCGGAGGTGTGCAGCGCGGCCGAGTCCGACGGGCGGATCGCGTAGCCGAGGCCCCACGAGGCGAAGGCGGCGATCTCGCCGATCACGAACGACAGCAGCGCGACGACGGTGGCCTTCGCGACGAGCACGCTGCCGCGGTGCGGCACCGCCTGGAATGTGGTGCGGATCGTGCCGAAGCGGTACTCGGTGGTGACCGCCAGCGCCGCCAGCACCATGATCACCGCGATGCCGAACTGGTGCCCGACCTGGGTGTCGGCGACCGAGATCGTCTCCCCGCTCGGCAGCGCGCTGGCCATGAGCCCGGCGAATCCGATGGTGAGTGCGAGCGCGATGACGGCGCACCACCACGGCGACCGGGTGGTGAAGAGCTTGATGCGTTCGACCGCGAGCAAAGTCATGATTTTTCTCTTCCCAACGAGAGTGTGGTCAGCGGATGGCCGCGGCCTGCTGCGCCTCAGCTTCGAGTCCGGTGTGGTACTCGACGGAGTCGCCGGTGATCTGCATGAAGGCTTGTTCGAGCGAGCCGGTCTGCGGGCTCAGCTCGTGCAGTACGACGTTCGCCGAGGCGGCGATCTCGCCGATCTTCGCACTGTCCATTCCGGACACAATGAGCGCCTCGCCGGCATCGGTGACCTGTGCGCTCGCGGAGATCAACTGCTGACGCAGCGCCGGAAGCTGCGGCGAGCGCACCTTCACGGTGTTCTCCGCGGCCCGCGCCACGAATTCCTCAGTGGTGGACTGCGCGATCAGCTGGCCCTTGCCGATGACCACGAGATCGGTCGCGGTGAGCGCCATCTCGGAAAGCAGGTGGCTCGACACGAAGACGGTCCGGCCCTCGGCGGCGAGCCGCTGCATGAACTTGCGGATCCAGAGGATGCCCTCCGGGTCGAGGCCGTTCACCGGCTCGTCGAACAGCAGCACCTCCGGGTCGCCGAGCAGCGCGGCGGCGATCCCCAGCCGCTGCGACATGCCGAGCGAGAACCCGCCCGCCCGCTTGCCCGCGACGCTGGTGAGCCCGACCGTGTCGAGCACCTCCTCCACCCGCGCCGCCGGGATCCGGTTGGACCGGGCCATCCACTGCAGGTGCGCCCGCGCCGAGCGGTTGGGATGCACCCATTTCGCGTCGAGCAGCGCGCCGACCGTGCGCAGCGGGTCTTTCAGTTCGTGATAGAGCTTCCCGCCGATCCGGACCTGGCCCGCGGTCGGGTTGTCCAGTCCGAGGATCATGCGCATGGTGGTGGACTTGCCGGCGCCGTTCGGGCCGAGGAACCCGGTGACCTTCCCCGCTGCCACGCTGAACGACAGGTTGTTCACCGCGAGCGTGCTCCCGTAACGCTTGGTGAGACCTGTTGCCTCGATCATCCCCTGCTCCCTCTACGGCGGTGCTGACGGAATTCATCCTGTCCCAGCGCGCGCGTTTTCGCGTCATCCTGTGGACCGAACCGGCTACCCGACCTGAGTAGTACTCAATCGTGTCGCGAGGCGGAGCGCGATGGGGGATGCCCCTGAGGCGACCCTGAACTTTGCCGGACGGCCGCGGTCCCCGCTGCGAAATCCGCTGCGAATTCCGCCGCGGGGTCCGGTGTGGACAGTGTCCGAATGGGACGGTTCAGCCGATCCCCGGCCGGGCGAGGCCGGTTTCGTAGGCGAGGACGACCGCCTGCACGCGGTCGCGCAGGTCGAGCTTGGACAGGATCCGCCCGACGTGCGTTTTCACCGTGGCCTCGGAAAGGAATAACGTCTCGGCGATCTCGACGTTCGACATGCCTTTCGCGATCAGCACGAGCACCTCGCGTTCGCGGTCGGTCAGCACGTCGAGTTCGGCCGGATCGCGCATTTCCGAACCGCCGGAGCCGACGAACCGGTCGAGCAGCCTGCGCGTGACCGAGGGCGACATCACCGCGTCGCCGTCGGCCACCGAACGCAGCGCGGACACCAGGTAGTCCGGCTGGGTGTCCTTGAGCAGGAAGCCGGACGCGCCGCCCTGCAGGGCGGCGTAGACGTACTCGTCGAGGTCGAAGGTGGTCATCACGAGCACCCGCGCGGTGCCCGCCGCGACGATCTGTTTCGTCGCCTCGACGCCGTCGAGGACCGGCATCCGCACGTCCATCAGCACGACGTCCGGCCGCAGTTCGGCGGCCATCCGCACGGCCTGCGCGCCGTCGCCCGCCTCGCCGACCACGTCGATGTCGGCCTGCGCGCCCAGCACCATCCGGAACCCGACGCGCATCAGTTCCTGGTCGTCGACGACCACCACTCGGATCACGAGTTCAACCTAACCGGCAGCACCGCTCGCACCTGCCAGCCACCGCCCTCGGCGGGGCCGACCTCCAATGTTCCGCCGTACACGTTCGCCCGCTCCCGCATCCCGATCAGCCCGTTCCCGCCCGCGACCGACAGCCGCGGCGCTGGTTGCCGAGCCGTCCCGGCCGTCCCGGAAGATCCAGCCATGCTGGAACTTCCGCCCGCGCCGACCTGTTCGAGCCGCCGGGCCCGGCCCGCGCCGTCGTCGCGCACGAGCACCTCGACCTGGTCGCCGATCCGCTGCACCCGCACCGCGGCGTGTGCTCCGGCCCCGGCGTGCTTGAGCGTGTTGGTGAGCGATTCCTGGACGATCCGGTAGATCCCGAGCGACACGCCGGCGGGCAACTGGTCCAGCCCGTCGCCGAGGGAGAGGTCCACCGGTACGCCCGCGGTGCGCATCCGTTCGGCGAGATCGCCCAGCGCGGTCGCGTCCGGCTGCGGCACCCGAGGTTCGTCGTCGCCGCGGTCGTTGCGCAGCACGTCCAGCAGGCGGCGCAGTTCGCCGAGCGCGCCGCGGCCGGTTTCGGAGATCGTCCCCAGCGCACGTCCGGCGAGTTCCGGATTGGATTTGAGGGCGAGCGCCGCGCCGTCGGCCTGCACGACCATCACGCTCACCGAATGCGCCACCACGTCGTGCAGTTCCCGGGCGATCCGGCCGCGCTCCTCGGCCACCGCGATGCGCGCGGCCTGGTCGCGTTCGGTCTCCAGCAGGTGCAACCGGGCCTCCAGTTCGCGCTGGTAGGCGCGGCGGGCGTACATGAATTCGCCGAGCAGCCAGCAGAAGGCGATGGTGAAGGCGCTGAACAGCAGCTGGGCCGCCATCGACGGCTCGGGATTGACGATCGCGGTGACGACCATGGCCACCACGAACGCGCCGCCGTAGATCAGCCCCTGTTTGCGACCGACGTAGACCTGGACCGAGTAAAGGCTGATCGCGAGCGCGGCCAGGCCGGATACTCCCAGGTTCAGCGTGCTGTGCGCGTAGGAGATGACATAGGCGGTGTACGCGGCGAGCAGCGGCCGTTTGCGGCGGAACACGAGCGGGGCGACCACGGCGAGGTCGATCGGGATCGCGACGTACCACTCGGGGCCGGGCACATCGAGATCGACGCCGCCGCTGGCGAACACCAGGATGTCGAAGGCCGCGAGGAACAGCGCGAGCAGCGAGTCCCCCACCATCGGGTGGGCACGCATCCACAGGCTGAGCCGTCGCACCTTTCCACAGTAGGTCGCGGCGCGGGCGGCCGCGTCGGTCGCGGGTAGCACCTTCGGTGCGACCGAAGGATGACCGGCATGCGACGATTCCCGCACGGGTGAGTGCACGAGCCGGAAGGGGGCCGGGGCGGTGACGGCAGCGGCGGAACGGGGAAGGCTCGCCGGCCCACTGTCCGCGTCGGTGGCGGAGCTGTGCCACCGGCTGCGGTCCCAGGTGTCCCCGCGCACCGCCGCCGGGTTCGCCGAGGTGCTCCGCAGGCTCGGCGCGCCGCTGCAGGTGGCGGTCGCCGGCCGGATCAAATCGGGTAAGTCGACGCTGGTCAACGCGCTGATCGGGCGGCTCGTCGCGCCCACCGACGTCGGCGAGTGCACCCGGTTGGTCACGCGGTTCCAGTACGGCACCGTCGACCGGGTCGAGGTGGTATTCCTCGACGGCCGCAAGCAGGTGCTGCCCTTCGCCGCGGACGGGTCGATCCCGGCCGAGCTGGGGGTCGACATCTCCGAGGTCTCGCACCTTGAGGCGTACCTGACCAACGCGGTGCTGCAGGACATGACGGTGATCGACACTCCCGGCCTCGGTTCGCTGGACGCGGCGTCGGTTTCGCGGACCGAGCAACTGCTGGGCGCGGCCGAGCAGGACGAGGGCTCCGACGACCTCGACGACACCTCGCGCAACGCCGTCGCGGGTGCGGAGGCCGTGCTGTACGTGGTGACGCAGGGCGTGCGCGCGGACGACCAGCAGGCGCTAGCCGCGTTCACTGCTGCGACCGCGAGCCGCGAAGCCGGGCCGGTCAACGCGATCGCAGTGTTGAACAAGGCGGACACGATCGTCGCGGAATCTGTCGAAGGCTCCGGTGGGGACGTCTGGAAAGCCGCTCAACTGCTCGCGGAGAAGCAGGCCGCGACGTTGAAACCACGGGTCGCGGACGTGCTGCCGGTGATCGGCCTGATCGCCGAATCGGCCGAGTCCGGCGGGTTCACCTCGGCCGACGCCGAAGCGCTCGGCCAGCTCGCCGCCCTCGACGACGACATCCTCGAAACGATGCTCATCGCGGCCGACATCTTCACCAGCTGGGAATGCGAAGTCCCGGCCGGGATTCGGTTGCGGCTGCTGGAGAAGCTCGATCTCTTCGGAATCCGCTGCGCGGTCGACGCGATCCGCGCGGAACCGGAGATCACCGCGGGAGCGTTGCGCCGCAAGCTTCTCGACATCTCCGGCCTCGACGCGGTCCGCCGCAGGCTGTCGATCGTCTTCGCCGCGCGCGCGGACGGAATCAAGGCCGCGGCCGCGCTGGCGTCGGTGACCGCGCTGGCGCACGCGTCCGGCGACCCGGGCGAACGGCAGCGCGTGCACGACGCGATCGAGGTGTTGCTGGCCCGCCCGGAAGCGCATCAGCTGCGGTTGCTGGAAGCGTTGACGCTCGTCGCGTCCGGTGCCGTCGAAATGCCGGAAGACCTGGCCGAAGAGGTGCTGCGGGTCGGAAGCAACGCCGATATCGGCGCGCAGCTCGGCCTTCCCGGAGCCTCGCGACCGGAGCTGGCGGCGCACGCGCTGGAACGCGCCGGCTGGTGGCGTTCCTTCGCGTCTTTCGGCGCGACTCCAGCGCAAAGCCGCGTGGCCCACGTCGTGCACCGCGCCTATTTCCTGATCTGGCAACAGATTCGCGAACAGTAAACAACTCGCCCGCGACGCGTAGGCTGAATGTCGTGCGGCTGGAGGACACCACCTCGTGGCGGGTTTACTGGGGGAGCGACCACGACGTCGACGTGGCGTTGTTCCTCCGGGACGTGCTCGCGCTCTCGGTCGCCGACGGCCAGCTGCTGCCACCCGTCGAACCCGCCGTGCCCGTGCACGTCCCGCCCGCCCTCGACCGCGCGGCGGTGCAAGCGCAGTGGGAACCGTGGTGGAACGGCCTGCTGACCTTCCTGCGCGAACGCGGCTCCGGGCGCACCCGCCGGACAAGCCCAGCTCCCGGCGACGGTTCGGCGATCGACCTCGCGGCCCAGCATTTCGCCCCGGCCGCCGCCGAACACTTCGCGGTGGCCCGCCGCCCGGTCTCGTCCGGCTTCCACCGCCGCCAGATCCTCGCCGGGGAACGGTTGGGCAGGCTGGTCCGCGAAACCGAGGTGGAGCTGGGCCGCCGCGCCCGGCCGTTCCGGCTGTCGGTGCTGGAGATCCCGGTCGCGGGCCGGGTGTGGCTGCGGACGGCGGAACACCAGCTGCTGGTGTCGTCCCGGCTGGCCGCGGACGTGCCCGCGCTGGACGAGGCGATGCGCTCGCTGATCCGCGAACTCGCCTGAAACTCCCGCGCAAACGTTTGCGAACAGGGTTTAGCGCACCCCGAGATTGATAAACCGAGTGCTCGGTCTAATAATGATCGGCATGGAGACAGTGGTCGACGAACCGGCGTGGCTGCGCCGCGGATCCTGGCTGGCCTGCCCCGTCGGCGGGGCGTTGCTGGGCTGGGGCGCACAGGCGCTCGCCGATTGGATCGTGTCGCTGCCGTGGTTCCCGGTGCAGGGTCCGTTCCGGCTGCTGCACGCGCTGCCGCAGCCGTGGCGGCTGATCGGCGCGGTAGTCGTCGGCCTGCTGCTCGGGGTCGCGTTCGCCTGGTTCTGGGCGTGGGACCGGCTGATCGTCACGGTGTCCGCCACGCGCGTCACGCTCGAACGACGCGAGCGGCGCCGGCGCATCGACACTCCCCTCACCGCCGCGTTCTTCGACGACGGCAAGCTCGTGCTGCTCGGCGAGAACGACCGGGAAATCGCCAGGGAGAAGACGGACCTGCCCCGCAAGCAGCTGGCCGAAGCGTTCACCGCACACGGCCGCCCGTGGCTCGACGAACCGCCGCCTGAGCGATGATGTCCCCGTGGTGAGGACGGTCGACCCGGAGAAGCACGCGGCGAAACGACGCGCGATTCTCGACGCGGCAGCGGGGTGCTTCGCCCGGGACGGCTTCGAAAAAACCTCCACCGCCGACATCTGCCGCGCCGCCGGGATCAGCTCCGGCAGCCTGTTCCACTACTTCCCTAGCAAACGTGCGGTCTTCGTCGGCATTTTCGAGGCGGACACCACCGAAAACGAGGAACTGCTCGCCGCCGCGGCGGAAATGGCCGACCCGTGGGAAGCCGTGCTCGCCGTGGTCGAGCGGATGTCGGCGGCGATCGTGCTGCCCGGCGTCGTGCGGCTGATCCTCGAAGCGGCCGCGCAGGCCGCGCGCGATCCGGAGTTCAATGAGCTGATCCGCGGCAGCGACGACCGGATGCGGATCGGTCTCGCGGGCTTGATCGAGCGCGGCGTCCGGACCGGCCGGTTGTCCCCCATGCTGTCCCCGGCCGACGCGGGCAACTGGGTCGTCGCGCTGGTCGACGCCCTGCTTTCCCGCGCGAGCCTCGATCCCGACCTGGACGTCGAGCACGAGCAGGCGGTGCTGCGGCAGCTGCTGACGCGGATTCTCGGCCCGTCTGAGTGATCGGCCCCCGCCGCGCGGCGCGGTGCCGCAAACTGGTGAAATCACCCGGACGGCCAGGGGAGGGTCCAGATGGCGTGGTTCGGCCACGAGGAAGCCGGCGACGCGGCGGAAGCGCCGACCGGCGAGATCAGCGCGGACGCCCTCGCGCGGATCATCGCCGAGGCGGACGGAACCGCCGCCGCGGCGGATGCGTCGGATCCCGATGTGGACCTCGTAGCTGCCCCGGGTGACCTCGAACGCGCGCTTTCCGACCGGCAGGCGCTCATCCAGCTCTGCCTGTACGCGCTGGACCGCGCCCGCAGCAGCGGCGTCGTGGAACGGCTCGAACACGGGCTCGCCGCCATCGGCGTCACCGCGTTGCGCGCCGAAGGCGAGCGGTTCGACCCGGCGCGCCACGAAGCGGGCGGGGCCGTGCCCACCGACGATCCAGAGCTGGAAGGCATCGTCGCGGAGACCGAGGTGGTCGGGTTCGCCGATCAGGAACGGCTGTTGCGCGCGCCGATCGTCACCGTCTACGCGAAGCGGGCGCAGTGACCGCACCGACGCTCCCCGCTCAGGTCCAGGCCGCTCGCGAACAGCTGCTCAGCGTTGTCCGCGAGGCTGATCCGCAGGCCGCCAAATGGGTCGAGGACCAGCGCAAGGCCCGTTCGGAGAAACCGTCCGTGGTGGTCGTCGGCGAGACGAACCGCGGGAAGAGTTCGCTGGTCAACGCCCTGCTCGCGACCCCGGGACTGTCCCCTGTGGACGCTGACGTGGCCACCGCGACCTATCTCGTGTTCGAGCACGCGCCGCAGTGGGGCGCGCAGGCCTGCTACCCCGGTCAGCTGGCGTCGGTGCCGTTCGACCTGGCACAGCTGGTCGACTGGGTGTCCGCCGCGCACGAGCTGCCGCCAGGACAGCTGCCGCCGCGCTACGTCGAGGTCTCCGGCCCGGTCCCGCTGCTGGAACGGCTGACCCTGGTCGACACTCCGGGTGTCGGCGGGCTCGATTCGCTGCACGGCGAACTGGCGAAGGAAGCCGCCGCGGGCGCGACCGCGCTGGTGTTCGTGGTCGACGCGTCGGCCCCGTTCACCTCCACTGAACTGCAATTCCTGCGCGAGGTCGCGGACCGCGTCGAGACGGTTGTCTTCGTGCTGGCCAAAACCGACGCGTTCCGCGGCTGGCGCGAAATCCTGGAAGCCAACCGGCAACTGCTCGCCGAACACGCGCCGCGCTTCGCTGACGCGGTCTTCCATCCGGTGTCGGCGCGCGTGTTCGAGAGCGCGGCGAAGGCACCGAACGAGCAGGTCGCCGCCATGCTGCGGGAGAAGTCCGGCATCGCCGCGGTGCAGGTCGCGCTGCAGGAATTGCTGGTCGGCCGGTCGATCATGCTCGCCGAAGCCAACACCCTCCGCTCGCTGTCGAGCGCGCTGGCCGGGATCAAGGCGAAGCTGCAAGCCGAAAGCCGTGCCCTGTCCGCCGGGGAAGCCGAAGCCGAACAACTCCGCGCCCGCCGCGACGATCTCCAGTCGCAACGCCGCACGTCCACCCGGGGCTGGCAGCTGCGCTTGCGCGGCGAAATCCAGCGCACGCGGGTCGAGGTCGGCCACGAGAGCAGCCGCGAAATGCGCGAAGCGCAGGCGCATTTTCGCCAGCGCATCGACGCGGCCAAGCGCGACGAACTGGCCGCGCTGCCGCAGGAAGTCGACATCGCGCTGCAGACCGCGTCGCAGCGAGTGTCGATGCAGCTGTCGCAACGGCTGAACCAGGTCACGAACACCGCGCTCTCGGAACTGTTCTCCGCCGAGGAACTCGACGTGATCCGCGCGCAGTTCGCGCGCGCCGGCGGCCCACCGGTCGTGCTGCGCCCACCGGACAAGAAACCGCCGACCGCCGAAGACAAACTGCTGGTGTTCATGGGTATTTCCGGCGGCGTCGGCGCGGGGAAGATCGCCGCGCTGCCGCTGGCCGGGGTCGCGATCCTCAACCCGGTCGTGCTCCCGGCGACGATCGTGATCGGCCTCGGCGCGGGCTGGTGGATGGCCCGCACCCGCAAACACGCCGCCGACAAGCAGCACCTCAAGCAATGGCTGGTCGAAGCCATCGCCGACGCCCGCTCGACGCTCGACCAGCTGATCGCCGAACAGCTCATCGAGGCCGAACAGCAGCTGTCGCTCGCCCTCGACGAGGCATTGGGCCGCCGCATCGAGGCGATCGAGGCGGAGCTCAAGGAGGTGGACCAGACGATCAAGATGAGCGCGCAGGAGCGGGCGAAGAAGATCGCGATCGTCTCGAAACGCCTCAAGGACGTGACCGAGGGCCATACGCGGGCCGAAACGCTGCTTTCCCGCATCCGCACGGTGCGCGACCGGGCATGATCAGCCGGTGACGTACGGACCTGGATCTCCGCCTGGGCCGCAACCTCCGCAGTGGGGCGTGCCGCCAAACCCGCAGTGGGGCGGTCCGCCGCCGCAGCAGTGGCAACCGCCCGCGCCGCCGAAGAAACGCCGGGTCGGGCTCATCATCGGGATCTGTCTCGGCGCCGTGGTGCTGCTCGGCGGCGGCGGTTTCGCGATCTTCGCCGTCACGACCGACCACAGTGTCGAGGTGCATCGTCCGGCAGGCGGTCCCGACGCGGTCGTCCAGGTTTACGTCGACGCGGTCAACAACCGAGACCCGATCGGCCTGCAGAACGTCAACTGCCACCCCTCCACTGAGTTCCCGGCGACGGAGGCAGCAGACGGTTTCGCCGAGGACGACGTCCGGATCCAGCTCGGCAAGAAACTCGACACGCCGTACAACTGGGCGTACTACGAGGTCCAGGTCAGCAGGGCGGGGCACGGTCCGGCGACGGTCCGGCTGGGATTGACCCACGACGACGCGGGCAGGTGGTGCGTCTTCGTCACCGGCCGCGGCCTTCCCGCCGACCTGCCGCCGTGAGCGGGAGATCGGCTTGTGGACGGGAACCGAACCGGCCTAACGTGAGTCATACCGAGCGAGAAACCAGCGGCAGACCCGGTGCACTAAGGGGGACCAACCCATGTGGGTCGACGAAAGCGGCGGCACTGACGCGACGGGCCACGAGGCCTTGACCGTCCACGTCGACGGCCAGGAGTACCAGGCCGAGGTCAACTACGACAGCGACCACGACGGGGTCGCCGACACCGCGGTCGTCGAGCACGACGACGGCACCGCGCAGGCGTTCGCCGACACCAACCACGACGGCGTGGCCGACCACTACGCGGTGCTCGACTCGACCGGCCACGTCGTGGACCAGGCGGTTTACGACGAGCAGAGCGGCAGCTGGGTCGAATCCGGCCATGGCCAGTCCGACGGCACGGACACGCATTCGCAGGACACCTCGACCGCCGGGCACATCCACGCCGACCTTCCGGACGGCGACGTCGACGCCGGGGTCGCCACCATCGACACCGACCACGACGGGCACAACGACACCGCGGTGGTCGAGACGAAGTCCGGCGGCACGATCGCCTTCACCGACACCAACGGCGACGGCCAGGCCGACGTCGCGGTGCAGGTCGGCGCGGACGGCTCCACCCACACCTTCGAGCACACCGGCCACGGCCAGTGGACCGAGACCGACGGCGGAAGCGGGAACCACGCGGCCGCGGCCGACCCCGGGAGCGACTCGGCCTGGGGCGGCGAGGGCGCCCAGCTGCTCAGCGGCGTCGCGAGGATCGACAGCGGAACCGGGCAGTGGATCAGCCCCAACTGAGCGCTCGGTAACTGACGACACCCGAACGGGCCCGGCCACGCGCCGGGCCCGTTCGGCGTTTCCGGGACCCCGGGTGACCGGCGGCACTGGATCAAGATCAGGACTGCTCAGCCCGGCTCCCGGCATCCGGCACGAATGCGACGCGGGCCACGCGGAAAGATTTTCGGCGCTGGCCCGTTCCGGTGAAACTGAATCGATTCCCTTATCGTTCTTGTGAGAGAACCGACAGGTCAGCTCTCGGTTACCTGCCGTCCATCCGGCTACAGTCGGGGAATCCCAAAACCCGCACACCGGTCTTCCGCCGGTGTGCGAAGCCATTCGGTCGCCGGCAACGAAGCCCGCACCAAGAACACTGTCGTTCGCGGTGTGGGCTCTTTTGTCGTCGGAAGTCAGGAGTAGAGATGACCGCAGTCGCCATCCCCGGACTGGACACAGCGCCGACGACGCACAGTGGCGTGCTGTCCTGGGTCCGGGAGGTCGCCGAGCTGACCACCCCGGACCGCGTGGTGTGGGTCGACGGGTCTGACGAGGAAGCCGCCCGGATCAACCAGGAGCTGGTCGACGCCGGCACCTTCGTGAAGCTGGACGCGAAGCCGAACTCCTACTGGGCCACCTCGGACCCCGGCGACGTCGCACGGGTCGAGGACCGCACCTTCATCTGCTCCAAAGAGGAGAAGGACGCGGGCCCGACGAACAACTGGGTCGACCCGGCCGAGATGAAGGCCACCATGACGGAGCTGTACCGCGGCTGCATGGCCGGCCGCACGATGTACGTCATCCCGTTCTGCATGGGCCCGCTCGGCGACGAAAACCCCAAGCTGGGCATCGAAATCACCGACTTCGCCTACGTCGTCGCGTCGATGCGCGTGATGACCCGCGCCGGAAAGGCCGCGCTGGACAAGTTCATCGCGCCGGACGGTTCGGAGCGCGAATTCGTGCCCGCGCTGCACTCGGTCGGCAAGCCGCTGGCCCCGGGCGAGAAGGACGTCGCCTGGCCGTGCAACGAAACCAAGTACATCTCGCACTTCCCGGAGGAGCGGCTGATCTGGAGCTACGGCTCTGGCTACGGCGGCAACTCCTTGCTGGGCAAGAAGTGCTACTCGCTGCGCATCGGCTCGGTCATCGCCCGGGACGAGGGCTGGCTCGCCGAGCACATGCTGATCCTCAAGCTGATCTCGCCCGAGGACAAGGTCCACTATGTCGCGGCGGCGTTCCCGAGCGCCTGCGGCAAGACCAACCTCGCCATGCTGCAGCCGACCATCCCCGGTTGGCGCGCGGAGACCCTCGGCGACGACATCGCGTGGATGCGCTTCGGCGAGGACGGCCGGCTGTACGCGGTGAACCCGGAGTTCGGCTTCTTCGGCGTCGCCCCGGGCACCGACAACCACACCAACCCGAACGCCATGCGCACCATCGAGAAGGGCAACACGGTCTTCACGAACGTGGCGCTCACCGACGACGGCGACGTGTGGTGGGAGGGCATGGAGAACACGCCCGCGCACGCCACCTCGTGGAAGCACCAGGACTGGACGCCCGACTCGGAAGAGAAGGCCGCCCACCCGAACTCGCGCTACTGCGTGCCGATGTCGCAGTGCCCGATCCTCGCGCCGGAGTGGGACGACCCGAAGGGCGTGCCGATCTCGGCGATCCTGTTCGGCGGTCGGCGCAAGACCACGGTGCCGCTGGTGAACCAGGCCCGCGACTGGCAGCACGGCGTGTTCATGGGCGCGACCATGTCGTCGGAGACCACCGCCGCGGCGGTCGGCGCGGTCGGCAACGTGCGCCGCGACCCGATGGCGATGCTGCCGTTCCTCGGCTACCACGCCGGCGACTACTTCAAGCACTGGCTGGACCTGGGCAAGAACGCCGACGCGAACAAGCTGCCGAAGATCTTCTACGTCAACTGGTTCCGTCGCGGCGACGACGGCCGCTTCCTGTGGCCGGGCTTCAGCGAGAACTCGCGCGTGCTCAAGTGGGTGCTCGAGCGCGTCGAGGGCAAAGCCAACGCGGTCGAGACGCCGATCGGGTTCGTGCCCAAGGCCGAGGATCTCGACCTCGAGGGCCTGTCCGAGCCGGTCGAGGACATCCAGGCCGCGCTGGAGGTGCGCAACGAGGAGTGGCGCGAGGAGCTGCCGCTCATCGAGGAGTGGTTCGCGAAGATCGGCGAGGTGCCGTCCTCGCTGCGCGACGAGCTTGACGCGCTGGCGCAGCGGCTCGGCTGACGCCGCCGCATTGCCGTAGGAAGGGGACGTTCGCGCCGGGCGCGGGCGTCCCCTTCTTGGTGTGCGGGAAACGGTAGCGTGGACCGCATGGTCTCTGATGGGGAGAAGACTTTCCGATTCGGCGTGAACCTGGTGCGGCCAGGTTCGCGCGACGAATGGGTCGAGAAGTGCCGCCGGGTCGAGGAACTCGGCTACGACGTGCTGAGCGTGGCCGACCATCTCGGCATCGCCGCGCCGTTTCCCGCGCTCGTGCTGGCCGGTGCGGTCACCGAACGGGTGCGGCTCAACACTTTCGTGCTCAACGCGCCGTTCTACAATCCGGTGCTGCTCGCGCGCGAGGTCGCGAGCACGGACCAATTCGTGTCCGGACGGCTCGAACTCGGCCTCGGCGCCGGATACGTGAAAGAGGAATTCGAAGCGGCCGGAATGCCGTTTCCCAGCGCGGGCGCGCGGGTCGATCACCTCGAATTCACGATCAAGGAACTCGCGCGGCTGTACGCGGATCCGGAATACGCGCCGAAACCGGTGCGGCCGGGCGGTCCGCCACTGATGATCGGCGGCCGCGGCGACCGGCTGCTGTCGCTCGCCGCTGAACACGCGGCGACGATCGCGTTCAGCGGCATGGCAAAGGTGCGCGATGGTTCGCCACTGGCGCTGGCGACGGCGGACGCGGTGGAGGAACGCACGCGGTTTGTCATCGAGCGGCTCGCTGGCCGGGCCGCTGAATTCAATCTGCTCGTGCAATTAGTCCAGATCACTGATGATCGCGAAGGCGCCTTGCGGGAAATTCATGCCCGCCTGAGCGATACGCTCACCTTCGACGAACTGGCCGAAGTCCCCACCGTGCTGGTCGGCACGGTCGAGGAAATCGCTGAGCAGCTGATCGCCCACCGCGCCCGGTTCGGGTTCAGCTATTTCACGGTTCTGGAGCCGAATCTCGAAACGCTGGCCCCGGTTGTGGAGTTGCTGTGTCGCCGATAGTCGACGCGCGCGGGCTCGGTGTGAAGGCCGGTGACCTGTGGCTGTTGGAGGATCTCGATTTTTCGGTCGACCCGGGCGAATGCGCGGTGCTCGTCGGTCCTAACGGCGTCGGCAAATCGACGCTGCTGCGGTGTCTGTACGGAATGCAGGAACCGCAGCGGGGCCGGGTGCTCATCGATGGCGCGAAGCCGGACGAGCGCAGCGTTTCCTTCCGGCGCAAGGTGTCCGTGCTCTTCGACGATTCCGATTTCTTCGCCGAGCTCACGCCGATGCAGCATCTGGAATTGCTCTCCGGCTCGTTCGGCGAGGATCTCGGCGATTACGAACACCTGCTCGCGGACGCGGGCCTCGCCGAACGCGCTCACGTCACGGCCGGGCATTTCTCGGCCGGACAGCGTCGCCGGTTGCTGTTGCTGGGCGTCACCGCGCGGCCGCATCGCGTGCTGTTGCTGGACGAACCTGAACGCGCGCTCGACACCGCGGGCAAGGAATGGCTGGTCGAATTGATCGGCCGTTCCACCGCGGCCGGTGCGGCAGTGGTCGTTGCCACGCACCACCAACCGTTGCTGGACACGGCAGACAGCGTGCTCGAACTGTGGTGACCCGATTGCGTGTGCCCGGCCGCAAGCGGTTCGGCGGCATTTTCAGCGGTGACAGCCCCACGTTCGTGCTGATCTTCGGGGTCGGCTTCCTGTTCACCGCCTTCTTCCGCACCGACGCCTGGCACAGAGTCCTCTTTGGACCGTCCGCAGTGGACTACTCGGCGGTGCTCGGCCTCGTCGCGTTGTGCGCCGCGGTGGGCTGGCGAAGCCTGCTGCGACGCGGTTTCGTCTGGGCCGAACCAGCCGAGCTGACCTGGATGGACTTCGCCCAGGTCGACCGCCGTCGCGTCGTCGCGACCCGGCTGGCAGGCGTACTCACCGGAATCGCGGTGGTGCTCGGGTATCTCGCCGCGCTGATGCTGGCCGTCGGCGGCAGCCCGGTCGACTGGTGGCGTGCCGCGGCGGCCCTCGTCGCGGGCAGCACGGTTCTCGCGTTCACCACCGCACGGCGCGCTGCGTTGCCTTTCGAAGCCGCCGGACCGCTTCTCCTCGCAGCGGCCGGTGTGGCCATCGCCGCGGCGCAGCTGGATGCGACGGCGGTGCAGTACGTCGGCGCGGCGCTCGCGTTATGCGGTCTGCTGCTGGCTTTTGGCGGCAAACCAGTCAGCGGTGCCGGGCGCGCGGTGTTGCTCGACGGCTGGAACGCGCGAGTCCTGCGCGCGATGGCAGTGACGTTCCTCGACCCGATGATGATGCTTCCGGAGTCCGCGCCCGCGGGCTCGTGGTCGCTGCGCCCACCCACCGCGTTCCGGCTCGCGTGGGTCGGGATCGTCGGGCGTTCCCGGTACGCGGGCGCGGTGTTGTTAGTGGCTTTCGCGGTAGCCGTCGGTCATGTCGCGGTTCCCACTCTGCCGGGCCCCGTGCTCGTCGGGATCGGCGCGTACGTCGCGCTTACTCCTTTCGGGGCCGGTCTTGGCGTGCTGTGGCGGAATCCGGGCCGACGAAGGTGGCTAGGTTCGTCGTCGCCGGAGCTGGTCCTCGCCCACGGCGTCGCGCTGACCGTGGTCGGCCTTGTCTGGTGCGGTCTGCTCTCCGTGGCGCTTTTTGCTTTGGGCACCGCGTTTTCGCCGCTCTCGTGGGTGACCGTTGCCCTGGCAGTGCTCTCGGTATTGCGCACCGTCACCCGACAGCCGGTCGACTACAGCAGCGCGGGTTTCGTCGACACCCCCGCTGGCCCGATGCCAGCAAACCTTATGCGGCAACTGTTCCGCGGTCCGGACCTGCTGGCAGTCGGCATTCTGGTGCTCGCATTACTCGGCTGAACGGCGGAGTCCGGGTTAGGCTCCGTGCCGACGAGAGGAGCCGAAGGTGGGCGGTGGACACGCTTCCGGCATCGGACGCAGGGGGACGTGCGAGTTTCCGCCCGGATGGAGCGACGAACAGATCATCGCGGTGGTCAAGGACGTCGCCAACGATCCGGGCGAACCCCGGCGGCAGCAGTACAACGGACGCTGGCGCTGCGTCGGCGAACGGTACGGCGTGCGCGTGGTCGTCCTGGTCAACGGCGACGGCCACGTGCACACCAGCTACCCGCTGCCCGGCCCCGGCGTGGTCCGGAACGCCGACGCCGCGCGGGACCCTGCCAACCCGACCGTCGACGACCGCGCGGGCAACCGGATCAGCTACTTCGTCGACAGCGTCCTGCGCCTGCTCGGCGACCGGATGCCGCCGGAAGACCTGGAGCACTACCGCGACCTGCAGTGGTCCGGCGAATGGGAGGAACTGGCCGACACCCTCGCCGCGCACTTCGAGGTGACCGGCATCCAGCTCAACCCGGACGAATACGCGGATTTCGAGAAGCTGCTGAACTCGTTCGAACTGCCGGTCCGCGACTGCCACTACCTCAACGACCGCGAACGGGTCCTCGCCGACCTGCGCCGCTGATGCCTCACCAGGGCACGACCCCGCCGTCGTCGAAGAACCCGCCGCGCGGCCCGTCGTCCGGCAGGGTCGCGAGCTTGACCGCGATCGCCGCACCCTGTTCGGGCGTCCGCGTTCCGGCGATGAAATCCGTTGCCACGTAACCGGGGCAGGCGGCGTTGATGATCACGCTCGTGTCGGCGGGCACCCGGGCGTACTGCACAGTGCTGCTGTTGAGCATCGTCTCCGCGGTTACGGAACTGAGGAAAGAGTGGGACAAACCAGATTTCACTATGAAGATGAAACAGGCTGCGATAGCGAAAAGCCTGGTTGCCGTGGTCATTGAACCGGCGGGCAAGGGAGCCCCGGTTCGGCCCGGACAAAATCAAGCCGATCTGGCGGGAAGTCGAGGAGACCGGACTTGCCACTGGTCGGCCACCTGCAATTTTGCGCAGCTTGTAGCCAATGGATAGCCGAGCATGACAGAATGCTCAAACCAGCGGTGCATCCAAAAAGGGGGGATTACATGCGCAAGCTTATAATCGGGTTGACCTGCTTATTCGTCGCGGGTTGCGGAGCCAACAGCACTACAGACATCAGCACGACTACTGTCGCAACTACATCAGCTAAACCTACGGCTGCAGATTTCGATTACATCATCAGCATTGCCACCGGCAATACGCTTGAGGTGACTACCAAAAAGGGCTTGCCTGCCACTCAGCTCGATACCATTTATGACTATAGGTTTAAACTCGAAGTCTCTAGGTGGGGCATCAACGGCAAACCCAGCGTGCATGTCACTGGCACTCCCGCTTTTTGTACCATTTCCAACACGGAGGGTGCGATAGTCGCTGAGGTCAAGGAGGAAAACGCAAGCGATATTACTTGCTACGTCCCCTGACCTCCTATCACTCGCCGGAGTACAGCTATGCACCCGCATGTCAGTCAGTTCGCGGAGACGTAAGATTTGGCGATACTAAAATGTCGGTGTCATTACCAACATCAGCAACACCCCGCCCGGGCCGCTCGGGCGCGTTGGCCAACTGCTGCTGTGCCCACTGCTCGGGCGCGGGTATCGCGTGCGTGCCGCGGCGGGAGCGTCGCGCGGGGGCGGTATGCCGCCGGTTTCGGCGTTCGTTCGTCGGACACCCGCGCCGTGCGTTGCGCGCATCCTCTCCCGCAGAGCCGCTGTCGCTGTCTCTGACCGAGGTCAGCGACGTGCCGGACCTGCCGATGGCCCGCTGGCCCCGCCTCGACCAGCTACCCGGACGGTCCCGGCCCGGAACTGCGCGCCCAGTCGAAACTCGCCCAATTGGTCGCGCTCGGCCGGACGCTGCTGGTGATCCCGGTGTCCAGTCGGGCCTGGCAGTGGCCGGAACACGTCGCGGTCCGGGTCGTCGACGCCCCGGACGTCACCACGGTGACCGGCTGGCCGCCGAACAGCCGTTCCCTGGCGGGTGGCCGCGCTAGTCCGCGCCGCGGTCGAGTCGGTTGCAGGCTGAACATCCGACTTATCCACACCTGCCCACCGGCGCATCGCCAGCCGGTAGCTGCCCGATCTACTCGCCAGCCTTGCCCCCAGCGGCCGGATTGGGACACTCTGCCCCTCCGCGTACCGGACTGCCCGATCGCCCGCGAACCCTCAGCTGGCCTGGGAAAACGCCGCCGGATCACCCTCGCAGGCGACCCGCAGCCGTTCCAGCGGCATGCCCACCGCGTCGGCGATCGCCGCGACGGTGAAGAACGCGGGCGTCGGGATCCGGCCGGTCTCGATCTTGCGCAGGGTTTCGACCGAAATGCCCGCTTCCGCGGCCACGTCGACCATGCTGCGGCTGGCCCGGGCGGCGCGCAGCACCAAGCCGAGCCGCTCGCCGCGGGAGCGTTCTTCGTCGGTGAGGGGCACGCGGACCATGCCGTTCAGTTTAGCCACAGAGTTGTCCACTGCCTGTGGATAACTCTGTGCACAAGCTGTCGATCCCCGTGGACAACCGCCGGTCAGCACAAGTTCTTGGGTCATTCGGGCTGGCCCAGTCCCGCCGATAGGGGTAGCGAACGGCCCGCCGGACCCGCGCGGAAGCGGGTTGTCCCCGAGGTTGTCCACACCCTGGAACGTGTTCGTAGTGCTGATCGAATCGATATCGAAGTCGTATGACGGCGGGATGAGGGCGGTCTAGGGTCAGGCGGTCGCGTGTCACGTGAGTGTTAGGTGAGGTTCGATGTCCACTGCCAAACCGGGCGGTCGGGTGCGCGGGTTCCAGTTCAGTGCCTGGAACCTGCTGTTGCTGATCCCGTTGCTGATCCTGGTCACGCCGCTGTTCAACTTCGACGGGCCGCGGCTGTTCGGCCTTCCGTTCTTCTACTGGTTCCAGCTGGCGTTCGTCGTGCTGGGCGTGCTGTGCACCGGCATCGTCTACCTGGCCACCAAGGACAAGCCGCGCAACCAGGGCCGGGACGAGCTGAGCGTTGACGACTTGGACGAGGGGGACGCCCGATGAGCAACATTCAGTGGGTCGAACTGATCGTCTTCGCGTTCCTCTTCGTCGTCGTCACCGTGCTCGGCTTCGTCGCGTCGAAGTGGAAGGCCGGCGGCAGCCTGGACCACCTCGACGAATGGGGCCTCGGCGGCCGCAAGTTCGGCTCGTGGATCACCTGGTTCCTGCTCGGCGGTGACCTCTACACCGCCTACACGTTCGTCGCCGTGCCCGCGCTCGTGTTCAGCGCTGGGGCGCTCGGCCTGTACGCGCTGCCTTACACGATCGTCGTCTACCCGATCGTGCTGCTGCCCGCGCTGCGCATGTGGTCGGTCAGCCGTTCGCGCGGTTACGTGACCCCCGCCGATTTCGTCCGCGGACGCTTCGGTTCGCCGACGCTGGCGTTGCTGGTCGCGATCACCGGCATCGTCGCGACCATGCCCTACATCGCGTTGCAGCTGGTCGGCCTCGAAGCCGTGCTGCGCACGATGGGCATCAACGGCTCCGGCATCGTCGGGCACCTGCCGCTGCTGGTCGCGTTCATCATCCTGGCGCTCTACACGTATCAGTCCGGCCTCCGCGCGCCCGCGCTGATCGCGTTCGTCAAGGACATCCTGATCTACATCGTGATCATCGTGGCGGTCCTCTACCTGCCGTCGAAACTCGGCGGCTGGGACCACATTTTCAACACCGCCAAGGAAACGCTCGCCAAGCCGAACCCGAACACCGGCAAGCCCGCCGGGTCGATCCTGCTGACCTCGAGCAACCAGCTGCAATACGCGACGCTGGCGCTGGGTTCGGCGCTCGCGCTGTTCCTGTACCCGCACTCGCTCACGAGCGTCCTCGCCTCGCGCGGCCGCAACGTGATCAAGCGGAACATGGTCGCCCTGCCCGCCTACTCGTTCGTCCTGGGCCTGCTGGCGCTGCTGGGTTACGTCGCGATCTCGGCCGGTGTCAAGCCGCTCAAGAACGCCGCCACCGGAAAGCCGGACGGCAACACGATCGTCCCGCTGCTGTTCGACTCGCAGTTCGCGAACTGGTTCGCGGGCATCGCCTTCGCCGCGATCGGCATCGGCGCGCTGGTTCCCGCCGCGATCATGTCGATCGCCGCGGCGAACCTGTGGACCCGCAATATCTACAAGGAGTACATCCGCAAGGACGCGACGCCGAAGCAGGAGGCGAAGCAGGCGAAACTGGCGTCCCTGGTGGTCAAACTCGGTGCGGTGCTGGTGATCATCCTGATCGACCCGCAGTTCTCCATCGATTTGCAGCTCATCGGCGGCGTGCTGATCCTGCAAACCCTGCCCGCGGTCGCGATCGCTTTGTACACCCGCTGGTTCCACAAGGCGGGCCTGATCGCAGGCTGGATCGTCGGCATGGGCTGGGGCCTGATCATGCTGTACGGAATCCCCAACCCCGCCAACGGAAAACTCCACTTCGGCGGTTCGGCGCTGGCCATGGGCAACCTGTCGATCTTCGGCTGGCACCCCTTCCGCGGCACCGGCCTGGCGGTGGTCCAGATCTACCCCGGTTTCGTGGCACTGATCGCGAACATCGTGGTGGCCGCGGTGGTCTCGGTCATCGCCCGTGCGTTGAAGTGGAACGCGGGCAACGACGAAACCGAGCCCGAGGACTACCACGCCGACGAACACGACAAGGACCTGCGGCCGATCGGCGCACACTAAGTCCTTAGTGGACAGAGGCTCCCGCGTCGTTTTCCGGCGCGGGGGCCTCTTCTGTTTTGCCGATCATCGCGTTCGCGACGAGGTAGAGCACGACTGCGTTGAGCAGATGCCAGAGGAAATGCGTGCCCGCTGGGAAGTCTCCGCAGATCACTCCGTCGATGCTCCGGAACGCCAACGACAACCCGAATATCGCGGCGGCCATGGTGAAATGGAGCCAGTAGGAGTCGCGCTTTACGCCCAACGCGACAGCGAACCCCGCGAGCCCGGCGATGGCGGGGAGGTACAACCCGCCGCCGAGCGCTGCCGACGCGGCGGTGATTGCCAGGAATGCTGGTGCCCCTAGCCATGCCCACTTGGGTTTCACGTGAAAGAACACTCGGGGAAAGGCCGCGGCGTAGAACAAGGTGAAGATGAGGATGGCCGCGGAGTCGGCGACCGCACCCCAGCGCGTGGCGACGAGGTGAAAGACGCTGCTGGCAACGAAGATCAACCCGATGAGGACGGCGAGGATCCGCCCGGTGCGTTGCCCGTCGGCCCGCCACCAAACCACCCCGGCGGCGACGAGAAAGGCCAGGTTGGCCAGGTCGTTGAGCGGCTCTCCCCAGAGTCCGGGCGCGGTGCGCTCGCAGTAACCGTCCACGTACGCGGTCCAGTTCACGGAGGTAAGCAAACTCCTTCCGGGTGAACGGGGTGCATCCGGCCCCTCCCCTACGCGAACCGCGCAGGTTAGCGTGGGCCACATGACCACCCCCGTGAGCCGGTTCCCCGTGACGGAACTCGAAGACCTTCCCGACGATCTCCGCGAGCGCATCGGTGCCATCGCCGAGAAATCCGGCTTCACGCCGAACATCTTCCGCGCCCTCGGCCACCGCCCAGCGGAACTTCGGGCGTTCCTCGACTACCACGACGCCCTCATGGAACGCGAAGGCGGACTCACCAAAGCCGAACGCGAACTCGTCGTAGTAGCGACCTCCGGCGCGAATCACTGCACCTACTGCGTCGTCGCGCACGGGGCGATCCTGCGAATCCGCGCGAAGGATCCCGAACTCTCCGACCAGGTCGCGACGAACCCCTGGCAGGTCGAACTCGACGAGCGCGGCCGGGCGATCGTCGATCTCGCGCTGGCGTTGTCCCACGAGTCCGCGTTGTTCGGCGAAGGCGACCTCACGATGGCGCGCGAGGCCGGTCTGACCGACGACGAGATCTGGGACGTCGGCGCGATCACCGCGTTGTTCGCGATGTCCAATCGGCTCGCGCATCTGACCGCGCTCAAGCCGAATCCGGAGTTTTACCTGATGGGGCGTCAGAAACGATAGAACGGCCCGGGCAGGTCGCGGCTCATTTCGAACCGCGTGCGCAGCCAGTCGCGCAGGCGGTGTACCGGTTTCGTCCACGCTCGCGGCGCGGGCCCGAAATACCTCGGGTCCGCGTGCGGGGTGAACGCGTCGCCGGTCAGGATCACTGCGTCGTGGCCCAGCGGGCAGTGACCGGACACCGAGATCACGCCGCGCGTCAGGTTCTCCACCCAGTCGATCTCGTCGACGCCCAGCAGCGTCCGGCGATCGCACACGGCGCAGTACAGGACGAACATCTATAACTCCCGCCGCCAGGTTTCGCCGGTCACGCGAGGACCGAACGCGTCCGTCTCTTCCTCGCTGACCAGCTCGAACCCGGCGCTGCGGTAAATACCGCGTGCGGCGGCGAGCTGCGACAGCGTCCACAGCTCCATCGACCGATATCCCCGTGCGCGACCGAATTCGACGCATTCGCGCACCAACCGCTTGCCGACGCCGTGTCCGCGCGCGGCCGGTTCCAGCAGGAGCAGGCGGAGTTTCGCGGTCTCGTCCTCGTCGCCGGGTGTGCAGAAGATGCTGCCGACTCGTTCGCCGTCGAGTTCGGCGATCCAGCCGGCTTGGCGGGGGTCGTCGCGGCGTTCGGCGAAATCGGCGACCACGCGCGCGACCATCGCTTCGAAGCGTTCGTCGAGACCGTATTCCTCGGCGTACAGCGCACCGTGCCGGTGCACCACCCAGCCGAGGTCGCCCGGTCGTAGAGCGCGCAGGGTGACTGTCCGTTCCGGTGCCGGTTCGCCGACGAGTGCGGTGATGGTCCCCATCGCGCCGAGCAGACGGCGCTGGTCGGCGTCGGCGAACTGGTCGAGGAGGCTGCCGATCTGGCTCGCCGAGCGGTGGTCGAGGTCGGCGAAAGCCGCGTGCCCTTCGGCGGTGAGGGTGACGAGTTGGCGGCGCGCGTCGTCCGCGCAGCGTTCGCGGGTGATCAGGCCGCGGGTTTCCAGCCTGCTGAGCAGCCTGCTCGCGTAGCCGCCGTCCAGCGACAAGCGTTTGCGCAGATCGCTGACCTGCAGCCGGTCCTGTTGGGCGAGTTCGAACAGCACTCGCGCTTCGCTCAGCGAGTACTCGGCGTCGGCGGGTCCCTCGTCGAGGACGCCGATCACTCCGGTGTAGAGCCGGTTGAACGCGCGAACCGTGGCGACGCGTTCGGCAAGGACGGAATCCGGCATGAGAACCACCTTGACTCGATCGTTGACTGAGTCAAGCATCGCTCGCCGGTGCGCTCAGGGCAAGGGAATTACCCCGGCGGCGCGGTCGCGGCGGAAAGTGGTCCAGACATATGGAAACCCCGTGATGCTGCCAGGTCGGGGGTCCGCCAGCATCACGGGGTCGTAGGGGGTATCGACGCGGCTCTCCGCGGTGTTACACCCTGGGTTCGGTGTGGTCTAGATCACTCTTGTGAGTGACACACCAACAGGTTGGTTGTGCAGGTCAGCGCATGAACGGCTGACGCGCCTGGGCGAGGGCGATGAGCTCCTGCCGGACCGTGGAGGTGGCCGCGGTGTCGATCGCCCGGTTCAGCGCCCGGCGAGTGCGAGCCTCGGCGCGACGGGCACGGAGCTTGGCGGCGATGTTGCTCATTGTCTTCTGCATCCCCTTCGGAGGTCTTCGGTGGCTGTGTCTCTAGTATGCACCTTTTTCACAAGGAAGCCAACGAATCTGCGGTGACATGGGGCACTTGCCGAATAATCATCGGCCCAATGGGGAAGATCGCCGGACAGATCGCGTGTTGGCGGTCACAAACTGCTAACGCGCTACTGTCCTCTACAGATATCTAGCAAAATCACTAGAGAGAATTAGGCAGCCGCATAGACCGGTAGTGAGGGGAAGATCCGCTCAGTCGCGGCCGAGCAGGTAGTGCCCGAAGTGCGGCACGGTGAAGGCGATCTGCCCGCGTTCGGCGGAGTAGACCAGGCCCTTCTTCATCAGGCTGTCGCGG
This sequence comes from Amycolatopsis sp. NPDC104775, assembly GCF_055583325.1. Classification (NCBI taxonomy): domain Bacteria; kingdom Bacillati; phylum Actinomycetota; class Actinomycetes; order Pseudonocardiales; family Pseudonocardiaceae; genus Amycolatopsis; species Amycolatopsis sp. NPDC104775. Next base: position 393,117 of record NZ_JBVJOE010000003.1, read on the forward strand.
GCCGGCGACAGCGAGGACGGCTTGCGCCCCAGGTAGACGGCCACATCGGCGGTGCCCGCGGCCTCGTCTCGACCCTGGGTCAGCTCGGCCATCGCGAGCAGGTACTCGCGTTCGGCGGGCGTCGCGCGTTCGTAGCGCGACCCGAAAAACCCGACCGCCAGCTCGGACTCCGCCTCCGGTGCGGCGACCTGCACGTCCTTGGCGGTGATCGGGTCGGCGGGTGCGGCGTCCCAGGCGGCCTTGCCGTAGGCCTGGATGAAATACGGGTAGCCACCGGACGCGTCGAAGAGCGCGTCGAGCGCCTCCGGTTCGATCCCGGCGTCCTCGCGTTCGATCGGAGCCAGCACCGCGTAGTCGGCGTCCTCCCGGCTGAGCCGGTCGATGCGCGAGTAGCGGAAGAGCCGTTCGGAGTACGACTTCGACGCCGACAGCACCGCCGGCACATGCGGCAGCCCAGCCCCGACCACGACCAGCGGCGCGCCGGACTGCGACAGTTCATGGCAAGCCGCGCACAGCGCCGAGACATCGTCCGGCTGCAGGTCTTGGATCTCGTCGATCAGCAGCGCAACACCAGTGCCGACGTCCGCGGCCAGCTCGGCGACGTCGGTGAACAGCTCGACCAGGTCGATTTCGATGTCGCCGGAATCCGCCCGGCCCTGCGCGGCGGGCACGTCGATGCCCGGTTGCCAGCGGTCGCGCAGTTTCGCGTCCGGCTTGTTCGCCTTGAGCGCGAACGCTTTCAGCACCCCGAGCACTTCCTCGACCCGGTCTGGCGCGCGATGCCGCACGGCGAGGTCGCGGATCGCCCGATGCAACGCCGCCGACAGCGGACGCCGCAGCTCCGCGTCTGGTCGTGCCTCGATCTTGCCCGCACCCCAGCGCCGCCGGACGGCCATCGACCGCAACTCCCCCAGCAGCACCGTCTTGCCGACGCCGCGCAGGCCGGTCAGCACAAGGCTGCGTTCCGGGCGTCCGCGGGCGACGCGTTCAAGGACGACCTCGAACGCTTTCAGCTCCCTTTCCCGGCCAGCCAGCTCGGGCGGCCGCTGCCCGGCACCGGGCGCGAAGGGGTTGCGGATGGGGTCCACTCTGTCACCGTATCGAGGTATCTAGAGCTAGCCCGATATTTGGCCATAGATACCTAGCGCGTGTTGCTCGGCGGACTAGCGCGGGTTGTGTCGAAGGATGGCCGGGTCTGCAGCCCCGTCCATCCTTACCCCCAGCGCACCCTCTGACGGCCCATTAGTCCGTCAGGTTCCGTTCCGCGTAGATCTTCATCGCGTCGCGGATGTACTCGGCCGTGCCGGGGCCGTGCTTCTCGTCGTACGAGCCGTACCGCGGGTCGTCGACATACAGCTGCCCGAGACCGGCGAAGTAGCTCTTCGAGACGGTCCCCGCGGCCGGGCGCAACCAGTTGTGCAGCCGCGCGGTGACCGCTTGCGTCTCGTCCGAACCAGCGTTATAGCCGTCCTTGCGGGCAGCTCCGAACGCCGCTGAGATGTCCAGCTGTTCCTGCTGGAATGCCTTCTTCTCGTCGTCGGACAGCGACCGCCACCACTGGTCGCCCTTGCGATAGGCGTCGGCGCCCCAGCGCTGGGTGACCTCTTCCTGGTACTGGGTGTGGTCGAAGCCGTCGAACATTTCCTCTGCCATCAGTCGTTCACCTCCCTTCAGTTTCGCCACCGTGGTCCGCACGGACTCGATCTGCCGCCCGATCCGCTGCTGTTCCCGCCGCAGCAGAGCCAGATGCGTTTCGAGCGCCGCGACCCCGTCGCGCTGGTCGTCGAGCACCTCGGCGATCGCGGGCAGGCCGAGGCCCAGCTCGCGCAGCAGCAGGATCCGCTGTAACCGGACGAGGGATTTCTCGTCGTAATAGCGGTAGCCGTTGCTGCCGATCCGCGTCGGCGGCAGGAGCCCGACGGCGTCGTAATGCCGCAGGGTCCGGCTCGTCGTGCCCGCGGATCGGGCGATGTCCTGGATCGACCATTCCGTCCTGACCACGGCTTCGACGGTAGAGGTTGACGCTGCGTCAAGGTCAAGCTCGAAAGCCGCTAGAGTTTTCTAGAGAAATCTAAGATTAACCCAATATTGGGCTAGGTATCGCTAGCCCGGTTCGGCGGGGCGCGGGGCGGGCAATCCCGGTTGTAGGTTCTTCTGCAGGGATTCCAGACCAGAGAGGGCGAGACCGTGATACTGCGCCGGGTGGCACGTCCACTGCTCGCGTCGATCTTCGTGTTCGGCGGCATCGGTGCCCTGCGTGACACCCAGGGCCACGCGAAGGCGGCCGAGCCGTTCCTCACCGAAACCTTCGACAAGGTCGAGGGCTTGGTCCCGGACCAGGTCCCGCGCGATCCGGCCACGCTGGTGCGGATCGACGCGGCGGTCAAGATCGGGGCCGGGCTCGCGCTGGCGAGCGGCAAGGCCCCGCGGCTGGCGGCGGTGGCGCTGCTCGGCTCGCTGGTGCCGACCACGCTCTCCGCGCACCGGTTCTGGCAGCTGACCGATCCGGGCGAGAAGCAGGCTCAGCAGATTCAATTCATCAAGAACGCGTCGCTGGCCGGCGGGTTGCTGCTGGCCGCGAGCGACACGGCGGGCAAGCCGTCGCTGGGCTGGCGAGCCCGGCGCGCGGCGAAGAAGGCGGGCAAGCGCGCCGACAAACTGGCCAAGCGCGCGGAGAAATCGCTCACCGACTGAACGCACGAAAAAGGCCGCCACCCGAGTGCTCGGGCGGCGGCCTTTCGCGCGTCTACTTCTCCAGGATCGCGGTGACGCCCTGGCCGCCAGCCGCGCAAATGGAGATCAGGCCACGTCCGGAGCCCTTTTCGTTGAGCAGTTTCGCGAGCGTCGCGACGATCCGGCCGCCGGTCGCCGCGAACGGGTGCCCGGCCGCCAGCGAGGAACCGTTGACGTTGAGCTTGCTGCGGTCGATCGAGCCGAGCGGCGCGTCGAGGCCGAGCTTCTCCTTGGCGAACGCCGGGTCCTCCCACGCCTTGAGCGTGGCGAGCACCTGGGACGCGAACGCCTCGTGGATCTCGTAGAAGTCGAAGTCCTGCAACGTCAATCCGGCGCGCTCAAGCATCCGCGGCACCGCGTACGCCGGAGCCATCAGCAGTCCCTCGTCGCCGTGCACGTAGTCCACCGCGGCGGTCTGGCTGAACGTCAGGTACGCCAGCACCGGCAGCTTGTGCGCCTTCGCCCACTGGTCGGTCGCGAGCAGGACGGTCGACGCGCCGTCGGTGAGCGGCGTCGAGTTGCCCGCGGTCATGGTGCCGTCCGGGCCGCCGTAGACCGGCTTGAGCTTGGCGAGCTTCTCGACCGAGGAATCCGGGCGGAGATTCTGGTCGCGGGCGAGCTTGAGGTACGGCGTGACCAGGTCGTCGAAGAAGCCGCGGTCGTAGGCGGCGGCGAGGTTGCGGTGGCTGGTCGCGGCCAGTTCGTCCTGCGCCTCGCGCGTGATGTCCCAGACCTTCGCGGTGAGCGCGGCGTGCTCGCCCATCGACAGCCCGGTGCGCGGTTCGGCGTTGCGCGGGATTTCCGGGACGATGTAGCCGGGCCGGATCTTCGCGACCAGCTTGAGCCGGTCGGCGAGCGTCTTCGCCGCGTTGAGCTGCACGAGGATCTGCCGCAGGTGGGGGTTCACCGCGAGCGGGGCGTCACTCGTGGTGTCCACGCCGCCCGCGATCGCCGAATCGATTTCCCCGAGTGCGATCTTGTGTGCGACGTTGATGACTGCCTGCAAACCGGTGCCGCACGCCATCTGGACGTCCGCCGCCGGGGTCGCGGGCGAGAGCTTGCTGCCCAGCACGCTTTCCCGGGCGAGGTTGAAGTCCTTGGAGTGCTTGAGCACCGCGCCCGCGGCGACCTCGCCGATCACCTCGCCCTGCAGCGAAAACCGGCTGACCAGACCGTCCAGCGCGGCGGTGAACATGTCCTGGTTCGATGCCCGCGAGTACGGGCCGTTCGACCGGGCGAAGGGGATCCGGTTCCCGCCGACGATCGCGACCTTGCGCACCGCTGGGGATTTCCTGGTCGCCATGGGCGTCCACCTCTCTGAGTCGTCCCTTTCACACTGTAACCTACTAGCGAGTAGGTTAGACTGCGACGTGACGCAGACTGCACGGGAGGCACGTGATGGCGGACAGGTACCAGCAGTTCACGAAAACCCCGCTGGGGAAGTTCGTGGTGCCGAAGCTCGGCCTGCCCAACCCCGCGACGTTGCGCCGGTACCGTCCCGGCCAACCCGCTCTCGAGGGTCCCGCACTTCTCGGGGCCGCGCCCGGCGGACGGCTGGAGAAAACCGTCCGGGCGCAGCTCACCGAGGCCGGCATCGAGGTGCTCAGCGCGCCGGCCGACCGGCACGCGGCGCTCGTTTTCGACGCCACCGGCGTGAAGGACCCGGGACAGCTGCGTGAGGTCTACCGGTTCTTCCACCCGGTGATCCGCAAGGTGGGACCGTCGGGCCGGGTGGTCGTGCTCGGCACGCCGCCGGAACTGGCCGAGGGCCGCGAGCGGATCGCGCAGCGCGCGCTGGAAGGGTTCGTCCGCTCGGTCGGCAAGGAACTCAAGCGCGGCGCGACCGCCCAGCTGGTGTACGTCGCCGAAGGGGCCGAGGAAGCGGCCGAGTCGACGCTGCGGTTCCTGCTGTCGGCGAAGTCGGCGTTCGTGGACGGCCAGGTCATCCGCGTCGGCACGCACGCGAAGACCGCGCCCACGCCGGAGAACTGGGAAAAGCCGCTGGACGGCAAGGTCGCGCTGGTCACCGGTGCGTCGCGCGGCATCGGCGAGGCGATCGCCGAAACGCTCGCCCGCGACGGTGCGCACGTGGTCGCGCTGGACATCCCCGCGCAAGGCGGCGATCTGTCCACTGTGGCCAATCGAATCGGCGGTTCGGCGCTGCAGCTGGACATTACCGCCGTCGACGCCCCGGCCAAGCTCGCCGAGTACCTCACTGAACGGCACGGCGGCGTGGACATCGTGGTGCACAACGCTGGCATCACCCGCGACAAGACGCTCGGCAATCTGACCGAGGGCGGCTGGGATTCGGTGATCGCGGTGAACCTCGCGTCGCAGCTCGCGGTGAACGACAAGCTTCTCGGCGACAAAATCCTGCGCGAAAACGGCCGCATCATCGGGGTTTCCTCGATCGCGGGCATCGCGGGCAACGTCGGCCAGACGAACTACGCGACGTCGAAGGCGGGCGTGATCGGGATGGTGAACGTCGGCGCGCCGCAGCTCGCGGAGTACGGCGGCACGATCAACGCGGTCGCACCCGGGTTCATCGAGACCAAGATGACCGCCGCGGTACCGCTGTTCATCCGCGAAGCCGGACGGCGGCTGTCCAGCCTCGGCCAGGGCGGGCTGCCGGTGGACGTCGCGGAAACCATTGCCTGGTATGCCAATCCGGCGTCGGCCGCGGTCAACGGGAACCTGGTCCGCGTGTGCGGCCAGGCGTTGCTGGGGGCGTGAGGGATGGCCGTCCGTGAAGTGACGAGCGCGCCAAGCCTGGCGACGCTGTACCCGAAAGCCCTGCTGCGCCGAGGCGGCGGCTCAACGCTGCCGACCACTGAACTGGTGCGTCCGGAGGTCGTCGTAGACCCGGCGCATGTCGCGGCCTACAACGAAGTCTGCGGATTCCGCTACTCGGACGAGCTGCCGGTGACGTATCCGCACATGCTGGTGTTCGGACTGCAGATGGCGTTGATGACCGAGCCGGGTTTCCCGTTCCCGCTGCTGGGTTTGGTGCACGTCGAGAACCGGATCACGCAGCACCGTCCGCTGCTGCTGGGCGAGACGTTCCGGGTGAGCGTGCACGCGGAAAACCTGCGCCCGCACGAAAAAGGCAGCCAGTTCGACATGGTGAGCGAGGTCCACTCCGGCGCGGACACCGTGTGGAGCGAGGTGTCGACTTATCTCCGCCGTACTGGCTCGGGCGGCGGGTCCGCTTCGCGTCCCCAGTTGACGCCCCCGAAGCCGTCCGCGCTGTGGCACGTTCCGGGCGACATCGGCCGCCGCTACGCCGAGGTCTCCGGCGACCGGAACCCGATCCACCTGCACTCGCTGACCGCGCGCCTGTTCGGCTTTCCGCAGGCCATCGCGCACGGGATGTGGACGAAGGCGCACGCTCTGGCGTCCTTCGAGGGTCGGCTGCCAGACGCGTACAGCGTGGCAGTGCGGTTTAAGCAGCCGGTGCTGCTGCCCGGCCGAGCGGCGTTCACGACCTGGCAGACCGACGACGGGTGGGCTTTCGAGCTGTGGCACGCCCGGAAGCCGAAACCGCACCTGGACGGGGTGATCTCAGCCCTCTGAGGGCTTCTCGTTTCGGTACTCAAGGTACTGCTCGGGATGGATGGCGGCCGATGCGTGAAGTACGAAAGTGACGACGTGGTGCCACTTTGCCCGCCGTCCGAGTTGAGCCTCAACGCGAATCTCGCGATCTAAGTTCTGGAAACCCGGCGGAGCGGAGTCGAACTCAGCGAATATCTGAGTGACGCTCCGACCGGGAACAGCGAACGTTGCTGGGAGGTCCGCATCGTTTTCCCCGCGGAGCCGGGGACGCGTTCTCTCCCACCTCAGAGGGCTCATCACCGGTTCCCCCAGCACCACGACGCGGAGGTCTCGAACGACGATTGGCAGTGCACCGGTGTTGTGCAGAACCAGCGGGATGAGTACCGACTGCCCGCCGTCCCTCTCTGGGCCGGAGGCAAAGGTGTGCGGCGGGAAGGTCTTCAACCGGCCAGGCCGCGCGTTGAGCCACCAGAACGAGAAAACCGTGAACACCAACGCGCAGATCGAGACCGCCAGAGCCACGCCGCTCACTCTGAGGGCTTCCAGACCTGCCCCTCGACGAGGTCGTTGAACCCCAGCCACACCAGGTTCATCAGCCACGAGGCGAGCACGCCGTCGGAGATCTCCGGGTGGTCCAGTGCCCAGTCGGCCAGCGATTCCGCCGCGCCGACCAGCGCCGCGGCCAGGCCCGGCCCGGAGAACTCCGTCTGCTCGCCGAGGCCCTTGCGCGTGCCAGCGGCCACCACGAGCGCCGCGACCAGCTCGATCGCGCGCGTGCGCATCGCGGTGATCTCCGCCGCGAACCCGCCGCCGACCGTCAGTGCTTGGCGGTGCAGCACGGTCCAGGATTCGCGGTACTCGGCGACGAAGCGGTAGAACGAGCGCAGACCGTGCCAGAGCTGCATGTCCGGCGGCAGATCGGGCTGCACGCCGGCCTGGATGGCTTCCAGCAGGCGGGTCGCCTCGCGCTGGATGCTCTTGCCGAAGAGGTCTTCCTTCGAGCCGAGGTAGGTGTAGATCATCGGCTTGGAGACGCCCGCGACCTCGGAAATCTCGTCCATCGACGCCGAGTGGTAGCCGTGCTGGGAGAACACCTGCACCGCGGCGTCCAGGATCTGGCGTTCACGGACCGCCCTCGGGAGCCGCCTCGCTCGCTCGGGTGGGCGCTGATTCTCGTCGGACACGGTGACTGTTTCCTCCCTCTCGCTGGCACGGACGGTACCCGGCCCCAGGTCGGCGACGTTGCTTGCCGCACTACCTACTCGCCGGTAGCCTTAGTGCGGAGAGTTCCGGAAGGGGTGGAAGATGGCCGACAACCCGGAGGCGACCAGCTCTGACCTGGCCGGCCTGCGCGGGGTCGCGCTGCTGGACGCGCTGGACCGCACCGAGGCCGTCGACGCGAGCGCGCTCGACGTCAACGCGGTCGCGGACGCCATCGACCCCCGCGAGCTGGGCCGCTCCGACATGAACCGGCTGCTGAAGGCGCTGGTCCGGCTCTCGGAGCAGGTGCCGGCGTTCTCGCTGGACAAGGTCGACCCGACGAAGTTCGCCACGCTGGTCGCGCGCGCGTCGAGGGCGCAGCTGGAGGCCGTGGTCGCCGAACGTCCGCTGCGCGAACGAGTGCTGGACGAGATCTTCGCGCGCATGGGAGCGCACATCCGTGCGAAGTCGCTGCGCGCGGTGGTGCACTGGCGGCTGTCCGGCGGCACCGGCGAGGGTGGTTACGACCGCTACGAGACGGTGCTTTCCGACGGAACCTGCACGGTGTCCCGCGAAATGCGCGAGAAACCCCGCGTGACGATTACGCTTTCGCCCGTGGACTTCTTCCGCATCATCACCCACCAGGCCACGCCCGCGGTCCTGTTCGTGACCGGGAAGCTCAAGGTCAAGGGCGACCTGGCCTTCGCGGCCGGGCTGGTCGGCCACTTCGACCTCCCCCGACCGGCCTGAGCCGCTCCGGTGTCCCGCTGGCGCTCGCGCATGCGTGCCGCGCACTCACCCGGTGAGCACGCGGTGAACGGTTTCGCCCGCACTCTCGAGGTGGGCAAACTGACGCCGGAGCAGTTCGTGCAGGTCCTGGAGACGCTGCACATGCTCGGCACCGCCGGAGCCGGCATCGACATCGCCTCGCTGACCACGCAGTCCTTGGTCGATGTCGTCGCGGCGGCTTCGCGGGAGCAGCTGAAAGGCATCGCCGACCACGACGAACTGCGCGCGGTGTTCCTGGACGAGATCTTCCGCCGGATGTCGGAACACTTCCGCCCGGAACGCGCCCGGCACGTGGATATCGTGGTCTCCTGGCGCTTCCCGGCCGGCGACGATTTCGACCGCTACCAAACGGTCATCGAGGACGGCCTGTGCGTGTCGAGTACCGACCTGGCCCGCACCCCGGACACGACGATCACGGTGGCAGTGGAGGACTTCATCCGCATGGCGACCGGAACCGCGGCCGTGGCGGCGATGTTCGTGACGGGGAAGGTGAAGGTCAAGGGAGAGTACGCGCCAGCGGTGCGGTTGTCGGGGTATTTCGACATTCCTAAGCCGACTGGGGCGGACTAGCCCGCGGCTTCGAGGCTCATTTCCCCACGCGCCAACGGCATCAGGTAATTCTCCGACAGCCACCGCACCACCGGCACGCACACCGCGTCCCCGAAGCCGAACAGCGCCTGGTTGTTCCGCAGCCCCTCCAGCGCGTACTTTCCCGCCCCCATCAGCCGGGCGTACTCGCGCGGCGTCATCCAGCGGACCCGCACCGCCCCCCGGCCTGCCTGCACCACTGCCTGCTTAGACGACCCGCCGCGTGCGGTGCGCAGGCAGCCGGAGATGTCGTCTGGCCGGACTTCCCATACCGGCTTTCCGTTTCGGGTGCGCCGGTAAGCCGTGCGGTACACCAGCTTCTTCCCCGCTTTGAGCTGCGTCAGCCGTTCCAGCTGGAGCGGTGACAGCGACCCGATGAATCCCGAGGTCCGAAGCGGATTCCACCAGCGTTCGTCGTCGGCGGGCAGGCGTTCGACGGCTGCGGACAGGCCGGTGACCAGCAGTGGCGGAGGTGTGGGCAGGGCGGCGCGATGTGTCCGCAAGGAAGGGTCGAGGGTCAGCCAATCCGGGCGGAGCGGTGACGGGGCTGGCGAGTCGGACGGCGGGTTTTGCGCGCCGACGATGAACAACCGCGGCCGGGACTGCGGGACGAATCGCCGGGCGTCCAGGGTCAGGACATCGGCGGAGTAGCCGAGACGGTTGAGTTCTCCGATCGCCGCGCGGAGGTCTTCGCCACCGTGGCTCGTGGCTAGGCCGACGACGTTTTCCAGTGCCACCACCGGCGGACGGTCCGGGCCCAGTTCGTCGAGGATGCGGGTGAATTCCCAGAACGTCGACGAGTGCGAGCCGGCCAGGCCGCGGCGCCAGCCGGCCAGCGAGAGGTCTGTGCAGGGGAAGGACGCCCAGGCCAGGCTCAGGCCAGCGGGCAGGTCCGCACCGCGCAGGGCGGCGACATCGCCTAGTACGTACTCGTGCGTGCCCCGGTCGTTGAAGTGTGCCTCGTACATGGCCTGTTTCGCCGGTTCGATGTCGTTGGACCACGCGACGTCGAAACCGGCCGGTTCGAGGCCTAGGCGCACGAGACCGATGCCCGCGAAGAATTCCGCGGCGGTGGGCTGACCCGGTAGAGGCATGGCGCCAACATTAATGGGGCCGGCGTTCCTTCACGGTCTCGATCACCCGCGACGCGGCGACATCGGTCGCTTCGTGTTCCCAGATTCGCACCGACAGCCAGCCCGCTTCGAGCAGCAGTGCGTCGGTATTCGCGTCTCGGCGGCGGTTGGTTTCGATCTTGGTGCGCCAATAATCGGCATTGTTCTTCGGCCAGGTGCCGTGTTCGGGGCAGCCGTGCCAGAAGCAGCCGTCCACGAAAACCGCCACCCGGGCGGGGCCGAACACCAGGTCAGCCTCGCGGCGGACGCCTTTCACCGGACGGCGGTGCACTCGATAGCGGTACCCGGCGGCGTGCAGGATCTTGCGCAGCGCCATTTCGATCGAGGTATTGCGGGACTTCTGCCTGCTCATCCGGGCGCTCACCGCGGAAGTCGTTTCCAGCCGCTCCACGGGAGTCATTGTGGCAAAGACTCAGCCTTCCACGATCCGGCCTTCGATCACCGGATGGCTCGCCGGCCGCGGTTGTTCGGCGACGACCTCGCTGTCCACCACCATCACCGGGCCCCGGCGCTGGTTGGCGTACCGGATCGCGCGCTTCTCCGCGCGGCGCAGCCAGAACCGCCGGGCGATCGAGCGCGTCGGCGGCGCCAGGATCAGCAGGCCGAGCAGGTCGCTGACGAAACCGGGGACCATGATCAGCACGCCGCCGAGCGCGACGAGCATGCCGTCGGTCAGCTCTTTCTCCGGATTGCGGCCGGACTGCGCGGTCGCCATGAACGCGCGCATCGCCTTGCCGCCTTCGCGGCGCGCCAGCCACGAGCCCACGAACGCGCCCGCGATTAGCAGAGCGATCGTGCCGAGCACACCGACGACCGAGCCGACCGCCCAGATGGCGGCGACTTCGGCGAGGACGTAAAGCAGGAACACGACAGCCATATCCACTCAACGATCGAGTACCGGGTTTTGCTCCCGGACCGGGATAAGCCCAGGTCAAAGCATGTGCAGGAACGCCGACACCTCGCGTGGCGAGCGCAGCAGCACCTTCCGCGCCGACGGAGCTTCGGTGGCGATCCGCTGCAGCATCCGCGGACGGCGGGTCGGCCACCTCCAGATCCACTGGACCAGCTCGGCGTCGATCTTCGACACGCATCCGGCGGCTTGGGTCTCCTGGCCCCATTCGCGCACCTGCCGCCGCACGACGCGGGACAGGCAGACGTAGCGGGAGGCGTCCAGCAGCACGATGGTGTCGGCGAACGGCAGGCGCAGGTCGAAGGTCTTGCTGTAGTTGCCGTCGATCACCCAGCTGTCCGTGCTGACGGCTTCGGCCACCGCGGCGCGGAACTCCTCCGGTGGCGCGGGAACCCAGCCGGGACGCCAGTAGAGCCGGTCCAGATGGGTGACCGGGATGTCCAAGGCCGCGCCGATCTTCCTGGCCAGGGTGGATTTTCCGGCCCCGGAACATCCGGTGACCATGATGCGTCGCCCCATGCCGGGGAGCCTAAGGCCAGCCCGGGAGAAAACTCGCGGCAATTAACCCGATCACCAGCAGATCTGGGCCTCGGACGAGCTGCCGCACCAGACCGGCCGGGATCAGGACGCCTTCGTACAGCACCATGCCCATCGAGCTGAAATCCAGTGGTCCACGAGTCACCGAGCGCACGGCGGCGAGGGCCGCGAGCAGGGCCGCCACGACCGCGCCGAGCGACGCTGGGATGCCGAGCAGCAGGACGACTCCGGTCCAGGCCAGCGCGAGAACGCACAGAAAAGCACTGGTCACGGCATGCAGGCGCAGGTCGGAAGCGGCCAGCCAGCGGCGCAGTCCGGGCACTCGATGCAGCTGCGCGATCGGCGCGGTGAACGGAAGCAGCCCGAGGTAGCCGCCGAGGCCGATCAGCCAGACCGAGGTGACGGCGGGGAAGGTCGCGTGCGTGGCGACGACGGCCAGGGCCAGAAAGAGCGGCAGACCGAGTGCGGAACGCCGGGCAAGGATTCCGGTGAGGACGTAGCGCACGACGACGAATCGGCTGGCGAGCGCGCCGCGCCACGGCACCGGGCGGCCCGCGGGGAGCAGTGCCCAGACGTCTAAGAAAGCGGCGGACGTCCGGCGCACCATGCGCTCGGTGTAATGCCGGATCAAGGTGTCGCGAGAAGCCTTGTGCGGCAATGAGTCGGACCGGGACAGGGCGAGAGCAGCGAGTGCGGCGGCCAGTACGTATGTCCACAGTGGAACGAGCAGGGGCAGCGCGAGGGTCAGCGGCAGCAGGGATTCGCCGGGGAACGGGCGGCGGCGGCCCAGTGCCAAGGCCAGCGCGGCAACGACCACGAAAAGCGCGATTGGACCGACGAGTGAGCTGGGGAACCCGATGAGCATCCCGGAAACGGCGAAGAAATACGCGGCGACCGCGAACCGGGCGGCCCAGTCCAGGACGAGCCGCCGGGTGAGCGTCGCGGGGCGCTGGCCGTCGAAATCGTCCCAGGTCAGAGTGGCTGGATGGGACCACAGGTACCCGCGCCGCAGCGTCGCCCGCCAGGCCAGAGCGAGGCCGGTGCACAGTACGAGCAGGCTGCCGAGCGCGCCCACCGGTGCGCCGCCGATCAGCTGGCTCCGCACCAGTTCGGTGTTGTAGAACGGCGATCCCAGCAGGCCCACCGCGATGACCAGGGCCAGGACCAGGTCCGGACGTTTCACAGGTCCACCACGTAATCCGCGACCTCGTCCGCGAGCGGCGGGTGATGGCTCGCCACGACCACCGCCGCGCCGCGCTGGGTGCTGGTGGTGACCAGGGTGGACAGCCAGGCCCGGCCCTCGGCGTCGAGGGCGCGTTCTGGTTCGTCCAGCAGCAGCACGTCGTGCGGACGCGCGACCGCGGCGTGCAGCAGGAGCCGGCGCCGCTGTCCGGCCGAGAGTTCCGACGCGGGCACATCGGGAGCCGGAACCGGGCCGTCGGCCAGTTCTCCGCCGAAGGAATTGCGCAGCAGGTCGAGGTGCTGGCGTGGCGTGAGTTCGTCGAAGAGCGCCGAATCGTCGAAAAGGACGGAAACCCGGCGGCGGAAAGCGGCAGACCGCTCGTCCGGCGGTCCGCCGCAGACGGACACGGAACCGGACGTCGGCGTCTGGTTTCCGTAGAGACAGCGCAGCAACGTCGATTTGCCCGTCCCATTGGCACCGCGGACGACCAGGCATTCACCGGCGTCGACGGCTAGGTCGAGACCGCTGAACAGCTCTGTCTCGCCCGCGGTGACCCCCAGGTCTTGAGTGGTGATGAGCACGAAACCCCCTCGGCTGATCACCCCAAGATAATCACTTCAAGTACGCCTCCGCTTGCAGCGTGAACAACTCGGCGTACCCGCCCCCGGCCGCCATCAGCTCTTCGTGCGTTCCGTACTCCGCGACTTTCCCGTGTTCCAGCAGCAGGATGCGCTCGGCCTGGCGAACCGTGGAGAACCGGTGCGAGATGTACAGCGTCGTCCGTCCGCGAGACAACGTGTGCAGCCGGTCGAACAAGTCGTGCTCGGCTTGGGCGTCCAGCGCGGACGTCGGCTCGTCCAAGATCAGAATCGGGGCCTCACGCTGGAAAGCCCTCGCCAGCGCGATTTTCTGCCACTCCCCGCCGGACAGCGACACGCCCTGGTCGAACCAGCGGCCGAGCGGGCTGTCGTACCCCGTGGGCAGCCGGGCGATGCGCTCGTCGGCTCCGGCGCGGCGGGCGGAGTCCTCGATGTGCTCGCGATCGGTGAGCCGGTTCAGGTCGCCGAGGCCGATGTTCTCCGCCGCGGTTCCCTGGTAGGTCACGTAATCCTGGAACATCGCGCTGATCTTGGTGCGCAAGGCGACCGGGTCGTACTCGCGGATGTCCACGCCGTCCAGCAGGATCCGGCCCGCCGTCGGGTCGTACAGCCGGCACAGCAGCTTGAACAACGTCGACTTGCCCGCACCGTTGCGGCCGACCACGGCGACGGTTTCGCCGGGACGGATCTCGAAACTCACCCCGTGCAACGCCGGTTCGTCCGCGCCGGGGTAGCTGAAGCTCACCGACTCGAACTGGATGTGTCCTTCCACAGTGGACGGAAGTGGCCGCGGCTTCGCCGGTGCGGTGATTTCCGGTTTGGTGTCGAGGAATTTGTACAGCGTGTCCAGGTAGAGATTGTTCTCGTACATCCCGGAAAACGCGGTGAACAGACCGCTCACCGAGGCTTGCACGGACGTCGCGGCGGCGGTGTACAGCGCGAGGTCGCCCAGCGTGAGCCGTCCGCCGACGGCTTCCAAGGCGATGTACAACGCGATCGCCGAGCCGACCAGGGTGCTCAGCAAGCCCCACGACGTCGAGCTGACATTTCGTTTCACCGTCAGCTTTCGCTGCCGTTCGTAGGACACCGCGCCCAGCTGCCGGAACCGGTCCACGAAGTACGGGCCGAGGCCGAACAGCTTGGTCTCCTTGGCATACGTGTCCGTAGTGACCAAAGAGGACAGATAGTCCATCCGCCGTTTGATCGGCGACATCATGAAGGTGAGCCAGAACGCCCGCGAGCCGTACTTGGACTGCGAGATGAACGCCGGAATCGGGGCCAGCAAAGCGACCAGCGCGAGCAGCGGGCTGATGGACACCAGCAGCGCGATCATGCTGGCGAAGGTGATCATGGTACGGATCAACCCGAGCGCCGAGGTCATCATCGACAGCGGCCGCGTCGGCGCTTCCTGCGACGCCTGGCGCAGCATGTCGTAGGAAGCCGAACCCTCGAAGTACGCCAGATGCAGGTCGCTCGCGTGCTGCATGACCTGATGCCGGATGGTGAGCGTCATCCGTTCCTGCAACAGGGATTGCGCGATCGTGGTGATCGAGCTGCTGATCGCGGTCGCCGCCAGTACGCCGAACTGGAACAGCGTGATGCGCACGATGTCCGTGGTCGACCCGCGATGCTGGATCGCCGCGACCACCGAGTCCAGCAGGATTTTCGCGACGTACGCGGTGACCGTCGGCAGCAGTCCGGACATCAGCGTGACAACCCCGAGCAGGATCGTCAGCGTCGGACTGGCTTGCCAGGTCAGCTTCGCGACTTTCGGCAGGCCGCGGACGGTGCCTGCCACCGAAGTACGCATCCGCGACAGCCGCGCTCGCAAGCCTTTCGGCTGTTCCGGCTGCTCCGGTTCCGCGATGTCAACCGGCCCGGTGAGACCGCTGTCCGGCACGGATTGCGCCATCCGGCGGCGACCGCGGCGGCCGAGGGCCAGCTCGATCCCGCCCCCACCGCCGGGGATCACGCCAGCACCGAACCGTGCAGGAAGACGTCGATGACCTCGTCAGTGGTCGGGGCACCGGGCATCGGGCGGGATTGCGTGAACAACAGCGCCAGGAACAGTGAAGCGGCCTTGTCGACCGGCAGCCGCAGCCGGGCGGCATCCGGGACGAACAGTTCCCGCACCGCGCGCTGCATCGCTTCGAGCGACTCGCGGCGGCTGTCCCCGGTCACCGACTTGCGGTTGCGTGCTTCCTCCGCCGCCGCGCGAGGCCGTCCCTTCATGGTCGCCGCCATCACCGCGCCCATCCGCTGCAGATGCGCGTTCATCGCTTCGGCGGCCTCCGCGAGCCGCTTCTCCAACGGCAGCTCAGCCGGGATCTCCCCAATCATCTCCAACGCCTCCGCCGGGTCGAGCGCGGCTTCCACGCACGCGTCGAACAGTTCGTCCTTGTCCTGGAAAACCCGGAAGATGGTGCCCTCGCCAATCCCGGCGGCCCGGGCGATCTGCGCGGTCGTGACCCCTCGCCCGTGCTCGACGACCAGCGGAAGCACCGCGCGGACGATCATCCGCCGCCGGTCGTCCGGGGCCATGCCCGGTGCTCTTTTTCTCGTTTCCATGCCCGCCACGGTACGGAGTGAGCGCTCACTCCGTCAACTCGATAAACGAAAGGCCGTGCCCGCGTGGACACGGCCTGCTCGCTTAGTACGTGATCGCGACCGCCGGATCGGCGAGCAGCGCGCCGACGTCGGCGAGGAACTCCGACCCCTGCTGCCCGTCGACCACCCGGTGGTCGAAGCTCAGCGACAGCTGCATCACCTTGCGCACCTTGATCTCGCCGTCCACGACCCACGGCGTGTCCCGGATCGCCCCGACCGCCAGGATCGCCGACTCGCCCGGGTTGATGATGGGCGTGCCGGTGTCCACGCCGAACACGCCGACGTTGGTAATCGTGAACGTGCCGCCCAGCATCGCCGCCGGAGTGGTCTTGCCCTCGCGCGCGACGTCGGTCAGCTCGGTGAGCGCGACCGCGAGTTCCTTGAGCGACAAGGAATCCGCGTCCCGGATCTTCGGCACCACGAGACCGCGCGGGGTCGCCGCCGCGATGCCGAGGTGCACGTAGTCCTTGTAGACGATCTCCTGCGCGGCCTCGTCCCACACCGCGTTGACGTCCGGCGTGCGCTTCGCCGCGAGACACACGGCCTTCGCCGCGAACGCCAGCGGAGTGAGCTTGACGCCGCTGAATTCACGCGACTTCTTGAGCTTCTCGCGCAGTTCCATCATCGGCGTGACGTCGACGGTGAGGAATTCCGTGACGTGCGGGGCGGTGTAGGCGCTCTGCACCATCGCGGCCGCGGTCGCCTTGCGGACACCCTTGATCGGCACGCGCCGCTCGCGGGTGGCCGGGTCGTACCCGGACTCCACAGTGGACACTGCCGGTGCGGCGGAACCGTTGGCGGCGCGGTGGACGTCGTCGCGGGTGATCACGCCGCCGTCCGCGCTGCCGGTGAGCGAACGCAGGTCGACGCCGAGGTCCTTGGCCAGTTTGCGGACCGGCGGTTTCGCCAGCGGGACGTAACCGCCACGCGGGGTCTCGGCCACCGGCGCGGGTGCTGCCGATGTGGGGGCCACCGGCGCGGGTGCTGCCGGTGTGGCCGCCGCCGCAACGGGAGCCGGTGCTGGTGCCGCGCTTTTCCGCGCCCGCCGGGTCGTCCCGGCCGCCTTGGAGCCATAGCCGACCAGCGGCTTCATCTCCTCCTCGGCTGGAGCGGCCGGAGCGGACTCGGCAGCGGGAGCGGCGGCTGGCGCGGCTTTCCCGTCCGGATCCACGTCCACGGTCAGGATCGGCGTCCCGACCTCCACCGTCTGCCCCGGTTCCACGTGCAGTTCGGTGACCACCCCGGCCCACGGGATCGGCAGTTCGACCGCCGCCTTCGCGGTCTCGACCTCGACCACGATCTGGTTGACCGTGACCGTGTCGCCCGGCTTCACGCGCCAGGCCAGGATGTCAGCTTCGGTGAGCCCCTCCGCCGTGTCCGACAAGGGGAACTGTTTGTACTCAGGCATTTCGGAAGGAACCCCCTTACCAGGCGAGCGAACGGTCGACAGCGTGCAGGACCCGGTCGAGGTCGGGGAGGTAGTGCTCCTCGAGCTTCGCGGGCGGGTACGGCGTGTCGAATCCGGTCACGCGCAGGACGGGGGACTCCAGGGAGTAGAAGCATTCCTGCTGGACCCGGGCAGCGATTTCCGAGGTCAGCGAGGATTCCGACGGCGCTTCGCTGACCGCGATGAGCCGTCCGGTCTTGCGCACCGACTCGAACACCGGTCCGAGGTCGAGCGGCGAGAGCGTGCGCAGGTCGATGACTTCCAGCGATTTGCCCTCGGACTCGGCGGCCGTGGCGGCTTCGAGCGCCACCTTCACCGACGGGCCGTACGCGACCACCGTGGCGTCCGTGCCCGGGCGCACCACCTGCGACGAGAACACGCGCGACGGCGCCGTCGAGGTGTCGACCTCCATCTTCAACGCGCCCGAGTGGTACAGCTTCTTGGGCTCGAAGAAGAGGATCGGGTCGTCCGAGCGGATCGCCTCCTGGATGCCCCAGTAGGCGTCCACGGCGTTCGAAATCGACACCACCTTGAGGCCGGCGATGTGCGAGAACAGCGATTCCGGCGATTCCGAGTGGTGTTCCACCGCGCCGATCCCGCCGCCGAACGGCACCCGGATCACGACGGGCATTTTGACCTTGCCCTGCGTGCGGTAGTGCAGTTTCGCCAGCTGCGAGGAGATCTGGTCGAAGCCGGGGAAGATGAAGCCCTCGAACTGGATCTCGCACACCGGCCGGAAACCGCGCACGGCGAGGCCGACCGCGGTGCCGATGATGCCCGATTCGGCCAGCGGCGTGTCCAGCACGCGCTGTTCGCCGAAGTCCTTCTGCAGTCCGTCGGTGATCCGGAAGACGCCGCCGAGCTTGCCGACGTCCTCCCCCATGATCAGGACCTTCGGGTCTTCTTCCATCGCGCGACGGAGACCGAGGTTGAGCGCCTTGCCAATCGTGAGCTTCTGCAAGTCAGTCATCAGTGCTCACCCGCCGCGGCGAAACCGTCGAGATAGGACAGATACTCCTCGCGCTGCGCTTCGAGCACCGGCGAAGGTTCGGCGTACACCTGGGAAAACACCCGGTCCGGCGGTGGTTCCGGCATGTTGAACGTGTAGTCGCGCAGCTCCGCGGCGAACTGGTCAGCCTCGGCCTGGACGCTGTCGAAGAACGCCTGGTCCGCGTACCCGTTGCGGGCCAAGAACGCGCGCACGCGCTCGATCGGGTCCTTGAGCTTCCACTCCTCCAGCTCGTCCGAGAGCCGGTAGCGGGTGGGGTCGTCGGTGGTGGTGTGCGCGTCCATCCGGTAGGTGAACGCCTCGATCAGCACCGGGCCGTTGCCGTGCCGGCATTCCTCCAGCGCCCACCGGGTGACGGCGAGGCAGGCGAGGACGTCGTTGCCGTCCACGCGGATGCCGGGGAAACCGTAGCCGCGGGCGCGCTGGTAGAGCGGCAGCCGCGACTGGCGTTCGGTGGGCTCGGAAATCGCCCACTGGTTGTTCTGGCAGAAGAAGACCAGCGGCGCGTCGTACACCGCGGCCCAGACGAACCCTTCGTGCACGTCGCCCTGCGAAGTCGCGCCGTCACCGAAGTAGCAGATGGTGGCCTCGCCACCCTCGTCACCAACTTTGCCCTCGAACTTCTGGCCCATCGCGTAACCAGCCGCGTTAAGCACCTGGTTGCCGATGACGATGGTGTACGGGTGGAACCGATGCGCCTGGTAGTCCCAGCCACTGTGGTCGGTGCACCGGAAAATCCCGATCAGATCGCGCATGTCGACGCCGCGGGTGTACGCGACGCCGTGCTCGCGGTAGCTCGGAAACGCCATGTCCTGCGGCTGCAGCGCGCGACCGGACCCGACCTGCGCGGCTTCCTGCCCGAGCAGCGGCACCCAGATGCCCAGCTGTCCCTGGCGCTGCATCGCGTTGGCCTCACGGTCCGCGCGGCGCACCAGCACCATGTCGCGGTAGAGGTTTTTCAGCGTCTCGTCGGTGACGTCCTCGACGTAGCGGTCGAACCGCTCGGACGGGACTCGCTGGCCCTCGGGGGTGAGCAGCTGAGTGAGCTCAGCGCCACCTTCGCTTGTCGCTCGCAAACCGGCGATCACCTGTTCAGGGGAAGGCTGAGCCGCTACGGCGGCCGGCCCGTCTCCAGGTTCCGGGTGCGTCCACTGTTCGGACGGCATGAGCTGTTCTCCTCGGTGTCGGCGCCGCGAGCGGCCGCTTGTGGCGGCCACAGCGACTGCACCGGCGGGGACCGGCTCCTCGGGTCCGAGGCTCCCGGCCACCGTCGGCGTTGACGGTTCGTGGCCACATCCTGGCACGAGAATTGCTCCGATGGAGAGCTCAAGTTGCTGATTTGTTGCTGAGAAAACCTCGCTGAACAGGGAAAACGCTTGGATGCCCGAGTATGGGAGAGGCGATGGTCGGGCGGCCATCCCGCGTCCCACCTGCCCACGTGAGCGCCGGTCGCGGTTTTCAGCGGGACGAGCACTCGCGACGTTCGGTCGCACCGGTGACGTCGGTCACCGTGGCAAGATGGCGCTGTGGAGCAAAAATCCGTACGCGAATCCGTGGTCTCGACGTGGATCAACGACGTCACGCCGAGCCTGTCCGGTCTGGTCGCGATCCCCGCGCTGTCCCCGGCGTTCGACGCGGACTGGGCGTCGACCGGGCATCTCGCCGCCGCCGTCCAGCACGTCAAGGCCTATCTCGAAGGGCGTGACCTGCCGGGCGCGCGGATCGAGGTCGTCGAGCTGGAAGGCCGTTCCCCGCTGCTGTTCGTCGACGTGCCGGCCACCCCGGGCGCGACGGACAAGGGCACCGTTCTCATGTACGGCCACCTCGACAAGCAGCCTCCGGTCGGTGGCTGGTCCGAGGGCCTCGACCCGTGGACGCCGGTCATCCGCGACGGCCGGCTGTACGGCCGTGGTTCGGTGGACGACGGCTACTCCGGGTACGCGGCCAGTGCCGCGGTGGAAGCGGTGCACGCGGCTGGCGGCGAGCACGCGCGAATCGCGCTGCTGCTGGAAACCGGCGAGGAGTCCGGCAGCCCGGACCTGCCTGCTTACCTGGAGCACCTGAGCGCGCGGCTCGGCGAAGTCAGCCTCGTCGTGTGCCTCGACGCGGGCGGCATGGACTACGAGCGGCTGTGGCTCACCACCAGCCTGCGCGGCATGGTGCACCTGACGGTCACCGTTCAGCTGCTCGCCACCGCGCAGCACTCCGGTCTCGCCAGCGGCGTCGTCGCGAGTTCGTTCCGCGTGCTGCGGCAGCTGTTGGAGCGGATCGAGAACGCGGAAACCGGCGAGATCAAGCTGTCCGAGCTGAACGTCGAGGTGCCGGCCAGCCGCCGGGCCGAGATCGAAGCGGTCGCGGAGGTGGCGCCGGAAGCGCTGCGCACCGCGTTCCCGTTGGTGAGCGGCGGAAAGACGGTCTCCGAGGACGCGCTTGAGCTGCTGCTGAACAACTACTGGCGGCCGACGCTGTCGATCATCGGCGGCGAAGGACTTCCGAAGCCCGCCGAAGCAGGCAACGTGCTGCGCCAGAGCACCACGCTCACGCTCAGCTTCCGTCTGCCGCCGACGGCGGTCGCGGAGGACGCGCTGGCGGCGATCAAGCGGGCGCTGACCACGGATGTCCCGTACGGCGCGAAGGTCACCATCGCCGAAGACCAGCAGGCGGAGAACGGCTGGAACGCGCCGGAGGAAGCCGCGTGGCTGACCGAGGCGTTGCGCCGGGTCGACGACGAGGTGTTCGGCCGTCCGCACCGTGCCGCGGGCATGGGCGGGTCGATCCCGTTCATGGGCCTGCTCGGCGAGAAGTACCCGGAGGCGCAGTTCCTGGTGACGGGTGCGTGCGGCGCGGATTCGAACATCCACGTGCCGGACGAGTGGCTGAACCTGGACTACGCCCAGCAGGTCACCGAAGCGGTGGCGCACCTGCTGGACGCGCACGCCCGCAGCTGACGTCCGAGTGCCTGCGCCGGTTACCGCCCGGCGCAGCCACTCGGCTCAGGCGAACTTGGCCAAGGCGTCGGCGACCCGGGTCTGCTCCGGCGCG
Source organism: Amycolatopsis sp. NPDC104775 (assembly GCF_055583325.1). Classification (NCBI taxonomy): domain Bacteria; kingdom Bacillati; phylum Actinomycetota; class Actinomycetes; order Pseudonocardiales; family Pseudonocardiaceae; genus Amycolatopsis; species Amycolatopsis sp. NPDC104775. Next base: position 414,446 of record NZ_JBVJOE010000003.1, read on the forward strand.
AACCGCTGGTACGAGAACGGCGTCTCGTTGTTCCACGGGATCAGCTTGCCCGCCTTCACCGCGGGAAGCTGCTGCCAGGTCGGGACGCTGCCGAGCCCGTCCGGGCCGAGCGACAGCGAACCGCCGCGCGAGTCGTACATGATCACGTCGGCCGAGTACTTGCCGACGTTCTCCCAGCTGACCTGCTCGTAGTAGCCGCCCTGGCTTTCGTCGGGCTTCTCCGGCAGGACGAACTGCATCCCCTTCTCCTGGTAGTGCTTCGAGGTCGCGAACTTCGCCGGATTGGCCACGTACACCGTGTCCTTCTGCGCGGACAGCAGCACGACCTTGAGCCCGGACGTCTTCTTGACCGCCTCGGCGAACTTGGCGTCCGCGGCCTCGTACTTCTGTTTCGCCTGCTGGATTTCCGGCGTCGCGATGTCCGCGCCGAGCGCCTTCGCCAGCGCCTCGAACTTCGCGATCCCTTGCGGCATCGAGATGTCCTGCAGCCCGATGCCGACACTCGGCGCGGCCTTGTCCACCTTGTCCGCCAAGGTGTCCGGCACGTACCACATCTGCTGCTTCAGGTAGATCACGCTGACCAGCAGTTGCGGGTTCAGCGACACGAACTTGTCGAAGTTGAACTCGTTCCAGACGTTGCCCAGCGAGGTCACCGATTTCAGGTCGACGCCGCCTGCCTGCGGGTCGGTCTTGCCGTCCGGCAGCCGCGACGGCCCGAAGATGCCCACCGATTTCACGCCGAAGTCCCACAGCGCGGCCGCGGCGGTCACCTGTGCGACGATCCGTTGTGGACGCTCACCGCTGAGCTTGCGGCCGCGGTCGTCGGTGAAGGACCACGTCGCGCCACCGCCGGCCGCGGGCTGGTCGTCTTTGTACCCGCAGGCGCTCAGCAGGCCGAGGGTGCCCGCGGCGGCGGTGCCCGCGAGGAAGCCGCGGCGGGACAGCCGCGCCGGTGAGATGGTCATCGGAACTCCGGAGGATCGGGTGAGGTACTGCCTGAGGTTAGCCTTGCCTTAGGGTGAATGCCATGGTCCTGCTTGGGGAGCGCGTCACATCCCGGCGCTGGGGCGTCCGCGCGACAGTCCTGGTCGCGGCGCTCGTCGCACTTGTCGCGGTGGTGGTGCTGTCCATCGCCTTCGGCTCCAACCGGTTGCCGCTCGGCAGCGTGTGGCACGCGTTGTTCTCCTACAGCGGGACCTTCGAAGACGTCGTGATCCGCGACGACCGGCTGCCGCGCACGCTGCTCGGGCTGGCTGTCGGGGTCGGACTCGGGCTGGCCGGGGCGTTGTTGCAGGCGATCACGCGCAACCCGGTCGCCGACCCGGGTCTGCTCGGCATCAACCACGGCGCGGCGGTCGCGATCGTGCTGGGCGGGGCGGTGTTCTCGGTTTCCTCGCCGGAGCAGCTGGTGTGGTTCGCCTTCTTCGGCGCGCTGGCCGGAACGGTCCTGGTCACGGTGATCGGCGGTTCGGTGAGCCCGCTGCGGCTGGTGCTCGCGGGCGTCGCGGTGCAGGCCGTGTTCGTCGGGATCAACCAGGGCATGCAGATGATCAACACGCACAGCCTCGATCAGATGCGGTACTGGCTCGTCGGCTCGCTGGTGAACCGGAACCTCGACAGTCTCGCCGGGCTGCTGCCGTTCTTCTTGGCCGCCTTGGTGATCGCGGGAGTACTCGCCCGGCCACTCAACGCAATCGCGCTCGGCGACGACAGCGCGCGCGGCCTCGGTGCGAACCCCGCTTTGACCCGCGCGGTCGGCATGATCGCGGTGGGCCTGCTCTCCGCGACCGCGACCGCGGCGTGCGGGCCGATCGCCTTTGTCGGGCTGATGATTCCGCACGTCGTGCGCGCGCTGGTCGGCCAAGACGAACGGTGGGTGCTCCCGTTGTCCGCGCTGCTCGGGCCGGTGTTGCTGCTCGGCTGCGACGTCCTCGGCCGGCTGCTCGGCGGCAACGGCGAAATCCAGGTAGGCGTGATGACGGACGTGATCGGCGGCATCGCCTTCGTGATCGTGGCGCGGCGGGTGAAGGCGGTGCGGCGATGAGGACGTGGGTGGTCGTTGGACTGCTGACCCTGGTGGCAGCGGTGCTTCTGGTGCTCGCCGTGGGCACCGGAGATTACGAGATGTCTCCGGTCGAAGTGCTGCGGACGCTCGCCGGATCCGGCACGAAGGCCCAATACCTGGTGGTCACCGGCAGGCTGCCGCGCGCGTTGGTGGCGATCTTCGTCGGCATCGCGCTCGCCCTGGCGGGCACGGTTTTCCAGACGGTGACCCGGAATCCGCTCGGCAGCCCGGACATCATCGGCTTCACCACCGGCTCGGCGACCGGCGGGATCATGATGATCCTGCTGTTCGGCGCGGGTCCCGGACTGGTCTCCGTCGGCGCGGTCGCGGGCGGCCTGCTCACTGCCCTGCTGGTCACCGCACTGTGCGCCCCGCACGGTTTGCTCAGCTCGCGGCTAGTGCTGCTGGGCATCGCGGTAAGCGCGGTGCTGGCCGGGGTGAACGGCTACCTGTTGGTGCAAGCGAAACTCGAAGCCGCGGCACAGGCCGTCGGCTGGCTGACCGGCGATCTCGCTGGGCGCGACTGGAACTACTTCGTCCCGCTGTGCCTGGCTGTCGTGGTGCTCGCGCCGTTCATCTTCGTGCACCAGCCCGCGCTGCGAATGCTGGAAATGGGCGACGACGCCGCGGTCGCGGTGGGGGTCGCCGTGCCGAGAGTGCGTGCGGTGGTGCTGCTGGCGGCGGTCGCACTGGCCGCTGCCGCGACCGCCGCGGCCGGGCCGATCCCGTTCGTCGCCCTGGCCGCACCGCAACTCGCACGCCGGTTGACCCGCCGCCCCGGACCGAACCTGGTCGCCTCCGCGGCGATGGGAGCGGTGCTGGTGCTGGCGGCGGACTTCGTGGGCCAGCGGGTCCTGGACGCTTCGCTGCTGCCGGTAGGCGTGGTCGCGGCCGCACTGGGCGGAGGGTATCTGTTGTGGTTGTTGGCTGTTTCTCGGCGTCGGCAGAACGCGTGACTAGGCCAGCCGTCGTCGCGCGTTGATCCACAAAGGACAGGAACACGTGCGGTCCCGGTGACGGCTGACGTGGTCTGGATCGACGCTCGCGTCTTCCAGCAGTCGATGCGCCGAAAGAAGTTCAGGATGCGGGCCGCGCGGACGCACTGAGTCACGCCGCCGGGCTGGCGCGAGGCACGAGCGAGAACGTGATCCCCCTGGTCCGCCATCATCCGGCCCAGCGCCTGAGACCGGTCTGGCACCGGGCGGTCTTCCCCATTCGCGCACGTCGTCCGGCTGGCGGCAGCCAGGCACCGGGATCGCTGTTCACGGAGGACATCCCGACTTGCCGCACGCAGCGGCCATGACACCCGTCTTCCCACCTGTCCTGTGCGAAACTTCCCCGTGACGCAGCAGTGCTGTGCATACCCGCTTCCGAGTGGCAATATGCCAGCTCTCAGCCCTTGAGAACTACGAGGAGTGACGAAGTGGCCCGAGGACAGCAAATGAAGGCACTCGCCCTTCTCCCCGCTTTCGCGCTGGTCGGGATGACCATGGCGTGCGGCGCGGGCGGCAACGGCGCTGGCGGTACCGACGCCGGTACCAGCCAGGCACCCGGCGGCTCCGACAGCGCGCCGACCGCGCAGAAGGACGCGGCGCTGGCCGCGCTGGTGCCCGCCGACATCAAGGCCGACGGAAAGATCGTGGCCGGACAGGACCAGACTTACCCGCCGAACGAATTCGTCGAGAACGGCAAGGCGACCGGCTTCGACGTCGACATCGCCACCGCGGTCGGCCAGGTGCTCGGCGTGCAGACGGAGTTCCAGAACTCGGCTTTCGACGGCATCATTCCCGGTATTTCGGCGAAAAAGTACGAAATGGGCATCTCGTCGTTCACGGTCAACGCCGAGCGGATGCAGACCGTCGACATGATCTCGTACTATCGCGCGGGCACCTCGCTCGCGGTGCTCAAGGGCAATCCGGACAAACTGTCGGTGGACGACCTGTGCGGTAAGAATGTGGCCGTGCAGAAGGGCACCACGCAGGTCGACGATCTCGGCAAGCGCAACACCGCGTGCACCAAGGCGGGCAAGCAGCCGATCAACATCACCCAGTTCCAGGCGCAGACCGACGTGAACCTGGCGCTGACCGCGAAGCGCGTGCAGGCCGAACTGGCCGACTCGCCGGTGATCGACTACGCGGTGAAGCAGACCGGCGGCCAGCTGGAGTCCGTGGGCGAGCCGTACGACACCGCGCCGTACGGGATCGTGCTGCCGAAGGGCAGCGGCGACTTCGGCAAGGCGGTGCAGGGTGCCGTGCAGAAGCTCATCGACACCGGGATCTACAAGAAGATCCTGGACAAGTGGGGCCTGTCGGGTTCTGGTGCCATCACCAAGTCGGAGATCAACCCGTCCGCTTCCTGACGAAACTGAGGACTTAGTTACTCGTGTCCACTCCCCCCGGCCCCGCCGATTCCTGGCAGGAGGCCGACACCACCCCGATCAAGGCGGTCCCGGTCCGGCATTACGGACGCTGGATCGCCGGCGCGATCATCCTGTTCTTGGCGTTCATCGTGATCCGCAGCGTGGTCACGAACTCCGCGCTGCAGTGGCCGGTCGTCGGCGAGTACCTCTTCGACAACCGGATTCTCAACGGCCTCCGGAACACGTTGCTGCTCACGGTGATCTCGATGATCATCGGCATCGTCGGCGGCGTACTGCTCGCAGTGATGCGGCTGTCGCCGAACCTGCTGATGTCGGGCGCGGCGTCGGTCTACATCTGGCTGTTCCGCGGTACGCCGTTGATTACTCAGCTGGTGATCTGGAACTTCCTGGCGCTGGCGTATTCGAAGATCGGACTGGGCATTCCGTTCGGCCCGACCTTCATCAGCTGGGACACGAACACGCTGATCAACCAGTTCGTCGCCTCGTTGCTGGGCCTCGGCCTGAACGAGGCGGCGTACATGGCGGAAATCGTCCGCGGCGGCATCCAGTCCGTGGACGGCGGACAGCTGGAAGCCGCGTCCGCACTGGGCATGAGCCGGGGCAAGACCCTGCGCCGGATCATCCTGCCGCAGGCGATGCGGGTGATCATCCCGCCGACCGGCAACGAGACCATCTCGATGTTGAAGACGACGTCGCTGGTGGTCGTCATCGGATACTTCGAGCTGTTCGTGTCGGCGCAGACGATTTACTCGCAGAACTACAAGACAGTTCCGCTGCTGATCGTCGCGGCGACCTGGTATTTGTTCATGACGTCGGTGCTGACGATCGTGCAGTATTACATCGAGCGGTATTTCGCCCGTGGCACTTCACGGGCGACCGCGCAAAAGAACAAGTGGGGAGCGCGAATGCTGGGCTACCGCTTCGGCCGCGGTGGCAGCGGAGGTGCGCGAGCGTGACTCCCGTCGTTTCCGCACAGAAGGTGTGCAAGAGCTTCGGCTCCCTGGACGTGCTCAAGGGCATCGACCTGGAAGTGCAGGAGCGAGAGGTGCTCTGCCTGATCGGCCCGTCCGGTTCCGGCAAGTCCACCCTGCTGCGTTGCATCAATCATCTGGAGAAAATCGACGCCGGCCGGCTGTATGTCGATGGCGTGCTGGTCGGCTACCGCGAACGCGGCGGGCGCTTGCACGAGCTGCGAGACAAGGAAATCGCCGCGCAGCGCAAGAACATCGGCATGGTTTTCCAGCGATTCAACCTGTTCCCGCACATGACAGCGCTGGAAAACGTCATGGAGGCCCCAATCCAGGTCCGCCGTGAACCGAAGGCGCAAGTCCGGGAGCGGGCTCTGGAGCTGCTGGACCGAGTCGGCCTGGCCGACAAAGCGGGTTCCTATCCCGGCCAGCTCTCCGGCGGCCAGCAGCAACGGGTCGCCATCGCGCGAGCGCTGGCGATGCAACCGAAGCTGATGCTCTTCGACGAGCCAACGTCCGCTTTGGACCCAGAGCTGGTGGGTGACGTCCTGGGCGTCATGCGCCAACTGGCGAAGGACGGCATGACGATGGTCGTGGTGACCCACGAAATGCAGTTCGCCCGCGAAGTGGCCGACAAGGTCTTCTTCATGGACGGCGGGGTGGTCGTGGAGTCTGGTTCTCCGGATGAGGTGATCGGGGACCCGAAGCATGAACGGACCAAGGCGTTCTTGGCCCGGGTGCTGAACCCGAACGCTTGAGTTGGCAAGGGCCGCCCGGAGATTCTCCGGGCGGCCCTTTTCTTTATGCGGGTTGTCCGGCTTTAAGGTGCTGAACCCCGAAAGCGGCGATTTTGCCAGCGACACCACAAGGATCGGAACGATGCGGGTTGTCGGTGTCCAGCCGGGCGATCACGGTGTAGAGCAGGTCGTCGCGGACTCCGACCCCCAGCGTGCTGTGGTTATGGCACGACAGGGATCAGACTCGACTGCTGCAGTGCTCGCAATCGGCGCTAGCACAGCAGGCGCGCCGTGCGAGGGCAGAGCATTGCCAGCATTCGAAGGCGGTGCTGGACTCGGCTGGGTGCTAGCCGAACTGCACCCAGCCAGTCCGATAGCCACGAACCCCACTCCAACCAGGGCCTTGCGCACCGGAAGTCATTTCCTTTCCGACGGAAACCACTGGAGCGGCGATTCATCCCGCTACACGTCGTCAACGCCCAGAACGCAGCTCGCTCTCCACCTGCTGCAGCTTCTTCGCCAACTCCTGCGGCCCAGCCCCAGCCAGACTGATCCATCCGGACTTGTCCACCCCGAACAAGATCCGCCCCTCCTCCATATCCGCCCACCCCGGCGGATTCTCATTACGCCGCCGCTTCCCGCGACTGTCCCGAACCGCGACGTACAACCGCCCGAAATACGTGTGCGGTTTATCCAGCCACTGCAATACCTGCTTGGCGTCCCGAATACTCGGACCAGTGCGCCCCGTGTGCTGCCCGCTCTTGACCAGATTCAGGTCCTCATCGGAACAGTTGAGCGAGAGCACCCGTGCGGCAGGCGCCTCCGGCAACAACGCGATGAACTCCCGAACCAACGTATCCGCCGAACACGGCGCGATATACAGTTTTTGGTTCACCGCAACAACAGTCGCCGCGTCCCGGCCGCTCGCTGCCGCGCGTACCGTCCGTTCGCCATGTTCCGATTTGACCCACGAGTAATACTCGACGCCCGGCCTCTGCAGCAAATGCATGGTCTCGACGAACTCGTCGTTGAGCCGTCCACGCTGCATCAGACCGGCGTTGTGCAGTTCGCGATCAGTATCCGCCGCCAACTGCCGTCGTTCCTCGGGCGAATACCAGAGCGCGCCGCGGACCAGAGTCGGATGGATGTCGCCGAGATTCAGCCGCTCCAGCAGCACCTCGAAGGTTTGCAGGCTCAGCTCAACGGGCTTGCGCAGCACCGACTTTCCCTCCCCCTGACCATTTCCCGCTAAGCCCCGATAACCGGCGGCGTAGGCCGATTGCCGTCATAACCCCCGAAAATCGAATCCGGGTCCTCTTCGGCCAGCAGGATTTTGCGCTGATGCTCTTCGTCCTCGGGGCCTTTGCCGCCCTTGCCGCCGCCACCCATGCCACCCATTCCAGGCTGACCCTTGGCTCCGGCCGCACCCGCACCGCCACCCATGCCAGGCCGGGCCGCGCCCTCGCCGAGCGCTCCAGCCCCGGTACCGCCTCCGACACCCCGCGGTCCAGCACCGCCGCTGCCCGGGCTACCGGCACCGGCACCGGCACCGGCCCCGGAACCGCCCGGGCCGAACCCGCCGCTGCCGCCGCTGGTGGGCCCGAACCCGCCGAAACCGCCGACCGGCCCGAACGCACCGTTCATCCCGCCGTTCGAGGTGTTCCCACCCCCAGGCAAGGTGACCGGCGGCTGCCAGGTCTGCCGGGGCGGAGGCGGTGTGGGGTCAGCCCAAGCCGCCCTGGTGCTGTCGTTCGGCGGCACCACGGGCGGATTCACCGGCCCACCGTGCCCAGGCGGCGGAGGGGCTTGCATTCCCGCTGCGCCGGGAGGAGCGGAGTAGGTGCTGGGCCCGCTGGTGTAGCCGCCACCGTAGTTGTGCGACGACCCGCCGCCGGACGAGTGGTGACTTACGCCGGAGCCGACCCGCCCGCTGGTGGACCCGGTTCCGGGCGTCGGCTGATCCGGTGTGATGCCGGTAGCCGACACGTTCGGATCGTGCGCGGCCGGGTAATCCGGAGCCAACGTGGTCTTGCGCGGCTGCGTGCTCTGGTAATAAGGCTCGTACAGTTCGACGTTGAACTTGGTGTCCGAATCGAACTGCGCGGCGGCCTTCTCGTCGTCACTGGCCCCGATCGAGATGTAGTCGGTCAGCTTCTGGTCGTCGGGACGGTCCTTGGTGACTGGACGGGCGTTCTGCTTGACGTACCTGAACGCGTCCGACTGATCCTGCATGGAACGGTGTGCCCGGTCCATGTTTTCAGCGACGATCTGCGAGCTTTGGATCAGCGGGGTCAGGCCCGCGGTGCCGGCGTCAGCGGCTTTGCCCTTCCAGAAAGCGTTGAGCTTCGCCTGGCTTTCGGTCAGAGTCCGGACCACGTTCTCGTGAATGGTCTTGAGCCCGCTGGACGCGTCACGCGCGCTGTCCAGGGTCGAAGTGTCCCCGGGGTCGTGCAGTTTCGTGTAGATTTCCCATCCGCTGTAGGTCATTTCATTGACCCTTCAAATGCGTGATGGCGGCGGAAGCGATCTTGGTCGCCATTCCGCAGGAGTCGCTGTAAACGGGACTGCCGTGACGGAGTTGAGCGATAACCGTGTACGTCACGTCGTCTCGAATGCCGACCGCGAGGTTGCAAGAGCCCTGGGTTTCGCCGCCATTCTCGTAGACCACGGCGGGGTAGCCCAGGATCGCGGGCTGAGGTTTGAAGGTGGTGAGACCGCCCCGCGAGTTCTGGATGTAGAGCGCGTTGAGGCCCTGCTTGTTCGCGGTCACCACACCGGCGCTGACGTTTCCGCCGTTGTTTTCGAACACCCAGACGCACGTGTTGCTGAGGTTCGAGCGCTCAGTCCTGGTTTCCTTGACCTTGCTGGCGGTGCCTTCGACGGTGGCGACGCTGACCGCCGAGCACGGGTCGTTCTCGGTCCCGGCGGTGTTGTTGATCGGCTGATCGACCTTCGGAGCCAGGTTCTGCGAGGAAGCGGGAGCCGAGTCAGAAGACGAAGCCGGTGCGCCGGTTCCGCCAGTCGACCCGCCGCATGCTGTGGCCGAGGCGAGAGCGCCTGCGGTGATCAGCGCGGCTACGGAATTACGGTGGCGCATTAGTCAACCTTTCCAGCGGCACGGAGCTGATCCTTGGCGTTCTGGTCATTGTTCTGGTACGCGGTGCGGATCTGCTTCAAGGTCTCCACGTACGCCGTGATGTAGTTGACCGCCCCGGTCAGGAAGCTGTTGTACGCGGCTCCGGACTTGTTCGCCACGTCGGCATAGCCCTGGCTGCCGACCTCCGAGCCCGGCGGGACGATCTGCATGAGGAGCTTGGCTTGCTTGCCAGCTCGCTCGTGGTCACCGTCCAGGCTGTCTTCCAGGCTCTTGATGACCTCGTCGATCGCCGCCGGGTCGAATTCCCAGCCGCTGTTCCCGGAGGCGGCGGCGAAGTCGGCTGAGGCCTGCTTCTTGCCCAGTGCCTCGTAGTCCGGCGGTTGAGGCGGCGGCGCGGCCGCGTTGGCACCGGGGATCAGCCCGGATCCTGGCGGAGGAGCGGTCGGGGCCGTAGAGGTGAGCTGGTTCTGGACGCCTTGCAGTCCGCTGTTCGTTCCGTCTGGCATGTCGTGCCTCCCCGCACGAGCCGCGGCTCCGGGGCGCGGCCTACCCTCTGTTCTTGATCAGCTTCGGCTTGTGACCATAGCAGCCCCAAACCACCCAGGCGGGCCGTTCCGGTCAGATCGTTCGGGCGAGCGGAGCGATCCCGTAGCCATCCCCCAGCGCTCAGTAACCGCCGGAAGCGCTACTCCAGCCGGCCCCTTGCTCATCCGCCGTTGATCCGATTCCCTGAGGGCTGAACGACCGTGGGGAGAAGTGGCTCGTGCCGACCGATACGACCTTGCCGCCGCTTGATCCGTTTGCCGGGGTTCCCGACAAGCGGTACGAGGTGAAGGCCGCGGACCTGCTCAAACCTGGCAGCACCGGCATCCTTCGCTGGAGACGGCAGGCCACCAACGCGCCGATCGTGCAGGTCGAGGACGCCTACATCACCGGCACGCTCGATCTTCGCGCCGCCGATCTCAATTTCCTCTTCCAATTCGAACGCTGCCGGTTCGAGCATCCGCCGGACGTGCGTGAGGCGACGCTTCTCGGGCTTGTTTTCCGGAAATGCTGGCTTCCCGGATTGCGGGCCCGAAATCTGCGCAGCCGAAATGACGTGCGGTTGATTCGCAGTGTCGTGGAAGTCGCGGCGGACGGCTTCGAGAGGGAAACGACCACCGTGCAGCGCGGGGACGATCGCGAGCGCGGGATGCCCAACGCGGCGGTCAATCTCACCGACGCGGTGATTGACGGGTCGGTGGTGCTCACGAGGACCGCGATCAGTCATCCGCACGGCAAGGCGATTCAAGGCGATCGGTTGGTGATTACCGGTGCCTTGCTGGCGTATCGGATGGTTGCCAAGGGCGAAGTACGGCTGCCGGGCATGCGCACTGGCGGTAACGTCAACTTCTCCGGAGCGACATTCGACAACCCGGATGGCTTCGCGTTCAACGGGAACGGGCTGCATATTGGCGGCAGCCTGCTGTGCGAGGTCGACAATTTCGGCCCGGCGAATGACCGGAAAAGGTTCTCCGCCAAGGGGGTTCTCTATCTCCCCAGCGCCACTGTGGACAGTGACATCGTCATGCGCGAGGCGCGGCTTCAAGTCGACCAGCGTGGGCCGATCGTCGTGGACGCCTGGAAGTCCGGCGATCCGTATCTCGATCCGCGACCGGCGTTGGTCGCGGATCGGCTGAAGGTGGACGGCAATCTTGAGTTGTCGGACGGGCTGCGGGCCTTTGGCACGCTCAGGATGGTCAACGCGCGCATCGGCGGATCGCTGAGGCTCGCGGGTGCGGAGATCACGATGGTGCGCGGCCGCGCGACGCCGTACTACGATCGTGCGCTGCACCTCGACGGGTCCTCGATCGGCGGCGACATCGAGGCGACCAACCTCCGGGTGCCGATCGGGCAGCTCCGGCTCGCGGACGTCACGGTCGGGGGCAACTTCCTCGCCTGGAATTCAATGTTCCTCCATCCGGGACGGGACGTGTTTTCCGCTCGGAGAGCCAAGATCTCCGGGAACTTCCAGCTCACGGACGCCACTCTGCAGGGCACGCTCCGGCTCCAGGGCGCGGAAATCGGCGGCAGCGTGAACATGTTCGGCACGTTGCTGACCGAGCCGGGCCAACGGAAGTCGAGCAGTTTCTCCCTCGACATCCGGACCGCGCGGATCGGGCGCGACCTGGTGCTGACCGAGGACAAGGACCGTCCGTTCCTGGCCGAGGGCGGCGTGAACCTCGACGGCGCGCAGATCGCGCGCAGGCTTGACATGCACGGCGCGAAGCTGGGATCTTTTCCCCCGCACGGGATCGCGCTCGACGCCAGCGACGTCACGGCGGACGAGTTCGTTCTCTCCCCAGCTGAAGCGCCGACTGGTTCGGTCCGGTTGCGCAGGGCGCATTGCGGCGCGCTGGCCGACAATGAAGAGATCTGGAACGCCACCGACGGTCTCGAACTCGAGGATTTCCGTTACGACGCCTTGAAACACGGCATCGCGCTCGACGACGACAAAGCACTGGACCACCGAATCGAGCTGCTGCGCAAGGCAATGCGCGGTTACCGACCCGGCCCGTACGACCAGCTCGCCGCCACCCTTCGCGCCGCCGGTAACGAAGAGCACGCCTCGACGGTCGCCTTGCGAAAGCAGCAGTTCCGTTACGAGGCACTAGCCAAGGGCTTCAAGTTCTTCGGCCCCGGCGTACGGGTGTGGAGCTGGCTGCAACGGTCGATGGTCGGCTACGGCTTCCGTCCGGTGCGCGCGCTCGGCTGGCTGCTCACGTTGCTGGTGCTGGGCAGCCTGTGGTTCGGCCTCGGCAAGGACGACTGCGTCAACGACCACACCGGCCGCTACATGACCAGCGGACCGCGCTGCCTGGTCAACCAGCAGGACTCTGGTCTGCAGTGGAACCCGGTCATCTACACCGCCGACCTGCTGGTGCCGATCGTCGACTTCGGCAACAAGTCACGCTGGTACATGCACGGGGCGGACAACTGGGTGGCGGCCGGGTTCACCGCGTCCGGCTGGATCCTCGCGACGACGGTCGCGGCGGGCGTCAGCCGGATGCTGCGCCGGGAGTCCTGATCGCATACTCTGGGTATGTGAATCCTGATGCGACGGGGCAGATCGAGGTCAGCGCCGCGCCGGCGAAGGTGTACGCGCTGGTCAGTGACCCGGGCGCACTGGCGGGGGCGGCCATCGAGTACTGCGGCCACCGCTGGCTCGGCGGCGCGACCGCCCCGGTGGTGGGTGCGAAATTCCGCGGCAGCAACCGTCGCGGCGTGCGGCGTTGGTCGACCACCACAGTGATCACGGCAGCGGACGAGGGACGCCGGTTCGCCTTCGACGTCAAGCTCGGGCCGATCCCGGTCTCCCGCTGGGAATACGTGATCGAGCCCGCTGGCGACGGCTGCGTGGTCACCGAGAGCATGTGGGACCAGCGACCTGGCTGGTTCACGCCGTTGACCGTGGTGGCCACCGGGGTCAAGGACCGTTCGGTGACCAACCGCGGCAACATCGAGGAGACGCTCGCGCGGATCAAGCGGACGCTCGAAGAGGACTCAGTCCACGAACCGTGACCAGAACTCCACGGTCCTCAGGTTCGCCGGTTCCTCCCCCAGCGGCTCCCCGCCGAACTCGTGCCGCAGGTAACTGCGCAGGTCCCAGCCGTAATAGACCACATCGGTCTGATACACCGACAGCACCGGATACCCGGATTCCCCTGGCGTCGCGGGCAGATACCGATGCCCGCACACCGGCACGAGCTGTGGCACCGTCGCCAGGTGCCGGCGCGCGACCGCCAGCGCGTTGCACATCGACCGCGGCCGCGGGCCCCATTCGGGCAGCCACAGGTCGTTGTTCTCCACGTCGTACAGGACGCCGTCGACCGGCCAGTCGAGGCGTTTGCGCAGCTGGTCCGGGTCGCCGTGGCGCCAATCCGGCCAGCGGTCGCCGACCGGCACCCCGGCGGTGAGGAAAATCCGGTGGTCGTCGGAAAACGTGAACCCGAACTGGTCCTCGACGTCGCTCAGTTCGGCGGGCGTGAGGCCAGGCCGCAAGGGCTCGCGGAGATTCTGCTGCAGGACGCGGGCCTCCTCCACGGTGAAGGCTTCGGCCGGCTGAACGTTTGTCATGCCCGAAGCGTACGTAGCGCCAGGCCGCGTCCGCTCGTCCTTTTTCGCCGGAATGAGCTCCCTCGCCGGGGTGAGGTTGTTCTCTCCAGCCGTGGTTGACGGAACACTGCGTGACCGGATGTAGTTCACTCCTCCCGTGACTTCCTCACCGCAAGCCCGGCAAGCCCGCGTGCGCGCGCCCGAGCTGACCGGCGACGTCTGGCTCAACACCGGCGGCCACCGGCTCACCCTGGCGCAACTGCGCGGACGCGTAGTGCTGCTGGACTTCTGGACCAGCGGCTGCATCAACTGCCTGCACGTACTGGACGAACTGCGTCCGCTGGAACAGGAATTCGCCGACGTCCTGGTCACCGTCGGGGTGCACTCGCCGAAGTTCAGCCGCGAGGGCGAGCGCACGTCGATCGAGGCGGCGGTGCGCCGGTACGAGGTGCACCACCCGGTGGTCAACGACCCGAAGATGGAGCTGTGGTCGCAGTACGCCGTGCGGGCCTGGCCGACGCTGGTCGTCGTCGATCCCGAGGGGTACGTCGTGCACGTCGCGGCCGGGGAAGGCCACGGCGAGGCGCTACGCCGCGTGATTGCCGACCTCGTCGCCAAGCACGAGGCGAAGGGCACGCTCCGGCGCGGCGGCAGCCCGTACGTTCCGGTCGAGGAGCAGCGCACGGAACTGCGTTTCCCCAGCAAGGCCGTGGTCACCGCAGGTGGGCGGATCCTGGTGGCCGACACCGGACACCACTCCATCGTCGAGTTCGCTTCGGACGGCGAGACGGTCATCCGCCGCTTCGGCAGCGGCGTGCGCGGAACGCAGGACGGGCCGTTCGACCTGGCCCAGTTCGCCGAACCGGCCGGAATCGCCTTGCTGCCCAACGAAGTCGCCGAGCGAGCCGGGTATCACGCGGTCGTCGCGGACACCGCCGGGCACCGCCTGCGCGGCTTGGACCTCAACACCGGTGAGGTGAAAACCGTTGCCGGAACTGGGAAACAGTGGCGCGACGGCACCGACACCGGCAAGGCGCTGGACATCGACCTCACCAGCCCGTGGGACGTCACGTGGTGGGCCCCCGCGGGCGGCGTGGTGGTCGCGATGGCCGGGAACCACACGCTGAGCGTCTTCGACCCGGTCTCCGGCACCATCCGCCGGTTCGCGGGCACCACGGTCGAAGGCCTGCGCGACGGTGACGTGCACGAGGCGTTCTTCGCGCAGCCGTCCGGATTCGCCGTGGACGGGCAGAAACTCTGGTTCGTCGACGCGGAAACCTCGGCCCTGCGCTGGATCGAACCGGCGGGCGAGTCGTTCACCGTGCACACCGCGGTCGGCACGGACCTGTTCACCTTCGGCCACGCGGACGGCCCGTCCGACCAGGCTTTGCTGCAGCATCCGCTCGGCCTCGCCGTGCTCCCTGACGGCCGGGTCGCGATCGCCGACACCTACAACGGAGCGATCCGCCGCTACGACCCGTTCACCCGCGACGTCACCACGCTCGCGACCGGCTTCGCCGAACCGCAAGGGCTGGTTCGCCACGACGGCGAGCTGTACGTCGTGGAGTCGGCGGGCAACCGGGTTACCCCGCTCGGGGGCAATGGCCAGGCGACCGCCGTCGCGGGCACGCGCCAAGCCGTGCGGCGTCCGCCGACGGTGCTCGCTCCCGGCGAGGTCGAGTTTTCCGTCGTCTTCACCCCGCCGCCAGGCGAGAAGCTCGACGAGCGCTACGGGCCGTCGACGCGGCTGGAGATCACCGCGTCGCCGCCGGAACTGCTCGCCGACGGGGCCGGGGTCGGAACTGATCTCGTTCGGCGGATCAAGTTCGCCGAGGGCGCGACCGAAGGTGTCTTGCAGGTAGTGGCACAGGCCGCGAGCTGCGACGAAGGCGGCGAGCACCCGGCGTGCCGGATCACCCGGCAGGACTGGGGCGTTCCGGTGCGGTTCGCGAACGGAGGGGGGAAGGCGCTGAGCCTGATGATGGCGGGCGAGCCCAAGGCTCCGGCAACCGGTCAGTAGCATGGTCGGCGTGCCGGACACGCCCAAGCTCGAGATCCAGATGCTGCACGACCGCGTCCTCGTGCGGTTGTCGCAGGAGGAAGGCGAGCGCCGCAGCAGCGGCGGCATCGTGATCCCCGCCACCGCGCAAGTCGCGCGCAGGCTGGTGTGGGGTGATGTACTGGGTGTCGGCAACAGCGTGCGGAACGTCAAGCAGGGAGACCGGGTGCTGTTCAACCCGGAGGACCAGCTCGAGGTCGAGATCCAGGGCGAGGGCCATCTGGTGATGCGCGAGCGCGACATCCACGCGGTGGCCACGGAGCGGACCGAACACGGCACGGGGCTGTACCTGTAGCTCCCGTACCAGGGGAGGCAGGCGTTGCGTGAGGAAGACCGTTCGTCGGCGTCTTTCGCCGACGACCTGCTGAGCGACCAACTGCTGGACGACCCCGCCCTGGTCAGCGAACCGGATCTGGCCACGGAGATCTTCGCGGTGGCCGACGCGCCGCCGGTGCCGGACACGCCGTTCCGCCGCTTCCGCAAACGCGTCGGCCGCACGTTCATGATCGTCGGCTGCCTGCTCGGGCTGTTCGTGCTGGCCTACACCGTCGACCTGATGACCAGCGCCGGCGACGTGCCGCGCGGCGTGCAGGTGGCCGGGATCGACGTCGGCGGCCTGTCCTATGCCGAGGCCGAAGCCAAGCTGCACACCGAACTCCAGCCGCGGCTGACCCGTCCGGTGCCGATTCACGCGGGCGACGTCACGGGGACGCTCGTGCCCGCGGACTCCGGCCTCGGCCTCGACTGGCCGGGCACGCTCGCCCAGGCCGGACACCAGCCGTGGAGCCCGGTCACCCGGCTGCTGTCGTTCTTCACCACCCGCGAGGTGGGCGTCGTGACGCGCAGCGATCAGCTTGAGGTGACCGACGCGGTCCGGCAGCTCGCCGGGAAGCAGCTCAACCATCCGCTGGTCGAGGGCAGCATCGGGTTCACGCCGAAGGAAAACAACGGGGTCACCGCGTATGCGGTCGAGCCGCGGCAGGGTCAGGAGCTGACCGACGTCCAGGCCGCGGTGCAAGCCGTGGTGGCGGATTGGCTTTCGCCGCGCGGAGTCGCGGTGAAGATGGCCGTGACCCCACCCCAAACCACCTCCGCGGATGTGCACCGGCTGCTGGACACCGTGGTCGCGCCCGCGGTCGCCGCGCCAGTCGTCCTGCACGGCGAAGGCAAGGACGCCACGCTGCCGCCGTCGGCGATCGCGTCCTCGTTCCAGTTCCAGCCGAACGGCGGCGGCGGTCTCGAACTGCGGATCGATCAGGAAAAGCTGCGCGCGGCAGTCCAGCCGGACCTGGCGTCCACCGAGTCGAACAGCAAGGACGCGCAGATCACCCTCGACTCCGGCGTACCGGCCATCACACCGTCCGAGGATGGGCGAAAGATCAACTGGGTCAACACTTTCCAGACCCTTACCCAGGTGCTCGCGAAACCGGCAGGCCGTGATCTGCCGGTCGCCTACGACCAGAAACACCCGACCCTGACCACCGACGGCGCGAACGCGCTGGGCGTCAAGGAAGTCATCGGCGAGTACACCACCGGCGGGCTCAGCGGCCCGGCCGCGGCGAACGTCGCCACGCTCGCCGGACGCATCAACGGCGTTCTCGTGAAACCCGGAGAATCGTTCAGCCTCAACGACTATCGCGGCGGCGGTTACGCGTCCGCGCCGGTTGACGAGGACGGCACCGGCCCCGCGGTGACCGGCGGCGGGTTGTCGCAGCTTTCGTCCACTTTGTACAACGCGGCGTACCTCGCTGGTCTTGGCGACGGCGGCCACGCGGCGCACGACCACTTCATCGACCGCTATCCCGCGGGCCGCGACGCGGTGGCGGTGGACAGCTCCGGCAATGCCGTGGACCTCAAGCTGGCCAACAACGATCCGACCGGATTCGTGATCCAGGCGAGTGCCAGCGGTGGCTCGGTGACGGTGAAGATCTGGGGTACCAAGCACTTCCGCGTCGAAGGCCGCAGCGGTGCGCCGTCGAATCAGGTGTCGCCGCCGGTGCAGTTCGGACCTGGTCCGGACGGCCAATGCCATGCCTCGTCCGGCGCGTCCGGGTTCACCGTCAGCGACACCAGGGTGTTCTACGACCTGGCCAGCGGCGGCGAGGTGCGCGAGGAAAGCCGGAGCACGACGTACTCACCGCAGCCGATCGTCATTTGCTGAGCCGCGCTGGGGCTTTCGATCGCCAGGACTCGGTGAGCAATTCCCGCAGCTGTTGCGGATCGACGCGGTCGAGGTGCACGAGGATCGAGCCGTGACCGTCGTAATGCGGGGTGGTGAAGAAAGCCGGATCGCCCGAAGCGAGCAGCGCGGCCTTCTCGTCGAGGCCGACGAACAGCACCAGCCCGCCTTCGGCTTCGGTGCGCAGCCGCGCGTAACCCTTGCCCGCCACCTTCAACGCGGGCGTGCGGTACCAGGTCGCTACCTCGGTTTCCGGCAGTTCCTCCTGCGCCCATGCGGTCACGTCGTCCCAGGTCATCGTCATGGCGCTCATCGTGCCTCGCCTTCGCGGCGCTGTCTTGGAGAAACGAGAGGAGCCCCCGCCCGGCTGGGCGAAGGCTCCTGCTCGCTTACTGACTTGCTGACTTACTGATTCACGGAGTCGCGGTGATCCGGTCCGCGGGCGGCGGAGCGATCCCCGGGTGCGCGCCGAGGTAAGCGATGAACGCGTCCAGGTCCACCGGTCCGCCCGCCAGGTCGGTGCCCTTCTTGAACTCGGTGAACCCGTCCCCGCCGGCGGCGAGGAAGTTGTTCACCGACACCCGGTACTTGGCGGCCGGGTCGACCGGCGTGCCGTTGACCGTGATGTTCGAAACCCGCGAGCCGACCGGAGCCGACGCCGAGTACGTGTAGTGCAGCGACTTCGAGATCTGCAGGATCTTCGTGCCGCCGGACTGGCCCCACTGCTGTTCCAGCACGTTCTTGAGATTCGCGCCGGT
The DNA here is from genome assembly GCF_055583325.1 of Amycolatopsis sp. NPDC104775. Classification (NCBI taxonomy): domain Bacteria; kingdom Bacillati; phylum Actinomycetota; class Actinomycetes; order Pseudonocardiales; family Pseudonocardiaceae; genus Amycolatopsis; species Amycolatopsis sp. NPDC104775. The sequence goes on from NZ_JBVJOE010000003.1 coordinate 432,784, forward strand.
GAGCGTGATCGTCTGCATGATGTTCGAGAACGGCTGCACGGTGAACGCTTCGCCGTAGGTGACGACACCGTCGCCTTCCCCGGCCGACGACGACTTGTACGTCAGGTCGGCGCGGATGCCGCCCGGGTTCGTCATCGCGATCACGGCGTTGTTCGACTTGGTGCCTTCGAGCTGGGCGTCGGCGATCACGTCGCCGAGCGGCGATTCGCCGGACGGCCCGCCCGCCGCGGGCAGGTCCGCGGTGATGGTGCCGACCTGCTTGTTCGCGATCGGCGCGGCCTTCGTCCTGGCCTCGTCGACGAGCTTCGTCACCGCCGGGTCCGGCGTGACGTCACGGGTGACGATCTCGTTGTGCGCCTTGGTCTGCGACCGGACCACGTCGCGCGTGCGGCGGTCGATCTTGAGGTCGACGACCGACAGCAGCCTGCCGAACGACGCGCCCTGGATCACCGGCCGCGGCTGGCCGGCCGGGTCGTTGATGACGCAGTTGTACTGCTGGTGGCTGTGCGCGGTGAAGATCGCGTCGACCTTCGGGGTCACGTTCTTCGCGATGGCCGAGGCTTCGCCGTCCGGCTGGACCTTGCAGTCGTTCGGACCCGCGCCGGGCAGCGCCTCGTCGCCCTGGTGCAGCAGGACGACCTGGGCCTTCACGCCGAGCCGGTCGAGGATGTTCGCGGTGCGGTTGATCGCCTCGACCTCGTCGCCGAACTTGAGGCCCTTGATGGCCTCCGGCGTCACGACCGACGGGAGATCCTTGAGCGTCGCGCCGATGACGCCGACCGGGACGCCGCCGGAGAACTGGATGCTGAACGGCAGCAGCGCAGGCAGTCCGTTGTCGAAGTACACATTGGACCCGAGCAGCGGGAAACGCGCGCCGTCGTAGCTCTTGCGGAACTGGCAGCCGTCGGTCTTGTTGCAGCCGCCGAACTGCATGCGCAGCAGTTCCTGATAGCCCTCGTCGAACTCGTGGTTGCCCACCACGGACGCCTTCACGCCGAGTTCGTTGAGGAAGTCCATGGTCGGTTCGTCGTGGAACAGCGCCGAGATCACCGGCGACGCGCCGATGTTGTCGCCCGAGGACAGCACCATCGAGTTGCGCACCTGCGCCTCGAGCTGCTTGACGTGCGTCGAGAGGTAGGCCGCGCCGCCCGCGTCCACTTTGGACCCGTCCGGGAGCGTGATCCGGCCGCTCGACCCGGACGGCGGTTCGAGGTTCCCGTGCAGGTCGTTGAACGCGATGATCCGGACGTCGGTGGTCTGTGCGGCCTCGGCGGGCGCGCTCGTGACGGCCACGGTGGCCAGTGCGGCCGCGGCGGTGGCCGCGAGCCGGGTGAACAGCTTCATGTTTCCTCCGGTGTTCGCGCCCGCTTGACCCCTGATGCGGACGCCCGGCGAAGCAGTCTGCCCAAACCGGACGGTCCTGACCAGGGCAGAACGGCCGGTCCGGACGAAAGTTTCGGTAACGTTCGCCCGCGCGGGACCGATCTGTGCATGGGGTGCCGAGGGGGACAAATGGAACTGCAGCTCGTCGTGCTGGTGCTCGGCGTGGTCGTTTTGCTGATCGCCGGGACCGTTTTCGCGGCCTGGCGCTCGGAGCGGGTCGAGAAGGACGACGAACCGCCTTCGCGCGAGCGCTGACCGATCGGTCGGCGGGTACTCGGCCATCTGGCCGATCCGTGGTCCAGACCCTCCGGCTCTTCGACCGAAGTGCTCCAGCGGCAAGATCCATAGCGTTCTTGGCATGACGAACGCACAGGTCACCGCCCTGCAGTACGGGTTCATCGGGTTCCTCGCCGTCTGGGCGACGATCCTGATCCCGCAGCTCGTGCTCCAGTTCGCGCGCCACGGCCGCCTCCGGCCGCGCAGCCTGGTGACCACCGCGGCGGTCGTGTTCTACGCCTGCATGGCGCTGGCGGTCGTCCTCCTGCCGCTGCCCGGCCCGCACAGCCGCCGGCTGGAGCAGACCGTGCAGCTGGAGCCGTTCCAGTGGATCGCGGACATCCACACCGAGCTGGTGAAACACGGGCTCTCGGCGGCGGAATGGTTCACCACGCAGACCTTCCAGCAGGCCGCGATGAACGTGCTCTTGTTCGTCCCGCTGGGCTTCTTCGCCCGGGTGCTGTGGCGGCGCGGTCTGGTCGGCGCGCTGGCGATCGGCTTCGCGGCCTCACTGGCCGTCGAGATCACCCAGCTCACGGCGAACTTCGGAACCGCGCCGTTCGTCTACCGGATTTTCGACGTCGACGACCTCATGACCAACACCTTCGGGTCCGGTCTGGGCTGGCTGGCCGGCGCGCTGCTGCTCGCTCTCCGGCCGATCTCTTCAACCCTCCGCGTGGAGCCTGCCCGGAGCGAGCGGATCGACCTCGCCAAGACGCGCTAACCGGGCTCGTCTCGCGATCGCGGCTTGGCGCGCCGCACGGCGGTCTTCCAGGATCACGATCAACGAGGCGATGGCGATGATCAGTGCTACCAGGCCGAGCACTAGCCACAACTGCATGTGCTCTCCTCATCGACGCCGTTGTGCGAGAGATCACACAGGCTACCGAGCGGGGTGGAGGGTTGGCTACCCCGCGTTCGGAGGTAGTGCGGAGGGCCGTTCGCCAGCGTCCCGGAAACTGGACTCATGCCCGCGAAACCCACCAAAGCCGAACAGGCCGCCGCACACGGGGCCACCATCCCGGACGTCCTGGCCCCCAACCTGAACGTGCTGTTCTGCGGCATCAACCCCGGCCTCTACTCCGGCGCGCTGGGCCTGCACTTCGCCCGCCCCGGCAACCGCTTCTGGCCCGCGCTGCACGCCAGCGGTTTCACCCCGCGCCTGCTGGACCCGAGCGAACAGCACGAACTCCTCGACCTCGGCCTCGGCATCACCAACGTCGTGGCCCGGACCACCGCCCGCGCCGATGAGCTGACCGACGACGAACTTCGCGAGGGCGGGCGGATCCTGACCGAGAAGGTCGAGAAGTACCGCCCGCGCTGGCTGGCAGTGGTGGGAATCACTGCCTACCGCGTCGCGTTCGGCGATCGCCGCGCCGCCGTCGGACCGCAAGAGCGGACAATCGGGACAACTCGGGTCTGGCTCCTGCCCAATCCGAGCGGTTTGAACGCCCATTGGACCCCGAAAACGCTCGCCGGGGAGTTCGGTCGGCTGCGCGCACGGGCGGTCACCGGAGGTTCACCCGAGCAGGTAAACCCTTAGTAGAGCTAACCCGGTTGGGCGGACCCGCGTTGCGCCGTTCCTCCGCACCTCCAGGCCGATTTTCTACTCAGAGTTTGCTGCGACCAGCCGTTACGGCCATGAGGGGGAAACCGCGTCACAAGCCGCTCTCGGCGGAGTCGAACCAGGGACAAGGTGTCGTTCCCGGCCGGTTCCGGCAGGGGGGACCGGCGGGCACGCCGAGGGGGCGTGCCGGTCACCGGGAGCGACCATCGAGGACGGAGGCCCGAGATGCGTGGCATCGAGCCCCACCGAACGCCCATGTCGGCCGGTCAGCCAGCCGGCGGTCGCAGCCTGGGGGTCGCGGTAGTCGACCCCATCCCGATTTTCCGCGAGGGCATCGCGGCGATGGTGCACCGCACGCTGGGCCTGCACTGGTCCGGCCAGGCGGCGAGCCACCACGCGGCGATGCAGTTGTGCGAGCAGGTCCGGCCGGACGTCGTGATCCTCGACTCCGCGCTCGACCCCAACTGCCATCTCGCGAAGCTGCTCAACGCGGGCGACCCGGCACTCGTGCTGGTCACCCTGGTGCGCGACACCAACCGCACCCAGCAGTACCTCGCCGCGGCCATCGGCGCGGGCGCGCACGCCATCGTCCCGCGTGCGGTCGATTCCCGGCGGCTCGCCGAGGCGGTCCGGCGCGCGCATCACGACCGGCGCTACATCGACCCGGCGCTGTCCGCGCTCACCGCGCGACCCAAGCGGGAGCCGTCGCCAAGAGCCGCTCCGGTCGACGGGAACCTCGTGCAGCCCAAGGGCGCCATGCCGCTTTCCCGGCGCGAGTACCAGGTCCTGCAGCTCGTCGCGGAGGGACTGGAGAACTCGGGGATCGCGAAGCTGCTGTTCCTGTCCGTGGAAACCGTGCGGACCCACGTGAAGAGCATTCTCCGCAAGCTTTCCGCCCGCGACCGGACGCACGCGGTGACCATCGCGTTCCGCAGCGGCATCCTCGTCCCCCAGCTTGACGACAGCAGCAGTTCCCCGGCGGTGCAGGAGGCCGTGGCGCGCAGCACGCGGTGAGGCCGTGCCCTGGTCGACCCGTTGTTCCGGGCGAATCGGCACCCCTGGAAGGGCGGATTCGCTTGCTCTGGTTACTAGCAGGTAATATCCTGATGTTACCGGCGAGTAAGGGAGCCAGTGCCCGGCCGGAAAGCCGAACACGACACGGAGTGACGACATGGGCCACTACAAGAGCAACGTCCGAGACCTGGAGTTCAACCTCTTCGAGGTACTCGGCGTGCAGGAACGGCTCGGCAAGGGCGTGCTCGCCGAGTCGGACGAGGAAACCGCCCGCGGCGTGCTCTCGGAGCTGAACAACCTCGCCACCGGCCCCCTCGCCGAGTCCTACGCCGACGCGGACCGCAACCCGCCGGTGTATGACCCCAAGACGTTCAGCGTGACGATCCCCGAGTCGTTCAAGAAGAGCTACCAGGCGCTCGTCGACGGCGAATGGTGGCGGCTCGGCCTCACCAACGAGCTGGGCGGCTTCGGCCTGCCCCCGACGGTGCAGTGGGCCGCGGCCGAGCTGATCCTCGGCGCGAACGCCCCGCTGTTCATGTACCTGGCGGGCCCGAACTTCGCCATGATCGTGGACAAGAACGGCACCGAAGAGCAGAAGCACTGGGCTCAGCTGATGATCGACCGCGGCTGGGGAGCCACCATGGTGCTCACCGAGCCGGACGCCGGTTCGGACGTCGGAGCGGGCCGCACCAAGGCGGTCAAGCAGGAGGACGGCTCCTGGCACATCGACGGCGTGAAGCGGTTCATCACCTCGGCCGAGAACGACATGGTCGAGAACATCATGCACCTGGTGCTGGCCCGTCCCGAGGGCCCCGGCATCGAGACCAAGCCGGGCACCAAGGGCCTGTCGCTGTTCCTGGTCCCGAAGTTCCACTTCGACTCGAAGACCGGCGAGCTGGGCGAGCGCAACGGCGCCTTCGTCACCAACATCGAGCACAAGATGGGCATCAAGGTGTCCACCACGTGCGAGCTGACCTTCGGCCAGCACGGCACCCCGGCCAAGGGCTGGCTGCTCGGCGAGGTGCACGACGGCATCGCGCAGATGTTCCAGGTCATCGAGTACGCCCGGATGATGGTCGGCACCAAGGCGATCGCCACGCTGTCCACCGGCTACCTGAACGCGCTGGAGTACGCCAAGGAGCGCGTGCAGGGTGCTGACCTGCCGAACATGCTGAACAAGACCGCGCCGCGCGTCACGATTACGCACCACCCGGACGTGCGCCGTTCGCTGATGCTGCAGAAGGCGTACGCCGAGGGCCTGCGCGCGATCTACCTCTACACCGCGTCGTTCCAGGACCAGCTGTGGACTGGTGAGGGCGACGAAGCGTCCCTGAAGCTGGCGCACAGCGTCAACGACCTGCTGCTGCCGATCGTCAAGGGCGTCGGCTCCGAGCGCGCCACCGAGCAGCTCGTGCAGTCGCTGCAGACGCTCGGCGGTTCCGGCTTCCTGCAGGACTACCCGATCGAGCAGTACATCCGCGACGCGAAGATCGACTCGCTGTACGAGGGCACCACGGCGATCCAGTCGCTGGACTTCTTCTTCCGCAAGATCGTCCGCGACAAGGGCCAGGCGCTCGCGTTCGTCGCGGGCGAGATCACGAAGTTCATCGAGTCCGAGGCGGGCAACGGCCGGCTCAAGAACGAGCGCGCGCTGCTCAAGCAGGCGCTCGAGGACACCCAGGGCATGCTGGGCTGGCTGATCGGCTACCTGACCTCGTCGCAGGAAGACCCGCAGAACATCAACAAGGTCGGCCAGCACACCGTGCGGCTGCTGATGTCGGTCGGCGACCTGCTGGTCGGCTGGAAGCTGCTGCAGGGCGCCGAGGTCGCGCTGGCCAAGCTCGACAACGGCGCGTCGGCCAAGGACAAGCCGTTCTACGAGGGCAAGCTGGCGGTGGCGTCGTTCTTCGCGAAGAGCGTGCTGCCGGAGCTGACCTCGCGCCGCGCCATCGTGGAGGCCGCGGACAACGCGCTGATGGAGATCGACGAAGCCGCTTTCTGATCGCACTGACTGGAAAAATGCCCCGCTCCGCACCCGGACCGGGGCATTTTTCACGCTTCCGGTGGCGATGGCTCAGGCAGGGCGGTAAGCCGGGTTTGACCCCGCGGGTTGCGGGCTATACCGGCCGAGCCCGGTCTTATCGGCAGAAGGAGTTCGCCATGGCGGTTTCCGGCATCATCAGCGCGATCGTGATCGGTCTGATCCTCGGCTTGCTCGGCAAGCTGGTCGCACCTGGAAAGCAAGCGATCCCGATCTGGCTGACGATCATCGTCGGCATCGTCGCCGCCTTCGTCGGCACCGCGATCGCCCGGGGGCTCGGCTACGCCGACACCAAGGGCATCGACTGGCTGGAGATCATCACCCAGGTCGTGCTCGCCGCGATCGGCGTGACGCTGGCCGCGAGCCTGTGGGGCAAGCGGCAGGTCAAGAGCTAGCTCAGTCGTTCAGTTCCGGCTCGAGCAGGCTCATCAGGTACATGTCGTGGTACTGGCCGTCAGGCCCGCGATGGCATTCGCGGTGCCTGCCGTCCTCCACGAACCCGACCTTGCGGTAGACGTGCCTGGCGCGCTCGTTCTCGGCGACCACCCAGAGCGCGATCAGGTGCAGCCGCATCACGTTGAACCCGTAGCGGCACATGAGTTTCAACGCCTCGGTGCCATACCCGCCGTCCCAGTGATCGGTCTCGCCGATGTAGATGTCCAACTCGGCGCGACCGGTCTCTGGGCGCGCGTCACGCAGGTCGACGACGCCGATCAGCTTGCCCGCTTCGAGGGCTTCGATGCCGAGCACGACGTTCTCGTATGTGTTCACCGGCCGGTCCTCGCCCCGCTTGCGCAACTGCGCGAGGGAACGCGGGTAATCCGCGGTCATGTACTGGCCGACCTCGGGATCGTGAATCCACCGGTAGATCGATTCGGCGTCCGACGGTTCGATCGCCCGCAGCCGCACCAGCTTCCCGGTCAGCATCGCGCCCCTTATTCTCGTTTCAGCACAAGGAAATCCGTGACGCCGACCAGCCCGAGGAACTGCCGCACCCCGGGCGGCATCGGCCGCCGCGCCTCATCATGCACGAGTTCCGGATCACGCACGCGATATTTTCGGCCGCGGGTGAGCACCTCCGCCTCGCCCGCGGCGAGGACGTTGCGGACCCAGTCCGCGTCCGGCCCGTAGGTGAGCGCGACGACGAACCCGTCGTCGGTGCGGAAAACGTTGAGCGGGGTGCGGAATTCGCGGCCGGACTTGCGGCCGCGGTGCACGACCACCCCGAATCCGGGCAGCTTGTCGGCGAAGGGTTTCGTGACCCGGTTGGTGACCACGCGGTTGAACCGGGCGAGACGTTCGGGCAGCACCATGGTCCCGAGCCTAATCCAACGGGTGTGGAATTTCCTGCCGGAGACGCGCTGTGCGCCCGCGCGGGCGGGTCTGGTGGGATGGGCCCGCACGTGGACACGAGGTGGGGAGCGGGCATGTCCGAGGACTGGCCGATGGCACAGGAACCGCACGCGGCGGTGCTCGTCGCGCGGCGTCTGATCGAGCATCCAGAGCAGCTGGATCACGTCCTGCTGGATGATGAGGAAGGCTGGTTCGTCAGCGACGGTTCGGAGTTCGGCGAGGATCCGGAGCTGGACGAAGAGCAGTTCGCCACGATGTGCCTCCACGATGTCGTGGAGCTGCTGCCGCAGCTGTCGGCGCTGGGCAACCTGCCTGCCGGGATGGGTGCGGAGTGGGATGCGGACAGCGCGTCCTGGGCGCTGATTTCGCCGCTCGTCCCGAGCGATGACGAGGAAGCGCTTGCGTACCGAGAGGCCCGCGCCGCCGCTTGGCCGCACGCCGGGTCGCCGATGGACGAGGTGAACCTCAGCCTCGGGTTGACGGAGATCAGCACCGCGCCGGACGCTCCGGCCCGGAGCGTGCGGTACGTCAGCCGGGAAGAAGACGGCACCTGGATGTTCGTCGGCTTCGAGGTGCCTGACCCCGATGAGCAGACCGAGGTCGAGGTTGACACGCTGGAGCTCGGGCACGTAGCCGAGCTGTACCCGGACGTCGTCGAGCTGCTGGACGCCGAGCCGGGCGAAGTGTTCTTCCGCGAGGCTCCGGATGCCGAGTGGTTGCAGGTAATCGACGACGGGGAGTGAGCATGTCCGAGCAATGGCCGCTGCGACAGGACCCGGAATCCCCGGTGATCATCGCGCACGATCTGGTGGACCATCCGGAGAATCTGGCCTTCGTCGTCCTCGACGATGACGACGACTGGTTCATCAGCGACGGCGCCGAGTTCGAAGAGGACATGGAGGTCAACCGCCAGCTGTTCGGCGCGATGGCCCTGCGCGAGGCGGTGACCCTGTTGCCGCACCTGGTCGCGCTGGCCGGCGTGCCCGCCGGGATGGCCGCGGACTGGGATCCGGAGCGGCGCACCTGGCTGCTCAGCTCGGTGTCGGATTCCGATGACCTGGACGAGGATGTCGTGCGCCGGGAGGCCCGGATCGCCGCCTGGACGCACCCCGGTTCGCCGCTGGACGAGGTCCAGCTGAGCACCGGCTTGACGGAGATCGGAACGACCGCCGACGCTCCGGCGCGCGCGGTCCGCCAGGTCGTCCGGGAGCAGGACGGGACGTGGCTGTTCGTCGGCTTCGAGGTCCCGGAGGCGGAGGACTTCGAGGTGGAAGGCCTGGAACTGGAACACGTCGTGCAGCTGTACCCGGACGTCACGGGAGCCCTGTTGGCTGAGCCGGGCCAGGTGTTCGACCGCGCGGAACCGGGCGCGCCGTGGGAATTGGTGGAGGGCTGACGTCCTTTGTGGACTGTCTGAAATCGCAGACGCTTTCCGGCGCTCGTCGGTTGGGCGCTCCCGGCCGGATCGGTTCTACTGTGCCGACCCGCTCGCGCGCCGCGGGCCGCTGATTTCGGGAGGTAGCCGCCGATGACGACGAAGTCCGGGGATGGCCTGAGCCGCAGGCTGAACGGCAGGCACATCCGCTTCATCGCCCTGGGTTCGGCGATCGGCACCGGATTGTTCTACGGCTCCTCGGACACAATCGCCAAGGCCGGACCGTCCGTCCTGCTGGCGTACCTCATCGGCGGTGCGGCGATTTTCTTCGTCCTGCGTGCGTTGGGCGAGATGGCCGTCAACGACCCCGCCCCTGGTTCGTTCGGCGAATACGCGCGGAAACATCTGGGTCCCTTGGCGGGCTTCCTCACCGGCTGGACCTATGCGTTCGAGATGGTGATCGTCTGCGTCGCCGATGTCACGGCTTTGGCTGTGTACATGGGATTCTGGTTCCCCGACGTGCCCCGCTGGATCTGGGTGGTGCTGACGATCCTGGTCATCGCCGCCGCGAACCTGGTCAGCGTGCGGGTTTACGGTGAACTGGAATTCTGGTTCACCCTGGTCAAGGTGGTCGCCATCGTCGCGATGATCCTCGGCGGCGCGGCAATCCTGATCTTCGGCACTCATTCCGGCACCATCACCAACCTATGGTCCCACGGCGGCTGGTTCCCCAATGGGATCAGCGGTTTCCTGGGATCGTTCGCTCTGGTGATGTTCGCCTTCGGCGGCACGGAGATTCTGGGCCTCACCGCGGCGGAGTCCGAAGACCCCCGCACCGCCATGCCCAAAGCGGTCAATACAGTTCCCGTCCGAGTCCTGCTCTTCTACGTGGCGACCCTCGCGATCATCATGATGCTGAACCCGTGGAATACGATCAGCACGTCCGGAAGCCCCTTCGTCCAGATCTTCGCCGGTCTGGGTTTGCACTCCGCCGCAACGGTTCTGAACATCGTGGTGGTCACTGCTGCGTTGTCCGCGATCAACAGTGACATCTTCGGCGCCGGACGGATGATCTACGGCCTGGCTCAGCGTGGCCAAGCCCCCGCGGTAATGGCCCGGGTGACGCGGAACGGTATTCCGTGGATGACTGTTCTGGTGGTTGCTGCGGCGCTGAGTCTGGCTGTAGTTTTGAACTATCTGTTGCCGGACAGCGCTTTCCTGCTGATCGCGTCGGTGGGTACCTTCGCGACGGTGTGGGTTTGGTTCATGATCCTCCTTACGCACTACCGTTCCCGCCGCCGGTCGTCCGATGCCGATTTGGCGTTCCCGGTGCCGTTCTGGCCGGTGGGCCAGGTTTTGACGATGGTGTTCATGGTGTTCGTCTTCGTGGTGATGGCGTTCGCCGAGGACACTCGCCTGGCGCTGATCGTCGGAGTGGTGTGGTTGGCGGTGTTGTGCGGGTTGTTCTGGTTGCACCGCAGGGCAACTTCGGCTGCGAAAGACGAACCTGCATCGACGGTCCAGGGCTAGAATCGAAGGATCCGCTGGTGCCATACTCGGCCCATGAGGCAACGTCGGGCTAAGCTGCGAGAATGGCTGCGCGCCGACCTCGCCAAAGCGCCTGGCCTTCGCGGTGCCGCACGCTCGATCCGGTCCGCTCCACGGCTGCTCTTGTGGCTGCTTCTCTACCTCGTGCTCGCCTATGGAGCCCTGGTCGCGGTCCTTGCCCTGACTGGCCAACTCGGTGCCTTTCCGGAATGGGCGGTACACCCCGGCCTGGTCGCGAGCGGACTGTTCAGTGCTCGGCTCCACCGGACACGCATGGCAACCACGAAATAGATCGGCAGGTAGACATGGCCGAGGACTCCCATGGCGGTGAACTGGTTCTCCAGACAGCAACCAACGTCGCCCAAGAAGTCCTGGGCGACCGCCTGGTCGCGGTTTTCGCTCTGGGAAGCCTGGCACACGGCGGTTTCGCCCCGCTCGTAAGCGATGTCGACGTCGCCTTGGTCCTCCGGACCGTGTCAGCCGAGACGAGCGCAGAGATCGCGCAGATCGGCCGACTCGTCCGCCGCAATTGCCCAGACCCGCTCGCCGACCGCCTGTCGATCTTCTGGGCGGACGAAGCTGGCGTACGCACCGGACGATTCGACTACGGACGCCTTCCTCCGATTGACCGCCTCGACCTCCTCGAGTCAGGGCGGCTGCTTCACGGCACTGACCCACGCGCGAAGGCACAGCCGCCGGATGCCGACCAGCTCGTGCTCAACGGCGCGGAGTTCGCGGTGAGCAGGTTCGACGACGCCTACCTCGCGGAGGTAAAAGACCCGGCTCGACTACTGGCAAAGGGCGTCCGGGCGACGACGAAGACGGTGCTGTTCCCGCCTCGTTTCCTCTATACCCTGAACACCCACCGGATCGGCCATAACGACGAGGCCGTTTCCTGGTATCTCAAGGCAGGGAAGGAACCTGCGCTCGCGAAGGCCGCGCTGGCCTGGCGGCAGCACGGGATCCAGGACATGCCGCGAGCGACCGCACTGGCCGCGGAGCACCTGCCCGCGATGTACCGGGAGTTCTTGGACGCCTACATCCCTGCTACGGCAGCTGCGGGAAAACCTAATCTCAGTGCCGGACTTCGCGAACTCCGTCACCGGCTGGACGGTGCTTGACGGAAGTTGTGGAATGACTGGGAAAACAAAAGGCCCCAGGTTTACAGTGGACGACCACTGACCTGGGGCTTTCGCAGGAGAGCGACGTCGATCACGAAGGGCATGAACTGGGGCCCGGCCGCGATCTCAATCAGGGCAGGAATTGGACCCTCGCCCAGAGCAGTGGTGCCAGTCGATGCCGGAGGCCGCGTAGCGCCCTTGATCGGTGCCGTTTGGTCTGGCTGCCTCGGGCGCGCCGTGACGATATCGCCGGAGTCGCTCCCCCACATCTTCGAAGCGGTGCCGGGTCCAGGGCGGAGCCTTTGGCCGCCGGAGCCATTTCACCCGCGCGACTGGTGCTGCAGGTCGAGGGCGGTCCGGCGGATCCGCATCCGAAGGCGGTCCAGCTGCTGGTTGGCAATCGCGACTTCGTCGAGGGTGACCTTGTGCCCGTTGAGGGGATGGATGACGAGGTCGTTGAAGCTGCCCATGCCGCCGTACGCGCCCAAGATCCGAGTGAGGCAGTGCGCATCGCTGTTCGCGATATCGGTCCGCGCGGCCCTGGCCCAGCGTGTCCAGTGCTGCTCGTCGACACGCTGGAACAGGGCCAACAGCGCATCGATGTCGGCGGCCAGCTCGCCGAGGGGGTCGGATGCCATAGGGCCTACGGTCGCATAGGAGGAGTTCAACGGGTCGGCTGGAACGGTCCCGCGAACGCGCGTACCCCGCTCTCTAATGGTCGCGAGTCGATGGAGCTATCGGCAGCGAGGAATCGGCCACCTGGATGATGAGTGGTGCTGTGGTGCAACGCTGGGCGACTCGGTGATGTCGTTCGCCGTATGGGGATCTCATAGAGCCAAGTTCGGCAGCAGGATGATGTTGACTTCACCAGGTCGATTTTCAGGCTGCAGTGGGCGCGTTGGCCGCTCTCCCCGGTTCCCGGCCGATTTCGATGAGGTGTTTCAGCAGGGGTTGGTGATGGTTGACGAGGTGTCGCCGGACAACGAGTACCAGTCGTGAGTGGACCCATCCACGGGTAAGCGGCGGTGGAAGGTGACAGTCACCGACCCGAGTGAGCCGAACGCGAAGCCCTGTACTGGGCCGACGACGAGGAGCGCCAAGCTGCGCGGCTCTCCTTGTCGCCTGAGGAAGGGCATTATGAACAGAATTAGTCCACCCTAGGCAAAAGAAGGGTCAACGCTTCTGGCGCTGTGTGGCGAGGCCAGTGGCTAAGGGCGGATGGTCGGAGGACGTTGCTGGAACTATCCATAGAAAGCTACGAGGGGCGCTTTCCGTAGTGGAAAACGCCCCTCGCGAGCAATAAAACAATCTAGAGAGCGGATGACGGGAATCGAACCCGCGTATTCAGCTTGGGAAGCTGATGTTCTACCATTGAACTACATCCGCAGTGCCCCGCCAGCATACACAACCACGGCACCCCCATGTCCACCGGGGCCATGCCTTGACGCTCCGCCAGCAAAGTGACAACACTTGTTGTCGACCCACGGTGCGGAGGTGCGCGATGGACGACCCCGAGATGTTCCGGCAAGGCGGGTTCCGGCTGGCTGCCCGGACCCGCGGCGCGACCGCTGACGAAGCCCAGCTCAAGCGGCTCCGAACCTTCGCGCAGCAGGAAGACGCCCTAGCGGACGCAGTCGTCGAATGGCTGCACCGGGAACCCCACCGCCAAGAGCTCGTCGACAAGGCGCTCAGCGGCGACCAAACTCCCCCAGAGCTCGCCGACTTCATCGAGCAAGTCGAAGCTACCCCGTACTGGGTCGACCAAGAAAGGCTCCTCCGCGGCGCGAAGGCGATCACCCGCGCCGGGCTGCTCGGGCTCTTCCCGCTCGGCGACATGTCGCTGATGGGCGGTTACCTCGCCTCGCGTGCGACGAAATCCCTGGTCGGCACTGGGGAAATCGAGCACCGGGCACTGCGGCGGCTCGTGGAGACCGCGGCGTGGTGGATTGACGTCACGACTCCGGGGGCGCTCCAGAAACACGGCACGGGATACCAAGCCGCGCTGCGGATCCGGCTGGTGCACGCGCACGTTCGGCGCGCGATGAACAACCGGCCGGACTGGGATTACGAGCGGTGGGATCGGCCGGTCAATCAGGTCCAGACCGCGGGCACCCTGCTCCTTTTCTCCCTCGTCTACGTCTTCGGCACGCAACTGCTCGGCCTCCGCTACACCGCTCGCGAGAAGGCCGACATCCTGCATCTTTGGCGCTACGTCGGCTGGCTGATGGGCGTCGACGACGAACTGTTGCCCGCGGATGAGGGCGACGCTTGGCGGTTGCTCTGGATGCTGGCCGCCACCGAGTTCATCCCGGACGACGACTCCAAACGGCTCGCCCGCGCCCTCGTCGATACGCACGCTGCGGTCGGCGAGGGGCGCGGGGCCGCTGGGAAGGCGCTCGCGCAGGTGAACGTCGGCGTGCACTCCGCGATCAGCCGGCTGGTGCTTGGGCGGGACAACGCCGACTTTCTCGGGTTGCCGGACAACCCGGTCGCGCAGGTCGCAGTGCTCGCCGCGGCTGGGGTGAATTACGCGGCGGAGACGGTCCGGCAGCTCGTTCCCGGCGCTACTGCGCTGCAGGAAGTGCTCGGCGCGTTCGGGCGCCGGCGGTATCTCAAGCGGATGGGGCGGAGGGGCGCCCCGGCCGCGCCCGCCCGCCCGATAGGCTGCATCCGTGCTGCTCAGTGACCGTGACCTCCGCAAAGAGCTCGACGCCGACCGCCTCGGCATCGACCCCTTCGACCCTGCCATGGTCCAGCCGTCCAGCATCGACGTCCGGCTCGACCGGTACTTCCGGGTCTTCGACAACAGCAAATACACCCACATCGACCCGCAGCTGCAGCAGGACGAGCTGACCTCGCTGGTCGAAAAAGAGGGCGACGAGCCGTTCGTGCTGCACCCCGGCGAGTTCGTGCTCGGGTCCACGTTCGAGCAGGTCCGGCTCGCCGACGACCTCGCGGGCCGGCTCGAGGGCAAATCCTCGCTCGGCCGCCTCGGGCTGCTCACCCACTCCACCGCGGGCTTCATCGACCCCGGTTTCTCCGGGCACATCACGCTCGAGCTGTCGAACGTCGCGAACCTGCCGATCACCCTGTGGCCGGGAATGAAAATCGGCCAGCTGTGCATTTTCCGGCTGTCCAGCTCGGCGGAATTCCCGTACGGCTCCAGCGAGGCCGGCTCCCGCTACCAGGGGCAGCGCGGGCCGACGCCGAGCCGGGCGTACAAGAACTTCCACCGCGTCGACACCTGGCGCTAAGCCGCTCGCACCGGGGCCGCCCAGTCGATCTGGTGGTCCCACATGAACCGGTTCGGGTCTTCGGCAGGCGGTTTGCGCGTCGCGCGCGTGACGAAGAAGTCCCGGAGTACGCGGCCGAGCGGGCCCGGCGCCTTCGCGTCGCCGTTGCGTTTGCCTTGTGCCACCACGGCTTCCACTCGCTCCCGGCGCAACGCCTCGAAGGTCGTCAACGCGGCCGCCGGGCCGGGTACGTCGCGCAGGCACCTCGCGAGCGTCACCGCGTCCTCGATTGCCATCGCCGCGCCCTGACCGGCTGCCGGTGACGTCGCGTGGGCGGCGTCGCCGATGAGGCCGATCCGGCCGCGGTGCCACACCGGGACCGTCGGGAAGTCGTACGTCGCCCACGGCTCGTAGATGTTTTCGCTGGCCTCGATGATCGCGGTAACCGCGGTGCGGTCGGGGCGGGCCAGGTCGAGCAGCCGTTTCCGCCAAGCCGGACCGCGCATCGCGGCGAGGTCGGACTCTCTCGGCTCGCTCGCGTGCGGCACGTTCGCGAACCACCAGACCGCGCCGTCCGGGGCGAGTACGTGCGCGAAGAACGCCTTGCGGCCGAAGATCATGTGCATGACGCCCGGCTCGTCGTCGAGATCGAGCCCGCGCGCGAAACCGCCGGTGTTGAGCAGCGGCACGTACCGCGGCGAGGGCGCGTCGGGATCAAGGATCCGGCGGACGGTCGACCGCAGGCCGTCAGCGCCGATCAGCACGTCACCCTCAACTTTCGTGCCGTCGGCGAAGGTCGCGGTGACCCCGTCCTCCGTCTGGCTGGCGTCGGTGAGCCGCTTCCCGAACTCGGTGGGCACGCCGCGTCTGGCCGCTTCGTCGCGCAGCGCCACGTAGAGGTCGGAGCGCAGGACGGTCTGGCTCACCGTGCCGTCCGGCAGCGGCCCGCCGAGCGGGAAATCGTTGAGCCGACGGCCGTTGCCGAGCCCGAGCGTCATCCGCGGAGTGTCGAAGCCCAGGTCTTTGACCAGCGGTTTCAGTCCGAGCGGGGTGAGCGCGCCGAGTCCGTTGACGGCGAGCGTCAGGAACGCGCCGACCCCTTCCGCGCCGCGGTCGTACGCCTCGTACAGCACGGGTTCGTGGCCTACCTCGTGCAGTGCGATCGCGGTGATCGCCCCCGCGATGCCCCCGCCCGCGATCAAGATCCGTGTCATGATTCGTCCCCTCGAATATCTTAAAAAGTAATTCGTTCTATCGAACTAAATAGTCCGCTAGACTTCCGGGCATGTCAAGCGAACGCGAGGAACTGGTCTCTGAGCTGCTGAATCGTGCGCGCAAGCTGTCCACCGAGACGGTCATGTTCCACACCGCGATCGCCGAGCAGAACGGGCTCTCCACGGTCGAAAGCAAGGTGGCCGACTACCTCGCCCGGCTCGGGCCGCTCACGCCGAAGGAGCTGGCCGAGTACGCCGGGCTCGCGCCCGCGTCCGTCACCGCGCTGGTCGACCGGCTCGAGCGCAAGGGCATCGTCAACCGCATGCCGCATCCGGACGACCGGCGCAAAGTCCTGGTCGGGGTCGCTCCGGCTAACGTCGAGCGCGCTGCCCCGCTGTGGGACCACCTCATCGCGGCGACCCGGAAAGTCGCGGCGGGCTACTCCGACGAGCAACTCCAAACGGTGATCGGTTTCCTCGATCAGGCGGCGGCGATCACCCACGAGTCAACCGTGCGTCTCACTCGTCGCTCAGCGGAGTGAGGTAGCCCCACGGCCGGGTAGGAAATCGCCGCGGCGTCACCGGATGGTGGAAAACTTGCGGGCATGGTTTCGGCCGGGAAACGTCTGCTCTTAGTCCTCGGCCTGATGGCCACTCTGCTGCCTCCTGCCGCGCACGCGGCCACTGCCCAGCCGGCGCGGAGCTTGCAGGTCACCGCGGTCGCTGAGCCGCATCGGGTGCACGCTGGCGACCAGGTGACGTTCACGGTGAGCGTGACGAACCCGGCGGCGAGCGCCGTGTCCGATGTGGACGTCGTGGCCGAGCAGAACCCGCAGTGCGGCAAGAAGATCGGCTCCCTGGCTCCGGGCGCCACCGCGCGTTACCAGTGCACGTTCGCCGCGCCGGAGCAAGGATTCGCCGCCACGGTCAAGGTGACCGGTGTGGGTCCCGGCGGTGAGCAGCTGTCGGCTTCGGCGAGCAGCAAGGTGGACGTCCTCCGCCCGGCGGTGACGTTGACGCAGCAGGTCGACAAACCGGCTTATCGCGCTGGCGATCAGGCGACCTTCACGCTCAAGGCCACCAATACCGGTGACGTTCCCTTGCATGACGTGACCATCAGCGACCCCGGGGTCCCTTCGTGCGCTCGCGCCCTCGGTGCGCTCGCACCAGGGCAATCGGTAGTGGGCACCTGCTCGGCCACGGTTCCGCTGCCGGACGGAGCCAGCGCGACCGTGAAGGGAATCGACCCGCTCAGCAAGGTCGTCACCGCGATCGCGGACGTGAAAGTTCCGCTCATCACGCCCGCGATCTCCGTCTCGAAGGCGGCCGTCCCGCCCGTAGTGCACGGCGGGGACCAGGTCACCTGGAATGTCACCGTGCGCAATACCGGCGACAGTCCCTTGAATCCGGTCGAGGTCACCGACGACACGACACCGGAGTGTTCGCGCTCTTTCGGCACCCTCACGCCGGGGACGCAGCAAACCTATTCCTGCACCGCGAAACCCGCGCTCACCACGACAAACTCCGTCGTCGCCACGGGTATCGACGCCACCGGCCGACCGGTCACGGCCAAGTCCTCGGCCACTGTGACCGTGATCCATCCGTCCTTGGCGGTTGCCGTTGCCGCCTCCCCCGCGCAGGTGCGCGAAGGGGACCGTGTCACCTTCGCAGTCACCGTGCGCAACACCGGCGATGTGCCGCTCGACGACGTCGCGGTAGCCGACGACACCGTGCCCGGCTGTGTGCGCAAATTCGACACGCTGGCTCCCGGCGCGGCCGAGACGTACCAGTGCGAACAGTTAGCTCGTGCCGACGTTGTGACGAATACCGTTGTCGCGACTGGTAAAGATCAGCTCGGAACGACACAGCGCGCCACCGCGGACGCGCGAGTGGACGTGGTTCACCCGAGTCTGGAGGCGACCGTCGCCGCCGCACCCGCCCAGGTGCGCGAAGGGGACCGCGTCACGTTCACCGTCACGGTGAGCAACACCGGAGACGTCGAGTTACATGACGTCACAGTGGCAGACGACCGCGTCGCGGAATGCGCGCGAAATCTCGGAGCCGTTGCCGCCCAAGGAAAGCAGACCTTCACCTGCGCCACCGTGGCCGGAGCGCAGGGCTTCGCGAACGACCTGGCGGTAACCGGCACCGACCCGACTGGCCGCCAAAGCACCGCGAAGGCGAGCGCGTCGTTCACCGTGCAACACCCCGCGGTGGCCTTGACCGCGACCGTCCAAGGTGGACCGTTCCGCGAGAACGATGCCGTGTCGGTGCACGTGAATGTGGCGAACACCGGCGACGTGCCGCTCACCGGACTGGCCGTCACGTCGATGGCCCGCGCCGAAGGCTGTGCACGGCAACAAGACTCGCTCGCCCCCGGAGCCAGCTGGACCTTCGACTGCGCCACCACCGCGCCGGGCACCGACGTGACCGAAGCACTGCAGGTCACCGCGAAACCCCCGGTCGGCGCGCCGGTGACGGCAGCGACCGAGGCGGCGATCGACGTGATCCATCCGCTGGTCACGCTCGCGCAGAGCGTCGCGCCGACCGTCGTGCGTCCCGGCGAACCCACGACGTTCACACTCACCGTCACCAACGCCGGCGACACCGAACTCCACGACACCCAGGTCGCCGACCCAGCCGTCCCAGGATGCGGAAAGCGGCTGGGAACCCTTGCCCCGCAGGCAAAGCAGACCTACACCTGCACTCAACACGCGACCGACGACCTCACCAGCGACGCGACAGTCACCGGCACCGATCCGTCCGGTCGCCCGGTCACGGCGAACGCGAGCGCGCACGTTGACGTCATCCATCCCGCCATCCAGCTGACCCAGACTGTGTCCCCGACGCAGGTGCGCGAGGGGGACCAAGTCACCTTCACCGTCACCGTGCGCAACAGCGGAGACGTCCCGCTGGCTAAAGCGTCCATTGTGGACGAAAAGACTCCCGGCTGCGCCCGCGACTTCCCCACCCTGGCCGCTGGCGAGGACCAGCACTACACCTGCACCGCCAAAGCCGGGCCGGACGGCTACTCGAACACCGCGAAGGTGACTGCCGCAGACCCGATCGGCGGCACGGTAACGGCCACGGCGGAGGCTGCGTTCACCGTGGTGCATCCAGGACTGGCGTTGACGAAAACCGTCCACGGCGGCCCCTTCCGCGCAGGCGACCCGGTCCCCTTCACCATCACGGCCACCAACACCGGTGACGCCCCACTGACCGCCGTCAAGGTCACTGACCAAGGCCCGTGCGCGAAAAGCCTCGACACCCTCGCCCCGAAAGCGAGCAAAACCTACGACTGCACCATCCCCGCCCCAGGTGACGACGCCGTCAGCACCGCGCACGCGACCGGCAACCCGCCGGTCGGTCCGCCGCTCACCGCGTCCGCCGACGCGCACATCGACGTGATCCACCCCGCGCTGGCCGTGATGACGTCCGCGAGCCCGACCGTCGTGCGGGCAGGCGACCCCCTCACCGTGACGGTCGCGGTCACCAACACTGGCGACGTTCCGCTCCTCGCGGTGACCAGCAACGATCCCGGTTGCCCGAAGAAGTTCGACCGCCTCGAACCCGGTGCCGCGCAGAGCTATCAGTGCCCGGTGAAGGCCAAACTGGACGACTTCACCGTCGTCGCCACGCTGACCGGGACCGATCCGACGAACCGTCCGGTCACCGCGTCCGGCTCGGCGAAGATCGACGTCATCCACCCGGAAATCGCGATCTTGAAGGACGCGCAACCGTACGAGGTGCGCCAAGGCGACAAGGTCACCTTCTCGCTGCTGGTCCGCAACGTCGGCGACGTCCCGCTGACCGCGGTGTCCGTGGTGGACGATCGCACTCCGGCCTGCGCGCACCAGGTCCCGAGCCTGGCCCCGGACGCCCAAATCGAGTACCAGTGCACGATCACCGCGGGCGCGGAAGGCTTCACGAACACCGCGAAGGTGACCGGCACCGACCCGACCCAGCGAACGGTGAGCAGCTCCGCGCAGGCGTCGTTCAAGGTGAGAAAGCCCGAGCTGGCTGTCGCCAAACACGCGGCCGCCGGCAACGCGTACCGGGCCGACGACGCGGTGCCGTTCGAGGTCGTGCTGACCAACACCGGCGACCAGCCGTTGCACGACCTTCACGTGACGGGCGATCCTGCCTGCGCACGCGCCTTCGCCGAGCTGCCGGTCGGCAAAACTGAGCGCTACCAGTGCGTGTCCCCGGCCAGTGCCAACCAGGTAACGGCAACCGCGGCCGCCCCGTGGGGTCCGCCAGTCACCGCGACCGGAAAAGCGGACTACGCGGTGCTCCATCCTGCGCTCGACCTGCGCCGCGACCACCTGCAACAGCCGATCCGGCCGGGCGACCCGGTGACGTACGTGAGCACCCTCCGCAACACCGGCGACGCGCCCCTGCACGAGGTGACCGTTCGCGACGCGGACCCGGCGTGCTCGTTCACCGTCACCCAGCTGGCCCCTGGCGAACAGGTGACCCGGGCCTGCACGCTCTCGGCGCGCGCGGACGTGACCACGACGACCACCGCGACCGCGGCCGACCAGACCGGCCGGACCATCACCAGGGAGGCCACCACGACGACGAAGGTCGGGCCGTGAGAGGGCAAAAGAAAAGGCAGCGAAGAAATACCTCTCCCTGCCGTATTTAACTTATAACGCACTGGGGGGCTTGCCGCAAGACCCGGGTAGTGCCGCAGAATCTCCAGCCGACCAGGCTGCCGCTCGAAGGCGAACGAAAGCCGGAACGACCACAGACGGGGGAAACGAACGAATGGGCAGCTACGTGCTCGGTCTCCAGCAGATCGACCGGGAGCAGGTCGCGATCGTCGGAGGCAAGGGCGCGCATCTGGGCGAACTCGCGCGGATCGACGGGATCCGCGTGCCGCCCGGGTTTTGCGTGACGACGGAAGCGTTCGAGCGGATCCTCGGGAACGCACCGGAACTGGCCGGGCCGCTGGAGCGGCTGGCGAACCTGAACCCAGACGATCGCGACGCGATCAGCAAGGGCAGCGCGGAGGTCCGCCGCGCACTCGAAGCGATCGTCATTCCGGACGATCTGGCGGCGGAGATCACCGAGGCGCTGGTGGACGGACGCGCCTACGCGGTCCGGTCGAGCGCCACCGCGGAGGACCTTCCGGGAGCTTCCTTCGCCGGTCAGCAGGACACCTACCTCAACGTCATCGGCGCGGAGGCGGTCCTGCGGCACATCAGCCGGTGCTGGGCGTCGCTGTTCACCGAACGCGCGGTGACCTACCGGCTGCGCAACGGCTTCGACCACCGGAAAGTCCACATGGCCGTGGTCGTGCAGCAGATGGTGTTCCCGAGCGCGGCCGGGGTTCTCTTCACCGCCGACCCGGTGACGTCCAACCGGAAGATCGCGACCGTGGAGGCCAGCTTCGGCCTCGGCGAGGCGCTGGTCTCCGGCCTGGTCAACGCCGACAGCTACCAGGTGCGCGACGGCGCGATCATCGACAAGGCGATCGCCGCCAAGCAACGCGCCATCCTGGCCGTTCCCGGCGGGGGCACCGAAGAGCAGCACATCGGCGCGGACCAGCAGGAACAGGCCGCGCTGACCGACGACCAGGTCTTGGCGCTCGTGGAACTCGGCCGCACGATCGAGGCGCATTTCGGCCGCCCGCAGGACATCGAATGGTGCCTGGCCGACGACGAGTTCCAGATCGTCCAAAGCCGCCCGATCACCACGTTGTTCCCGATCCCGGAGGCCGTCGGCGAAGGGAACCGCGTCTACGTCTCCGTCGGCCACCAGCAGATGATGACCGACGCGATGAAGCCGCTCGGCCTGTCGGTCTGGCAGCTGACGACTCCGCGGCCGATGGCCGAGGCGGGCGGGCGGCTGTTCGCGGACGCCACCGCGCTGCTGTCGGCGCCCAAGAGCCGCACCGCTTTCCTCGCGGTGGCGGGGAAATCCGACCCGCTGATCAGTGACGCGCTGGAGACCGTCCTGTCCCGCGACGATTTCCTCCCGCTGACCGAGGACGACGGACCCGGCGAGCAGATCCCCGGCGCCGCACCGGCCACCATCGAAACCGATCCGGCGATCGTCACCGAGCTGATCGAGCAGAGCGAGGCCTCGATCGCCGCGCTGCGGCGGGAAATCGCCACGAAGTCCGGCAGCGAGTTGCTTGACTTCCTCTTCGAGGACGTCAAGGAATTGCGCCGGATCCTCTTCGACCCGCGCAGCCACCAGGTGTTCACGGCGGCGATGCAGGCGTCTTGGTGGCTGAACGACCACTTGCACGACTGGCTTGGCGAAAAGAACGTCGCCGACACGCTCACCCAGTCCGTCCCGCACAACGTCACCGCGGAGATGGGCCTGGCGCTCCTCGACGTCGCGGACGTGCTCCGGGCGCACCCCGAGGTCGTCGAGTTCCTGCAAAAAGTCGAGGACAACGGGTTCCTGGACGAACTGCCCAAGCTGGCGGGCGGCGAGGAATCGCGCGCGGCCATCCAGGGGTACCTCGACAAGTACGGCATGCGCTGCGTCGGCGAGATCGACATTACCCGGCCGCGGTGGAGCGAACAGCCGGTCGCGCTGGTGCCGATGCTGTTGTCCAACATCAAGAACTTCGAGCCGGGGGCCGGACAGCGCCGCTTCGAGCAGGGCCGCCAGGAGGCGTTGGACAAGGCGCGGGAAGTGCTCGAACGCCTGCGTGCCTTGCCGGACGGCGAGGCCAAGGCCGAGGAAACCGAGCGGATGATCGAGCGCGTCCGGACGTTCACCGGATACCGCGAGTACCCGAAGTACGGCATGATCAGCCGCTATTTCGTGTACAAGCAAGCCCTGCTGGGCGAGGCCGAACGGCTGGTGCGGGCCGGGGTGCTCGACGAGCCGGAAGACCTCTTTTTCCTGCGGCTGCAGGAATTCCAGGAGGTCGTGCGGACGAACGAGGTCGACCGCGGCCTGATCCAGCAGCGCAAGGAAGCCTTCCGCTCCTACGAATCGCTGACGCCGCCCCGCGTGCTCACGTCGGACGGCGAGGCGGTTTCCGGCAACTACCGCCGCGACGATCTGCCCGAGGGCGCGCTGGTCGGGCTGCCGGTGTCCGCGGGGACCATCGAAGGACGCGCCCGCGTCATCCTGGACCTCGCCGACGCCGATCTCGAACCGGGCGACATCCTCGTCACGGCGTACACCGACCCGAGCTGGTCTCCGCTGTTCGTCGCAATCACTGGCCTGGTGACCGAGGTCGGCGGCCTGATGACGCACGGCGCGGTAATCGCGCGGGAGTACGGCCTGCCCGCGGTCGTCGGGGTCCAGAACGCCACGCGGCTGATCAAGGACGGCCAGCGGATCCGCGTCAATGGAACAGACGGGTATATCGAGGTTCTCGACGCTGGGTAGTGGGTCGTCGCCCGCTGCGCCATTTGGAGGTAACCATCGTAATCAGTTCGTGATAGTTTCCGCGGCTGTGTCCTCCATTAGTGTGCGCGTCCGGGTCGTGAGTGTGACTCTCAGTGTTCTCTTCGGGGGGCTCGGAGCAGCTGGCGGAACGTTCGCGCTGCGCTCCGGGCACCTCGACACACTGAGCGTCGCCGTCCCGGAAACGCGCAACGACGGGCTGTCCTCGGGTGCGCTGCGCCCGTTCGCGGTGTCGCCGGCGTCCTCCACGTCGGCGACACCGAGCACCAGCGCACCCGCGACTACTCCGGCACCGTCGACGTCGGCCACGCCCGCACCGCCCCCGCCGCCCACCGAAGAGTCCAAAGAGGACACTCCGACGAGCAGCAGCGCCAAACCGGCGCCCAAGCCGCGCGGCGCGCCGACGTTGGCGGGCCAGGTCGTCGCGTTAGTCAACGACGAGCGGGACAAGGCGGGCTGCGACCCGGTGACCGAGGAACCGCATCTCGACAAAGCCGCGCAAGGGCACAGCGACGACATGTCCAGCCGTGACTACTTCTCCCACGACACCCCGGAAGGCGAAAGCTTCGCCGACCGCATCACTGCGGCGGGATACTCCAAGCCGGGCGCGGAGAACATCGCGAAGGGCGCGACCACCGCGGACCAGGTGATGCGGATGTGGATGAACTCCAGCGGGCACCGCAAGAACATCCTCAACTGCTCGCTGACGAAGCTGGGCGTCGGCGTCACGACGGACGGCTGGTACTGGACGCAGGACTTCGGCTACTGATTCGGCCGCGGCGGGAGGCCGTAGCGGGCCAGCACCGTCGCGCGCAGCTTCGGATCCGTTCGCGGCACCGGCTCGATGAACACCTCTGAGACGTCCGTGAACCGCTCGCTCAGTTCGTCCGCCAGCCGCACGCACGCGTGCTCCAGGTCCGCGGCGCCGAGCGCGTCGTCGAAGTCCACGCGGGCGCACACCAGCACGTGGTCGGTCCCCATCAGCATGGTCTGCAGATCCACGATCGCGTCGATCTCCGGTGCGGCCCCGAGGTGGTCCCGGATGCCGCGGACCAGCCGCGGGTCCGCCTGCCGTCCGACCAGCAGGCCGCGGTTCGTGCTGCCGAGCAGGTACGCGACGCACGCCAGCAGCACGCCGATGAGGATCGAGGCGATGCCGTCCCACACGTCCGAACCGGTCAGCTGGTGCAGCCCGATCCCGGCGAACGCGAGCAGCAGACCGACCAGCGCCGCCGAGTCCTCGAAGAGCACCGTTTTCGGCGCCGGGTCGTCGATCATCCGCAGGTAGGCGAAGAACGGCCGTTCCTCGGCCTTCGCGTCGCGGCGCACCTGGCGGACCGCCTGCGCCCACGACACCGATTCGAGCGCGAAGGCCAGCGCCAGCACGATGTAGCCGACGATCGGTTTCGTCTGCTCGGCACCCTCGCCGAAAACGGTGGTAAATCCTTCGTACAGTGCGAAAACCGCACCGGAAGCGAAGATCGACACCGCGGCCAGCAGCGACCAGAAGTACCGCTCCTTGCCGTATCCGAACGGATGGCGGCGATCCGCCGGGCGCTCCGACCGTTTCAGCGCGGTGAGCAGCAGGACCTCGGTGATGGTGTCGGCGACCGAATGCGCGGCCTCCGAGAGCATCGCGCCCGATCCGGTGATGATGCCCGCGACGAGCTTCAATATCGCGATCGCCAGGTTCACCCCGCCGGCCAGTACCACGGTGAGGGTGCTTTCGCCGCCGCCTTCCGATTCGTCGCTCACCCGGGAAAGCGTAATGGCCCCAGACGAAAACGGCCCTTCCAGCGCGAGGCTGGAAGGGCCGTTCTCCGTCGGTCCGGGTCAGTCGTCGCCCTCGGGCAACGGCGTTCCGGTCGGCTTCTCGTCGGTCGGGACGTCCGGCTTCGCGGACAGCTCCGCGTCCGATTCCTCCAGCGACGGCGCGCCCGAGGCGACCAGCGCCGGCTCCGGCTTGCGCTTCACCGCGGTGAGCAGCAGTTGCGCGACGTCGACGACCTCGACCTTCTCGCTCGCCAAGCCGTCGCTCTGGCGCGAGGTGACGCCGTCGGTGAGCATCACGCGGCAGAACGGGCAGCCGGTGGCGATCTTCGACGGAGCGGTGCCGAGCGCCTCGTCCACGCGCTCGACGTTGATCCGCTTGCCGATCTTCTCTTCCATCCACATCCGCGCGCCGCCCGCGCCACAGCACATCGACCGGTCGCCGTGCCGCGGCATTTCGCGCAGCTGCGCACCGGACGCGCCGACGAGCTCGCGGGGAGCGTCGTAGACCTTGTTGTGCCGGCCCAGGTAGCAGGGGTCGTGGTAGGTGACGTCCTCGGCGACCGGCGCGACCGGCGTCAGGTGCTTCTCCCGCACCAGGCGGTTCAGCAGCTGCGTGTGGTGCACGACGTCGAACTGGCCGCCCAGCTCCGGGTACTCGTTGGCGAGGGTGTTGAAGCAGTGCGCACAGGTGACGACCACCTTGCGCGCCTTGCGTTCCCGGCCCTCGAACACCGAGTTGAGCACCTCGACGTTCTGCTGCGCGAGCATCTGGAACAGGAACTCGTTGCCCGCGCGGCGAGCCGGGTCACCGGTGCAGGACTCCTCCGAGCCGAGCACGGTGTACTTGACGCCCGCGATGTGCAGCAGCTCGGCCACCGCGCGGGTGGTCTTCTTCGCCCGGTCCTCGAAGGCGCCGGCGCAGCCGACCCAGAACAGGTACTCCGCGTCGCCGAGGTCGCCGTCGAAGACCGGGACCTCGAAGTCGAGTTCCTCCGTCCACTGCAGACGGTCCTTGGCGTTCTGGCCCCACGGGTTGCCCTTGTTCTCCAGGTTCTTGAACATGCCGTTCAGTTCCGTGGGGAACGACGACTCGATCATCACCTGGTAGCGGCGCATGTCCACGATGTGGTCGACGTGCTCGATGTCGACCGGGCACTGCTCGACGCACGCGCCGCAGGAGGTGCAGGACCACAGGACATCTGGGTCGATCACGCCGCCGTCATCGCCGACCAGCGCCTTTTGCGACTCAGCGATCGCGAGGACGTCGATGCCGGCGTACATGTTGTCGCCGGACAACCCGATCTCGTCACCCGCCATGTCGCGCTTGCCGCCCGCGAGCAGGTACGGAGCCTTCGCGTAGGCGTGGTCGCGAAGCTGCGTGATGAGCAGCTTCGGCGACAGCGGCTTGCCGGTGTTCCACGCCGGGCACTGCGACTGGCAACGGCCGCATTCGGTGCAGGTGGAGAAGTCCAGCCAGCCCTTCCAGCTGAAATCTTCGATCGCGCCGACGCCGAAGGTGTCCTCGTCCGGGTCGGCCTCTTCGAGGTCGAGCACCTTGCCCTTGCTCATCATCGGCTTGACCGCGCCGAGCGCGACGCCGCCGTCCGCCTCGCGCTTGAAGTAGATGTTGAAGAACGCGCTGAACCGGTGCCAGGCGATGCCCATGGTCATCGTGCGGGCCACGACGATCAGCCAGACCGTCGCGCTCATCAGCTTGATGAAGGCGAACACCGACACCAGCGCCGCGCTGGAGGGCAACAGCTCGCTGAGCGGGTTCGAAACGAACGCGGCCCAGGTCGGCGTCTCGTGGACGTGCATCGCGGCCTTGCCCGCGCGCACGCCGATGATGCCGATGCCCTCGACGATCACCACGGCCTCGACGAAGTAGGCCCACTTGAAGTTCGAGCCCGCGAAGCGCGACAGCCGGTCGGCCCGGCGCGGGTGGTTCACCTGCCGGATGATCGCGAGCGCGACGCCGCCGACGACCGTGCCGACGCCGAGCAGCTCCATCAGGAGGCTCCACAGCGACCAGTCCTCGAGGATCGGCCAGCCCCAGGTCGGGACGAACACCTCGCCGTAGGCCTCGAACAGCGCGAGCGACCCGATCAGGAAGCCCCACATGACCAGCCAGTGCCACGGGGCTACCTGGCGGAACTTGGCCATCCGGGTGTGTGCCGCGAACTCCTTGATCAGGGTCATCAAGCGCGGCATGAAGGGGCCGTTGCGCGTCGCGTCCGGCTGGCCGAGCTTGATCACCCGCACGAAGCGGGCAATGGTCGCGATGAACATTCCCCAGGCGACGATGCCCAGGAGGACGGAGATCCCCCCGAGCGTCAGCTGTACAGCGCCCATCGTCGGGTGCCTTTCGTCCGGTGTGGTGGTGCCGCCGCGCGAGCGCGCCGGTGCCGAGCAGGGTAACGCTTCTTACTGATGGGTAACCGGTGTGGCGGCCCCAAGTCCCACCGATGTGGTGCACGCCTCGCTAGCAAGTGGGACGATCGTTCAGGTAGTTTGGTGAGCTATGGGTGCTTACTTGTACCTCGCTTTGGCCATCGCCGCAGAAGTGACCGCTACCGTCTCGCTCAAACTCTCCGAGGGCTTTTCCAAGGTCACACCGTCGATCC
Source organism: Amycolatopsis sp. NPDC104775 (assembly GCF_055583325.1). NCBI lineage: Bacteria > Bacillati > Actinomycetota > Actinomycetes > Pseudonocardiales > Pseudonocardiaceae > Amycolatopsis > Amycolatopsis sp. NPDC104775. Next base: position 460,686 of record NZ_JBVJOE010000003.1, read on the forward strand.
TGGTGGTCGTCGGGTACGGGCTGGCGTTCTTCGCGCTGTCGCGAGTGTTGAAGCTCGGGCTGCCGATCGGAGTGGCCTACGCGATCTGGGCGGCGGCGGGCGTGGCGCTGGTCGCGCTGGTCGGCGTGCTGTTCCTGAAGGAACCGATCAACCTCGCGGTGATCTCCGGGCTGGTGCTCGTGATCGGCGGGGTGGTGCTGATCAAGGTCGGGAGCCAGTCGTGAAAATCCAGACCGACGGCCGCAAGGCCCGCGGCGAGAAGCGGCGCACGGAGATCATCGAAGCGACCTTGCGGGTGATCGAACGCGACGGCGTCGCTGGGGTCACGCACCGCACGGTCGCGGCCGAAGCGGGCGTGCCGACGACGTCAACGACGTACCACTTCTCGTCGCTGGACGACCTGCTCGTGGCGACGCTCATCTCGTGCGCGCGCGACATGGCGACCGAGGTGTACTGGATGATCGACCGCGCCCGCTCGCGCGGCAGCCGCGGCGCGGAAGAGGTGGCGGGCCTGCTCGCGGAAGCGCTGGGACCGCGGCGCGGACGCACCATGGCGGAGTACGAGCTGTACCTGCTGGCCGCGCGCAAACCCGAACTGCGCCCGGCCGCGCGACGCTGGCTGGACGTGCTGACGTCGATGGTCCGGCACGACGACGAGGTCGCGTTCCGGGTGTTCCTCGCGGGTATCGACGGCCTGCTGATCCAGGGGTTGATCGACGACGAGCCGCCGTCCGCGGAGGAACTGCGGCCGGTGGTGGATTACCTGCTCAAACCCGCTTGAGGCGGGAGAATTGGGTGGAACCGCGGCGCGATCGTCGGTTAGCTTGCGCGCCATGCGAATCGTGGGTGAATACGAGGTCGACGACCGCCGGGATCGGCTCGACCTCGACGTGCTGTGGACCTTTCTCTCCACCGAGGCCTACTGGGGACGATGGCGCACGCGAGAACAGGTGGAGGCGGCGGTCGCCGGGTCGTGGCGGGTAGTCGGCGCGTACTCGCGCTCGACCGGCCAGCAGGTCGGCTTCGCGCGAGCGTTCTCCGACGGCGTGACCTCGGCGTATCTCGGCGACGTGTTCGTGCTCGCGGAGGCACGCGGTGCCGGGCTGGGCAAGGAGATCGTGCGGGAGATGATCGACAACGGGCCGGGCGCGGACCTCCGCTGGATGCTGCACACCGCGGACGCGCACGGGCTGTACCAGCAGTTCGGGTTCGCGGAACACACGAAAGGCCGGTTCCTCGAACGCGAGGGGGTCAACCGGGAGGCTCTTCGGTAGGTCCATTGTGGACCGTGGCTAGCGCGGCGGCCACGACGTCACGGATCAAGGTGTCGCCGGGCTCGCAGTTCTCCACGAGCATGTCCAGATCTTCAGGACCCACCCAGGCGTAGCGCGGATGCTTGTCCCATTCGAGAACCGGGCGGGCCAGGTCTCCGTCTACTTCGATCACGAAGTAGACGCCGGTCCGCTCGACGCCGTCGTTGTCCGGCCAGCGGAAGCTGCCGAGGTTGTGGACAGTCCGGCGCAGCCGCCATCCGGTTTCCTCGGCGACCTCGCGCTCCAAGGCCTCCTCCGGCGTCTCGCCGTTCTCGACTTTCCCGCCCACGACGTCCCACGTGTTCGGGTAAAGGTCGCGGTCCGCGCTGCGGAGCTGGACGAACGCGCGTCCCTCGGCGTTAAGAACCACCGCGCCCACCACGTCGGGCCGCGGTTGCCCGAAAGCAACCGCGGCTCCCGGCTCCCCCACCGAACCCCTCAGCCCTTGTTCTCGTAAACCGGCACCAGCTTCGCCCGCCCCAGGGTGTGCCCGAACATGTTGAACCCCAGGAACGCGGGAGTCGCGTCCTCCGGAACCTCCAACGTCTCCACATCCAGCGCGTGCACCACGAAGAAGTACCGGTGCGGCCCGTGCCCGGGAGGCGGCGCGGCCCCGAGGTACTGGCGAACCCCGCCATCACCCTTAAGCGTGACCGCGCCGTCCGGCAGGCCCGATCCCGCGGCGTCGCCCGCGCCGGAGGGCAGCGAGGTCACCGAAGCCGGGATGTTGAACACGGCCCAGTGCCAGAAACCGCTGGCTGTCGGGGCGTCCGGGTCATACACCGTGATCGCGAAGCTGCGGGTGTCCACCGGGAAGCTTTCCCACGCCAGCTGCGGCGAGCGGTCCTCGCCGCCGGCGCCGAAGATGCCCGACAGGTGCGGCTGGGCCAGCGTCTCTCCGTCGGCGATGTCCGTGCTGCGCAGGACGAACGAGGGAACCGACGGCAGGTAGTCGTACGGATTGGGCGGCTGGGGCATGGGTTCCTCCTGATCCACGGGGCTCTCCGGCCGCCAGGTTAGGACCCTGGCCCCCGCCGCGCCGCCTCAGGGATGTTTCGGGGGGTTTACCGGATGTCCCCGGGGGCTCGCGCCTTCTAACGTCTTTCGAGACAGCCGAGAGTGGTACTGAGGGGAACTGACATGGCACGCCCGCTTCTGGCACTGGCCGGCATCGCGGTGATCGGCGTTGGGGTGGCGATCGGATTCGGCCAGTGGGGGTTCGGGTCGACGGTGTCGCGGGACGCGACGCTGTCGCAGGAGATCCGCGGGGTGAAGCTGGAGAACGGCTCCGGGGACGTGCGCATCCGCACGGCTTCCGGCGCGGCTCGCGTGCACCAGACCCTTCGCTACCACTTCAGCGGTCAGCCCGGGGACGCCTACCGCGTCGAGGGCGACCAGCTCGTCGTCGTCGACTGCGGCCGCAACTGCACCGCTGACCTGGAGCTGATCGTCCCGGCGGGCATTCCGGTCACGGGCACCTCCGATTCCGGCACGCTGGACTTCGCGGGCGTCGGCAGCGTCGACGTCACCGCCGATTCCGGGCGCGCGCAGGTCCAGGACGTTCCCGGGGCGGTCAAGCTCCGACTGGACAGCGGCGCGGCGGAGCTGCACAACGTCGGCGAGGTGCAGGTGCACAGCCAGTCCGGCCGGATCGAGGGCGACGGCCTGCACGGGCCGGTCGACGTTTCCGCGGGCAGCGGCCGCATCAACCTCAGCCTCGCCCAGCCCAGCGACGTCAAGGCGAAGTCCGACTCCGGCCGGATCGAGGTGAGCGTGCCGCGCGGCGGGTCCTACCAGGTCACCGGCGGCAGCGACAGCGGTCACCGCAGCATCGACATTCCGCAGAACTCAAATCCGGACGCGAAGACGCTCGAGCTGAACACCGACAGCGGCAGCGTCACCGTCAAGGCCGTCTGAAGGGGAGAACAGGCACATCATGCGCAAAATTGAGACGCGGCTGTTGGCCGCGGTGCTGGCGGGCGCGGTGGGGGCGTTCGCGATCACCGCGGCGGTCGGCCATTCGCCGCAGCCACAGGCCACGACGCCGGTGGCGGTAGTGGAAGTCCCGGTGCAGCAGGGGGTCGTCCGGAACGCGGAGGCTGTCGTGCTCCGCACCGCGGCGGAGGACCGGGCTGCCGAGGTGCGCCGGGCATGAACCTGGCCGCAGCAGTGCTGACCTTGCTTCCGCTGGTCAGCGCACCCGCACCGGCGTTGACCTGGACGCCGTGCGGGACCGATCAGGAACCCACCGCGCAATGCGGTCAGATCGAAGTGCCGATCGATCGCGCCCACCCGGAGACGGGCGTCGCGCACATCCCGCTCGTCCGCCTTCCCGCGGCCGACCAGCAGCACCGGATCGGCCCGCTGCTGGTCAACCCGGGCGGTCCGGGTGGATCGGGGGTCGGCTTCGTGCGCTTCGGCGGGCTCGATCCCAAGGTGATCGGCTCGGCGCGCAAACCGTTGCGGGACCGCTTCGACATCATCGGCTTCGATCCGCGCGGTGTGTGGTTCAGCGATCCGAAGATCAGCTGTGACCAGGCGAAGCTGTACGACCCGAAGATCGGCCTCTTCCCCAGCACGCGCCAGCAGTACGACGCTTTCGTCGCGCACAACCGCGCGGCGGGCGAGGACTGTCTCGCCAAGACCGGCCCGATGCTCGGGCACGTCGACACGCAAAGCGCCGCCGAGGACATCGACGCGATCCGCGGCGCGCTCGGCGAGCGGAAGATCTCCTGGCTCGGCGTCTCGTACGGCACCGAACTCGGCGCGGTGTACGTGTCGAAGCATCCGGACCGGGTGCGCACGATGGTGCTCGACGGCGCTGTCGACCATGCCCGGCCGACGCGGCAGGCGATGGTCGAGGAAGCCGCCGCCACCGAGGACGCCTTGCTGAGGTTCGCCTCGTGGTGCGACCGCTCGACGGATTGCGCGCTGCACGGCAAGAACGCGCTCGCCCGCTACGACGATCTCGTCACCCACGGCGCGTACGCGAAAGCGCTGGGCCGCAAGGCAACCGGCGAGGAGCTGGCTTCCGGCGCGTACGGCCACCTCTATCTCCCGGCCGAATGGCCGAACCTGAGCCGCGCGCTGGCGGACCCGGACGCGAGCGCGCTCGCGACCAGCTCGCAGTTCGCGAGCGACACCTACGGCGCGTACCGCTCGATCGGCTGCCAGGACTTCCCGTCGCCGTTCACCGGCTTCGCGGACCTGCGTGCGACGGCCAGTGTGATCCGCGCGGTCGCCCCGCACAGCTGGCGCTACAGCGAGTACTGGGACCTGTCCGCGGGCTGCACCGGCTGGCCGCTTCCCGCGCTGAACCCGCCGCAGCCGCATCCGGTGCACGGAGCCCCGCCGATCCTCGTCGTGGGAGGCGCGCACGACCCCGCCACGCCGCTGCCGTGGGCGCACGGGCTCGCGGCAAGCATCGACGGATCGACGCTGCTCACGTACCTCGGCGACGGCCACACCGGGCTGCTCAACTCCGAGTGCGTGCGCCGTGCCGAGGCCAGCTACCTGGTGAGTGGCATCACACCACCGCGGGGCGAATTCTGCGGGTGAACCCGGGAACAAGACCGGGCACTTCCCCGTTATCCTGGTATCAAGGTTGAGCGCAGTCGGCTCAAGTCTGGCGGACCAGGCCGAGCGCGAGACCGGGAAAACCTGCTAGGAAGGTACTCAAGAGTGCCTCGAAACCGCAGGTCACGAACATAGCAGGAACCTAGTCCAGCACACGAGAGGAAGCACCATGGCGCGAGCGGTCGGCATCGACCTCGGCACGACCAACTCGGTCGTCGCCGTCCTTGAGGGCGGCGAGCCGACGGTCATCGCCAACTCGGAAGGCTCCCGTACCACCCCGTCCATCGTCGCCTTCGCCAAGAACGGCGAAGTGCTCACCGGCCAGCCGGCGAAGAACCAGGCCGTCACGAACGTCGACCGCACGATCCGGTCCGTGAAGCGGCACATCGGCACCGACTGGAAGACCGAGATCGACGGCAAGGCCTACACGCCGCAGGAGATCAGCGCGCGCGTGCTGATGAAGCTCAAGCGCGACGCGGAGGCGTACCTGGGCGAGGAGATCACCGACGCGGTGATCACCGTCCCGGCGTACTTCGAGGACGCGCAGCGGCAGGCCACCAAGGAAGCGGGCCAGATCGCCGGCCTGAACGTGCTCCGGATCGTGAACGAGCCGACCGCGGCCGCGCTGGCCTACGGCCTGGACAAGGGCGAGAAGGAACAGACCATCCTGGTCTTCGACCTCGGCGGCGGCACGTTCGACGTGTCCCTGCTGGAGATCGGCGAGGGCGTCGTGGAGGTGCGCGCCACCTCCGGTGACAACCACCTCGGCGGCGACGACTGGGACGAGCGCATCGTCACCTGGCTGGTCGACAAGTTCAAGGCCGCCAACGGCATTGACCTGACCAAGGACAAGATGGCGCTGCAGCGCATCCGCGAGGCGGCCGAGAAGGCGAAGATCGAGCTGTCCAGCTCCAACTCCGCCAGCATCAACCTGCCCTACATCACCGTGGACGCGGACAAGAACCCGCTGTTCCTCGACGAGACGCTGTCGCGCGCCGAGTTCCAGAAGATCACCTCGGACCTGCTGGACCGCACCAAGGCCCCGTTCAACAACGTCATCCGCGACGCGGGCATCTCGGTCGGCGACATCGACCACGTCGTGCTCGTCGGCGGTTCCACCCGCATGCCGGCGGTGGCCGAGCTGGTCAAGGAGCTGACCGGCGGCCGCGAGCCGAACAAGGGCGTGAACCCGGACGAGGTCGTCGCCGTGGGCGCCGCGCTGCAGGCCGGCGTGCTCAAGGGCGAGGTCAAGGACGTCCTGCTGCTCGACGTGACCCCGCTGTCGCTGGGCATCGAGACCAAGGGCGGCGTCTTCACCAAGCTGATCGAGCGCAACACCACGATCCCGACCAAGCGGTCCGAGATCTTCTCGACGGCGGACGACAACCAGCCGTCGGTGCAGATCCAGGTGTTCCAGGGCGAGCGCGAAATCGCCGCGGCGAACAAGAAGCTCGGCATGTTCGAGCTGACCGGCCTTCCGCCCGCCCCGCGCGGCGTGCCGCAGATCGAGGTCACCTTCGACATCGACGCCAACGGCATCGTGCACGTGACCGCGAAGGACCTCGGCACGAACAAGGAGCAGTCGATGACGATCACCGGCGGCTCCGCGCTGCCGAAGGACGACATCGAGCGCATGGTCAAGGACGCCGAGGCGCACGCCGAGGAAGACAAGAAGCGCCGTGAGGAAGCGGAAACCCGCAACCAGGCGGAGACGCTGGTCTACCAGACCGAGAAGTTCGTCAAGGACAACGACGACAAGCTGCCCGAGGACCTCAAGGGCAAGGTGAAGTCGGCGATCGACGAGGCGAACGAGGCGCTCAAGGGCACCGACTCGGCCAAGATCCGCGAGTCCATCGAGAAGCTGAACACCGCTTCGCAGGAGATGGGCAGCGCGCTGTACGCGAACGCGGGCGCGGCTGGCGCCGAAGGCGCCCCGGGTGCCGAGGGCGCGGCCGGTGCCGCGGGCGGCGCCGCGAAGCCGAAGGCGGACGACGTGGTCGACGCCGAGATCGTGGAAGAGGACGAGAAGAAGTGACCCCCCGCCACTCCGAGACCGAGGGCACTGGCCCCGAGGAACCGGTAGTCGTGCGGGATCGGCGCCGGGTGGACCCGCAGACCGGCGAGGTCCGCCCGCCCGCCGCGGAGGAAACTCCGGCCGGCGAGGAGCCCGTGCAGCACGCGGGCCCCTCGCTGGGCGATTCCGTGGACGAAGCCGTTCCGGCCGCCTCGGATATCGAAAAGCAACTGTCCGAGCGCACTGCCGACCTGCAGCGGTTGCAGGCGGAGTACGCGAACTACCGCAAGCGGGTCGACCGCGACCGCGAAGCCGTGGTGCAGGGCGCGAAGGCGTCCGTGGTCGGCGATCTGCTGCCGCTGCTGGACGACCTCCAGCGCGCGGAGCAGCACGGCGACCTCACCGGCGCGTTCAAATCGGTGGCCGACAAGCTGGTCAGCAGCTTGGAACGGGCCGGTCTGGAAGCGTTCGGCGCCGAGGGCGAGGAATTCGACCCGAGCGTGCACGAGGCCGTGCAGCACAACACGTCCCCGGATGTGAAGGGCCCGACGGTCACCCTGGTGATGCGGCGCGGCTATCGCTTCGGCGACCGGGTGCTGCGGGCGGCGCTGGTCGGCGTGACCGACCACGAGCCCGGCGAGGCTCCCGCGGAGCAGCCGGTCGATCCGCCGGTCGGCGGCGAACTGCCGCTCGACGGTTCGGTCGATGAGTCCGGCCAGCAGTAACAATCGGTTTGCAGCGAAAGGAGGAGACACCCGATGAGTGCTCGGGAGTGGATCGGCAAGGACTTCTACAAAGAGCTGGGTGTCTCCTCCGACGCGACCGCGGACGAGATCAAGAAGGCCTACCGCAAGCTGGCCAAGGAAAACCACCCGGACGCCAACGCGGGCAACACCGCGGCCGAGAACAAGTTCAAGGCCGTGTCCGAGGCGTACGGCGTGCTGTCCGATCCGGCCAAGCGCAAGGAGTATGACGAGGCGCGCACGCTCTTCGGCTCCGGCGGCGCGGGCGGATTCGGCGGCTTCCCCGGAGGCGGCGCGGGCGGGTTCGACATGAGCGACCTGTTCAACCAGGCCGGCGCGCAGGGCCAGCAGGGCGGGTTCGGCGGACTCGGCGACATCCTCGGCGGCATCTTCGGCCGCGGCCGGGCCGGTGCCGCCGGAGCGACGGCGAACCGGCCGCAGCGCGGCGCGGACGTCGAGACCGACGTGCGGATCGACTTCCTCGAGTCGGTCAAGGGCGCGACGCTGCCGTTGCGGCTGTCGAGCCCGGCCACCTGCGGCACCTGTGGCGGCAACGGCGCGAAGCCGGGCACCTCGCCGCGGGTCTGCCCGACCTGCAGCGGATCCGGGCTGGTCAGCCGGAGCCAGGGCGCGTTCGCGTTCTCCGAGCCGTGCCAGGACTGCCGCGGCCGGGGCAAGATCATCGACGACCCGTGCCCGGAGTGCGGCGGCGAGGGCATCAGCACTCGCACCCGCACGCTCACCGTGCGCATCCCGCCGGGCGTGAAGGACGACCAGCGGATCCGCCTGGCCGGCCAAGGCGAACCCGGCCGGGGCGGCGCGCAGGCGGGCGACCTGTACGTGCGCGTGCACGTGGCCCCGCACAAGCTGTTCGGGCGCAAGGACCTCAACCTGACGCTCACCGTGCCGGTCGACTTCACTGAACTCGCGCTGGGTACCACCGTCACCGTGCCGACACTCGAAGGCAAGGTGTCGCTGAAGGTGCCCGCGGGTACCGCGAGCGGCCGAGTGTTGCGGGTGCGCGGAAAGGGCATTCAGAAGCGGGACGGCGCGCAGGGCGACCTGCTGGTCACGCTGGAGGTGGCGGTCCCGGCGAAACTCGACGACAAGGCGCGGTCGGCTCTTGAGGCCTACGCCGAGGCGATGAAGGGCCACGACCCGCGGCCCGAGATCACCGAGTTGCTCGAAGGCAGGTGAGGGTGATGTTCGGCGGCAATCCGGGACTCCCGCACGGTGCGGACGAGGACACCCCGGTGTTCGTGATTTCGGTGGCGGCCCAGCTGTCCGGGCTGCACGCGCAGACGTTGCGCTCCTACGACCGGCACGGCCTGGTCTCGCCAGGCCGCACCGCCGGCGGCGGACGGCGCTACTCGATGCGGGACATCGCCCTGCTGCGCGAGGTCCAGCGCCTTTCGCAGGAGGAAGGCGTCAACCTGTCCGGCATCAAGCGCATCATCGAACTGGAGAACCAGGTCGACGCGCTGCAGTCCCGGGTGCGCGAGCTGGCCGAAGAACTCGCCGCCGCGTACGCGGCCGCCGAACAGGCCGCCGCCGCGGTGCACGCGTCCTATCGCAAGGATCTGGTGCCGCTGCGGCAGAACACCTCGCTGGTGGTCTGGAAACCCAAGCGCCGCTGAGCTTTCCCTACGGCCCTTCCGCCTGGTGCGGGAGGGCCGTTTTACTTTCCTGAGTGGACTTCGGCGAGCGTGTGCAGATCGGTGAACGCCTCGGTCAGGTAGTCGTCAAGGCTCCGCGAGGGATCGCTGATCCAGGCTTGCGTGGCGTGGTGAAACGTCGCCCACCCGGCGTGCGCGGCCAGCTTGGCCAGCCGGTCCTCGACGCCTCGCTGCCGCAACGCTTCCGCGAGTGCTTCGGCGAGTGTCGCGGCTTTGGCCAGGTTGCGTTCGCGCAGGGTCGGCGTCGCGGCGATCAGGTCGCGGCGGGGCTCGGCGAACGGGAGATTGCGCTCCATGATCCGCCCGGCCTTCCGGAAGGCGCGAAGCAGGATTTCCAGCGGTGCCAGTCCTTCCGGGGCTTCGGCGACTGACCTCGTCAGGTCTTCGCGCAGGTCTGCTTCCCCGTCGAAGAGCACCTCGCGCTTGTCCGGGAAGTGCCGGAAGAACGTGCGCTCGGTGACGCCTGCCCGGGCCGCGATCTCCGCGGTGGTCGTCTTGTCGAACCCGTTTTCCCGGTACAGCTCCAGCGCCGCCTGTTTGAGGCGGCTGCGCGCTTCTGCTCCGCTCCGTGGCACGTCCTGAGCCTACCCCGCTTTTGTGACAGTGACTGACCCCACATTGCGACAGTCACTGTCGCTACGCATAGAGTCAGTGACTGTCACTAAGGAGCCGTTCATGCATGTCTTCGTCACCGGCGGATCCGGCCAGACCGGTCCCGCCGTCGTCACTGAGCTGGTCGAAGCAGGGCACACAGTCACCGGCCTGGCTCGTTCGGACGCCGCCGCCGCCCGCCTGGAGTCGCTGGGCGCGACGCCCCATCGGGGTTCGCTCGAAGATCTCGACAGCCTGCACCGCGGTGCCGAAGCCGCCGACGGCGTGCTGCACATGGCCCAAGGCGGCAGCTACGCCGATCCGGACGACCTCATCCGCCGCGACTGCGAAGCGATCGACGCGCTGGGCCAGGCGCTGGTCGGCACCGGCAAACCGTTCGTCAGCACGTCCGGCACACTGGTGATGAAGGCCGGTCAGGTCAGCACTGAACTCGACCCGGCTGATCCCGGTTCCGTGGCCTATTTCCGCATCCCCGGCGAGCAGACCTGTCTTGGTTTCGCTGACCGGGGTGTCCGAGCGAGCGTCGTACGGCTCTCGCCGACCGTGCACGGTCCGCGCGACCACGGCTTCATTCCGGCGCTCATCGCCGGTGCGCGCCGGGCCGGGGTCTCGGCGTATATCGGCGACGGCACGAACCGTTGGCCTGCCGTCCATCGCGATGATGCGGCAGTGCTTTTCCGTCTGGCGCTGGAGAAAGCGCCTGCTGGAAGCGTGCTGCACGGGGTGGGAGAAACTGTTGAGATCAAGAGCGTCGCGGAGAAGATCGCACAGCTGCTCGGCATTTCCACGGCGTCCCTGACCCTCGACGAGGCCGCCGAACACCTCGGAAATCCTTTCTTGGCAAGGTTCTTCTCTCTCGACGTGCCTTCCTCCAGCGCGCACACTCAGGAATTGCTCGGCTGGACGCCGCACCACGCGACGCTGCTGGAAGACCTGGAAACCGGCGACTACTTCACGCCGGAAGCCAGCGACCGCGCCGAGGCGGTGTGGCGGTAGGAGACGTCTGGTTGAGCGTTACTTCAAGTGTTCCTCGAAGAACGCCATGACCCGTCGCCAGGCATCCGAATCCGACGGCTCGTGATAGCCCATCCCCGCGACCCGGGCAATCGCGGCCAGCGGTGCGGGCCGGTAGCGGTTCGCGAAACCGTGCCCAGCGTCCGGGTATTCCTTGACGTCGTGCGGGATTCCTCGTTCGGTGAGCGCGGCGTCGAGCTTCGCCGCGGCACCGCGCAGGGAGACGTCCTTGCCGCCGAAGCTGCCGACGATCGGGCACGCGTCGTCCAAAATGGACAGATCCTTCGGCAGTTGCCCGTAGTAGGGCGCGGAAGCGTCGAAGTCTCGTGACGCGGCCACAAGGGCGAACCCGCCGCCCATACAGAACCCGACGACACCGACCTTGCCGGTCGCGTCGTCCCGTCCGGCGACGAGCGCCCGCGCCGCCTCGATGTCCGCGAACGCCCGGCCCTCGCGGGCGAACAGGTCCTGGAAGGTCCGCTTCACGCAGCGGAGCATGCCGCCGCGCGAGTACAGATCGGGGCTCAGCGCGAGATAACCCGCGGCTGCGTACCGGTCGGTGATCTCGCGCGCGTCCTGGTTCAGCCCGAGCACGTCGTGGATCAGCACCACCGCCGGGAACGGCCCGTCGCCGGACGGCACCGCCAGATAGCCGCCGATTTCCCCGTCCGCCACCGGGATCTGGATGTCCATGGCCTCAGTCCGCGGTGAACGGGTCGTATTGGATCTGGTCCAGCGCGCTGCCCGCGACCAGCATCCGCGACACCGTCGCACGGATCATCGCCGGAGAGCCGGACACCAGGATGTCGTGGTCCGGCCACGCGCCGTACCGTGTGACCGCCTCGGCGAGGGTGCCGTGTTCGCAGCCGGGCAGATGGTCGCCGCGTTCGACGACCGGCGTGATGGTGAGCCACGGATTGGTCGCGGCGAGCGCGCGAAGTTCTTCCAGGTCATAGAGGTCTTCGCGGGTCGGGCCGCCGTAGAACAGCCGGGTTTTCGGGTTCTCGCCCCACAACGCGAGGTGGTCGAGAATCGCGCGCAGCGGCGCGACCCCGGTGCCGCCCGCGACCATCAGCACGCCGCGAGACTGTTCGCGGTTGACGGTCATCCGGCCCAGCGGCGGGCCGAGCCGCCAGACGTCGCCCGCCTGCGTGTGGCTCACGATCGCCCGCGACACCCAGCCGCCGTCGACCGCGCGCACGTGGAATTCGATACCACCGTCCTCGCGCGGCGCGTTCGCCGGCGACAGATACCGCCACAACCGCGGCCGCTGCGGCACCTCGACGCTCATGTACTGGCCCGGCGAATACGGCACCGGCTGGTCCGGGATCACCCGCACCAGCGCGAGATCCCAGGTGAGCCGCCGGTGCTCGATCACGGTGGCCGACCACGACGCCGGATTCTCGTCCGCCGCCGCGGCCTCCTGCATCGCGCGCGCGACGATGGTGAACGCCTCCGCCCACGCACGCTCGACCTCCGGCGTCCACTCCGGGCCGAGGTGGTTTTTCAGCGCGGCCAGCAGCGCGGTGCCGACGGCCTCGTAATGCTTGGGGGCGACGCCGAACTTGCGGTGGTCGCGGCCGAGCTGGCGCAGGAACGGCAGCAGGTCGTCCGGCCGGTCCACCATCTGCACGACGCGGGCCAGCGCGCGGATGATGCGCCCGCCCTGCACTTCCATGTTGATCGGGAAGAAATCGCGCGTGGCGGGCGCGAGGGTGAACAGCATCCCGTAGAAGAACTGGGAGATCTCCGGGGCGTACGGCTCCGATTTGGCCCAGGTGTCGCGGATGAGCTGCACCATCGCGACGACAGCGGCGGGCGCCTGCCGGGGCGCGGCTGAGGTCCGCGGCAGCGGGCTGATCGAATCGGCTGTCATCGGGCTGTCGTCGTTCATGGGTCGGGACCGGAGGCCGGGGGGTTGGGAGGGGATGGTCACGAGAGCAGGGCGGCCGCGGTTGTCGGATTCGGCTCGCGCCGTCGCGCGGGGGAATTCGCCACTCCTGCTCCTCGTTGTCCACGACGTGCTCGCCGCGTCGGCATCGCGGGGCGTCTGGTCCGCAGAGTAGCCGCACTGAGGCGGATTGCCCGCATCGTTGCTCCGGTCGGGTTACCGGCCGGTCGGGACGTGGGGCAGCTCACCGATTAGATAGTTGTCCTACGCAACCTTTGACGGCTAAACTTGTAGAATACAAGCAAGTGGGCACCGGCCCGGGAGGAACGATGAGCCCAGCTGACGACGTGCGGCTCGAACTGCTTCGGGAGCTGAAGGCGTCCGCCCAGCTCCAGCACCTGTGGATCATGCAGGCGTGGCAGAACGAGCCGGGGCTGCACCCCGCCTCGGCCATGCTGCTGTCCGACCTCGCCAAGCACGGCGAGGCGCGCCCGTCCGAGGTCGCCAAGCGCAGGCTCGTCGACCTCTCGGTGATCAGCAGGCAGATCGCCCAGTTGCAGGCCGCCGGGCTGATCGAGCGCCGCCCCGCCCCCGAGGACGGGCGCGCGTCGCTGATCAGCGTCTCCGAAGCCGGTCTCGCCCGGCTCGAACTGTGGCGCAAGCAGTATCTCGAGTTCTTCGAGACGGCACTGGGCGGCTGGGACGAGGACCGGATCGCCGGCCTCACGTCCCAGCTGGCCGAACTGAACGAAGGTCTGCGCACGACGCTCGGCCCGTCCGGGTACTGCGCCGGTCAGGCCCCGCACGCGGGAAAGTGAAGTAACGAACAGTGGAAACCACCGCATCCGGGCAGTCGATGACGCACCGGGAAATCCTCAAGGCCTTCACCGGCCTGTTGCTGGCCTTGCTCGTGGCGTTGCTGTCGTCGACCATCGTGTCCAACGCGCTGCCGACGATCCTCGCCGACCTGCGCGGTTCGCAGAGCGAGTACACCTGGGTCGTCACCGCGACGCTGCTGACGTCGACCGCGACCACCCCGATCTGGGGCAAACTCTCCGACCTGTTCAGCAAGAAACTGCTGTACCAAATCGCGATCGTCGTGTTCACCGTCGGCTCGGCGCTGGGCGGGATCGCGCAGTCGATGCCCGAACTGATCGCCTACCGCGCGCTGCAGGGCATCGGGCTCGGCGGGCTGCAGGCGCTGATCCAGGTCGTCATCGCGGCGATGATCGCGCCGCGCGACCGCGGCCGCTACACCGGTTACACCGGCGCGGTCTTCGCCGTCGCGACCGTCTCCGGCCCGTTGATCGGCGGGCTGATCGTGGACTCACCGCTGGGCTGGCGCTGGTGTTTCTGGGTGTGTGTGCCGCTGGCCGTCCTCGCCTTCATCGTGCTCGGCCGGACGCTGAAACTGCCGGTGCTCAAGCGCAAGGTGCGGATCGACTGGCTGGGCGCGACCCTGCTGGTCGGCGGCGTCGCGCTGCTGCTGATCTGGGTTTCGCTGGCGGGCGGCAGCTTCGGCTGGATTTCGTGGTCGAGCCTCGCCTACGTCGGCGGTGCGATCGTCGCGCTGGCGCTGGCGGTGTTCGTCGAAACCCGGGTCGCGGAGCCGGTGGTTCCGCTGCGGCTCTTCCGCAACCGCACCTTCACGCTGTCCGTGCTCGCCTCGCTGGCGGTCGGCACCGCGATGTTCGGCGGTTCGGTTTTCCTCGGGCAGTACTACCAAATCGCGCGCGGGTTCTCGCCGACGCACGCCGGTCTGATGACGCTGCCGATGGTGCTGGGCCTCGCCGTCGCCTCCACCGGCGCGGGGCAGGTCATCTCCCGCACCGGACGCACCAAGCCGTTCATGATCGCGGGCGGGATTTCGCTGCTGGCCGGGCTGTTCCTGCTTTCGACGGTGGACCACGCGACCAACCTGACGCTGATGGGCTGCTACCTCGCGCTGGTCGGCCTCGGACTGGGTTTCCTGATGCAGAACCTGGTTTTGGTAGTCCAAAACACGGTCGCGATGAAGGACATCGGCTCGTCGTCCTCGGTCGTCACGTTCTTCCGGTCGCTCGGCGGCGCGGCGGGCGTGTCGGCGCTCGGCGCGGTGCTCGCCGTCCGGGTGGCCACGAACATCGCGAACTCCCTGTCGCAGATGGGTATTCACTCCGGCGGCGCGGTTTCCGGCGGTGGCGGCACGTTCGCCATCGCGTCGCTCCCGCCGGCGCTGCAGCCGGTGGTGCGCGGGGCTTTCGGCGACGCGACCGGCACGGTGTTCTTCGTCGCGGGCTGCATCGCCGTGGTCACCTTCCTCGCGGTGCTGTTCATCAAGGAGGTGCCGCTGCGCCGCACCCTCGACGCGGACGCGGCCCCCGCTGCGACGGCCGTGTCGGCCGAGGCCGTAACGGTGGCCGAAGCTCCGGTCGAGGTGGCTTCCGTACTGCGCGGCCGGGTTCTCGACGCGGCCGGTCGGCCAGTGTCAGGTGTCGTGCTGACGCTCACCGACATGACGGGACGTCAGGTCGACGTCGGGCGTACGGGACGTACTGGCGCGTACGAGTTGTCGGCGAACACTGTGGGCGAGCACGTCCTTCTCGCGACAGCTGGTTCGACGCGGCCCGCGGTGTCGACCGTGCGGCTTAACGGCAACGCTCGTTGGCACGACTTGCTGTTGGACAGCCAGGGCACCATCTCAGGGCGCGTACGCGTGGCCGGCCGACACGCCGCGGTCGCAGGTGCGGTGCTCACGCTCACCGACCGTCTGGGCATTGTCACCGCAACGCACATCGCGGGCGGCGACGGCGCGTACCGCTTCACGGGAATCGAACCGGGCGCCTACACGCTCACAGTGTCCGCGCACGGATACACGCCACACGCCGAAACGATGACGGTCGGAGACGGTGCGGCGGCACAACATGATGTTGAACTGAGTGAGGCTGTCGAGCGAGAGTTCGTTAGGCACCAAGGAACACTCAGCGTCGACTAAAGGGGCTCGTGAGTGTCTATCCCGGTTCAAGCCGGGATAGACACTCACGATCTTGCTACTGGGAGTGGCATTTGCCGTCAAGCGATGCGCCCTCCCGGCCCTGCCTCGTCCCCCTGCTCCGGAGGTAGCGTCGAATATGTGACGCGAAGCAGGGTCGCGATGTTGCTGGCTATGGGGATCGACAACTTCGGTTCCGGACTTTTCCTTCCGCTCGCATTGCTTTACGTGACGCGGGTGATCGGAATTCCGCTCGTCCAAGCGGGCACGGCAGTCACTTTGGGCACCACTGCCGGTCTTCTCATGCCGCCGCTGGCCGGGAGACTGGTCGATCGGGCTGGCCCGAGAGCCGGAGTTCTCGCCGCGCAACTGTTGCAGGCTGCCGGAATCAGTGCGTACTTTTTCGCGCACGGCCTCGGCGGCGTTGTGGTGGCCGCCATACTTCTTGGTGCCGGGCAACAATTGTTTTACAGCTGCCTGTTCGCGCTCATCTCCGAAGTCGCCGGAGACGTGCCGAAGGACCGGCCGTTCGCCGAAGTCGGAATGGTGCGCGCGGGAGGATTCGGTCTCGGCGGGCTGATGTCGTCGGCGCTGCTCACCTGGTTCGGCGACAGCGGCTACAACGTCGCGCTGATCGGGGACGTGCTGACCTTCCTGGCGGCGGCGTCGCTCGTCGCGATGTTCATCCCTCCCGGCCGCCGGTTCGCGCCCGCGACCCGGGCCCGCAGCGGGGTGCTGCGCAACCGCCCGTATCTCACGCTGATCCTGCTGAGCGGTCTGTTCGGGCTGTCGCTCGACTTCTTCCTCATCGGCACCCCCGTGTTCGTGCTCGACCGGTTGCACGCGCCGACCTGGCTGCCCGGCGCGATCCTGTTCCTGCTCACGGTGCTGACCAGCGCCGGCGGCACGATCGCGCTGCGGCTCACCCGGGGCCTCACCCGGATCAGTGCGATGCGGGCCGGGTCCGCGCTGTTCGCCGCGTGGTGCCTGACGAGCGTCGGCGTGCTGCTGGTGCCGCGCAGCTGGCAGGTGCCGTATCTGCTGGCCGCCACGCTCGTGTTCGCCGCCGGCGACCTGGTGTTCGGCCCGCGCTCCAGCGCCCTTGCCGAGGCCGCCGCACCGCCCGAAGCGAAGGGCCGTTACCTCGCCGCGTTCCAATACGCGTTCACTGTGGCTCAGGTGCTCGCTCCAGCGATCGTGTCGTTGTTTTCCGTGGCGGCTTGGTTACCCTGGGTGCTGGTCGGGGGTTGCGCTTGCCTCGCCGCGCTCGGGCTCGGCAGGCTGGGACCGAGGCTGCCCGCGGCCGCGGTGGCACCAATTCAGAGTTGAGCGGAACAGACTCAACTTTGCTGACGTTATACCTGTCGACGGGCCTTGGTCGGGCCGGTCACCAGGTATTTCCACGAACGCATGAGGTGAGGGATGGACGCTTTCAACCCGACCACGAAGACCCAGCAGGCGATCTCGTCCGCGGCGCAGGCGGCCACCGTGGCCGGCAACCCGCACGTGTCGGCCGCCCATCTGCTGGGCGCCCTGCTGGCGCAGGGTGACGGGACCACCGCACCGCTGCTGACCGCGGTCGGGGCGGATCCGGAGACGGTGCACAAGGAGCTCGAGCCGATCATCAACGGGCTGCCGTCGGCGACCGGCGCGACCGTGTCGACCCCGCAGTTCGACGCGCCCGCGGTCAAATCGCTCACGCGGGCGCAGAAGCTCGCCACCGAACTCGGCGACGAGTACGTGTCGACCGAGCACCTGCTCGTCGGCCTCGCCACCGAGGGAGCCCAGGTCGCGGACCTGCTCAAGCGGCACGGCGCCACGCCGGACGCGTTGCGCGAGGCGTTCGCGAAGGTGCGCGGCTCGGCGCGGATCACCAGCGCGGATCCGGAAAGCACGTTCAAGGCGCTGGAGAAGTACGGCGTCGACCTGACCGAGCGGGCACGTTCCGGTGAGCTCGACCCGGTCATCGGCCGCGACACCGAGATCCGCCGCGTGGTGCAGGTGCTTTCCCGGCGGACCAAGAACAACCCGGTGCTGATCGGCGAACCGGGCGTCGGCAAGACGGCGATCGTCGAGGGCCTCGCCCAGCGGATCGTCGCGGGCGACGTGCCGGAATCGTTGCGCGGCAAGCGCGTTGTCGCACTCGACCTCGGGTCGATGGTGGCCGGAGCCAAATTCCGCGGTGAGTTCGAAGAGCGGTTGAAGGCTGTCCTCAAGGAGATCACCGACTCCGCGGGCGAGGTCATCACGTTCATCGACGAGCTGCACACCATCGTCGGCGCGGGCGCGACCGGCGAGGGCGCGATGGACGCGGGCAACATGATCAAGCCGATGCTCGCCCGCGGCGAGCTGCGGATGGTCGGCGCGACCACGCTCGACGAATACCGCCAGCACATCGAGAAGGACCCGGCGCTGGAGCGCCGGTTCCAGCAGGTGCTCGTCGGCGAGCCGTCGCCGGAAGACACCATCGCGATCCTGCGCGGGCTCAAGGAGCGGTACGAGGTGCACCACGGGGTCCGGATCACGGACGCCGCGCTGGTCGCCGCCGCGACGCTGTCGGACCGCTATATCACCGCGCGCTTCTTGCCGGACAAGGCGATCGACCTGGTCGACGAGGCCGCGTCGAAGATCCGGATGGAGATCGACTCGCGTCCGGTGGAAATCGACGAGGTCGAGCGGGCCGTGCGGCGCATGGAGATCGAAGAGATGGCTCTGTCCAAAGAGGACGATGCGGCCTCGTTGGAACGGCTGACCGCTCTTCGGGCCGAACTGGCCGAGAAGCGCGAGGAACTGACCGCGCTGACTGCCCGGTGGCAGAACGAGAAGGGCTCGATCGAGACCGTCCGTGAGCTGAAAGAGCAACTGGAGCAGCTGCGCGGCGAATCGGAACGCGCCGAACGCGACGGTGACCTCGGCAAGGCCGCCGAGCTGCGCTACGGCCGGATTCCGGCGCTGGAGAAGGAGTTCGAGGCCGCGATGGCCGCGAACGAGGCCAGCAAGCAGAACGTCATGCTGAAGGAAGAGGTGGGCGCGGACGACGTCGCCGACGTGGTCAGCGCGTGGACCGGCATTCCTGCCGGGCGGCTGCTGGAAGGCGAGACGGGCAAGCTGCTCCGGATGGAGGAGGAGCTGAACCGCCGCGTCATCGGCCAGGACCAGGCGGTCCAGGTCGTCGCGGACGCCGTGCGGCGGGCGCGGGCCGGCGTCGCCGACCCGGACCGGCCGACCGGTTCGTTCCTGTTCCTCGGCCCGACCGGCGTCGGCAAGACCGAGCTGGCGAAGGCGCTGGCGGAGTTCCTGTTCGACGACGAGCGCGCGATGCAGCGCATCGACATGAGCGAGTACTCCGAGAAGCATTCGGTGGCCCGCCTCGTCGGTGCTCCCCCAGGCTACGTCGGCTACGACCAGGGCGGTCAGCTGACCGAGGCCGTCCGGCGCCGCCCGTACACGGTGGTGCTGCTGGACGAGGTCGAAAAGGCGCACCCGGACGTGTTCGACGTGCTCCTGCAGGTCCTCGACGACGGACGGCTGACCGACGGCCAGGGCCGGACGGTGGACTTCCGCAACACCATCCTGATCCTGACGTCGAACCTCGGCTCGCAGGCCATCGCCGACCCGGCGCTCGACGAACGCCAGCGCCGCGACGCGGTGATGGAGGTCGTGCAACGGCAGTTCAAGCCGGAGTTCCTGAACCGGCTGGACGACATCGTGGTGTTCCACGCGCTCGGCACCGAGCAGCTGACGTCCATTGTGGACATCCAGGTCGCGCGCCTGGCGAAGCGGCTCGCCCAGCGTCGCCTGCACCTCGAGGTCACCGACGGCGCCCGGGAATGGCTGGCGTTGAACGGCTTCGACCCGATCTACGGCGCCCGCCCGCTGCGACGGCTGGTGCAGTCGGCGATCGGCGACCAGCTGGCGAAGCAGCTGCTGTCCGGCGAGGTCCGGGACGGGGACACCGTCCGGGTGGACCTGCCGGCGCTGGAAACCGGGGACACGCTGACGGTGTCGCGGGTCTGAGAGCGGCTGGTGAAGGCCTCCTTGCGGGAGTTTCCCGCGGGGAGGCCTTCACTGCGTTGTGCCGAGGTCAGCGGTCCAGACGCGAACTGCGAAGTCGGCTGATCGCGTTTCCTCGACATAGCCGTCCGGTACTGGGCGAAGGTCGTCCCCCGGCACCTGGCCCGGATTTTCGTCGTGGAGAAACTCCTCGACGATGGCGAGCAAGGGGACGTCGCGCTCGACGCGCGCCCGGAAGGGCAGTTCCTTGCCCGGCAGCGAGGTGGTCGAGCACCTCAGCTGCCCGGCTTGCTGGTCGTGCCATACGTAGAACGTCACTTGCCCGTCGTATCCCCGCGAGCGAACGCGCTCACTCAGGATCGAGGCGCACTCCTCGAACGCGGCGACGATCTCGTGCGCCGACAACGAACCGCGTTCCTCGTCCGGCATCGAGAGCCACCAGGTGTTCTCCCGGTCCTCGAGGTTTCTCGCGGCCGGGTCGACGACCAGCGGCTCGTCCGCGACCTCGCGGATCCAGCTCAGCAGCACCACGTCAGCATGGCAGCCAAGTCCAGCCGTTAAACGCGAAACCGCCCGGCCGCGGCAACGCGACCGGGCGGTTCCCGTCTCAAGCTCTCAGGCGTCTCCGCCGTGCTCCGGTTCCGCCGGACGCGCCGGAGCCGGGGTCGTGCTGCCGCCGGGCGGCGGGGTGCGCGGCGCGGGCGGGGAAGGCTGCCGCTCCGTCATCCGGGTGTCCGCCGGAGAAGGAGCCGTCGTCTCGACCGCGCGAGTGTCGACCGGTCGCGTGGCCTGGGTGTCGGCCGGGGACGGGGCGGTGGTCGGGGTGCCCGCCGACGGCGTCCAGGTGCGGTTCGAGTCGTAGTCCTCGTCGAACGGGTCCACGATGTCGGCGATCTCGCCCAGGTCGCGCAGCAACCGCTCCAGCCGGGACGGCCCGGCTCCCGGCACGACGCTCGCCAGCACCCACTCGTTCTCCAGCCAGGCCACCCCGACGTCGCCGCCGAGCTGGTCGGCCGCGTCGACCAGGTCCTGGGTGATGACCTGGCGCGCGCCCTCGGAATCGTCCGCGAAGGCGTAGCGCTGGCCGATCGGCCCGAGCATCTCCGGCATGTTCTCGCGCTGGAACGGCACGCTCGACAGCCACATCTCGACCGGCACCCGGTGCGACTTGTTGCAGCGCACGGCCACGACCACCGCGGGCACCTGGCCCTGGGTTTCGATGTCGAAGATGAACACCGGACGGCGGCCGTCGGAGGTGAAGGTGGAGCCCGCGACGACGTTCACCGCCGCGTCCGCGCCGAAGTAGCCGATCGCGCCCCCCGACCACTGCCGGGGCAGCCGTTCGTCCTCTTCCACGAACTGCCAGCCGCGCAATTGGGCCCAGCGCTGCCGCTCACGGTTGCGCGAGCCTTCCTTGGCCCGGTCCGCGAAGAGCAGGCCAAGGCCAGCCACCAGCGCGACGGCGGCGATGACGAACCAGATCCACGCCGAGATACCCACGCGGTCAGGGTATCGCTGCGAGGCCCTCCTACCGGGACGACCGCCCCGTGTCGGCGCGCCCCGTTTGGCCGGAACCGTCCAGGTCGCGTCGACAAATCGGCTAATCGCCCGGGGTCGGGCGTCCAGGGGGCCGGTTCCCGGTGACCGGGCGGGCCGCTGGGCTTATCCAGCGATAGGGGCGGACATCCGGGACAGGATCCTTGCCGGGCCGGTCTGGGCGCGGGTAGAGGTTCGTTCGACCCTCTTTTCCGCCGCCGCCGGTAGCAGGAAGGACACTGGCATGGCTGTGTCGAGACGATCGGTACTGGCTGGGACCGCGGCGGCGCTCGGAGCGCTCGCGGTGCCTGGGGTTGGGGTGGCGGCGGAGGGGCGGGATTGGTCTCGTGCCGTCATCGACTCCACTATGAAGCGGTATACCCCGTCGTCTATTGGGGGCTGGAGTTACCCGCTCGGTCTTTACTTCTATGGGCAGTATCTTTTTTATCGGCGTACCTCTGAGCGACGGTATCTCGATTACATCGTCGCCTGGTATGACCGGTTTATTACTGACGACGGGATATCCAACAGTTTCAGCAGTCTTGACTCGATGCGGGCTTGTCAGATGCTTCCGTTGCTGTACAACGAAACTGGGCGGGTGAAGTATCGCACGGCGGCCGATCAGTTGCGTAAGCGGTTTGAGACGTATCCGCGGACCAGTGACGGCGGGATGTGGCACGCGGTCAGTCGTCAGCATCAGTTGTGGGGCGACGGGGTTTATATGGCGCAGCCGTTTCTTGCTTTGTATGGGAAGGTTTTCAACGATCCGGGGTACTGCTACGAAGAGTCGGCGAAGAATCTTTCTGTCTACTTTGGGCATCTCAAGGAGCCTGCCAAGGGGTTGATCTATCACGCCTACGATGAGAGCGGGACTCAGCCGTGGGCGGCTGGGCCGGGGAAGCATTCTGGCTTTCATTGGGCTCGGGCGATTGGCTGGTTCGGGATGGCGGCGATCGACATTCTCGAGGTATTGCCTGCTGATCATCCTCGGCGGCCGGAGCTGGTGGGGATCGTCAGGTTCCTGGCGGAGGGGTATCGCCGGTTCCAGGATCCGCGGACTGGGCGGTGGTATCAGGTCGTTGACCACGGTGGGGATGACGGGAACTGGCTGGAGACGTCTGCGTCGTCGATGTATGCGTTTACGGTTTCTCGGGGGGTTGAGCGGGGGTATTTGCCTGCTGCTTATGCGTCCGTTGCTCAGCGGGGGTATGCGGGGGTGTTGCAGAAGGTGTCCGTTGGTTCGGATGGGTTGACGTATCTCGCTGATATTTGCGAGGGGACTAATGTGGGGGATTTGAAGTTTTATTTTGGGCGGAAGCGGTTGATTAATGATTTTCATGGGTTGGGGGCGTTTTTGATTATGAATGAGCAGTTTGTTCGGGTTCGTCGTGGCTCGTCGCCTGGCGGCGACATTGCGCCTCGGGGATGAGGGGGCACCCCGAAGCCCAGTGTGCTGACGGTTCGGGGGGGGGGGGGGGGGGGGGGGGGGGGGGGGGGGGGGCGCCCCCCCCCCCCCCCCACCGCTGCCCGAGACCGTTTTTCTCGTCGCCGTTTTCCGGCGATCCGCGAATCCCTGCGCACCAAGGAGGAGTGCATGACGGACCCGACGCTGGACGCGCGCCGCGACGTCGGCAGACCACATCCGCGAGCCGCGACCGCGGCGGACTGTCCCGGACGAGGCGACGCGGCGAGCGCGCGGAACGGCTCCAGCGCCGGGTTTGTCAGCCGCCAACGCGAAACGGCCGGAAGCGCCAGCCGCTTCTCGGCACGCCGTCTTTTCGCGGAAAGCCGGGTGACAGCAGCCAGCACCGCCGCTTCCTCTTCGGCGACGACGCTCGAAGAGGGAGAACCGCCGCTCCGGCCATCCGCGGAAAACCAGGCAACAGTAACGAGCACCGCCACTCCATATCCAGCAACAACGCCCAAGAAGAGAGAACAACCGCTCCGGCTATCCGCGGAAAGCCGGGCGACGGCAGCCAGCACCGCCGATCCCCCTCCGGCGACGACGCTCGAAGAGGGAGAACCGCCGCTCCGGCCATCCGCAGAAAACCAGGCGACAGCAGCCAGCGCCGCCACTCCATATCCAGCGACAACACCCGAAAAGAGAGAACGACCGCCCCGCCCGTCCGCGGAAAACCGGGCGACACCAACCAGCACCACCGCTCCCTCTCCGCCGACAACGCCCGAGAAGAGAGAACATCCGCCCCGGCCAACCGCGGAAAACCAGGCAACGCCAACCAGCACCACCACTC
Organism: Amycolatopsis sp. NPDC104775; assembly: GCF_055583325.1. Taxonomy (NCBI): domain Bacteria; kingdom Bacillati; phylum Actinomycetota; class Actinomycetes; order Pseudonocardiales; family Pseudonocardiaceae; genus Amycolatopsis; species Amycolatopsis sp. NPDC104775. The sequence continues at coordinate 484,298 of NZ_JBVJOE010000003.1, forward strand.
CATATCCAGCAACAACACCCGAAAAGAGAGAACCACCGCCCCAGCCATCCGCAGAAAACCGGCGCCCCGCCGAGCGCACCGGGCAGGACCAGTTCGCCCCGAATGCCCGGTGCGCAAGGAAAACCTCCGCGTGCCGGGGCGGGCGCCCGGCGGCCGGGTCCGGCCGCGCCACCACCACTGTCAGGGGAGAACAGGCCAGATGACCATCCTCGAGCATCCCGCGCCGCTCACCGGTCCCGCGGTGCACTGCGATCTGCCCGGCCCTCGCTCGGCCGAGTACCTCGCCCGGCAGGACCGCCGGGAGCCGAACGCCCGCGGCGGGCCGCGGCGGCTGCCGATCGCGATCACCGAGGGTTCGGGCAGTTTCGTGCGCGACGCCGACGGCAACGTCTTCATCGACTTCCTCGCCGGGGCGGGCGTGCTTTCCCTCGGGCACAACCATCCCGAACTGGTCGCGGCGATGACCGCGCAGCTGGGCAAGCTGACTCACGCGCTCGACTTCGCGACCCCGGTCAAGGACGAGTTCTCCGAAGCCCAGCTCGCGATGCTGCCCGAGGCGCTGCGCTCGCGGATGAAACTGCACTTCTGCGGACCGGCCGGGACCAACGCGCTCGAGGCCGCGCTCAAACTGTGCAAGACGGCGACCGGGCGCGGCGGCGTCGTGTCGCTCCAGGGCCGGTTCCACGGCAGCGCGCAAGCCGCGCTGGGCCTGACCGGGCCTCGGCAGGCCGCGGGCTCGGGCACCTTGCCCGGCACTCAGTATCCGCCGTACTCCTCGTGCCCCCGTTGCCCGTCCGGACACGACCCGGACACCTGCGCGGCGACCTGCCCGGACCTGCTCGAACGCTCGCTGCACGATCCCGATGGCGGCCTCCCGCTGCCCGCCGCGGTGGTGCTCGAACTGGTGCAGGGCGAGGGCGGCGTGGTCCCGGCGCGGGCGGATTTCGTGCATCGGGTGCGCGAGCTGACTCGCGAGCTGGACATCCCGCTGATCGTCGACGAACTGCAGACCGGCTGCGGCCGGACCGGGACCTGGTTCGCCTTCGAGCGCTACGGGATCGAACCCGACGTGATCGTCGCGGCCAAGGCGCTCGGCGGAATCGGCTCGCCGGTGTCGCTGATCATCTACGACGAGCGGCTCGACAGCTGGGCCTCCCGCGCGCACGTCGGCGGGTTCCGCGGCAATCAGCTCGCCCTCGCCGCGGGCGCGCGGGCGATCGAGGTCGTCAACCGCGACAGCGTGCTGGACAACGTCGTCGAGCGCGGATACCAGTTCGAGGAGCTGCTTTCCCCGCTGGCCAGCCATCCGTGGGTGACGGACGTGCGCGGCACCGGGCTGATGTGGGGCATCGAACTGGCCGACCCGCGCACCGGGGCGCCGGCGTCGGAACTCGCGCTGGCGGTGCAGAAGCACGCGCTGCGCCGCGGGCTCATCGTCGAACTGGGCGGACGCGGCGACAGCGTCGTGCGGTTGCTGCCGCCGCTGAACGTCACCGCGGAAGTCGTGCGCACGGCCGCCGGGATCCTGCTGGCCGCACTCGACACCGCGACCCGGGAAGCACGCTAGCCGCGAGACCGCGCCGCCGCCTGGGGTCTGGCGACGGCGCGGTCTCTTCGGATCAGCGGGCTTTCCGCGTCAGTTCCCGGATTTCGCCCGGCGTTCGGCGTCCTGCTCGAACTTCGAATACCGGAACGGAGCGGCCAGCAAGGCGGGATACGACGTCGGCAGCCGGACGCCGCCGGTAAGGCCGATGTCCTCCGGCGGGCGGCGGCCGTTCGGGCGCAGCAGGGTGCCGAACATCCAGTCGTAGAACATGATCTTGCCGCCGAAGTTGCTGTTGGCCTCGGCGAGGTCGCGCAAGTGGTTCCAGCGGTGCAGCCAATAGTAGAAGAATTCGCCGACCACCAGTGCGAGCGCGGCCTGCGCGGCCGGAGGCCAGCCGGTCGGCCAGAAGGTGAAGCCGATCGCGCGGGAAAGCGGGACGGAAAGCCAGTAGAACGCCGCGAACAGGGTCGGTTCGACCATGCGCGCGATGACCACCAGCACTACTGCGCCGGAGATCAGATCGGTGAGCACGCCTTTCCGGCTCCGGTCCCAGCTTTCGTAGTACGACTGCACGCGTTCGACCACCGCGGTCACGACAACGGCGAACGCGGTGGTCAGCGCGATGACGGCGAGCGGCGGGAAGTGCGACCGAAAATCGCGCCGGGAATTATCGAAGATTTCCCGAAACGCTCGGAATAGCTTCCCGCGACCCGGAAGCGAAGACAACACAGGGGCGGCAGGCAGTCGCCGCTATTTCGCCCCGCCAGCGAGACGAAATAGCGGCGCCTTCCCGAAAAGTAGTGCCCGGCGATCACTTCCCGCGCAGCACGACGGGCAGGCTGCTCAGCCCGGACAGGAAATTCGAGTAGATCCGGGACGGCGGTCCGGCGGCCTCGATTCCGGCGGCGAAGTCCCGCAGGGCTTCCAGGATCGCGGCGATCTCGATCCGGGCCAGCTGCGCGCCGAGGCAATAGTGCGGCCCGACGGCGAAGGTCAGGTGCCGGTTCGGCGAACGCGTCAGGTCGAACCGGTCCGGACGGTCGAACACCCGCTCGTCGCGGTTGGCGGACACGTTCCACAGCACGACCAAATCGCCCGGTTCGATCGTGGCTTCGCCGACGGTCAGCCGTTCGACCGCCGCCCGGCCCTGGTGCATCGACGGCGTGGTCCAGCGCAGGATTTCCTCGACCGCGGTGTCGATGCCTGCCTCGCCCGAGCACAGCGCGCGCCACTGCCCGGGGTTGTGCAGCAAGGCCTGCACTCCCCCGACGATGGCCAGCCGGGTGGTTTCGTCCCCGCCGAGCACGAGGCTGTAGCAGTTGAAGACGACCTCGTCCGCGTCCAGCGGCCGCCCGTTGACCCGGCTCGTCACCAGGGCGCTGACCAGGTCGGCGAGCGGGTCCTCGCGGCGGCGCTCGGCCAGTTCGGTGAAGTAGAACAGGATGTCGTTCTTGGCCCGCCAGGCGTCCTCCAGGGTGTGCTGCGCCTGTTCGGAGCTGACCGCGGACGAGGTGAGCTCCAGGATGTGCGGACGGTCGGCCTCCGGGACGCCGAGCAGGTCGCAGATCGCGACCAGCGGCACGTGCGCGGCGACGTCCTTGGCGAAATCGCAGCTGCCCCGGGACACCGCGTCCTGGACCAGCCGCCGCGCCGCGCTCCGGATCCGGACGGCCGCCGACGCCAGCGCCTCGCGGGTGAACGACCGGAGCAGGATCTTGCGCACCTCGGCGTGCCGGACGCCGTCGGTCACCGAGACCATCCGGCCGCCCGCCGAATCGCCGCGGCCCATCAGCGCGTCCAGCACGTTGCCGCGTTCGGAGGTCAGCGCGCGGTCGTCCTTGTACAGCCGGTCGACGTCCTCGTAGCGGGTGATGTTCCAGAACCCGTCGCGGCCCTCGGCGGGCGGCTGCCAGTGCGCGGGCCGGGTTTCCCGCAGCCGCGCCCACACGTCGTGCAGATCGGTTTCGGCGTGCAGGCGGGGGTCGGCGAGGTCGAGCGCGGCCAGGTCCCGGGCGGACGCCGGTGCGGCGGTTGTCGTCATGGTCGGTTCTCCAATGCCGGGGACGGACGGGGTCAGCTGATCAGCCTGCGGCGCATCGAGCGGATCGCGAGGGCGCCCACCAGCGCGGCGAACGCCAGCAGCACGCCGGAATGCACCAGGTCGGCCGGGGCGAGTTCGCCGAACGCGCTGTGCCGCACCAGTTCCGCGCAGTGGTAGACCGGGTTGAGCTGGTTGACCCAGTGCAGCCAGGCCGGCATGCCGCTGACCGGGAAGAAGACCCCGGCCGCCATCATCACCGGCGTCAGCAGCCCGGACACCACGAGCCGCAGGCCGTCGATCGTCGGCACCGAGGCCGAGACCCACACGCCGAACAGGCCGAACCCGGCTCCGGCGACCAGGCAGATGACCGGGACCAGCAGCAGTTCCGGGCGCGGCGGCAGCCCGGCCGCCAGCACCACGACCAGCGGGGCGCAGCCGTAGACCATCGCTTTGACCGCGTACCAGGAGGTTTCGGCCACGACGAGGTCGCGCACGCCCACCGGTTCGGCGAGGATCGCGTCGTAAAGCTTCTGGTACCGGCGGCGGGTGTAGGTCTCGAACATCCCGGCGAAGGCGGCGGCGAACAGCGCCGAGGTGACCACCATGCCGGTGCCGATGAACTGCAGGTACGGATGGCCGTCGGCCGAGCGGACCAGCGGCGCGAAGCCGAGCCCGAAGCCGATCATGTACATCAGCGGCTCGACGAGCGCGCCGAAGGTGACCGACAGCCAGTGGTCGCGGAACAGCAGGGTTTCGCGCAGCCAGATTGCCTTGACCGTCGGCCAGCCCGAACTGCTCTGTCCGGTCTCCTCGCCGGGCTGGCTGTCCGTGACGGGAACCCTGACGGAATCGGGTTCACTCAGGGTTCCGGCGGCGGCGGGGGAATCGGTGGCTGGGGTGGTCATGTGAACATCTCCCCGGTCAGCATCACGAACACGTCCTCGAGGTTGGTCCGGCGCAGCACGTCCGGCGGGCCGAGCCGGTCGTGCACCGACGGCGGCATGTCCTCGGCCCGCAGCACCGAGACCGCGAGGCCGGTGCGGCGGCTGGGCAGGTGCGCCGCGTCGGCGATCGCGACGACCTCGCCGCGGCGGCGGTCGTTGCCCTGGTATTCGGCGGCCTGCTTGCCGACGTGCCGGTCCAGCAGTTCCGCGACGGTGCCGTGCGCGATCAGCTTGCCCTCGAACATCACGGCCACCTCGTCGGCGAGGCGCTCCGCTTCCTCGATGTAGTGCGTGGACATCAGGATCGTGCTGCCGCCGGCGCGCATCTCGTCGATGAGGTCCCAGAGCTCCTGGCGGATCTGCGGGTCGAGGCCGACCGTCGGCTCGTCCAGCAGGAGCAGGCTCGGCCCGGCGAGCACGCCGCGGGCCAGCAGCAGCCTGCGGCGCATCCCGCCGGACAGGCTTTCCACCCGGCTGCCCGCGCGGTCGGTCAGCTTGGTCGCGCGCAGCGTCCGCGCGACCGCCTCGTCGATCCGCGGCTTCGGGATCCGGGCGAACCGGGCGAACACCTCCAGGTTTTGCCGGACGCTCAGCTCGATGTCGAGATTGTCGTGCTGGGGAACGACTCCCACGCACGCGCGGGCCTCCCGCGCCGCGGCGGGCAGCCGCCAGCCGAGCACCTCGATCTCGCCGCCGTCGGGCAGCGCGAGACCGGTCAGCATCCGCATCGTGGTCGACTTGCCCGCCCCGTTCGGGCCGAGCAGGCCGAGGCAGATCCCGGCGCGGACGTCGAGGTCGAGGCCGTCGACGGCGGCCAGCCCGCCGTATTTCTTGACGACGTTCCGCAGCCGGATCGCCGGCCGGGGCGCGGCGGTGCCGCTCGGGTCCTTCATTTCCTGTCTCCCTCAGTTTCCGCGGGTTTCGGTCTTGGGCAGGGCGGCGGCCAGCTCGCGCGCGGTCGGGCAGTCGAACACCAGCTCGGGGTCGAGTTCCCCGCCGAATTCGGACCGGATCAGCCCGGCCAGCGCGACAGCGCCCGCGGAGTCGCCGCCTCGGTCGAAGAAGTCGTCGTCGGGGGTGGTCTCGTTGTCCCCCAGCGCTTCCCGGAAGAGGCGCAGCACGACCGCTTCGGTCGTGGATCCGGCTGGCGCGACGAGGTCCAGCTGTCCGTCCGGGAGCAGGCGGGCTCGTTCTCCGGTCGGGTGCCCGCCGAAGGTCAGTGCTCCGGGCACGCCGAAGGGCACTGGGTCGCCTGCCTCGTCGAGGACGGCGACGCCGGGCAGTGGCGTCATTCCCGGACGGCTGGGGTCGTGTTCCGTCGCGGCGAGGCACAGGCCGGTGGCGGGGTGTTGGCGGAGCCACCACAGGCCTGGCCATGGTGCCGTGGGCAGTCCGGTGGAGATCGTGCGCAGGCCGGGGCGGGCGGTCAGCCGGGAGGGGTCGGCCAGGAGGGTCGTGACGCCGAAGCGGGTGATCCAGTTGCCCAGATCGGGACTGGTGAGCGGGGGCGCGCAGATCAGCGTCGCACCGGCCGCGATCGGGGCCAGCAGTTCGGCCGGGGCCGGATCGGCTTGCAGGAGAACGACATCGGAGCGGTTCAGGCCGATTCGCCGGGCCAGCGCCGCGGGTTGCGTGGAAAGCACCTGCCGTGCAACGGTTTCGTCCACTGTGGATTGTTGCCGGACCGCGCCGTCGGCGGTGAGGACGAACGCCGGGTGGGCGTCCGGTGGTGTCCAGCGCGCGCCGACCCGGTCGATCGCGAGCAAGGCGGTGACCAGTTCAGCGGTGGTGCCGAACTGGCAGGTGACGCGGTCGTCGTGGCCGATTCCCTGTTCCCGCAACCGATCCGCTGCCGCGTTCACCTGGTGGTCCAGTTCGCGGTAGGTCGTGGAGCCGAGCGCGGTGGCGTCCGGGGTTTCGCGGGCGTGCTGGGCGAGCAGTGCGGAGATTTCTTGGCCGGGCTCGGCGGTGGTCAGCTCGGCGATCCGGCGCAGGGTGTCTTCCGGCAGGGCGCCGACCTCGCGCACCGTGGTAGACGACGGGGCACTCAGCCGGGCCAGGACCGTTTCCAGGTAACGCAACCGCTGATCAAGGTCACTTTCGCTGTACCGCCCGATCGCTTGCACGGTCAGGTCGTCGCCGATGCGGATCACCAGGGTGAGGCCGTAGTTGGTGCGGGTTTCGTACTGGATGTCCTCGACGGACACCGGACTGTCCTGCGGCAGCGCGCTTTCCGGGTAGTTCTCGAAGGCAACGAGGGTGTCGAAGAGCGCGGTGCCCGCCGGGATCGCGGCACAGGCCTGGATGTCGGGCAGCGGCAGGTATTGGTGGTCGTGCAGGCGGCGGCGCCCGGAGCGGTACTCCTCCAGGAAGCGCGAAACCGGGAGGTCCGGGGAAGGACGCACCCGCACCGGCACGGTGTTGACGAACATCCCGACCATCTCGCCCGCGCCGGGCAGCTCCGGAGGCCGTCCGGCGGTGGCGGCGCCGAAGACGACGTCGTCCCGGCCGGAAAACCGGCTGAGCACGATGCCCCACGCGCTCTCGAACAGCTCGCTCAGCGTGATCCGGTTCCGGAGCGCGGCTTGTCGCAGTGCCGCGGTCCGGTCCGGCGGGATGCGGAGGCGGGCCGTGCGGTACGTCTTGGTGCCAGGGTCGACCGGAGCGGGCTGGACCCCGGCGAGATACGACGTCCAGAACTCCCGCGCCGGGCCGGGCGGACGGCGGAGGATCCACTGGACGTAGTCGCGATACGGCGGCGGGACCGGGCCCGGTTCAGCTCCGGCCAGCAGGTTCGCCACCTCCGCCAGCAGCAGCCCGGCCGACCAGCCGTCGAGCAGGAGGTGGTGATAGGTCCAGATCAGCAGGTGCTCGCCGGGGCAGCGCGCGACCAGCAGCCGCATCAGCGGGGGCCGGGCGAGGTCGAATCGTTCGGACCGGCGGCGTTCGGTTTCGGCGGCCAGGTACGCCGCGCGCTCCCCGTCGGTGAGGCCGGTCAGGTCGGCGAAGTCGATCCTCGGCTCGGCGTCGGCGACCACGACCTGGTGCGGTGTGCGGATTCCTTCCCAGGCGAAGCCCGTGCGCAGCACCGGATGGCGGGCGAACACGGTGCGCCAGGCGGCGGTCAGCGTTGCCTGGTCCAGTTCGCCGCGGATCCGGAACGTGGTGAGTTCGACGTAGCAGCCGTCGATCGGCGACGTCCGGCTGTGGAAGAGCATTCCCTCCTGTGCCGGGGAAACGCGGTACAGCTCGGCTACCGCGGTCATGGCGTCTCCCCCGTTCCGGTGGCGAACATGCCCAGCACGGTCGCCAGTTCGTCCTCGTCCAGCTCGACGTCCGGCGCTTCCGGCTCGTCCGCGGCGGCCTCTGGTTCTCGCACCGCAGCGGCGAGGCCGGCGACGGTCGGGTTCGCGAAGACGGCGCTGGGCGAAACGGCGAGACCGAGCCGTTGCGCCTCGGCGGCGATCTGCACGATCAGCAGCGAATCCCCGCCGAGTTCGAAGAGGTCGTCCTCCACGCCGACGCGTGGGACTCCGAGCAGCCGTCCCCAGATTTCGGCCAGCACGGTCTCGGTTTCGTCCCGCGGCGCGAGGTAGTCCGCCTGGACCGCGCTCGGCCGCGCGGACGGCTCGGTTCGCTCCGGCTGGGAGGCCCGGGTCCGCTGGCTGACGACGATGTGCGGGAGGTGGCGGTTCGCCAGCACGCGATCGAACGCGGCCAGGGCTTCCTTGGTGGTCAGACCGGTTTTGGTCTCGCCTTTCGCCGGAAATTGCCGCAAGAGGAAGCCTTCCACCCGGGCCACCGGGTTTCCGTCCGCGTCGGTGAGATCGAGGTCGGCGGTGGTCGTGCCTTGCTGGCCTCGGTCGACCCGGCGGATCCAGGCGTACAGCTCGCTGGGCAGGTCTCGGTAGGAGATCAGCCGGTGGTAGCCGACTGGCAGTTCGGGACCTGCCGCGACTGCTCCGGTGGCGACGTCGAACAGCGCGGGGTGCAGGGGGTGGGCGGGGAAGTCGGTCTCGAAGGCCGGGGCGAGGCGGAGGTTGAGAAGTGCCTGTGCCTCGGTCGACCAGGCGCCCGCGACGCAGTCCCACCGCGGTCCAGTGGTGACGAGGCCGGTTTGCCTGCTGGTGTCGAGGGTGTCCATTGTAGACGTTTTTGGTTCGGCCGGTTCGGGAAGCTCTCCCCAGTGCGCGGTGACGAACCCGCGGGCGTGGTTGCCGACCTCCCAGGTGTAGCCGTTTTCCTTGGGGTGCAGGCTGATCACGACGTTGGACAAGTCGTCGACTGGGTTGAGGAAGCGGACGTCGCTCAGCTCGACCGGGCCGGTGTGGCCGGGTTCGGCCAGGCGGTAGGCGGCGATCGCCAGTTCCAGCAGCGCGCTTCCCGGCAGTACTGGGGTTCCGGCCAGGAGGTGTTCTTCGCTGAGCCAGCGGGTGTGGGTATTGCGCGCCAGGCGGAATTCGGTTGCGCCGCGGGCGTCGAACAGGGGGTGCTCGAAGGGTTCCAGGGGTGTTTTTGGCTTGGTTACGGTGCTTCGGGCCGCCATGCCGACTTCGGCCCAGCCGTCCCAGCCGATGGAGACGAGGCCGTCGGCGGTGTGGGCGAAGGTGTCGAGGAAGGCGTTGGCACCGCTGTACGCGGATTGGCCGGGGACCCCGGAGACGGCCATCGTGGACGAGCAGAGCGCGAAGAAGCTCGGGCGGTCTTCACGCAGGATGCGGTGCAGGAGCACGGTTCCGGCGACTTTGGCCGCGAGCACCCGGCGAATTCCGGCGCGGGTGGCCTGGTGGGCCAGCGCGCCGCCGGGGACGCCCGCCGCGTGCACGACGCCGGCGATGGGGCCGACGGCGGTTTTGACCCGGGCGAGGATCGGGCGGAGTTCGGTTTCGGCGGAGACGTCGGCCTGGGCCAGGCAGATCGTCGCGCCGGTTTGCGCCAGGGCGGTGAGGAGGGTTTCGGTGGCGGGGTCGAGGGGCGGGCCAGCGGGGGTGTGGGGTGGGCGGATGGAGGTCCATAGTGGACTGTCGGGGAAGTTCGAGCGGCCCAGGAGGACCAGGGCGGGGGCGCCGGAGCGGGCCAGGTGGAGGGCGATCTGGCCGCCGATGCCGCCTAGGCCGCCGGTGATCAGGCAGGCTCCGGTGGGGTGGAGGGGTGGGGTCGATTCGCTGGCTTGCGCGGCGAGGGTGTTGGGCGGGTCGGTCGGGTTGGCCGAAGGCTGTGGCATGGTGGCCGGTGTCGGGAGGCTGCGGGTGGGAGGGATCGGCGATTCACCCGCCCGGCTGGGCAGACCGGCGGCTGGTGTGGTCTGCGGGTGCACGGATTCGCTGGCTCGCGCGGCCAATCCGCTGGGCAATTCGGCCGGGGTGGCCGAAGGCTGCGGCATGGTGGCCGGTGACGGCAGGCCGCGGGTCGGAGGAAGCGGCGATTCACCCGCCCGGCCCGGCAGATCGCCGTCCGATCCGGCCGGGGTGCCCGGCAGTTTCGGCAGATCGTGCCTCGGCAAGGGCGATTCGGCCGAGCCACCCGGCGGAACCGGCGATGCACCCGCGCAGCCAGGCAGGCCGCGGAGCAGGGACGACAGGTCGCCGTCCGATCCGGGGAGGTCGGCGGGTTCCCACGTCCGCACCCAGCGGGCCGGGCCGTGGGCGGCGATCAGGGGTGGGCCTTCCGGGGGCCAGTCGGCGGAGAGCAGTTCCGCGCAGACCCGTTCGGCCAGGGCGGTCAGGGCGGTGCCGTCCTCGGGCCACAGGTCGAGGCATCGGGCGGTCAGGCCGGGCAGTTCCAGCGGGATCGCCTGGACCGGGCCGAGCACCGCGGCCGAATGCGGGGTTTTCGGCGGTCGGGCACCCACCGCTTGGGCGGCTCGGGTGACGCACAGCAGCCGGACTGGGTGGCCGGGGAAGGTGTCGGCTAGGGCGCGGGCCAGGAACAGCGGGTCGGCGACGGCTGACTCGGCCGCGGCGGCGATTTCGGATGGGGTGGCGGATTCCAGGTCCGGGTCGTCGAAGGCGCGGCAGAGCACGGCCGCGTCCGGGGTGCGGCCTTCGGCGCGGAGCCGGGTCAGGAGCGGGGCGAAGTCCTCGCCAGCCACTTCCACGACGGTTCGGCCGAGGGTGCGGAGTTCCTTCGTCACAGCGGCGCCGAGGCCAGCGGTGTCCGAGACGACAAGGACTGCCCCCTCCCCTGCCTCGGGCCGAGCGGGCAGCGGGCACCGCGTCCAGTTCGGGACGTGGTAGCGCGAGGCCGCGACCGGAGCCGGGGCGGGGGTGGACGGTTCGAACCAGTGGCGGTCTTTCGCGAACGGGTAGCCGGGCAACGAGATCCGGCGGCCGGTGCGGTGGCCTTGGGCCTCCCAGCGCACTTCGGCGCCGTGCGACCACACCGCGGCCAGTGCGGTCAGCCAGCTTGGCGGGGTGTCCACGCCGTCGGTGCCTCCGGTGAGACCGGGGAGCACCAGGCGCGCGGGGTCGGTCCGGCGGGCTGCCGACGCGAGGCTTCGGCCGGGGCCGAGTTCCAGTAAGGGGCCGGAGGTCTCGGCCACGGCGGCGGCGAAGCGGACTGGTTCCCGGACCTGCCGGATCCAGTATTCGGGGGAAGTCGCCTCGGCCGGAGTCAGCGTGCGGCCGGTGACGGTGGAGACGATCGGCAGCTGCGGTTCGGCCAGATGCACGGCGCGCACCTCAGCGGCGAAGGCGGCGAGGATGCTGTCCTGGTGGTGTGAATGGAACGCGTGCCGAGTCGCGAGACGCTTCGTGGAAACGCCCCGTTCGGCTAGCCGGCGTTCGACGGCGGCCACGGCTTCGACGGATCCGGCCAGCACGCATCGGTCTGGGGCGTTGACGGCGGCCAGGGAGACGGCGGGGCTAAGCAAGTCGGTCAGCTCGTGCTCTGGCAGCGGGACGGAGACCATGGCGCCGGGCGGGGTGGTGGCCATCAGCCGTCCCCGGGCGGTGACCAGGCGGGCGGCGTCCGGCAGCGGGAAGACTCCGGCCACGCAGGCTGCGGCGTATTCGCCGACGCTGTGGCCGATCAGTGCCCCGGGGGTGACGCCTAGCGAGAGCCACCACGAAGCCAGTGCGTATTCGACGGCGAACAGGGCTGGTTGGGCGATTTCGGTGCGGTCGAAGAGATCGGGGTGTGCTGGGTCTAGCAATAGCTGCCGCAGCGACGGGTCTAGGGCGGCTAGGGCGTCGTCTAGGGCTGCGGCGAAGGCGGGTTCCGTGCGGTGCGGTTCGGCGGCCATGCCTGGGTAGCCGTTGCCTTGGCCGGGGAAGGCGAAGACCGGCGGCGAACCCGTCGATGAGACGGACTTCGCGGTGCGCAGGGCGGTGGCGGTATCGGGGCCGGTTTTGGCTACGACTGCGCGACGGGTCGGGTATTCACCTCGGCCTAGTTGGAGAGTGTGGGCGGCGTCGGCGAGATCAGCACCGGCTAGGGCGTCGGCGGTTTGTCCAGAAAGGACGGTCGCGGCTTCGGGGGTTCGGGCGGAGATCGGGATGACGTGCCATTCCTCGGCGGAGGACCGCGCGGGGGCAGGAGGGGCGTCGCGCAGGACTAGGTGGGCGTTGGTGCCGCCGATGCCGAAGGAGCTGACTCCGGCGATGCGGGTGCCGTCCGCACCTGGCCATGGTTCGGCGGCGGCCAGTACGCGGAAACGGCTTCCGGGCAGGCCCCGGTCGGGGTGCGGGCGCTGAAAGTGCACGGTGGGGACGAAGTGGCGGTGTTGCAAGGAAAGCACCGTTTTGATCAGCCCGGCCATTCCGGCGCAGGTGTCCAGGTGGCCGACGTTCGATTTCACCGAGCCCAGCACGCAGTCGCCGGACGAGCCCTCGAAGACCCGGTTCAGCGCGGCCAGTTCGATCTGGTCGCCCAGTGCGGTGCCGGTGCCGTGCGCTTCGACGCAGGAGACGTCGCTGGGGTCGATTCCGGCGACCCGGTGGGCGGCGGTGATGACACGGTGCTGACCGTCCAGGCCGGGGGCGGTGAAGCCCACCTTGCGGTTGCCGTCGTTGGCGACGGCGGAGCCGAGCAGCACCGCGCGGATCGGGTCTCCGTCGGCGACGGCGTCTTCGAGGCGTTTCAGGACGACGGCGGCGACACCGCTGCCGAAGACCGTGCCTTGAGCGTCCGCGTCGAAGGGGCGGCAGTGGCCGTCGGGGGAGACGATTCCGCCTTCGGTGAACTGGTATCCGGAGTCTTGGCCAAGGCCGATCGACACGGCGCCGGCCAGCGCGACCGAACATTCGCCGGACAGCAGCGCTTCTCCGGCCAGGTGCACGGCGACCAGGGCCGACGAGCACGCGGACTGCACGCTCAGGCTCGGGCCGGTGAGACCGAGCCGGTAGGACAGCTGGGTGGCCAGGTAGTCCTTTTCGCTGCCGGACAGCCATTGCACGGACGAGCGGTCGCCCAGTTCGTGCGCGGCGGGCAGCAGGTTCCGGGCCAGGTAGGAGTTGAAGCCGGCCGCCGCGTAGACGCCGACGTCTCCCCCGCGGTCCGGGCGGAGACCGGCGTCCTCCAGCGCGTGCACGGCGCACTGGAGGAACAGCCGGTGCTGCGGGTCCATCAGCGCGGCGTCCCTCGGCGAGATGCCGAAGTACTCCGCGTCGAACTCGTCGATGCCGGGCAGCGCCCCGCCGGCCGGGACGAATCCCGGTGCGGTGGCGTCGATTCCGCGCGCGGCGAGGTCGTCGCCGGAGAAGAAGCTGATGCCCTCGCGGCCGTTGACCAGGTTGTCCCAGAACTGGTCCGCGTTCTCGGCGCCGGGGAACCGGCAGGCGAGGCCGACGATCGCGACCGCGTCTTCCAGGCCCGCTGGGCCCGCTAGTTCGTCGTTCATGATCCCTGCCTCACGGATTCGCGCCGGCTCTCCCGCCGGCGCCGGTGGTGGCCGCCGCGGCCTTCGGCGACCGGTGCGGCCGGTGCGACGGACGGCCGCCGCGCCGGGCCGTCGCCGGTCAGCAGCGCGGCGAACTGCCGGATCGTCGGCCGGTCGAACATCTCCACGATCGGCACCTCGCGGCCGAACTCGGCCCCGATCCGGCGCTGCGCGCGGACCAGGTGGATCGAGTTGGCCCCGAGTTCGAAGAAGTTCGTGTCCACGCCGACGTCTTCGACCCCGAGCAGCTCGCGCCAGATCGCGCTGAGCCGGTCTACCACACTGTCCGAAGTGGACGGAAGAGAAGGTGCGGGCTTCTCCGGCGCGGAAGCGGCGCCAGCGAGTTCGATGAGCCGTCGCCGGTCGACTTTTCCGTTGGCGCTCAACGGCAACGCGTCGACTACCCGAACCTCGCGCGGGACCATGTAGGACGGCAACCGCTCGGCGAGCCCCGCCCGCAGGGTGTCCTCGACGCTCTCCGCGGGAGCCCCGGCGGGAAGGCCGCAAAGCATGCTGTGCAGCTGGGTCTGGCCCGGCTCCAGCAGCAGGCCGTCTTGCAGCGGGCCGTCGTAGACGTCGCCGATCGAGCACAGGGCGAGGCCCGTGTCCGCCGCCCGCTGGCGAAGCAGTTGTGCGATGGCACCGGCTTCCAGCAGGCAGAATCGCTCGGCGAGTTCGCCGTACTGCGGTTCGATCGCCGAGTTCCGCGCGACGAGGAAGATCGCGAAACCGGCCTGTTCGGCGAGCGGGCGGTTGCGTTCGTCGTAGAGGGCGGAAGTGAACCAGTCGCCTTGTTTCAGCGACACCAGCGCCGCGTCGACCGGGTCGTAGTAGTAGGTCCCGGCGGGCAGGCCGCGGACGCCGTTCTCCCCCACCGCCAGGTAGGCCTGCACCGGGTAGAGGCCGCCCGCCGACGCGTAGGCGTACCTCGGCATTCCGTCTTCGCGGTATTGGCCGAGCACGGACAGCAGGCTGGTGACCGCGGCGAGCGCGACCGGGCCTTCGCCGAACGCCTTCGCGGACACAGCGGTCGGCGCGGCATCGAGACCTGCGGCTGGGTAGCTGACGTTTCCGGTCAGGTCGGTCCGGCGGCCGGGCGAGCTGAACCGCAGGGCCAGTTTCGCCACCGCTTCCGGATCGGGAACGCTGGCAGCGGCGGCGACGGGAGCCGGTGCCGGGGCGGGCCGTTCGGCGACCACAAAGGACACCAGCTCGGCGCTCGTTCCCTTGCCCCGCACCACGACCGCCGATTCGCGGACGCCGGGCAGCTTGAGCAGGGTCGACTCGATCTCGGACAGTTCAATGCGCATTCCGCGCACCTTGACCTGGGTGTCCTCGCGGCCGAGGAATTCGAGCGTGCCGTCGGGAAGGTGGCGGGCGAGGTCGCCGGTGCGGTAAAGCCGTTCGCCGGTCGACGGATGAGTAATGAAGGCCCGCTCGGTCAGCTCCGGCGCGTGCCAGTAGCCGAGCGCGACGCCGATGCCGCCGATGTAGAGCTGTCCCGGAGCCCACGGCGGGCGCGGGCGCAGCTGGCTGTCCAGCACGTGCATCGTCTGGTTCCGCAGCGGGCGGCCGTACGGGATGCTCGGCCAGTCCGGGTCGACGTCGCCGACCGGGTAGTACACCGACCAGATCGACGCTTCGGTCGCGCCGCCGAGGCTGATCACCTCGGCCGGCGGGCACACCGCGCGGATCGCGTCCGGCATCCCGGTCGGGATCCAGTCGCCGCTGAGCATCACCAGCCGCAGCGACGCGAGTTCCGTACGCGGGCTGTCCCCGGCGTAGGCGAGCAGCATCTCCATCAACGCCGGGACGGAATTCCAGACGGTGACCCGGTTCCGCTCGACCGAGGCGGTCCAGCTCGCCGGGTCGCGGATCTCGTCCGCGCCGGGCACGACGAGCGCCGCGCCGGCGGCGAAAGCGCCGAAGATGTCGTACACCGACAGGTCGAAGCCCAAGGCGGACAACCCGAACACCCGGTCCGCCGGGCCGACGCCGAACCGCTCGTTGATGTCGGTGACGGTGTTGAGCGCGCCGCGGTGGTCGATCACGACGCCCTTGGGCTGGCCGGTGGAGCCGGAGGTGTAGATGACGTAGGCGACGTCGTCGGCCGAGGCGGCGGGCGGTTCGTAGGGTGCGCCGGACGGGACCGGGTCGAACGGGATCCGCTGCACGCCGGGCGGAAGGTGCCCGGTGAGATCGTGGTCCGGCAACGCGATCAGCGCGGCGGCTTCGGCGTGTCCGAGCACCTGCGCCACGCGCGCGGCGGGCAGGCGCGGGTCGACCGGCAGGTACGCGGCTCCGGCGCGCAGCACGCCGAGCACCGCGGCCACCTGTTCCCAACCGCGTTCCACCAGCACGCCGACCAGGTCGCCACGCCCGTGTCCCGCCGCGGTGACGGCTTCGGCGACAGCTCGCGAAGCGGCCTCCAGCTCGGCATAAGTACGGTTTCCGGTCGCGCTGATAACGGCCGTCTCGTCCGGGGTGCGCGCGGCGGTCGCCAGGAACGGCTCGTGCAGCAGTCCGGCCGGGATCGGACCAGCGGTGTCGTTGAACTCGCGGTAGATCTCCGTCTGCGCGGCCGGGAGCAGTTCGGGGCGCTCGTCGGTCCACGTCGCCGGGTCGGCGAGCTGGTGCAGCAGGCCGACGTACGCGGCGAACATCGTGTCGAGCATTCCCTCGGGGAAGAGGTCTTCGACGGCGTCCCAGGTCAGGCGGAGGTCGGGACCTTCCTCGGAGATCTGGTGGTCGAGCCACACCTGCGGCGTCTGCGTGATGGTGTGCGCGACGGTCGCGCCGAACTCTTCGAGCAGCGCTTCCCCGGAGACGTCGGGCGTGCCCAGTTCGCTGGTGAAGACCACGGGCATGGTCGCCTCCGCGACGCCGCCGCGCTGGCGGGCGAGTTCGCCGGCCACCCGCACCCCGCTCATCAGCCGGTGGTCGAGATCGTCCCACAGCTGTTCCTGGACGCGTTTCGCGCGCTGCTCGAAGCTGCCGCCGCAGGCGTCGGAGACTTCGAACATGCTCAGCGCGGTGAAGTCGCCGACCATCGTCGCCAGGTCGGGGTGGTCGCCGGCGCGGTTGAACAAGGTGAGGTTAAGGGTGAACCGGTCGCTGGCCGCCCAGGTGCCCAAGGTCTGCGCGTACGCGGTGAGCGCGAGGGCGGAAGGGGTGATCCGGCGTCCGGCCGCGAAGGACTTGACTCGCGACCACACTTCGGCGGGTACCCGGTGTTCGCGGCGGCGGAACCGGGTCGAGGCCAGTTCGGCGGGCGCGACCCGCAACGGGAGCTGCGGCGCGGGCGGCAGGGTCTCCAGTCGACCGCGCCAGTACTCGGCGGCGCGTTCGTGCGCCGGGCCTTCGCGCAACGCCGATTCGGCCAGCACGTAGTCCCGGAAGGACAGTTCCGGCAGCGACGCGTCGAGTTCGCCCCGGTAGTGGGCCAGCAGCTCGCGCAGCAGGATCCGGACGCTCGCGCCGTCGGCGATGAGCGTGTCGATGCTCAGGTGCAGCCGGACGCGGGTGTCGCCGATCCGGCTGACGCGCAGGTCGAACAGCGGCCAGGTATCCGAGGGCAGCACTTGGTGCGACATGTGCTCGCGAAGCTCGGCGAGCTGAGCCTCAGTGTCCACTTCGGACGCTGCGCGGAGGTCGGTCACGCTGATCGCGTACTCAGGCACCGTCGGGAGGATGCGCTGGGTCCCGTCGTTGCCGAAGACCAGCCGGAGCGCGTCGTGCCGTTCGATCATGGCGCGCCAAGAGGTTTCCAGCCGGGCGACGTCCACATCGGACGCATCCAGTTCGACGTACAAGTGGCACGAGACGTCGCCGCCCATTTCGCCGGTGCGCCCGATCCAGTAGGCGCGCTGGGTGTCGGTGAGCGGGAACGGCTCGTGCCGGTGTGCCGGATCCGGCACGAGCGCGGCGGCTTCCGGCTCGACGGCCGTGCCGCGCAGCCGGTCGATCTCCGCCGCGAGACCCGCGATGGTCGGGGCCGAGAACACCGAACGCAGCGGCAGTTCGACCGCCAGCTCGCGGCGCACCCGCGCGACCAGCTGCGTGGCCAGCAGGGAATGTCCGCCCAGCTCGAAGAAATCGTCGGTGACGCCGGCCTGTTCGATGCCGAGCACGGACTGCCAGATCGCGGCCAGCTCCGTTTCGGTGGGCGTGCCGGGCAGCACGGCCGGTTCCCCGCCGGGCCTGCCTTCGGGAGCGGGCAGCGCGGCGCGGTCGAGCTTTCCGTTGTCCGTGTGCGGGAATTCGTCCAGGACGAGCACTCGCGACGGCACCAGGTGGGCGGGCAGTTCGGCGGCCAGCGCGGCACGCAGTTCGGCTTCCGGCGTTTCCGCGGTTCCCGGCTCCAGCAGGACGTAGCCGGTCAGCGAGGCTTCGTGGGCGCGCACCGCGGCGCGGCGGACTCCGGGCAGCGCGGCGAGCGCCTGCTCGATCTCGGCCGGTTCGACGCGGAAACCGCGCACCTTGAGCTGATCGTCGTTGCGGCCCAGGTATTCCAGTCCGCCGGTGCGTCGCAGCCGCACGACGTCGCCGGTGCGGTACAGCCGGGCGCCGGGCGGGCCGAAGGGGTCGGCGACGAAGCGTTCGGCGGTCTGGCCGGGGCGGCCGAGGTAGCCGTCGGCGACGCCCGCGCCGCCGAGGTACAGCTCTCCGGCCACGCCCACCGGAACCGGATGCCCGGCGCGGTCGAGCACGTGGACGGTGGTGTTCGCGATCGGTCCGCCGATGCCGACCGGGTCCGCGCCCGGCGGCACGAGCGCGCTGGTGGACCAGACGGTCGTCTCGGTCGGTCCGTACATGTTGCGGATCGGGACGCCGAACTCGCGGCCGAGCCGGTCGGCCAGGTCCGCGCCAAGCGGCTCCCCGCCGAGCAGCAGCAGCCGCAGCGCGCGGAAGGCCGCCGAATCGGGTTCGTCCAGCAGGGTCCGTGCCAGCGACGGCGTGCACTGCAGATGGGTGACGCCGTGGTCGCGGACCAGCTGAGCCAGCGACGGCGGTTCGGGCGGGCCGGCCGTTTCGCGCAGCGCGGCCAGCCTCGGCAGCGCGGCGAGCGCCGCGTCGACCGGCACGCCGAAGTCCAGCAGGCAGGCGATTTCGTCCACCCCGGCGGCGGTCAGCCGGGCCACCGTCGGACCGCACTCTTTCGCGGTGCCGATCAGCGAAGCGTCGCGCTGGTAGCGGGCGACGGCGTGGTCGAGCAGCGCTTCGCGGTCGTCGTCGGTGAAATCGGCCGAGCTGAGGTCCATGCCGAGCCCCGCGGCCAGTTTCTCGATCAGGCCGACCGACGTGCGCAGGTAGTCGCGGAAGTGCGGGATCGCCGTCGTCCGGACGTCCTCGGCGTCGGCGCCGACGTAGGTGTGCACCATCAGCGTCACGTGCGGCTGGCCGGGGTGCCCGGCCTCGTGCCATGCCGCGCGGTAGGCGGCGATGCGTTCGGCGAGCTCGTCCACGGTCTGGCCGAGCAGGTGCGTGAGCAGGCCGACGCCGAGCCGTCCGGCGTTGCGGCAGGTTTCGATGTTGCCCGAGGAGGTCAGCCAGCACGGCAGTTCCGGCTGCACCGGCCGGGGCAGGACGCCGATCTCGACCTGGCGGCCGCCCGGGCCCTCGAATTCGGCGCGCTCGCCGCGCCAGAGCCGCCGCACGACGTCCAGCCCGGAGCGGGTCAGCTCGCCGCGGTCCTGGTAGGAATCCTTGGCCAGCACGAAATCGTCGAGGTGCCAGCCGGAGGCGAAGGACAGGCCGACGCGGCCCGCCGACAGGTTGTCGACCACCGACCATTCCTCGGCCACGCGGATCGGGTGGTGCAGCGGCAGCACGACGCTGCCCGCGCGGATCGCCACCCGGCTGGTGTTCGCGGCGACCGCGCCGGCCAGCACGGACGGGGCCGGGAATGGGCCGCCGAACTCGTGGAAATGCCGCTCCGGCAGCCACACCGCGGCGAACTCGTGGCCGTCGGCGAACTTCGCGCCCTCCATCAGGAGCCGATACTGCTCGTGGCCGGGAGCCGACGGGGTGCTGCCGAAGTAGAACAGGCTGAAGTCCGGCCGGGCGGCGTCCGGCCGCGCGCGGTCCGGGGAAAGCACGACGCGGTGGCCGCGGGTGAGCGTCCAGAGGATTTCCAGCACCGAGATGTCGAAGGACACGCTCGTCACGGCCAGCCAGGTGATCGGGCAATCGGCCTCGACGGTGTCGTCCATGGCGCGCAGGAAGTGCGTCAGGTTGCGGTGGCTGAGCACCACGCCCTTGGGCTTTCCGGTCGATCCGGAGGTGTGGATGACATACGCGGGCGAAGCAGGATCCGGGGCGGGATAAGCGAAATCGGCCGCAGGACCGCGCACCGTGAGCACGGCAGTGCCGTCGGGCAGTGCGGTCTGGCCTGGCTCCGCGATGACCACCGCTGGGCGCGCGTCTTCCAGCACGTAGGCGAGCCGGGCCTTCGGGTAGGCGGGGTCGAGCGGAACGTAGGCGGCACCGGCGGCGAGCACGCCGAACAACGCGACGACGAGGTCCGGGCCGCGGTGCAGGCAGATGCCCGCGGTGGTGCCCGGGCCGACACCGGCGGCACGCAGCCGGGCGGCCAGCGTGCGGACGCGTTCGTCCAGTTCGCGGAAGGTCAGCGTTTCCCCGTCGGCGACCAGTGCGGTTTCGTCCGGGCGGCGGCGGGCCTGCTCGGCGAAGGCGGTCACCACGTCCGGGACGCCGGTGAGGCTCAGCTCGGTCCGGTTGACCTCCGCCAGCTGGGCCTGGTCCGCGGGCGTCGGCGTGCAAAGCTCGGACAGCGAAAGTTCCGGATTCGCCGCGGCGGTGCGCAGAACGTGCACGAGTGATTCGGTGAACGCGGTGACAGTCTCGGCGTCGAAGAGATCCCGGCTGTACTCGCAGACGCCCGCGGTCTCGCCGTCGACCCGCGTGAGATCCAGCGCGAGATCGCCGCGGCACCAGCCGTTGTCCAGCTCCACCGGCTCCGCGACGACGCCGGGCAGCTCCAGTTCGACGGCCTCCTCGACCCGGTACCCGAACTGGACCTGGGCCAGCGGCGCGTAGCCGGGGTCGCGTTCCGGGGCCAGCTCGCGCACCAGCCGCTCGAACGGCACCTCGGCGTGCCCGAGGCCGCCGAGCACGGTTTCCTTCACCCGGGTCAGCAGCTCGGCGAACGTCGGGTCGCCGTCGAGTCCCGAGCGCAGCACGACGCTGTTGACGAACATGCCGACCGAACCGGTCAGCTCGGGCAGCGACCGGCCGGCGACCGGGGTGGAGACCGCGACGTCGCGCTGCCCGGAGTACTGCCCGAGCACCGCCAGCCACGCGGTCAGCGCGACCATGAACGGGGTCGCCTTCGCGGCCTTGCCCAGCGCGTCGATCGCGGCGGTGGCCTCGGCGTCGATCCGGAAGTGCACCCGGCCGCCCTGGAACGAGGCGGTGGCGGGGCGCGGGCGGTCGCCGGGCAGTTCCAGCAGCGGGGGCAGCCCGGCGAGGTTCTCGCGCCAGTACCGCAACGGCCCGGCCAGCTTCTCGTCGGTCAGTTCCCGGCGCTGCCACGCGGACCAGTCGCCGTACTGCACTTCCGGCTCCGCCGGTTCCGGCCCGCCGTCGAGGAACGCGCGGTAGCCCTCGCTCAGTTCGCGCAGCAGGTTGGTCCGCGACCAGCCGTCGCCCGCGAAGTGGTGGTTGACGATCACCAGCAGCGATTCGGTCGCGCCGCGGGTCAGCACCGCGCGGAACAGCGGTCCGTCGGCCAGGTCGAACGGCCGTGCCGCCTCTTCTTCCGCGCCGCGCACGAGTTCCGCGGCGTCCGCGTCCGGCCGGTCGACCACTCGCAGCACGTCCTCGGGCGCGGGCAGAACCCGTTGCGCGGGAACGCCGTCCGTCGCGGCCACGACGGTCCGCAGCGCTTCGTGCCGCCGCACGATGCCGTGCAGCGCGGCTTCCAGCGCCAGCACGCTGACCGAGCCGGTCAGCCGGAGCGCGAAATATTCGTTGTAGGACGGCAGACCGGGCTGCAGCTGGTCGAGGAACCACAGGCGTTCCTGTCCGAAGGACAGCGGCGCGGCGGTGCCCGGTTCGCGG
Source organism: Amycolatopsis sp. NPDC104775 (assembly GCF_055583325.1). Classification (NCBI taxonomy): domain Bacteria; kingdom Bacillati; phylum Actinomycetota; class Actinomycetes; order Pseudonocardiales; family Pseudonocardiaceae; genus Amycolatopsis; species Amycolatopsis sp. NPDC104775. The sequence goes on from NZ_JBVJOE010000003.1 coordinate 505,789, forward strand.
GCCGGGACAACGCGTTCCGGCCCGGCGGCGGCCTGGCCGCGCACCCGCTGCTCGAACTTCGCGCGCTGCTCGGGAGAGAGCGCGGCGAGTTTGCGTTGCCGGTCCTTGACTCGTGTCTCACGCTCGTTCATGACTCTCCAAATCCGCGATGATCGCTGCTTCGATCTCTTCGGCCACGTCCGCGATCCGCCCGCCCTCGAAGAAGGCCCGCGCCGGGACGTCCACGCCGAACTCCGCGCGCAGCCGGGCCGCGAGCTGGGCGGCGAGCAGCGAATGCCCGCCGAGGTCGAGGAATTCGTCCTGGACGCCGACGCGGTCGAGACCGAGCGATTCCCCGTACAGTTCAGCGAGCCGCAGTTCGGTTTCGGTTTCCGGTGCGACGTAAGGGGTCGCGAGGTCCGGGCGGGGATGGGCGGCCGCGGCCGGCGCGGCGATGCCGAGGTCCAGCGCGCCGTCCGGGCGGATTTCCGCGCCCTCGCGCAGGACCAGCACCTGCCGCTGCGAACCGCCGAGCACCGCGGCGAACGCCGCCACGCCCTGTTCCGGCGTCAGCGCGCCCGCCAGCGCCGCCTTCTGGACGGCTTCGAGGTCTGCCGGGACCTCCGCGGTCGCGGCCATGCCGACCCGCGCCCACATGTCCCAGTTGACCGCGATGGTGCGCCGGACCGTGGCCGCGGCCGCGACCCCGTCCAGGTAGGCGTTCGCCGCCGCGTAGTCGGCCTGTCCGTAGGTGGGCAGCACCGCCGCGGTCGAGGAGCACAGCAGGAGGAAGTCGGCTTCGTCGTCGGCGAGTTCGGCCAGCAGGTTGCGCGTCCCGGCGACCTTCGGCGCGAGCACCGCCCGCACGTCCTCGTCGGTGCGCAGCGACACCGATCCGCCACCCGGCACACCGGCGGCATGCACCACGCCGTCGATCCGGCCGAACCGCGAGCGGACAGTGGAGAGCGCGTGGCGCACCTGGCTCGCGTCGGCCACATCGGCAGACAGGACAAGGACTTCCGCGCCCTCGGCGCGCAGCCGGTCGAGCCAGGCTTCGTCGGCGACGGCGTGCCGTCCCAGCAGCGCCAAGCGCGCCTGCGCGGTGCGGGCCAGGTATTCCGCGATGGAGCGGCCGATCCCGCCGAGACCGCCAGTGACGACGTAGGTTCCGCGCGGTTTCAGCACCGCCGGTGCGCCGGGTTGATCCGGCAGCGGGACCGGAATGCGGACCAGCGTCCGTTCGCCGCGCAGGGCAACGATATTCGACGGCGGCGACAGCACGGTCCGGACCACCTGCTCGGCCGGAGGCTCGGCGGTGACATCGATCTGCGTGCACCGGAGGTTCGGGAACTCCTCGGGCAGCACCAGCACCGGTCCGCTCATCGCGGTCGCGGACGGGTCGATGCGGTCTCCGGGGTCGACGGCGTGGCCGCCCGCGGTCAGCACACCCAGCGCGACGCCTGTCACCAACGCTTCTTCGGCCATCGCACGAGCCAGCCGGATCAGGCTGAGCGGACCGAAATCGCCGTCGGCGGCGGCTTTCCCGCCGAGCGTCCAGCCGTGCACGATCGCGGTCGGGGTGCGGACCATCCCGCGCAGTTCGCGCAGCAGCGCCGCGTAGTCCTCGCTGCGGGCCGGGTCGATTTCGTAGACCCCGCGGCGGACCCGGCGGAATCCTTCGCCGGGCAGCACGGAGGTGACGATCTGGCCGCGTGCGGTCAGGTAGTCGGCGACCGGCTGGGTGCTGCCGTCCGGGTCGGCGAAAATCAGCCAGGTGTGGCGGCGTTCGGCGAGCGGATCGGTGTCCGGGACGGCGGTTTCCCGCCAGCTGAGCTTCGCGTGCACCGGACCGGACGGGGTGGCCGGGACCGGCGCGGTGCGTTCGATCCAGTGGCGGCGGTGCTCGTACGGGTAGCCGGGCAGGCTCACGCGGCGGCTGCCGGGCTCGGCGAACTGCGTCCAGTCCACCGGCACGCCTTCGGTCCACAGCCCGGCGACCGACAGCAGCGCGGAAACCTCCTCGTCGGCCTGTCCGCGGCTGGGCAGCGGCACCGGCGCGAACCGGATCCCGCTGCGCCCGGACTTGGCCAGATCGGTCAGCACGCTCCCGGGACCCGCCTCGACGGCGACGACTCGTCCGTCCATTTCGGACAGCGTGGTGAGCGCGGCGTGGAACCGGACCGGGGCGCGGAGCTGGCCGAGCCAGTACTCGCGGGTGGCTGCTTCGTCGGTGATCCAGGCGCCGGTGACCGTGGACACGAACGGCACCGTCGGCCTTTTCGGCTTCACTGCGGCCAATGCGGTGGAGAAAGCTTCCTCGGCCGTCGCGCACAACCGGCTGTGGAAGGCGCGGTCGGTAGGCAGCCGCACCGCCCGTTTGCCCGCTTCGGCCAGTTCCGCCGCGACCGCCTCGATCCCTTCCTTCGGCCCGGAAAGCACACTGGACTCCGGGCCGTTGACCGCGGCGAGATCCACTCCGTACCGGTCGGCGAGCACCGTGGCCTGGTCCTCGGCGAGCGGCACCGCGAGCATCGCCCCGGCCGGAATCTCGTCCAGCGCCCGGCCCCGGGCGACGACCAGCGACAGTGCCTCGGCGAGGGTGAACACCCCGGCCGCGCAGGCAGCGGCGTACTCCCCCACGCTGTGGCCGAGAACGGCGGCCGGGCGGATGCCGCGGTGCTGGAAAAGCTGGGTGAGCGCGTAACTCACGCAGAACACGACGGGCTGGGTGATTTCCGTGCGCTGCAGTTCCGCGGTGTCCCGGCGCAGCAAGTCGATCAGGTCGAGGTCGCTGTGGCGGGCCAGCAGCCGCGCGCATTCGTCGAGTGCCTCGGCGAACACCGGCTCGGCAGCGTAGAGTCCCTGCGCCATCCCGGCGAATTGCGCGCCCTGGCCTGGGAACACGAACGCGACAGCAGGTTCGTCGGAGCCAGCGTGACCGGACACCGAGACCCGGCGGCCGCCCGAACGCAACGCCGCGATCGCCGAAGCGGTGTCGTCCGCGACCACGACGCGCCGGTGCGGCAGCTGCCGCCGTCCGGTCTGCAGGGTGCTGGCGACATCGGCCAGCTCGGCGGGCTGCTCGGCCAGGTGGTCGGCCAGCCTGCTCGCCGCGGCTGACAGCGCGGTGCTGGTCGCGGCCGAGATCGGCACCAGCCGCGGCTTCCGGGACGGTGCGGGTCGCGACCGCAGTTCCGGGGCCTGTTCCAGCACGACGTGGGCGTTGGTCCCGCCGATGCCGAAGGCGCTGACCGCCGCACGGCGCGGGCCGTCGGGCACCGGCCAGTCGACGAGCCGGTCCGGCACGAAGAACGGGCTGCCGTCCAAGCCGAGATCCGGGTTGGTCTTGCCGGCGTGCAGGCTCGCCGGGATCCGGCCCGCCCGCAGCGTCAGCACGCTCTTGATCAGGCCGGTGACCCCGGCCGCGGTGTCCAGGTGGCCGATGTTCGACTTCACCGAGCCGAGGCCGCACCACGCCGGGCCTTCGGCCGCCTGCTCGCCGTAGACCTCGTTCAGCGCCGCGACCTCGATGGAGTCGCCGATCGCGGTGCCGGTGCCGTGCGCCTCGACGTAGCCGATCGAGCGCGGATCGGCCTCCGCCATGTCGAGCGCTTCCCGCAGTGCCGCAGCCTGACCAGCGACGCCCGGCGCGGTGTAGCCGGCCTTCGCGGCACCGTCGTTCGTCACCGCCGAGCCGAGGATGACCGCGTGCACCCGGTCGCCGTCGGCGATCGCGTCGGAAAGACGCTTGAGCACGACCACCGCCGCGCCGTTGCCGAACACCGTCCCGTTCGCTTCCGCGCCGAACGGCCGGCAGCGTCCGTCGGGCGATTCGATGCCGCCTTCGGTGGGCAGATACCCCGCCCGGTCGGGCAACGTGACCGTGACGCCGCCCGCCAGCGCGACGTCGCATTCCTGGCTGAGCAGACTGGAAGCGGCGAGGTGGACCGCGACCAGCGACGACGAGCACGCGGTCTGCACGGTGACCGCCGGACCGCGCAGATCGAGCTTGTACGCCACCCGCGCGGCCAGCTGATCCGGCTGGTTTCCCTGGAACAGCAACGGAATCCCGAGCTTCGCGGGCAGATCGGCGCGCGGCAGCAGATGGTGGATCAGGTAGGTGCTCAGCATCGAACCGCCGTAGACGGCGACGGTTCCGTCCGTGCGGTCCGGATCGCAGCCGGCGTCCTCCAGCGCGGCCAGCGCGACCTCCAGGAAGATCCGCTGCTGCGGGTCGATGATGTCGGCCTCCAGCGCGCCGTAGCCGAACAGCGTCGAGTCGAACCCGGCGATGTCGTCAAGCACGCCCTTCGCCGGGACGTAGCGCGGGTCCGCGGCCAGGGCGGCCGGGACCCCGGCGTCGGCGAGTTCGGCCTCGGTGAACCGCTGCACCGCGTCGGCGCCGTTCTCCAGCAGCTGCCACAGTGCGGACACCGAGTCCGCGCCGGGGAACCGGCCCGCCATGCCCACGACGGCGATCCGCTCAGCAGTGCCAGCGCCGTCCGGGATTTCCGTGTTCTGGTGCTGTTCCGTCATGGTTCTCTCCGTCTCAGGCGGCCGCGAAGTAGCGCTGGAACTTCGGCATCAGGTACTCGAGCGCGGCGACCTCGACCGGGGTCAGCTCCGGGTGCCACACGTCCCACAGCAGGACCGCCCGCTGTTCGGTGCCCTGGTTGCGGGCCTCGTGGATGAAGCTGTCGTCGAACAGCACGCACCGGCCCTCCTGCCAGGTCCGCTCGTCCTCGGCCACGGTGATCGAGCAGCCGGGCGGGATCCGGAGCGCGAGGTGGCAGGTAAGCAGCAGGTTCACCCCGCCGGTGTGCGGGGTGATGTGCACGCCGGGGTTGAGGACGGTGAACATGCCGTCGCGCGGGCCGTGCGGGGTCGCGCGGAGCGCTTCGACGGTCGCCGGGCAGCGGCGCAGGGCTTCTTCGCGCCATTCGCCGTTGCGGTAGAGCTGGTAGTTGTTCCAGCCCTGCCAGCCCAGTTCCTTCGTGTAGAGGTCCTCATACGGCGCGAACTGCGCTTGTTCCTCGCGCAGGGCGAGAAATTCCGCCTTGATGTCGGGGTACGCGCGCTCCACTTCGGACACCCAGGCCAGCTGCGCGGTGTCGTGCCACGGCAGCGCGCTGATGCCGGGGAAGAACAGCCGGGTCGGCTCCTGCTCGTCGTGCAGGTAGTGCGGGGCGCGCCGGCCGGCGATGATCTCCAGGCATTCCTCGACGCGCTCAAGGCCGTCCGCGCCGACCCGGCCGGTCACCTCTGCCATGGTTTCTTCGACGTTCACAGCGATCCTTTCCTCGTTGTACGGCGGGTTGTCCGGCGGTCTGCCCGCGTGCGGGCTCTTGTGCGCAAGGCCGCCCGGCGCCGGTCGCCGCGGGCCGCGTGCTGCGGGGTCCGGCCCGCGTCCGCCAGCCAGGCGGCGAATCCGGCCACCGTCGGATGGGCGAACACGTCCACGAGCCGGATTTCCGTGCCCAGCCGGGCACTGAGTTCGAGCTGCAGCTTCGCCGCGAGCAGCGATTGGCCGCCCGCTTCGAAGAAGTTGGTGTGGCGGTGGATTTCCGTCCGGCCCAGCACCGCGCACCAGGCCTCGGCGACGGTGCGTTCGGCGCCGCGCAACGGGGTCTTGTCCGGTGCTGGCCGGGTGGTGCGCACCGGCAGCCGGGCCAGGTCTCGTTTGCCGGTGCGGGTGCGGGGAAGGTCGTCCAGCAGGAACACTTCGTCCGGCGTCGCCGCGGCGGGCAACCGCTCTGCCAGGTACGCGCGCAACTCGCTGGGTGTCGCCCCGCTGGCCACCGCATACGCGAGCAGCGCGCCGTCGTGGACGATCGCGGCTGCTTCGCGGACCTGCGGATGCGCGGCCAGCACAGCTTCGACGCCTTCGAGTTCGACCCGGTTGCCGCGCAGCTTGACCTGCCGCCCCAAGCGTCCGACGAAGATCAGCTCGCCGTCGGCTCGACGGCAAGCGAGATCTCCGGTGCGGTAAAGGAAACCGCCCGGCCGCCACGGATCGGGCACGTAAGCGGCGACGGTTTCTTCGGGTCGCCGGTGGTAGCGGCCAGCCAGCAGCGGGCTGCGCAGGTACAGCTCGCCGGGCACGCCGATCGGGCACGGCCGCCGCCACGGGTCCAGGACGAGCACCTCACGGCCGGGGATCGCGTCGCCGATCGGCACCGTCGGCGCGAAGTTCTCGTCACGCAGCTCTCGGTGAGTGGCGAGGATGCATTCGGTCGGCCCGTACAGGTTGTGCAGCCTGCTCCGGCCGCCCCAATCCGCGACCAGCGCGGGCGGCAGGACTTCACCAGCGAGCAGGACGTGCTCCAGCGCGGGCAGCTCGGCGCCGTCGAGGACGTCCACCATGAGCCGGAAGAACGCGGGCACGGTCTGCAATTGCGTAATGCCTTCGGCGCGCAGCCAGTCCACCATGGCGACCGGGTCGCGGCGGCTGTCCGGGTCGGGAAGGCAGAGCGTCGCCCCGGCTCCGAGCGCGGCGAAGACCTCGGTGTAGGCGGCGTCGTAGGTGAAGGACGCCCACTGCGCGATCCGGCTGTCCGCGCGGATCCCGAACTGGTCGCGCTGCCAGGCCGCGAACTGGGTGAAAGCCTGGTGCGACAAAACGATTCCCTTGGGCACACCGGTGCTGCCCGACGTGTGCACGAGGCACAGCGGAAACTCCGGCCGCACGGTGCGCTGGGGCGCGGGCGGGGCGGTTTCCGGGCATGCGGGCAGCTCGACCAGGTCGGTCCCGGGCACCGCGAGGTCCACTGTGGACAAGAGCAGCGTCGCATTCGCGTCGGCGAGGATTTCCTTGATCCGCAAGGCGGGATCGGCTGGATCCAGCACCACGAAGGCCGCACCGGTTTTGGCGACACCGAGGATCGCCGCGGTGTGCGCGGGTCCGGCGGGCAGGAGCACCGCGACGAACTCGCCGGGACCGTGCCGGAGGAGGTCGTTCGCGATGGCGTCACTCCAGCGGTCGAGAGCCGCATAGCTTAGCGTCCCTTGCGGATGCCGGACCGCGATCGCGTCCGGCGTGCGGCGCGCCTGCTCGCGGAACAGCTCGTGCACCGGCAGGTCCGGCAGGTCTGTTTCGCCAGTGGTTTCCGTCTGCGGGCCGAGATCGAGGGCGTCCAGAGGGAGGTCGGCGGCGGACAGCACCGTCAGCAGGTGCGCGAAGAAGCGGTCGGCCATCCCGGCGCTGAACCGGTCCGCCGCGTACTCCAGCTCGCCTGCCATCGAGCCGGGCCGGTCGGCCAGGGAGAGCGTCAGGTCGTACTTCGCGGCGCCGGTGGCCAGCTGCCGGGTCTCGGCGGTCAGGCCGGGCAGGGCGAGGTCGCCGTCCGGGAGGTTCTGGAACACCAGCATCGCCTGCGCGACCGGCGGGCGGGCCGGGTCGCGGGGCAGCCCGAGCCGCTCGACCAGCCGGTCGAACGGGACGCCGGGCTGGTCCAGATCAGCCTGCAGGGTCCGCGCCACCCGGGTGACCAGCTGGTCGAAGGAGGGGCGGCCGGAGAGATCGACGCGCACTGGCAGCGTCCCGGCGAAGCAGCCGAGCAGCTCCGCGGACCGGGGATCGGCGCGGTTGGCCACCGGGACGCCCACAACCACGTCGTCGGTGCTGCCGTAGCGGCCGAGGACGGTCGCGAACGCCGCCAGGAGCACGGCGAACGGGGTGGTGCGCAGCCGGTTCGCGGTTTCGCGGATCAGCTCCGGCGGCACCGCGACCGGGCGGGTCGCGCCTTGCCGGACGGTCGAGGTGCTGTCCACCGGCAGCTGGAGCACGCCGGAGTGGCCGGAGAGGCGTTCGGCCCAGTACTCCAGCGGCGCTTCGTCGGCGGGTCGCTCGGCGCTTTCGGCGGCGTGGTCGAAAAAGTTCCAGTCGAGGGGTGCTGGCGGGGCGGTGCCTGCGGTCCTGGCGGCGTAGAGGGCGGCGAGGTCGCGCGTGGCCACGCCGATGGACCAGCCGTCCAGGGCCAGGTGGTGCGCGACTACCACCAGTTCGACCTCGGTGGGGCTGTGCCGGTGGAGGCTCGCGCGCAGCAGCGGGCCGGTGGCCAAGTCGAACGGCTTGGCGGCCTCGTCGTCGGCCGTGCTGTCCACTACTCGCAGCCGAGCGGCGGCCGCGGCGTCGCGGACGAGCATCGGCTCCCCGTCGACCGTCTCGCACCGGGCGGAGAGCAGGTCGTGGCGGGCCACCAGGTCGTCGAACGCGGCGGTCAGCGCGTCCACGTCCAGCGGGCCGGACAGGCGGATCGCGGCGGCCAGGTTGTACCGGGCCGAGCCCGGGTCCAGCTGGTCGGCCAGCCATACCTGCCGCTGCTGATCGGTGAGCGGGACCCGGACCGGTTTTTCTTTCCGGGACACCGGAACCGGCCGCGCGGACGGCTCCGGCAGTGTCGCGGCCAGCGCGGCGACGGTCGGGCGGGCGTAGAAGTCGGCGAGGGTCGGCGCGGTGCCGAACTCCGCGCGGATCCGGCCGAGCAACCGGGTCGCCGCGAGGGAATTGCCGCCGGCGGCGAGGAAGTCGTCGTCGGCGCCGATGTCGTCCACAGAGGAACCCGTGACGTCGGCCCAGATCCGGACCAGCAGGTGCTCGGTATCGCCGGCCGGTGCGCGCCGGGTGGTTCCGGCGGCGATTCCGGCCGCCTCCGCGGCGAGCCGGGGGCGGTCGACTTTCCCGCTGGTGTTCAGCGGAAGCCGCGGCACGGACCGGAACACCGACGGGATCATCTGCGCGGGCAGGACCCGGCCGAGCGCGGTGCGCAACGCGGCCTCGTCCGGCTGGTCCCCGGCCACGAAGGCGACCAGCCGAGGCGCGCGCGAGGCGTCCAGCACGACGGCGGCCTCCCGGATCCCGGGCAGCCCGGCGAGCACGTGCTCGATCTCGCCCAGCTCCACGCGGTGGCCGTTGATCTTGACCTGGTCGTCGATCCGGCCGAGCACGCGGATCCGGCCGTCCGGCAGCACCCGGGCCCGGTCCCCGGTGCGGTACCGGATCCGGCCCGGCCGCGCGGGATCGGCGACGAACGACCGCGAGGTGAAGCCCGGCCGCCCCCAGTACCCGGCCGACACCCCGGCCCCGCCGATCGCCAGCTCCCCGGTCCAGCCTCGCGGCACGGGACGACCGGCCGGGTCGACGACCGCGCAGGACGTGTTCGCCACCGGACGGCCGACCGTCACCGGCTCCCCGGCGGCGATCCGGCCGACGGTCGACCAGATTGTCGTTTCCGTGGGGCCGTATAGGTTCCAGACCTCGGCGGCGCGCTCGGTCAGGTCTTCGGCGAGGTCTTGCGGCAGTGCCTCGCCGCCAGTCCAGGCGCGCACGCCGGGCCCGCGCCAATCCGCCGCGACGAGACCGCGCCACACTGACGGCGTCGCTTGCACGATCGTCGCGTCGCTGCTCCCGACGAGTGCCGCCAGCGCTTCGCCGTCCGCGGCCACGCCCGACGGCGCGATCCACACCTGGGCGCCGGCCACCAGCGGGCCGAACAGCTCCAGGACAGAGATGTCGAAGGACAGCGACGTGATGGCGAGCAAGACGTCGTCCGGGCCGATTCCCGGGGTTTCCACCATGGTGTGCAGCAGGTTCGTCAGGTTGCCGTGGCGGACCGCGACGCCCTTGGGCTTGCCGGTCGAGCCGGAGGTGTAGATCAGGTAGGCCAGTTCGTCGGCCCTCGGACGGTGCCTGGGCGCAGAGCGCGGGCCTGCGGGGAGAAGGGCTTCTGGGGGCAGGACCCGCTCAGCTGTCAGCTCTGCTGAGGGAAGGTCGGTGACCAGTACCTTCGCGCCGCTGTCTTCGAGCAGGTAACGGGCGCGCTCGGTCGGGAGCGCTTTGTCGACCGGCACGAGCACGCCGCCGGACCGCCAGATGCCCAGCACGACCGGGAGCACGTCCACCGTGCGGTCCAGCCGGACGGCGACCCGGTCGCCGGGCCGGACTTCCAGCCGGTCCGCGACCAGATCCGCGCGCTGGTCGAGGTCGTCGTAGGTGAGCACCGTGCGGTGCTGGCGGACGGCTGGGCGGTGCGGATCGGCGGCGGCCCGCTGCCGGACTGCTTCCGAAACGTCCGGTGCGGCGCGGTAATCCCGCTCCGGCAAGTCCACTTCGGACAGTGGAGCGGCGGTCAGCGGCAAGGCGCCGATCGGGAGTTCCGCCTCGTTCGCCGCCGCGGTCAGCAGTGCGCCGATCGCTTCGGCCAGGCTTGCCGCCAGCGTTTCGCTGAGCAGCGAGGACCGGTATTCCAGGGTGGCGTCGAGCCCGCCGTCGGGCCTCGGGCGGACGATCAGCGACAGGTCGTACTTCGCGGTGCCGTTGTGCACCGGGAGCGCGGTTGAGGCGACGTCCGGCAAGCGCAGCTGCGCCGCCGGGCCGCTGTGGAACACATACAGCAGCTGGAACAGCGGGTTCGCCGGGCGCAGTTCGTCGACGAGCAGGTCCAGCGGAACGTCGCGGTGGGCGAGATCGGCTTTCAGCGAGCGGCGGACCTCGTCCAGCAGCCCGGTGAACGGCTGCGCCCCGGACGTCGCGAGCCGGAACGGGATCAGGTTCAGCAGCGGGCCGACCACCCGGGCGAGCCCCGGACGGCCGCGGGTGGCGACCGGGATGCCGACCACCAGCTCGGCCAGTCCGGCGAACCGGTGCAGCACCGCGGAAAATCCGGCGAGGACGACCGAGGCGAGCGTCGCGCGTTCGGCGCGGGCCAGCGTGCTCAGGCGCGCGACCAGCTCCGCCGGGAGCACCGTGTGGCAGGCGCCGCCGTCGGTGTTCTTGAAGGTCCCTTGTGGACTGTCGGAGGGCAGTTCCACCGTGGGCGCGGCTGCCAGCCGTTGTGTCCAGTAGCCGAGATCGGCGGCTGGTTCGGTCGAAGTGCGTTGCCAGACCGCGTAATCGCCGAAACCGATGCCGCCAGGGGTTTCTGCCGGGATCGCGCCGGCGTAGCGGGTGGCGAGGTCGTCCAGGAGGACCGCGAATCCGCCCGCGTCGATCACCAGGTGGTGCGCGATCAGGACGAGCACGTGGTCGTCGGGTCCCAGCCGCAGCAGGTGAGCCCTGGCCAGCGGGGGGCGGTCCAGGGAGAAGGGCACCGCGGCCAGTTCGGCGATCCTGCCCGGCAACGCGGCCGGGTTTTCGGTCAGGTCGATCAGGTCCAGCGGCAGGTCGGCGTGGTCGGCGAAGACCTGGTGCGGTTCGGCGGTTCCGTCCCAGTGCAGGGCCGCGCGGAACACCTCGTGCGCCGCGACGACGCCGCGCAGAGCGGCGCGCAAGGCGTTGAGATTCAGCGGTCCGGCCAGCCGGAACGCGACGGCTTCGTTGTGCAGCGGTGCGCCGTCGGCGAGCTGATCGGCCCGCCAGATCGCGCGCTGGGCAAAGGAAAGCGGGGCGGACTCGCGCTCCGGGCACTTCGGAATGCCGGTCCGGGGGCTCATCCGACGCGCTCCTGCCGGGTCGCGGCGACCGACTCCGCCAGCCCGGCGACGGTCGGGTCCGCCAGCAGGGACCGCAACGGCACGTCGGCCCGGAACCGGGCGCGCACCTGGTCCAGCAGCCGTGCGATGGTGAGCGAATTCCCGCCCAGCACGGTGAAATCGTCGCGGCGGCCGAGCCCGCGCACGCCGAGCTGCTCCGCCGCCAGCTCCGCGATCTCGCGTTCCAGCGGCCCCGACGGCGGCTCTCCCCCGCTCGGCCGCGCCGCCCGGGAGGGCAGCCTGCGGCGGTCCACCTTTCCGCTCAACGTCCGCGGAATCTCTTCCACCGCGACGAACTCGGCCGGGACCAGCCACGGCGGAAGCAGTTCGGCGGTATGCCGGGCCAGCTCGGCGTCCTCGATGCCGGGAGCGAGCACGTAAGCGCGCAGCTCCCCTTCGACGGCGAGCACACACCCGTCGTGCACCCCGGGATGCCGCCGCAGCACCGCCTCGATCTGCCCCAGTTCGACCCGCACCCCGTGGACCTTGACCTGCTGGTCGCGCCGCCCGAGCACCTCGATCTCGCCGTCCTCGCGCACCCGCCCGAGGTCCCCGGTGCGGTACCGGTGTCCGTCCGGGTCGAATCCGCCCTGGTCCGCGCCGAGGTAGCCGAGCAGCCGGAACGGGACTTCCAGCTCGATCTCGCCGACGTCGCCGGGCCGCGACCCGAGCACCCGCACCGAACACCCCGGCAGCGGACGGCCGACGGGCACCACCTCGGCCGCGGCGTCCGCGAGGCCGAGCCTGCGGAACAGCTTGGTCATGGTGGTTTCGGACGGGCCGTAGAGATTCACCAGGTCCTTGCCGTCGTAGCGGGAGCACCACCATTCGACGTCCGAGGCGTGGACCCGCTCCCCCGCCAGCAGCACGGACCGCAGCGCGGGCCAGCTGTCCGGTGCGTCCCGCAGCGTGCGGAACACCGTCGGGACGCAGTGCAGCAGCGTGATCCCGGCTTCGGTCAGCCATCGCGCGAGTCCGGTTCCGACCCGGGCTTCCGGCGGCGCGACGCACACCGTTCCGCCAGCGCACAGCGGAACGAAGGCGTCGCGCAGGAAGGCGTCGAAACCGGGCGAGGTGAGCAGCGAGACGCGGCTCTCGGCGTCGACAGCGAACTCCTCGATCTCCCAGTTCACGAAGTGCTCGATCGCGGCGAGGCTGCCACGCAACCCCTTCGGGCGGCCGGTGGAGCCGGAGGTGAAGTAAACGTAGCCGCGGTCGGGCACGGCGGGGTCGAGCCAGCGTTCCACGTCCGGCAGCGCGTCCGGCACCTCTTCCGGGCTCAGCACCCGCACCTCGGGAGGCAGCGCGACGTCCGCGAGTGCGGCCCGGCCAGCCTCGTCCGCGACCACCGCCGACGGGGAGAGAACGCCGATCAGGTCGGTGATCCCGGCACTCGGCAGGCGCGGGTCGGCGGGAGCGAACACCCGGCCCGCCGCCATGCAGCCGAGCATCGCGGCGATGACCTGCGCAGCGTCGGCGGCGAGCAGCAGCACCGGGCCGGAGCCGGTCCCGAGCGCTGCTTCGTAGCCCGCCACGCGGCCGGCCAGTTCGGCGTAGGTGAACCGGCGTTCGCTGGTCTCGATCGCGGGCGCGCGGCCGTTCCGGGCGACACTCGCCGCCCAGCGGCCGAGGATGGTCGTGGTCACAGTGTTCCCTCCTTGATCCGCCTGGCGGCGATGGCCAGCGGGTCGATGCTGGGCAGGTCGGCGGCCAAGCCCGCGGCGTCGATCGCCCTGGTCACCAAGTGGAATTCGGTGCAGCCCGCGACGAATCCGCGCACTCCGTGCCGGGCCAGCGCGTCCCGCACGAACTCGATCGCCTCGCCACGTCCGCCGCCGCGTTTGAGCCGGTAGATGTGCCGGTGCACGGCCGCCTGGTCCGCCTCGCCGGGCACCGCCACCCGATCCGACACCTCGGGCCAGCGCGGATGCCGGGTGAAGATCCCGGCGCTCGCGGTGCCGCTGGTGCACAGCAGCAGGTAGCGGTGCGAGGCCCGCGCCAGCTCGTCGATCACCAGGTCCACTAAGGACACACAGCGGCTCGCGAGCTCGGGCGGCAGGCGGTCGAACACGTGATGCGCGGTGACGCAGGCGACGACGATCCGCTCCGCCCCCGCCGCGGCCAGCAGCCGGACCGACGCCTCCAGCCGGTCGGCCAGCCCGTGCTCGGCACCGGATTCGATCGCCTCGGTCCGGTCGGGCACTGCCGGGTCCGAGCAGAGCAGCACGCGCGGGGCGGTGCGTTCGTCGTCCGGCGGTTCGACGCCGTAGATCGTGCCGACCAGCTCGGCGGAGGCCATCGGGCCCATTCCCCCGACCACGCCGAACAGCGGGGTCCGTTCTCGCGTCAACGCAGACATGGCAACCCGAACTCCTCCACGAACAACGCGAAAGTGGCGGCGAACAACAGGAAATCGGTGTCCAGATGCGGGTGCACCCGGTACCCGCCCGCGCGCTGGCGCCGGGCGAGCGCGGTGATCGCGGCCGGGTCGAAGTACCCCTGCGCGGCGACGGTCGCGGGCGAGATCAGGTCCTCGAACCACTCCGCTCGCTCCCGGAGCAGGTCGGTGCTGGTCTGGCCGCGGAAGCCGAATTTCGTCCGGCTCAGCACCTCGTCCGGCACCAGGCCCGGCGCGAGCCGGTGCAGCACTGCCTTCTCCCGCCCGCCCGCGACCATCAGTCCGGCGGGCATCGTGCGCGCGTGGTCGAGGACGCTGTTGGCCAGGAATGGAAAGCGGAGTTCGACGCCGTTGGCCATCGCCATCCGGTCGCCGTGGTCGCCGAGCAGGTGGTCGGCGAGCCGCAGTTTGAAGTCCACATAGGACCGCTGGTGCAGCGGGTGCCGTCCGGCGAGCTTGGCCGGGTCGACCAGCCGTTGCCCCGTCACCGCGAATTCGTCCAGCGAGGCGGCGAGATCAGCGCTGTAGATCTCCCGCCGGGCTTCCAGCGCGGGCAGCTGCGCCTGTTCGTAGCGCAGGTCGAGGCCCCACATCCGCTCGCTGATCTCGCGCTCCAGCCGGGCTTCGAGCGGATCCTGTTCCTCGCCGCCGAGCCCGGACGCGTCGAACCGGTAACCCGGGTAGCCGCCGAACAGCTCGTCGGCCCCTTCGCCGCTCAGCACCGCGGTGACCCCCGCCGCGCGGACCTCGCGGGAAAGCGCGAGCGAGCACACGTTGTACGACTCGCGCACCGGGGTTTCGGCGTGCCGCAACATTTTCCGGAGCAAATCGGCGTAATCGCCGTCGCGCATCGGCACCTCGTGGTGGTGCGTGCCGAGCTTCGCCGCCACCAGCCGTTGGTATGCGCTTTCGTCGAATTCCTTGCCGGGGAACGAAACCGCGAAGCTCTTCAGCTGCCGCCGCGGATCGGCACCGGTGGCGAGCGCGCCGAGCAAGCTGGAATCCAGCCCGCCGGACAGGTACAGCCCGACCGGGACATCGGCCGCGAGCCTGCCTCGGACCGCCTCGTCCAGCAGTTCGCGCACCTCGTCGGCGTGCCGGTCCACTTCGGACTCGTGCGGCCGCGAAGCCGGATCGTGCTCGGGGTAGTCGAGATCCCAGTACTGCCGGGTCCGGATCCCGCTGGCGTCGGCGATGATCAGCTCGCCGGGGCGGACCGAGCGGATGCTCTCGAACATCGTCGTCGGGCTGACCAGGCCGGGCAGCGCGAGAGCCTGGTCGAGGCCGCGCAGGTCGACCGCGCGGTGCACCAGCGGATGTGCCAGCACTGCCTTGATTTCGGACGCGAAGATCAGCTGCCCGCCGGCCACGGTGTAGAACAGCGGCACGATCCCGCAGCGGTCGCGGGCCAGCAGCAGCCGCCGGGCCCGCGCGTCGTAGAGGGCGAAACCGAACTGGCCGTCCAGCTCCGCGACGAAGCCGGGGCCCTGTTCCTGGTACAGGTGGACCAGGACCTCGGTGTCGGATTCGGAGCGGAACCGGTGCCCGTCGCGGGCGAGGCGGGTCCGCAGCGCGCGGTGGTTGAAGATTTCGCCGTTGCAGACCGAAACGACGTCGCCGTCCGGAGTCCGGTGCGGTTGGCCGCCGTGCTCGAGATCCACCAGCGACAGGCGGCGAAAACCGAAGGACACCGGACCGTCCGCGTAGCGGCCGAGGTCGTCGGGCCCGCGATGCGCGAGCGCGGCGGTCATCCGCCCGACCGCGCCGCCGTCGGCCCGCTGCCCGGCGGCGAGGGCGAAGACGCCTGCAATGCCACACATTTCCCGTCGCTCCCATCCGGAGGTCCTGCGATGGGAACATCGTGTCGGGGAACGGTTATCGGGCAGTTTCCCCGCGCACCGGGCGGCGGTCTGTGAGGGGAACCCTGACGGACTCTGATTCCCTCAGGGTTCCCCTCACAGACCTCCCCGAGCCGGGACAGAGCGAGCGATCCGGGCTCGGCAGACGGCACCGGGCACCGGCACCTACCGCAGGTCCGTGAGGGGCTCCTTGAGGGCTGATTCCCCCAAGAATCCCCTCACAGACAGGCCGGGCGATCTCTATCGAGGACTAGCCGACGACCGCGGCGCTCCCAGCCGCGAGTCGGGCGGCGATCCACGGCCCGAGCACCGCCATCACGGCGGGCTGGGTCAGTTCGCCGTGTGCGCAGTCCACCTCGCGCACCTCGATCTCGCCGGTGACGTACGGCCGCCACAACGCGGGATCCGGCGCGCCTCCATCCCGGACCGCCGACACCACCAGCGCGTCGCCCTCGTGCACCCCGGGTTCGCCGCTTCCGGTGATCGCCAGGTGATGCCCGAACACCGCCGCTATCGCGGACAGCTCCGCCGGAGCGAACTCTGCCAGCGGTCCGCCGGGTTCAGCGGCCGCCGCGAGGAAATCCGCCTCGGTCAGCGGCACCCCATCGAACCGGGCGACGTCGAACCCGAGCGAGCCCAGCAACCCCGCATAGACGTCCTGCATCGGCGGCAGCGCGATCCCGGTGGTGCCGTCCAGCAGGACCAGCGACGCGACCCGCTCCCCTTCCGCGGCGAGCCGGGCGGCGATCCGGTGCGCCACCTCCGCGCCGAAGGACCAGCCGAGCAGGTGATACGGACCAGCGGGCTGGATCTCCCGGATCAGCCGCAGGTAGTCCGCGGCCAGTTCGTCCACATCGGACGGAAGGCGAGCCGGATCGGTCAGGCCCGGCGACTGGAGGCCGTAGACCGGATGCCGAGGGTCAAGGTGGGGCAGCAGGCCCGAGTAGACCCACGCGATGCCGGACGCGGGATGCACGCAGAACAGCGGTTCGGCCTCGCCGCCGGTGCGCAGCGGGAGCACGACGTCCAGCGGGGAGCCGCCGTCCGGGCCGTCCACGGCGACGGCCAGTTCGGCCACGGTCGGCGATTGGAACAGCTGCCGGATGCTGACCTCGGCCCCGAGCGCCGACCGGACGCGGCTGATCAGCCGGGTGGCGAGCAGGGAATGGCCGCCGAGGTCGAAGAAGCTGTCGTCGATCGAGACCGAATCCAGTCCGAGCAGTTCGGCGAACAAGGCGCACAGCGTCCGCTCTCGCCGGGTGCGCGGAGGGCGGCCAGCCGGGGCCCGGGGCGGTTCCGGGGCGGGCAACGCGGCCCGGTCCAGCTTTCCGGCGGTATTGACCGGGAAAACCGGGAGCACGACGACGGCGGCGGGCACCATGTAGGCCGGCAGGCGCCGAGCGGCGTGGGCCCGGAGTGCGGCCGGGTCCACGGTCTGTCCGGCGGAAGGCACGGCGTAGGCGATCAGGCGGACGTCGCCCGGCCGGTCTTCGCGAGCCATCGCCACGGCGGCGGCAACTCCTGGATGGCCGGTCAACGCAGCTTCGACTTCGCCCAGTTCGATGCGGAAACCGCGGATCTTGACCTGGTGGTCGATCCGGCCCAGGCACATCAGGCGGCCGTCGGACCGCCAGCGCGCGACATCGCCGGTCCGGTACATCCGGCGGCCCGCGTCGAACGGATTCGCCACGAACCGTTCCGCGCTCAGGCCGGGGCGGCCGAGGTAGCCCCGGGCCAGGCCGGGACCGGCCAGGTACAGCTCGCCGGGAGCACCGGCCGGGACTGGACGGAGGTCCGGGTCCAGCACGTAGGCGCGGTAGTTGGCGAGCGGACGGCCGATCGGCTGGCCTGCCGGGATTCCGTCGACGGCGTCCGCGGTGGCCCAGATCGACGCCTCAGTCGGGCCGTAGACATTGGTGACCGCCACGCCGCGGGCGACGAGGGTGCGGGCCAGTTCGTCGGGGAGCGTCTCGCCGCCGGAGAAGATCCGCACGTCGTCCAGGCGGTCGCTCAAGCAGGGGGTCAGTTCGCCGAGCAGGGTGGGCGTCGCGGTCAGGGCGACGGGGCCGGGCGCTTTGTCGAGAAGTTCGGCCAGCGCGGCGGGGTCCCGGATCTCGTCGGGAGTCGCGATCACCAGGCAGGCGCCGTCGAGCAGACAGCAGAACAGGTCGGCGATCGACATGTCGAAGGAAAAGCTGGCCACCGTCACCGAGTGTTCGCCGGGAGCCAGCGGGTTCCGCTCGCGCAGCGCGGCGACCACTGTGGACAGTCCGGAGAACGGGATGACCACGCCTTTCGGGCGGCCAGTGGAGCCGGAGGTGTAGATGACGTAGGCCGGGCAGTCTCGCGGTGGCGGGACAAATGCGAAGGTATCCGGATAGTCCCGCGCCGACCGGTCGTCCACGACGCGGGCAGCGGGGAATCGACCGGCGAGCTCGGCCGTGGTCAGCACGGCGACCGGTTCGCTCTCGGCCAGCATGAAGCCGATGCGGTCGGACGGCTGGCCGGGGTCGAGCGGCAGGTACGCCGCTCCGGTTTTGTGCACGGCGAGAATCGCGGCGACCAGGTCGATTCCGCGCGGAAACGCGAGCGCGACCACGCGTTCCGGTCCCGCGCCCAGCTCGCGCAGCCACCCGGCCAGCTGGTTCGCTCGCGCGTTCAGTTCGGCGTAGGTCAGCTCCTCGTCGGCACAGCGCACGGCGGGTTGGTCCGGGACGGCGGAAACCCGTGCCTCGAAGAGTTCGAGCACCGATTCCGCGGGGACCGGTGCGTCCGTGTCGTTCCACTCGGCGATCAACTGCTGGCGGGACTCGGCATCGACCAGTTCGATCTCGCTGAGCCGACGCTCGGGCTGTTCCGCGACCCGCGCGAGGAACCGGGTCAGCAGCCGGACGATCTGCTCGGCGGTGGCGTGGTCGAAGACGTCCGCCCGGTAAGCCAGTGAACCTCCGGCTCCGGCCGGGCGGCCCGTCTCGTCCCGGGCTTCGAACAGATCGATCGACAGGTCGAACTTCGCCTCCGCCGCTTCGGGGAACAGCGGTTCGGCGCGCAGGCCCGGCAGGTCGGGCGTGGCCGCGTCCAGGTTGTGCACCATGATTTTGACCTGGAACAACGGATGCCGGGACAGCGAGCGCGCCGGGTTGAGCGCTTCGACGAGCCGCTCGAACGGAAGATCCTGGTGCGCGAACGCGGCCAGGTCGTTCTCGCGCACGCGGGTGAGCAGGTCGGTGAACGCCGGGTCGCCGGAGGTGTCGGTGCGCAGGACCAGGGTGTTGACGAAGAACCCGACCAGCCCGTCCAGCGCCTCGTCGGCCCGGCCCGCGCTGACGCTGCCGAGCGGGATGTCGGTTCCGGCGCCGAGCCGGGTGAGCACGCCCGCCAGTGCCGCCTGCAGCACCATGAACAGCGACGCGCCCTGGCTTTTCGCCAGGTCCGCGAGGCGCTCGTGCACTGGCGCGGGCAGCTCCAGCGGGACCGTGCCGGCGGCGCGGCCCCCTTCCGGCGGATGCGGCCGGTCGACCGGCAGGACGATCCGGTCCGGCAGTCCGGCCAGGTTGTCCCGCCAGAACCGCAGCTGCCGGCCGAGCACGCTGGTCTCGTCGGATTCCGTGCCGAGCCATTCCTGTTGCCACAGCGCGTAATCCGCGTACTGCACGGGCAGGTCGGGCCAATCCGGAGCCTGGCCGTGAAGCCGTGCGCGGTAGGCGGTCGAAAGGTCCCGGGCGAGCGGGGCCAGTGACATGCCATCGACCGCGATGTGGTGTATCACCAGCAGGAGGACGTGGTCCCGCTCCCCCAGCCGGTAGAGCCGGGCGCGGACGGGCAGTTCGGTGCGCAGGTCGAAACCGCGTCCGGTGGCTTCGGCGGCCGCTGCTTCGAGGTCGTCCACCGGGATCGGAGTGAGCTCCGGCCGGACGTCCAGGATTTCCTGGCAGGGCACGCCGTCGTGGTCCGGGTAGACGGTGCGGAGGATTTCGTGCCGGTCGAGCACGTCGCGGTAGGCCGCCGCCAAGGCTTCGGTGTCGAGCGCGCCGGTCAGGCGGCAGCCGAACGGCACGTTGTAGTCGGGGCTTTCCGGGTCGAAGCGGTTGAGGAACCACAATCGCTGCTGGCCGAATGACAGCGGCACGGCGTCCGGCCGCACTTTCGCGGTCAGCACCGGTCGGTCAACCGCACCGGCCCGCTCGCACCGCACCGCCAGTGCCGCCGGGGTCGGGGCTTCGAAGACGTCCCGGACGCCGAGGTCCGCGTCGAACGCCGCGCGAACCCGGCCGATCAATCGCATGGCGAGCAGCGAATGCCCGCCCAGGTCGAAGAATCCGTCCTCCGGGCCGACCTCGGGCAGGCCGAGCACCTCGGCGAAGAGTCCACAAAGGACTTCCTCAGCAGCGCTTTGTGGCGCGCGTCCGGAAGCGGTCTCGTACTGGGGAGCGGGCAGGGCGGCGCGGTCTATTTTTCCGTTGCGGGTTAACGGGAATTCGTCCAGCACGACCACGGCTGACGGCACGAGATGAGCGGGCAGCACCGATTCGGCATACGCACGCAGGTCCGCGGTGCTCTCGCCGCCCGGCACGACGTAGCCGACCAGCCGTTGATCGCCCGGCCGGTCCTCGCGCAGTACGACCACCGCCTGCGCGACGTCCGGATGCCCGGCGAGCACCGCGGCGACCTCGCCGGGCTCGACCCGGAACCCGCGCAGTTTGACCTGGTCGTCCAGCCGTCCGGCGAACTCCAGGGTTCCGTCCGGCAGCACCCGGGCACGGTCGCCGGTGCGGTACATCCGCTCGCCGGGCTCGAACGGGCAGGCCACGAACCGCTCCGCCGTATGGCCCGCGCGGCCGAGGTAGCCCCGGGCCAGCCCGGGCCCGGCGAGCATCAGCTCGCCCGGAACGCCGATCGGGACCCGGCGCAGCCGCTCGTCCACGACGTACGCCCGGGTGCCCGCGATCGGGCTGCCGATCGGCGCCGGACGCGCGGCGTCGGCGACCACGATGTCCGGATTGACGCACGCGAAGGTCGTGCATTCCGTTGGCCCGTAACCGTTCCCGACCCGCACCGGCCCCTGCGCCCGAAGCGTGAGCACGTGCGCGGGAGAGACCACGTCGCCTCCGGCGAGCACGTGCCGGAGCCCGGCCAGCGCGTCCGGCCGCTGGTCGACCACGGAATGGAACAGCCCGGCGGTGAGCCACAGCGTGGTGACGCCCTCCGTTTCGAGCACCTTCGCCAAGCCGTCCGCGTCGGGCACGCCAGCGGGATGGACCGCGAGCCGCGCCCCGGTGCACAGCGAGCCCCACAGTTCGAAAGTGGCGGCGTCGAAGGATTGCGAGGCCAGCAGGAGGAACACCGCGCCGGGGCCGAACTCGCTGTACTCCTGGCCGTGCACGAGCCTGACGATCGCCCGGTGCGAAACCTGCACGCCCTTCGGCCGCCCGGTCGAGCCGGAGGTGTAGAGGACGTAGGCCAGGTTGTCCGGCCGGACGGCGACCGGTGGCGGGGTGTCCGGCAACTCGCCGAGTTCGGTGTCTTCCCACACCACGGTGCGCACGCCCGAAGGTGCCCGGTCGGCGTACTGGCGTTGAGCCACCAGCAAGTCAGCACCGGTGTCCTCGAACAGGAACTCGATCCGCTCCCTAGGGTGCGCCGGATCGATCGGAACGTAGTGGCCGCCCGCGCGCAGGATGCCCAGCAGCAGGACCAAAAGGTCCGGGACGCGGTCCGCGCAGATCGCGACCGGGGTTTCCGGGCCGACCCCGAGCGCCCGCAGCCGGTGCGCGAACTGGTTGGCCCGCCGGTCGAGTTCGCGGTAGCTGATCCGGGTTTCCCCGGCGCTCACCGCCACCGCGTCCGGCTGCCGCGCGGCCTGCGCGGCGACCAGAGCAGGCACCGTCCAGTCGCCCAGGTCGGCCTCAGGGCCGCGGCTCGACCGTTCCAGCAGCGCGGTTTCTTCTTCGTCCAGCAACGGAATCCGGCCGATCGGCAGCTCCGGCTCCGCACCGGCGACGCTCAGCAGCCGGACGAGGCGGCACACCATCGCCGACACGGTGTCCCGGTCGAACAGATCCGTGTCGAACTCGCACGCCAGGTCGAGCCCGTCCGGCCGCTCGGCGACGGTGAAGGTGAGATCGAATTTCGCCGTATCCCACCCGAACGGCTCCAGTTCGGCGTGCACGCCGGGGAAGGCCACCTCGGATTCGGACACCGTCTGCCACGCCAGCATGACCTGGAACAGCGGGTGCCGGGACAGCGACCGCGCCGGTTTCAGGTCTTCCACCAGCCGGTCGAACGGCAGCTCTTGGTTCGCGTACGCGCCGAGCACCGATTCCCGGACCCGGGTGAGCAACGTGCCGAAACCCGGGTCGCCGCTGACGTCGGTGCGCAGGACGAGCGTGTTGACGAAGAAGCCGACCAGATCGTCCAGCGCCTCGTCGGTCCGGCCGGCGACGGTGCAGCCGATCGGGATGTCGGTTCCGCCGCCGAGGCGGTGCAGCAGCGCGGCCAGCGCGGTCTGGACGACCATGAACAGCGTCGCCTGCCGGTCTTGGCCAAGCCGCAGCAATGCCTGGTGCGTGGCGGAATCCACGCGCGCCGAGACGGAGTCGCCGCGTTTCGTGGTCCGGGCGCCGCGCGGCCGGTCCAGCGGCAACGGGAGTTCGTCCGGAAGACCGGCGAGCGTGTCCCGCCAGTAGGCCAGCTGCCGCGACTGCGTGCTGTCCGGATCGTCCGCGGCGCCGAGAATTTCCTGCTGCCAGAAGGTGTAGTCGGGGTATTGCACGGGAAGCGGGACCCATTCCGGCTCGCGGCCGTCGAGCCGCGCCGCGTACGCGGTGGCCAGGTCGCGGACCAGCGGGCCCATCGACCAGCCGTCGCTGGCGATGTGGTGCGTCACGAGGACCAGCACGTGCTCCGCGGTGCCCAGCCGGAACAGCGCGAGCCGGATCGGCAGGTCGGCACGCAGGTCGAAGGGCCGCTGGACGGCCTCGGCGACCAGTCCGGGCACGTCGGCTTCGGCGCACTCGGTGACGCGCACCTCCGGAGTGGCCTCGGCAGCGATGATCTGGCACGGTTCCCCGCTCTCGTCGGAGAAGGTCGTGCGCAGCACTTCGTGCCGCCGGACTACGTCGTGGAGCGCGGCAGTGAGGGCAGCGGGATCCAGCGGGCCCCGCAGGCGGATCACCAGCGGCAGGTTGTAGGTGGAACTGGGCCCTTCGAGTTGATCGAGGAACCACAGCCGTTGCTGGGCATAGGAAAGCGGGATCACGAGGCCTCCCTCATCCGGGGGCGCAGCGCGGGCCGCGCCTTCTCCGCAGTGCCCAGCCGCTCGGCGAGAGCGGCGACAGTCTGCGCCTCGAACACGGTCTTGACGGACAGTTCGACGCCGAGCGCCGAACGGGCCCGGCTGATCAGCCGGGTGGCGAGCAGCGAATGCCCGCCGAGGTCGAAGAACCCGTCGTCGATCCCGACCGACGGAAGTTCCAGCAGTTCCGCGAAAATCCCGCAGAGCACCCGCTCCGGCTCCGTTCGCGGCGCCCGGGCGGCCTCCGCGCGCACCGGCGGTTCCGGCAGCGCCTTGCGATCGACCTTCCCGCTGGAGGTCACCGGGAACTCGTCGACGGCCAGGATCGCCGACGGCACCAGATAGTCCGGCAGCGCGTCGGCGAGATACGCGCGCAGGGCTTTGCTGTCCACAGTGGACTTGAGCACCACGTGCGCGACCAGCATCGGTTCGCCGAGTCTGCCGGGCCGGACGCTGGCGACCGCGGCGGCGACGCCGGGATGCCGTCCGAGCGCGCTTTCCACCTCGCCGAGTTCGATCCGGAACCCGCGGATCTTCACCTGCTCGTCGGCCCGGCCGCGGTACTCCAGCGTGCCGTCCGGCCGCCGCCGCACCACGTCGCCGGTGCGGTACATCCGGCCGCCGCCGGCCGGATCCGCCACGAACGCGGCGGCGGTCAGGTCCGGACGGCCGAGATAGCCCCGGGCCAGCTGCGGTCCGGCGAGGTACAGCTCGCCGTCCGCTTCGGCCGGGACCGGCCGCAGCCGGGAGTCCAGCACGCGCGCCTGGATGTCGCGCAACGGCAGTCCCAGCACCGGTTCTTCGGCGGCCGACAGTCTGGTGCCGAGAGTGTCCACAGTGGCCTCGGTCGGACCATAGTAGTTGTGGCTCACAAGGTTTTCGCACCCCCGCAAGCGTTCCCACAGTGGAGCTGTGATGGCCTCTCCGCCGAGCCCGATGACGGCCGGCTGGTGTTCGCCGTCGAGCAGACCGGCGTTCACCAGGTGCTGGCACAGGGTCGGGCTGATGTCGAGGTAGTCGATCCGCTGCTCGCGCACGTAGCCGACGAGTGCTTCCGGATCGCGGCGGACCGGGTCGGAGACCAGGTGCAGCTCGTGCCCGGCGAGCATCCACAGCAGCCCTTGCCACGAGGTGTCGAACGACAGCGCGGCGGTCAGCGCGACCCGGAACCGGCGTCCGCCGTGCTCCCGCACGGACGGCTCGAACAGGTCCGTCCGGTGCGCGTGGAAGAGATGCACGATGTTGCGGTGCTCCACCACCACGCCCTTCGGACGTCCGGTCGATCCCGACGTGTAGAGCACGTATGCCGGGTGTTCTGGGCGCAGCGGACGGATCCGTTCGCTGTCGAGCACAGTGTCCGGTCGCGTCCGCGCCAGTTCCGCGACGACGGCCGGATCGTCGAGAGCCAGCACCGGCACGGTGCCGCACGCCGGTGCCCCGGCCGAAATCGCCAGCATCGCACCGGATTCGGCGAGCAGCAGCTCCACGCGCTGGTCCGGAACGTCCGGGTCGACCGGCAGATAGGCCGCGCCGGAGACGAGCACCGCGAACAGCGCCACGATCGCGTCGAGGGTGCGCGGGGTGACCACCGCGACCACCGATTCCGGTCCGACGCCGCGCGCGATCAGGGCTCGCGCGAGCCGGTTGACCCGGGCGTTCAATTCGACGTACGACACTGACTGCTGTTCGAAAACCAGTGCCGTTTCCTCAGAAGTGACCAGTAGTTCAGGGACCGTGCCCGGAGCGAGATCCAGCGCGGCACCCTGACCAGCGGCGTCCAGCAGCTCGCGTTCGCCGGGCAGGAACACCTCCAGCTCTCCGACCCGCCGGTCCGGCTCGGCCACCGCGGATTCGAGCAGCCGCGTCAGCCGATCGCCCAGCCGCCGCGCGCTCGCCTCGGTGAACAGATCGGTGCTGTATTCGACGGTCCCGGCGAGCCCGTCCGGATCGCCCCCGTCCCAGGTTTCGGCGACGTTGAGGGTCAGGTCGAACTTGGCGACGCGGCTCTCCGGCGTCATCAGCTCGCTCGTGAGCCCGGGCAGATCCAGCCGGACGTCGCCGCCGCCTGCCCAGGACAGCATCACCTGGAACAGCGGATGCCGCGACAGCGACCGCGCCGGGTTGATCTTCTCCACCAGCTGCTCGAACGGCACGTCTTGGTGCGCGTAGGCGGCCAGGTCCGTTTCGCGCGCCCGGCCGACCAGCTCGCGGAAGCTTGGATCGCCGGAAACGTCGTTGCGCAGCACCAAAGTGTTCACGAAGAACCCGACGAGCGGATCGGTGCCGTCGTCGACCCGGCCCGCGACCGGGGTGCCCAGCGGGATGTCCTCCCCCGCCCCGAGCCGGGACAGCAACGCCGCCAACGCCGCCTGCACGACCATGAACGGAGTCGCGCCGCAGTCGAGGGCGAGCTTCCGCAGCGCCCGGTGCGCGCTGGCGCCGAGGGCGAACGGAACCACCCCGCCCCGGTAGGACGATTCGGCCGGACGCGGCCGGGCTCCCGGGAGTTCGAGCTGTTCGGGCAGATCGGCGAGCTGGCGGGACCAGTAGTCGAGCTGACCGGCGGCGAGACCTTCGCCCAGCAGATCCCGTTGCCAGATCGCGTAATCCGCGTACTGAACCGGCAGCGGAGCGAATTCCGGGGCGTGCCCGGCCGCTCGGGCGGCGTAGGCGGCGGCGAGGTCGGCGGCCAACGGGCCCATCGACCATTCGTCGCCGACGATGTGGTGCACCACCACCAGCAGCACATGCTCGGCCTCGCCGAGCCGGAACAGCCACGCCCGCATCGGCGGCCGCTCCGCCAGGTCGAAGGGCTGTTCGGCGGCTTCCCGCAGCCGCTCGGCCAGTTCCGCGCGCCCAGTGTCCACAACGGACAGTTCGAAGAACCGGTCGGGCGGGTCCAGCACGATCTGCCGGGGTTCGCCGTCGATCTCCGGGAACACCGTCCGCAGGCTTTCGTGCCTGGCCACCACGTCCGCGAGCGCGGCGGCCAGCGCACCGCGGTCCAGCGCGCCGGTCAGCCGCACCGGCAGCGGGATGTGATAGGTCGAGGTCGCGCCCTCCAAGCGCTGGACGAACCACAGCCGGCGCTGCGCGAACGACAGCGGCACGGCCTCCCCACGCGGCTGCGGGACCAGCGGCGGGCGGGCGGAACCGGCGTCGGCGAGATGCCGCGCGAGCCCGGCCGGGGTCGGCGCCTCGAACAGCGTCCGGACCGGCAGTTCCAGCCCCAGCACCGACCGCACCCGGCCGACGACCCGCGCGGCCAGCATCGAATGCCCGCCCGCCGCGAAGAAATCCTCGTCGGCGGCCACCGACGGTTTGCCCAGCAGTTCGGCGAAAATCCCGCACAGGATCTCTTCCTGCGGGGTGCCGGGCGCACGTCCGGTCGGAGCTTCCTCCGCGGTCTCGTTCAGCACCACCTGGCGCACCAGACGGCCGTCGCGGAGCCAGCGCACCGGCACCTCGGTCGGATACATCCACGTGTCCGGTCCGCCATGCGGGTCGGGCACCAGCCCTTCGGCCCAGCCTTCCGGCAACCCGCCGACGTACAGCAGGCCGGGCGAGTTCGGCGGCACCAGCTGGCCGTCGGCGTCGAGCACCCGGGCCACCGCCTGGTCCGGCACCTCGGGCAGCACGCGCCGGGCGACCGCGGGCAGCGGCCGGGTGCTGAGCAGCTCCGCGCGTTCGCCGGGCAGGAGCACGTCGTGCTTGCTCAACGGGATGTCCGGTTCGGCGAGCACGGAATCGAGCAGCCGGACGAGCCGCGCTACCAGCGCCCGCACGGTTTCCTCGTCGAACAGATCCGCGGCGTAGTCAACGAAACCGTCCACTTCGGACGGACCCTCGGCGAAGGTGAACGACAGGTCGAACCGGGCGGGCGCGGCGCCGGTGTCCGCCAGTTCCGCGGCGAGCCCCGGGAGCGCCAGCTCCGCGCGAGGCGTGTTCTGCCAGGCCACCATGACCTGGAACAGCGGATGCCGGGCCATCGAGCGGGCCGGGTTCAGCTCTTCCACCAGCCGCTCGAACGGCACGTCCTGATGCGCGTACGCGGTGAGGTTCGTTTCCCGGACCCGGCCGGTCAGTTCGCGGAAACTCGGGTCGCCGGAAAGGTCGTTGCGCAACACCAGGGTGTTCACGAAAAACCCGACCAGCCCGTCCAGGCCCTCGTCGGCGCGGCCCGCGACCGGGCTGCCGAGCGGCACGTCCGGACCGGCGCCCAGCCGGGACAGCAGCGCGGCCACCGCCGCCTGCACCACCATGAACGCCGTCCCGCCGGATTCCAGCGCCAGCCGACGCAACCCGTGCCGCGTCTCGGCGGGCAGGGTGAACCGGACCGTGCCACCGCGGTGCGCGGACACCGCCGGACGCGGCCGGTCCGCAGGCAGGGTCAGCTCGGCAGGCAGGTCGCGCAAACGCTTGCGCCAGTACTCCAGCTGCTCCGCAGCGAGGTCGTCTTCCTCGAGGAGCTTCCGTTGCCACAGTGTGTAATCCGCGTACTGCACCGGCAACGGCGCGAACGTTGGCGCGCTCCCCCGCACCCGCGCGGCGTACGCGGTGGACAGGTCGGCGGCGAACGGTGCCATCGACCAGGCGTCACCGGCGATGTGGTGCACCACGACCAGCAGCACGTGCTCGGTCTCGCCCAGCTCGAACAACGACGCGCGCAACGGCGTTTCCACGGTCAGGTCGAAGGCGTAGCCAGCCGCCGAGGCGAGCAGGCCGGGCAGTTCGTCCTCAGTGGACGGCGCGACGGCGATCGCCACCGCCGAAGGATCGAGAACGATTTGCCGCGGCTCGCCGTCCACCTCCGGAAACACCGTCCGCAGCACCTCGTGCCGGGCCGTCACGTCGGCCAGTGCGGCGGTCAGCGCGTCACGATTCAGCGCGCCGCTCAACCGCAGGGCGAGCGGGATGTTGTACGTCGAACCGACGCCTTCCATCCGGTGCAGGAACCACAACCGGCGCTGCGCGAACGAAAGCGGCAGGACGTCCGGCCGCGCCATCGGCTCCAGCGCCCGCCGGGCGTGACCGGCGACGTCGACTCGCTGAGCCAGCGTAGCGACCGTCGGCGCGTCGAACACCGCGCGGATCGGCAGCTCCGCGCCGAGGGTTCGGCGGATCCGGCTGATCAGGCGGCCGCCGAGCAGGGAATGGCCGCCGAGTTCGAAGAAATCGTCGTCTATGCCGACCTCGGGTACGCCCAGCACCTCGGCGAAGAGCCCGCACAGGATCTCCTCCGGCCCGGTCCGCGGCCGCCGTCCGACCGGCCTCGAGGAGGGAGCACCGGACGGCAGCGCCTTGCGGTCGATCTTCCCGTTCGGAGTCAGCGGCAGTGCGTCGAGCGGCACGAACAGCGACGGCACCATGTACTCGGGCAGCCCCGCGGCGAGGTGTTCCCGCAACGCGGTTTCGTCCACAGTGGACTCAGCCACGACGTAAGCGACCAGGCGCGCGCTGCCGGACGGCCCCGGCTGCGCCAGCACCACCGCCTCCCGCACAGCCGGATGCCGCCGGAGCGCGGTTTCCACCTCGCCCAGCTCGACGCGGAATCCGCGCACCTTCACCTGCGTGTCGACCCGGCCCCGGTACTCCAGCTCGCCGTCCTGCGCCCACCGGGCGAGATCGCCGGTCCGGTACATCCGCTCGCCCGGCCCGGCGAACGGGTCCGCGACGAACCGTTCGGCGCTCAACGCGGGCCGGTCCAGATATCCCCGGGCCAAGCCGTCGCCCGCGATGTACAGCTCCCCGGTGACCCCGGCGGGCACCGGACGCAGGGCGCGGTCGAGGACGTAACAGCGGGTGTTGGCGATGGGTTTGCCGATCGTGGGGGCGCCGCCGGAGACCTCCGCAGCGGTGGACCAGATAGTGGTCTCGGTCGGCCCGTACACGTTGATCACCTGGCTGCCGCGCTCGCTCATCACCGCCGCCAGTTCGGCGGGCAACGCCTCGCCGCCGGTCACGATCCGCAGACCGGCCCCAGTTTTGTCGTCGTGCGCGAGAAACGCGCGCCACAGCGAAGGCGTCGCCTGCATGACCGTGGCACCGCTGGATTCGGCCAGCGCCGCCAGCGCGGCACTGTCCATAACGGACTCGCGGTCGGCGAGCACGACGGCGGCTCCGGCGAGCAGCGGGCCGTACAGCTCGAATCCGGCGATGTCGAAGGCGATCGTGGTGACCGACAGCAGCCGGTCGTGCTCGGCGAGCGGGACGAGCGCGCGCATGGCGTGCAGGAAGTTCGTCAGCGCGGCCCGGGAAATCACCACGCCCTTGGGCTTTCCGGTGGATCCCGACGTGTAGATCGCGTAGGCGGCGTTCGACGGCGACGGCTCGCCCAGCCGCTCGCCCGGGCTCAGGTCGGCACCGGAATGGCCGCAGAGCGCCGCGGTCACGGACGGCTCGTCCAGCGCGAGCACCGGGACCGATCCCAGCGGCGCGTTCCGGTCGGTCACCGCGAGCACGGGAGCGGCGTCGGCGAGGATGGCGTCGATCCGCTCGGCCGGGTGGGCCGGGTCGAGCGGGATGTAGGCCCCGCCTGCCTTGAGCACGGCCAGCAGGGTGACGAGCAGGCTCGGCGTGCGGGGCAGCGCGACCGCGACCCGGCTTTCCGGCCCGACTCCGCGCGCGACCAGTTCGCGGGCCAGCCGGTTCGCCCAGGTGTTGACCTGTGCGTAGGTCAGCTCGACGGCGCCGTGGATCAGGGCGACCGCGTCCGGGGTGCGGGCCGCCTGCGCCTCGAACAGCTCAGGAGTGGCTTCGGCGGGGACCGGGACCGTGGTGTCGTTCCAGGACTTCAGGATCCGCGTGCGTTCGTCGTCGGCCAGGACGTCCAGCTGTCCGACGCGCACGTCCGGCTCCGCGGCAACGCGGGCCAGCAATCGGACCAGCCGCTGGAGGAGAGTGGCCGCCTCGGCGAGGTCCGGCCGGTGGTCCAGGCGGAATCGCAAGGTCTTGCCGGGCAACACGACCAGGCTCACCGGGTAGTGCGTCGCGTCGCGCGCTCCGGCGACGCGCACGGTCAGGTCCAGCTCCCCGAGGTCGGCGGCCTCGCTGCCGATCGGGTAGTTCTCGAACACCAGGACCGTGTCGAACAGGCTGCGCTCGCCCGCCAACCGCTGCAGATCGGCCAGCCCGAGGTATTCGTGCGCGCGCAAGCCGGACTGCCAGTCCCCGATCCGCGCCAGCAGCCGCGCGAAACTCTCGCCGGGGTCGAGCCGCACCCGGGTCGGGAGGGTGTTGGCGAACAGCCCGATCATCCGCTCCACGCCGTCGAGTTCCGGTGGGCGGCCCGCCGCGACGGAGCCGAACACGACATCGTCGCGACCGGTCAAGCCGCCGAGCAGGACCGCCCACGCGCCGTGCACGACGGTGCTGAGGGTGCTGCCGCAGCGGCGGGCCAGCGCGGTGAGCGCGGCGGTGTCCTCCGGGGTCAGCTCGCATTCGACTGACACGGACGGTTCCCCGGCTCCCGCGGCGGCCGGGACCAGCTGCGTTCCGCCGTCGAGCCCGGCCAGCGCGTTCTGCCACGCTTTCTCGGCGGTGCCGCGGTTCTGGTTCGCCAGCCAGGCCAGGTAATCGCGGTACGGGGCCGGTTCCTCCAGCCCGGTGTCTTCGCCGCCGAGCGCGTACAGCGTGAACAGCTCGCGCAGCAGCAGCGGCAGCGACCATCCGTCGAGCAGGATGTGGTGGTTGGTGACGATCAGCCGGTACTGCCGTTCGCCGCGCCGGGCGAGGGTGAACCGGATCAGGGGCGGGACGGCGAGGTCGAAGCGGCGGGTGCGGTCTTCCCCGGCCAATGCGGCCAGTTCGGTTTCCTGCCGGTCAGTGGGGAGCGCGCGAAGGTCGAGGTCGCGCCAGTCGGGGTCGGGCACCCGGCGCGGGACGATCTGCACCGGTTGGCCCGATTTCCCGGTGCGGAAGTACGCGCGCAAGTTCGGGTGGCGGCGCAGCAGGGTCCGCGCCGCCGCGCGGAGCGTTTCGCCCTCGAGCGCGCCGTCGAGGTCGAAGGAGACCTGGACGGTGTACGGGTCGGAGTCCTCCTGGTCGAAGTGGGCGTGGAAGTGCAGCCCTTCCTGCAGCGGCGAAAGCGGCAGGATGTCCTGGATGCCGCGCTGGTTCACGTCCGGTCCTCCAACTCGTCTTCGAACTCGTCGATCTCGTGCTGGCTCAGCCGGACCAGCGGGAGATCCGACGGCGTGTGCCCGCCCGCTCCGCGCCGGCCCGCGTGCCCGGCCAAGGCGGTCAGAGCCGCGGTCCAGCTGTCGGCCAGCCCCGGTGCTTCCCCGGTCCAGGTCCAGCGGGCGGTGAGCACCCCGTCGTCCAGCCAGGCGACGACCTCGACCGGATGGCTCAGGGTGGTGGCGAGCCCGGCTTCGGCCACGGTCCAGCCGACGGGGTCGGCCAGGCAGCTGAACCCGACCGGGGCCGGTTCGGAACCGCCGGGGGCGGTGCGGAGCTGCTCTTTGACTCGTTTCAGCGCGATACCCGCGGCCTCGCCGCCGTCGAACGCGTCGGCCAGGTCGAGCGCGCCCAGGTCGAACCGGACCGCGCCCGGCAGGGCGAACCTGCCGACCGTGCGCGCGAGGCCGGGCTCTTCCCGTCCGGACCGTTCGAGGTCCACCAGCGGGCTGGTCCCCTGCTGCGCCGAGGTCAGCGCGAGGCCGGTCAGGAGGACTTCGCTCAGGCCGGTGTTCGAGGCTTCCGCCAAGCTTCGCAATGCGGTGGTTTCCGCCGCTGGCAAGGAAACCGTCCGCGAGCCAGCTACCGGAAATTCGGCGGCTGGCGGTGCCGGTGGCAGGTCGGTCTGCGTCGCGGCCCAGGAGCGGAATGAAGTGCCGACTGGGTCCAAGCGCGGGGTCTCGCCGCGGGACCGGGTCGCCAGCGCGGCGGCGAGGTCCGCCAGCACGATCCGCACGCTCTCGGCGTCGGCGACCAGGTCGTTCAAGACCACCAGCAGACGGCCGGGCTCGGCGCCCGCGTCGAACCACACCACCTGGACCATCCCCGGCGGGGAAAGCCACGGCTCCACGGCCTCGTCCGGCCCGACCCTGCGCACGCAGTCCGCCGCGGCGACCGCGCCGGGCGGCTGGATCTCCAGTTCCCGGCCGACGAGCCGGGCCCGCAGCGCGTCGTGGTGATCGAGCACCGCCTGCACCGCGCCGGTCAGCACGGGCAGCGGCGCCCCGGTCAGCCCAGCCGGACCGAGGAACGGCGGCACCCGCAGCAGCACGGACTGAGCCGATCCGCGGCCCAGCGCCCAGCGCACGGCCGGGGTCGGCGCTACCCGGCCGACCGAGTCGATCGGGTCGTCGGTCGGTGCGGCGTGAGCAGCGGCCGCCGCCAGCCGCCGGACTGTCTTGTGCAGGAACACATCCCGCGGCCCGAGCGGCAATCCCGCCTTGCGGGCCAGGCTCACCAGCCGGATGGACAGGATGCTGTCGCCACCGAGGTCGAAGAAGTCGTCGGTGGCCTCGACCCGGTCCAGGCCGAGCAGATCCGCGAACAGCGCCCGGAGGGTTTCCTCCTGCTCCGGATGCGCCTCGACCTCCGGTTCGGCCCGCTCGGTGCGCTGGACGGCCGCCGCGGTCAGCTCGCCGATCGGCTGGTCCGGGTCGGCGGCGAACCCGTCGAGAAGCGCCAGCAGTTCACCGCCGAGCGCGGTGACGGTGGGTTCGTCGAACAGATCGTGGCTGTACTCGATCGCGACGCCGATCCCGGCCGGGCCGCCGTCGCTGCCGAAGCGCTCGCGCAGCTCGAAGTTCAGGTCGAATTTCGCGGTCGCCGTCCCGGATTCCGCCGCCGCTACGGCGAGATCGGGCAGCTCCAGCGTCGCCTCGGGCGCGTTCTGGAAGGTGAACATGACCTGGAACAGCGGGTGCCGGGCGAGCGAACGCTCCGGCCGCAGGAGGTCGACCAGCCGCTCGAACGGGACGTCCTGATGCGCCAGCGCGGCCAGGTCGGTGCGCCGGACCCGGCGGACCAGCTCCCGGAACGACGGGTTGCCGGACAGGTCCGCGCGCAGCACCAGGGTGTTCACGAAGCAGCCGACGAGCCCGGCCAGCGCGTCTTCGGTACGCCCGGCGATCGACGTGCCGATCGGGATGTCGGCGCCGCCGCCGGACCGGCCCAGCAGCACGGCCAACGTCGCGTGCAGCACCATGAACAGGCTTGAGCGGCATTGTTTCGCCGTCCGCGCCAAGCGGCGGTGCGCGTCCGCCGGGATCTCCAGCCGGACGATCCCGCCGGTGTACCCGGCGACGGCGGGCCGGGGACGGTCGGTCTTCATCGGCAGTTCGTCGGGCAGCCCGGCCAGCGCGGTGCGCCAGTAGGCGAGCTGCTGACCGGCGACGCTGTCCGGATCGCCCTCGTTCGCGAGCAGATCTCGTTGCCACAGCGTGTAATCCGCGTACTGCACGGGCAACGGCGCGAACTCCGGCGGACGACCGGCCGAGCGGGCCGAGTAAGCGCGCGACACTTCCGCCGCGAACGGCGCCATCGACCAGGCGTCCCCGGCGATGTG
Organism: Amycolatopsis sp. NPDC104775; assembly: GCF_055583325.1. Taxonomy (NCBI): domain Bacteria; kingdom Bacillati; phylum Actinomycetota; class Actinomycetes; order Pseudonocardiales; family Pseudonocardiaceae; genus Amycolatopsis; species Amycolatopsis sp. NPDC104775. The sequence continues at coordinate 539,307 of NZ_JBVJOE010000003.1, forward strand.
GTGCACCACGAGGACAAGCACGTGCTCTTCCGGCCCTGCCCGCAGGAGGGTGGCGCGCAACGGCGGTTCGGCGGTCAGATCGAACCCGCGCCCGGTTTCGGCTCGGATCCATTCGGGGATAGCATCTTCCGAAATATCCACTGTGGACAGTACGGGCCACTCGGCGGGATCAGCGCACACCATTTGCCGCGGTTCGCCGTCGTGGGCGGGGAAAATCGTCCGCAAGGCTTCGTGCCGGGCCACCACGTCCGAGACGGCCGCGCGCAACGCTGTCCGGTCGAGAGGACCGGACAGCCGCAGCACCAGCGGGATGTTGTAGGTTGCCGACCGTCCTTCGAACTGCTGCAGGAACCACAGCCGCCGTTGCGCGAAGGACAACGGCATCGGGTCCGGCCGCGACATCGGGGCGAGCGGGCGGCGGGCGCGGGCTGCTTGGGCGAGTTCCTCGGACAGCGCGATCACGGCGGGCGCGTCGAACAGGGTCTGGATGGGCAGTTCGACGCCGAACTCCGTGCGGATCCGGCTGATCAGCCGGGCGCCGAGCAAGGAATGTCCGCCGAGGTCGAAGAAACTGTCGTCGATCCCGACCTCGGACACGCCGAGCACCTCGCGGTACAACCGGCACAGCCGCTCTTCGTCCTCGGTACGCGGCGACCGCCGGGGCGCGGTGGGTTCCGGCGGTTCCGGAAGCGCGGCGCGGTCGAGTTTCCCGTTGCCTGTCACCGGCAACTCGTCCAGCACGACGACCGCCGAAGGCACCATGTGCTCCGGCAGGAACTTCGCCGCCTCCGCACGGACCTCGACTCCCGGGTCGGCGACGACGTAAGCCACCAGCTGCTCCGCCCGGACCAGCACCGCCGCTCGCCGGACGCCGGGCACCGACCGAAGCACCGCCTCGATCTCGCCCAGCTCGATCCGCTGCCCGCGGAGTTTCACCTGGCTGTCGGTCCGGCCGAGGTATTCGAGCACGCCGTCGGCTCGCCAGCGGGCGAGGTCTCCGGTGCGGTACATCCTTTCGCCGCGACCGAACGGCGACGCGGCGAAGCGCTCGGCGGTCAGCCCCGGCCGGTCGCCGTAGCCGCGGGCCAGCTGCACCCCGGTCAGATACAGTTCCCCTGGCACACCAGGGGCGACCGGCTTTAGCTGAGCGTCCAGCACGTGCGCTCCGGTGTTCCACACGGGCGCGCCGATCGGCACCGGGTCGTCGGTGTCGGAGGCGGCGCATTCCCAGCTGGTCACGTCCACCGATGCCTCGGTAGGGCCGTAGAGATTGTGCAGTCCGGCGGCCGGGAAGACCTCGAAGAACCGGTTCCGCGTGTGCGGGGCCAGCGCTTCGCCGCTGCAGATCACCCGGCGCAGGCCGGTGCACCCGGCCGTTTCCGGTTCGTCGAGGAAGACCTCCAGCATCGACGGCACGAAATGCGCGGTGGTCACCCGTTCCGCGCGGATCAGCCGGGCGAGGTACGCCGGATCCCGGTGCCCGCCCGGTTTCGCGACCACCAGCGTGGCCCCGGCCAGCAGCGGCCAGAAGAACTCCCACACCGAAACGTCGAATCCGGACGGCGTTTTCTGCAGCACGCGCTCGCCGGGGGCCAGCCGGTAGCGGTCCTGCATCCAGCGCAACCGGTTCACGATCCCGTCGTGCTGGACGACCACTCCCTTCGGCCGCCCGGTCGAGCCGGACGTGTAGATCACGTACGCGGCGTTTCCCGGCCGCACCCCGGCGGCCGGGAACTCGTCCGGGAAGCACGCGAGTTCGGACCGCACGGGTTCGGCGTCGAGTTCGACCACTTCGACGCCCGGCACGGCCGGGAGGCGCGCCGCCACCGCCCGCGTCGTCAGCACCGTCCGCGCGCCGCAATCCCCGAGCAGGAAAGCGATCCGGTCCGGCGGGTAGTCCGGGTCGATCGGCACGTACGCGCCACCCGCCTTGTGCACCGCGTACAGGGAAACGACCAGTTCCACCGACCGCGGAACCGCCACCGCGACCCGGGATTCGACCCCGGTGCCGCGTGCCCGCAGGAACCCGGCGAGCCGGGCGGCGCGGGCGTTCAACTCGGCGTAGGACACCCGCGTGCCCTCGAACAGGACCGCGGGTGCGTCCGGGCGGTCCCGGACCCCGCGCTCGAACAGCGCCGGCAGGACCTCGCCGGACACCGGGGTCGCCGCGCTGGCGCGGACGGCCTGGTTGAGCATCGGACTCTCCTCGTCGAGTCGGGCGGAACGGGCCGGTCGGGCTGGGCCGGATCAGGCCTGCGCCGCCATCGCTTCCCGCAGGCTTTTCGGCCGCATGTCGGTCCAGTGCGTGTTCACGTAGTCGAGGCAGTCCTCGCGGGACGCCTCGCCGAACACCTGGTTCCAGCCCGCCGGGACGTCCAGTTCCACCGGCCACAGCGAGTGCTGGTCCTCGTCGTTGACGAGCACGAGGTAGCGGCCGTCGGCGTTTTCGAACGGGTTCATCGGTTTCTCCTCCTGATCAGCGGGTTTTCGGAACTCAGCGGGACACGGTCACCGGGAGGTGGGTGTGCCCGAGCATGAAGTTGGACCGCAGCCGCCGCGGGGCGCCGGCCGAATGGAAAACGAGGCCGCGGCGGACGATTTCTTCCAAGAACAGCGAGATCTCCATCCGCGCGGCCACGGCGCCGATGCAGCGGTGGATCCCCACCCCGAAGGCGAGGTGGTGGTTGGGCGTGCGGCCGACGTCGAACCGGGACGCCTCGGGAAACTCCCGCTCGTCGCGGTTCGCGGCGGCGTTCCACAGCGTCACGAACTGGCCTTCTTCGATCAGCTTGCCGCCGATCATCAGGTCGCGCGTCGCGGTGCGCTGGACGTAGGCGTTGGTGGACGTCCAGCGGAACACTTCCTCCAGCGCGGTGGGCAGCAGCCCGGGATCGGCCAGCAGCCGGGCGGCTTCGCCGGGGTGCTCGATGAAAGCGGCCACCGCGGCGGAAGCGGTGAACGGCGTGGTCTCGTCCCCGCCGACCGCGACGTTGAGGCAGTTGTAGAGCAGTTCGCTCTCCCGCATCGGGCGGCCGTTCAGCGACGCGGCGGCCAGGATGCTCGGCAGGTCGTCGGCCGGGTCCTCGCGGCGCCGTTCGATCAGGTCGGCCATCAGCTCGAAGATCTCGACCTGCGCGGTGACCAGCGCGGTCGTTTCCCCGGCGCTGCCGCGGCAAAGCGGGTCCTGGAAGCCGATCATCGTCCTGGTCAGCTCCAGCAGCCGGAACGCGTCCGCCCGGCCGAGCCCGAACATCGCCGCGAGCAGGCCGGCGGGCAGCACCGGCGCGACGTCGGCCGCGAAGTCCGCGCCGCCGTCGGCGGTCATCTTGTCCAGCGCTTCGCCGAGGTACTGGCGGACGAACCCGGCCGCTTTGTCCATCATGGACTGGCCGAACGCCTTGTGCACCACGTGCCGCAGGTGCCGGTGCGCCGGAACGTCGGAGGCGATCAGCATCTGCCCGGACGACGAATCCGAATCGCTGCGATACGAGCCGCCCATCACCGTGCCCCGCCGCGACGAGAGGCCCGAGGAGTCCACATAGGCCGCCGAGACGTCCGCGAACCGGGTCAGCGCCCAGAAACCGCCGTCGGACGTCGGGTTCCAGTAGACCGGCTCGTGGTCGCGCAGCCACGCCCACGCCTCGTGCGGATCGCCGTCGGCGAACACGTCCAAATTGGTCAGATCGATCGCGGTCGCGGTCATCGCGGCACCGCCATCCTGGCCTCGTCGACCATTGCCGCCTGGTCCGACAACACGCTGTTGGCGAACAGCGATTCCGGGGAAACGGTCACGTTCAGCTTGCGCTGCAGGGCCATCCGGACCCGGACCGCGAGCAGCGAATGCCCGCCGAGGGTGAAGAAGTCGTCGTCGCGCCCGATCCCCTCGACCGCGAGCAAGTCCTCCCACAGCCCGGCGAGGAACCGCTCGGTGTCGGTGCCGGCCGGCACGTACGGGGCCCGCCGGTCCGCCCGATCGCGGATCAGGTCGCCCAGCGCCGCCAGGTCGCGCTTGCCGTGCGCGTCGAGCGGCATCGCCTCCAGGACCACGAACTCCGCCGGGATGAGCTGTTCGGGCACCTCGTCGGCGAGGAATTCCCTTACCGCGCGCAGAGTTACCCGTTCGCTGTCGGGAACCACCGCCGCCACGAGCCGCCGGTCGCCAGCTTCTCCCTCGGCGACGACGGCAGCTTCCCGGAGGTCCGGATGCTTGCACAGCACCCGTTCCACCTCGCGCGGCTCGACGCGCACGCCGCGGATCTTGACCTGAGCGTCGGCGCGGCCGAGGTATTCCAGCGCACCGTCGGCTCGACGGCGGACCCGGTCTCCGGTGGCGTACCTCCGGGCTCCCGGACCGGCCGCGGGGTCGGGAACGAACCGGACGGCGGTCTGGCCCGGCCGGTCGAGATAACCGCGGCCGACTCCGGTGCCGCCGACATACAGCTCGCCCGGTTCGCCCGGCTCGACCTCGCGCAGCCGCTCGTCCAGCACGGAAAGCCGGGCACCGGCGAACTCGTGCCCGATCGGCACCTGCTCGGCGTAGCCCGGCTCATCGCCGATCCGCTGACCGGTGCAGGCGACGGTGGTCTCGGTGGGGCCGTAGAGATTGAACAGCTGTCCGGCGAAGCCGCCCGCGCGCAGTTCCGCACACGTCTGCGGGAGCAGGACGTCGCCGCCGGAACACAGCAGCGAAAGCGAGGAGAACGCTTCCCGGTCGTACCGCGTCACGTGGTTCAGCGCGATCGCGGGCGCGAGCATCGCGGTGATCCGGCGGCGGCGCAGTTCCTTGCGCAGATCCGCCGACATCAGCTCCGGAATCGACGGCACCACCACGATCTCGGCCCCGCCCGCGAGCGAACGCCACACCTCGAAGGTGAAGGTGTCGAAGGAAATCCCGGACGCCTGCGCGGTGCGCTCCCCCGGCCCCAGCTCGGGCAGCGCCGGGTCGAGCGCGAAGCTGACCATCTGCCGGTGCTCCAGCACGACGCCCTTCGGCTCGCCGGTCGAGCCGGAGGTGAACAGGACGCACGCCGCGTGCGCTCCGCTGATCTCGACGGCGGGGCTCGTACCGGAGGCCTGCCCGTCCCATTCCAGGACGGGCAGGCCGAGGTGCGCCAGCCGGCCCGCCCAGCCGGGCGCGGTCACGACCACTCGCGGACGGGCGCTGCCGAGCAGGTGGTCGCGGCGGGAGTCGGGGTATTTGTCGTCCACCGGAACGTAAGCGGCACCCGCTTTGAGCACGCCGAGAACGGCGACCACGACGTCCGCCCCGCGCGGCAGGTAGACGCCGACGCGGTCCTCGGGACGCACTCCGGCCTCGGCGAGCGCGGCGGCCAGTGCACCGGCCGCGGTGGTCAGCTGGGTGTAGTCGAGCTGTTTTTCCGCGTCGCGCACGGCTGGTGCGCCCGGATGCCGCGCGGCGGTCCGGTCGACGAGTTCGACAAGGGTGCGGGGCTGGGTTGGCACGGGGAGTGTCATCGGGCCACCTCCGGTTCGAGGGCGGGCGCGGGATCGCCGGCCACGGTCAAGTCCTGCCTGATGACGTCCAGCAGTGCGGGCGGGGCAGTCAGGAAAGTCAGCTTTTCGCCGTCCAGCACGCGATGCGTCGTGGCGCCGTAGGCGGACCACGCGGTCATCTGCCGGGCGGGCACGTCCTGGTCGTCGCGCCAGCCGATCGCGGTGATCGGGCAGCGGAGCGGGCTGGGATGCGCTGGCGCGTAACGGAAACACATTTCGACGTCGCCGCGCAGCACGCCGACGAGCATCGGCAGCAGCTCCGGGATCAGGTCGCCGCCCAGGGTGCGCGCGACCCGCCGCAGCTCCTCGGCGAACTGCTCGTCGGTCATCGTCGGGTGGAACACCCCGGCCAGGCCGGGGGCGGGCGCGCGGTACCGGCGTTCCGGCGGCAGGTCCGGGGTCCGGGACGACGACACGAACAACCGCTCCGGCTGCCGGACGTCGAATTCCTCGATCCGGCTGAGCACCGCGTGCGCCAGCAGCGCGCCCTGGCAGTGGCCGAAGAAGGCGTACGGCCGGTCGAGGTATTCGCCCAGCCAGTCCACCGCCCCGTCGGCGAACGCGTCGATGTCGCGGCAGGGCTCTTCGCCGATGCGGTTCTCGCGGCCGGGCAGCTGGACCGGGCACACGTCGACCGGCCCGATCCGCTCCGGCCACCGCCGCCACGACGACGCGCCCGTTCCGCTGAAGGGGAAACAGAAAAGCCTGAACTCCGCGTCGCGGGAGGGCTCCCGCAAGAGCCAACGCCCCTTCCGCTGTGCCACGCGTCCTCCTCTGCTCGCGACTGCTGCTCGTCTGTCGGCACAGGAAGTTACGGCCGCCCGGTTCGCCGCCGGTTACCCCGCGCACCGGCCGGCGGCACCGATTCGCAACCGCGCGCGGCTACCGTCCGCCCGACCCGGCATGTCCCAGGAAGGCCGCCATGAAACGACCCCGAAAAATCCTCAACGCACTCCTCGCGACCGCCGCGGCCGTCGCGCTGGCGGTGGTCTCCGGCACCGGCCTAGGCCCGCTGCCCGCGCTCGGCTCGGCGCTGAACCCGGGAACGGGCGTATGGGCGTCCGCGGCCGGCGGAGTCCTTCCGCGCAGCCAAGAACTCGCCTTCGACGGCCTGACCGCCCCCGTGCGAGTGTCCTTCGACGCCGACGGCGTGCCCGACATCACCGCCCGCTCCGACGCCGACGCGTTCCTCGCCCTCGGCTACCTGCACGCCCGATTCCGCCTGTCCGAATTGGACTTGGCGCGCCGGATGGGATCCGGCCGGCTGGCCGAACTCCAAGGCCCCGCAGGCGTTTCCTCGGACAAGTTCGAACTGGGCCTAGGACTCCTGCGCACCGCGAAAGCGGAATGGGCGGCGATCCCGCCGAGCAGCCCCGCCCACACCGCCCTGCTCGCCTACGCGCGCGGCGTCAACCAGTCAATGACCGAAACCATTGCCGCGCATCAGCTCCCCGCCCTCTACACCCTCGCCGGAGTCACCCCCGCCCCCTGGACGCCGGTAGACAGCCTGGTCGCCCAAGGCGTCCTCACCCAAACACTGAACTTCTCGACCAACCCGCTGCAACGATCGATCCTCACCACCGCACTGGGCCCCGACCTGGCCCGCCGCCTTTTCCCCGCACTCCCGCCCAACCGCCAGGCCCCCTACGATCCCGGCCCGTACCGCTCCGCCGGAATCGCCCCGCTCCCCGCCCCGAACCCGAACGCCGCCACCCCCGGCTCACCCCCGTCCACCGGCTCCCCCGCCCTTCCCGGCGCCCCCACGCCGTCCGGACTGCACCTCCCAGTCCAGCCCGTCCACACCTTCCCGGACAGCAACGCCTGGGCCGCCAACGGCCCGCTAGTCGCAGGCGGCGGCGCCATGCTGGCCGGCGACCCGCACCTGCCCACGACCCTGCCGTCCATCTGGTACCAGGCCGCCCTGCACTCGCCCGGCTACGACGTGACCGGAGCCAGCTACCCCGGCGTCCCCGGCATCGTGATCGGGCGCAACCGGCACGTGTCCTGGTCGGTCACCGACGGCCAGAACCAGTCGACCCTCTACTACCGCGAGCAAACCCGCCCCGGGCAGTACTTTTGGCGCGGCTCCTGGCACCCCGTGGAAACCGCTGAATACACGATCCCAGTCCGCGGCGGCGATCCAGTGACCTGGCGAGTCGACCGCACCGTGCACGGCCCGCTGATGACCCTCGACGGCCAAACCGTCGCAGTCTCCTGGACCGGAAACCTGCCCTCCCCCGACGTCGCCGCCATCCTGGCGATCGACGCCTCCCGCGATTACGGCGAACTCCGCGCCGCCCTGCGCTCCTGGGCAGCCCCCACCCTGAACTTCGTCTACGCCGACGACCGCGGCAACATCGGCGCGATCGCCCCCGGCGTATACCCCCTGGTCGCCTCCGGCGATCCCGCACTCCCGCTTCCCGGCACCGGCGAGTCGGACGTCATCGGCACCATCCCGTTCGAGGCCGTACCGCAAGTCCACAACCCGCCCTCGCACTTCGTAGTCTCCGCCAACCAACGCCAAACCGGCCCCGACTACCCGTACTATCTGGGTCCTTCTTCCGGCTTCGACAACGGTTACCGCGCAAGGGAACTCACCAGATACCTGAGCACGCACCGAAACCTCCGCCCGGAAGATTTCCAGTCCCTGCAACAAAACGTCACCGACAACCTGGCCCGCGAAATCGTCCCCGCACTCCTCGCCGCCCTAGACAGCACCCCACTCACCGCCACCCAACGCCAGGCCCGGAACCTGCTGGCCTCTTGGCCGTTGTCGATGACCACCGATTCAGCCGCCGCGACCATCTGGTGGCAGTTCTGGAACGACTACGTCAGCACGGTTTTCCAGCCACACTGGGATGCCGCGAAAGTCCCCGTCGAAGTTGACAAGGACGGACTGACCGCATCACTGACCCTGGTCAACCTCAACCAAAACCTCGAACACTGGACCCTGCACGATCCAGCCAACCCGCTCTTCAGCCACCCCGGCACCACCGGCGGAACCGCCTCGGCCGCGATGCGCACCGCCTTCGCCCAAGCCGTCACCGAACTGACCACCACCCTGGGCCCGACCCCCGCCACCTGGACCTGGGGCCGCGTACACACCCGAGTAATCCCGTCCATCACTGGCACCCCCGGCTACGGCCCCTGGCCCTCCGACGGCAACCCCTGGACCATCAACGCAGCCGACGGCGGCCTGCAATCCTCGTTCGGCCCCGCCCTGCGCGTCGTAGTCTCTTGGCCGAGCGGCACAGCTTCGGTGCAATATCCAGGCGGGCAAAGCGAAAATCCAGGTTCCCCCTGGTACACGACTTTCATCCCAGACTGGATCGCAGGCAGATACCGCCCGCTTCGCCTCGCCGCCACCCCACACGACACCGTCGTCTGGACCCTCCGCCCAGGAGCGCACTGATGCCCCTGTCCCGTACCCAACCCCGCTGGCCCCAGTCAACCGGCCTCGCACTGGCCGGAGTATGCCTGATCTGGTCCGCCGCCGAAGCCGGACTCTGGTGGCTACCCCTGGCCCTAGGCGCCCTCACCGGAGCCACCACCCGACGGCACGCACTAACCACCGCCGCGATCTCCGCGACCGGCTGGATCCTCCCCTTGCTGACCCGGGAACTCACCGGCCAACCCCTAGCCGCGACCGCACGAACAGTAGCCAGCCTCGCCGGAACCCCAGAGCTAGCCGCCGTCGCCATCACCGCAACAGCCCTATTCCCCGCAATCCAAGCCACAGCAGGCTGGTGGGCAGGCACCGCCCTAGCTGCACTCCTACGCCCCACCTCCACGCCAAAATTCGTGAAAGGCCCCTCCACGAACTAAACCGCGACGAACACACCCAACAAACCCAGGCACCCAGCCCCCTCCCTGCACCCCGATACGAAGCCTCCCTGCGGTTCGGGGGGGGGGGGGGAAAAAAGCCCGCCCAAGTCCCACCACCCCACAAAACACACCCAACACC